>NZ_JBNCKQ010000006.1:0-4620 GCF_049841615.1 Micromonospora sp. DT63 | reverse complement strand
CGTTCTCTTGTTCTTGCTGTTGTGTGGTGTCGGGGGGGGGGCCGGGGGGGGGGGGGGGGGGGGGGGGCCCCCCCCCCCCCGACGGGGTGACTTACTTCTTGGCCTGACCGGCGGCGACCTCTTCCGCCGTCCAGTAGCCGGAGTCGATCAGCGTCGCCTTGATGTCGTCCTTGTAGACGGTCGCGATCGGCAGCAGGTAGGCCGGAACGACCTTGACGCCGTTGTTGTACGTCTGCGTGTCGTTCGCCTGCGGCTGCTTCTTCTGCAGGAACGCCTCGGCGGCGTTCACGGCCTGGTCGGCGAGCAGGCGGGTGTCCTTGAAGACCGTCGAGTTCTGCACGCCGTCGTTGATCAGCTTGATCGAGGCGATCTCCGCGTCCTGGCCGGTCACGACAGGCAGCTTCTTGGCGCCGCTACCGTAGCCGGCGTTCTGCAGGGCGGTGATGATGCCCCGGGAGATGCCGTCGTACGGCGACAGCACGCCGTCGACCTTCGAGCCGTCGTTGTAGCTGGAGGTCAGCAGGTTCTCCATCCGCTTCTGCGCGGTCTCCTGCTGCCACCGCAGGGTCGCCACCTGCTCGGGGGTGGTCTGCTTGGACTTCACCTTCAGCGTGCCGGCGTCGACGTACGGCTTCAGCGTGTCCATCGCACCGCCGAAGAAGTACTGCGTGTTGTTGTCGTCGAGCGAGCCGGCGAAGAGCTCGATGTTGAACGGGCCCTTGGCGGTGCCCTTCGAGCCGTCCTTGTTCAGCAGGCCGAGACCGACCAGCAGCGCGGTGCCCTGGGCGACGCCAACCTTGTAGTTGTCGAAGCTGACGTAGAAGTCGACGTCCTTGCTGCCACGGATCAGCCGGTCGTAGGAGATGACCGGGATCTTCGCGGCCGCGGCGGCCTGCAGCTGGCTGCTGAGGGCGGTGCCGTCGATCGCCGCGATGACCAGGACGTCGGCGCCCTGGGTGATCATCTGGTCGACCTGCTGCGACTGGGTGGGGATGTCGTCGCCCGCGTACTGCAGGTCGACCTTGTAGCCCTTCGCCTCCAGCTTGGACTTCACCGCGTTGCCGTCGGCGATCCACCGCTCGGAGGTCTGCGTCGGCATCGAGACACCGATCGTCAGGTCCCCCGGCTTCTTGTCGCTGGTGTCGCCGCCGCTGCCGGCACCTCCACCACTGCACGCCGCCAGGCTCAGCGCCAGCGCCGCACTACCGAGAGCAACCAGGAATTTCCTGCTCACGGGCTTCTCCTCTCCCGATTCCCCCCGCTGACCGCCGGGGCCACCTGTCACCTTTCGGGTAGTGTTAGCGCTCACATAGGGCACGTCAACACTTGATCCGAAATACCGGTGTCACGGTCTCGTAACGGAGGCTTCGCCGCCGACGTCACCTCCCGTAACCCGGGCGGCGATCGATCGACGGCCGCCAGTACGTGCTCCGGAACGGCCTGCGCGTGGACCGCCCGCCGAGCACGCGCCGGCAGGACCGACGGCGAGGCCGGCTGGTGGACCGTCCGCCGAGCACACGACGGCAGGACCGACGAGGCCGCCGGTTGGTGATCGACGCACGCCGGCCGCGACGGCGAAGCGGTAAGCCGCGCGGAGGCCTCCGAGGCGTACGACACCGGGCGTCCCCTCAGTGGCGCGGCGGGGCGACGCTGTCGCGGGCGACGAGGGCCGGGGCGATGGTCTGCCGCAGGGCACCCCCACCGATGCCCGACTCGATCTGGGTCAGCAACATCTGCAGGCTCGCCCGGGCCACCGCGTCGAAGTCCGGTCGTACGGTCGTCAGCGGCGGAATGAAGTACGCGGCCTCCGGCACGTCGTCGAAACCCACGACGCTGATCTCGGTCGGCACCCGCCGCCCGAACTCGTGCAGGGCCCGCAGCACGCCCAGAGCGAGGTGGTCGTTGGCCGTGAAGATCGCGGTCACCTCCGGCATCCGGGCAAGCATCTGCCCGCACCGGTAGCCGGACGACGCTGACCAGTCCCCGTGCATCAGGGGCGGTGGGTCGATCCCCGCGGCCAGGAGCGCCGCCCGCCAGCCCTCGATCCGGCCGGCGCTGTCGAACCAGTCGGACGGCCCCGAGACGTGCCACACGGTGCGGTGCCCGGCGTCGAGGAGATGCTGGGTCGCCGCCCGCGCGCCAGCCACCTGGTCGACGGTCACCAACGGCACCGGCCGGTGCGGATCGCCGTCGACGGTGACCAGTGGAACGTCCTTGGGCAGCCGTTCCAGGGCCTCGCCGGCCGACTCGACGGGCGCGATGACGACGATGCCGGCCACCCGGTGCGCCAGGTGCCGTTCGACAGCGGCGGAGATGGAGCGGTGGTCGAGGTTGCGGACGCTGCCCACGCTGACCGCGAAGCCCTCCTCCGCGGCCGTCTGCTCCAGAGCGGCCAGCAGCGACGCCGGGCCGTAGAGGGTCGTGTTCTGTGCCACCACGCCGATGACCTGGGACCGGCCGGTCACCAGTGCGCGCGCGGCGCCGTTGGGGCGGTAGCCGAGTTCGGCGATCGCCGCCCGCACCCGCAAGCGGGTCTGCTCACGCACGTTGGGGTGCCCGTTGAGCACCCGCGACACCGTCTGGTGGGAGACACCGGCCAGACGAGCGACATCTGTCATCGCGGGACCGTGCACGGCCATTTCACTCCCCCCGCCTGCAACCCGACCCGCGGCCCGTCGACGTTGACTGGAGCGGCCCGGCCCGATCCCCCTCGCTCAGCCACCACGCCGGTGCTGAATCGCAGGTGACCAGCGCTGGATCGCCGACAGTCTACGCCAGGCACCGCCTCGAACACGGAACGGCTGAGCGGCGAACGACACGGCGTGTGCCAGGTCGGGCGGCCAGCGCCACGCGCCGCGCCTGCCGGGCACCCCGACCCGGGCCGGCCACAGCGGACCGCCGCCCCGCTCCGCGCTCCTGGACAGAGCGCGGAACAGGGCGGCGGCGGGCCGGAGCCGGGGACGTGGACACCTTCCGCGGTGGGATCAGTGGTCCGTTCGCGTCACCCGTGGATTACTGGTTGTGTGACCGGCGTCACGGTGTCGTCAGGTCGAATCGGCGCACGGTGACCGCGCCACCGAGCGCCTGGGTGGCGTGGTTGAAGATGGCGAACCGGTAGCCCATGAAGAACTGCCAGTTGTTCGCCAGGGTCAGGGCGTTGCCGAAGGACGTGAAGTTGACCCCGTCGGTGCTGTACGAGAAGCGGGCCTGCCGGCCGGACCCGGGTCTGATGTCGGCGTTGGCCCGCAACCAGATCCGGCCACCGGAGATTGCGGTGCTCGCCACCTCGCTGCCGGTGCTTGTGGTGTTCCAGCTGTCGTCCATCGTCAGCCCGTTCTGCATGACCAGGCGGGTGGATCCGTTGTCTCGTCGGACCCCGATCCAGGCCGACGAGTTGCGCAGCACCGCCAGGCCGGTGCGATCACCGTCGCGCATGGTGGAGTAGTCCAGCTCGATGGTGGCGGTCGACGTGGGTCCCTGGATCCGGTGGGTCAGCGTGTTGCGCGCCTTGTACAGGTCGCCGGTCACGGTGGCGGTCTGCAGGTTCAGTCCGTTGTTGACCGACCACTTGCTGTTGTCGGGGTTGTGGTTCCACTCCCACTGCGGGCCGAGGGTGGTGCCGGCGAACGTGTCGGTGCCGGTGAGTGGCTTCACCGCCCGGGGCGCGGCGGGCAGGTTCGGCTTCGGGTACGAGCTGCCCCACGCGCCGTTGACGGTCTGCAGGACCGGCCAGCCGTCGCCGGTCCAGGTGATCGGCGCCATGGCGGGCATCCGGCCACCGGGGTACGCGTCGACGAACGCCATGTAGTACCAGTCGCCGTTCTGCGTCTGCACCAGCCCGCCCTGGTGCGGTACGCCGCCACCGGAGATCGGGCCGGGCAGGTTGAGCAGCACCTGACGCTGCTCGTAGGGGCCGAACGGGCCGTTTGTCGACTTCAGCACGTACTGGCCGTTGGCCGGCCGGGTGAGCCAGATGTAGTAGGCGCCGTTGCGCTTGTAGAAGCGCGCACCCTCCAGCGTCCCGATGCTCGACGGCGTGCTGTAGACCTGCTGGCTGCGGACCTGCGTCTTCCCGTCGGCGGACAGCTGCGCGACGCTGATGTTGGTGTTGCCGTACGCGACGTACATGGTGTCGTTGTCGTCGATCAGCATGCCGGCGTCGTAGTAGCAGTTGGGGATGGTGGTGAGCTTGCTCCACGTCGAGTCGACGGCGGACGCGGTGTAGATGTGGGTCTGCGCGAAGTCGATGCACCCGGCCCAGTAGAACGTCTTGTTGCTCGGCCGGTAGTTCAACGTCGAGGCCCAGATCCCGTCGACGTACGCGTTACCACCGCTCATGTCGTACTTCGAGCCGAAGTCCAACCGGGGTACGGAGTGCCCGGCGTACTCCCAGTTCACCAGGTCGTACGAGCGCAGCACCGGAGCGCCCGGCGAGTAGTGCATGGTGGACGCCGACATGTAGTAGACGTTGTCGACCCGGATGATGTCGACGTCGGCGAAGTCCTGCCAGACCACCGGGTTCGAGTAGGTGCCGTTCGACGGGGGCGGCGTGGTGGGCGGCGGCGTGGTCGGGTTGCCCCCGCCGTCGACGCGCACGAGCTGCCACTGCTGGTTGGTGCC
>NZ_JBNCKQ010000005.1:475405-549378 GCF_049841615.1 Micromonospora sp. DT63 | reverse complement strand
CAGATCGGTACGCATGATGGCGTGCTCCTCTGCATCGGGGGATACGCGCCGACACGAACGGGGGTGCGTGTGTCGGGCGGGAAAGTTCACGGGGGGACGTGGCCTGGCGGCCCCGGCGGGGGGCCTGCGCGGGGGGTGTCCCGGAGGTGGTGCAACGACCCGGGCCGGCGACGCATTCCACAACGCGGCTTGCCCGGGGGGTGTTCGGTTGGTGCTCGGCCGTGCGGGGGTGTAACCGTGCCGGCCGGCGGGGTGTTCCCGGCGGGCTGTCACACGGACTTGCGGTGGTGCTTGGCGGTGCGGGGGTGTAACCGTGGCGGCCGGGCGGGTGTTCCCGGCGGCTGCGGTGCGCCGCTAGCTCGAAGGTCGCGGCGGCGTGCCAGGTATAACGACCCCGGCGGGTCACCGATTCCGCCGCCGGAGTGCCACCGACCACAGGACGCCCACGCCGCAACGGTACAAACCGCCCACCGGAAACGGACATTCACCACCACCCGCCGGTGATCAACTCGACTTCGGTGATGTCGCGGTATCCGGACGCCCGGGATACCCCGACATCACCGAACCCGAGTCGATCACCCGCCTCGCACGGGATCTGGCGGACCTGCGGCCAACCGGATGATCGTGCTCGATCCGGGAAACACGGACATCCATCACCGGCGGTGGTTGATCGACTCGACTTCGCTGAAGTCGCGGTATCCGGACGCCCGGGATACCCCGACATCGCCGAACCCGAGTCGATCACCCCCGCACGGACCCTGCGCCCAACCGGATGATCGCGCTCGATCCGGGAAACACGGCCCTCGCGACGCGGGCAAAGCCACTACACACAGGATCGAGCACAACCATCCCCGCCGAAACGCCCCGTGCGCGGTGTCCGACGCCGGGGGCGGCACCCCGTCACACGGCGACCCGGGGACTACGCCACCGCCGGCACCGGACAAACCACCCAACGGGGACCCCGGCGTCGACACCGCCAGGGTTGATCCACTCGACTCCACCGATGTCGCGGTATCCAGACGCCCGCGACACCCCAACATCGCCGAACCCGAGTCGATCAACCCGGGGCGGCAAGACGCCCAACCGGATAATCGCGCTCGATCCAGGAAACAGTGCCCTCACTACGCGGGCAAAGCCACTACAACCAGGATCGAGCACGATCATGCGGGCCGGCCGGATTGTGCCCGCCGATCACCACGGCCAGCCGGATGGATCGGGTGGGACCGCGTGGATCGCCGCGGATGGCTACGCGCTGGGCGTCGCCTCCGCGCTGTGGACCGCCTCCGCGCTCGGCGTCACTTCCGCGCTGTGGGTCGCACCCGCGCTGGGCGTCGCCTCCGCACTGTGGGTCGCTTACGCGCCGGGCGTCGCCTCCGCACTGTGGATCGCCTCCGCGCTGGGCGTCGCCTCCGCGCTGTGGATCGCCTCCGCGCTGTGGATCGCCTCCGCGCTGTGGATCGCCTCCGCGCTGTGGATCGCCTCCGCGCTGGGCGTCGCCTCCGCGCTGGGCGTCGCCTCCGCGCTGGGGGTCGCCTCGGCGCTGTCGTCGGCCTTTGGGCCCTTGTCGAGGGCGGCCAGGATCGCCTCGGCGGTGCGGCGGCCCACCCCGGGCACTTCGGTGATCTCTTCGACGGTCGCCGTGGAGAGTCGCTTCAGCGAGCCGAAGTGCCGCAGCAGCGCCTTGCGGCGTACCTCGCCCAGGCCGGGGACGTTGTCCAGCGCCGACTCGGTCATCCGCTTCGAGCGACGCTGGCGGTGGAACGTGATGGCGAAGCGGTGTGCCTCGTCGCGGACCCGTTGCAGCAGGTAGAGGCCCTCCGAGGTGCGCGGAAGGATGACCGGGAACTCGTCGTCGGGGAGCCACACCTCCTCCAGCCGCTTGGCGAGGCCGCACAGCGCGACGTCGTCGATGCCCAGATCGGCCAGGGCCTGGGCGGCCGCCGCGACCTGCGGGGCGCCGCCGTCGACGACCACCAGCTGCGGCGGGTACGCGAATTTCCGCGGCCGGCCGGTGGTCGGGTCGACCAGGATGCCGACCTGTGGATCGGTGGCGCCTCCGGGCGCGGTCGGGTCGTCGGCCGACTCCACGCCGACTTCGCCCGTCTCGGCCCGCGCGTCGAGGTAGCGGGCGAAGCGGCGGCGCAGCACCTCGGACATGGCGGACAGGTCGTCGGTGGCGCCCCGCACGATGAACCGCCGGTACTCACTCTTGCGGGGCAGCCCGTCCTCGAAGACCACCATGCTGGCGACCACGTCGGTGCCCTGGATCTGGGAGATGTCGAAGCACTCGATGCGCAGCGGTGAGGTGCGCATGTCGAGCGCCTCGCTGATCTCGTCCAGCGCCTTGCCCCGGGTGGTCAGGTCGCCGGCTCGCTTGAGCTTGTGCCGGGCCAGCGCGTCCTTGGCGTTGCGCTCCACCGTCTCCATGAGGGTGCGCTTGTCGCCGCGCTGCGGCACGCGCAGCGACACCCGGCTGCCCCGGTGGCTGCTGAGCCACTCGGCCAGCGCGTCGGCGTCGGCGGGCAACTCGGGCACCAGCAGTTCGCGGGGTACGTCGGCTTCGCCGTGCTCGCCGCCGTACACCTGGGTGCAGAAGTGGTGCACGAGGTCGCCGGTGGTCAGGTCCTCGGTCTTCTCCACCACCCAGCCGCGCTGGCCGCGGACCCGGCCGTCGCGGACGTGGAAGACCTGTACGGCCGCCTCGAGCGGGTCGTCGGCGAACGCGACCACGTCGGCGTCGGTGCCGTCGCCGAGGACCACGGTCTGCTTCTCCATGGCCCGGCGCAGGGCTGCCACGTCGTCGCGCAGCCGGGCGGCCCGCTCGAACTCCAGATGTTCGCTCGCCTCGGTCATCTCGCGCTCGATCTTGCGGACCATGGTGTCGGTGCGCCCGGCCATGAAGTCGCAGAAGTCGTCGACGATGGCACGGTGCTCGTCGGCGGAGACCGTGCCGACGCACGGCGCCGAGCACTTGCCGATGTAGCCCAGCAGGCAGGGACGACCCACCTGGCCGGCCCGCTTGAACACGCCGGCCGAGCAGGTGCGCGCGGGGAACACCCGCAGCAGCAGGTCGAGGGTCTCCCGGATGGCCCAGGCATGCGAGTACGGGCCGAAGTAGCGCACACCCTTGCGCTTCGCGCCGCGCATCACCTGGAGTCGCGGGTACTCCTCGTCGAGGGTGACGGCGAGATAGGGGTACGACTTGTCGTCGCGGTAGCGGACGTTGAACCGGGGGTCGTACTGCTTGATCCAGGTGAACTCCTGCTGGAGCGCCTCGACCTCGGTGCCGACGGTGATCCAGTCCACCGATTCGGCGGTGGTGACCATCTGCCGGGTGCGCTCGTGCAGGTTCCACACGTCGCCGAAGTAGGAGTTGAGCCGGCTGCGCAGGTTTTTCGCCTTGCCGACGTAGATCACCCGGCCGGTGCCGTCGCGGAAGCGGTAGACCCCCGGTGACTCCGGGATGGTGCCGGGTGCGGGACGGTAGGTCGAGGGGTCAGCCACGTCGACAAGCCTAGTCCGCGCCCCCGACACACCACGCCCAGCGCTAGATCAACTCGGCGTGCGGGGAAGTCAGGGCGTCGACGGGCGCCGGACTCCCCGACTTCCCCGAACGCGAGTCGATCGAGTGGTCAGGCGAGGGAGATCTGGTCCCCGGTCACCTTGATGTCCTTCGGCGGCAGCGGCTTGGTGGCCGGGCCGGCCTTCACCGAGCCGTCCTCGATCGAGAACTTGCTGCCGTGGCAGGTGCAGTTGATCGTGCCGCCGTCGACGTTCGTCACCGGGCAGTTCTGGTGCGTACAGATCGGGCTGAAGCCCTTGAACTGACCCGCCGAGGGCTGGGTGATCACCACGCCCTCGGCGGCGAGGACCTTGCCGCCGCCGACCGGAATGTCGGCGGTGGTGGCCAGCGACTGGGCGTTCTGCCGATCACCGCCACCGGCGTCCCCGGTGCTGGGCACCGCCGGGCCGCCACTGGTGGGGGCACCGCTGCCACCGCCGTCGTCGTCACTGCCGCAGGCCGCCAGGACGACTGCCGCGCCGACGGCCCCGACACCGGTGAGCAGGGCCCGACGGGTCTGCGTACCCGGATCGGTCAGCGCCTGATCGTCGCTCATGCCTCGCCTCTCTCTCGCCCACTGCGCCGGTCCGAAAGCCGGCCACACCTGTGCACACGGGCAACTGTGCCGGATGGTTCACGGCGGCACAGTGCCGACCCGGGAAATGGGACGAGGGACGAGGACCGCGTCGAAACCGCGCCGGCCCCGAGAGCACGGCGGTGGACGCGTCGAACGCACAGCCGCGCCCGGTCCACCCCCGGCTCTGCCGGAGCAGGGGTGGACCGACGCCGCCGTGGACGGCCCAGGTCAGCGCGCGCCGGCCGGCACCTTGCGGCTGGCCCGCGTCTTGGTGGTGCCGTTGGCCTTGGCGGCGCGGGTGGTGGCCGCCGCCGCGCCCTTGGCCTCACCGTCGAGCTTGAGCACCTGGCGCAGGAACTGGCCGGTGTGGCTCTCGGGCACCTCGGCGACCTCCTCCGGGGTGCCGGTGGCGAGCACCATGCCACCCCGGTGGCCGCCCTCCGGACCCATGTCGATCAGCCAGTCGGCCGTCTTGATCACATCGAGGTTGTGCTCGATGGTGATCACCGTGTTGCCCTTGTCGACCAGGCCCTCCAGCACCATCAGCAGCTTGCGGATGTCCTCGAAGTGCAGGCCGGTGGTCGGCTCGTCGAGCACGTAGACCGTCCGCCCGGTGGAGCGCTTCTGCAGCTCGGAGGCCAGCTTGACCCGCTGCGCCTCACCACCGGAGAGGGTCGGCGCGGGCTGCCCGAGGCGGACGTAGCCCAGGCCGACGTCAACGAGCGTCTTGAGGTGCCGGTGGATGGCCGGGATGGCGGAGAAGAACTCGGCGGCCTCCTCGATCGGCATCTCCAGCACGTCCGAGACGGTCTTGCCCTTGTAGTGCACCTCCAGGGTCTCCCGGTTGTACCGGGCGCCCTTGCAGACCTCGCAGGGGACGTACACGTCGGGCAGGAAGTTCATCTCGATCTTGATGGTGCCGTCGCCGGAGCACGCCTCGCAGCGGCCACCCTTGACGTTGAACGAGAACCGGCCCGGCCCGTACCCACGGACCTTGGCCTCGGTGGTCTCGGCGAAGAGCTTGCGGACGTGGTCCCAGACCCCGGTGTAGGTGGCCGGGTTGGAGCGCGGGGTCCGGCCGATCGGCGACTGGTCCACGCCGACGACCTTGTCGACGTGCTCCAGACCGGAGACCCGGGTGTGCCGGCCGGGCACCAGCCGGGCGCCGTTGATCTGGTTGGCCAGCACGGCGTACAGGATGTCGTTGACAAGCGTCGACTTGCCCGAGCCGCTGACGCCGGTGACCGCGATGAGCTGGCCCAGCGGGAACGAGACGCTCAGGTTGCGCAGGTTGTGCTCGCGCGCGCCGTGCACCACCAGCTCGCGGGCCGGATCCTGCGGGCGGCGGCCCGTCGGTGTCGGGATCGACCGGCGACCGGACAGGTACGCACCGGTGATCGACTCCTTGTTCTTCAGCAGGGCCGGCACCGAGCCGCTGTGCACGATCTTGCCGCCGTGCTCGCCGGCGCCGGGCCCGATGTCGACGATCCAGTCGGCGACGCGGATGGTGTCCTCGTCGTGCTCCACCACGATCAGCGTGTTGCCCAGACCGCGCAGCCGGATCAGGGTCTCGATCAGCCGGTGGTTGTCGCGCTGGTGCAACCCGATCGACGGCTCGTCGAGCACGTAGAGCACGCCGACCAGGCCGGAGCCGATCTGGGTGGCCAACCGGATGCGCTGCGCCTCGCCGCCGGAGAGCGTGCCGGCCGGCCGGTCCAGCGAGAGGTAGTCCAGGCCGACGTCGAGCAGGAACCGCAGCCGGGCGTTGATCTCCTTGAGGACGCGCTCGGCGATCATCTTCTGCCGGTCGGTCAGCTCGATGCCGGCGAGCAGGTCGGCGCACTCCCCCACCGACAGGTTGCAGACCTCGGCGATGCTCTTACCGGCGAGGGTGACGGCGAGCACCTCGGGCTTGAGCCGTGCGCCGCCGCAGGCCGCGCACGGCACGTCGCGCATGTAGCCCTCGTACTTGTCGCGGGACCACTCGGACTCGGTGTCCGAGTGCCGGCGCTCGATCCACTGCACCACGCCCTCGAAGCCGGTGTAGTAGGAGCGCTCGCGACCGTACTTGTTGCGGTAGCGCACGTGCACCTGGTCGTCGGAGCCGTGCAGGATCGTCTTCTGCGCCCGCGCCGGCAACGCCCGCCACGGGGTGTCGACGTCGAAGTGCTGGGCCTCGCCGAGCGCCTCCAACAGGCGCAGGAAGTATTCCAGGTTGTGCCCGGTGGACCAGGGCTGGATGGCGCCCTCGCGCAGGCTGCGCTCCGGGTCGGGGACCAGCAGCTCCGGGTCGACCTCCTTCTTGGTGCCCAGGCCGGTGCACTCCGGGCAGGCGCCGTACGGCGCGTTGAAGGAGAAGACCCGGGGCTCGAGATCCTCGATGGCCAGCGGGTGGTCGTTGGGGCAGGCCAGGTGCTCGGAGTAGCGGCGCTCCCGGTCCGGGTCGTCCTCCGGCAGGTCGACGAAGTCGAGCAGCACGAGGCCGCTGGACAGGCCCAGGGCGGCCTCGACCGAGTCGGTCAGCCGCTGCTTGGCGCTCGGCTTGACGGTGAGCCGGTCGATCACCACCTCGATGGTGTGCTTCTCCTGCTTCTTGAGCTTCGGCGGCTCGGTCAGCGGGTGCACCACGCCGTCGACGCGGGCGCGGGCGTAGCCCTTGGCCTGCAGCTCGGCGAAGAGGTCGACGTACTCGCCCTTGCGACCGCGGATCACCGGCGCGAGCACCATGAACTTGGTGCCCTCGGCCATGGCGAGGACCCGGTCGACGATCTGCTGCGGGCTCTGCCGGGAGATCCGCTCGCCGCAGACCGGGCAGTGCGGCTCACCGATGCGGGCGAAGAGCAGGCGCAGGTAGTCGTAGACCTCGGTGATGGTGCCGACTGTCGAGCGCGGGTTGCGCGAGGTGGACTTCTGGTCGATCGAGACGGCCGGGCTCAGGCCCTCGATGAAGTCGACGTCGGGCTTGTCCATCTGGCCGAGGAACTGCCGGGCGTACGAGGAGAGCGACTCCACGTAGCGCCGCTGCCCCTCGGCGAAGATCGTGTCGAAGGCCAGGCTCGACTTGCCCGACCCGGACAGCCCGGTGAACACGATGAGAGCGTCCCGGGGCAGGTCGAGACTGACGTCACGCAGGTTGTGCTCGCGCGCGCCACGGATGATCAGTCGGTCGGCCACAGTGCGTGTACTCCCGGGAGAAGACGAAGCGAAGGATCTGTCCCGCTCTGGGTGGATTCGAGCGGTCGTGCGGGCGCGGAAAACACGCCTCGGCAACTCTAGCCCCGAGGTGTGACAGTTTCCCCCGCCCGCACATTCCCCCAGCTCAGCCCGGTCGGCCGCACCACGCTCGAGCCTCCGTCAGTACCCGCCGGGCGACGGCGGCCGGGCCGCCCTGCGCCGCGCCGAACGCCACCCGCCGCGCCGCTCGGCGGCCAGCCGCGCCTCACGCCGCCGGCTCTCGTGGGTGACCTCCGACTGCAGACGCCGCCAGCTCTCCCACCGGCGCGTGGACAGCTCGCCGGTCCGCAACGCGTCGTGGACCGCGCAGGCCGGTTCACCGTCGTGCCGACAGTCGGCGTACCGACAGCCCTCGGCCAGCCCCGCGATGTCGGCGAACGCCCGGTCCAGCCCGGCCACGCCGTCGAGCAGGCCGACCGCCCGCACGCCGGGTGTGTCGATCACGGCGCCCCCGTTCGGGATCGGCACCAGGGCCCGCCAGGTGGTGGTGTGCCGGCCCTTGCCGTCGACCCGACGGATCGCCTGCGTCGGCATCATCACCGCGCCGGCGAGCGCGTTGACCAGGCTCGACTTGCCCGCGCCGGACGGCCCGAGCAGCCCCAGCGTGCGACCCGGCGCGACCTCGGCGCGCAGCGGGTCCAGCCCGGTGCCGCGCTCGGCGCTGACCGGCAGCACCGGCACACCGGGGGCGATCACGGCGAGCTGGCGGGCCAGCGCATCCGGGTCGGCCGCGAGGTCGGCCTTCGTCAGCACCACGAGCGGCCGGGCCCCGGACTCGTGGACCAGGGAGAGCAGCCGCTCGATGCGGCCGACGTCCGGCTCCGGGTGCACCGGCTCCACCACGGCGGCGGCGTCGAGGTTGGCGGCCAGCACCTGGCCGCTGGCGTCCTTGCCGGCGGTACGGCGGATCAGCGCGGCCCGCCGGGGCAGCACGGCCGCCACGGTGATCCGGCGGTCCGGCCAGTGCGTGAGCAGCACCCAGTCCCCCGCGCAGGGCAGTGCCGAGGGGTCCTGGGCGGCGGCGGCCAGTACGGAGGGGCCGAGGCTGGCCCGGACCGGGCCGGCGGCGGTGAGCACGGTGCAGACCCCCCGGTCCACCCGGGCCACCCGGCCGGGGTGGTGCTCGCCGCGCCGGCCGGCGTACGTCGCCCGGTCGGCGTCCCAGCCGAGGGCGGTCAGATCGATAGTCATGGCATCCTCATCGGTGTCGAGCTGGTGATGGCGGAACACGCGTGTCACGTCCGGCATGAACACCACCTCCGTCCGACGTCCCGGTGCCGCTTGTGAGCCCGACGGTAGGGCGCGCGACGACGCGCCGAAAGCGATTTCCGCGACGACGGCGCGGCGCGGGGCGGCTAGGGTCGACGCGTGACCACGGATCCGCTGCCGCCTCAGGGCGCGGCGGACGACACCACCACCCGACCGCCGCGTACCGGCGACGGCCTGGGCGGCGGGCACCGACGCCGGCGCGGGCCGGTCGCCTGTCGCGCTCCTCGACGACCCGCGGCGCACCGCACACCGGTCCGCCGGAGCGCTCGCGGCCGTGCCGGTCGAGGCGTGGACCACGCTCGCCGTCAACCCCGACGGACCCCTGCCTACTTCACCGGAACGGATCTGGACACGTCATGACCTACAGCGGAGATGTCACCCACGGCGGCCCGCCGGCGGTACGGGAGTTGGACGGGCTCACCATCAGCAAGCTGTCGGTGGGCCCGATGGACAACAACGCGTACCTGCTGCGCTGCACCGGCACCGGCGACCAGGTGTTGATCGACGCCGCCAACGAGGCGCCCCGGCTGCTGGAGCTGATCGGCGACGGCGGTCTGGCCGCCGTCGTGACCACACACCAGCACATGGACCACTGGGTGGCGTTGGAGGAGGTGGTCGCCAAGACCGGCGCGCGGGCGCTCGTGCACGCCGACGACGCGGCGGGGCTGCCGATCGAGGCGGAGCGGTTGGCCGACGGCGACACCGTGGCGGTCGGTGACTGCGCGCTGGAGGTCATCCACATCAAGGGCCACACGCCGGGTTCGATCGCGCTGCTCTACCGCGACCCGGCCGGTACCGCCCACCTGTTCACCGGCGACAGCCTTTTCCCCGGCGGCGTCGGCAACACGGACAAGGACCCGCAGCGCTTCGCCGCGCTGATCGACGACGTCGAGCACAAGCTGTTCGACCAGCTGCCGGACGACACCTGGTTCTACCCCGGCCACGGCAAGGACAGCACCCTGGGAGCAGAACGCCCAGCCCTCCCCCAGTGGCGAGCCCGAGGCTGGTAACCCCGAGCGATGATCACCCAACGCTGACCGAACACCACTGAAGATCCAACCCACAGTCGAATCGCGGCACCACCGGACGAACCGCCCCCACGACGGGGCGGGGGCCTGCCGTGCCCGGCGCAGGGATCAAGCCTGACCGCCCGGAGCCGGGCACGGCAGGCCCCCGCCCCCGCACCGCAACCACGGCTCAACCAGCAAGAGCGGAGAACCGCCGCCGCGCCCCCACCAACACGACGAACGCCAGCGCCAGCCCCACCCCCATGGTCACCAGCAGCGGGCTCGGCGCCCCCGGCAGCAGCCCGGCCAGCGATCGCGACGCGGTGCCCAGCGCCAGGTAGAGACCGGCCCAGGCCGCCGCGCCGAGGGTCGCGCAGCCGAGGAACCGGCGGTACGACATCCGCAGCCCGCCGGCGGCCAGCGGCAGCAGCGCGTTGAACACCGGCAGGAACGGCGCGACAACCATCATCCGGCCACCGCCGTGGTTGAGGATTCCCTCCGCCGCGCTCCAGCGCGCCTCACCGATCCAGCTCCCGATCCGGCTGTGGCGCAGCCGTTCGGCGTAGCGGCGACCGACCAGGAAACTCAGCGACCAGCCGGCCAGGCAGCCGGCCAGCACCGCGGCGAAGGTGGCCAGCCCGGTGGCCGGGCGGCCCACCCCGACGGCGGCCAGGATTGCCACGTCGCCGGGGATCAGCACACCCAGCAACGGTACGGCGTCGAAGAGCATGACCAGCCCGAGCGCGCCCATCAGCACGAGGATGGGCAGTTCTCCGACCTGGGCCAGCCATTGCGTCATGCCTCGTACGCTATGGCCGCCGGACCACGGTGGACATCAGGTCGCAGCCCCCAGGGTCCCCTGGTATCGGCCTCGGGGTCGCCCCTGAGGGACCCGCGCGTCACGCGGGTCGCAGCACCTGCACCCGGCGCAGCGACGAGTCCACCGACGGCTCGGTGGTGGGCACCGGATAGTCGGTCAGCAGCCGCAGCCCGTCCTCGGGCAGGTGCTCCCGGCCGGGGTCCCCGATGAGCACCTCCGCGCCGGAGGCGACGGCCCGTCGTAGGAACGGCAGCATCCTCTCGGCCATCGGGCGGCTGTAGAAGACGTCCCCGGCGACCACCAGGTCCGCGTCGACGCCGACGTTGTCGAGCAGGTCGTCCCCGCTGGCGTCGACGGTGACCCGGTTGGCGCGCGCGTTGACGGTGATGGCCGCCACGGCGTACGGGTCGATGTCGTTGGCGACGACGTCGGCGGCGCCGGCCAGCGCGGCGGCGATGGCCACCAGACCCGAGCCGGCGGCGAGGTCGAGGACGCGGCGTCCGGCGGCCAGCTCCGGGTGGTCCAGCAGATGTCGGGCCAGGGCCTGGCCGCCGGCCCAGGCGGAGGCCCAGAACGGCGGTGGCAGAGCGTGACCGGCGAGCGCCTCCATCCGGGCCCACCAGACGATCGCGTCCTCGGCGAGGTGCAGCCGCACCTCCGGGACGAACGGGGTGGGCACCAGGTGGAGCCGGTCCAGGCCGGTTCCGGGCGCGTCGATCTCGCGCTCCAGCTCGGACAGCGCGGTGGCTGCGGCACCCCTCATCGCCGCAAGCATGCCGTAGCGGAGGGTGGTCGGGGCGGCTTTCGCGTGCCGGCGCGCACAGAGTTCATCTGAGTTCGAGTAAACACCTACGGCACTTCGGCCGGCAGATCGGGGTTTCGCCCGTTACTGTCGAACAGGTACGGGCGACCATCGGCCACGGGCCGGTGGTCCGCCGCTTTGAACAGGGAGAGATGCATGGCAACCGGCACGGTTAAGTGGTTCAACTCGGAAAAGGGCTTCGGCTTCATCGAGCAGGATGGTGGAGGGCCGGACGTGTTCGTCCACTACTCCGCCATCGCGACGAGCGGTTACCGGGAGCTCAACGAGGGCCAGAAGGTCGAGTTCGAGGTGACCCAGGGGCAGAAGGGCCCGCAGGCGGACAACGTCCGCCCGATGTAGCTCCGTGCCGGTGACGGCGGTCGGTTCCCGGCCGCCGTCGCAGTGCACTCAAGACGCTGCCGGGGCGGCGGGCAGGTCCCGCCGCCACCGGAGCGGTCCAACCAGCAGGATCAGCGGGGTGATCGCCAACCAGGCGGTCATCACGCCGATTGCCGTGCCGACGCCGTAGCGGGCGCCGAGGGCTCCGGCCAGCACGGCCGCCAGCGGGATGGCACCGAAGTTGAGCAGGTGCATGCTCACCGTCACGCGGCCGAGCAGGTGGTGCGGCGTGTACGTCTGCCGGAACGCGCCCTTGACCACGTTGCCGATGGCCACTCCGAGGCCGATCAGCACGCCACCGAGGGCCGGCCACACCAGCCCGACGCCGGGTGCGGCCAGCGGGATGAGCAGGGCGGGCGGGCCGGTGAGCGCTGCCCCGATCAGCATGGCGCGCGCGGTGCCACACCGGCGGGCCAGGGCGGTGGCGAGCAGCGCGCCGATGATTCCCCCGACGCTCATCACGCCGACCAGCACGCCCACCAGGCCGGGTGCGAGCCGCAGTTCACGCACCAGGAACACCACCAGGACCGCCTGGTAGCCGGTCAGACCGATGTTGCTGGCCGCGCCGAAGACCGTCAGCACCCGCAGGTACGGGTCGCGAATGACGAAGCGCAGTCCCTCGCCGATGTCCCGCCGCAGCGAGCGGGACCGGTCCGGCCGGTCGGGGCGCGGCTCGGCGGTGCGGATGCGCAACAGGAGGACCGCCGAGAACAGGAACGTGAGCGCGTCCAGCAGCAACGCGGCGACCGCCCCGGTGACCTGGGCGATCAGGCCCGCGATGCCGGGCCCGACGACGTAGCTCACGGTCTGGGTGGCCTGTAGTTTCGCGTTTCCCTCGGGCAGTTGCTCGGGCCGCAGCAGCACCGTCAGGTAGACCTGGTCGGCGGTCTCGAAGAAGACCCGCGCGGTGCCGGCGCCGAGCGCCACCAGCAGCAACTGCGCGACGGTGAGGCGGCCCAGGGCGGCGGCCACCGGCACGCTGAGGAAGGCCAGGGCGCAGAGCAGGTCGCAGATGACCATCAGGGGCCGGCGTGGCAGCCGGTCCACCCACGCGCCGGCCGGGAGGCCGATCAGCAGCCAGGGCAGCCAGGCCGCGGCGGTGAGGACCGCCACCTGGAAGGTGCCGGCGTCGAGCACGGCGACCGCCACCAGGGGCAGCGCGACGGTGGTGACGTTGCTGCCGATGCTGCTGACCGTCTGCCCGGCCCAGAGCAGGCGGAAGTCGCGGTGCCGCAGCAGCCCGCCGGCCGGTCGGACCGGGCTCGGATCGGTGCGGGTGGCCGCGGTCACGGCCGGGCCGGTACGCCGTGGACGAACACGAACACGGGTTGCCGTTCGCGGCCGTCGTCGGGCAGTGGCCGGGCGGCCCAGCGATCCAGCAGGCCGATCATCTCGCGGCTCAGCTCGTCCAGTTCCTCGGGCGTGAGGTGCAGCCACTTGTCCGTCGAGAACGGCGCGTCGGCCCAGGCGGCCTGCGCCGACTCGTCGCTGGCGTGCCAGGCACGGGCCAGCGCGACGTGCCGGTCCAGGTTGAGTGAGGTGGCGGCGTCGGCGACGGCCCGGGCCGCCGGGTCGGCGTCGAAGTCGGTGGTGGACCAGCGCACTCCCCGGCTGACGAGCTGCCACCACCGTTCGCGGCGGTCCCGGGCCAGCTCGGGAGCCTCGGTGACGAGGTCGGCGGCGGCGAGCACCTTGAGGTGGTGGCTGACGTTGGCGGGGGCCTGGTCGGTGCGCTCGGCGAGCAGCCCGACGGTCGACGGGCCGTGCACCTTGAGCACGTCCATCAGTCGGCGGCGCAGGGGGTGGGCCATGGCGGCCAGGACTCGCGAGTCGGTGACCAGGCGTACGTCGGGGTTCTCCACGAGACCCAGCATCACATCCGCAACAGCTATTGCGCAACCGCTATTGCTCAACAGCCGTTGCGGATGCCCCCGAAGAGAGGCGGCCCGGTGGGGACGGGCCGCCTCCGACTCAGGCGACGAGCCGGCGGGCCAGCTCGTCGGCGACCTCCTTGGCGAGGCTCGACGGGATCGCGTCGGCGATGGCCTGCGGGGTGAGCACCCGGAGCACCTCCGTGGCGAGCGCCGGCACGTCGACCGCCGGCCGCCCGGCGGCGGCGAGGAGCGCGGCCAGCGGAGAGTTCGGCGCCGGTCCATCGACCACGCCCGGCGAGTTCGGCGCGGACACGAGCCAATTCCGCAGGTTCGACAGGTCCGCCAGGACGTCGTCGACGGTGCGCTGCGGGCGGCCCGTGTCCCGCTTGAGTCGGTCGCTGAGTTCCATCTCTGGGTCCTCCATGGGTGGGGTCGGGGCGACCTCGATGAGGCCGATGCTGGTCAGGTAGCGGCGGAACAGTGGCCGCTGGTCGCGACCGGCCTTGATGGCGTCGCGGAAGAAGCTGAAGTGGGTGTGCCAGCGGTGCGAGCTGTCGCCGCTGGTGCGCTTGCCCAGGCGGTCCCACCGCTTCACCGTCGTGCCGTCGGGGCTGTAGATGATCTCGCGGATGTCCCGGGTGTCCGCAGCGTTCGCGGCGCACTGGCCCACACACCAGAGCGAGAAGCTGGGCAGGGTGTGCGTACGTCCGCCGGAACGGACCGAGAAGCCGCCGACGTCGAGCGCCGCCGCGTCGAGGGTCAGGCCTTTGCGATCCCGCGACGACTCCACCACGGAGTAGTCGTTGGTCACCACCCGGTCCGATCCGCAGTGGTAGCCGCCCCGGTGGGCCGGGTCGCCGACGATGCCGACCTCCGCCGGTTCCAGGTCGGCGTCGCGGACGGTTTTCGGGTCGACGTTGAGGTGGGTGAGAAGGAGACTTCGGACGGCCAACAGGTTCGCCGGAGCCCGGGTCATGGGGCCCCCCTTCCAATTCACGGGGGCCGGGCACGACGTCACACCGCGTACGCGGTGCTGGGCTTCAGGCGAGCCCGGCCTACTGGTGCACGGCGCCGGGCGTTGACCCAACCATAGCCCGCAAAAAATATGAATGCCCAGCTCAGAGGGGGTCTGTTCGTTTCAGATGCTGCGCGGGGCAGTGTAGACGATCGGCAGCCACAGCGCCGAGGGGTGCGCCGGATCATGCAGGACCTGCCGCCAGCCGGCACGCAGCGTCACGGCCGTGCCGAGGGGTTCGCCGCTGCCCGGGTTGCGCGCCCAGCGCGGGTGGGCGCCGCCGGCGACCTGAACGCGTAGTCGGTGCCCGGCCGCGAACCGGTACGCGGTCGGCCAGAGCGGCACCGACACCCGCAGCGCCCCGGACCCGTCGGCGGCGAACCGTCCGGGCGCGACCCGGACCAGTCCGTCGCACACGTTGACCGAGCGCCCACACCGGTCCACATCGCACAGTCGGACGTAGACGTCCAGGTACGCGAGCTCGCTACGGACGTGGATCTCCGCGCGTACGGCGCCGATCACCTCGACCGCTTCGGTGAGCGGAGCGCTGGTGTACGTCAGGACGTCGGGTCGGGCCTCGACGTGCCGGTTGTCCACCGGGCCGGCCCGCTTGGCGACCAACAGGGGGCCACCGAGCGACGGGGTGGGGTCGGCCGGGTCATACCGGAACTCGTCCGGCGCCGAGGGGCTCGGCGGGCGGGTCGCCAGCTCGCCGCCGGGGTGCAGGTGCCACGGGGTGTCGGTGGCCGGTGGTGGCCAGTCCGGCAGGTCCCGCCAGCCGCCGTCGGCACCGCCCACGTGCAGCCGGACCGGCGCCTCGCCGGACCCCTCGGTGGG
Organism: Micromonospora sp. DT63; assembly: GCF_049841615.1. Classification (NCBI taxonomy): domain Bacteria; kingdom Bacillati; phylum Actinomycetota; class Actinomycetes; order Micromonosporales; family Micromonosporaceae; genus Micromonospora; species Micromonospora sp. DT63. The sequence goes on along the minus strand of NZ_JBNCKQ010000005.1, from coordinate 533,982 downwards.
CGGCCGCCCGTCGGCGGCGGACCCGGCCAGGTGCTCGTCCAGCCAGATCAGCCCCTCGCGCAGCGCGGCGACGAAGAGGCCGGGGCTGCCGTGCGTCCACGGGCCGATCACCAGCCGCGGCCGGGCGCCCGCGGCGCGCAGGGTGGCGTGGTCGTCGAGCTGGGCGGGCAGGAAGATGTCGTGCCAGCCGGTGACCATGACCACGGGTGCGCGCACCCGGGCCACCCGGTCGGCGAAGACCCGGTTCTTCCAGTACGCGGCGTCGGGATCGTGGTGGCGCAGCCACTCCTGGAAGAAGGGAATCGTGACGCCGGTGGCGACCCGGTCCGCTCCGGCCAGCGGCAGGTGGTCCAGCGCGGCCGCCAGGCGGGGCTGCCCGCGCTTGAGTTCCCACTGGCGGGCCAGCCTCGGCACGGTCTGGGCGTGCAGCAGCTCGGCCCAGGTGAGCACGGTGTCCAGGGCGAACGACTCCCCCGCGTACGTCGAGTCCCGGGTGGACGACGCGGTCACCACCGCGACCATCGCATGCAGGTCCTCGCCGGCGTCGGCGGCCAGCGCCCACTGGGCGAAGCCCTGGTAGCTGACGCCGAACATGCCGAGCGCCCCGGACCACCAGGGCTGGCGGCGCAGCCAGTTGAGGGTGTCCACCCCGTCGTCGCGCTCGTGCACCAGCGGCGCGAACGTGCCACCGGAGCCGCCGGTGCCCCGGCAGGACTGGATCACCGCGTGTCGACCGCGCGCCGCGAGCAACCGGCCGAGCAGCCGCAACGGCCCGCCCCGCCCGTACGGGGTGCGGATCAGCACGGTCGGCGCGGACCGGTCCCCCGGGGCGTAGTGGTCGGTCCGCAGCACGACGCCGTCACGCGCCCGGACCGGGATGTCGCGGGTGACCCGCACCGGGACGGGACGCACGGCGGGCAGCCGCAGCGCGGCGGCGGCGAGACGGGCGACGAGCCGGCCCGGCACGCTCAGGCCGTCGTCCGGCGGGACGGTTCGGGCCGGGTGGCGCGGACGGCGTCGCGGTGCCCCCGCAGCGCCTCGCCCATCTCCGCCAGGAACCGGTGCACCACCTCCAGCTCGTCCTCGCTGAAGCGGTCCATGACCGTGTCGGTGCGGGCGCCCAGCGGCCGGAAGAACTCCATGGCCAGCGCGGCGCCCTGGTCGGCGTAGTGCAGCAGCACCTTGCGCCGGTCGACGGTGTCCCGGTCCCGGCGGATGTGCCCGGCCCGTTCCAGCCGGTCGATCAGGGCGGTGACCGAGCCGGACGACAGGTTGAGCTGCTCGCCGAGGCGGCCGGGGGTGATCGGGTCACCGAACATCTCGGCGTCCATGACCGCGATCAGCGCGTTCAGGTCGGTCGGGTTGAGCCCGTGCAGGTTGGCGAAGGCGTGGCCGACCTGCTGGGCGTCCACCGAGTACCGCCGGAGGTTGTTGGTGATCTCCGCGACCAGCTGGTCGCGGCGCGTGTCGCGCCGCCGGTACATGCCGTGAGTCGCCACCTCGCGCCGTTTCCCCCCGTCGTCGGTCCCGGGTTGCCGGTCCCCGGGTTGCAGCATAGAACAACCGCCGATAATCTCGTTTATCAAGATACTCGACTCTCGAAGGATTTTAGGGGTTCCCGATGTCTTTCTTCACCAGGGTCGCGCGCGGGCGGCTGGCCGCCTGGCTCACCGTGGCCGCCGCGCTCGTCGTCGGCGCGGTCGTCTTCGGGATACCCCGACCGGACAACCCGGCACCCGTCTCGTCCACCGGCCTGTCGGTGCAGTGGGAGTCGACCCAGGTGCAGCGCCTGCAGGACCAGCTGCCCTCCAGCGACGTCCAGCCGGCCATCGTGGTCGTCAGCCGCAGCGACGGCGGGGCGCTGAGCGAGGCCGACCGGGCCACCCTCGCCGCCCGCTCCGGCGACCTGGGTCGCTTCGCGGTCGGCGGTCAGGTCAGCCCCGCGCAGGTCTCCCCGGACGGCACCGTCGCGCTCGTCGCCGTGCCGTTGGACACCGCCGGGGGTCAGGAGAAAGTCACCGAAAGCGTCACCCAGCTGCGCGACACGCTCGGGGACCTGCCCGACGGGCTGGCCGTCGAGGTCACCGGCTCCCCCGCCTTCACCGCCGACCTGTCGTCGGTCTTCGAGGGCGCCGACGTCACCCTGCTCGCGGTGACCGCCGCAGTTGTCGCGTTGCTGCTGCTGATCACGTACCGCAGTCCGTTCCTGTGGATCGTGCCGCTGGTCGTCGTCGCGGCCACCGAACAGCTCACCCTGCGCGCGGTGGACACGGTCGTGCCGGCCGTCGGCATCAACCTCCAGCAGGGCCAGGTCACCGGCATCGCCAGCGTGCTGGTCTTCGGCGCCGCCACCGACTACGCGCTGCTGCTCATCGCCCGCTACCGGGAGGAGCTGCGGCGCGAGGAGAACCGCTTCGCGGCGATGCGCGCCGCGCTGCGGCGTACCGCCGAGCCCATCCTGGCCAGCGGCGGCACCGTGGTGCTCGGTGTGCTCACCCTGCTGCTCAGCGAGCAGGAGACGAACCGGGCGCTGGCCGTGGCCTGCGCCACAGGTGTGGTCTTCGCCATGCTCTCGGCCCTGTTCGTGCTCCCCGCCGTGCTGGTGCTCTTCGGTCGCGGCCTGTTCTGGCCGTTCGTACCCCGGGTCGGCGGCCCGGTGCGCGAGGGCCGGCTCTGGGGTCGGCTCGGCGGCGCCGTGCAACGTCGTCCGGTGGTGGTCGCGGTGTTGGCCACCATGCTGCTCGGCGGTCTGGCCCTCGGTGGGCTGGGGATCCGCACCGGCCTGTCCGAGACCGAGCAGTTCCGGGCCGAGCCCGAGGCGGTGACCGGCGCGCAGACCCTGGCGCGGGCGTTCCCCGCCGGCAGCACCCAACCGGTGGCCGTGCTCACCACCCCGGCAGCCGTGCGGTCGGTCACCGACGCCGCCACCGCCGTCCCCGGCGTCGCCTCGGCGCGTCCCGGCGACGCCGGCGAGGCCGTCGCCCAGGTCGACGTGGTGCTGGAGGCCGAGCCCGGCACGACCGCCTCGGACCGCACGATCGAGGCGCTGCGCGACGCGGTAGCCGCCGTTCCCGACTCCGCTCCCCCGGCCGCCGCGGGTGCCGACGCGCCCGACGGGGCGATCGTCGGCGGTTCGGTGGCCGCCACGTACGACTCCGAGCAGGCCAACGACCGTGACCTGCGGCTGATCCTGCCGATCATCCTGCTGCTCGTCGGCGCGGTGCTCGTGCTGCTGCTGCGGGGTCTGCTGGCACCGGTGCTGCTGGTGCTCACCGTGATCGCGTCGTTCTTCGCCAGCCTCGGCGCGGCGTGGCTGCTCTTCGACCACGTGCTCGGCTTCCCGGCGCTCGACAGCGGCGTGCTGCTGCTGGCCTTCGTGTTCCTGGTCGCCCTCGGCGTGGACTACAACATCTTCCTGGTCACCCGCGCCCGGGAGGACGCCCGCAGCGCGGGCACCCGCGACGGGATGCTGTCCGCGTTGCGGGTCACCGGAGGTGTGATCACCAGCGCCGGTGTGCTGCTCGCCGCGGTGTTCGCCGTGCTCGGCGTGCTGCCGCTGATCACGCTCACGCAGATCGGCATCATCGTCTGCATCGGCGTCCTGCTGGACACCCTGCTGGTCCGTACGGTGCTGGTGCCGGCGCTGGCGTTCCTGCTCGGGGACCGCTTCTGGTGGCCGGGCCGCGTCGAGGCCGACCCGGGCGTCGACGCCCCGGCGACGCGGGAGCCGGTGGCCGCCGGCGACTGACGCGGACGGAAAAGGGGCGGGGGCCACCCCCGCCCCTTTTCGTGGTGCTCAGTAGCCCAGGCAGACGCACTCGGTCATCAACGCCCGCACGTTACGCACGTACGACGGGTTGGGGATGGCGAGGGGCTTGCCCTCCTGCGCCACCGCTCCGTGCCCGAAGTTGTACGCGGAGATGACGGCGTTGAGCAGGCAGGAGTCGAGCTCGGCGGTGCACAGGTCCGCGTCGAGGCGGAAGTCGGACTCGAAGTACATGTCGCCGATGTACTTGGTCAGCCAGGCCAGGTAGTTGGCCCCCAGGTACGCGTTGTCCCGGTAGTCGGCGATGGCGTAGCTCTGCTCGAACCGCTGGTTCATCCAGGTGGCGGTGGCCGGCATCACCTGCATCAGCCCGACGCCGCCGTCGCAGGCGTAGATGTTGGACTGCCAGCCGCTCTCCTGCCAGGCGGTCGCCTTGACCAGGTTGAGCGGGATCTTGAGCTCCGGCGCCGAGCTGGGCCAGTAGGTGCGGTTGGCGGCGTCGGTGAGCGCCGCCTTCACGTCGGCGCGGCTCGCCTGGGTGCCCTTGTAGCTGGGCTTGCAGGACGAGGGGGCGGGTTTCGGTGGCGCCGGCGGAACCTGCGTCTCGGTGGGCGGCTTGGCAACCGCGCGCGGCTTCGGGGCCGCCGTCGTGCGGGTCGGCTTCTTCGCGGGCGTCGGGGAGGCCGAGGCGCTGCGGCTCGGGGCGGCGCCCATGGCCGCCACGGCGCTCGGCGAGGGGCTCGGTTCCTCGACCGGCTCGTCGACCGGCTCGTCGGTCGGCGCCTCGGTGACCGAGACCGGAGCCGCGGCCTGGTCCTGGGGACGTTGCCCCTTGCCCGCGCAACCGACCGCCCCGCCCGCGAGCAGCAGACCGGCGAGCACGAGCGCGCCCAGCCGACCGGTTCGTTGACGCATGGTGGTCCTCCCCCGTCAGACAGTCGCCGCAGATTAGCAAGGTTCGACGGGCCGGCGGTGCCCCTTCGACGGTCGGGCGTGACCTACCGGCCGCTCCCGGTTTCCCACCGCCCGGTCCCTGGTGGCCCAGGCGACCAGGAACACCACAGTCCACAGCACACCCAGCAGCACCGCCGCCGCCGTACCGCTCGCCGTCTCCAGACCGAGGTAGAGCCGTGCCGCCGCCACCCCCAGCACGCCCGCGGCGGCGGCCGTCCACGCGGCCACCGCCACCGGCCACCGCGCGCTGCGCGACACCAGCCACGCCAGGGTGCACAGGCTCGCCGCGACAACGGCGTTCTGGGTCGAGAACGGAACGGCCTCGTGCCCACCCGGACCGCCACCGGGCGTCGAGGTCAACTCGGCCACCACGGCCAGCACCACCAGTGGCACGAACGCGCCCACGGTGCCGACCACACTGAGCAGATCCGTGCGCCACGGCCGGTTCCGCCACGCCAGCACCGCCGCCACCACTGCCACCAGCACGATCAGCACCCACCCGCGTACCAGCGACACCACGACAAGTGTGGCGTCGGCGGCGTCCGGGGTGCGGCGGGCGGTGAACCAGGCCCCGATGGCCCCGTCGAGCGCCGCCAGCCCGCTGTTGCGCACCACGACAGCGAGCAGACCGGCGATGGCCAGTCCTGCGGCGAAGAGCAGCAGCAGCCCGGCGGCCAGGTTGAGCAGCAGCGTCCAGGCCGGCCCGATCCGCATGGCCACCAGGAAGAACAGCACGCCGTAGCGGGCGCTGAGCCAGCGCACCGGCGGCAGCGCGGCGGCCCGGGACAGCAGCGCGCGTACCGGGTCGGGGTTGCGGCCGAGCCACCGCCCGGCGAGCACCACCCCCAGCAGCCCCGCCAGCAACGCCAGTGCCGCGCCGGTGGCACGGCCGAGCAGTCGCGAGACCGTGTCGTACGACTCACCGGCGAGGTGGCCGAGCAGCACCGAACCGCCGACCCAGGTGACGATGCCGGCCAGGTTCCACGGCGCGAACCGCCGGTACGACATTCCGGCGGATCCGGCCAGCCGGGGCACCAGGGTGCGGGCGAAGGCCACCCAGCGCGCCGCGAACACGCCCCTGCCGCCCAGGCGGGCGAGCATCGCGTCGGCCCGGCGCCACCGCTCGGGCCCGACCCGGTGGCCCAGCCCGGCACGCAGCTTCGGGCCGAAGCGCCGCCCGGCGCGGAACGCCAGCGCGTCACCCACGAACGCCGAGACGATCATCGCGAGCAGCGCCGGTCCGAGCCGCAAGGTACCGTTGTAGGTGAGGAAGCCGACGAGCAGCAGGGTAGCCTCACCCGGCACCAGCAGGCCGAAGATCACCGCGGTCTCGCCCGCCACGATCAGCGCGGCGACCAGGTAGATCCACAGGGTGGGCAGACCCTGCACCCAGGTCAGCAGGTCGTGCACTCAGGCCCCCGGGACACGGGAGCCAGCATGCCAGCCGGTGCAACGACCGGCACAGCAGTTTCACCATAGATCAGGGGCACCTGGGGGTGACCCCGACGCAGCCTGCGCGAGCGCAGGCGGAAGGATAGAGGGTATGCAGCTTCGCACCGACCTCCGCAACGTCGCCATCATCGCTCACGTCGACCACGGCAAGACCACCCTGGTCGACGCCATGTTGCGGCAGGCCGGCGCCTACGGTGCCCGTGGCGAGAACACCGAACGGGTGATGGACTCGGGTGACCTGGAGCGGGAGAAGGGCATCACGATCCTGGCCAAGAACACCGGCGTGCGCTACCTGCCGGCGGACGGCTCCGACCCGGTCACCATCAACATCATCGACACCCCCGGCCACGCCGACTTCGGCGGCGAGGTCGAGCGCGGCCTGACCATGGTCGACGGTGTCGTCCTGCTGGTCGACGCCAGCGAGGGCCCGCTTCCGCAGACCCGCTTCGTGCTGCGCAAGGCGCTGCGCGCCCGGATGCCGATCATCCTCGTGATCAACAAGGTGGACCGTCCCGACGCTCGGATCAAGGAGGTCGTGGACGACACCTACGAGCTCTTCCTCGACCTGGACGCCGACGAGGAGCAGATCGACTTCCCGATCGTGTACGCCTGCGCCCGGGACGGCATCGCCTCGCTGACCCAGCCCGCCGACGGCTCGGTCCCCGACGACAGCACCTCCCTGGAGCCGCTGTTCCGCACCCTGCTGGACACCATCCCGGCCCCCGCGTACGAGGATGGCGCTCCGCTTCAGGCGCACGTCACCAACCTCGACGCCTCGCCGTTCCTCGGCCGGCTGGCCCTGTGCCGGGTGCGTCAGGGCACGATCAGCAAGGGCCAGACGGTGGCCTGGTGCCGCACCGACGGCAGCACCCAGCGGGTTCGCATCTCCGAGATGCTGATGACCGAGGGCCTGGAGCGCAAGCCGGCCGAGACGGCCGGTCCGGGCGACATCATCGCGGTCGCCGGCATCTCCGACATCATGATCGGTGAGACCCTCGCCGACGCGGAGAACCCGGTAGCTCTGCCGCTGATCACCGTCGACGAGCCGGCCATCTCGATGACGATCGGCACCAACACGTCCCCGCTGGTGGGCCGGGTCAAGGGCTCCAAGGTCACCGCGCGCATGGTCAAGGACCGGCTCGACAAGGAGCTGATCGGCAACGTGTCGCTGCGGGTGCTGCCCACCGAGCGGCCGGACGCCTGGGAGGTGCAGGGCCGTGGTGAGCTGGCGCTGGCCATCCTGGTCGAGCAGATGCGCCGGGAGAGCTACGAGCTGACCGTCGGCAAGCCGCAGGTCGTCACCAAGGAGATCGACGGCAAGACCTGCGAGCCGGTCGAGCGGTTGACCATCGACGCCCCGGAGGAGTACCTGGGCGCGATCACCCAGCTCCTCGCGACCCGCAAGGGCCGGATGGAGCAGCTGGTCAACCACGGCACCGGCTGGATCCGGATGGAGTGGCTGGTCCCGGCGCGCGGCCTGATCGGCTTCCGCACCGAGTTCCTCACCGACACCCGGGGCACCGGCATCCTGCACCACGTCTTCGAGTCGTACGAGCCGTGGTTCGGTGAGCTGCGGACCCGCAACAACGGCTCGCTGGTCGCCGACCGGGCCGGCGCGGTCACCGCCTTCGCGATGATCAACCTGCAGGAGCGCGGCCAGCTGTTCGTCGACCCCACCACCGAGGTGTACGAGGGCATGATCGTCGGGGAGAACTCGCGCTCCGACGACATGGACGTCAACATCACCAAGGAGAAGAAGCTCACCAACATGCGGGCCTCGACGTCCGACGAGACCGAGAAGCTGATCCCGCCGCGCAAGCTCTCGCTGGAGCAGGCGCTGGAGTTCTGCCGCGAGGACGAGTGCGTCGAGGTCACCCCGACCGCGGTGCGCATCCGCAAGGTGGTGCTCGACCAGCAGCAGCGCGGTCGGGCCGCCGCCCGCCGCAAGCACGCCGGCTGACCTTCACACCAGCACCGGCACCGGGCGCGGGGGGGGCGGGGGGGCCCCACGGCCCCACGCGAAAACGGGCGGGGGGGCCGCCCGCCCCCCGACCGCGCCCGGGGTAACTTCCCCCCCCCCCCCCCCCGGGGGGGGGGGGGGGGTGGGGGCCCCCCGCGCCCGTCCGCTTTCCGGCGGGGGTACGCGGGCCCGCCCGCCCCGTGATCGGCTACGGTCACCGGCATGACCTGGGATGATCTCGACGCCCATCTGGACCGGGTGCCGGGCACCGTCTCGGCATACGTCTGTCGACTCGACGCGCCCCCGACATGGACCCGCCACGCCGACGCCGGCCACTACGCCGCCAGCACCATGAAGGTGGGGGTGCTGGCCGCGCTGCACCGCGCCGCCGAGGCCGGCACCCTGGAGTTGGACGCCGACGTCCCGGTGGTCAACGAGTTCGACTCGGCCCAGCCCGGCGCTCCCCGCTTCTCCTGCGCCCCGCACTACGACAACGACGACGCCGTGTGGGACCGGCTCGGCGGCACCGCGCCCCTGCGCTGGCTCGCCGAACGGATGATCGTACGGTCCAGCAACCTGGCGACCAACCTGGTCATCGGGCACGTCGGGTTGCCCGCGGTGGCCGAGGTGTGGTCGCTGGCCGGTGCCCGCAACAGCGTCACCGGCCGGGGCATCGAGGACTTCGCCGCCCGCGAGGCAGGCATCACCAACACCGTCACCGCCGCCGACCTGGCCGCCCTGCTGGGCGCGCTGGCCAGCGGCGCCACGACTCCCGGCCGCCTCGCCTCGCCGGCCGGCTGCGCGACCATGCTCGACGTGCTGCTCGCCCAGGAGCACCGCGAGGACCTGGCCGCCGGCCTGCCCGAGGGCACCCGCGTCGCGCTCAAGAACGGCTGGGTACGCGGCGTGCGCCACAGCGTCGGCGTGGTGCTGCCCGACGACGCACCGCCGTACGTCATCGCGGTGTGCACCACCACCGACCTGGCCGACAGCGACGAGGGCGTCGAGGACGACGCCTGCCGCCTGATCGCGCACGTCTCGGCGCAGGCCTGGGCGGCCCGCCACCGGCTCTGAGGCCGGCACCCGCCGATCCGGCTAGGCTGCTGCCACCCCACCCCGGAGCCGCTGATGCCTCGCAGCCGTACCCTGCTCGTCGTCTTTTCCGTCGTGACGGCGGCGAACCTGCTGGCCAACGCCGTCGACAGTGCAGTGGCCGAGCTGCTCACCAAGCCGCTGCTGATGCCGCTGCTGGCCGCGTACCTCTGGCGGGCGGCCACCGAACGCGGCGCCCGGCCGGACTATCTGGTGCTCGCCGCATTGGCCTGCTCCACGGCCGGAGACGTGGCGCTGCTGGCCTCCGGCACCGGCTGGTTCATGGCCGGCATGGTCTGCTTCCTCGCCGCCCACGTCTGCTACCTCGTGGCCTTCACCCGGCACGGCGCCGCGACGCGGCTGCGCCGTCCGCCGCTGGTCGCGGTGCCTCTGCTGTACGCGGCGCTGACCGTCGCCGCGCTGGCCTGGATGTGGGCGGGGCTGACCGAGGCCGGGCTGGCTGTGCCGGTGGCCGGCTACGCCGTCGCGCTGGCGGCGATGGCCACCACCGCCGTGACCCAGGGCTGGCGGGTCGGTGTCGGCGCCGCGCTGTTCCTCGGCTCCGATCTGCTGATCGCCTCCGGGGTGGCCGACGTGGCCCAGCCGCCCGGCGCGTCGGTGCTCGTGATGGCGACGTACGCGGCCGGCCAGGCGCTGATCGTCATCGGGCGGGTCGCACGCGCCGACGTGCCGACCGCCGTGGCGGTCACTCCAGCAGTTGCGCCCGCAGCGCCGTGAGGACCTCGTCGGTCAGCCCCAGCCCGTCGCGCAGGTAGCCGTCGAACGAGCCGTGCACCCGGCGCACCTCCTGGTAGCCGGCGTCGAGGTACTCGGCGCGGACCTCCAGCACCGGCAGCACCGCGTCGACGTCCAGGCCGGGCTGCCGGCGTCGCATCGCCTCGATGATCACCGCCCGGAGGCTGTCGGTCAGCTCGTTGTTGCGCAGGTACTCGGCGCGGATCGCGGCCTCGTCCACACCGAGCGCGGTCAGCAGGACGACGGTGAGCCACCCGGTGCGGTCCTTGCCCGCGGAGCAGTGGTAGAGCAGCGGAAGGTTCTCCGGCCGGGCGGCCAGCCGCACCGCCGCGCCGAAGTTGACCCGGGCCGACTCGCCGGTGACGAACCATCGGTAGATCTCGGCCATCGCCCCCGCCGTGCCCTGCCGGGCCAGCTCCGCGTACGCGTCGAGGTCGTGGCCGAGCAGCACCGCCGAGACGTACGTGAAGACCGGGTGCTCCGGATCGTGCACCGGCAGGTGCACGACCCGCGGCTCGCCGGCCAGCCGGTCGGGCGGGGCGACATCGATCTCCGCCGAGGCGCGCAGGTCGAGCACGCAGGCCGGCCCCAGCTTCGCCAGCACCGGCAGATCCTCGTCGGTGAGCCGACCCAGCGCCGGGGTGCGGAGCAGCCGTCCGGCCCGCACCCTGCGGCCGTCGGCGCCAAGCAGCCCGCCCAGGTCACGGGCGTTCGGTGCGCCCACCAGCTCCCAGTCCCGTTCGACCATCCGGTCTCTCCTCCCGTCGCGTGTCTGCGTATAGGGTGCCCCAATGACGATCTCGGCGGTACGCACCCACCGCGTTTCTGCCCCCTTACACACCCCGTTCGTCACCGCGCTGCGCCGTACCACCACAGTGGAAACCCTGGTCGTCGAGCTGATCGACGCCGACGGTCGGTCCGGCTTCGGCGAGGCGCCGCAGGTGTGGCAGGTGACCGGCGCGTCGGTCGGCGGCGCGCAGGCGTGCGTACGCGAACTGCTCGGCCCGCTGCTCACCGGGCGGGACCCGGACGACCTGGTGGCCCGCTGCGCCGAGGTGCAGCGCGCCGTGGTCGGCAACGAGGCGGCGAAGGCCGCGATGGACGTGGCCCTGCACGACCTGGCCGCGCAGCGATTGGGCGTACCCCTGGTGCGGTTGCTCGGCGGCACGGCCCTGCGGGTTCCGACGGACGTCACCCTCGCGGCGGGCGACGCGGTGGACCTGGCGACGGCCGCGCGGCAGCGGCAGGCCGACGGCTTCGGCGTGCTGAAGCTGAAGGTCGGCACGGACGCGGCCGGCGACCTGGACCGGGTACGGGCGGTCCGCGCGGCGGTCGGCGCCGGGGTCCGGATCCGACTCGACGCCAATCAGGGCTGGACGCCGCGCGAGGCGGTCCGGGTGATCCGTGGCATCGAGGACGCCGGGCTGGACGTGGAGCTGGTCGAGCAGCCGGTGGCCCGCTGGGACCTGGACGGGCTGGCGTGGGTCAGCGACCGGGTGTCCGTGCCGATCCTGGCCGACGAGGCGGTCTTCGGGGTCCGCGACCTGGTCGAGGTGATCCGTCGCCGGGCCGCCGACCTGGTCAACGTCAAGCTGGCCAAGTGCGGCGGGCTGCAGCCGGCGCGCACCCTGCTGGAGCTGGCCGCCGCGCACGGGCTCGGCACTGTGGTCGGGTCGATGATGGAGAGTCAGGTCGGTATCGGCGCGGCGGCGAGCCTGGTCGCCGCGTACGGCACCACTGCCGTCGCCGACCTGGACGCCGCCTGGTGGCTGGCCTGGTCGCCGGTGCAGGGGGGCATCCGCTACGAGGGGCCGACAGTGGTGCTGCCGGATGCGCCTGGCCTGGGCATCTCCGGCCTGACTGAAGTAAAGGTGCAGACCCGCGGTTGATGACCGTTGGTTTCTTTCATAGGGTTCCCCTGAACAGCCGACACGAGCTGGGGGTTGACGTGGAACTGCAACAGGGCCGCGAGGCCATCGTCCGGGTCGCCGTCGCGACGCTGTGGTCCTCCCCCGAGGCGGTCCGGCCGGTCGACGGTCCCGCGCTCACGGCCGGCGTCGACATCCCGACGTGGGTTCGCGGCATGGACACCGACCAGCAGGTCGGCGACTGCGTGCTGAGCCAACTCCTGCTCGGCGAGCGGGTGCTGATCGACGAGCTGCGCCCCGACGGCTGGGCACGGGTCGTCGCCGTCGAGCAGCCGGCCGCCAAGCTCGATCCCCGCGGCTACCCGGGTTGGCTCCCCGCCGACCAGCTGACCCCCGTGGATCCCACAGTCAGCGGCGACCCGCTGATCGTGGACGCCACCGTCACCGGGCTGCACACCGCTCCGGGCGGGCCGGTGGCGCTGCCCGGCGTCGTCGTCGGCACGCGCCTCGTCCCGGCCGGCCCGGCCCGCGACGGCTGGCGACCGGTCTACGTCCCCGCCCAGGCCGCGCCGCTCTGGCTGCCCGACGGGCAGCTCGTCCCGGTGCCTACCGAGCCGCCCAGCGCCGCCGACGCGCTCGCGGTGGCCCAGCGACTGCTGGACGTCGCCTACATCTGGGGCGGGCTCTCCGCGTACGGCATCGACTGCTCGGGCCTCGTCCACCTGGCGTGGCGCCGGTTCGGCGTACTGCTGCCCCGCGACGCCGACGACCAGGCCGTCGCCACGACCCCGCTGCCCCTGGGCGCGGAGCGTCCTGGCGACCTCTACTTCTTCGCCCGCCCTGGCCGCAAGATCCACCACATCGGCATCGTCACCGCCGTCGCCGACGACCCGACGACCCGACGGATGCTGCACGCCTGCTACCGGCGACGACGGGTGCTGGAGGAACAGCTGCCGGCCGACCGGACGGCCACTCTCGTCGGCGTCCACCGGGTCTGACCGGTCGGGCCCGTGGTGCGGGCCCGACCGGTGGTGGCTCAGCGCCGGACCCCGGCCAGCTCGCGGCGGCGGTCCCGGGCGGACTTGGCCAGGCTCGCGATGGTGGCGATGCCCAACGTGCCGATGATGACCAGCAGGGACAGCCAGATCGGGATGTGCGGGGCCCAGCCGACGTGCTCCCCGCCGTTGATGAACGGCAGGTTGTTGTCGGCGAGCGCCTCCAGCACCAGCTTGACGCCGATGAAGCCCAGCACGACGGCCAGCCCGTAGCTCAGGTAGATCAGCCGGTCGAGCAGGCCGCCGAGCAGGAAGTAGAGCTGGCGCAGGCCCATCAGCGCGAAGACGTTCGCGGTGAAGACCAGGTACGGCTCCTGGGTGATGCCGAAGATCGCCGGGATCGAGTCCAGAGCGAAGATCAGGTCAGTGGTGCCGATCGCGATCATCACGATGAGCATCGGGGTGAACAGCCGACGCCCGTTCTCGTGGGTCATCAGCTTCGCGTCGTTGTAGCCCTTGGAGATCGGCAGCGCCCGGCGGCTCCACCGGATCAGCAGGTTCTCCGAGAACTCGTCCTCGTCCGGCTCACCCTGGCGGGCCAGGTTGACCGCCGTGTAGATCAGGAACGCGCCGAAGATGTAGAAGACCCAGGAGAACTGCGAGATCAGCGCCGCGCCGGCGGCGATGAAGCCACCGCGCATCACCAGCGCCAGCACGATGCCGATGAGCAGCACCTTCTGCTGGTACTGCCGGGGCACCCCGAAGCGGGCCATGATGATGACGAAGACGAAGAGGTTGTCGACCGAGAGGCTGTACTCGGTGAGCCAGCCGGTGTAGAACTGCCCCGCCGAACTGGCCCCGGCGGTCAACCAGACGCCGACGCCGAAGAGCAGGGCGAGACCCACGTAGAAGGCGACCCAGAGGCTCGATTCGCGCACGCTCGGCTCGTGCGGACGCCGGCCAATGATCAACAAATCGACGAGCAGCACCGCAGTCAGTGCGACGAGGGTCCCCGCCCACACCAATCCGGACACGTCCAACGTTCATTCCTCCGGCAGACACGCGGCGTCGGGCACACCGTAACGCCCCCGTGGGGGCTGGCGTGCCGCTGTCGCTCACTCTGGTGACTGTCGGAGGTCTCTTCCGCCCCCGACCCGCGAACGGGTCGGCGACCGACGAAGCCGGGTCGAACGCCGAGGTGCCGGCGATCGTCCGTGCTGACGACTTCGTCACGGGGGAATACTCCCCTCCTCGGTGACCATTGTTGCCCACCACTCGCCGTGATCACACCCCGGGCGTCGGGTGTCACCGCGCACCCGATGCGCCCGCGTCATCGGGAATACGCCACACCGGCTAAGCCGTCCTAGGAGGCTAGTGTGTGTCAGGTGCGGCAACCGGCCCCGCGACACCCGCACGCCCCTGCGCGCCTACGCCGTGGGAGGCTTTGCGGCATGGTGCTTGAAGTCGCGCTGATCGACGTACTGCCCGGACACGAGGACGCGTTCGCCGCCGCGTACGCCCAGGGTCACCCGGTGCTCGCCGGGACGCCCGGCTGCCGATCGGTGCGGATGACCCGGGGCATCGAGTCCCCGACCCGGTTCGTGCTGCTGGTCGAGTGGGACTCGGTCGAGGCGCACGAGAAGAACTTCCGGGACACCGAACGGTTCGCCCAGTGGCGGGCGCTGATCGGGCCGCACTTCGCCGGGCCACCGGTGGTCGAGCACTTCCTCGACGTTCCGGCCTGAGGAATCTGTCGCACCCCGCGGTTATCGTGCCTCCCGCACGCGCCGGTCGCCGGCCCCGACGGGCTCGGGGGCGCCGGGTCCGGGGGCCGCGCGGGCGGCACCCGCCGCACCGCTGCTCACTCGCCGACGCGGCGGGCCAGCGCGGTGACCGTCTCCTCCGGTGACAGGGCTGCCGCCAGCAACGCCTCGGTCATCCGCTCGTACCTGTCGACGTCGAGCACGGTCGCCAAGCGGACGTCGGTGGTCAACGCCTCCAGCATCACCGTCCGCGGATCCGCCGGGTCGGGAAAGGCATACCAGGAGTACGGGGTGAGCGGGTGCAGGCCGCTGCCGGCCACCCCGCGCGGCAGCAGTCGCACCGTCACGTGGGCCAGCCCGGTCACCGTCACCAGGTGCCGCAACTGCTCTCGCCAGACGTCGACCGGCAGGTCACCCGGATCGCACACCGCCTCGGCGAGCACCGCCGTGTAGCGCGGCGGCTCGGCCCGGCGCAGCACCTCCTGCCGCATCGCCCGGGCGCGCACCTCCGCCTCCACGTCGACCTCCGGCGCGAGCAGGACGCCGGCGGCGACCCGCGACCGGGCGTACGCCGGCGTCTGGAGCAGCCCCGGCACGACCGCCGGCTGGTACTCGACGATGTCGGCCGCGCCCGCCTCCAACTCGGCGTAGATGCGCTGCCGCTCGCTCATCTCGCCGAGCGTCTTCCACCAGCCGCGGCTGGTGGCCGCATCCCGCGCGATCACGATCAACGCGTCCCGGGCCGACGCCGGCACCTGGTAGATGTCGAGCAGGTCCAGCACGTCGGCGAGATCCGGACGGCTCTGCCCCAGCTCGATGCGGGACAGTTTCGACGTCGACGCCCAGCCCAGCCGGTCGCAGACCTGCTCCAGGGTCAGCGCCTCGCGCCGACGTAACTGACGCAGCTCGGCGCCGAGCCGCGCGCGTCGAATGACAGGACTTGTTGGCAACGGCATCCCCGCCTCCCCATCGAGGGAGCGTACGCAGGACGATCACCCAGTGCAATAGCTTGCTTGCTCACCGCAATCGAGTGGTCGGCCGGCGGGCCGGGCGGGGACGCCGTTCGGGTAGCCCGGCCCACGCCGGCCGGGCCGCCCTCACTTCACCCCGGCGGCGTCCATGCCGCGTAGCTCCTTCTTCAGGTCGGCGACCTCGTCGCGGATCCGCGCCGCCAACTCGAACTGCAACTCGCGGGCGGCGGCCAGCATCTGGTCGTTGAGCTCCTGGATGAGCTGGGCGAGGTCGGCGCGGGCCATCCCCTCCCGGGACGGGGTGGCGGCGGTGGACCGACTGCGACTGCGGGTCTCCTTGACCGGCGCCTTGCCCCGGGAGAGCTGACGCGCCGCGCCGCCGACCCGGGAGTTCTCGGTGTCCTCCGCCTCGCGGTAGATGTCGTCCAGGATGTCGTGGATCTTTTTGCGCAGCGGCTCCGGACTGATCCCGTGTGCCTCGTTGTGCGCGATCTGCTTGGCGCGACGTCGGTCGGTTTCGTCGATCGCCGCCGCCATCGACGGGGTGATCTTGTCGGCGTACATGTGCACCTGGCCCGAGACGTTCCGGGCGGCCCGCCCGATGGTCTGGATCAGCGACCGACCGCTGCGCAGGAAGCCCTCCTTGTCGGCGTCGAGGATCGCCACGAGCGACACCTCGGGCAGGTCCAGACCCTCGCGGAGCAGGTTGATGCCGACCAGCACGTCGTACTCGCCCTTGCGCAGCTCGCGCAGCAGCTCCACCCGGCGCAGGGTGTCGACCTCGGAGTGCAGGTAGCGCACCCGGACGCCGTTCTCCAGGAGGTAGTCCGACAGGTCTTCGGCCATCTTCTTGGTGAGCGTCGTGACCAGCACCCGCTCGTCGCGGTCGGTCCGCAGCTTGATCTCGTGCATCAGATCGTCGATCTGACCCTTGGTCGGCTTGATCACGACCTGCGGGTCGACCAGCCCGGTGGGGCGGATGACCTGCTCGACGAACTCACCCTGGGCCTGTTCCAGCTCCCACGTGCCCGGGGTCGCCGACAGGCAGACCATCTGGCCGACCCGCTCCAGGAACTCGTCGAAACGCAGCGGCCGGTTGTCGGCGGCGCTGGGCAGCCGGAACCCGTGGTCGATGAGCATCCGCTTGCGGGAGGCGTCACCCTCGTACATGCTGCCGATCTGCGGGATCGTCACGTGCGACTCGTCGACCACGGTGAGGAAGTCGTCCGGGAAGTAGTCGAGCAGGGCGTGCGGCGGACTGCCGGGCAGCCGCCCGTCCATGTGCATCGAGTAGTTCTCGATGCCGGAGCAGAAACCCACCTGCCGCATCATCTCGATGTCGTAGGTGGTGCGCATCCGCAGCCGCTGCGCCTCCAGCAGCTTGCCCTGGCGCTCCAGCTCGGCGAGGCGCTCGGCCAGCTCCACCTCGATGTCGCGGATGGCCCGCTCCATCCGCTCCGGGCCGGCCGCGTAGTGCGTCGCCGGGAAGATCACCAACTGGTCGACCTCCCGGACCACGTCACCGGTCAACGGGTTGAGGTAGTAGAGCTTCTCCACCTCGTCGCCGAACAGCTCGATGCGGACCGCCAGCTCCTCGTACGCCGGGATGATCTCCAGCGTGTCGCCGCGGACCCGGAAGGTGCCCCGCTGGAAGGCCATGTCGTTGCGGGTGTACTGGATGTCGACCAGCCGCCGCAGCAACTGGTCGCGGTCGAGATCCTGGCCGACCTGCACCTTCACCGCCCGGTTGAGGTATTCCTCCGGGGTGCCCAGGCCGTAGATCGCCGAGACGGTCGCCACCACGATCACGTCGCGGCGGGTGAGCAGCGACATCGTCGCCGAGTGCCGCAGCCGCTCGACCTCCTCGTTGATCGAGGAGTCCTTCTCGATGTAGGTGTCGGTCTGCGGAATGTACGCCTCGGGCTGGTAGTAGTCGTAGTACGAGACGAAGTATTCGACGGCGTTGTGCGGCAGCAACTCGCTGAACTCCTTGGCCAGCTGCGCGCAGAGCGTCTTGTTCGGGGCGAGCACCAGGGTGGGGCGCTGCAGCCGCTCGATCAGCCACGCGGTGGTGGCACTCTTGCCGGTGCCGGTCGCGCCGAGGAGCACCGTGTTGCGGTCGCCGCGCCGCACCCGGCGCTCAAGGTCGTCGATGGCGGCCGGCTGGTCGCCGGCCGGCTGGAATTCACTGACGACCTGGAAGCGGCCGTCGAGCCGGGGAATGTCGAGCGCCATGACCTCAACGGTACGCCGCAGGTCCGACACGTTCGGCCGTCGCGCAGAGTGCGTGATCGGCTTCGATATTCCCATTGTGTGGCCCATGTCACCGGGACTACCCTCTTCATGTAGGCCGCTCGCGGCGGCCGACCGGGCAGGAGGCCGGGCCGTCATCACGGCCGGCCGCCCCCGGCACAGCGGTCGCAGCACCCGGCTCGTCCGGCGTGCGCACCCGTGTGGTCGCGCTCGAGGCGCAGACCGGCCGCCGCGAGCGCCCCTGCCGCTTCGCCCCCAACTCGTCGCCCTCAGCTCGTCACCCCGTGCTGTCCCGCCCGTTTCACATCCGTGGACACCTCTTCGGCCCCGGCGCGCGGCCCCTCCCCCGACACCACACGCGCTGGCGACGCCGTCCGCACCGGCGGCCCGTCCGCCAACCCCGGCGGGGAGCCGCGCGACACGGACGCCCCCGACACCGACAGCGTCGGTCCCTCCCGGGCGAGCCGGCGTCGGCGTACGGTGCTGCTGCTGCTCGCCCTGACCGCGGTGACGTCCGCGACGGCGCTGGTGGCCGGGCTGCTGAGCTGGGCTCCCGACCCACCCGAGCCGACCCGACCGCTGACCGTCGCCGAGGCCGAACGGCTGGCCGCCATGCGGGTCACCAACCTTCGGGACCTGCGCGCCGGCCTCCACGTCACGGTCGGCGCAGGCGCCGCGCGTACCGAACTGGTGGGCTGGGTGGACTGGTCGCGGCCCCTGCTCTACCTGGATGTGGGCGGGCCGGGGGCGGGCGCCGAGCGTGGCCTGTTGCAGAGCGCCGGGTCGGTGCTGGTCACCCGTCCCGACCCGGCGGCCGTGCCCACCCCGGCCGCGCCGCCTCTGGTGCCACCGGCGGACGGCTGGCGGCTGCACCACCTGACGCCCGGCGCGGGCCTGGCACCGGTCCTCGATCTGCTCCTCGGCCTCGCCGCCGACCGACCGGACCCGTCCCCGGCGATGGACGGCGTCGACGCGCGCTGGGTCGCCCGGGACGTGGTCGCGGCCGGGCCGGTCGACGTCGTGCAGGCGCCACTGCCCACCGCGATCCCATCCAGCCCCGCCAGCGCGGCGACGGGCGGCACGGCGGCGACCGGTCCGGACGGGTCGACCCGCTACTGGCTCGACCGGGATGGCCGACTGCACAAACTGGTGACCCGGTTGCCCGGCGCCGGACCGGTCACGGTGCTCCTCAACCGGATCGACCGTCCCACGCTGTCCCCGGTCGACGCTCTCGGCGGCCGACCCGGGCTGCCCCGCGCGCTCACGGATGCGGAGCAGCGCCGGCTGGACCGGCTGCCCGCCCGGCTGCGCGGCCAGGGCGGGGCCACGCTGACGCTTACCGCGCCGGTGGGCACGGACACCAACCTGCGGGGCGCCGGCTGGTTGAGCTGGGCCGCCCGCACGGCGTACGTGGCGGTCGCCGACCTGGGCGTACCGGACCGCCGGACCCTGCTGCACCGCGACGCGGCCGGCCTGTCCCGGACGGACGTGCCGGCCTCCGCCGGTGGCGGTGGCACGGCCGAGGTCCCGGGCCGGCCGCCGTTTCCGGTCCCGGCCGGGTCGTGGCGGCCCACCCGGTCCCCCCGCGACGACCTCGATCTGCTGGTCGACGCCGCAGTGGCCGCCGCCGGGCCGGTGGCGCTGCGCGGCGCGGCCGTGCGGGTACGCGAGGACCTCGCCGCCGGCCGGACCGTCGACGTCGTGGAGCTCCGCACGGCCGACGCACGCGTGCGCTACTGGATCGACCGCGATGGGTCGCTGCGCCGGGTGGAACTGCACACCGGCCCCGGCGCGTGGGCACAGGTGGACCTCAGCCCCGCCGTGGTGCCCCGCCTCAACCCGCCGCCGCGCACCGCGAGCGGCCCGCCCCGACCCGGAGCCCGCTGACCACACGCCCGTCAGCCTGGTGGCAGGGCTCTCAGGGCCGCCAGCCGGTCCGTGCGGCCCACTGCTCGGCCCGCAGGTACTCCTCGTCGAACCAGGGGTCGCGGGCCGTTCCGGAGTCGGCGACCAGCGGCGCGGCGTCGACCAGATCCCGTTTGAACAGCAGGTACGTGGCCCGCTGATCCGGATCGGCGCGGAGGTGGTCACGCATGAGCAGCGCGTACCGCCAGCCCGGCGACTCGGCCTCCCGCACGTGCAGGCGCACCGGGCGATCCGGGTCGGCGCTGCCGTGCAGCCGCTTCTCCCACCGACCCCGGCCCGCCGGGCGCGGATCGTCCCACCAGTGCCCCGGCACGCGGGGAAACCCCGCGTTCGCCAGCCGGTCGGCCAGCGGCCCGTCGGCGTCGGCGAGGCTGGGCACGGCCACCTGCACGTCGATGACGTCGTCGGCGGCGAGCCCGGGCACCGCCGTCGCACCGATGTGGTCGATCCGCAGATCCGCCGGGGCCAGCGCGTGACGGATCCGGGCGGCCAGCCGGGCGTACTGCTCGGGCCAGCTCGGATCGGCACCCACCCCGGCGCCGCGGTCCGGCACCGCCACGACCTGCCGCTGCCGCAGGTTGTGCTCGTAGGGACGCAGCCGCTGCCGCCACAGCGAATCCACCGCGGCGTACAGCGCCGCCAGAGTGCCGTCATTGGTCAGCACCACGTCCGCCACGGCACGCCGACGGGCGTCGTCGGCCTGCGCGGCGATCCGCCGCTCGGCCTCCGCGCGGTCCATCCCCCGGTCGCGCATCAGCCGCTCCAGCCGGGTCGGCACGGCCGTCTGCACCACGATGACCAGGTGGTACGTCGGCGCGAGCCCCACCTCCACCAGCAGCGGTACGTCGTTGACGACTATCGCGTCGGGTGCCGCCGCCGCGACCAGTTCGGCCGTACGCGCCCGC
The DNA here is from genome assembly GCF_049841615.1 of Micromonospora sp. DT63. NCBI lineage: Bacteria > Bacillati > Actinomycetota > Actinomycetes > Micromonosporales > Micromonosporaceae > Micromonospora > Micromonospora sp. DT63. Next base: position 513,321 of record NZ_JBNCKQ010000005.1, on the reverse strand, counting down.
ACCCGGGGATGGGTGATCGCCTCCAACCGGCGGCGGGCGGTCTCGTCGGAGAACACCACGGCCCCCAACGCGGCGCGATCCAGCGCGCCGTCGGCGCCCAGCACCTTCTCCGAGAAGGTGGCGACGATCTCCGCGAGACCCTCCGTGCCCGGCGCGACGACCTCCCGGGCGATCTGGTCCGCGTCGACGAGCACCGCGCCCAACTCCACCAGCCGCGCGGCCACCGCGCTCTTGCCCGACCCGATCCCGCCGGTCAAACCCACCCTCAGCACCGCACCAGTCAACCCGATCACGGCTCGCGCGCCAAACCACACCCGCCCCACGGGGAGCGCCGCAGGCCGTCCGGTGCGCTGCCCCTCGCCCGCGTCCTTTGCTCTGCTTCAACCGAGGAAACAGCTGCCGTCCGATAATCGGACACCGGGTGTTTCCTGGGCTGAAGCAGAGCAAAGGACGCGAGGTGGGTGGGGCGCTCCCGACCCGCCAGCGTCAGGTGATCAGGGCGAATCACGGCGACACGCCACCCTCGCCTCGGCGATGCTGCCTCCGGCGGCGGGTATGGCGAGGGCCCCGCCCCCGGCGATCGGAAAGATCGCGGGGACGGGGCCCGTCGTCGTTCAGCGGGTCACTTACCGCCAGCGAGCTTCTCCCGCAGAGCGGCGAGCGCCTCGTCGGTGGCCAGCGTGCCGGCCGGCTCCTCGGCCTGCCGGCTCGGGGCCGGGCTGGACGAGGAGGTGGTGCCGCCACCGGCGGCCGGAACGGCCGGGGTCGGGTTGGCAGCGGCCTCGGCGTCGGCGGCGCGAGAGGTCTGCACCTGCTTGGTGTGGGCCTCCCAACGCTGACGGGCCTCGGCGTACTGGTTCTCCCAGGTCTCGCGCTGCTTGTCGTACCCCTCGAGCCACTCGCCCGTCTCCGGGTCGAAGCCCTCCGGGTAGATGTAGTTGCCCTCGGCGTCGTACGTCGCGGCCATGCCGTAGAGGGTCGGGTCGAAGTGCTCCTCGCCCTCGACGAAGCCCTCGTTGGCCTGCTTGAGCGACAGCGAGATCCGGCGGCGCTCCAGGTCGATGTCGATGACCTTGACCATGACCTCGGAGCCGACCTGGACGACCTGCTCCGGGATCTCCACGTGGCGCTCGGCCAGCTCGGAGATGTGGACCAGGCCCTCGATGCCGTCGTCCACCCGGACGAACGCACCGAACGGGACGAGCTTGGTGACCTTACCCGGCACGATCTGCTGGATCGCGTGGGTGCGGGCGAACTGCCGCCACGGGTCCTCCTGGGTCGCCTTCAGCGACAGCGAGACGCGCTCGCGGTCCAGGTCGACGTCCAGAACCTCGACCTCGACCTCCTGGCCGACCTCGACGACCTCGGACGGGTGGTCGATGTGCTTCCAGGACAGCTCGGAGACGTGCACCAGACCGTCGACGCCGCCGAGGTCCACGAAGGCGCCGAAGTTGACGATCGAGGACACGACGCCCTTGCGGACCTGGCCCTTCTGCAGCTTGTTGAGGAACTCGGTGCGCACCTCGGACTGCGTCTGCTCCAGCCAGGCCCGGCGGGACAGGACCACGTTGTTGCGGTTCTTGTCCAGCTCAATGATCTTGGCCTCGAGCTCACGCCCGACGTACGGCTGCAGGTCGCGCACGCGCCGCATCTCGACCAGGGACGCGGGCAGGAAGCCGCGCAGCCCGATGTCGAGGATGAGACCACCCTTGACCACCTCGATGACCGAGCCGCGGACGACACCGTCCTCGTCCTTGATCTTCTCGATCGTGCCCCAGGCCCGCTCGTACTGCGCCCGCTTCTTGGAGAGGATCAGACGACCCTCCTTGTCCTCCTTCTGGAGGACCAGGGCCTCGATGTGGTCACCAACCGTCACAACCTCGGCGGGGTCCACGTCGTGCTTGATCGACAACTCCCGAGAGGGGATGACACCCTCGGTCTTGTAGCCGATGTCGAGCAGGACCTCGTCCCGATCGACCTTGACGACGGTGCCTTCGACAATGTCGCCGTCGTTGAAGTACTTGATGGTCTCGTCGATCGCGGCGAGGAATGCCTCCTCGGAACCGAGATCGTCGTGGGTGACCCGGGTGGCGCTCGAGGGGGCCTCGATGCTGCTCGTCATGTGGGCGGTTGCTCCGGTCGGATGGGTTGTCACAGCAGGCTGGTGTCGCGGTGACCTGTTCGCGCCAGCGGATCCGTCGCCGGGCACACCGAACGATCACCTACTGGGATCATGATGTGCTCCGTCGACCGCGCACCTGCTCCCTGCCGAGACACACGATCCGCGAGCGCATCGTCTAGCCTACCGTGCGCATTACCACAGCGTGCAAGCCCTCCCGACTCGTCGACGCGTGATGACCTGCGAAAGCCGAACAATCGCCCGGAAACGACCCCACCTGTCTCGTACGTCACAGGGGCCCCACCGCGCCCTCCCGGTGGGGGTGGCGGGGCGATCCCGCGCCACGACTTCGAGGAAACCGAGTCGATCAGGCCGCGCCGCCGCCGCCATCGGGTTGGCCGGGGCCTAGCGTGAGCGCGTGGATGACGACAGCCGGGTGACCCGGCGCCGGGTGGGTGACGCCGAGACCCGGCGGGCCAACCGCGGCTGGTGGGACACCGACGCCGACGACTACCAGGCCGAGCACGGGGGTTTCCTCGGCGACGTGGACTTCGTCTGGTGCCCGGAGGGGCTGCGCGAGGCCGACGCCCGCCTGCTCGGTGACCTGTCGGGGCGGCGGGTGCTGGAGGTGGGTTGCGGCGCGGCCGCCGCCGCCCGCTGGCTCGCCACGCAGGGCGCGCGTCCGATCGCCTTCGACCTGTCCGCCGGCATGTTGCGGCACGCCGCGCAGGCCGCCGACCGCACCGGGGTACGTGTACCGCTGGTACAGGCCGACGCGCTCGCCCTGCCCTTCGCCGACCGTTCGTTCGACCTGGCCTGCACGGCGTTCGGCGCGATCCCCTTCGTGGACGACTCGGCGGCCCTGCTCGCCGAGGTGCACCGGGTGCTGCGCCCGGGCGGCCGATGGGTGTTCTCCGTGACCCACCCGATGCGCTGGATCTTCCTCGACGATCCCGGCGAGGGCGGGCTGACGGCCGTGCACTCGTACTTCGACCGCTCCCCCTACGTCGAGCAGGACGACGCCGGCGTCGCCACCTACGTCGAGCAGCACCGGACCCTCGGCGACCGGATCCGCGAACTGGTCGGCGCCGGATTCCGGCTGCTGGACCTGGTGGAGCCGGAGTGGCCGCAGGGACACGAGGGGATCTGGGGGCAGTGGAGCCCGCTGCGCGGGCGGCTCTTCCCCGGCACCGCCATCTTCGTCACCGAGAAGCCGGCCGGGTGAGCGCGTCGCACCCGCAGTCCGACGTGCGATCCATCGATCGCCGGTAGGCTCGACCCCATGAGCGCCGAGCCCATCCCGACACCACCTGGCCCCTGGTGTCCGGATCCGATGCGGCAGCAGCGTGCCGACTACACGCTGGAGGACCTGCTCACCCTGCCGGACGACGCCCCCCGCGTCGAACTCGTCGACGGAGTTATCCAGGTGACACCCTCCCCCACCCTGGGCCATCAGGACATCTCGTTCCTCCTACGTCTGTGGCTGCGCTCGCACGCCCCGGCGGACCTTCGTGCTGCCCAAGCAGTCGGAGTCGCGCTCAGCCGCAACACGAGCCGGCAGCCGGACGTGCTGCTCTGCCGTGCCGAGATCCCGTCCAACCGGTCCACACTGCGGCCGGCGGACGTCGTACTCGCCGTGGAGATCGTTTCGCCGGGCACGCGACGGACCGACAGGTTCGCGAAACCGGGTGAGTACGCCGCCGCCGGCATCCCGTTCTACTGGCGGATCGAGCAGGACCCGGTGCACGTGTACGCGTACCGGATCGGCGACCGGGTGGGGCCGGGCGGTGAGCGGCAGTACGAGCTGGTCGCCGACGGTGCTGACGTGATCGAGCTGACCGAGCCGTTCGACATCAAGCTGCCGGTCGCCGAGATCACCCCGTAGTCGTTTCTCCTCGGCCAGGTCGGGTAGCCGAGAGCCATGGCCGAACGTGATGATGGCCGGGACACCTACCGGGAGTTCACCGAGGCGGTGAACATGAAGCCCGGCGAGCTGTCCACGTGGCTGGAGACCGACGAGTCGAAGCAGGTCGGCTGGCACAAGGGCGGTCGCGCCGGTGGCGGCGAGTCCGTCGGCCACGAGTCCGGCCGGAAGATCATCGACCTGCTCCGCCGTAAACGCGGTGACCTGTCCGAGGGCGACTACAAGCACATGCGCAAGGTGGTCGGCTACGTCCGCCGGCACATGGCGCAGCGCCCGTCCGGCAACGTCCGCGACACCAAGTGGCGCTGGTCCCTCATGAACTGGGGCCACGACCCCATGAAGTAGGAACCGACCACCCGCCGAGGCTCCCACCACAAGATCCACACAACTTCGGCGAAGTTGGTGCCTCAGGACACGACGACCCAGCAATTACCCCGACGTTGCGCAGATCATGAACGGCGCGGGCAGCGGCGCGGGGCACGGACAGCGCGGAGGTTGCCCGCCTGGCCAGGACGCCGCCCACCACGCCAACGGCCGCGACCAAGGGCGACCGAGTCAGGGGTTCCGGGGCAGCCCGACCCACGCAGGGATCAAGCCTGACCGCCCGGAGTGGGTCGGGCTGCCCCGGAACCCCACACCGCAACCATCCAAGGGTGTGCGCGCTTCCCAGGGAACCCCCACACCGCGACCGAGGGTCAGTGATCAGCGCTGTTCCAGTCCCGGCCTTCGCCGACCGACACCTCCAGCGGCACCGACAGCGGGTACGCCCCACCCATCTCGCGCCGCACCAGCGCCTCCAACGCCTCCCGCTCGCCCGGGGCGACCTCGAAGACCAGCTCGTCGTGCACCTGCAACAGCATCCGGGAGCGCAGGCCGGCATCGGCGAGCGCGGTGTCGACGTGCAGCATCGCCACCTTGATGATGTCGGCGGCCGACCCCTGGATGGGGGCGTTGAGAGCCATCCGCTCGGCGATGTCGCGGCGCTGCCGGTTGTCGCTCACCAGGTCGGGCAGGTAGCGGCGGCGGCCCAGGATGGTCGAGGTGTAGCCGTCCTGGCGGGCCTTGGCGACGACCTGGTGCAGGTAGTCGCGCACTCCGCCGAAGCCGGCGAAGTAGTTCTCCATCAGGCCACGGGCCTCTTCGGTGTTGATGTTGAGCTGCTGGGACAGGCCGAACGCGCTGAGCCCGTACGCCAGGCCGTAGTTCATCGCCTTGATCTTGCGTCGCTGGTCGGGGGTGACCTCGTCGACCGGCACGCCGAAGACGGACGAGGCGGTGGCGGCGTGGAAGTCGGCCCCGGAGTTGAACGCCTCGATCAGCGCGTCGTCCGAGGAGAGGTGCGCCATGATCCGCATTTCGATCTGGCTGTAGTCGGCGGTGAGCAGGCACTCGTACCCCTCACCCACCACGAAGGCCCGGCGGATGCGCCGGCCCTCCTCGGTGCGGATCGGGATGTTCTGCAGGTTGGGCTCGGTCGAGGAGAGGCGCCCGGTGGCCGCCACCGTCTGGTTGAAGGTGGTGTGGATCCGGCCGTCGTCGGAGACGGACTTGAGCAGGCCGTCCACTGTCGACTTGAGCTTGGCGACGTCGCGGTGGCGCAGCAGGTGGGCCAGCACCGGGTGCGGCTGCTGCGCGTAGAGCCACTGCAGGGCGTCGGCGTCGGTCGTGTAGCCCGTCTTGATCTTCTTGGTCTTCGGCAGGCCCAGCTCGGTGAAGAGGATCTCCTGCAACTGCTTGGGCGAGCCGAGGTTGAACTCGCGGCCCACCGCCTCGTACGCGCCCTGCGCCGCGGCCTTGACCTCGGCGGCGAAGTGCGCCTCCAGCTCGGAGAGGTAGTCGGTGTCGGCGGCGATGCCGGTGCGCTCCATGCCCGCGAGCACCCGCATCAGCGGCAGCTCCACCCCGGCCATCAGCCGCGCGGACTGCTCGCCGTCGCGGGACAGCTCGGCGTCGATCGCGTCGGCCAGGTCGAGGGTGGCGCGGGCCTGGAGCATGAGGTTCTGCTCGACCACGCCCTCGTCGCCGAGCCCGTCGAGGGTGAGCTGCCCGGTCTCGGGCACGTCCACCCGCAGCTCGCGGTGCAGGTAGCGCAGGGCCAGGTCGGTCAGGTCGTAGGACCGCTGGTCGGGACGGGCCAGGTACGCGGCGATCTGGGTGTCGCGGACGATGCCGGCCAGGTCCCAGCCGTGTGCGGCGCAGGCCAGCACCGCCGGCTTGCTGTCGTGCAGCACCTTGGGCCGCTGCGCGTCGGCCAGCCAGCCCGCGAGGGCGCTCTCGTCGGAGGCGTCCAGGCCGGTCGGGTCCACCCAGGCGGCCGCGCCACCGGCGCTGGCCAACGCCAGGCCGGTGATCGAGGCGGTGTGCCGGCGGTTGGGGCCGGTGTCGAGCTTGACCGCGAGCCCGACCGGGGTGCCGGTCGGGGCGTGCGTGCCCAGCCAGGCGGCGAGCCCGCCCGGCTCGGTGAGCACCTCACCGGTCAGGTCGAAGCCCGACTCGGCCTCCGGCTCGACGGCCTCCAGATACTGGTAGAGGCGGTCGCGCAGGATGCGGAACTCGAGGGTGTCGAAGACCTGGTGCACGGCCTCCCGGTCCCAGCCGGTCCAGCGGGTGTCCTCCGGGCGCAGCGGCAGCTCCAGGTCGGAGACGAGACGGTTGATCTCGTAGTTGCGGATCACGTCGGCCAGCCGCTCCCGCAGGCTGTCGCCGGCCTTGCCCTTGATCTCGTCGGCGCGGGCGATGACGCCCTCCACGCCGCCGTACGTGGTGATCCACTTGGCCGCGGTCTTCGGGCCGACGCCGGGGATGCCGGGCAGGTTGTCACTGGTCTCGCCGACCAACGCGGCCAGGTCCCGATACTGCTGCGGCCCGACGCCGTACTTGGCCTCGATCGCGGCAGGGTCCATCCGGGCCAGGTCGGAGACGCCCTTGCGCGGGTAGAGGACGGTGATCTGGTCGTCGACCAGCTGGAACGCGTCCCGGTCGCCGCTGCTGATCAGCACCGACATGCCCTGGTCGCGGGCCTGGCAGGCGAGCGTCGCGATGACGTCGTCGGCCTCGTAGCCCTCCATCTCGACCACCGGGATCTGCAGCGCCGCCAGGACCTCCTTGACGAGGCTGACCTGGCCCTTGAAGTCGGTCGGGGTCTCGCTGCGGCCGGCCTTGTACTCCGCGTACTTCTCCGTGCGGAAGGACCGGCGGGAGACGTCGAACGCGACGACGATGTGGGTGGGCTGCTCGTCGCGCAGCACGTTGATCAGCATCGAGGTGAAGCCGTACACCGCGTTGGTCGGCTGACCCGTCGTGGTGGAGAAGTTTTCCACGGGCAGGGCGAAGAACGCCCGGTATGCCAGGGAATGTCCGTCGACGAGGAGCAGGCGCGGTGTCGTAGCTGTCACGGCAGCGACTCTAGTCCGTCGCACCGACAACCCCGGGTGGCGGCACCGCGCCACGGGCGCGAAAACGCACGCCACGGCACGCACGCCGACGGCCGGCCGCCCACGAGGGGACGACCGGCCGCCGGATGCGGTGGCTCAGGCCACGCCGAGGTACGCCTCCTTGACCGACGGGTCGTGCAGCAGGTCCTGGCCGGACCCCTCCTTCACGATCCGACCGGTCTCCAGCACGTACCCGCGGTGCGCCCGGGAGAGCGCCTGCTGGGCGTTCTGCTCGACCAGCAGGATGGTGGTGCCCTGCTGGTTGATCTCGGTGATGATGTCGAAGATCTGCCGGATCACCAGCGGGGCCAGACCCATCGACGGCTCGTCGAGCAACAGCAGCTTCGGCCGGCTCATCAGCGCCCGACCGACCGCGAGCATCTGCTGCTCGCCGCCGGAGAGGGTGCCGCCGGCCTGCTTGCGCCGCTCGGCCAGCCGCGGGAAGAGGGTCAGCACCCGCTCCAGGTCGGCGGCGATACCGGCGGAGTCCCGCCGGGTGTACGCCCCCATGTCCAGGTTCTCCATGACCGTCATGCCGGGGAAGATCTGCCGCCCTTCGGGCGACTGACACAACCCCCGCACCACCCGCAGGTCGGCCCGGAGCTTGCTGATGTCCTCACCGTTGAACGTGATCTTCCCGGCGCTGAGCGACCTGGTCCCGGAGATGGCACGCATCGTGGTGGTCTTACCGGCGCCGTTCGCGCCGATCAGGGCCACCACCTCACCCTCGTTGACGGTGAGGCTGATCCCGTGCAACGCCTCGATCCGGCCGTACGCGACGGCGACGTCCTCGAGCTCAAGCAGCGTCATCGGCGGGCTCCCCCAGGTACGCGGCGATCACCTTCGGATCGCGGCTGACCTCCGCGGGCGCACCCTCGGCGATCTTGCGGCCGAACTCCAGCACCACGATCCGGTCGGTGACACCCATGACCAGCCGCATGTCGTGCTCGATGAGCAGGACGGTCAGGCCCATGTCACGGATCTTGCGGATCAGGGTGAGGAGCTCCTCCTTCTCCGCCGGGTTGAAGCCGGCGGCCGGCTCGTCCAGGCAGATCAGCTTCGGCTCGGTGGCCAGCGCGCGGGCGATCTCCAACCGGCGCTGGTACCCGTACGGCAGGTTGCGCGCCTCGTCGTTGGCCCGGTCGGCGATCCCGACGAAGCGCAGCAACTCGAGCGCCTTGGCCTCCGCCGCCCGCTCCTCCAGGATGTGCCGGGACAGGCCGAAGATCTTCGCGGCCGACAGGCGCACCTGCTGCCAGGTCCGGACGATCCCGGACGCGGCGGTGACCTGCGGCAGCTCCTCCGGCTTGGGTCGCACCCGGTAGAGCCGGAACAGCGCCCCCGGCACACTGGTCTTGTGTCGGGAGTCCGTGCCGACCATGACGTTCTCCAGCGCCGTCATCTCCGGGAAGAGACGGATGTTCTGGAACGTCCGGGAGATGCCCAACTGGCTGATCTGGTGCGGCTTGCGGCCGGTCACCTTCTGGCCCCGGAACCGGACCGCGCCGGACGTCGGCTTGTAGACCCCGGTCATCACGTTGAAACTGGTGGTCTTGCCGGCGCCGTTGGGCCCGATGAGGCCGAGAATCTCGCCCTCGTAGATCTGGAAATTGATCTTGTCGAGGGCGACCACGCCGCCGAAGCGGAGCGTGACGTCGTCGACTTCGAGAAGCACCTGCCGAGGCCCCGGCTGAGTCGGGATCTTCGGCGTCACGGCGCTGGTGGACTGGTCAGACACGAGCGGGCACCTCCTCTGCCTCCGCCGCGCGATCCTTGAGCTCGCGGGCACGCCGCCGGCTGGGCACCAGACCCTGCGGACGCAGGATCATCACCAGCACCATGGCCAGGCCGAAGACCAGCCACCGGTAGTCGGCGAAATCGCGGAACCGCTCCGGCAGGTACGCCAGCAGCACCGCGCCGAGCGAGACACCGATCATGTTGCCGGAGCCACCGACCACCACCATCGCGACGAAGAGGATGGACAGGTTCGCGTTGAACTGGGTCGGGTCGATGAACGCGTTCCGGCTGCCGAAGAGGAAGCCCGACAGGCCGCCGAGCGCCGCGCCGATGGCGAACGCCCAGAGCTTGAACTTGAACGGGTAGACGCCCATCACCGCGGCGGCGTCCTCGTCCTCGCGCACCGCCAGCCACGCCCGGCCGACCCGGCTGTGCTCCAGCCGGCGAACCAGGAACACCATGATCAGTACGAACGTGATCGCCAACCAGTACCAGGGCTTCGCGTCGATCAGGCCGAAGACCTTGTTGTCCGGCGACGGCGCACCCTCGGGGCCCGGGATGGCCGAGATGCCCACCGGGCCGTTGGTCAGACCGGTGGCGTTGCGGGCCACGATCCGGATGATCTCGCCGAAGCCCAGCGTCACGATGGCCAGGTAGTCACCGCGCAGCCGCAGCGTCGGCCAGCCCAGCAACACGCCGGAGATCATGGTCAGCACGATCGCGATGAACAGGCAGATCGCCCAGGTGACCGCCCACGTCGGCGGGAGGTCGAACTCCTTCTGGATCCACTTCACCACCGGGGAGTTCACCGAACCGAACAACGCCACGCTGTACGCGCCGATGGCGAAGAAGCCGATGTAGCCCAGGTCGAGCAGGCCGGCGAGGCCGACCACCACGTTCAGGCCGATCGCGACCAGCACGTAGATGGCGCAGACGAAGAGCACGCCCGCCCAGTTGTTGCCGCCCTTGATCGAGTCGGTCCGCAGCCAGGTCAGGCCCGGAATGCCAAGGAGCGGCAGGTAGTAGAGGATCGCCACGAAGGCGGCCAGCCCGAGGGCCTGCTGCCACTTGGTGAGCGCCCGCCAACGGTCGCCGATGCCGGTCAGCAGCGTCACCCGACGCTGATCTGCGGAGCGGATCTTGTTGATCATGCGCGGGCCCTCCCGAGCGACTCGCCCAACAGACCGGTCGGCCGGAACATCAGCACCACGATCAGCACCACGAAGGCGATGACGTCCTCCCAGTTAGACGCGAAGAGCGTGGCGCCGTAAACCTCGACGATGCCGAGGAAGAGGCCACCCAGCAGCGCGCCGCGCAGGTTACCGATGCCGCCCAGGACCGCGGCGGTGAACGCCTTCAGGCCGAGCACGAAGCCGATGCTGTTCTGGGTGAAGCCGAACCGCATGCTCCACAGCAGCGCGGCCGCGCCGGCCATGATGCCGCCCAGCACGAAGATCAGCATGATGACGCGCTCCTGGTTGACGCCCATCAGCGCGGCCGTCTCCGGGTTCTGGGCCACCGCGCGCACGCCCCGGCCGTACCGGGTGCGGTTGATGAACCAGTCGAGCAGCGCCATCATCACCACGGCCGAGATGAACACGATCACCTGAATGTTGGTGATCGCCGTGTTGCCGATGTTGAACAGGGTCTCCTGCTTGATGATCGTCGGCATTCCGACGATCTGCCGAGGCCGGCCGAACACGTCCGGCAGCACGCCACCCAGCAGCTTGGGCAGCACCTGCCCGAAGAGCTCCACGAACACCAGCGACAGACCGATCGCGGTGATCAGGAAGATCAGCGGCGGCGCGTTCTTGCGCCGCAACGGCCGGTACGCGACCCGTTCGAGCGCCAGAGCCGTACCGCCCGAGGCGACCGCGGCGACGATGAGGCCGAGCACCAGGAACAGGATCGCCTGGCCGACCGGGGGGTTATTTTCCACACCGAGCTGGTTCCAGAGGATCAGCACCGCGAAGGTGCCGACCATGAAGACCTCGGAGTGCGCGAAGTTGATCAGACGAAGGACGCCATAGACGAGTGTGTAGCCAAGGGCGATCAGGGCGTAGATGGCGCCCTTGGAAAGGCCATCGACCGTGTGCTGGCCGAGATGACCGATCAGTTCATCGAAATGCACCGGGGGTCTCCTTGAATCGAGTGCGGCCGGGGTGAGACACCCCGGCCGCACTCCATCGCCATGGCGTCAGCTGAGCTTGAGCTCCTGCAGCGGCTCGATGGCCTCGCCCTTGATCTGGTAGGCCCAGATGACGACCTTCGACGGGTCGACGTCGCCCTTGGAGTCGAACTTGATGTACTTCGACACACCCTGCTTGTCGTACGACTTCACGTACGCCAGGATGTCGGCCCGGGTCTTCTTGCCGTCCTTGAAGGCGTCCAGGTAGATCTTGGCGGCGTCGAAGCCCTCAGCACCGTAGGAGCCCGGCGCGATGCCAAACTCCTTCTGGTAGTCGGCGGAGAAGGTGCCGCCGGCCTTGTCGGCCGGGAGGCACGGGCAGGTGATGATCGCGCCCTCGGCGCCGCCGGAGGCGCCCTTCGGGAAGGCCGGGTCGTACAGACCGTCCGGGCCGACGAACTTGGCCTTGATGCCTGCCGCGCGCATCTGCTTCACCAGCGGGGCGGCCTCACGGGTGTAGCCACCGTAGAAGACGTAGTCCGCCTGCGCGGCCTTGATCTTGGAGATGGTGGCGTCGAACTGCGCCTGCCGCTCCTGGATCTTGTCCTTGTTGACCACCAGCGGGCCGAGCTGCTTGCCCAGCTCGTCGGTGATGCCGGCACCGTACGCGCTGGCGTCGTCGACCATGAAGACCTTCGCGGCGTTCTGCGCCTTCAGGTAGCTCGCCACCGCGCCGGCCTGCGTGCCGTCGTTGCCGACGACCCGGAAGAAGGACGTGTTGCCCTTCTGGGTCAGGTCGGTGCGCGTTGCCGACGGGGCCACCATCGCCAGGCCCGCGGCCTGGTAGATCGGCATCGTGGCGTCCGACTCACCGGAGAAGTGACCACCGATGACACCGAGGAACGAGTTGTCACCCGCGATCTGGTTCGCGAACGGGGTCGCCACGGCCGGGTCGCCCTGGGTGTCGAACGGCTGCATTTCGACCTTGCAGTTCGGGTTCGCCTCGTTGAACTGCTTCACGGCGAGCTTCGCGCCGTTGAGCGACGGGATCACCAGACCCGCGTTGTCACCGGTGAACGCGCCGAAGATCGCGATCTTGCCACCGCAGTCACCGGACGCGGTCCCACCGTCGCCGCCACCGGAATCCTGGCAACCAGCCGCGACCACCAGGGTCGCGGCGAGCGCAACGGTGCCCAGCGCCCGTACATAGCTTCGCCTCACGGCTTCCTGACCTCCTCCAGATGCGGACGCGCCTGCCCCGTAGTGACGGCGACAGCACGCGGACCGCAGATCCACCCACCCCGCAGGGACGCCCCCTGCGTAACGGCTCGTGATGGCGGAGCGTACCGACACCGCATACCGTCCCGGAAGGCCTGAACGGGGGGTCTGCGAAACCGTTACGAAGACGTGGGCAATCCTGTCGATGCCCGTAACAGGTGAATCCGTCGATCGGTCCTTAAGCCCACGGGCGGTCGGAGCGTCCGAACACCCACCCGGTTCGGCGGACCCCACGAAAGGACAGACTGACCTGCGCAAACAATCCGACAACCGGAGCCGCCGGACCACGGGACCACCGGGCCGTACCCCTCAGTCGCCCGACCCGGGCGCCCACCACAGTCCGGACCGCGAACCGTCGTCCACCGCCAGCCACCACCGGTCACCCACCGCGACCAGCGCGACATCCCGGTCGGCACCCGCCGCCACATCGAGCGGCATCGCGGCCTCCCGCCACGACCCACCGCGATCCGTCGACACCCACACCGAGTAACGCCCGCCGTCCGTCACCGCGGCGAACAGCCGGTCACCGGAGGCCACCAGCGACGCCACCTGAGGCACCCCCGATGTGGACCGCCGCCCGAACGCACCCGCCGCCACCCAGCCCGCCGCCTCCTGACGCCACGCGCCGAACGTCGCCCCCCGCAGCCCGACCGCCACCGGCACCCCGCCGGCCAGCACGACGCGCTGCAACTCCTCGTACTCCGGGCCACCCGGCAACACCGTGCGCTGCCACGACCGCCCGTCCGGCGACGACCACACCGCCGGGTCCCGGTCGATCCGGCCGGCCGGCAGCAGACCACCCACGGCCAGCCAACCCGACGACGTCGCCGCGGCGTCGAACGCCCAGGTCACCCCCGTGCTGTCACTCGCCAGCCCTGGTGCGCCCTCCACCAGCGCGAACTCCGCCGCCTCCGGCGACGACACCCACGAGGCCGCACCCGCCGAACGGTTGCCCACGATCAACCAGCCCGCCGGACCCGCCGCCAGGCGGGACACGTTCACCGCCTTCGGCCCGCCGTACGTCTCGAACGACGCCTGGACCTCGACCAGCGCGCCGTCGGCCACCTGCCGCCACGTGCTCACCCGCGGATAGCCGTGCGCCCCGCCGACCTTCGCGCCGATCACGGCAGCCCGGCCGTCGCGACACGCCACCGACGACAGCACGTTCTGCTTGCCGTAGAACGAATCCGCCCGCACCGGCAGGACCGTCCACGTCGTACCGTCCACGCTGGTCCAGGCCGCCGGGCGCGTGCCGCCAGCAGCGTCTGCGACACCGCCGACCAGGAACCACCGGCCCGCGCACGCCGCCACGTCGCGCAGCAACAGCCGGCCCACGCCACCCGGCGGCGCCGGCAGCGTCAACGCCTGCCACGCCGGCCGCAGCGCGGGCGCGGCGGCAGCGGAGGGTTCACCTGTCGGCGCGGCCGGCCCGTCACAGCCGGCGAGCAGCAGCGCGAAGAGGCCGAACAGCGCGATCACCCGTCGGACGGACACCCGTCGATGCTAACCACCGCCCGGCGCGCGCGGTGACCCCGAGCAGGGCAGACGCGCTCAGACGGTCGGCTGCTGCGCCACCTCGCCGCCGGCGGTCTCCGCGAGGATCCGCTCGGCGACCTCCTTCATGGTCATCCGGTGGTCCATCGCCGTGCGCTGGATCCACTTGAACGCCTGCGGCTCGGTCATCCCGTACGTCGTCATCAGCGCGCCCTTGGCGCGCTCCACCGTCTTGCGGATCTCCAGGCGGTCGGTAAGGCTCGCGACCTCGGCCTCCAGGGCCGCGACCTCCGAGTAGCGCGACAGCGCGATCTCCACCGCCGGGACCAGGTCACTCTTCTGGAAGGGCTTCACCAGGTACGCCATCGCGCCCGCCGCCCGCGCCCGCTCCACCAGGTCCCGCTGGCTGAACGCGGTCAGGATGATCACCGGGGCGATCCGGGCGCCGGCGATCCGTTCGGCGGCGGCCAGCCCATCCATGATCGGCATCTTGATGTCGAGGATGACGAGGTCGGGCTTCAGCTCCTCGGCGAGGCGCACGGCGGTCTCGCCGTCGCCGGCCTCCCCCACCACCTCGTAGCCCTCTTCGACGAGCATCTCGGCGAGGTCCAGCCGGATCAGCGCCTCGTCCTCGGCGATCAGCACGCGCCTACGCTCGGCATCCGTCGGCATCTCAGCCACCAGCCCTACCCCCACCAGTTCGAACTCGACACCCGCCCAGCCGGGTGTCACCGCCCTCAGCGTAGTAGGTAACCTATGGAAGGCCACCAGAGCATTCGGCCAAGCGTCCCCGTATTCCAACTGGCAGAGAAGCGGAGCTCAAACCTCCGACAGTGTGGGTTCGAATCCCACCGGGGGCACCAAACTTGTCGTACGGCTGTTCCAAAATCCAGCTGTGCACCCACCCGAGCTACGCCTACGAGCCAGGCAACAGCACCTGTCCGGCAGCACCGTGGCCGAGGTCGCCCGACGCCTCAGACTCCCCTACCCGACAGTCCGAGGCTGGTGTAAAGGTGCGGCGCCGAGCGAGCATGGCACGGCGGCACGCTGCTTTCGCTGCCGGCCGGACGTCGGTATTCAGACAGATCCCGCTGCGTATCTTTACCTGCTCGGCCTCTACCTGGGCGATGGACACCTGGTTACGTCCGCCCGGGTTCCGGTACTCCGGATCTCTTGTAGCGATACCTGGCCGGGGCTGATCGAGGCCTGCGACACCGCTATGCGGCACGTGCTGGCCGCGAAGGTGCAGCGCGTTCACCAGGCCGGCTGCGTCAGCGTGCAGAGTTACGGCACGCACTGGCCGTGTCTGTTTCCGCAGCACGGCCCCGGCAAGAAGCACGAGCGACCGATCGTCCTGGCCGACTGGCAACTGTCGCTCGTCGAGAGCCAACCTGGCGACTTCGTGCGCGGTCTGTTCCACTCGGACGGCTGCCGGTTCGCCAACCGGGTGACCGTGCGCGGCAAGGAGTACGTCTATCCGCGCTACATGTTCACCAACGAGTCGACCGACATCATGGGGCTCTGCCAGTGGAGCCTCGACCTGCTCGGCGTCGCCTGGCGGATGAACCGCCGCAACTCCCTCTCGGTGGCGCGGCGAGACGCGGTCGCCACCCTCGACCGCCACGTCGGCCCCAAGTCCTAACTCCCGCCCCATGAGGCCGCCCCGCCTCACCCCCCACCCCCCGGCCCCCGGCCCCCGGCCCCGGCCCCGGCAGCAGAAGGGGGCCGGTGAAGGGGCCGGCCGAGGGGCCGGTGAAGGGGCCGATTGTGTCGTGCGTGGGAGCCTGGGCGGGTGTCGACGACGGAGGGCGGGTTCTGATGCGGGTGGTGGTTTTCGGTGCTACCGGGATGGTGGGCCAGGGTGTGCTGCGGGAGTGCCTGCTCGCCGAGGACGTGCGCGAGGTGCTCACCGTCGGCCGCCGGCCGACCGGCGGGCAGGATCCGAAGCTGCGGGAGCTGACCGTTCCCGACGTGGGCGACCTGGAGACGGTCCGCGCGGAGCTGAGCGGCATTGACGCCTGCTTCTACTGCCTGGGCGTCTCGTCGCTGGGTCTGGACGAGGCGGCGTACACCCGGATCAGCTACGACTTTCCGATGGCTGCGGCGCGGCTGTTCGCCGAGGTGAGCCCGCAGGTCACGTTCATCTACGTCTCCGGCGTCGGCACCGACTCGACCGGGCAGGGCCGGGTGATGTGGGCGCGGGTCAAGGGTCGCACCGAGAACGCGATCGTCGACCTGCTGCCCAACGGGTACGCGGCGCGGCCGGGCTTCATCCAGCCGACGTACGGGGCGGTGTCGAAGACGCGGTGGTACCGGGTGCTCTACGCGGCGACCAGTCCGCTGGTCCCGATGCTGCGCCGGTTGTTCCCCAACCAGGTCACCACGACGGACGGGATCGGTCGGGCGATGCTGCGGGTGGCTCGGGAGGGCTCACCGACCCGGGTGCTGGGCAACCGCGAACTGCGCTGATCAGGCGATCGTGTCGAGCGCCTGGGCGAGGTCGGTGCGCAGGTCGTCGGGGTCCTCCAGGCCGACGGAGAGACGCAGCAGCGCGCCGTCGGGCTTCGCGTCGCCCTCGACGGGCCGGTGGGTGAGCGAGGCGGGGTGCTGGATGAGGGTGTCCACGCCGCCGAGGGACACGGCGTGGGTGATCAGTCGGCAGGCGGCGGCGACGGTGGCGGCGGCGGGCGCCCCGCCGCGTACCTCGAAGGCGAGCAGGCTGCCGGGGCCGGCCATCTGCCGGCCGACCAGCGCCGCCGGGTCGTACACCGAGGGGTGGTGCACCCGGTGTACGGCCTGGTGGTCGGCGAGCCAGCCGGCGAGTTTCTCGGCGGTGGCCTGTTGGGCGCGGACCCGCAGCGGCAGGGTCTGCAGGCCGCGGTGCAGGAGGTAGCCGCCGAGGGGGTGCAGGATCGCGCCGGTGACGGCGCGGACCTGGCGCAGCCGGACGGCCCATTCGGCGTCGCAGGCGACGACGCCGGCGAGGACGTCGCCGTGCCCGCCGATGCTCTTGGTGGCGCTGTGCAGGACGAGGGCGGCGCCGTGCCGGGCGGGTTGTTGGAGCACCGGGGTGGCGACGGTGTTGTCGACGAGCAGGGGTACGTCGCCGGCGGCGGTGGCGAGCGCGGCGATGTCGACGAGGTCGAGGGTGGGATTGGCGGGCGTCTCGATCACTACCAGCGCGGTGTCGGGGCGGATGGCGGCGGCGACCTGGTCGGGGTGGGCCCAGGTGACGGTGGTGCCGAGCAGGCCGGTGGCGAGGACGTGGTCGGTGCCGCCGTAGAGGGGCCGGACGGCGACGATGTGGCGGTGGCCGTCGCGGGTGGCGGCGAGCAGGGTGGCGGTGAGGGCGGCCATGCCGCTGGCGAAGGCGACGGCCTGGGCGGTGCCCTCCAGCTCGGCGACGGCGGTTTCGAAGCGGGCGACGGTGGGGTTCCAGAGCCGCTGGTAGACGGCGCTGCCGTCGGCGGGGAGGGTGCCGCCGGTGGCGAGTTGTTCGTAGGCGTTGCCGCCGTCGTCGACCGAGGGCAGTGGGTTGGTGGTGGAGAGATCGATCGGAGGCACGTGCACGCCGAGCGTGCGCAGGTCGTCGCGGCCGGCGTGTACGGCCCGGGTGTCCACCGTCGTCATGGCGGTAGCGTCGAACATCCGGAGCCGATTGGGCAATGGTTTGGTGAATGATTCTGCAGGCAGGGCTGGCTTCGTCGGGAGATTCGGTGGAGGATGCTCGGGTGCCCCCTGAGCCGAACGAAGTGCGGCCGTATCCGGCCCTGGACGAGGTGGACCGCGCGATCCTCGCCGAGTTGGCGGCGGACGGCCGCTTGCCGAACAACGCGCTCGCCGAACGGGTGGGGGTGGCGCCGTCGACGTGCCTGACGCGCACCCGGGCGTTGCGCGAGCGCGGGGCGATCCGGGGCTTTCACGCGGAGGTGGATCCGGCCGCGCTGGGTCTGCCGTTGCAGGCGTTGGTGTCGGTGCGGTTGACCGCGCACGAGCGGGCCGCGGTGGACGCGTTCCGGGCCCGGTCGGTGCGCCTGCCCGGGGTGGTGTCGGTGTTCCACGTGGCCGGCGCGGAGGATTACGTGCTGCACGTGCGGGCGGCGTCGGGTGACGCGCTGCGGGACTTCGTGCTGGACCATCTCGCGGTCGACCCGGCAGTGCAGCACACGCAGACCAGCCTGATCTTCGAGCAGGCCCGCGGGATGGGCTGAGCGACGGTCGGAATGAACGGGCAGGCCAGGGAGTTGGCACTGCGTGTGATCACCGTACCGTTGTCTGTTCTTGATCTTGCCCCGGTCGCTCGCGGGACCACCGCCGGCGCGGCCCTGCAGGCCACCACCGAGCTGGCCCGGCGCACCGAGGAGCTGGGCTACCATCGGTTCTGGGTGGCCGAGCACCACAACATGCCGGCGATCGCCAGCTCCGCGCCGGCGGTCCTGCTGGCGCACCTGGCGGCGAACACGTCGACGATCCGCCTCGGTTCGGGCGGGGTGATGCTGCCCAACCACGCGCCGCTGGTGGTGGCCGAGCAGTTCGGCACCCTGGAGGCGCTGCACCCCGGTCGGATCGACCTGGGTATCGGCCGGGCCCCGGGCACCGACCAGGTGACCGCGCTGGCGTTGCGGCGCACCATGGAGGGCCTGTCCGCGGAGGGTTTCCCGCGTGAGCTGACGGACCTGATGAACTACTTCAGCGGGGAGAAGCCGGGGCAGATCATCGCCACCCCGGGTCGGGGTGAGCAGCCGGCCGTCTGGCTGCTCGGCTCCAGCGGCTTCAGCGCCCAACTCGCCGGCCTGCTGGGCCTGCCGTTCTCCTTCGCGCACCACTTCAGCTCGGCGAACACCCTGCCGGCGCTGGCGCTGTACCGGCAGAACTTCCGGCCGTCGCAGTGGCTGGACAAGCCGTACGCGATGGTGGCCGTCAACGCGGTCTGCGCCGAGACCGACGAGCGGGCCGAGTGGCTGGCCGGGCCGAGCGCGCTGTCGTTCCTGAAGCTGCGCTCCGGTCGACCGGAACCGCTGTCGACGCCCGACGAGGCGGCGGCCTACCCGTACACCGAGTTCGAGCGGGAGTTCGTGCTGCAGCGGCGCGACGGTCAGGCGCTGGGCTCGCCGGAGACGGTGCGCCGGCAGTTGACCGAGTTGCAGGAGCGCACCGACGCGGACGAGCTGATGCTCACCACCCTGGTCTACGACGTCGCGGACCGGGTGCGGTCGTACGAATTGATCGCCGAGCAGGTGGCGGGGGGTCTGCGCCGGGACGCGTGAAACACGATCTTCACGTCAGCGTCACCCCCGCGACCCGGACGGTGCCTAATGTTGGTGCCGGTGGTGGTACGGCAATCCCGGTCGGGACGGGTCGGGAATGCCGCGGTGTGGAGCACCGGGCTGCAGCTGTGCGGATTCCGCGGCTGCGGCCCGGTGCCTGCCACCTTAGGCGAACCCGATCAGGACCGCCAGATCAACGTAGGTAGATGTTCGGGGTCGGCGGGCTGGCCATCTGGTCGCCGATGAAGAACCCCGGGTGTGGCGGCTGGTTGTAGGCGGTGTTCTGCCACGCGATCGCCACCCGGTACTGCGGGTCGTGCATCAGGGTGTGGATCCGGGTGCTGGTCGGCGTGGGCGTGCTGTAGATGCGCAGCGCCCGGCTGTCGGTGGTCCGCCAGATCACCTCCTCGCGCCAGTCGCCGAGGATGTCGCCCGAGAGCGCCGGCGTGGACTTGGTGCCGTTGTTGGACGCCACCTGGTCACCGGTGAGCAGCCGGGTCTCGCCGCTGGTGCCGTACTTGTCGATCTTCGTACCGTCCAGCAGCTCGCGGACCGGATCACCGTCCCACCAGGCGAGGAAGTTGGCCGACGACGGCTTGCGGCCCACGTTCTGACCCCGGGTGTTGGAGAGCCCGGAGACGGCCGAGGACCACGACTCGGCGCCGGGGCTGCCCGCCCAGATGTCCGCCGAGACGCCCCGGCCGTTGTCACCCGAGGCCGGCGTGGACCACAGGATCTGACCGGTACGGGCGTCCGCGAAGCAGGAGCTGGGCTTGCTTCCGTCCTCGTCGACCTTGAACACCTCCAGGCCGGCGCGGCCCGGGTCGAGGTCCCCGACGTGCAGGGCGTCGCCGTGCCCGTTGCCCGTCGAGTAGAGCAACCGACCGTTGTCGTCGATCGTGGCGGCGCCGTAGACGATCTCCTGGCGTCCGTCGGCGTCGACGTCGGCCACCGAGAGCTGGTGGTTGCCCTGGCCGGCGGCCGCGCCGTTGCCAGACGAGTTCGAGTCGAACGTCCAGCGCTTGGTCAGCGTGCCGTTGCGGAAGTCCCACGCCGCGATGACCGCCCGGGTGTAGTAACCCCGGGCCATGATCAGCGAGGGACGCTGCCCGTCCAGGTAGGCGGTGCCGGCGAGGAACCGGTCCACCCGGTTGCCGTACGAGTCGCCCCAGGACGACACGGTGCCGCGCGGCGGGTCGTAGTTGACTGTGGATGCGATCGCGCCGGTCTGGCCGTTGAACATGGTCAGGTACTCCGGGCCGGAGAGCACGTAACCGCTGGAGTTGCGGTAGTCCGCAGACGACGAGCCGATGAGCTGACCGGTGCCGGAGCGGGTGCCGTCGGCGGTCTTCATGGCCACCTCGGCGCGACCGTCACCGTCGTAGTCGTACACCTGGAACTGGGTGTAGTGGGCTCCGGCGCGGATGTTGCGGCCCAGGTCGATCCGCCACAACCGGGTGCCGGTCAGGGTGTACGCGTCGACGTAGACGTTGCCGGTGTAGCCGGACTGCGAATTGTCCTTGGCGTTCGACGGATCCCACTTGAGCACGATCTCGTAGGTGCCGTCACCGTTGAGGTCACCGACGGAGGCGTCGTTGGCGCTGTAGGTGTAGCTCTCCCCGCTGGGGGTGGTGCCCCCGGCCGGCACCTGCAACGGCACGTCCAGGTAGCCGTTGGCGAACTGCAGGGCGGGCGCGGACGCCGCCTGCTCGGCGCCGCCCACCACGGCCCGCACGGTGTACGCCGACCCGGCCGCCGCGCCGCTGTCGAGGTAGTTGGTGGCACCGGTGATCGGGGTGGCGTTGACCCTGGTCGAGCCCCGGTAGAGGTTGAATGCCACGCCGAAGGTATCGGTGCCGAGCAGCCGCCAGGAGACCAGGTTGCCGCTACCGGAGCGGACGCTGATCAACCCTCGGTCCAGGTTCTCCATCTGCTTCGCCCCGGCCGGAGGCGTCGTGGGTGGCGGCGTCGTCGGGGGCGGCGTGGTGGGCGGTGGCGTGGTGGGCGGTGGCGTCGTGGGCGGTGGGGTGGTCGGTGGCGGGGTGGTCGGGCCGTCGGTGGCCGGCGCCCCGGTGCAGGTGACACCGTTGAGCGCGAAGCTGGTCGGCGCCGGGTTGCTGCTCGTCCACGAGGCGTTGAACCCGAACGAGGCGGTGCCGTTGGTGGCGAGGGCACCGTTGTAGTCGACGTTGCGCGCGGTCACCTGTGCGCCGGACTGGGTGACTGTGGCGCTCCACGCCTGGGTGACCTGCTGCCCGGCGGCGTACGACCAGGTGAGGGCCCAGCCGTTGACCTCCTCGCCGAGGTTGGTGATGGTGACGCTGGCGCCGAAACCGCCCTGCCACTGGTTGCTGACCTGGTAGTCGACGCGACAGCCGACGGCGGCGGCCGAGGCGACGACCGTGCCGACGGTGCCGGCCACGACGGCGGCGGCCGTCGACGCGGCCAGCAGGATGAACCGTTGTCGTAACGGGTGCATGAACTGCCTCCGGAGGATCCGGTGATGACCGCTGTGGTCCACCTGCCCTGCCCGGGAAGCACGGTGAACGGCCCGCCGACGTGACGGCGAACGGCGATCTGGTCGGGGTGAAACGCCCTGGAACTCGCGGATCCGGCTCAGCCGCATCGTAGGGCAAGCGCTTTCCGCTCCGCAATATCGACGACCGTCACGCCATGCGGCTCTTGACCCTCCCCCGCGCGCCTGATCAACTCGTCCGGGTGAGCGCCCCACACATGGACCCGGACGAGTTCCGCCGCGCCGGCCACGCCGTCGTCGACTGGATCGCCGACTACTGGACGACGCTGCACCAGCGGCCGGTCGCCCCGGCCGACCCACCCGGAACGGTCGCCGAGGCCCTGCCGAGCGCGCCGCCCACCACCGGCGGCGAGCCGGTCGAAGCGGTCCTCGCCGATCTGGACGCGATAGTCCTACCGGGCCTGACCCACTGGCAGCACCCTGGTTTCTTCGGCTACTTCCCCGCGAACACGTCCGGCCCGAGCCTGCTCGGCGACCTGGTCAGTTCCGGGCTCGGCGTGCAGGGCATGCTCTGGGCCAGCAGCCCGGCCTGCACCGAGCTGGAGACGGTCATGATGGACTGGCTGGCCCAGCTGCTCGACCTGCCGCAGCGCTTCCGGTCGAGCGGCGCCGGCGGCGGCGTCATCCAGGACTCGGCCTCCTCGGCGACCCTGGTGGCCACCCTCGCCGCCCTGCACCGCGCCAGCGCGGGTCGCTGGCGCGTCACCGGCATCGACCGGCGCTACCGCGCGTACACCTCAGTGCACGGGCACTCCTCGATCGAGAAGGCCGTACGGATCGCCGGCTTGGGCGGCGACGGGATCCGGCCGATCGACGTGGACCCGGACACCCAGGCGCTGCGCCCCGACGCGCTGCGGGCCGCGATCGAGGCGGATCTGGCCGCCGGGAACGTACCCGCCATCGTCGTCGCCACCATCGGCACCACCTCCACCACCGCCGTCGATCCGCTGCCCGAGATCGGGGCGATCTGCGCCGAGTACGGGATCTGGCTGCACGTCGACGCGGCGTACGCGGGCGCCGCCGCCGTCTGCCCCGAGCTGCGCTGGTCACACGCCGGCCTGGAGTACGCGGACTCCTACTGTTTCGACCCGCACAAGTGGCTGCTCACCGGCTTCGACTGCGACGCGTTCTGGGTGGCCGACCGCGCCGAGCTGATCGAAGCGCTGACCGTGCTCCCGGAGTTCCTGCGCAACGCAGCCTCCGAGTCCGGGGCGGTGATCGACTACCGGGACTGGCAGGTGCCCCTGGGCCGCCGCTTCCGGGCCCTGAAGCTGTGGTTCGTGCTGCGCTGGTACGGCGTCGAGGGGCTACGGGCGCACATCCGCTCCGGCGTGGCGCTGGCCGCCCGGTTCGCCGACCGGGTCCGCGCCGACGACCGGTTCGAGCTGGCCGCGGCGCACCCGTTCTCGCTGGTCTGCTTCCGGCTGCGCGCCGACGACGACACCAACGCCGAGCTGCTGGCCCAGGTCAACGGCACCGGACGCGTCCACCTGACCCACACCCGCGTGGCCGGCCGGTACACGCTGCGGCTGGCCGTCGGGGCACCGCAGACCGTCGAGGCGCACGTCGACGAGGCGTGGACGCTCCTCGCCGAGGCGGCGGACAAGCTGCTGACGCCCTGACCACGCTAGCGCCGGCTGACCGCGCGCGTCCCGGCTTACCGCGCGCGTCCCGGCTGACCGCGCGCGTCCCGGCTTACCGCGCGCGTCCCGGCTTACCGCGCGCGTCCCGGCTTACCGCGCGCGTCCCGGCTTACCGCGCCCGTCCCGGCTTACCGCGCGCGTCCCGGCTTACCGCGCCCGTCCCGGCTTACCGCGCCCGTCCCGGCTTACCGCGCGCGTGCCGGCTTACCGCGCGGGTGCCGGCTGACCGCGCGAGCGTCCCTGCCGGTCCGGCAGGCCGCTGACTGCGCGGGCGCCGTTGGTCAACTCCAGGTCGCCGATGTGGCGGCATAACGGCCCGGGGACACCGCCAGATCGGCGATCCGCAGTCGATCTCCCGCCATGACACCGGCAGGAAAGCCGCAACCCGGCCGGCGTGGCGGCGCGGGTCAGGGCGGGGCCGCTCCGATCCGGCAGCCGGATCAGCGCGGGGCTGGCGTTCCGACGACGGTGAGACCGGCCGGCGTGCCGTCGCCGACAGCACCGGCTACTGCGACGCCCGAAACGACAGCACCCGGCCGAAACGGAGCCGGCTGAGAAACCGCCGACGCTCCGGCGACGGTGGTAGTCGCGGTCGCGAGGGTGGCGGCGGTCGCGGTCGCAACGGTGGTAGTCGCGGTCGCGGCGGTCGCGGCGGTGGTAGTCGCGGTCGCGACGGTGGCGCGGGCTCGGCGGGTGCGGCGCAGGGCACGCACGGCGAAGACGAGCGCGGTCAGCCAACCGACGGCCAGCAGGGCGTACAGGGTGGGGCGGAGCGGGCCGTCCAGCCCGGCGGACCGGATCAGGGTGCGGGCGTTGCTCAGCACGATCACGCCACCGACCGCCGCGCCCAGCAGTTGGGCGGGCACGATGCGCACCAGCCAGGCGGCCAGCGGGGCGGCGATCAGCCCGCCGATCAGCAGGGCCACGACGGTGGGGAGCAGGAACCCCTCCGTGCCCAGCCCGATCAGGAACCCGACGCTCGCGGCGCCGGCCACGACGAACTCGGCGGTGTCGACCGAGCCGATCACCTTGCGGGGCTCCATGCGACCGGAGACCAGCAGCGCCGGGGTGGCGACCGGGCCCCACCCGCCGCCGCCTGTCGCATCGACGAAGCCGGCGACCAGGCCCAGGGGGCCGAGGAAGCGGCCGCGCAGCCGCCCGCCGGCCCGGCCGGTTCGCAGCGGTCGGGCGAAGCGCACCAGCAGGTACGCGCCGAGGGTGAAGAGGATGGCGGCCATCCACGGTGCGGCCGACTCGGTGGAGATCGAGCTGAGCAGGGTGGCGCCGGCGAACGCGCCGATCGCGCCCGGCAGGGCGATGCGGGTCACCACCCGCCAGTCGACGTTGCCGAACCGCCAGTGCGCGACCCCGGCCGCGAGCGTGGTGCCGATCTCGGCCAGGTGCACCGACGCCGAGGCGGCGGCGGGAGCGACCCCGACGACCAGCAGCAACGTGGACGAGGTCAACCCGTACGCCATACCGAGCGAACCATCGATCAACTGCGCGACGAGCCCGACCAGAGCGAGGACCAGTAGCTTGCGCACGAGCGCCCCCTGACTTTTCGGTATCTCCTATCGACTTGGTCGACAATGCGCCACTGGACAGCACGGGTCAAGCCCCCGACCGGGGGATGGGACGCCACCGCGCGGCGCAGCCCGGCCGGACCAGCGGGCGACGTACCCCGGCACTGCCACGCATCCCCGCAGACCAACCGCCCGGACGCGCCCCCGCGCCGGGCGCAGCGACCGCGCACGCACCACCACGGCAAGATCTTGGACAGTTTCCGTTCGACGCGAACGGAAACTGTCCAAGATCTCGCGAAGCCGCGCCGGCATAGAGCGAAGCGCGGGCTCAGAACCGCGCGGGCACAAACCCCCGCGGGCTTAGACCGGGCGCGGGCTCAGACCCGCGCAGGCTCAGACCGGACGCGGGCTCAGACCGGACGCGCGCTCAGACCGGGCGCGGGCTCAGACCCGCGCAGGCTCAGACCGGACGCGGGCTCAGACCGGACGCGGGCACAAACCCGCGCAGGCTCAGACCGGACGCGCGCTCAGACCGGACGCGGGCACAAACCCGCGCAGGCGCAGACCGGGCGCAGGCTCAGACCGGAGGCAGGCTCAGACCAAACGCGCGCTCAGACCGGGCGCAGGCTCAGATCCAGGCGCGGGGGTCGGCGACCAGCTCGGTGACCCGCGGCGGCAACGTGCCGGCGGCCACGTCGGCGACGCTTACCAGTTCGAGGATCTCCCGCTCACTGGCGCGCAGCGCGATCCAGACCTCCTGCAGGGCACGGGCCGGACCGTGGTAGCCGAGCTGTTCGGGGCGCTGCCCCCGGACGTGCGCGAGCGGCCCGTCGATCACCCGGATCACCTCCGCGAGGGAGATCTCCTCGGCCGGGCGGGCCAACCAGTAGCCGCCCTCCGGGCCGCGCTGGGCGTGCACGATGCCACCCCGAC
Source organism: Micromonospora sp. DT63 (assembly GCF_049841615.1). NCBI lineage: Bacteria > Bacillati > Actinomycetota > Actinomycetes > Micromonosporales > Micromonosporaceae > Micromonospora > Micromonospora sp. DT63. The sequence goes on along the minus strand of NZ_JBNCKQ010000005.1, from coordinate 487,305 downwards.
GCAGTTGCAGCAGGATGCTCTCCAGGAACTTCGGCGGGATCTCCTGCGCACGCGCGATCTGGTCGGCGGTGACCGGCCGCCCCCGCCCGGGGCCACTGGCCGTCGCGGCGAGCTCGGCGGCCGCGCGGAGGGCGTAGTCGACCCGGGCGGAGAGACGCATGCCGGCAAGGTTAGCCCGCAGGTCATCCTGCCGGTTCGGCGACCCTCGGCCGATCGGTCACGCATCGACGAATAGCCAATAACGTCGTACGCCGTGATCCATCACCCGGTGGGGCCCGGAATGCCGATTCGGAGCGTCCTTATGCTGGGCGGGCGGTATGACTGCGGGACCGGTTACCCCGGCTCGGGCAGGACATTGATAAACACCCGGATCCACCCGGGGGGAAGGCAACACGATGACCGATGTCGCCACACGCACCTGGGATGGCATGACCATCCCGATCGCCGGCACCTATCGCCTCGATCAGGCGCACAAGCGGATCGGTTTCCTGTCCCGCCACATGATGGTGAGCCCGGTGCGGGGCGAGTTCGCCGAGGCGAGTGCGGAGATCTTCGTGGCGGAGGATCCGCTGCGCTCCGGGGTGACCGCCACCATCGCGGCGGCCAGCATCTCCACCGGGAGCGTCGACCGGGACACGCATCTCAAAAGCGCCGACTTCCTCGATGTGGAGAGTTATCCCACGCTCGAATATCGAAGCACGGGCATTAACTGGCAGAGCAACGAGGACCCGATTTTCTACTGGGCCCGTCTGCGAAACCACCGACTCGGCGGACGAGGCAGAAGTCACAATCCCCCGCCGCAGTCCGAGGCCAATCGATTCGTGCTCACCGGCGAGTTGACGGTAAAGGGGATCACCCGCGCGGTGGACCTTCAGGTTAATTTCGGCGGTGCCCGGCGTGATCCGTACGGACAGAACATCTTCGGATTCAGCGCGACCGCCGAGATCAACCGGGAGGACTACGGCCTGCTCTGGAATGTCGCGCTGGAGAGCGGCGGCGTTCTGGTCGGCAAGACCGTGCAGATCGAAATCGCCGGCGAGGCCATCCTGGAGGCGTGACAGCGCCGGGGGATCAGGCGGGACAGCAACTGCGGATCACGCGGGACAGCAACGGCGGATCAGGCTCCGACGCGGCGCAGCAGACCCTCCTGCACGGCGCTGGCGATCTGCCGGCCGTCGGTGGTGAACATCCGGCCGGTGGCCAGCCCTCGCGCGCCGGACGCCGACGGGCTCCAGCAGTCGTAGAGGAACCACTCGTCGGCGCGGAACGGCCGGTGGAACCACAGCGCGTGGTCCAGGCTCGCGCCGACCACACCGCCCGGCCCCCACACCTCACCGTGCACGGAGAGCACCGAGTCGAGCAGGGTGAGGTCCGAGGCGTACGTGAGCGCGCACGCGTGCAGCAGCGGGTCGTCGGGCAGCTTGCCGTCGATGCGCATCCAGACCCGCTGGTGCGGGTCGGCGGGCCGGTCGCCGGGGCGCACCCAGCCGGGCTCCCCCACGTAACGCACGTCGATCGGGCGGGGGATCTGCCCCCAGATGCCCAGACGCTCGGGATAGCGGGAGAGCCGGTCGGACATCGTCGGCACGTCCTGCGGGGCGGGCACGTCCAGCGGCGCGGGAGCCTGGTGGTCCAGCCCCTCCTCGGTCCGCTGGAACGACGCCGACATGAAGAAGATCGGCTTGTCGTGCTGGAGGGCGACCGCCCGGCGCACCGAGAAGGACCTGCCGTCGCGGATGTTCTCCACCTGGTACTCGATCGGCTCGACCGGGTCGCCGGGGCGGACGAAGTAGCCGTGCAGCGAGTGCACGAACCGCTCCGGGTCCACCGTGCGGCCGGCGGCGACCAGTGCCTGACCGGCAACCTGGCCGCCGTACACCCGTTGTGGACCGACCGGGGGGCTCATCCCCCGGAAGGTCATCTCCCCGGTCGGGTCGAGGTCCAGCACTTCCAGCAGCTGGTCGACGGCTGCCTGGCCGACCGCGACCCGACCGTCGCTCACTGCAGCGCCCGCGCCGACGCGGCGTCGACCAGCGAGCCGAGCTGGTGGACGCGCAGCGTGTTGGTCGAGCCGGGGGTGCCGGGCGGGCTGCCCGCCACGATCACCACGTAGTCACCGGGGTTGGCCCGGTCGAGGCCGAGCAGCGCCTGGTCGACCTGGCGGAACATGTCGTCGGTGTGCTGCACGAAAGGCATGAGGAAGGTCTCCACGCCCCAGGTCAGGGCGAGCTGGTCACGCACCTCGGGAACCGGGGTGAACGCCAGCAGCGGCAGGTCGCAGTGCAGGCGGGAGAGCCGCCGGACGGTGTCGCCGGTCTGCGAGAAGGCGACGAGCGCCTTGGCGTTGATGGCCCGGGCGATCGACGAGGCGGCCACGGTGAGCGCGCCGCCGTGGGTACGCGGGTCGTGCTGCAGGCGCGGCACGCCGATCGAACCGGCCTCGGTGGTCGTCACGATCTTGGCCATGGTGCTGACGGTCAGCACCGGGTACTTGCCGACGCTGGTCTCGCCGGAGAGCATCACCGCGTCCGCGCCGTCGAGCACCGCGTTGGCCACGTCGGAGGCTTCCGCCCGGGTGGGGCGGGAATTCTCGATCATGGAGTCGAGCATCTGGGTGGCCACGATGACCGGCTTGGCGTTCTCCCGGCACAGCTGCACGGCCCGCTTCTGCACCAGCGGGACCTCGTCCAGCGGCATCTCCACGCCGAGGTCGCCCCGGGCGACCATGACACCGTCGAAGGCCAGCACGATGGCCTCCAGGTGGTCCACGGCCTCCGGCTTCTCGACCTTGGCCAGCACCGGCCGGAACACGCCCTCTTCGGCCATGATGTTGTGGACGAGCTTGATGTCCTCCGCCGAGCGCACGAAGGACAGCGCGACCAGGTCGACGCCGAGCCCCAGGGAGAAACGCAGGTCCTCGGCGTCCTTGTCCGACATGGCGGGCACGCTGACCGCCACGTTGGGCAGCGACACGCCCTTGTTGTTGGAGACCGGGCCGCCCTCGGTGACCAGGCAGCGGATGTCGTTGCCGGTGACGTCGGTGACCTCCACCGCGACCCGACCGTCGTCGATCAGCAGGCGGTCACCGGGCTTCACCTCCTGCGGCAGCTTGCGGTAGGTGCAGGAGACCCGCTCCTTGGTGCCGAGGATGTCGTCACCGGTGATCACGACGGAGTCGCCGGTGCGCCACTCGTGCGGGCCGTCGGCGAACCGGCCGAGCCGGATCTTGGGCCCCTGCAGGTCGGCGAGGACGGCCACCGGCTTACCGGACGCCTCGGATGCCTCCCGGACCAGTCGGTAGACCGCCTCGTGGTCGGCGTGGCTGCCGTGGCTGAAGTTGAGCCTCGCCACGTTCATACCGGCCTCGACGAGGCCCCGGATGCGCTCCGGGGACGAGGTGGCGGGACCAAGAGTGCAGACGATCTTCGCGCGGCGTGTCACGCCCATCAGGCTAGTCTCTCCTTCAGGTCGGACTCGGGGCCGACCCCTTGCAGGCAGCGGAACAGGTGTCCAACAACGCGCGGTGCGCGTCGGACCGGCGGGCGGAACCGCACCGGGAACGTTGTGGCGACGGGCAACGGCGACCGCGCGCCGGGAATCGTACGCCTGTCGTGGCGGGCGGTGTCGGGGCGCTCCCGGCGCGCGCTCACTCCGGGTGCTCCGACGGGGGCAGCGTGGGCACGGCGGTGAGCAGGTCACGAGGGTCGTAGTGCCGCTTGGCCCGGCGCAGACGTGCCCAGTTCGCGCCGTACGCGAGCCGGACCCGTTCGGTCTCGGTCGGGGCGAGCAGGTTCGGGTAGCCCCCGGGCAGGGCGAGCGGGGCGAGCGCCTCCGACGTCCGCTCGGCCCACGCGAGGTGCGGTGCGACCTCCCCGCCGGGGGCCCACGCCGCGATGATCTCGGTCAGCAGGTGCTCGGCGCGCAGGCCGAACGCCGTGTCGCCGAGCCGGACCCGGGTGGCCGCGCCGTGGAAGTGGTGCAGGGCCAGCGCGGAGAACGGCGAGGTGACCTGCCGGGCGGCGTCGACCAGCGCGTCCACCGCGCCGTCGGCGAGCGTTGGCAGCCAGCGGGTACGCAGCAGGTAGTGGTTACCGTCGACCATTCCGCCGTCGAACATCCGCAACGCGTCCGCGTACGGCAGCGGGTCGACCTGGTCGACCAGCGGGGTGCCCAGCGCCCGCAGCCGGTCCAGCCACGGGCGGCCGGCGTCCAGGTCCGGGCCGCTGTAGAAGGGGCACACGAAGACCACCGGTTCGCCGGCCGGGCCGGGCAGGAAGCCGGCCATGACTGTCAACTCGTCCGGGGCGTCGGCGAGCAGTGCCGCGTAGCCGCGCAGCACGGCCGGCGCCTCGGCCAGCGCGAACATGATCATGCCAGCGAGCACGGCCGGCAGCCGGTGCGCCCGGTACCGCAGCTCGGTGACCACGCCGACGTTGCCACCGCCGCCGCGCAGCGCCCAGTACAGCTCCGCGTCGTGGCGCGGGTCGGCGGTGACCCGACGACCGTCGGCGAGGACGACCTCCGCGCCGAGCAGGTTGTCCAGGGCCAGGCCGAACCGCCCGCCGAGCGGGCCGTACCCGCCGGCCAGGGTCAGCCCGGCCATGCCCACGTCGCGGACCACACCCGTGGGCACCACCAGGTCGTACGGGGCGGCGGCGGCGAGCAGGTCGGCGGCGCTGGCACCGCCGGCCACCGTCACCGTGCACCGGTCCGGATCGACCCGGACGGCCCGCAGGCCGGTCAGGTCGAGCACCAGGCCCCCGTCGCGCAGTGCCCGGCCCGCCCAGTCGTGCCCACCGGAGCGGACCGACACCGGCAGGTGGCACCGGGCGGCGACGCGGACCGCCGCGGCCACCTCGTCGGCGTCCAGGCAGTGGGCGACCAGGGCGGGCTGACTGTCGACGGCGGCGTTCCACAGGCGGGTGGCGGTGTCGAACCCGGGTTCGCCCGGCTCGTGGAGGCGGTCACCGAGCAGGGCACGCAGCCGCGCGGCAGCGGATGCGACATCGGCGGTGGCGGCGGAGCTCATGGCGTCTCCTCGACCGGGCCCGGCCGATGACGCCGGGTGCGCCGCGACCGCGGGCCTCGGTGCGCGCGACCGTAGCACCGGCGCAGGCCACACCGCCGTCACCATCACGACACCCGTCGCTGGACCGACCGTCAGCTCTCGGCCTTGACCAGCGGAAACTCCAACGAGCCGGCCGGGCAGAGGAAGGTCAGCACATCCACCCGGTAGAGGCCGGCCTGCACCGCCGGGTCGGCCTCCAGCACGCTGCGTACGTCGTCGACGCTGCCCGTGCGGGCCAGCCCGAAGCCGATCGGCGGCTCCGGCTCGCGGGCCGGGCCGTCCACCGAGCCGGCGACGAGGATGATCCCGCTGCGCTGCAACGCCTGCATGTGCTCGGTGTGCTCGGCCTGCAACCGCTGCACGGTCTCCGGGGGCAGGGCCCGTCCGGCCGCGCCGGGATAGATCACGATGCACTCGTACGTGTCGAGCGCGAAGTCGACCTGCGGCACTCCCGCCATGGTGCTCCCTCCGCCGTCGCGCCGGCACGCACCGGGCCGGCCGCCCGAGCCGGCGTCACCGGCACGCGCCCAGCGTCGCACGCCGACGAGTGCGGTACCTGTCGCTCCGCGCAACTGCCCCCGGTCAGTCCACGCCTCGACGGCGGCACGGCCACGGTCGGTGGGGGTGGGAACGGCCGGCATTCCGCCGCCTCGCCGGGCCGGGATCCCGGCGCGGCGGCGCCCCGGCGAGGTCGGTCGGCCCGGGTGCCGGCACCGACTACGGTGGACGGTCCGGGTGTCGGTGGTGGGAGGTCGGGATGCGCGACGACGAGCCGGTGTCGAGCCCGCTGCCGTACGCCGAGGTGACCGACGAGGCGTACGCCGCGCAGGCCGCGGCGGACTTCCGGACGCAGGAATTCGAGTTCGCGGTGGTGCTCAGTGGGCGGTGCCCCCGGTGCGGCCACCCGAGCACCACGACGCTCGTCGACGAGGTGTACCGCAAGGACGCCGCCGCCTCCGATCCCGGTTACCGGACGCTGCTGTGCGAGTGCGAGGCCGAGCACCCGGGGCGTCCCGCCGGGCTGCGTGGCTGTGGGGCGTACTGGACGCTGTGGCTGGAGGTCGAGGCGTGATCCGGCTTCGTCCGGGGCCGCCCGCGACCGTCGCCGACCTGCACCGGGCCCAGCAGCTGGCCGGCCTGCTGCGCGGCGAGCTGGAGCGCGTCCGTGCGGCGGCGGTGGCCTGGCGCAACGGGCTGGGCGGCCTGCTGGTGGCGCTGGTCGGGTTCAGCCTGATCCGGGGCCGCACCGACGTGACCACGCTCGCGGCGGGCTGGGGCGCGCTGGTCGGGATCCTGCTGCTCGCCGCGCTGGCGGCGGGCGTTGCCGGAGCGCTCGCGCTGCTCCGCGCGGCGCACGGCCGGTTGCGGGTGACCCCGGTGGCGGCGCTGCCGCCGGCCCCGCTCGGCGACCACCTGGAGGCCCTGGCGGCGGTCCGGTCTCTGCGGATCGGCGTGGGGCTGGTGCTGCTCTGCACCGCGCTGCTGGTCGCGGCCGTCGGCGTGACCTGGTACGCCCCCGCCCGCCAGTCCTCCCCCGCCGTCAGCTCCCCAGCCGTCGGGCGACCGTCAGGGGCCGAGGTGGGCGTAGCCGGCCCAGGTGTCGGGGCGATCCGGCAGGGCCTCGCGTAGGTGGCGGACCGCCGCGTGCAGGGCCACGGCCGCGCGGTCCGGCGCGATCCCTCCGGGCACGGACAACCCGTCGTACAGGTCCTTGCAGAGCCGCACGGTCAGCGTGTCCGAGATGGACCACAGCGCGCCGATGACCTGCCGGAAGCCGACCAGTTGGAAGGCCGTGCCGAGCGTGAGCGCCTCGTCGGGCAGGGTCGCCCCACCGCGTACCGTCTCGCAGGCCGAGAGCACCGCCAGCGCCGCCGGGTTGCCGGCGGGTCGCCACAGGTCCCGGACGTGCAGCGCGCCGCCGGCCAGCTCCAGCCGACCCCAGGCCGGGGCGCGCAGGTCCTGCGTGCCGTGACAGGACAGGTGGGCGACCGGCTGGTCGGGCAGGGCGGCGAGCACTGTCGCCGGGGTGGCCACCGGGCCGAGCAGTGCGCGAACCCGAGGCACGTGCTGACGCACGATCTCCTCCTCCCGCGCGACGCCGGGCAGGTCGGCGAGGCCGGGCGTCCGGGGCATGCCGACGAACACCGTCGAGTCGACAGGTTCGGGCCGGGCCGGGACGCCCCGGCGCGCGTGTGCAAGCGCCCGCAGCGACGCCGTGTACGACGGGACCACCCGGTCCAGCACCCCGTCGCCACAGTCGATCGGGCCGGCCGCGTGCAGCGGCAGCAGCGTGAGCACCCCGGTGGGACACCACCACAACCGGGGCCACTGCCCCACCGCCCCGCCGCCGGACGACGGCACGGGGGCCGCGTCGGCGTCCGGCGACGACGGCACGGGAGCCGGTTCGGCGTCCGACGGCGGCGGGGTGGATGGAGGCCTGTCGAGTACGGGTCGGGCGACGACCCGCCACAGCCAGTCCAGTGTCTGGGCGACCTCGACGCGGGCCGCCGACCGACGACGCTGTACCTGCGGCTGCGGGACGTCCGGCGGCGCCGGCTCGGTGAGCAGCGCGATCGCCGCCAGGAAGGTCGCCGTCCGGACGACCAGCTCGTCCAGGGTCAGCTCCTCCAGCGGCACCACGCTGACCCGGCCCTCGGCGACGACCAGCGCGTCGCAACGTCGGGCTGCCACGTTGACCAGCACCACCGGGCCGTCGGCGGCGGCCCGGGCCAGCTCGTCGAAGGGCGGTGGGCGGAGGAAGTCGGCGAAGCCGGGCCGGTCGCGGATCTCGGTCAGCAGCTGGCGACGGCGGGTGGCGAGGTCGTACCGCTGCTCGGGGCTCGGTCCGGCGGTCGCTGTCAGCCCCGCCGCCGATGCTGCCCCCGTCAGCGTGGGGAAGTCGTCGAGGGCTTCCTGGATTTCGGCGAGTCGGGCGGCCAGCCGGGGGGCCTGCGCGCGCAGCGCGGCCAGGTCGGCGCCCGCGTCGTGGGCGCGGGTCAGCAGGACCCCACGGCCGTACTCCAGCAGCTCGACCGCGCGCCGCGGGTTGTCGAGGGCGATGGCTACCGCGGCGGCGTCGCTGGCCAGCCCGGGGAAACGCCCAAGCAGGCGGGTCTGGTCGTCGGGGTCCATGCCGTGCCAGGCCACCAGGTCGATCAACTCGATCGCGGTGGCGTACCCGTCGAGCGCGGCCGCAAGGTCGCCGGCCCGGGCGACGTGGGCCGCGTACCTGCTGGCGGCCACCGCCCGCAGCAGCGACGGGGCGGCCTCGACGTCGGCGGCGGCGCGCAGCGCGACCGCCGCCTCGGCGAGCAGGTCGGACCCGCCCACGCCGGCGGCAGCCGTCGCGGCGGCGATGCCGGGATCGGAGGGGGCGGAGTCGGCCACCGCCTCCAGCGCGGTGGCGAGATTGCTCAGACACATCGCGCGGGCCGGGTGCTCGGCGGCCAGTTCGTCGACCGCTCCCCGGTACGCGGCCAGCATCGCTGTGGCGTCGGCGTCGGCGGGACCGGCGCGGAAGCGCAGCAGCAGGGCGTTGGCGAGGTTGGTGAGGATCCGGTAGCGGTCCGCGCCGAGCGACTGCCGCTCGCTGAGTCGCCGCAGCAGTCGAATCGCCGTGTCGAGCGCCGGCAGGTCGTCGTGCAGCCGGTGCCGCAGCAGGTGGGCCAGCGCGTGGGTGCCGAGCGTCTGGACGTACTCCGTGGGGGCGGCCTCCTGTTCGGCCAGCTCGGCGGCCTCGCGCAGGGCGACGACCGCGGCGTCGGAGTCCCGGGCGACGCCGGCCGCGACCTGGTCGGCGGGCCCGCCGCCGGCGGGCAGCGCGCCGTCGAGGAAGAGTTCGACCCGGCGATTCAGGGCGGCCCCGTAGTTGGTCAGCGCCGGCAACCGGTCCGGGTGCCCGGGTGGCGTCGTGTCGATCACCTGCGCCAGCACCTGGATCGCCTCGGTCAGGGTCGCCAGGTCCTGGGTCGAGGCGAACAGCGCCTGCAGCACGAGGCCCAGGTTCGAGCGGTACCGGGGCAGGGACGCGGCGTCCGGTCCGGCGGCGGCCACTGCCGAGCGCAGCGCGACCACTGCCGGCTCCAGCAGCGCCGGCTCGCCGGCCAGGTCGGAGAGTTCGCGCAGGGTGTTGCCGAGGTTGTTGAGCACGTGGTGACGCAGCGGGTCGGTACGGGGAAGCAGGCGTTCGGCCTCGGTCAGCGCGTCCCGTGCGGCGCGCAGCGCGCTCACCCCACCGAGGTCGGCGTGGCCGAGCGCGAGCGCGTAGCCGAGGTCGGCGAGCCGACGCGCCCGTTGGCCGGAGTCCTCGGCGGCGGCCACGCCGGCGCGCAGCACCCGTACCGCCTCGGTGACGTCGTCGGCCCGCTGGCGCACCTCGTACCGTTTCGCCAGGAGACCGGCCAGGGCGTGGCGCAGCTCCTCGCGATCCGTCCCGCCGGGTGTCGCACCGGAACCGGCGGCGGCCCGGTACGCGTCGATCGCCGCGTCGAGGTCGACCGGATCGGCGGTCACCTGGTGCCGGTCCGCGAGCAGGGTGGCGAGCCCCACCTGGGCGGTGCCGGCCAGCTCCGGGTCGAGCCCACCGAACCCGGTCAGCGCCGACCGGTACGCCTCGATTGCGGAGTCCCGGTCGGCGGGCGTCCGGTCGCGCAGGAACCGCTCGGCGAGCGCCGCGCCGTGCAGCGCGGCGACCCGGGGATCGGCACTGCCCCGCGCTGCGGCGAAGGCGTCGACCGCCTCGTCGAGGTCACCCGGGCGCCGGTGCAGACGCCACCTGTCGCGCAGCCGCTGGCCGAGGTTCATCCGCGCCATCGTGCGCACCGGTGTGCCCGTGGCGGCGGCCCGGGCCGCGTCGCGCAGCACGGTGATCGACTCGTCCAGCGCCGCCGGGTCGCGCTCGACCTCGTACGTGTCGCCCAGGACGTTGCCGAGGTTGAACAGCCGCACGGGGCGTTGCGGGTCGCCGAGGCCGGTGGCCTCCAGGCTCTCCCGGTGCGCCGTCACGGCTGCCGGGAGCGCCGGCCGTCGGCCGAGGTGCTGGAACTGGTCACGGTGGACCTTGCCGAGGGCGGACAGGTAGTGCAGCCGCTCCGGCGCACCGACCGGCGTACCGTCGAGGGCCTGGCGCAGCAGCGATTCGGCCTGGTCGGCCGCCCGGTAGTCGCGGCTGGTCTCGGCGGCGGCCATCAGCATGACGGCCTCGACGTAGCGGGCGCCGGCGGCGTCGGCGCCCGGCCCGGCGGACCGCGGGCCGGACCGGGCCGGCGGCGTGTCGGCGGGTGGGGCGTCGTCATCGGGCGGTCGGTGTGCGTGCAGCAGCGCCAGCATCGCCGGCGACACCCGCTGCGGGGCGAAGCGCAGCAGGAACCGGGTGAGCCCGACGGCCTGAGCGAGGTCGTCGGCGTCCTCGCCCGGGGGCAGCAGTTGGTACCGGTACCAGTGCAGGCGGGCCAGGAGGAACACGCCCTCGGCGACCCGCTCGGGCAGCGGCCCGTCCGTCGGCGTCGCCGTCACCAGGTCGACGACGGCCTCGGCGTCGCGGATCGCTCCGGAGTCGAGGACCGCGCGATGGTCGCGGGTGGCGTCGAAGCGGTCCAGCCGCTCCCGCAGGCGACCGACCGGGTCGGGTCTGAACCGTCGCCACATCGCGCCTCCCCCGGCCGGCCGCGCCGACTCGGATCAGGCGTAGCAGACCGGACAGGACGGGCGCTAGTGGCAGGCCGACAGTGATCGCGTGCTGCCGTGTCGGCGCACACAATCGGGCGGGCGGCGGCATGATGGCCGGCTCCGGGGGGATGATCACGAGGTGGTGGGTTGTCCGTCTCGCCCGCCGCGACGAAGACGATTGGGGATTCGCGTATGGCCACCGACATCAGCAAGCAGCCCGCGAAGGCGTCCGGCACGTACCGGATCGGGGGCGACGTCACGGTCAACCGGCTCGGTTACGGGGCGATGCAGATCACCGGGCCGGGCGTGTGGGGTGATCCGAAGGACCCGGCCGAGGCGCTGCGGGTGCTGCGCCGGGCTGTCGAGATGGGCGTGACGTTCATCGACACCGCCGACTCGTACGGCCCGTTCGTGTCCGAGCTGCTGATCCGCGAGGCTCTGCACCCGTACGCCGACGACCTGGTCATCGCGACCAAGGCCGGGTTGACCCGTTCCGGGCCGGGCGACTGGCGGCCGGTGGGCCGGCCGGAGTACCTGCGTCAGCAGTGTGAGCTGAGCCTGCGGCACCTGGGTCTGGACAGCATCCCGCTCTACCAGCTGCACCGGATCGACCCGCAGGTGCCGCTGGCGGACCAGTTGGGTGAGCTGGCCCTGTTGCAGCAGGAGGGCAAGATCCGCCACATCGGGCTGTCCGAGGTGAGCGTCGAGCAGATCGAGCAGGCCCGCGCGATCACCACGATCGCCTCGGTGCAGAACCTCTACAACCTCGCCAACCGCAGCGCCGAGGACGTCCTGGAGTACTGCGAGCGCAACGACCTCGCGTTCATCCCGTGGTTCCCGATCGCCACCGGCGAGCTGGCCCGGCCGGGCGGCCCGCTGGACGCGATCTCCACCGAGCACGGCGCGTCGCCCGCGCAGCTCGCGCTGGCCTGGCTGCTGCGCCGCTCGCCGGTGATGCTGCCGATCCCCGGCACGTCCTCGGTGGCGCACCTGGAGGAGAACGTGGCCGCGGCCGATGTGCGGCTCACCGACGACGAGTTCGAGGCGCTGAGCAAGGCGAGCTGAGCAAGGCGAGCCACGGCCGTGGGGGGGGGGGGGGGGGGGGGCGCCCCCCCCCCCCCCCGGAGCAAAAAAAACAACGGGGAGGGAGGAGTAGGGTGAAGCG
>NZ_JBNCKQ010000005.1:450788-475395 GCF_049841615.1 Micromonospora sp. DT63 | reverse complement strand
TGGCGGGGGCCGTGGTGGGGATCACCGCCGTCGTGTTGGCGGCGGTTAGCCAGGGTTGCTGAGCAGGGCGCGCCACGGCCGTGGGGGTGGTCCCGGCCGGGACCACCCGCACGGCGTTCAGACCGCGAGGCAGTTGGGTCGCACCGGGCCGTCGGTCAGGGCGCCGCGCACGATGGTGTACGCGGTCCCGTCGAGCACCAGGCCGAGGTGCCCGACCACCCGCAGCGGGCAGTACGCCTGGATGAGGACGTTCGTCGCCCCGTCGTTGACGGCGGCGTTGCCGGTCGGACGCACCAGCTCGTCCTGGAGTGTGCGAACAGTGGTGTAGCGCACCGACCCCGGGGTGTCGTCCCCGGCGTTCAGGTCGGCGAGAAACGCCGAACCGATGGTCATCTGTTGGCAGGCCACGACGCCGGCGCAGCTGCCAAGGCCGAGAAACGCCACGATGTTGGCGACGTACGTGCCGTACTGGGGTGTGCCCAGACTGACGTACCGGCCGACGCTGGCGGCGCCGCCCAGGCGCTTGAGGTAGTAACGGCTGACCAGGCCGCCCTCGGAGTGGGCGACGAGGTCGACTGTCGCCGCGCCGGTGCTGGCGCGCACCTGCTCCACGAAGCCGGCGAACGCGCGGGCCGAGGCGGGGATGTCACCGAGGCCCAACCCGGGCAGCTGGTAGATGAAGGTGCGGTAGCCGTCGGCGCGCAGCCGGGCGGCGATGGGCTCGTACGCCACGGCGACGCCGCTGAGGCCGCCGACCACGATGACCGGGTTGGCCGCGGCAGCGGCCGCGAAGGCGGCGGTGGGAGCCGGGGCGGTGGAAGCAGGGGTGGCGGGGGTGGCGGCGGTCGCGGTGCCGGCGGACGCCAGCAACGCGGCGGTGGCCAGGGACACGACGAGGACGGTCTTTCGGAGCAGCATGGCTGCACCTCCGGGGGGAGGCACCCGGCGAAGCGGGCAGGTGGGTGGGGGTGTCCGGTCGACCGTGCGACGATCATGCCCGCAACAATTTAGAAACGTCAATCACTTGTTACGCGCGGGTAACCCGTTGTCCCACCGAAGGCACAAAGCGGCAATTCGTTCTCGCTCCACACCGGACACCCGCCGACCACGCCGCAGCGACGGCCAACGACGGCCAGCGACGGCGGCGGTGTTCCACGTGCACGCGCGGATGGCTGACACCGGGCGACGATCCGCGCGAGAACGGGGTCACGCGGACGGCGCGGCGGGTGCTGAACGGGTGCTCAGCGAGCGGTCGCGCGCAACCCGTCGAGGGCCACGCCGAGCACGCGGTCCCGCTGCTCGGGTGCGGGGAACTGGGCCATCGTGAGGCCGCTGATCAGGCGCACCACGTCGTCGAAGCCGATGTCGTCGCGGACCACGCCGGCGGCCTGCGCGCGGCGCATCAACGGCTCGCCGGCGGCGTAGATCTCCGTCCGGCAACTGGCGAAGATCTCCGAGTCGTGCAGCAACTGCTCGGCGAGCGCCCGCTTCGTGGCGACGTACGCGACGAAGCGGTGCAGCCACGCGACCAGGGCGTCCCACGGAGGCAGCTCGGCCAGGTCGGCGGCGGAGTTGCTCAGCGCGCGGACCTCCTCGACGTAGACGGCCTCGAACAGGTGCCGGCGGGTCGGGAAGTTGCGGTAGAGGGTGCCGATGCCGACGCCGGCCCGACGGGCCACGTCCTCCAGGGAGGCGGCCGCGCCGTTCTCGGCGAACGCCTCGCGCGCCGCGGTGACCAGGGCGTCGTAGTTGCGTCGCGCGTCGGCCCGCTTGGGCCGCTGCGCGAAGACCTCGGGCGTCTGCCCCGCGCTGGTCATGACGTGCGTCACCTCACCTCGGTTGCATCCGGAGGCACCCCTCCGCTAGCTTAGTGGAGGCACCCCTCCGGAAATGCCGGAGGGCAGCCTCCGGTTAGCTTACCTCGGGACCCGCCCGATCCGCCTGGCCACCCGATCGCCCGGACCCGACAGACCTGCCCGCCTCCGACGACGGGCGACAAACCTCCTTCCGTACCACATCAGGAGTTTTCTCTCGTGTCAGTGACATCCCGACGCAGCTCGCGTCGGCTCACCTTCACCGTGCTCGCGGCCGGCGCCGGATTCTTCGCGATGCTCCAGTCGTTGATCACCCCGGTGCTGCCGACCATCCAGCAGGACCTGCACACCTCGCAGAACACCGTGACCTGGGTCCTGACCGCCTACCTGCTCTCCGCGTCGATCTTCACGCCGATCCTCGGACGCGTCGGCGACATGGTCGGCAAGGAGCGGATGCTCGTCGTCTCGCTCGCCGCCCTCGCCCTCGGCTGCCTGGTGGCCGCCATCGCGCCGAACATCGGCGTGCTCATCGTCGCCCGGGTCGTGCAGGGCATCGGCGGCGCGGTCTTCCCGCTGTCGTTCGGCATCATCCGCGACGAGTTCCCCGCCGCGCGGGTCTCCAGCGCCGTCGCCGCCATCTCGGCGATCGTCGCCGCTGGCGGTGGCCTCGGCGTCGTGCTCGCCGGCCCGATCGTGGCCGCGCTGGACTACCGCTGGCTGTTCTGGATCCCGATGGTCGTGGTCGGGCTGACCGCGGTCGCCGCGTACCGGTTCGTGCCCGAGTCGCCGGTGCGGACGCCCGGTCGGATCGACTGGCGTGCCACGGTGCTGCTCTCCGGCTGGCTGGTCGCGCTGCTGCTGCCGATCAGTCAGGGCGCGGCCTGGGGCTGGACCTCCACCCGGGTGCTCGGCCTGCTGGTGCTCGCCGTGGTGCTGCTGATCGGCTGGCTCGTCGCCGAGGTGCGCTCGTCCAACCCGCTGATCGACATGCGGATGATGCGCCTGCCCGGCGTGTGGACCACCAACCTGGTAGCCCTGCTCTACGGCGCGTCGATGTTCTCCGTGTACGCGTTCCTTCCCCAGTTCGTGCAGACCCCGACCGCCGCCGGCTACGGCTTCGGCGCCAGCATCAGCCAGGCCGGTCTGCTCATGCTGCCGATGCTCGTCGCGATGTTCGTCGCCGGTCTCGTCGCCGGCCGGCTCCAGGCCGTTTTCAGCGCCAAGGCACAGCTCGCCACCGGCGCCGCGTTCAACGTGGCCGCCTCCGCGATGCTGGCCGCCGCGCACGACACCCGCTGGGAGGTCGCCATCGCCGGTGGGCTGGTCGGTCTCGGCATCGGCCTGGCGTTCGCGTCGATGGCCAACCTGATCGTCGGCAGCGTGCCCGCCAGCCAGACCGGCGTGGCGACCGGCATGAACGCCAACATCCGTACCATCGGCGGCGCGATCGGCGCCGCAGTGGTCAGCGGCGTGATCACCGCCCACCCGCAGGCCAGCGGCCTGCCCCGGGAAGCCGGCTTCACGATGGGGTTTCTCGTCCTCACCGCGATCGCCCTGGCCGCCGCGCTCGCGGCCCTGGCCGTCCCGTCCGCCCGGCGGGCGTCGGCCGGCCGCCGGCCGTCCACCGCGACGATCGTCGAGTCCGAGCTAGCCGGCGAGTTCGCCACCATGCCCGCGACCCGCTGAGGTTCGCTGGCACGTCGGAGCCCGGGCGGTTCACCGCCCGGGCTCCGGCGTGCTTCGGGGGTACGCTGGCCGCTCCCTTTGTCGTTTTCAGGATGAGCCGATGCCCGAACTGCTGACCACCGACCGCATCGAGGAGATCGGCGCCCTGGGCGTCAAGAGCCCGGACCCGGCGGCGCTGGTCGCCGAGCTGGTGAGCGCCGTCGACGAGGGACGCCTCGCCGACCCCGACGACATCGGGTACGCGCTGCTCGTCGCCGCGGACATCCTCGATCAGGCAGGTGACCTGGCCGACGCGCTCGCGCTGGCCACCCGCGTCATCGCCGAACAGCCCGACGAGGACGCGTACGCCCGAGCGGTGCGCGGCGGCCTGCTGCTGCGCCTCGGCCGCTCCGACGAGGGCATGGCCGAGCTGACCGAGCTGCGTCCGCTGCTGGAGACCAACCCCAACGCCACGTACCTGGTCGACGAGCTGGCCGAGGCCGGCCACGCCGACCTGGCGCTGCAATGGCTGACCGGGGCACTCGACACGATCCTGGAACGCACCCGGACCCAGCAGCACGAGTCCGAGGACGCGCAGGACGAGGCCGCGGCCATGATCTACGGGCTGGCCCAGCGGCGGCACACCCTCCGCGAGGAGATGGGCCTCCCCCACGACGAGTACGACAACCTCGCCGACCGGCTGCGCGCCGCGAGCACCCACGCCCTCGACGCCCTCGACGACGGCCCCGCGACGCTGCTGTACTGGCCGGAGGCCGAGTTCACCGCGTTGCTGACGCGCTGGCCCGCGCTTGTCGACAGCTACCCGAAGACGTGGGACGAGCACCGCACCCAGATCGAACGCGCGCTCGCCGACGCCGCCGGGCTGGGCGGCGCGGACCTGGGCGTCGTCGCCGGCACCGTCGAGGGCCTGGCCGCGTTCGCCGGCGAGGAGCCCGTCGACGAGGAAGCCCTCGACGAGTACGCCGACAGCCTCGACGAGGTGGGCCTGACGGCCTGGCCGCCCGGCCGCAACGACGCCTGCTGGTGCGGGTCGGGCGCGAAGTACAAGAAGTGCTGCCTGCCCCGCTCGCGCGACTGACCGCACGTCGGGTCTCGGCCCCACGCGACGGGAGGCCTGGTCCCGTGAAAGCCTGATGCCGGTGAGTCATCTTGATGACTCACCGGCATCACAACGCGGCCCACCCTCACCCCCCGGGGGGGCAGGCCCGATGAAGGAGGCGAAGCGATGACCGCGCAGGAGCAGCACGAGACGATCGAGGACAGCCCGGTCGGCTGGGTCGCCAGCCACGTCCGGCGGTACGTCGAGACCGACGGCGCCGACGGCGGCACCTTCCACGGAATTCCCTCATTGCTGCTCACCACGCGCGGACGCCGGTCGGGCGCCCTGCGCCGCACCGCGCTGATGTACGGGCGCGACGGCGACAACTACCTGCTGGTCGCGTCCAACGGAGGTGCCTCCCGGCACCCGGCCTGGTATCTGAACCTGAGCGCCGACCCGAGGGTCGAGATCCAGGTCGGGGCGGAACGGTTCGCCGCCCACGCGCGAACGGCGACCACCGAGGAACGCGCCCGCCTGTGGCCGGTGATGACGAAGGTCTTCCCGACGTACGCCCGCTACCAGCAGGGGACCGACCGCGAGATCCCGGTCATCATCATCGAACGGACGTCCCCGGAAGACTCGACGATCCATTGATCCACGTCAGCGCGGTGTACGTCTAAGGCGGCTTCGCCTTCAACCGGGGCGTGGCACTTGCCACCAGCGGCTTCGAGCTGTGCGGCCAGGACGTGTGCGACTACCCGCGCTTCGAGGGCGAGGTCCG
Source organism: Micromonospora sp. DT63 (assembly GCF_049841615.1). Lineage (NCBI taxonomy): Bacteria > Bacillati > Actinomycetota > Actinomycetes > Micromonosporales > Micromonosporaceae > Micromonospora > Micromonospora sp. DT63. The sequence goes on along the minus strand of NZ_JBNCKQ010000005.1, from coordinate 470,075 downwards.
CATCACCCGCTGAACCGCCAACGGTCGGATCCAAGCCTCGCGTTCTTCTCGGCCTCGCGCCTCACGCCGGCCGTGGCGGGTGGCCGGTGGGTTGTGCGACCACCACCCGCGGTCAATTTCCCAGGGCGCGGACCTTGGCGATCGTCTCCTGGACGTGCTGCTTGGCCGGTTCGCCACCCTGGGACGCCTGCGCCAGCGCCTGACGGTACGCGTCGATCATGCCGACCAACGGCCCGGCGGCGACACCCTCCAGCGCACCGGCGACCAGGGATCGCGCCTCGGCTGCGTCCTGTGCTGCCGCCGCGGTCTTGGCCTTCGCCTCATCGAGCTTCTGTGACGCCGCCGCCAACCTCGCGATGATCTGCGCTGCGCTCACGCGCACCCTCCCCCTGGTCGACCATCGCCTCCACCACCGCACCGGCGGAGACCACAAGGGAGCGTACGAGATCCGCGCAACCAGCGCGACCGCTCGATCGCCCCACCATGATGTGCGGGATGTCCGCGCTGCCCTCTGGCGAAGATCACTTGATGCTGCCCAGTCCGGGCCGACCCTCGACAACTGGTACGCATCAAGTGATCAAGGAATGGCCGAGGCACCCGGCCGGAGTCTCCAGATCTTGGACAGTTTCCGTTAGCAGAGCACGGAAACTGTCCAAGATCTCGCCGGGCTCACCGAGCCGGGGGCGTCGAACGGTCAGCGATCGGCGACGAACACGCCGAGACCGTGCACGCCCTGCACCCAACCCTGGGTCTGCAGGACCAAGATGGCCTGCCGAACCACGGTCGTCGAGACGCCGTGCTGAGTCTTGAGCTGCACCGTGGACGGCAACTGGTCCCCCGGCGCGAGTTCTCCCGACTCGATCTGGCCCCGGATGTGATCCGCGAGCTGTTCCCACTTCGGTTTGACGGGCATATGGACTCCCAGGTCTGCCCCGCCATTCGATCACGCCCAACTACCCATGACAAGTAACGTGTTGTCGTGCTTGCTATCCGTGACTAGTTGTGTAAAGCTCCAAACGACCGGCTCCCAGGTCTGCAAACCCGGAGTTGGTTCTTTCCCCACCGCGCAGGAAGCGCCCGGTCGGCCGGTCCCCCCGTCCGGCCGGGCGTGCCGGGGCGTGCCCGCACGCCGCCCCACACGCACCGCCACACGCACCGCCGCACCGCCGCCCCCATCGCACCGCCACTGGGCAGCACGTACCGCCCGAGCAACGTCCTGACCAGCAAGGAGACGACCGGACGGGAGCACCCGATGCCCGATCGACCCGACAACCAGCCCATCGACCCGCCCTCCCGACACCCTCCAGCCCAGCGTCTCGTGTCCGAGCAGGACGTCGAGGACGCCGACGACACCCTCTTCGCCCATCCACCGCGCGTGGTGCGCAGGTGGGTCTGCGGCTGTGGCAGGGACTACCCGTGCACCGACGTGCTCTTCGCCCGCCTGGTCAAGGCCACCGCCGAGGCCGAGCAGTGAACCACCGAGGCCGCCGGTGAACGGGGATGATCTGTACACGTACGCCAGCCAGCGGGTCGTCGAAGCGAGGGCGAGGATCGCCGAGCACGTGACGGAGGCGTACACCGGGATCTGCCGCAGCTGCGGACGGCCCGGCCCGTGCGACGAGCAGCGGGCCGCGCGGGCCCGGCTGGCGCACTTCGGCGGCCCGGTGGACGATCTGCGCGACGCGTGGTTGGCCACGATCGCCGCCGCCGACCGGGCTGGTGCGCACCTGCACGGCGCGGGGCCACCCGGCCGAAGGTTGCCCTGGCAGGACGCGGTCACCGAGTGTTGGCGGGCGCTCGGTCTGGTGTACGCCGGCCTGGCTGCTGATCGGGCATCGGCGGTGACCGCGTCGGCGGGTGAGGTGCTCGCCGGACTGCGTGCAGCTCGGGTCGACGCCGACCAGGCCGCCGCGCTGGCCGCCCGTACGCGGTGGCGGTTGGCGGCGGCCGAGGACCGGCTCCGGCGTACCCACATCGTGGCGGACGCGGTCGCGGCCCGGCACTTCGCGGCGGCCATCACCCGGTTGGACCTGGTCGTCACCCGGCTGGCGATCGGCGGCTGCCGCATCGAGCGCTCGGTGGCGGCGTTGACCGGCGAGCTGGCCGCCGCACCGACCGTGACCAGGAGGACCGCCACCGCCGGGGAGATCGCACACGGCTGCCGCCTGGCGAGCGCCCTGGTGACCAGGAGACGTCGACGGAGAATCAGGGAGACACGATGGTGACCGATCCGCACGCGGCGCTGCGCGGCCTTCTGGCGGGACGGCTGCGCGGGCACGAACGGCGGCTGCGGCGGTTCACCGAGGCGGACTGGCGGCGGTACGCGGACCTGCTCGCCGGGGCATTGCTGGTGGCGGTGCGGCGGCGGTTCGTCGCCGGGCAGGACCGGGCGCCGGTGATTCGGTTCGTGGCGTCCGCGCGGGAACGCTACGACGTCACCGGGCGCGACGTGGAGCCGGCGCTGGCCGAGGCGTTGGTGTGGGCAGCGCTCGGTGAACGCCCCCCGGTGCCCGACGACGCGCCGGTCATCGTCGCCCGGACGGTGCTGCTGATCGGCCTGCTGGAGGACGAGGGCTGCACCGACCGGGAACGGGACGACGTCCTCGCGGCGGCGGCGCACGCCGCCGAACACGCGGGGCAGCAGGCGGGCGGCTAGGAACCGTCGCCACCGGACACTCAGGACGACAATTCACCGACGACTCTGGCACTCTGTCGGGCGTCACGGTCGGGGAGGAAGGGACCACGGGGTGGAAGGGCTCAGCCGCACCCAGCGGCCACTGGACCACGATCAGGTGCAACGTTTCGTCGCGGCGTCCTTCGGGGCGAACCGCCGGGTCGTGGACTGCGGGCCGATCCTCGGCGGCGGTTTCGCGACGGTGTGGTGGGTGGCGCTCGACGACGGGCGCGAGGTCGTGTTGAAGGTGGCACCACCACCCGACGCGCCGCTGCTGCGCTACGAGCAGGGCCTCGCCGCCGCCGAAGCCCGGTACTTCCGCCTCGTCGCCGCGCGCGCGCCGCAGGTGCCCGTACCGCCGCTGCTGCACCACGGCACCGATCCGGACCTCGGCGAGTGGCTGGTCACCGGCCTGCTGCCCGGACGGTCGCTGCGGGAATGGGCCGAGGGCGAGCAGCAGCTCGACGACGGCCCGGCCCGCTACGACTTCGGCGTCGCGATCGCCGCGCTGCACCGGGTGACCGGCGACCACTACGGGTACGGCGGCGACCGGGCGAGCGGCCCGACGTGGCGTGCGGCCTTCGCCGCCATGCTCGACGACCTGCTCGCCGACGCGGCGGACTGGGACGTGCGGCTGCCCACCTCGCCGGCGCGGATCCGGGAGCTGCCCGAGCGGTACGCCGGGGTCCTGGACCAGGTACGCCGGCCGGCGCTGCTGCACTTCGACGGCTGGGACGGCAACGTGCTGGCCGAACCCGACCCGGCCGGTGCCCTGCGCCTGCGCGGGATCGTGGACGGCGAGCGGTTCCTGTTCGGCGATCCGCTGCTGGACCTCGTGTCACCCCTGCTGTACCGCCGGGTGGAGGACGACCCCGACCACCCGTTCCTGCGCGGCTACCGCGCCGCCTCGGCCGATCCGGTGGTCTTCGACGAGTCCACTCTGCGGCGGCTCAGCCTCTACCGCCTGCACCTGTACCTGTTGATGACCGTCGAGATGCCCAGCCGGGGAATCACGCGGGAGGATCGCCCGGACCGGTTCGAGCGGCTGGCCGACCTGCTCGATCAGGAGCTGACGGAGCTGGGTCGGCCGAGTCCGTCGGCCATTGCAGGCGGTACCGGCTGACGTCCTCGGAGGCGGCCACGCCGGCCCTCATGAACATCGCCAGCACGGCGTCACGCGCCCGCCGCTCGCGGGCGCCGGTCGGAAACTTCAGGCTGCCGGTACGACGGGCGAGCCCGGCGACCGTCGCCACCCGTGACTCACGCAGTTGTTGGAAGCGCCCGAAGGCGTCACCGACGTCGTCCGCCGCGGCGAGACACCGGGCCAGCACCAGTGCGTCTTCCAGCGCCATGGAACTGCTCTGCCCGTCGTGCGGCGGCATCGCGTGCGCCGCGTCGCCGACCAGGCACATCCGGCCGCGGCTCCACCGCTCGGGCGGGACGAGGTCGTGCACCGGCCACCGGATGATCGGGCCGGTGCTCGCGTCGATGATGGCGGGGATCGGCGGATGGTCCGAGCCGTGCAACTCGACGAGGCGCTGCCGCCACCGGCCCATCGGATCAGCACGTGGCCCCGCCACCACCTCCCCCTCCCCGGTGAGCAGGCTCTGGAACCAGACGACCTCGCCGTCCGGCAACGCCTGGTAGCCGAAGAACGCGTTGACGCCGAACGTCAGGCGCAGCACTCCGTCCGGTGCGATCCCGTCGACCCGCGGGGCCGAGCCGCCGCCGTCGAGCACTCCGGTGAACCGGGCGGGCGGATGCTCGGGGAACATCGTCCGACGCGTGTGCGAGTGGACCCCGTCGGCACCGATCAGCAGGTCACCGCCGTGACTCGATCCGTCGGCGAGGGTAGCGGCGACCGGGTCGTGCCCGTCGTCGCGCAGTCCGACGACCCGCTCACCCTCGACGACGCGGACGCCGGCGCGACGGGCTGCCTCGCGCAGCACCTCACCGAGCCGGTCCCGGCGGATCAGCGTGCTCACCTGGTTGTTGCTGCCGATCTCCCGTCCCCGGTGGTCGTGGAAGGAGATGCGGTCGGTGGGCGTGCCGGCGGCGTCGACAGTGGCGAGCAGGCCCAGGTCGCGCAGCACGGTGCGGCCGTTGTCGGCCAGGCTCAGGTGCGACCCGAGCTGTCGCTCGCGCGGCGGCCGGGCCTCGATGACGGTCACGCGCCACCCGATCCGGCGCAGGAAGAGACCGACGGCCGTGCCGGCGATTCCCGCCCCGACGACCACGGCGTGCCCAGGATTGATCATGTCGAGCCAGCCGACACCGGCGGCCCGGAAGGACCTGTCCCACCCATGCGCTCCCCCGTGTGGCGGGCGCTGTGGACACGCCCGCCGCCCCGACCGTAATCACGGCGGCCACAGTGGTCAAGGCAGCAAGATCCATCAATGCGAGGGTTGACACCGGCATAGACGGCCGGAATGCTGTGGGAGTCCTGCTAACCGAGGCGGGGCCACGTATCCGGGGGAATCGGCCTTTTACTGCATTCGCCTGTGCGCGGCTCCATGGCCATCACTGATAGTTTTTCGCCAGCGAATGCTCCGAATAGGACGGCAGTCGTTCATTTTCGCTGCCGGATGCCGCGGTTCCTGCCGCGAAGAGCATCCGGATCAGGGCGTGGACAACTGTCGCACCAGCTCGGTCGATCGCTGGTCGGACTACTGAATGGTGATTCCATCCGTCATCCGACGGTGGCGCGTCATGCACCCCTAAGCACGGCGCAGGGCCACGGCCTCACTTCCGACAACCGCATTCTTCGGGAGGTGTCGTGATGAAGAACAACTCGGCCGGCTGACGCAACCAATTATCTTTCGTCCCGATGAGCGTGTGTCGCATCGCGGCACACGCTCATCGGCAGCGCAACCGTTCCCGCTCGGGAAGGACAGGTGTGACCCCGGAGACGACCTACCCGATGACCCTCGGCCAACTATCGGTCTGGCGGGACATCGAAAGAATGCATCCGGAGAAGTGGTGGGAGGGCAACCTCTGCTTTTCCTGGTCGTTGCCGGAAAATGTGACCGCCGTGGACGTCTGGCGCGCGGTCGGCGCGCTCGGCATGCGGCACGCCTCGCTGCGCACGACGTTCGACGTCGAGGACCGGGCAGATCCGCGCCAGCGCGTCGCTGTCGATTCCCCCGACGACGTGGTCGCCGCGGTACGACAGCCCGACGGCGAGACGGGGATGTCCCGGATCGAGACCGAGGAGATCCAGCGGGCGTTCACGCTCACCACCGACCTGCCGTGGCGGGTGTGGCTGACCGAGAACGACGGACGCCCCCGTGAACTGTTGGTGGTCATCCACCACATGGCGGCCGACGGCGCGGGCATCAACACCATGGAACGGGACTTCTACGCCCTGCTGGCCGGGGAGACGCTGCCGCCGGCCCCGCAGCCGGCCGACCTCGCGACGCGGCAACGGTCCGGCGACCTGGACGCCAGACTGCTCGCCGCGGAGTCGTACTGGCGCAAGGTGCTGTCGGCGGCGCCCCGGCGGACGCCTCCCGCACCCGGGCCGGTGCTCCGGGCGACGATGCACACCGGCATCCCCGAGCCCATCCTCCGCCAGGCGGCCCGCGGCATCGGCGTCACCGTCGCTGGGGTGCTGCTGACCGCGTACTGCCGGGCGATCATCGCGACGGGCACCACCGGCACGCCGGTCCTGCTCTACCCCATGTCGTCCAACCGGTTCGACCCGGCGGTCACGTCGCTCGTCACGTCCATGAACCAGTGGGTGCCGCTGCTGGCCACGCCGGAACCGGACGAGGTGTTCGCGCACACCGCGCGCGCCCTGTACGTACGGAACATGCGGGCCCTCAAGCACGGGGTCTACGACCCGGACGCGGTGGCGCGGATCCGCGAGGACGCCGAACGGGAGGGCGGCCCGCTCGACCCGGGGTACCACTTCACCTTCCTGCTGCCCCCCATGGTGGTGCAGCCGCCGGAGACGATCCAGGAATCGCGGATCGAGTGGCACGTGCCGATCCGCTCGACCGGGCCCGGCTTCTACCTGATGGCCAACGCCGACACGACGGTCCGGCTGACCGTCCGGGTGATCCGCGAGGGCTACCAACGCGCGGAGCTGGAGGCTCTGCTCGTCGCCATGCGCGACGACCTGATGGAGCTGGTCGGCGCGCACGCGGAGGCAGCCGGATGACCACTACCGCGCCGCCCACCACCCCGGCGGTCACGCCGAGCCTGTGGCGTCACCGCGACTTCATGACGCTGTGGACCGGTCAGACCCTCAGCGAGACCGGGTCGGCGGTGTCCACCCTCGCCGTCCCGCTCATCGCGGTGTCCGTGCTGAACGCGTCCACGTTCTCGGTGAGCCTGCTGCAGGCCGCTGGGATGGCGGCGTACCTGCTCGTCGCGCTGCCGGCCGGGGTGATCGTCGACCGGATGCGCAAGCGGCGGCTGATGGTGTTCTGCAACCTGCTGCGGGCCCTCGCGATGGGCACCATCCCGCTGGCGTTCTTCGCCGGTGAGCTCACCATGGCGCAGTTGTGGCTGGTGGCGGCCCTGTGCAGCGTCTGCTCGGTCTTCTTCGAGGTGGCCTACCAGTGCTACCTGCCGGCGGTGGTGCGCTCCGACCAGCTGCTGGACGCGAACGGCAAACTCAGCACCACGTACTCGGTCGCCCAGGTCGCGGGCATCGGGCTCGGCGGAGGACTCGTCGCGGTCTTCGGCGCGGCGCGGACGGTCCTCATCGACGCCGCCTCGTTCGCGGTGAGCGCCGTCTCGCTGTTGCTGATCCGGCGCTCGGAGCCGGAGGTGACAGCACCCGAGGGGCCCCGGCCGCGGCTGCGGGAGGAGATCTCGGCCGGCCTGGCCTTCGCCTTCCGGCACGCGGTGCTACGCAAGATCGTCGCCGCCAGCGGCACCCTGAACGTGTTCAGCCAGGTGATCTACGCCCTCTCGGTCATCTACCTGGTCCGGGTCCTCAAGCTGACGCCGGCCGAGGTGGCCGTGCAACTGGCGCTGGGCACGGCCGGCGGCATCGCCGGCGGCCTCGCCTCCGGCAAGCTGGCTCGCCGGATCGGCACCGCCCGCGTCATCTGGGTCTCCCTGCTCGGGCTCGGCTGGACGATGCTGCTCGTGCCGCTGGCCGAGCCGGGCTGGCGGGTCGCGTTCTACACCGTCGGCATGACCGGCTTCGCCGCGCTCTGCGCGATCTACAACGCGGCCCAGATCAGCTACCGGCAGCAGATGTGCCCGCCGGAACTGCTCGGCCGCCTCACCGCCGGGGTCCGCTGGATCGTGTGGGGCGCCCTGCCGATCGGCGCGGTCCTCGGTGGTGTGCTGGGCACCTGGCTCGGCGTCCGCGAGACCCTGGTGATCGCCGCTCTCGGCGTCTGGGCCTCCGGGCTGTGGGTCTACTTCTCGCCGCTGCGAAAGATGCGTGACTTCACACCCGAGCCGGCCAGCCAGTCCTGAGGCTCAGAGTCGTCGGGCAGGCGTCAGCGGTTCGGGCCGGCCAGCGCCGCCCACGTACGCGCCACCCCGGTGCGCAGGTCGGTGACGGGACGCCAGTCCAGCAACGCCGACGCGCGCCGGACGTCGAGCCAGATGTCGCGCCTGTCGAACGCCCGGCGGTCCGCGTACCGGATCGTCAACCGCCGGCCGACGGTCGCCGACACCACCTCCAGCAGCTCGGCGAGGGAGGTGGGACGGCCGGCGCCGACGTTGAGGACTGCGCCGTCGAGCGCGTCGCGGGTGTCGCGGTCCAGGTGACGGTCCCACACCGCCAGCAGGGCGGCCACGACGTCGTCGACGTAGACGTAGTCGCGGCGGGTGGCCGGGTCGCCGAACACCTGCAACGGCCGATGCGCGGCCGCGGCCTCCAGCCAGTGCGACACCACGCCGAGCCCACCCTCGGCGCGCTGGCCGGGCCCGTACACGTTGGACGGCCGCAGCACGACCGGCCGGAGATGGTCGGCGGCCTCGCGCACGGCCTGCTCCTGGGCCAGCTTCGCCCGGCCGTAGACGCTGTCCGGGCCGAGTGGGCCGGTCTCGTCCACCGGCGACGGCACATCCGGCCGGTACGCCGTGCCGCCGGATCCCAGCAGGACGAAGGTCGGACGACGGGCGCCCAGCTTGCACGCCTCCAGTGCGGCGGCGAGGGCACGCTGGTCCAGCTCGACGAGTTCGGGCTGGCTGACGGCCCTCTTCGGCGTGACCGTGCCGGCCGCCCAGAAGACCAGGTCCGCCCGCCTGATCGTGTCGGCGTAGCGGTGTTCCTCAACAGCGTTGCGGGGCCGGGTCAACCGCTGCGGAGGCCGGCGACGGCGTTCGAGCGCGCGGCACAGACTGGCGCCGATGAACCCGTCCGACCCGACGACCACAGTGACCGGGGCGGGGACGGCGCTCACCCCGGTACCTCGGTCTGCACGGCTCGCGCCGCCAGGTCGGCGGCGTAGTCGGCGGTCCCCTCGCGGGCGGTCAGCAGGTTGCGGTGCAGGGTCTCCAGCAGGTCGAGGGAGTATCCGCTGTCGCGCCACTCCTGCTCGGTGACGCCGTAGCCCAGCCGACGCCACAGGTCGGCGTTGACCTGTTCGTGCGCGCCGAAGGGCGCCAGCAGCACGATCGGCGTGGCCGACCAGAGCGAGTCGATCAGAGTGCCCCCGCCGGTCTTGCAGAGCATGGCGACGCGGTGTCGGGCGAGATCGAACGAGTCGTGGTACGCCGCACCCCGTCGATAGCGCACGGTGCCGTCGGGAAGGATCTCGCCGAACGGTGGGAAGCCGCCGTCCTGCCAGGCCTCCCACTTCGGGTCGATCATGAACGCCCGGCAGCCGGAGGGCAGGGCGGACACGTCGGACGGATCGTGGGTCACCACGTCGACAAGCAACCCCGCCCGGGCGAGATCCGCCGCACGGTCCCGGTAGGTGCCCAGCCCCCAGCCGCCGCCGTGCGCCAGCAGGCGGCGCTCCCGCAGCTGCCACGGCACCGGGTCCTCGTCGCCGACGCGGATGCTCGTCGGCGCGGTGCCCCGCTCGGCGTCGAACATCCACACGTGCCGGAAACGCTCCGTACGCGCCCGGAAGAGGTTGAACGAGGCGGTCGGCGCGGCGTCAAGGTGACAGATGTCGACCCGGGGCGTTCGGGAGGTGAGCGCCTCGTACCGCTCGACGACCGGCACCCAGAAGCCGGAGAAGATCACCACCTGGTCCACGTCCGCGGCCCGCCACCGGTGCAGCAGCTCATCGACAGCGGCGTCGTCGAGCGCCGGCATCTGATCCCGCACCATGCGCTGGGCGGCCACCGCGAGCTTGAAGTTTCCTCTGAAGGCCAGCTTGGCGGCCCTCAGCCGGTCGAGCTCGTCGGGTCGCAGCAGCCGCTCGAACACCTCCACGCGCACCTCGATCCCGAGGGCGCGCAACCGACCGGCCAGGATGAGGGCCGGTACGTGGGTGCCGAGCGTGGCGCCCGACGTCAGCAGCACAATCGCCATCGTTGCTCCGATCGTCGGGAGTCAGGTGACGAGACTCGGGGCGCCGGCCGTCGTGACGAGCAGGTCACCCACCTGCGCTTCGAGGGCCACCCGGGCCTCGTCGTCCGGGGCGAACACGGCGAGAAAGAGCCGTCCACGCGGCGGGGTGAGCGTCCCCGAGGCCAGCGGCAGCACTCCGGGACCGTCGCCGCGAAACAGCAGCTTCGCCTCGTCCAGGGCGGACACCAGCCTGGCCACCGTGTCGCCGGGGCGCACCGGCGTCGTACGGCAGCGCAGCCAGGAGCGCAGGCCGACCGCCCGGGCCCGCCGGTCGAGGTGGAGGTTCAGCAGGCCCATCGATCGTCGGGCGTTGACCTCCAGCACCGGTACGACGGTGCCGTCGCGCAGCCGCAGTCCGTCGACGCAGACGGGCCCGGTGTAGCCCTCGGCCGCGAGCGCCGTCCCGACCCGCGCGATCACCTCGCGATGCGCGGTGGTGTCGAGGTTCGCGTGCTGATCCGCGGGGAGCGGGCCGGAGCCGCGGTAGGCGAACTCGGCGTTGTCGACGTGCTGGAGGCCCCGCCACCGCACCGCGCCGCCCGGGTCGACCTCCAGGTGGGTGGAGAAGCTGGACGCCTCCTCGAAGAGGGGTTGCACCAGCAGTTCCACCCGGGCCCCGCGCGCGACCTGCCGCTCCAGGTGCCGGACGACGGTGTCCAGCACCCGGGGGTTGGCGACCCGCAGGGCGCCCCGGCCGGCGACCCCGTACGGGTCCTTGAGCACGACGTCGTCCGGCGCGTCCTGCACCAGCCGCCGTACCTGCGCGGGCGTGGTGGCCAGGACGGCGCCGCCGGGCAGGCCGGCGTCCCGGACCAGGTCGTTCGACCAGACCTTGGAGTTGACGCGGGCGACGACCTCGACGGCGGGGACGGTGGCACGCAGGCCGAGTCGGTGCACCGCCACGGCGGTGTCCGGCCGGACGGCGTAGAACGCCGCGGCCCACCCGGACTTCCCCGGCAGGGCCGTGCCGCCGGCCACGGCCAGACGCTCCTCCACTGTGGCGTCCTGGTGACCCGGCACGGCCGCGAGCCGTGGCGCGATGCCGGCGGCCGCCAGCGCTTCGACCAGGGTCTCGTCCATCGGCTCGGCGGTGAGCAGCAGATCACCCGGGGCGCACCCGACCGCCAGCAGCTCGTCCATGCCGCGACGTCCCCGGCTGCCACCCGCCGCCGGGCCGGCGGGCAGCCCGGCGAGATCGTTCGGCCGCCACGCCGCCTCCGCGTCGAACGAGCCGAAGTGAACGGTCCCGCTCACCTCACCGGCCATCGCCGTCGAGGGCGAAATGGCAGAACGCCTTCACCGACTCCAGGTGGATGCTGTCCAGCGACTCGAAGTCGATCTCGACGTCGAACTCCTCCTCCACCGCGAGCAGGAACGTGATCATGTGCAGCGAGTCGATCCCGAGGTCGAGCAGCAGATTCGTGTCCGCCGTCACCTCCTGGGCCAGCGCCGGATCCTCCAGAACCCGCGCGAGCAGGCCCGCCATGCGGGCGACCACCTCGGCCATGCGTTCACTCCCCGCTCAGGTAGAGAAGGATGCACTTCGAGCACACCGGCATGAGGCCGCTGTCGCGCAGGATGCCGCGGACCCTGGTGAACCGCTCGCTCTGCCAGATCTCCTGCATGGACTGCTCACCCAGGTCGCCGATGACGAACTCGGGGAAGAACTTGCACGAGCTGACCCGGCCGTCCGCGTGGATCTCGATCCGGTTGGACACCGCCAGGCAGCGGCTGCGCCGCTGGGCCGGGCGGGAGGTGCCACGGATGAAGTCGTCGAGCTCGTCCTGCTCGACCTGCGGCTGGTAGCGCACCCGCAGATTCCACACCCGGCTCGCCAGTCGCGCCATCGACTCCTTCAGCACCGGCAGGTACTGCTCGGGAAGCGCGTACGTGTACGAGTGCCAGGTCGGCTTGTCGCCCGGCTCCGGCGGGTTGAGCCACGAGAACGACTCCTCGTAGAGCCGGTCCATCGCCGACGCCGTCTCCGGGCTGATGTACCAGGGCAGCAGCCAGTAGACCGAGTTGAAGCCGGTCTGCTCGGCCCACTCGGTGAACTCGTACATGCGGCCGACCATGTCCTCGCTGACCATGCACGCGACGGACAACTCGCCCTGGTACTCGCCGCGCCGTTGGAGGTCGAGCATCGCCTCGACGTTGCGCATGGTGCGCCGGAACGATCCCTTGCCCCGCAACGCCTCGTGCTCCGGCTCGAAGCCGTCCAGGCTGACCAGCAGGTTGAGTCGTGGCCCGATGGCCAGCAGGTGCTCGGCGTTGCGCTCCATCAACAGGCCGTTGGTGCACATGTTGACGACGCGCGGCACGGCGCCCAGCAGCTTGGCGATCTCGCCGAACTGGGAGTGCATCAGCGGCTCGCCGCCCCAGAGGAAGACCTTCGCCGCGTCGGGCGCGGTCGTCTCCAGCACGTCCCGGATGACGTCGAGGTCGAGCTCGGAGCGCTTGCGCTTGCTGTCGTAGTTGTGGAAGAACCCCTGCTCGTTCCACTGGAAGCAGTGGTTGCACCGCAGGTTGCACCGGTACGTCAGCTGCATGCTGACCTCTTGCGGCAACGTGCTGGCGTAGAGGGGGTCCGCCGCCAGGTTACGGCGCGTTTCGGACCGGATCGCCACCGTCCGGCGCAGGTCGTGCAGTTCTCCGGCCGTGAAGACCTTGTTGGTACGTGGGTAGGACATGCAGGCTCCCCGCTCGTCTGCCACGAAACGAGCGCCCCTGCGCAGGGCAGCGGGCATCGCTTCGCCAGATTCAGGACTGGATCGGGGGCCGTTCGCATCCCTACATGCGCACGAACCCCCGTTACCACAGGGAACCGGCGGCGGTCGTCCGACGTGGATGTGAGTGTCCTGCTCACCCCGCCACAGGTCGTTGACCACATTGACACATACGAGTGGCGTCGTAAACCCCCGCGCGGTGCGGGGTTCAGCGCAGAGCGCGGAAGAGCAGCAGGTAGCCGCAGTAGCCCAGCGGCACCAGCAGGAAGCAGATCAGGAACCCGAGCGGCAGGTAGCGCGGTGGGGTGCCGGCGACCATTGCGGGTCTCCCCCATCGGCCCAGCACCAGGTAACCGCCGAAGAACGCCAGCGCCGGCAGCCCCGCACAGATCCACGCGCCGAGGGTGAAGCCGTCGACCAGGCCGACCCCGGAGGCGAGCACGAGGGTCAGCATGAGCACCCCCGCCGCCGCCCCGCATGCAGCGTAGACGGCGACCGCCCGCGCCAGCGGCGACCATGTCGGCAGCAGCGCCGGCCGTTGGGCCAGCAGCTCGGCCTGCTGCCCGTGCCGGTCGGCCTCGTCGGCCATCCGCCGGGCCAGCTCCAGCTCCACCACCGGGTCGACCGCCGCCGCCCGCTGCGCCGGCACCCCGGCGCCCGCCGGGCTCACCGCCGTCGGCAGCGCCAGCCGCGCCGGTATCGCCGGCACTTGGGGGTACGCCCCGACACCCGCCTGCCCCGGCACGCCGGCTGCGCCGGCGGACCCGCCGTCCCCCGATCCGCTCACGACGGGTGAGCCGGTCGACGGCGGCGGACCCGGCCAGGTGGCGGGGTCAGCGGCCGAGCCCGGCGCGGCGGTCGGGGCGGCCGGTGGCTGGTCGATGCCGATCGCGCGGCCGAGCTGGTCGAGGCGGTGGCCCTGCGCGATCAGCCGCTGGTGCAGGTAGTCGGCGGCGGCGTGCAGGTCGCGACGGCGCTCGGACTCGGCAGCGGCGTCCCGCTCGCCGGCGCGGCGCTGCTCGGCGAGCTGTCGGGCCAGCGCCGCGTACTCCTCGAAGGACACTGTCAACGCTCCCCGTGCGGTTCGTGCCCGTCGCGGGCGAACGGCACGATCAGCCTGGTGCGCTGGTCGTGCCTGTCGACCAGCAGCGCCCGGTCGGCGCGCGGCGTGTAGGCCAGGTCGTGCACCCCGAGGTGCAGGGCCAGCTCGGCGCCGGGCACGTTGAGCGCGACGAGGCAGGCGACGTCGTCGCGGTTCTGGGTGCCGCCGAGGTCGTCGGAGAGCCGCCGCAGGCCGCGCCACCAGCCGAGCAGGTGCACGCCCTGGGCGGGGCCGTGGCGCAGCAGCGTACGCAGGTCGTCCAGGCCGGAGCGGAACGTGACCGGGTCGGCCACGCCGAGGACCGGGGCTGCGGTGTCCATCCCGAACACCACCAGGTATTCGCGACCGGCCGTCTCGGCGGCCAGCGTGGCGATCCGGTCGCGCAGCCCGGCCGCGTTGAGGCGGTGCACCGGGTGACCGGCGGCCCGCAGCGCGGCCTCGGTCTCGGCCGCCACCGGGTCGGCGGCGGCGACCAGGGAGGCCAGCTGGAACCGGGCGTCGCCGGGGGTGTGCTGGCGGGCCAGGCTCAGCGCGGCGGCGCGCAGCACGTCCGCGCCGGCCGGTGCGGTGCCCACCACGGCGAGGTGCCGGCCGGGGGTGGAGTCCATCAGGAACAGCGCGGTGGTGCCGTGCACGTCGACCGTCCGACCGACCAGCGCCATGGGGCGTCGGCCACCGGGGCGCAGCCCCGCGAAGGTGGGGTCGTCCTCGACGCGCGCCGCCTCGTACCCCTTGAAGACCGCCGGGGCCCGCGAGCCCGGCGGGCGGGCCTGCCACAGCTCGTGGCGCAGCGCGGCGAGGTCGGCCGCGGCGGCGTGCGCGTCGGGGAAGCGCAGCACAGTGTCGGCGCCGACCGCGCCGGCGGCGCTGTTGACCACTGCGGAGCCGATCGGCAGGGCCGCGGCGGCGTCGTTGAGCTGGTCGAGGACACCCCCGCCGCCGGGCAGCGCCACCCGCAGCGCGAACTGCCCGAAGATCGCCTCGGCCCGACCGTAGAGCGCCTCGATGCCGGTCATGCTCTGACTGGCCAGCACCAGGTGGATGCCGTACGAGCGGCCCTTGCGGGCAAGCTCCTCCAGCAGGTCCACGGATTCGCGGGCCAGCGCGTCGTTGCCGGCGAGCAGCACGTGGAATTCGTCGATGACTGCCACGATGCGCGGCAGTGGACTGTCCCGCGGCAGGTCGGCGAGCTTGGTGACGCCGTGCCGCTTCAGCGCGGTGGCCCGGCGCTGTGCCTCCCGGCGCAGCTCGCGCAGCACGGCCAGACCGTACTCGCGGTCGGATTCGATGCCGACGGCCCGGGCGTGCGGCAGCCAGGACGGGTCACGCCCGGTGGGCACGAACTCGGTGAAGCTGACGCCCTCCTTGAAGTCGAGCAGGTAGAGCTGCAACTCGGCCGGCGAGTAGCGCGCGGCGAGCCCGTAGAGGACGTCCAGGAGGAAGACGGTCTTGCCGGCGCCGGTGCGCCCGCCGACCAGCCAGTGCGGGGTGGCGTCGTCGAAGCCGACCGTCAGCGCAGTGTCGAAGGCGACCGTCAGCGCAGTGTCGAAGGCCACGGTCAGCGGCGCGGGGCCGGCCCGGCCGACGACGGTACGCAGCCCGTTGGCCGCGGACTCCGCCCAGCGCCGCTCGGGCAGCAGTTCGGCGAACGGCAGCGCCTCGGCGCGGCGGGCGGCGGCGCCGAGGTGCTCGGCGAGCGCCCGGACCGAGGCTGGCGGCGGGTCGCCGTCGAGCAGCACCGGGGCGGCGAGGCCGCTGCCGTCGGCGCTGAACGGGACGCCCGGCGGGTCGCCGACGTGCGCGTACCCCTCGCTGACCCGCAGGGCCGTGGTGCTGCCCAGCGGCGGTGCGGTCTCGCCGGGCAGCCGGGACGGATGGCCGGCGAGGAGCACGCAGACGGCGGCGGCCGGACCGGCGTGGGTGAGCGCGGCGAGCCGGGCCAGCTCGCGCGGCGGCGGGGCGGCGGTGGCGACCAGCACCAGCAACTGCCGGGTGGCGGGCTCGGCGTGCTGGGCGGCGCGGGCGTGCCGTTCCGCGGCGGTCAGCAGGGCGGCCACCTCCGACTCGCTGGTGGCCGGCGGGTCGAGCACGCCCGCGTCGAGCAGCGGGCGCAGCGGGCCGAAGGTGGCACCCAGCGCGGCGGTGTCGATGCCGGCGACCCGGACCCGACCGACCGGAGCGGTGGCGACCAGCCGCAGCACCAGCGCCCGCAGCAGCGCGGCGACGCGCCCGTCCCGGGCGTCGGTGTCCAGTGCCAGGTGGTGGCCGCCGCCGAGCGGCAGCAGGACCGGGAAACCGCCGTCCGGAGTGGACGCCTCGCCGATGCGCACCGCGGCCGGCGCGTCGGTCAGCGCGGTCGCGCCGGGGGTGGGGGTGGCCAGCGCGCCGCCGAGGCGCGCGAGTCGGGCCACGAGGTCACCCCCGCCCGACTGCGGCGGCGGAGCCGGCGCCGCGCCGAGCACGCCCCGGGCGGCATCCAGGTGTGCGCGGGCCGCCCGGTGGGCGGTGACCGCCTGCCCGTACGCCGACGCGAGCCTGCCCACGCTCTGCCTCCCACGCCACGGCCGTCCGGTTCGGACGAAACCCTAACGGACAGCGGTGACACCGGGACAGTAGCGACCCGCGCTTTCGCGACGTCCGACGCGTGACACGCCCGCCGCGCGCCGGGCCAGCGACGTTCACAGTTGTCGATTAGGTTGGCGGTGCGTACACCCGATGGAGGGAGTCCACCTCGTGCGACGAGTCCTCACGGCGGCCACCGCCGCCCTGACCCTCACCACCGCCGGCACCATGCTCACCGGCGCACCCGCCCAGGCCGCCACGACGGGCTGGGGCCGGCCCGTCGTCTCGGTCGCGCCGCAACCCGGCGCTCCCGGCCTGGGCGACACCTACTTCCCCGACTACGGCAACGGTGGCTACGACGTCTCGCACTACGACGTCCGGCTGCGCTACGACCCGGCCACCGACCGGCTCACCGGCACCACCACGATCCTCGCCACCGCGACGCAGGACCTCTCGACGTTCAACCTGGACTTCCTGCTCGACGTCGAGTCGGTGCGGGTCAACGGCTGGGAGGCCGGCGCGGCCAAGGCGGGCGCGCACGAGCTGGTCGTCACCCCGACCCGCACGATCACCCGGGGCCAGCAGCTCACCATCGTGGTGCGCTACGACGGCATCCCGTCGGAGACCCTGGTCGGCGGCTACACCGGTTGGACGCGCACCGACGACGGGGCGCTCGCGGTCAACGAGCCCGAGTCGGCGTGGTGGTGGTTCCCGAGCAACGATCACCCGCTGGACAAGGCCACCTTCGACATCTCGGTCTCGGTGCCCACCGGCGTCGAGGTGATCAGCAACGGCGTGCAACCTCGTCCGCCGGCGGCCGAGGCGGGCAACCGCACCCGGTGGATCTGGCGGACCACCTCCCCCACCGCCACCTACCTGGCCTTCATGGCGATCGGTCAGTACGACATCGTCACCGACACCACGCCGGGCGGTCAGCCGGTGATCAACGCGTACAGCACCTCGCTGGGGGCGCTCGGGCCGGCCGCGCGGGCCAGCATCGAACGCACCGGCGAGATCACCGACTGGGAGAGCGGGATCTTCGGCCCGTACCCGTTCGAGGCGCGAGGTGGCGTGGCCGGGCCGGTGGACGGCATCGGCTTCGCCCTGGAGACGCAGACCCGCCCGGTGTACGGCCCGGGCTTCTGGCGTCGCGGCGCCAACACGTACGTGGTCGCCCACGAGAACGCCCACCAGTGGTTCGGCGACTCGGTCTCGGTGGCCGAGTGGCGCAACATCTGGCTCAACGAGGGTTTCGCCTCGTACGCCGAGTGGCTCTGGTCCGAGGAGCAGGACGAGGGCACCGCGCAGGAGGTCTTCGACTTCACCTACGCCAGCTACCCGGCCGATGACGAGTTCTGGCAGGTGCTGCCCGGTGACCCGGGCGCGGACCGGGTCTTCGACAACGCGGTCTACGACCGGGGCGCGATGACCCTGCACCAGCTGCGCCTGGCCGTCGGCGACGACGCGTTCTTCGCGATCCTGCCGGCGTGGACGGCCGAACACCGGTACGGCAACGGCACCATCGAGGAGTTCCAGGCCCTGGCCGAGCGGATCTCCGGTCTGGACCTGGACGAGCTGTTCACCACCTGGCTGTTCACTCCGGGCCGGCCCGACGTGGCCAGCGCCGCCCGCAAGGCCGCCCCGCCGGCCGAGCCCAAGTCGTGGGCCAAGATCCGCGAGGGCCACGAGGCGCACCGCCTGCTGTCGCACTAGCGGCAGTCGTCACCCGAAAGGCCCGTCGCCCGTGCGGCGGGCCTTTCTGCGTACCCACCCACCGGTCCCGTCGGAGCGATCTCACCTGCCACCGCTGCGCCCCGTCGCCCCTCCCGCACGCGTCCTTTGCTCTGCTTCAACTGACGCAACACCGGTTGTCCGATTATCGGACGCGCGGTGTTGCGTGGAGTGAAGCAGAGCAAAGGACGCCCTTGCCGCCGGCGAGACCAGCGCGCAGCAGCTGGTAGGCGACGCGTGGGGGGAGGAGGAGCGAGGGAGGCTGGCCTCCGGGCCGGAGTCGTCGCCAGCGACCGGATCTGGGGCGGCGGCTCAGGACGCCGGTGCCACCGGACGGCCCGCGGTCGCCGGGGACCCCGCCGCCTCGGCCGTGCTCGCCTCGACGGCCCGGATGTGCCGGTAGGCGAACCAGAGCGGCGGGAACGCCCCGACCGCGAAGGACAGGTCGATGAGCGTCCAGAACCAGGGGATGTCCCGGATCGGGCCGCAGATCAGCGCCAGCGGAACGATCCCCGCGCAGGCGATCATGCCGACCTGCACCACCCAGACGTTGCGCACCGGGTCACGCAGCGGCCCCCAGAACGCCACCGCCAGCACCAGGTGGGCGAAGGCCAGCCAGTCGGTGCCGTAGAGCAGGAACGGGTAGTCCTGCCCCGCCGTCACGAGGCCGGTGTGGACCCGCTCGATCCAGTCGACAAGCGCCGGCACCTGGCCCGCGAGCGGATCCAGCGCGCGCAGCAGCCAGCGCACCTCGATCTCCAGCGGGAAAGCGGTGGCACCGCTCAGGAAGAGGCCGATCAGCACGATCCACAGCCACCGGCGCGTACGCCGCAACCGCTCCTCGTTGTCCATGACCGGAGCGTAACGATGATCTTCGTGCCGCTTCGTCCCGTCAGCGGTGACAGCTGTCTCACCGCCGTCCGGCCGGCGGGGGGGGGTACCGGCCCCCCCGGCCGCCCGGGCCCCGACAACCCCCGCAACCCCCCCGCCGGGCGGG
>NZ_JBNCKQ010000005.1:673-450778 GCF_049841615.1 Micromonospora sp. DT63 | reverse complement strand
GCGCCCCTCTTATCTGCGTCCCGCTCCGCCCCGCCCGCGGCCACCGCCGCCTCCCCGCGCCCCGGCGGGGGGGGCAGGTACCTGCCCCGCCGGCCGGACGGCGCCGGAACTCCTCAGCGAACGGCGAGCGGCTGCGCGGCCGGACCGACCGGCGCCGGCAGCGCGCCGGCGCCACCCAGGTAACCGTGGATCGCGGCGGCCGCCGCGCGCCCCTCGGCGATGGCCCACACGATCAGCGAGGCGCCCCGGTGCATGTCACCGGCGACGAACACGCCGTCGACGGCGGTCTGCCAGTCGTCGCGGGCGTCGATCGCCCCCCGCGGGTTGCGGGTCACCCCGAACTGCTCCAGCAGCGGCTGCTGCTCCGTGCCCTCGAAACCGATCGCCAACAGCACCAGGTCCGCCGGCAGCTCCCGCTCGGAGCCCGGGACGACGGTGACCATCCGCCGGCCGTCGCGCTTCTCGACGGTCACCTCGGCGATCCGCACCGCGCGCACCTGACCGGTGCCGTCGTCCACGAACTCCTGCACGGCCACGGCGAAGACCCGCTCGCCACCCTCCTCGTGGGCCGGGTAGCTGCGCAGGACCCACGGCCACGTCGGCCACGGATCCCGAGCCTCGTCGCGCTCGCCCGGCGGCTGCGGGTACAGGTCGAGCTGGTGCACGCCGGCAGCGCCCTGCCGGTGGGCGACACCGAGGCAGTCGGCCGCCGTGTCACCGCCGCCGATGATCACCACGTGCTTGCCGGCCGCGTCGATCGGGGTGCCGTCCGGCAGCACCGCGCGGGCCGCGCGGCCCTCGCCGGTGACCGCCACGCCAGGCCCGCCGCCGGCCGCCGTGGCGACCGCGCGATTCGCCGCGACCAGGTGCGCCATCGCCTGGTGTACGCCCCGCAGCGCCCGGCCCGGGGTCTCCGGGGTGTCCCGGCCCTGCAAGGCCCCGCAGGTCAACAGCACCGCGTCGTGCTCCGCGCGCAACTGCTCGGCGGTGACGTCGACGCCGACGTTCACACCGGTACGGAAGCGCACCCCCTCGGCCGCGAGCTGCGCCAACCGGGCGTCGATGTGTCGCTTCTCCAACTTGAAGTCGGGGATGCCGTACCGGAGCAGGCCGCCGATCGCGTCGTCGCGCTCGTACACCGTCACGGCGTGACCGGCGCGGGCCAGTTGCTGGGCGGCGGCCAGACCGGCGGGCCCGGAACCGACCACGGCGACCGACCGGCCCGACGGCGCCGGCACCGGGCGCGGGGTGAACCCGCGCGCCGCTGCCGCGTCGGCGATCTCCACCTCGACCTGCTTGATGGTGACCGGCTGGCCGCCGGCGATACCCAGCACGCAGGCCGCCTCACAGGGCGCCGGGCAGAGCCGGCCGGTGAACTCCGGGAAGTTGTTGGTGGCGTGCAACGACTCCACCGCGGCGTCCCAGTTGCCGGTGCGGACCAGGTCGTTCCAGTCCGGGATGCGATTGCCCAGCGGGCAGCCGTCGTGGCAGAACGGGATGCCGCAGTCCATGCACCGCGTGGCCTGCTCGCGGATGAGCTCCTCGCCGGCCGGCGGGTACACCTCCCGCCAGTCACTGATCCGCACCGGCACCGGGCGGCGGGCCGGCAGCCGCCGGTCGTAGCGCAGGAAACCGTTCGGGTCAGGCACGTGCCACCTCCTGGGCAGCCACCCGCGGGGCGGGCGGCACCGGCGCGATGGGCGCGCTGAGCGCGCCCATCACCGCGTCGTCGACGTCGCGGCCGGCTGCTTCGGCGGCCCGCATGATCTCCAGCACCCGGCGGTAGTCGCGGGGTACCACTGCGGTGAACTCGGACACCGCTTCCGGCCAGCGCTTGAGCAGGTCCTCGGCGACCGCCGACCCGGTCTCGGCCACGTGTCGCTGCACCAGCTCGTGCAGCAGCGCCTGCTCCTGCTCGCCCAGCGGCGCGAGGTCGACCAGTTCCGTGTTGACCCGGGCACGGTCCAACAGGTGCACGAACGCCGTCCCGCCGGACATGCCGGCGGCGAAGTTGCGGCCGGTCGCGCCGAGCACCACCACCGTGCCGCCGGTCATGTACTCGCAGCCGTGGTCACCGACGCCCTCGACGACGGCGATCGCGCCGGAGTTGCGGACCGCGAACCGCTCCCCCACCCGGCCGCGCAGGAAGACCTCGCCCGCCGTGGCGCCGTACAGGATGGTGTTGCCGGCGATGATCTGATCCTCCGCACGCTGCCCCGGCTCGGCGTCGGGGTCGAGGAACGGCGCGGCGGCGTCCGGACGGACGATGAGCCGGCCCCCGGAGAGGCCCTTGCCCACGTAGTCGTTGGCGTCGCCGTGCAGACGCAGGGTCACCCCGCGCGGCAGGAACGCGCCGAACGACTGCCCGGCGGTGCCGTGCAGCACGAACTCGACGGTGTCGTCCGGAAGGCCGCCCCCGCCGAAGCGGCGGGTCACCTCGCCGCCGAGCATCGCGCCGACGCTGCGGTGCTCGTTGCGCACCGCGACCTCGACGCGGACCGGCGACCCCTCCGTCAAGGCCGGACGGGCCAGCGCGATCAGCTCGTTGTCGAGCGCCTGCTCCAGGCCGTGGTCCTGGGCGCGCACCCCGCGCCGGGCGGCGCCGGCGGGCAGTTCCGGCAGGTGCAGGACGGGTGCCAGATCGAGCCCGTGCGCCTTCCAGTGCGACACCGCCGGGGCCACGTCGAGCAGTTCGGTCTGCCCGATGGCCTCCTCGATGGACCTGAAGCCCAGCTCGGCCAGGTAGCCCCGGACCTCCTCGGCGAGGAACAGGAAGAAGTTCTCCACGAACTCGGGCGTGCCCGTGTACCGCTCACGCAGCACCGGGTTCTGCGTCGCGATGCCTACCGGGCAGGTGTCCAGGTGGCAGACCCGCATCATCACGCAGCCCGAGACGATCAGCGGCGCGGTCGCGAAGCCGAACTCCTCCGCGCCGAGCAGCGCCGCGACCAGCACGTCCCGGCCGGTCTTGAGCTGGCCGTCGACCTGCACGGTCACCCGGTCACGCAGCTTGTTGAGCAGCAGCGTCTGCTGCGCCTCGGCCAGCCCCAGCTCCCACGGGGTGCCGGCGTGCTTGAGCGAATTCATCGGGGACGCGCCCGTGCCGCCGTCGTGGCCGGAGATCAGGATGACGTCGGCCTTGAGCTTGGCCACACCGGCGGCGACGGTGCCCACACCCACCTCGCTGACCAGCTTGACGTGCACCCGGGCGGCCGGGTTGACGCACTTCAGGTCGTGCACGAGCTGGGCCAGGTCCTCGATGGAGTAGATGTCGTGGTGCGGCGGCGGCGAGATCAGGCCGACGCCGGGAGTGGCGTGCCGGGTCCGGGCGATCCACGGCCACACCTTGTTGCCGGGCAGCTGGCCGCCCTCGCCGGGCTTCGCGCCCTGGGCCATCTTGATCTGCAGGTCGTCGGCGTTGACCAGGTATTCGCTGGTGACACCGAACCGGCCGCTGGCGATCTGCTTGACCGAGGAGCGGCGCAGCGGGTCGTGCAGCCGATCGACGTCCTCGCCGCCCTCGCCGGTGTTGGACTTGCCGCCGAGGCGGTTCATCGCGATGGCCAGCGTCTCGTGCGCCTCCGCCGAGATCGAGCCGTACGACATGGCGCCGGTGGCGAAGCGCTTGACGATCTCGGTGGCCGGCTCGACCTCCTCGATCGGCACCGCCGGACGGACGCCGGTGCGCAGGGTGAACAGCCCACGCAGCGAGCCGGCCTGCGCGGCGAGCGCGTCGACCTTGGCCGTGTACTGGCGGAAGACGTCGTACTGCCGGCTGCGGGTGGCGTGCTGGAGCAGGAAGACCGTCTCCGGGTTGAACAGGTGCAGCTCACCCTCGCGGCGCCACTGGTACTCGCCGCCGACCTCCAGCCGGTCGGAGCCGGCGGTGCCGGCCGGCGGCCAGGCCAGCGCGTGCCGGGCGGCCACCTCGGCGTGCACACCGGCCAGTCCGACGCCGCCGATCCGGCTCGGGGTGCCCCGGAAGTAGCGGTCGATCAGCCGGGTGTCCAGCCCGACCGCCTCGAAGACCTGCGCACCGCAGTACGACGAGACAGTCGAGATGCCCATCTTCGACATGATCTTCAGGACGCCCTTGCCGAGCGCCTTGGCGTAGTTGCGCACCGCGGCAGCGGGCTGCACGCCGGCCAGCGCACCCGTGGTGATCATGTCCTCCACGGACTCGAACGCCAGGTACGGGTTGACCGCCGCCGCGCCGTACCCGATCAGGACCGCCGCGTGGTGCACCTCCCGGCAGTCGCCGGACTCCACGATCAGCGCTGCCTGGGTGCGGGTCTGCTCCCGCACCAGGTGCTGGTGCACGGCGGCGGTGAGCAGCAGCGACGGGATCGGCGCGAGATCGGCGTTGGAGTCCCGGTCGGAGAGCACCAGGATGCGGACGCCGTCCTCGATGGCCTCGGAGACGTGCCGGCAGATCTCGGTCAGCCGGGCCTTGATCCCGGCGGCGCCCTCGCGGATGCGGTACAGCCCGGAGACCCGCACCGCCTTGAAGCCGGGCAGGTCGCCGTCCTCGTCGATGGAGAGGATCTTCGCCAGCTCGTCGTTGTCGATGATCGGATGCGGCAGCACGATCTGCCGGCAGCTCGCCGCGCCCGGGTCGAGCAGGTTGCCCTCCGGCCCGATCGTCGACGCCAGGCTGGTCACCAGCTCCTCGCGGATGGCGTCCAGCGGTGGGTTGGTGACCTGTGCGAAGAGCTGGTGGAAGTAGTCGTAGAGCAGCCGCGGGCGGGTGGACAGGGGTGAGATCGGGGTGTCGGTGCCCATCGAGCCGAGCGGCTCCGCGCCGGTACGCGCCATCGGCGCGAGCAGGACCTTCAGCTCCTCCTCGGTGTAGCCGAAGGTCTGCTGGCGGCGGCGCACCGAGTCGTGGGTGTAGACGGTGTGCTCACGCGGCGGCAGATCGTCCAGCTCGATCAGCCCGGCGTGCAGCCACTCCCCGTACGGCTGTGCGGCGGCCAACTCGGACTTGATCTCGTCGTCGTGCACGATCCGCCCGGCCACCGTGTCGACCAGGAACATCCGGCCCGGCTGGAGCCGCCCCTTCGCGACCACGTGGGCGGGGTCGAGGTCCAGCACGCCCGCCTCGGAGCCGAGCACCACGAGACCGTCGTCGGTCTGCCACCAGCGCCCCGGGCGCAGCCCGTTGCGGTCCAGCACCGCGCCGACGATCTCGCCGTCGGTGAAGGCCACCGACGCCGGACCGTCCCACGGCTCCATCAGGCTGGCGTGGAAGCGGTAGAACGCGCGCTTGGCCGGATCCATCCCGGGGTCGTTCTCCCAGGCCTCCGGGATCATCATGAGGACCGCGTGCGGCAGGCTCCGCCCGGCCAGGTGCAGCAGCTCCAGTACCTCGTCGAAGTTCGCCGAGTCGGAGGCAGCGGGGGTGCAGACCGGGAAGACGCGCCGGATGTTGCCCGGCACGTTCGGCGAACGCAGGAGAGCCTCGCGGGCCTGCATCCAGTTGCGGTTGCCCCGGATCGTGTTGATCTCGCCGTTGTGGGCGATGAACCGGTACGGGTGCGCCAGCGGCCAGGACGGGAAGGTGTTGGTGGAGAAGCGGGAGTGCACCAGCGCGATCGCGCTCTCCACCCGCTCGTCGCGCAGATCCGGGTAGAACGCCGGCAGCTGGTCGGGCGTGAGCATGCCCTTGTAGACCATCGTGCGGCTGGACAGCGACGGGAAGTACGCCGGCACGCCCCGCTCGGCGGTCTCCCGCTCGGCCTGCTTGCGCAGGCAGAACGCCACCCGGTCCAGGTCGATGCCGCTCAGCGCGGAACCGGCCGGCCCGGCGGGCGAGTCGGTGAGGCGGTGGGCGGCCACGAAGACCTGCCGCACCCGGGGCATGGCCGCCAGCGCGGTGTCGCCGAGCCCCTGCGGCTCGATCGGCACGTCCCGCCAACCGAGCACGTCGGCGCCCTCGACCAGCGCGAACTTCTCGACCACCCGGCGGGCACGGGCCTCGGCGGCGTCGTCGTCGGGCAGGAACACCAGGCCCGTGGCGTACTCGCCGGCCGGCGGCAGTGTGACATCGGCGACCGCCCGCAGGAACGCGTCCGGGACCTGGATCATGATGCCCGCGCCGTCACCGGTGTTGGGTTCCGCGCCGCGGGCGCCCCGGTGGTCCAGGCGGCAGAGCGCACCGAGCCCGTTGGCGACGACCGCGTGGGACCGTCGGCCGTGCATGTCCGCGACGAAGGCCACCCCGCAGGCGTCGTGCTCCTGCGCCGGGTCGTAGAGGCCCTGGGCGGGCGGATGGGGGCCGGGCGTCGGGGACGCCTGTGGGCTGTGGGGGTGCGGCTGTGTCGAATCCGCGTACGGCTGAGCCACCGGGCCTCCTGTCGTCACTCAGGTTGGATCATGGTGGGGACGACGTCGGCCCGTGGGTCTATTGAGTCTACGTTAGGGCTGGGGGCGCAAGGCCACTCAAGATTGATCACACCGTCCAGAGTCTGGGACGTGTAGTCTCGCGCGGTGGATTCGGTGCACAAGGACATCTTCGACCGGTTGGAGCGTTTCTACGACGCGGTGCCCCGCGACGTCGCCGGTGCCGAGGATCACGGCGGGTTGGTGCTGTTCGTCCGCGAGGGCACCGGCTGGCCGTTCTACGCCCGGCCCCGGATCGGCGCCGCCGAGCCGCCGTCCCTGGCCGACGTGACATCGGTGCGGGAGCGCCAGCGGGAACTGGGCCTGCCGGAGGCCTTCGAGTGGGTGCACGAGACGACTCCGGAGCTGCTGGCGGTGGCCCGCTCGGCGGGGCTGAACGTGCTGGAGGCCCCGCTGATGGTCCTCGATGAGGCCGCGTTGGCCGACCCGGCGACGCTCTCCGACGTACCCGTGCGGGTGCTGGCCGCGGACTCGCCCGACTTCGCCGCCGACGTGGCCGCCCGGCGGGCGGTGGCGGCCGTGGCGTTCGGCGCCGCCGGCACCGAGCCCGGTGCGGCCGGCCCGGCCGAGCGCGACGCGGCGGTCACCGAGTTGGAGCTCGCCGCGCTGGACGAGGAGCGGGTCCGGATCGCCGACGGCCGGCGGATCTCCGCGCTGGCCGGCACGCCGACCGAGGGCGCGCTGGCCAGCGGCATGGCGATGCGGGTGGACGACGTCGCGGAGATCGCCGGGGTAGCCACCCTGCCGGCCGCCCGCCGTCGCGGCCTGGGCGCCGCCCTGACCGCCACCCTCGCCCGCGAACTGCTCGCTGCCGGCACCGGCCTCGTCTTCCTCTCCGCGGGCAGCGAGGAGATCGCACGGGTCTACCTGCGGGTCGGCTTCCGCCGCATCGGCACCGCCTGCATCGCCGAACCCGCCGCCCTGATCCCCTGAACCGCCCGGACTCCCGCAGCCACGCGGACGGTCAGGCCGGCGGACGCCACTGCGCCGCCGAGGCGGCGGCGCTGGAGAGCAGCCGCGAGTTGATGGTGCCGAGCGCCGCGTCGCGGGCGCGCAGCGCCAACCGGCCCCGGGTCTGGAGCACCGCCGACATGCGCCGGGTCTGGCGGACCACCGTCGCCGCCCGGGGCCGGCGCACCCGGTCGTACGTCTGCACGGCGTCGGGCAGGCGGGCCTCGCGCAGCAGCGAGGCGAGCGTCGCGGCGTCCTCGAACGCGAGGCAGGCGCCCTGGCCGAGGTGCGGCGGCATGGCGTGCGCCGCGTCACCGAGCAGTACCACCCCGCCCGGCCCGACTCCGAAGCCGTAGGCGCGGGGCAGCGGGCGCAGCTCACGGACCTCCTGCTGCACCAGGTCGCTCGGGTCGGTGGCGTCGAGCAGCGCGGCGATCGGCGCCGGCCAGCCGGCGTACCAGCGGCGCAGGAGGGCGAGCTGGGTCTCCGGCGGCTCGGGGCGGGGAGCGCCGGCGGCGGTGGCCACCCAGTAGATGCCACCCCGGCTGGAACCACCCGATGAGCCACGCTCGCCCAACGAGGCGGCCACGAACCGGTAGCCCGCGCCGAGAACCTCGCCGGCGATCGGCTGGTCGGCGGGCAGCCGAGGCGCCCGGTACCAGGGGATGACAGCCCGCCAGGCCGCACAGCCGGAGCTGACCACGCCGGACTCGGGGGCCAGTTGGCGACGGATGACGCTGTCCGTGCCGTCCGCGGCGACCACCAGGTCGGCCTCGATGGTGTGCCGTCCGTCGCTCACACCCGGGCGTTCGCCCGGCTCGACACGAACGTGCCGAACGGTCACCCCGGTACGCAGCTCGACCCGGTCACCGAGGCCGGCGATCAACGCGTCGTGCAGATCCTCCCGGTGCACCACCACCGGCATCCGGTCGGCCGGCGTCGGCCGGGGTTGCACCAGCCAGTGCCCGTCCGGGCGGCGGACCCCACCGTCGGGCAGCGGGGTCGCGATGGCGGCCAGGCCGGCGCCGAGACCGAGGGCCTGCAACGCGCGGACGCCGTTGGGCCAGAGCACCACGGCGGTCGGCTCGGGGCGGACCCGCTCGGCGCGGTCCAGCAGGGTGACCTGCCAACCGGACCGGGCCAGCGCCCCGGCGACCGCGAGGCCTCCGACCCCGGCGCCGACCACCACCGCGCTTCGCATCGGTGCCGCCCCCGCTCAGCTGTCCCGGTCGGCGGGGCGCACGCCGGAGACGTCGGCCCGGTCCTCGTCGCGCGCCTCGGGCGTGTCATCCACCGGCTCGTCGGCGCGGGCGCGGGCCGCCTCGTCGCCGGTCGCCTCGGCGTCGAGCGGCTCGGCGCCCTCGGGGCGTGCCTCGTCGTCCGCCTCCGGCGGCGCCACGCCGGTGTCCCGCCAGGTGTCGTACTGCTCCTCGCTGACCACCCGGTAACCCTCCGGCGCGGCGGCACGCGCGCTGGTCTGGCCCTCGGAGAGGTCGACCTGGGACACGTCGGAGGTGGTGGGCGGCGTGGGGGTGCCCGCCGGGCCGATCGGGATCAGGTACTCCCGGGGGCCGCGGACCCGCACGAAGTAGATCAACGCGCCGAGGAAGACCAGCGCGGCCGTCCAGACGTTGAGTCGTACGCCGAAGATCTGGTTCGCCTCGTCGGTGCGCATCAGCTCGATCCAGAACCGGCCGGCGGTGTAGCCCATCACGTACAGCGCGAACGCCCGGCCCCGCCCGAGCCGCAACCGCCGGTCCAGGATGAGGACCAGCGCGACCACGCCGAGGTTCCACAGCGCCTCGTAGAGGAACGTCGGGTGGTAGAGGCCGGGTTCGAGGATCGGCTGCCCGGCGTCGTCCCGCAGCGAGTGCCCCGGGTTGTCCGGGTCCATCCGGTGAATCTCCAGGCCCCACGGCAGCGTCGTACGACCACCGAACAGCTCGTTGTTGAACCAGTTGCCGAGCCGCCCGACGGCCTGGGCCAGCGGCAGCCCGGGCGCGAGCGCGTCGGCCACCACGCTGAACGGGATGCCCAGCTGGCGGGCGGCGATCCACGCGCCGACCGCCCCACCGGCGACGGCGCCCCAGATGCCGAGACCACCCTCCCAGATGGCGAACGCCTTCAACGGTTCGCCACCGGCGCCGAAGTACTTCTCCGGAGAGGTGATCACGTGGTAGATCCGCGCGCCGATGATGCCCGCCGGCACCGCCCAGACGGCGATGTCGAGCACCGCGCCGGGCGCGACGCCGCGCTGACGCAGGCGACGTTCGGTCACCCAGCAGGCCAGCACGATGCCGGCGATGATGCACAGCGCGTACGCCCGGATCGGAACCGGCCCGAGCTGCCACACCGCGGTGCTGGGACTGGGCAGGGCCGCCTGGGGGGACAGCGAGGCGTTGGTCACGGGTGCACACGCTACCGCTGCGCACCCCCGCAGCGGCACCCCGGGCCGCCGCGCGCGGATCCCGATGACTTCTGGTTTGCGCCGCCGTACGCTCTTTGTCCATGGGCGTGCTCACCTGGGCGGTCGCCGCTGTCGTCACCGACGACGCCGGCCGGGTGCTGCTCTGCCGCCAGGGCCGGGGCCAGCGCCGGTACGCGTTGCCCGGCGGCCGGCTGCGCCCGGCGGAGAGCCCGGTGCGGGCGGCGCTGCGCGACATCCGCGCCGAGACGGGCTGGGAGATCGACCTGGTCGACCTGGTGGGCGTCTACCACCTCGACGGCCCGACGACGCACGCACGGGCCGGTCGGGCCGGGCCGCTGCCGGACATCCTGGTGCACGTGTTCCGCGCGCGTGTCACCGAGGGCCGGCCCAGCGCCGACCCGCCGCCGGGCTGCCGGCTGTCCTGGCACGCCCCCGACGCGCTGCCCGAGGCCGTCACCCCGCTGACCCGGGCTGCCGTCACCGACGGGCTCGCCGGCCGCTCCGGCGTCCTGCGCCGCGTCTCCCGCGATGAGCGGTCTGGGGCGGGTCAGCCGCCGGAGCAACGCGGCGAGCCGACAGCCGACCCGTCCCTTCTGCCCTGACCCGGCTCTCCCGCCGCACTCAGCCCGTCCGGACCAGCGGGGTCGCGAGGCGATGCTGCCAGCGCCTGGGGAGCACATCCGCGAAAAGGCCGTATACCTGTGAGTCATAAAAATGACTCACAGGTATACGGCTCTTCGGCGACAGCGCAGGCCCGGCGCTCATGCCGTCCGTTGCACCGGCCGGACGACGTCCACGTCCATGGCCCGAGCGACCGACGCGGGCGAGGCCGTGGCGATGGCAACTCGACGGTTCAGGACCCGACGGTTCAGGACCCGGCGGTTCGGGGACCCGGCGGTTCAGGGACCCGGCGGTTCAGCGGGCGGGGTTGCGGACGCCCTCGGCGAGTTCGGCGCTGAGGGTGCGCAGCGCGGCCAGCCCCTCGGCCTCGGAGGAGGCGTCCAGCACACAACGGACGAGCGCGCTGCCGACGATCACCCCGTCGGCGTACCCGGCGACGGTGCTGGCCTGCGCGCCGGTGCCCACGCCCAGGCCGACACCGACCGGCAGGTCGGTGACCGCGCGGACCCGCGAGACCAACGTCGGAGCGGCGTCGGACGTCTGCGCCCGAGCGCCCGTCACCCCCATCACGGCGGTGGCGTAGACGAAGCCCCGGCAGTTGTCCACGGTCATCGCCACCCGGGCGTCGGTGGACGACGGCGACACCAGGAAGGTGCGGTCCAGGCCGTGCACGTCCGAGGCGGCCAGCCACTCGGCAGCCTCGTCGGGGATGAGGTCAGGTGTGATCAGGCCGGTGCCGCCGGCCGCGGCGAGGTCGCGGGCGAACACGTCCACGCCGTACCGCTCGATGGGGTTCCAGTAGGTCATCGTGACGACCGGCGCACCTGTCGCCGCGACCGCCTCGATGATGCGCAGCGCGTCGGCCGTACGGACGCCGCCGGCCAGCGCGATGTCGCTGGCCTTCTGGATGACCGGGCCGTCCATCACCGGGTCCGAGTACGGAATCTCGACCTCGATGACGTCGACGCCGGCCTCGACCATTGCCGTCATGGCCGCGATGCTGCCCTCGACGGTCGGGAACCCGGCCGGCATGCAGCCGACCAGCACGGCCCGCCCGTCGGCCCGGGCCTTGTCGAAGGCCACCCCGATGCGGCTCATCTCAGTGCTCCTTGTCGAGGATGCCGAAGTAGTCCCCGGCCGTGTGCACGTCCTTGTCGCCCCGGCCGGAGAGGTTGACCACGATGGTGGGCTCCCGGCCCAGCTCGGCGGCCAGCTTCGGAGCCAGCGTGACGGTGCCGGCGAGGGCGTGCGCGCTCTCGATCGCCGGGATGATCCCCTCGGTGCGGCAGAGCAGCTCGAACGCGGCCATCGCCTCGGCGTCGGTGACGGGCAGGTAGCTGGCCCGGCCGGTGTCGTGCAGCCAGGCGTGCTCGGGCCCGATACCCGGGTAGTCCAGGCCCGCGGAGATCGAGTGCGACTCCAGCGTCTGCCCGTCGGCGTCCTGCAGCACGTACGTGCGGGCGCCGTGCAGCACACCCGCCGACCCGCCGGTGATGCTCGCGGCGTGCCGAGTGGTGGCCACCCCTTCGCCGCCGGCCTCGAAGCCGTAGAGCCGCACGTCCTCGTCGGGAACGAACGCGTGGAAGATGCCCAGCGCGTTGGAGCCGCCGCCGACGCAGGCGGTGACGGCGTCCGGCAGCGCGCCGGTCAGGTCGAGGCACTGCTGGCGGGCCTCGTCGCCGATGCCCCGCACGAAGTCCCGGACCATCGCCGGGAACGGGTGCGGCCCGGCGGCGGTGCCGATCAGGTAGTGGGTCTCGTCGACGTTCGCCACCCAGTCGCGCATGGCCTCGTTCATCGCGTCCTTGAGGGTGCGCGAGCCGGTGGTCACCGGAACGACAGTGGCGCCGAGCATGCGCATCCGGGCCACGTTGAGCGCCTGCCGCTCGGTGTCGACCTCGCCCATGTAGACGACGCACTCCAGGTCGAACAGGGCGGCGGCGGTCGCGGTGGCGACGCCGTGCTGGCCCGCCCCGGTCTCGGCGATCACCCGGGTCTTGCCCATCCGCTTGGTGAGCAGCGCCTGGCCGAGCACGTTGCGGACCTTGTGGGCGCCGGTGTGGTTGAGGTCCTCACGCTTGAGCAGCACCCGCGCGCCGACCTTCGCGGAGAACCGCCGGGCCTCGTAGAGCAGCGACGGCGTGCCCGCGTAGTCGCGCAGCAGCGCCCCGAACTCGGCCCGGAAGGACTCGTCCGCGATCGCCGTACGCCACGCCCCGTCGAGCTCGTCCAGCGCGGCCACCAGGGCCTCGGGCACGAACCGGCCGCCGAAGCGGCCGAAGTGGCCGGCGGAGTCGGGCTGCGAGCCGGCCACCGGGGCCAGCGCATCGGCGCTCATCGGAAATCCTCTCGGTGGGGCGTCACACCGGCGCGGGTCAGCGCACCGGCCGGGGCGTCGCCGGGTGGTTGCCGGCGTTGACCAGTTCGGCCACCGCCTCGCGTGGGCTCTTCTGGGTGACCAGGCCCTCGCCGACGAGGACCGCGTCCGCGCCCGCGGAGGCGTACCGGATCAGGTCGTGCGGGCCGCGGACGCCGGACTCGGCGATCTTGACGACGCTGCTCGGCAGGCCCGGCGCGATCCGCTCGAACACCGACCGATCCACCTGAAGGGTACGCAGGTCACGGGCGTTGACCCCGATCACCTGGGCACCGGCCTCCAGGGCCCGGTCGGCCTCCTCCTCGTCGTGGACCTCGACGAGCGCGGTCATGCCCAGCGACTCGATCCGCTCCAGCAGGCCCATCAGCACGTTCTGCTCGAGGGCGGCCACGATCAGCAGGACCAGGTCGGCGCCGTGCGCGCGCGCCTCGTGCACCTGGTAGCTGGAGACCACGAAGTCCTTGCGCAGCACGGGCACGGTGACCGCGGCCCGCACGGCCGCCAGGTCATCGAGCGACCCGCCGAACCAGCGCCCCTCGGTCAGCACGCTGATCGCCCGCGCCCCGCCCGCCGCGTAGTCGACGGCGAGATCGGCCGGATCGGCGATCTCGGCCAGCCGGCCCTTCGACGGCGAGGAGCGCTTGACCTCGGCGATGACGGCCACGCCGGGCTTACGCAACGCCGCGTACGCGTCCAGCGGTGGCGGCGCCGCAGCGGCCAGCTCACGGATCCGTTCCAACGGAACCTGTTCCTGGCGTCGGGCGACGTCCTCGCGCACGCCAGCCAGGATCTCGTCGAGCACGCTTACGGACGCTGCCTGACCGGCGTCGTCCCCCTCCGCGTGCGCATGCTCAGCAGTCACCAACGGACTCCCCTCTCCGGGTGTCATGGGCCGATGCTAGGGGCAGCCGACCGACGCCGGGAGCCGGGGGTATGGCGCTGCTCACGAAAAGGGCTGCGGCATAATGGCCGACTTGCCGTGAACGGGATGTCACGCAGCGCCACCTCCGGTATCGACCGCCGTCACGCGACGGGAGCCCGGCGGCCCCGGTCGAACCGGGCCGACCCATCGATCATGCCACCGCTTCCGGTCCGCCGCCCGACGACAGCGACGCCGATCGATGCTGTGAGCAAGCTCAAGGCCGAACGGCCGGTCCCAGGTCGCGGGCACGGCGGGACAGTTGACCGGGCGGTCACCCCGGCGAAACGTCAGCCGGTCAGCATCGTCCTCAGGCAGACTCGATGACGCGCCTGCCCGACCGTCGCCAACTCCTCGTGCGGGGTGACCATGAGCATTGTCGAGTCGAACCCGAGCATCGGACTGACCACCATCTCCCGGACCGTGGCGTCCCTCGCCGTCGGCGTGGTGCACACCCTGGAGCGGGCCGTCGTCGGCGAGGGCCGGATGCGCACCGCGCGCGGCAACGCCTGGGAGGCGGTCTGCGCCGACCGGGCCCGCGCCGACCGACGCGCCGAACTGGACCGCCTGGTGGCCGAACTGACCGCCGCCCGCGCCGCCTCGGCCCGCCCGCAGCGCGAGCGCCAGCCGGTCGGCTGATCAGCCGGCCGTCGGGTCCTCACCCCGGTCCAACGCGTCCCACGCCTCGGTGGTCCGCCGCCCGGCCATCCGGCCCGGTTCGGCGACCGTCGTGGGCGCACTCTCCGTGACGGTCCGCGCCGGCCGCTCGTACCGGGCGCCCATCGCCGGCCACACGCCGCCCCGCAGCGCCGTCCACCCGCCGCCCACGGCGGCGAGCAGACCGCCGAGCAGGCACAGCGCCGGCCACTGCCGGCTCACCCCGCCGTCGAGATCGGCCACCAGGCCGTACGCGCCACCGGCGGCCACCGCCAGGCCCAGAACGCCCAGCAGCACCCCCAGCAGGCGCCGCACCCAGCCCCGGGTGGCCAGCACCGCGCCACCGCCGGCCAGCGTGACCAGCGCCAGCGCCGGCAACCACGGCAGCAGGGCAGCACCAGTGCGGGCCTCGCGCACCGGCGGCAGCGGCGCCGGCCGCGCGGTCACCTCGACCGACCAGCCCCGGGTCGCCGCCCACAACGCCAGGGCCGCGCCCGCCAGGCAGAGCAGCACGGCGTACGTCAACTGACGCCGACCCCCCACGCCCCCGCCGCCGGTCTCCCGCCGGCCGCTCATCGGGCTGGCCTCAGCGTCTCCGCCGCAGCGATCGCGGCCAGCACGGCGGCTGCCTTGTCGCGGGTCTCCTGCTCCTCGGCGGCCGGATCCGAATCGGCGACCACCCCCGCGCCGGCCTGCACGTAGGCGCGGCCGGCACGGATCAGCGCGGTCCGGATGGCGATCGCCATGTCCAGGTCGCCGCCGAACCCGAAGTAGCCGACCGTGCCGCCGTAGAGACCGCGGCGCACCGGCTCCAACTCCTCAATGATCTCCATGGCCCGCACCTTGGGAGCGCCGGAGAGCGTCCCGGCCGGGAAGGTCGCGGCGAGCGCGTCGAACGCGGAACGGTCGTCACGCAGAGTGCCGGTCACTGTGGAGACGATGTGCATCACGTGGCTGTACCGCTCGATGGTCGCGAACTCGGGCACCTGGACGCTGCCGGGCTCGCAGACCCGGCCCAGATCGTTGCGGCCCAGGTCGACGAGCATCACGTGCTCGGAGCGCTCCTTGGGGTCGGCGAGCAGCTCGGCGGCGAGCCCGGCGTCCGCCGTCGCGGTGGCGCCGCGCGGCCGGGTGCCGGCGATCGGATGCAGCAGCGCCCGGCGCCGCCCGTCCGCACCGGCGGTGACCTTCAGGTGCGCCTCCGGCGACGAGCCGACGATGTCGAACCCGTCGAAGCGCAGCAGGTACATGTACGGGCTGGGGTTGCTGGTGCGCAGCACCCGGTAGACGTCCAGCGGATCGGCGTGCGTCGCCCGCTCGAAGCGCTGCGACAGCACGATCTGGAAGCACTCGCCGGCCCGGATCGCCTCCTTGGCGGCCTCCACCGCCTTGACGTAGCCACCCTCGGGCGTACGGCAGAGGACCTCGTCGGCAGGTGGACGCTCGACCGTGGAGATCATCGGTGGGATGGGCCGGGACAGCGCCGTGGTCATCGCGTCGAGGCGGCCCACCGCGTGGTGGTACGCGGCGGTGACCTGCGCGTCGCGGCCCGGGGTGTCCAGCGGCGGCAGCACCGCGTTGGCGACCAGGATCGCCGAGCCGTCGTAGTGGTCGAGCACCACCAGGTCGGTGGCGAGCATCATGCCCAGTTCCGGCACGCCCAGATCGTTCTCGGTCAGCTCGGGCAGCCGCTCGAAGCGGCGGACGAGGTCGTAGCCGAGGTAGCCGACCATGCCACCGGTCAGCGGAGGCAGACCGTCGGACGGGTCCCCGAGCGGGCCGGCGAGCGCCGCCACCGTGTCCCGCAGCACCCGCACCGGATCGCCGTCGGTGGGCAGCCCGGCGGGCGGCTGGCCGAGCCAGGTCGCCACCCCGTCCCGCTCGACGAGGGTGGCGCTGCTGCGCACGCCGATGAACGAGTACCGCGACCAGGCCATGCCCGCTGATCCGACGCCCTGTTCGGCTGACTCGAGCAGGAACGTGCCGGGCCCGCCGGCGAGCTTGCGGTAGACACCCACCGGGGTTTCGGCGTCGGCCAGCAGACGTCGGGTGACCGGCACGACGCGCCAGCGGGCGGCCACGTCGGTGAAGGTGGCCAGGTCGGGGCTCACTGCGCCGTCGGTCATGTGCCCGCCCCCGTCACCGGCAGCTCGGTGAAGAAGCAGGTCCGGTGCCCGGTGTGGCAGGCCGCGCCGACCTGGTCGACGCTCACCAGCAGCGCGTCGCCGTCGCAGTCCAGCGCTACCGAGCGCACGTACTGGTGGTGGCCGGAGGTGGCGCCCTTGACCCAGTACTCGCGGCGGCTGCGCGACCAGTAGGTGGCCCGGCCGGTGGTGAGGGTGCGGTGCAGCGCCTCGTCGTCCATCCAGGCGACCATCAGCACCTCGCCGGAGTCGTGGGCGCGCACCACGGCAGCGACCAGACCGTCGGCGGTGCGGCGCAGCCGGGCCGCGATGGCCGGATCGAGCTGGGACGGACGGACCGGCGCCGACGCCGACGGGCCGCTCGGATCGCTGGGAACGCCGGTCACCGGCGCGTCAGGTACGGGCACAGTTGCCCATTGTCCTGCACGCGGCGCGGGCACCGGCGACGACTCCCGCCGAGGGTTCGGCGGGTGACCCACGGGCCGGGCGAGCTGGGCCACGTAGCGGTCCAACCGGCCGTCGACGAGGGCGTCGGCCAGGTCGGCGCCGGCCGCGTCGGCGATCTCCCCGGCGTACGGGCGGATCAACGGCAGGATCCCGGCGACCAGCCGGACGGCGGCGGCCCAGAGCTGCCCGGTGCCGCCCGGACGCAGCCCGAGGCAGAGCAGCATGTCGTCCCGGTAGCCGGCGGGGGCGACCGGCAGCTCCAGGGCCGCCGCGAACGCCGCCCGTCGGGAGGACACCCGTACCGACGGGTTCGCCGGGCGCAGCACCGACGGGCAGAGCCGGGCGAGGTCCGCCACGGCGAGCCGGACCCCGGGGCGGTCGGCGGCCGCCCGGGCGGCGGCGGCCTTGCCGAGCATGGCGATCAGCTCCTCCAGCCGGGGCGGCTCGGCGGGCTGGCAGAGCACCGGCAGGTCGATCCGGGGCCGCCAGTGCGGGTCGGCCCAGAGCAGCCGGGCCGGCGCGGTGACCGGCAGCCCGAACGCCCAGTCGGCCGGCTCGCCGAGGCGGTGCACCCAGGAGCGGACGTCGCGGGCGGCCACCGAGACGTGGGTGACCCGGCCGGCGGTCTCGGCCAGGTACGCGCGGCGGGCGGCGTACGGGGAGCCGCCGACCAGCACGTCGAGGTCGACGTCGCTGTGCGCGGTGGCGGCCCGTCGGGCGTGACTGCCGCGCAGCAGGATGCCGACGACCGGCCGCTCAGCGGCGTCTCGCAACCGCGCGGCCCAGTCTTCGAGAAATCCGCTGTGCGGTAACGGAGCGTGACCCACGGCGCCATCGTGCCGTACGTCCGATCAGTACGCAATGCCCGTTGCCGGACCTGCTGTCCGGTCCGAAGCCTACTGCCCGTTGTGATGCTGGGCGCGACGGCGGGCGTCGTCTCGAACGCGGGCCGTTGCGCGGACGGAGTTATCTCATCTAGCGTTGAGTTCAACAGACGATGAGTTTTTCGGAGGTGCGTGATGGACGACGCGATAACCGTCCGCGACCTGGTGGTCGACCGGGGCGGGCGGCGGGTGCTGGACGGCATCAGCTGCGCCGTTCCGCGCGGCGCCGTCACCGGTCTGCTGGGCCCCAGCGGCAGCGGCAAGACCACGTTCATGCGCGCGGTGGTCGGCGTGCAGTTGGTCAGCGCGGGCACGGTCACCGTGCTGGGCCAGCCGGCGGGCACCCCGGCGTTGCGCGACCGGGTGGGCTACCTCACGCAGGCGCCGAGCGTCTACGCCGACCTGACCGTCCGGGAGAACGCCCGCTACTTCGCGGCCCTCTACGGCCGGGGTCGTGCCGAGGCCGACGAGGCGGTCAGTGCCGTCGGGCTGGCCGAGGCGGCCGGCCAGCTGGTCGCCACCCTCTCCGGTGGTCAGCGCAGCCGCGCCTCGCTGGCCTGCGCCCTGGTCGGCGACCCGGAGCTGGTCATCCTCGACGAACCCACAGTCGGTCAGGACCCGGTGCTGCGGGCCGACCTGTGGGCTCGGTTCCACGCCATGGCCGCCGCCGGCACCACCCTGCTGGTGTCCAGCCACGT
Source organism: Micromonospora sp. DT63 (assembly GCF_049841615.1). Taxonomy (NCBI): domain Bacteria; kingdom Bacillati; phylum Actinomycetota; class Actinomycetes; order Micromonosporales; family Micromonosporaceae; genus Micromonospora; species Micromonospora sp. DT63. Next base: position 432,250 of record NZ_JBNCKQ010000005.1, on the reverse strand, counting down.
GATGGACGAGGCGGCCCGCTGCGACCGGCTGCTGCTGATCCGCCAGGGTCGGCTGATCGCCGACGACAGCCCGGCCGCGATCCGCGCCGCCGCCGGCGTGGACGACCTCGACGAGGCGTTCCTGCGACTGATCAGGGCCGGCGCGGGGGACGCCCCGGCCGGACGGGAGGCATCGTGAACCCGCGGATCCTGGCGGCCACCACCGGCCGCATCCTGCGTCAGCTCCGGCACGACCGGCGCACGATCGCGCTGCTCGTGCTGGTGCCGACCGTCCTGCTCACCCTGGTCTACTTCATGTACGTCGACCAGCCGACCCCGCCGGGGCAGCCCTCGACGTTCGACCGGATCGCGCTGGTGATGCTGGGCATCTTCCCCTTCGTGATCATGTTCCTGGTCACCAGCATCGCGATGCTGCGCGAACGCACCTCCGGCACCCTGGAACGGCTGCTCACCACCCCGCTGGGCAAGCTCGACCTGCTCTTCGGGTACGGCATCGCGTTCGGGCTGGCCGCCGCCGTGCAGGCCGCGGTCGCCGCCGGTGTCGCCTACTGGATCTTCGACCTGCGGACCGTCGGCAGCAGCGGTCTGGTGATCGGGATCGCGGTGCTCGACGCGGTGCTCGGCGTCGCCCTCGGCCTGCTGTGCAGCGCCTTCGCCCGCACCGAGTTCCAGGCAGTACAGTTTCTGCCGGTCGTGGTGATCCCCCAGCTCCTGCTCTGTGGGCTGTTCGTGGCCCGCGACCAGATGGCCGGCTGGCTCCAGGCGCTCAGTGACGCCTTCCCCCTGTCGTACGCCATCGAGGCCTTGCAGGAGGTCGGCGCCAACGCCGAGCCGACCGGCACGATGTGGCGGGACGTGGGCGTGGTGTTCGGCGCGGTGGTGCTGGCGCTGGTGCTCGCGGCGGCGACCCTGCGCCGGCGCACCGGCTGACCGGCCGGCGGCGACCCGCGCCCCGCGGGTTGCCGCCAGCCGTCGGGGCGACCGACGGCGTCAGCTGACGAACGAAGGGCGGCGATGACGCGGCGGACCGGCCGGCGACCCGGCAACCCGGACACCCGGGAGGCGATCCTCGACGCGGCGCGCGCGGCGTTCGCCGAGCGCGGCTTCGACGCCGCCTCGATCCGCGGCATCGCCGCCACCGCCGGGGTGGACCCGGCGCTGGTGCACCACTACTTCGGCAGCAAGGACCAGCTCTTCCTGGCCGCGATGAACTTCCCCGTCGACCCCGGCCAGATGGTGCCGAGGGTGCTCGCGGGCGACCGGGAGGGCGTCGGCGAGCGCCTGGTGCGGACGTTCCTGAGCATCTGGGACTCCCCGGCCGGCAGCGCCGGGGTGGCGCTGCTGCGCTCGGCGGTGAGCAACGAGTGGACCGCGCGGCTGCTGCGGGAGTTCATCACCACGCAGGTGCTGCGCCGGGTGCTCGACCAGCTCGATGTCGACCCGGCCGAACTGCCGCTGCGCGGCTCGCTGGTCGCCACCCAGCTGATCGGGTTGGCGATGATCCGGCACGTCGTACGCATGGAGCCGGTGGCGTCCGCCGACCCGGAAACCCTGGTCGCCGCCATCGGCCCCACCATCCAGCGGTACGTCACCGGAGAGCTGCCGACCTAGGACCCCCCGGCCGGAAGCTCCGGGCGGGCTGGACCGGGTCAGCCCGGTGGGCGGGCGTCGGCCGGGCGACGCAGCGGCGGCAGGAGGCGGCTCAGCTCGTCGGGATCGGCCAAGGGGCACGGGAACGCCAGCCGGACGCGCCGCCGTGCGCCGGGGCGCCCGAGGGCCACCACCAAGCCGTACCTGTCGACGCGCACCACGCGCGGCGGTCCGTCCGGGGTCTGCCCGGTCAACCCGAGTTGCCGGCGCAGGTAGTCGGTCACCTGCTCGGCGTCGCGCTCGGCGAGATCGGCCAGCAGCAGCGCCTCGAACGGGTGCACCGGGTCCGGCTCGGCCTCGGCGTACTCCCCCGGGTCGATCCGGTGCACGACGCCGGCCCGCTCCCACCGCACCTCGGCCACCTCGAAGCGGAACAGCCGGAACCGGACGCCCACGTCGAGCAGGTCGCCGGTCGGCTCGACCGCGGCGAAGTCGAGCGCGGCGCGGCGTGCCTCCTCGTCGTGCAGTTCGGCGGCCCAGCCGGAGACCCAGGCCCGCCCGAGCCCGGGGGCGCCGGCGGCGGGTGGCAGGTCGAGGACGTCCAGGACCACTGCGACGTCGGCGCCTCCGGCCACCGGCTGCAACGCGGCGCCCAGGTGGCTGGCCACCGGCACCAGCAGCAGCACCCGGCCGTCGGGATCGGTCACGTGCCGGGCGTGGTGCGGGCCCGGCCGGCGGGCCAGGTGGACGAGACCGGGCAGCCGACCGGCGACGAGGGTACGAACGATCTCGGCGGGGCTGGGCCGCATGGCGCGACCTCCTTAAGAGGTTAGGCTTACCTAACCCGGAGCGTAGAGCACCCGTTCCACGGCGTCCAGCAGCCCGGCGCTTCGTTACCGGGTCTGCTCCAACCAGGAGGCGTACAGCAGGCCGTAGACCGAGTCGGCGTCGTGCACCAGCTCGTCGTGCGGGCCCCGCTGCACGATGCGACCCCGGTCCACCACGATCACTTCGTCGGCAGCCTGGGCGGTGGAGAGCCGGTGCGCGATGGCGAGCGTCGTACGACCCCGCGTGACGGCGTCCAGGGTGCGTTGCAGCCGCACCTCGGTCGCCGGATCCACCGCGCTTGTCGCCTCGTCCAGCACCAGCAGGTCCGGATCGGCCACGTACGCCCGGGCCAGCGCGACGAGCTGCCGCTCCCCGACGCTCAACGCCTCGCCACGCTCCCCGACGGGGGTGTCCAGGCCGGCGGGCAGACCGTCCAACCAGTCCGCCAGGCCCAACTCCGTGAACGCGGCGCCGAGCTGCTCGTCGGTCCGCTCCGGCCGGGCGAACCGGACATTGTCCCCCACCGTCGCGTCGAACAGGAACCCGTCCTGCGGCACCATCACCACCCGGGAACGCAGCGAGTCGAACCGCACCTGCGCCAGCGGCACCCCGGACAGCAGCACCGCTCCGGCCGACGGGTCCATCAGGCGGGTGAGCAGCTTCGCGAAGGTCGTCTTGCCGCTGCCCGTCTCGCCGACCACCGCCACCCGGCTCTTCGCCGGGATCTCCAGGTCGATGTCGTGCAGCACCGGCGGGCCACCCGGATAGGCGAACCGCACCCCGGCGAACCGGATGTCCAGCGGGCCGGCCGGCAGGTCCCGTCCCTGCTCCCCCGGGTCCGCCACGTCCGGGGCCACGTCGAGCACGTCCAGCACCCGCCGCCAGCCCGCGATGGCGTTCTGCGCCTCGTTGAGCACCTCGGTGGCGATCTGCACCGGCTGGATGAACAGCGTCACCAGGAACAGGAAGGCGGTCAGCTGGCCGATCGACAACGTGCCGTCCACCCCCAACGTCACCCCGAGCACCACCACGCCCGCCAGGGCCAGACCGGCCGCCAGTTCGCCCACCGAACTGCCCACGATGCTGATCCGGATCGCCCGCTGCTGCGCCAGGCGCTGGTTGTCGATGGCCTCGTCCAAGCGGCGCGCGGTACGCCCCGCGATGCCGTACGCCCGGATCACCGGCGCACCCACGACGCTCTCACCGATCGCGCCCAGCAGCGTGCCGGTGCGCTGACGCACCGTCGCGTACGCCGCGCCGAGGCGACGCTGCAACTGACGGATGACGAGCACCGCCGGCAGGAACGCCACAAGCACCACAAGGGTCAGCTGCCAGGAGTACGCCAGCATGACGGCAGTCGTCACCACCAGCTGACCCAGGTTGACCAGCAGGATCACCCCACCCCACTGGAGGAACTGGGTGATCTGGTCGACATCGCTCGTCACCCGCGAGACCAGCGACCCACGCCGCTCCGACTGCTGGTGCAGCATCGACAGGTCGTGCACGTGCCGGAACGCCCGCGTCCGGACGTTCGCCAACGCCGTCTCGCTGACCGTGAACAGCCGGCGCATCATCAGGTAGCCGCAGGCAGTGGTCACCACGAGGATCGCCGCGGTGACCGCCACCACCGTCCAGACCACGTCGAGATCCAGACCACCGACGATGCCACGGTCGATGCCCTGCTGCACCGCGACCGGAACGGCCACCCGGCCCACCATGTAGACCAGGGCCAGGCCCAGGGTGGCGGCCAGGCCGGTGCGCAGCTCCGGGGAGAGCGCCAGCCCCCGCCGCAGGGTCTGCCAGGTGGTCTCCGTCCGCACGTCCCGCTCGTCGTTCGTCACCGTCGTACTCAATGGTCCACCTCGATCTCCAGGCCCGACGGCAGCTGCGCCACCTCGTCGTCGTACGCGCGCTCCTGCGCGCGGTCGACCTCCGCCTGCTCGTACGCGGTGACCAGGTCCACGTACCCGGGAACGGTGGCCAGCAGCTCGGTGTGTGTGCCCCGGGCGATCACCCGGCCCTGCTCGGTGTAGACGACCTCGTCGGCGAGGGCGATGGTCGCCCGGCGGTACGCCACCACCAGGATCGACGCGGCCGGCACTCCCGGCTCACCCGCCGACGCCCGCAGACCGGCGAGGATGGCCGCCTCCACGCGGGGGTCCACGGCGCTCGTCGCGTCGTCGAGCACCAGCAGGCGTGGCCGCCCGGCCAGCGCGCGGGCCAGCGTGAGCCGCTGCCGCTGGCCGCCGGAGAGCGAGGTGCCCCGCTCGCCGACCATCGTGTCCAGTCCCTCCGGCAGCGCGGCGACGAACCCGTCCGCCTCGGCCAGGCGCAGTGCCGCCCAGACGGCCTCGTCGTCGATGCCCGCCCGGTCCAGGGCGACGTTGGCCCGCACGGTGTCATCGAAGACGAACGGCACCTGCGCGACCAGCGCGACGGTGCCGGCCAGCGACGCGGCGGTCAGGTCGCGCACGTCCACGCCGTCCAGCTCGACGACGCCGGAGTCCGGGTCGACCAGGCGTACGGCAAGCGACGCGATGGTGGACTTCCCGGCGCCGGTCGGCCCGACCAGCGCGACAGTGCGGCCAGCCGGAACGGTGAAGCCGACCTCGCCGAGCACCTGCGCGCCGGGCTCGTGCGCCTCGGCCGGCGGGTAGGAGAAGTGCACGTCGGTGAACGTGAGCGTGGCCGGCCCCGGGGTGGCCGGGTCGAGCACCTTCTGCCCGTACGGCATCTCGCCGGTGGCGTCGAGCACCCGGCGCACGCGGTCCCAGCCGGCGACGCTGCGCGGCAGCTCGGCCAGCACCCAGCCGATGGCCCGCACCGGGAAGGCCAGCACGGTGAAGAGGAACGCGACGCTGACCAGCTCGGTGACGCTTATCGCGCCCTGGCGCAGGCGGAACGCCCCGACCACCAGCACCGCGAGGGTGCCGAGGCTGGGCAGCGTCTCCAGCAGCGGGTCGAAGACACCCCGCAGCCGGCCGACCGCGATCAACGCGTCGCGCAGCTCGCCGGCGCGACCGGCGAACCGGGCCGTCTCCTGCGCCTCGCGGCCCATCGTCTTGACCACCAACGCGCCGTCGAAGCTCTCGTGCGCGATGCCACTGACCTCGGCGCGCAACCGCTGCGCCCGGGCCTGCCGGGGCGCCATCCGGCGCGAGTAGACGACGTTGAGCGCGAACAGCGCGGGAAAGACCGCGAGGCCGACCAGGGCGAGGGCCCAGTCGGTGGCGAACAGCGAGACGATCGCGCCGACGAGCATCACCAGCGTGCCCACCGCGAAGGGCAGCGGCGCGATCGGATACCAGGCCGCCTCCACGTCGGAGTTGGCGTTGGACAGCAGCGTGCCGGTGGCGTTGCGGTGGTGCCACGACAGCGGCAGGTCCAGGTAGCGGCGGGTGACCCGGCGGCGGTAGGCGGCCTGGAGCCGGTACTGCATGTAACCGGCGCCGAGCCGGCGACCGAAGATGCCCACCACCCGCAGCACGCTGATCCCGAACAGGGCGACCGCGGCCAGCGCCAGGGTGCCGACGCCCACCTCGCCCCGCGCGATGGCCGGCACCACCACGTCACCGACCACCGCGCCCACCACGTACGCGCTGACGATGACCATCGAGCCGAACAGCACACTGCCGATCACGGCAACCGCGAAGATCCGCGGCTGCTCCCGGATCGCCTGCCGCAGAACCCCCAGTCCCCTGCCGAGCACGTCCCGACTTGTCCTGCTCGCCACGCTCTCCCCCGCCGTAAGCCACAATTATCTCCCTCATCCTTACCGCTGCGAGCCGGCACCGCCGACCCGGACGGGATATGTCGACCGTCACGTACCGGACGTCCGGGCCCGGGGGTGCGATCGGCGGCTGCCGGCGCGCGGCGGCGGGTCCGCGGGCCTACGATCGGGCCATGTCCCGGTACGCCCGAGCCGAGCGCGAGGCGCTGGCCGATCTCTTCCTGGCCCTCGGGCCCGACGCGCCGACGATCAACGAGGGCTGGGCGACCCGCGACCTCGCCGCGCACCTCGTGTTGCGCGAGCGCCGTCCGGACGCGGCCGGCGGGATCCTGCTGCCGCCGCTGCGGGGGCACGCCGAACGGGTCCGCCGACGACTCGCGGCCGGGCCCTACCCCGAGCTGGTAGCGCAGGTGCGCCGGCCGCCGGTGTGGAGCCCGATCAGCAACCCGCTCACCGACGAGCTGGTCAACACGGTGGAGTTCTTCATCCACCACGAGGACGTGCGGCGGGCCGTCCCGGGGTGGCAGCCGCGCGACCTGTCCCACGGTCTGCAGGCCACCCTGTGGAAGCGGGTCGCCCCGCTCGCCCGGCTGTCGCTGCGCCGCTTCCCGGCGGACCTCTACGTGCAGGCGCCCGGTCACGGCGAGGTCTCCGTCGGTCGTGGTGGCGAGCGGCTGCGGTTGGTGGGCGCCCCGGCCGAACTGACCCTGTTCCTCTCCGGGCGCCAGCGGGTGGCGCGGGTTCAACTGGACGGTTCGGCGACGTCCGCGCAACAGCTCCGCAACGCCAGCCTGGGCATGTGACTTACTGCGCTTAATCGGTCACAGGACTGCGGGTAGCCGCCTCAGTCCCAGCGATGCGCGCCGATACCTCCTCCCGTACGCTTCAGCGCGCCGTTCCGCGCCGGGGCGGCACGATGTGGGGGCACACGATGCGAAGTTTCGCGATCACGGCGCTACGGGAACCCTCCTTCACGGCGGGGCGCCACAAGTACACGGATCGGGCAGCCAGCGAGAGCGTCGAGTGGGCGCGCGCTCTCGGTCTGGTCAATTCCGGTCATCAGATTCATCGACTACAACGGGCAGACGCCGCCGGCCTGGCCGGAAGGGCCTGCCCGGAAGGGCCGGCGCAGGGGCTGCGGCTCCTCACCGACCTGATCTCCTGGCTGTTCGTCATGGACGACACCTGCGACGAGGACGGCCTCGGGGCCGACCCGGGCCGGCTGGCGCCGGTCATCGCCGCGCTGCTCGACGTGCTGGACCGGTGCGGCGACCCGCTCGCGGAACCGCCGCCGGACGCCGGCCCGCTGGGCGCCGCGCTGCACGACCTGTGCCGGCGCACCCGGGCCGAGGGCCGGGCGCCGATGCTGCTGCGGTTCGTCAGTCAGCTGCGCCAGTATCTGCTGGCGCTGCTGTGGGAGGCCACCAACCGGGAACGCCGGCGGGTGCCGGGGCTGACGGAGTACGTCCAACTGCGTCGGCACACCGGCGGCGTACACCCCTGTCTCACCCTCACCGACCTGGCGTCGGAGCAGCCGCCCGGGCCGGCCCGGCGTGCCGATCCGGCACTGAGCGCACTGGACCTGCTGGCGGTGGATCTCGTCTGCTGGTGCAACGACCTCTTCTCGTACGGCAAGGAGAGCCAGGCCGACCCGGACGCGCACAATCTGGTGACGGTCATCGCGCAGGAGGGCGGCCTGGACGAGGCGGACGCGTTGCGGGCGGCCGCGGACCGTTTCAACCGGGGGTTGACGGCGTACCTGGAGGCGGAGGAGACGTTGTTGGCCAGCGGCGTCGAGGCCTTGAATTCGCCGTTGGCGGCGCGGCGCAACTGGGTCCGGGCAACCTACGACTGGTCACTCGTGGCTGCCCGGTACGCCTGATCAGGGGTGGGTCGGCCGGCCGACGGGGAGGCCGGCCGATCACCAGCACTAGCCGATGCCCGGTGCCAGGCAATACTCTTCGGTAACCACTATGACGTGACGACCGTCACGCCACCACCCCCGAAGGCGGCTACAGCGATGGCTCTCGATGTACCGTACCGTTCCATCCCGGACATGTTCCTCAAGCGCGTGGCGGCCACCCCCGACCGACACGCGTTCGCGTCCCCGACCCCTGACGACTCGGGCCCCGACTGGCTGACCTGGGAGCAGGTCGGCCAGCGCGCCAAGGCCGTCGCCGCCGGCCTGCACGCGCTCGGCGTCGGCCAGGAGAATCCCGTCGCCATCCTCGCCAACACCCGGCTGGACTGGGTGGTCGCCGACCTCGGCATCATGTGCGCCGGCGGGGCGACCACCACCGTCTACCCGACCACCGAGCCGGCGGACGCGACATACATCATCGCTGACTCCGCCTCGCGGGTGCTCTTCGCGGAGAACCCGGCGCAGGCCGCCAAGATCGCCGGAGCGGACCTGCCGGCGCTGACCCACGTGGTGCTCTTCGACGGCACCCCGGACCCGAGCGCCGCGGTTCCCCAGCTCACCCTGGCCGCCCTGGAGGAACAGGGCACCCGCGCGCTGGCCGCCGAGCCCGATCTGATCGACATGCTGGTGGCCGGCATCGGCCCGGACCACCTGGCCACGCTGATCTACACCTCCGGCACCACGGGCCAGCCCAAGGGTGTCGAGCTGCTGCACGGCGGCTGGTGCTGGGAGGCCGTGGCGCAGGCCGAGGTGGGCCTGCTGCGCGACGACGACCTGCAGTACCTGTGGCTGCCGCTGGCCCACTCGTTCGGCAAGACGCTGCTGTGCGGCGCGATCCACGTCGGCCTGCCCACCTACGTCGACGGCCGGGTGGACAAGCTTGTCGACCTGCTCGGGGTGATCCGGCCGACGCTCATGTGCGGCGCTCCCCGGGTCTTCGAGAAGGTCTACAACAAGGCGGTCACCACGGCCCAGGGCGCTGGCGGCGCGAAGGCGAAGATCTTCGCCTGGGGTGTCCAGGTCGGCAAGGAGAAGGTCGCTCTGGAGCAGGCCGGCAAGCCGGTGCCGGCCGGGTTGAAGCTGCGCTACGGGCTGGCCGAGAAGCTGGTGTTCAGCAAGCTCCAGGCCCGCCTGGGCGGAAGGATGCGGGTGCTGGTCTCCGGCGCCGCTCCGCTGAGCCCCGAGATCGCCACCTTCTTCGCCGCCGCCAACCTGCCGATCTCCGAGGGCTACGGCCTCACCGAGACCAGCGCCGGCAACTTCGTGAACCCGCCCTCCGGGCTGCGGATCGGCACGGTCGGGCAGGCGATGGGCGACCTGGAGTGCCGGATCGACACCGACGGCGAGATCCTGGTCCGTGGCCGGCCCGTGATGCGCGGCTACCACAACCTGCCGGAGGAGACCGCCGCCGCGTTCACCGAGGACGGCTTCTTCCGCACGGGTGACATCGGCAGCCTGGACGAGCAGGGCTACCTGCGGATCACCGACCGCAAGAAGGACCTGGTCAAGACCTCGGGCGGCAAGTACATCGCGCCGTCGCACATCGAGGGGATGTTCAAGGCGATCTGCCCGTACACCTCGCAGGCGGTGGTGGTCGGTCAGGCCCGCAACTTCTGCACGATGCTCGTCACGCTGGACCCGGACGCGATCCGGGGCTGGGTGGCCGGCGGCCCGCTGGAGGGCCGCGACTACACCGAGATCGTCGCCTCGCCGGAGGCGCAGGCGATGGTCGAGGAGTACGTCGCCCAGCTCAACGCCAAGCTCAACCGCTGGGAGACGATCAAGAAGGTGGCGATCCTGCCGCGCGACCTGACGATCGAGGACGGTGAGATCACCCCGTCGTTGAAGATCAAGCGGCGTGGCGTGGAGAGCAACTTCGCCGCCGAGATCGACAAGATGTACGCGGGCACGCTCGCCGAGCTCTGAGCCGACCGAGGGTCCCGTGCCCGGCTCCCCGCCGGCGCGGGGCCCTCACAGGTGTTGGCCCCGCCACCTCGTCTGCTCCTCCTCCACGGCGAGCTGCTCCTCCAGTGCCACCTGCCGGACCCTGCGCCGGCGTCGGGTGTCGACGACCGTCTGGGCGCCCACCGCCAGCGCGGCGGCGAGGGCCAACAGGGCCAGCGCGAACAGCTCGGGCAGCGCGCCGGCCACCGGCACCAGCACGAGCAACAGCACGATGCCGCCGATCGTGGGCCAACGCGGGGCGGCGAGCAGCCACCGGCCCAGCACGATGAGCGCGAGCAGGTAGAGCGCGACCCCGCCGTAGAGCGCCAACAGGTCGAACCCCGGCAGCGGAACACCCCAGCTCGGCGTGTGGGGGGCGGCTCCCTCGTGGATGAGCCCCTTGAGGCCGAGCGCGAACAGGATGACGCCGATGATGACCGGCAGGTGCAGGTAGGTGTAGGCGTCCCGGGCCATGGCGGCGCGGGCGTCCGGGTCGCGGGTGCGGTGCAGGGCCTGTTCCATGCCGAGTGCCAACGTGTCGAAGTACGCCCACCACAGCGACGCGGCCACCGCGACGCCGAGCACCGCGGCGATCAGCACCGGCCAGGTGAGCGGCAGGGCGGCGGTGCCACCGGGGGCGAGCCCGAGCGCGATGATCGCCTCGCCGAGGGCGACCAGGACGATCTGGCCGTGCCGCTCCGCCCAGTGCCCGGCGGAGAGCACCGTCCACCCGGTGCCGCGCAACGCCAGCCCGGCCCCGTACTCGACGGCCAGGGCGGTGAGCCAGAGCGCCAGCCGGAACACCCCCTCGGCGGCGCCGTCGAAGAGCCGCTGCGGCACCAGGGCGGCCACGACGATGAGCGACGTGGCGAGCACCACTGGCAGGGCAAGCATCCGCCAGCGTCGACGCACGTCCCGGTTCCGACGGCCGAGCCACAGGAAGATGGACGTCTCGCCGACCCGGACCAGGAAGTAGCCGGCCGCGAAGACCAGCGGGCCGTACAGCCCGCCGGGACGGTCGACGAACGCCTTCGGCAGGCTCAGCGCGAGCACGAAGGCGGCGGCCATGGTGACGAATCCGACCAGCGGGACGATGCCCTGGTCGGTGCGGATCAGGTTGCCCAGTACGGCGAAGCCCGACCAGCACCACCAGAGCAGCGCCAGCACCACCAGGCACTGGACCAGGCCGCGGACGGTCCGGTCGGCGGCGGTGGCTGTGGTGACGTTCAGGAAGGCGAAGACGAAGATCAGGTCGTAGAAGAGTTCGAGGCGGGTGGCCCGGGAGCCGGGTGCGCTCCGTTGCACCCCGCGTGTCCGCCCGCCCTCGCCCACCAGGGGATTGTGGCAGTCGCGGCCGGGTCGAAGACGCGTTCTGCGCAGACGGGCACTGGCGGCGCGCGCTCTGCCGTGCGGGGCTCAGGCGATGACTGACGGCTCCCGCCATCGCTGCCGGCCGGTCCGGTCCAGGTCGTAGCGGACCGTGGCGATCCGCTCCACGGCCTCCACCAGGTCGGCGGCCGGCAGGGTGAACGGCAGCCGCAGGAAGCGTTCCAGGGTGCCGTCCAGACCGAACCGGGGGCCGGGCGCGAGCCGGACGCCGACCTCCTCGGCGGCGCGGGCGAGCGCGCTGGAGACCGGGCCGTCCAGCTCGGCCCAGAGGGTGACGCCGCCGCGTGGCACGGTCACCCGCCAGTCCGGAAGTCGGTGGGCCAGCGCGGCCAGCAACGCGTCGCGCTGGGCGGTGAGCTGGGCCCGGCGGTCGGCGACGATGGCCGCCGCGTCGTTGAGCAGGTGCACCGCTACCAACTGGTCGAGCACCGGGCTGGACATGTCCACGCCGACCCGGACGGCCGCCAGCCGCTGCACCTGCGGCGCGGAGGCGCGTACCCAGCCGATGCGCAGGCCACCCCAGTACGGCTTGCTCATCCCCCCGATGCTCACCACCCGGGAGTGCCTGTCGAACGTGGCCGTGGGCGGGGGCAGCTCGGTGCCGTCCAGCGGCAGGTCCACGAAGGACTCGTCGACGATCAGGTCGGTGCCGACGGCGTGGGCCGCGGCGACCACCTGCTCGCGCAGCGCGGACGGCATCAGGTGCCCGGTCGGGTTCTGGAACTCCGGAATCAGGTAGGCCAGCTTGGGCCGGGTCTGCCGCAGGCTGCCCAGCAGCAGGTCGGGCTCCCAACCACCGGAGTCGGCGGACAGCCCGTGCGTCGTGATCCGGGCCCGGCGGCTGGCCAGCGCGGCGAGCGCGTTGGGATAGGTCGGGGATTCGACGAGCACACTTCCGCCGGGTGCCAGGGCGAGGCGCAGCACCAGGTCGAGGGCGTGCTGGGTGCCACTGGTGACCATGATCTGGTCGGCCGAGGTGGGCAGCCCCCGCGCGGTGTAGCCGGCGGCCACCGCCTCGCGCAGCTCGCCGATCCCGGTCGGGTGGTAGCCGGCCCCGCCCAGGTAGCGGGGCAGATCCTCGGCGGCCGCCCGCGCGGCGGCGAGCAGCTGCGGCGGGGCCGCCAGCGCGGCGACGCCGAGGTCGATCATCTCCCGGTCGTCCAGCGGGGTCCACAGCCCGGTGCTGGCGACCCGGTGGTTGCCGGGCAGCATCGTCCAGCTGCCGGCGCCCCGGCGGCTGGCCAGGTGGCCGGTCTCGCGCAGCTCCCGGTAGGCGGCGGTGACAGTGGTGCGGCTGATCCGCAGCGCCTCGGCCAGCTCGCGTTCGGCCGGGAGGCGCACGCCCAACGGGAGCCGGGCGTCGGCGAGCAGGCCGCGCACCGCGCCGGCCAGGGCGGCGTAGTCGGGACTGCGACGACGGCCCGGCAGGGCGTGCCACTGCCCCAGCAACCGGGCCAATTGGACGCCTCGCACCTGAGCTGTCATGGCCACTCCTCGGATATTGGCTTCTTCAGCCGGGAGGATTGGCCCCTAGGGTGGCATGCATGGCACTGATTGGCAATCTGCGGCAGCGGCCGGTGCGACGGCTCAGCCAGCTCTACGCCGGGCTCGTCCTCTACGGGGTCAGCATGGCCCTGATGATCCGCTCCGACCTGGGCCTCGACCCGTGGGACGTCTTCCACCAGGGGCTGTCCAAGCTGACCGGGCTCTCCTTCGGCACGGTCACCATCGGTGTCGGCGCCCTGGTGCTGCTGCTGTGGATCCCGCTGCGCCAGCGACCCGGCCTCGGCACCGTCAGCAACGTGGTGGTGATCGGCCTGGTGGTGGACGCGGCCCTGGCCCTGCTGCCCACCGGTGGCCCCCTCGGCGTCCGGATCGCTCTGCTCGTCACCGGGATCGTCGCCAACGGCGCGGCCACCGCGCTCTACCTCGGCGCCCAGTTGGGTCCGGGTCCACGCGACGGGCTGATGACCGGCTACGTGGCCCGCCGGCCCGGGCGCTCGATCCGCCTGGTGCGCACGGTCATCGAGGTCACCGTGCTCGCGCTGGGCTGGCTGCTCGGCGGCACGGTAGGCCCGGGCACCATCGCGTACGCGCTGGCCATCGGCCCCCTCGCGCAGTTCTTCATCCCGCTCGTCGCGGTGCCCGCGCTGGACGCGACCGCTGGCGACCGGCCGGGCGCCACCGCGGGTGACCCGCCGGGCGCCGCTCCCGCCCCGGCCGGCTGAGCGCTCACCTACCGTTCACGGGCCGGCACTCCGCGATGGTGCGAGCGGGCTCGTTGGAGGGTGGGTGTTCCCTTCCGGGACGCTCGCCGTCATCATCTCTGCATGGGGGAGAACGGTTGGCGCTGGAGCGACGCCTGGATATTCGTGTCGTTGGTGATCGCAAGCGGGGCCGGGCGACACCGACGGTCCGCGACCAGTCGGCGGCCGGAGGGCGTACGCCTGACCGACGTGCTGTCCACCGCCGACCACCTGAACCAGGCGATTCCCCAGCGACACGAGGTGGAGGCCGCGGTCCAGCGGCTGGTCGGCGCGGGCCTGGTCACCGTCGCCGACGGGTGGTTCCGCATCACCGCCGAGGGTGAGCAGCTCTGGCGTACCCGGCCGCGCGCCGGGGTGGCGACAATGGTGGACACCGTGCAGGGCGTGCTGAGCCGCCGGCACGCGCCGGGCCGCGCCGACTGGATCCTGGAGGAGGCCGACCACGCGGCGGCCGTGCAGGAGTACGCGGTCCGCTCGATCCCCACCCCCCGCCGGTCACCCGAGGGCCACTCCGGCGGCCACTGACCTCTATCGTCGCGCGGCACGGCGGATGCGGCCCGGGGGTCAGCGACGCCGGACCGGCACAGCGGGTAACGGCAGGACGAGCAGGTGCATGGGTGTGCCGTCTGGCAGGGCCGACCCGCCGACCTGCTGCCATCCCGCGCGCTGGTAGATGGCACGGGCGGGTGCCGCCGGGTTGGACGCGAGCGTCGCCCACCGTTCGGGCCGCCCGTCCAGGAGCCGGCGGATGAGTTCCGCGCCGATGCCCTCGCCGCGCCGGTCGGGACGCACGATCCACTCCATGACCGCGAACTTTTCGGCAGCCCGAAGATCGGCGGGAGGCTCGATGTCGGCACGCGTCCACCACCGGCCGGCGGCCATCGTCCACCCGTACGCCGCACCGGCCAGGTCGCCCGCGTCGTCGGCGACGACGAGGGTGAAGCCGGTACGCCTCGTCTCGTCGGGCAGGGCGGCGGCGAACGCGGCCACCTCTTCCGGTCCCTCGACGTACGGTGGCTCCGCGTAGACGACCGCGTAGAGACCTACGAGCGCCGGTAGGACGTCCGTGGCCGATTCGGCGTCATGCACGATGTACGTCACGGGCATGGCAGCGGAGCCTAGGTCCGCATCCGGTCGGCGAGATCAGTGAACGCGGGCCGCGATCGTTCCACTGTGGGTACCGCATCCGCGACCTGTGCGGCCACGGACCGCAGCGAGTGGTTGTGCAGGTGGGCCGGCAGCGCGTCGAGGGTGTCGGCGGCACACCGCAATCCGTCGGGAATGTGCCCGCCACGGATCAGGCGGGCAGCCTGATGCAGTTGTACCTGCGCACGTAGCCGGGTCTGCGAGGCCGGATACAGGCCGAGGGCCAGCTCCTGCGCGACCTCGGCGTCGCCCAGCCGGCCGGAGTGGGTGTACACCCACGATTCAGTGTGGTGAATCCGATGCTCCGGCCATCCCCACAGCGACTCCACATCGGTCACGACTGCGGCTGGTAACCGCTGAGCGACGTCGACGAGTTGCCGCACCGTCGCCACCGCCTCCGCATGCCGTCCGGCCAACGAGAGTGCCTGGGCCCGGCCGGCGAGCAGTCCGCACACCGCGGACGTGGCCTGTCGACCCAGCAGCGGCAGCACGTCGTCGGACAGGGCGACGACCGCCGACGGCGCACGTCCGTCGTAGCAACCGTTGACCACATCCCACGCCCGCACCAACACCCGGGTATCGGAGTCCTCGGACTGGTCGGCGATCCGATGGGCGGTCTGCCACCAGCGCCGGCCCAGCACGATCTGGCCCGAGGCGACAAGGCTCAACGCGACGATGACGGACAGGCGCGCGGCAGCTCGCAGGAGACCAGGACGACGCGCGCCCGGGTCGGCCGCGATCTGGTGCTGCAGCACCGTCAGGTCGGCACTCAGGTGGGCCATCAACGCGGGACGGGGTTGCCGGTAGTAGCCGCCAGGGCCGTCATGGCCCGCAACATGGTACGTCGGTGCAGGTCGGTGGCACCGGCCCGCTCGCTCCGGTACGCATCGACGAGCGCCCCGTCGGCATTCCAGTGCCCGGTCGCAGGCCGTGGCCAGCGCTTCGGTGGGGCGGCGTTCACCGCGCTCCACCTGGGAGATGTGGCTGTACTGGAAATGGATGGTCGCACCGAGCTGCCGCAGGGACAGTCCGGCGTTCTCCCGATGCTGCCGGAGCAGCTTCCCGAAAGCGTCCATGGCCGGCTCCCAGCGTGTGCAGGAGCGTGTGCACAACGCGCACGCCTGCCGTACGGGCAGCTTATCGGCCACGCTCGACGTGTCAGCCCACCTGGGACAGCAACTTGCCTCGGAAACTCGCTGCCGTTTTGAGTGATGTCACCCCCTGCCCCCAGAGCCGACCATGACCGACAGCCTTCACGTGCCAGTGGGCACCCTGCTGCACCTGCTGGCATGGGAGATCGCCCCCAACCCCACCAACCGCGACGAACTGGTGTGGACGGTGGTGGTAGACCACCAGCCGGTCGGCGGCATGGTGCGGCTGCGCGGGCACACCTGTGCTGGCCTCGTACCGGACTGTGCGGGCGGCTGGTGCTTCGACGCACGGATTTCGGTCGCGGCGATCCGCGCGAACATGAGTGGAGCCCGGTGAGTGCACCCACCGCCGAGCAACTGGCCCGCTGGTGGCGGATTCTGGCCGAGCACGAGCCGCGACACGGACGATGCCCGGTCTGCGGCACCCGCGCGCGGTGCTGGGCATGGGCGGGAGCATTCGCAGACTTGTCGCACACGACGCGTACCATCTGGGTCCGCCGTCAGCCTGCGCCGGCGGTCGGCGGTGGCCCTCGGTCACCGCCGTGGGGGCGGATGCGGTGGTGAGCGGTATACCTGAGAGTCATATTGATACCTCTGAGGTATACCGCTCAACAGCACATCGACACGGCGGGCAGCCAGAGCGGATCAGCGGCATCGGTGTTCGAGTTGCGCGGATCAGGGCCGCGGGCTGGCGTGCTTGACCCCGTCGATGAATGCCGTCCACGCCGCCACGGTCACGACCAGCGACGGGCCGCACCGGTCCGTGGAGTCACGGATGCCGACCGCGTGCGACGCCAGAGCGACTTCGACGCACTGCGCATTTTCGTTCAGGCTACGGCTGCTCTTGCGCCAGGTGGAGGTGGTCAGGAAGTCGCGCTTCACGTGGTCCTCCTTCGCTGCGGGCCCGCTAGCGCACCGGGTGGCCGCTGCGGCGCAGGGCGTCCTTGACCTCGCCCACCGTCAGCTCGCCGAAGTGGAAGACGCTGGCCGCGAGGACCGCGTCGGCCCCGGCCCCGATCGCGGGCGGGAAGTGCGCCACCTCGCCGGCCCCGCCGCTGGCGACGACCGGCACGTCCACCACGGCCCGCACCGCGCCGATCAGTTCCAGGTCGAAGCCCGCCTTGGTGCCGTCGGCGTCCATCGAGTTGAGCAGGATCTCCCCCGCGCCCAGCTCGGCCACCTGCCGCGCCCAACGCACCGCGTCGATGCCGGTGCCGCGCCGGCCACCGTGGGTGGTGACCTCGAACCCGCTGGGCGTGCCGCCGGCCGGGGCGCGGCGTACGTCGAGGGAGAGCACGAGCACCTGCCGGCCGAACCGGTCGGCGATCTCGGCGATCAGCTCCGGCCGCGCGATGGCGGCGGTGTTCACGCCGACCTTGTCCGCGCCGGCGCGCAGCAGCGTGTCGACGTCGCCGACCTGCCGGACCCCGCCCCCGACCGTCAGCGGGATGAAGACCGTCTCGGCGGTGCGGCGCACCACGTCGAGCATCGTCCCCCGGTCGCTGGAGGAGGCGGTGACGTCGAGGAAGGTCAGCTCGTCGGCGCCGGCCCGGTCGTACGCGGCGGCCAGCTCCACCGGGTCGCCGGCGTCCCGCAGGTCGACGAAGTTGACCCCCTTGACCACGCGCCCGGCGTCCACGTCGAGGCAGGGGATCACGCGTACCGCCACCGTCATGCCGTCACCCTATCTTCCGCGCGTGGCACGGCGGCCGACCCGACCGGGCCGACCGCCGTACGCGATGTGCGGGTGCTCACACCCGGACGAGCATCTTGCCCAGGTTCTCGCCGCGCAGCAGGCCGAGGAACGCCGCCGGGGCGTTCTCGATGCCGTCGACGACCGTCTCGTCGTAGGAGAGCGTGCCCTCGCGCAGCCAGCCCGCGACGTCGTTGACGAACGCCTTCCGCAGGTGGTTGTGGTCGTTGACCAGGAAGCCGCGCAGGGTGAGCCGCTTGCCGATGACCAGCGACAGGTTGCGGGGCGCGGCGGGCGGCTCGGTGTCGTTGTACTGCGCGATCATGCCGCAGATGGCGGCGCGGCCGTGCAGGTTCATGGCCGAGATCGCCGCCTCCAGGTGGTCGCCGCCGACGTTGTCGAAGTAGACGTCGACGCCGTCCGGGGCGGCGGCCCGCAGCGAGTCGCGGACCGGCCCGTCGTGGTAGTCGAACGCGGCGTCGAAGCCCAGCGCCCGCAGCCGCTCGACCTTGGCGGCCGAGCCGGCGCTGCCGATGACGCGGCCGGCGCCCTTGAGCTTGGCGATCTGACCCACCAGGCTGCCGACCGAGCCGGCCGCAGCCGAGACGAAGACCGTCTCGCCGGGCTTCATCGCGGCGACCTCCAGCAGACCGGCGTACGCGGTCAGCCCGGGCATGCCGAGCACGCTGAGGTAGGCGCTGGCCGGGGCGAGGGCCGGGTCGACCCTGCGCGCGCCGCTGGCGTCGAGCAGCGCGTACTCCCGCCAGCCCAGCCCGTGCAGCACTGTGTCGCCGACCGCGAGGTCGGCCGACTCGCTGGCCACCACCTCGCCGATCGCGGCCCCGTCGAGCGGGGCGTCGAGGGCGTACGGCGGCACGTACGACTTGACGTCGTTCATGCGTCCCCGCATGTACGGGTCGACGGACATGAACTGGTTGCGGACCACGATCTGGCCCGGTCCGGGCGTCGGGACGTCGGTCTCGACGAGCCGGAAGGTGTCCTCGGTGGGCCAGCCCTCGGGGCGGCTGGCCAGGTGGATCTCACGGTTGCTGGTCATCGGGTGGTCGTCCTCTCGTCCGCGGGTGGGGTCCGGGTCCGCGACGTCAGGCGGCCAGGGTCTCGCGGACGGTCAGCGCGACGTCGATGTTGCCGCGGGTCGCGTTGGAGTACGGGCAGACCTGGTGGGCCTGCTCGACGATCTGCTCGGCGGCGTCGCGGGCGACGGCGGGCAGGTCGACGACGAGCTGCACGGTGAGCCCGAAGCCACCGCTGCCGTTCGGGCCGATGCCCACCTCGGCGGCGACGACGGAGCCGGTCACGTCGGCCTTGGCGCGGCGGGCCACCAGGCGCAGGGCGCTGTGGAAACAGGCCGCGTAGCCGGCGGCGAAGAGCTGCTCCGGGTTGGCGGCGCCACCCGCGCCACCCATCTCCTTCGGCACCGCCAGGTCGAGCGCGAGCGTGCCGTCGGAGGTCTCGACGTGGCCGTCCCGGCCGTCGCCGGTGGCGGTCGCGGACGCGGTGTAGAGAACCTGCATGAGAGTCACTGCTCCTTCTGTCGGTGGATGGTCTCGGTGACCCGGGTGAGCGTGTCGCGCAGGGCGACAAGCTCGGCGATGCCCAGCCCGGTGGCCTGCGCGATCCGCAGCGGAACGTCGCAGAGCTGCTCCCGCAGCGCCCGACCCTGCTCGGTCAGGCCCACCTCGACCCGCCGTTCGTCGCGCGCCGACCGCCGCCGCACCACCAGGCCCGCACCCTGAAGCCGCTTGAGCAGCGGGGAGAGCGTGCCGGAGTCCAGCCGCAGCTCGGCGCCCAGCTCGGACACCGTGGGCGCGTCGTCGGGACGTTCCCAGAGCACCAGCAGCACCAGGTACTGCGGGTAGGTCAGCCCGAACTCGTCGAGGATCGGCCGGTACACGTCGGTGAGGGCGCGCGACGCGGCGTAGAGCGCGAAGCACACCTGCCGGCGCAGCACCAGGTCATCGGTCACCACTGAACCGTAGCCCGCAATTAAGTTGTGCACAACTTATCGGGCCGGAACGCGGCCGTGACGAGGACCACCGGCGACTCAGCGCTCGCCGACGAACGCCTCCAACTCCACCTCGACCAGATGCTCCGGATCGAGCAGACCCGCCACCACCACAAGCGTCGCCACCGGACGGACCGCCCCGAAGACCGCGTTGTGCGCCCGACCCACCTCGTCGGCGTGCAGCCGGTCCGTCACGTACATCCGGGTCCGGACGACGTCACCCGGCTGCACGCCCACCTCGGCGAGCGCCGCCAACCCGATCCGCAACGCCTGCGCCGTCTGCGCGGCGGCGTCCCCGACGTGCACCACCCGACCGTCGACGGTGGACGTACAGCCGGCCGTCCAGGCCAGGTCACCGGCCCGGACCACCCGGGAATAGCCGTAGCTCTGCTCCCACGGCCCTCCCGAACCCAGCCGGGTGACAGTCACGCCTCGGCCAACGTGCGCAGCGCCTCGGCCACCGTGAACGCGCCCGCGTACAGCGCCTTGCCGGCGATCACGCCCTCCACGCCCAGCGGCTCCAGGGTGGCCAGCGCCCGCAGATCGTCCAGGGTGGACACGCCACCCGAGGCGATCACCGGCCGGTCGGTACGCGCGCACACCTCGCGCAGCAGATCCAGATTCGGCCCACGCATCGTGCCGTCCTTGGTGATGTCGGTGACCACGTACCGCGTGGCGCCCGCCTTGTCCAGGCGCTCCAGCACCTCGTACAGGTCACCGCCGTCCCGGGTCCACCCCCGCGCGGACAGGGTCTGACCGCGTACGTCCAGCCCGATGGCGACCCGGTCGCCGTACTCCCCGACGACCCGGTCGCACCACACCGGGTCCTCCAACGCGGCGGTGCCGATGTTCACCCTGCTCGCGCCGGTGCCCAACGCCGCCCGCAGCGACTCGTCGTCCCGGATGCCGCCGGACAACTCCACCTGCACGTCCAACTGGCGCACCACCTCGGCCAGCAGGTGCGCGTTGGTGCCCCGGCCGAACGCCGCGTCCAGGTCGACCAGGTGGATCCACTCGGCGCCGTCGCGCTGCCACGCCAGCGCCGCGTCCAACGGGTCGCCGTAGACGCTCTCGCTGCCGGCGGCGCCCTGCACGAGCCGGACAGCCCGGCCGTCGGCGACATCCACGGCGGGTAACAGGGTGAGGCTCAACGTCATCTCCTCGATCAGGTACGGCGGTCCAGGGCGATCACCACGATCGCCGGCAGTACGAGCAGCAACAGCACGATCAGCGCGACACGCAACGCCACATCGTCGACGAACGTCCAGATCACAATCATCGCCGCCACGGTGAGCAGCACGATCGCCGCCCGCTCACCCCGCGTGTGCCGAGCCAGCCGGCCCGTGCGGCCCCGCCGCAACTGCGGCGTCAACCGGCGGACCACCGCGCGGCGGCGCTGCCGACGCGCCACCCGGCGCTGCCGGGCCGCCCGCTCCCGCGCCAGGTCAGCCTCACGTTCGGCCCGCCGACGGGCCCGCTCCCGGCTCACCGCGACGCCCGCCGGACGGACACCGGACGGTGCCGGCGCTCAGTCACCGGCGGGCAGAGTGGCGAGCCAGTTGCGCAGCAACGCGGCACCGGTCTCGGCGGACTTCTCCGGGTGGAACTGCGCCGCCGACAGCGGCCCACGCTCCACCGCGGCCACGAAGTCGGTGTCGTGGTGCGCCGTCGTCACCACGGCCCCCGCCGCCGCCAACGCCGCCGGGTCACCCATCGCGTACGAGTGCACGAAGTAGAACCGGCTCTCCGGCGGCAACCCGGCGAACAGCACCGACCCCCGCGGCGCGCGGACCGTGTTCCAGCCCATGTGCGGCAGACGGTGCGCGGCCAACCGGGTCACCCCACCGGGCAGCAACCCCAGGCCCTTCGTCACCACCCCGTGCTCCTCGCCGTGCTCGAAGAGCACCTGCATGCCCACGCAGATGCCGAGCACCGGCCGGCCCGCGGCCACCCGCTCCGCGATCACCGGCCCGGCGCCGAGCGCCTCGATACCCGCCATGCACGCCGCGTAGGCGCCCACACCCGGCACCACCAGACCGTCCGCGGCGGCCGCCGCGGCGAGGTCGTCGGTCACCCGGACGGACGCGCCCGCGGCGGCCAGCGCCCGCTCCGCCGAGCGCAGGTTGCCCGAGCCGTAGTCGAGCACCACCACGTCGGCGGTCACGACCCCGACTCCGGGATCAGCCGGAGCACCCCGGCGGCCGTGGCCAGCAGCGCGAGCAACGCGGTGATCACCACCGCGGCCCTCGGCGCACCCTGCCGGTGCAGCGACCACGCGCCACCCACCAGCACACCGGCCAGGATCAGCAGCAACGTCGGCAACGCGGCACCCATTAGAGCGCCCCCTTCGTGCTCGGGATCGCGCCCGCCGCCCGCGGGTCGATCGCGGTGGCCTCGCGCAGCGCCCGGGACACCGCCTTGAACTGGGCCTCCACCACGTGGTGCGCGTCCGGGTGCCCACCGGGACGGGCCGCGCGCAGCACGTCGACGTGCAGGGTGATCCGGGCCGCCTGGCCGAACGACTCCCAGATGTGCCGGGTCATGCTGGTCGGGTACACCGGCCCGATGTACGGCGCGAGGACCGGCTCGTCGTGCACCACGTACGGCCGGCCGGACAGGTCCACCGCGGCCCGGACCAGCACCTCGTCCATCGGGACGGTCGCCGAGCCGTATCGCCGGATGCCGGCCTTGTCGCCCAGCGCCTGGTCGAACGCGGCGCCCAGCGCGAGCGCGGTGTCCTCCATCGTGTGGTGCGCGTCGATCTCCAGGTCACCCACGGTGCGCACGGTCAGGTCGTAGCCGCCGTGGCGGGCGATCTGGTTCAGCATGTGGTCGTAGAAGCCCACGCCGGTGCTGATCTCGGCCGTGCCGGTGCCGTCGAGGTCGATCTCGACGAGAACCTTGGTTTCCTTGGTGATCCGCTCCACCCGGGCGGTCCGGCTCATTGCATACCTTTCGGTCGCGACTGCGGGGCTCGCAAGCTCACTGCTCGCGCTCCCATCGCACGGTCTCCATTGCGGCTAGGAAGGCGTCGGTCTCGTCGGGGGTGCCGGCGGTCACCCGCAGCCAACCGGGCAGGCCGACGTCGCGGACCAGCACCCCCTGCGCCAGCAGGGCCTGCCAGGCGGCGGCCTGGTCGCCACCGGCCTCGAACAGCACGAAGTTGGCGTCGCTGTCGGCCACCCGCAGGCCCCGTTCGCGCAGCGTCGCGACGATCCGGTCCCGCTGGGCCATGATCGCGCTCACCGTACCCAGCAGGGCGTCGCGGTGGGCCAGCGCCGCGCGGGCGGCGGCCTGGGTGAGCACGGACAGGTGGTACGGCAGACGGACCAGCTGCACCGCGCGCACCACCGCCGGATCGGCGGCCAGGTAGCCCAGCCGGCCACCGGCGAAGCCGAACGCCTTGCTCATCGTGCGGGTGACCACGAGCCGCGGGTGGCCGGGCAGCACCGCGAGGGCGCTGACCGTGCCCGGCCGGGCGAACTCGGCGTACGCCTCGTCGACGATCACCATGCCGGGCGCGACGTCGAGCACCGCGGCGACCACCGCCGGGTCCAGCGCCGTGCCGGTGGGGTTGTTCGGCGAGCAGAGGAAGACCACGTCGGGCCGGTGCTCGCGGACCTGCGCCACCGCCTCGTCGGCGGTCAGCCCGAAGTCGACGCCGCGCTGGGCGGGCACCCACCGGGTGCCGGTGCCCAGGGCCAGCAGCGGGTGCATCGAGTACGCCGGCACGAAACCCAGCGCGGTGCGCCCCGGCCCACCGAACGCCTGCAACAACTGCTGCTGGATCTCGTTCGAGCCATTGGCCGCCCAGACGTGCTCGACGGTCAGGCCGTGCCCGAGATATCCGGCCAGGTCGGCGCGCAGCGCCACCGCGTCCCGGTCCGGATAGCGGTTCAGGTCGCGCAACTCGGCGGCGAGCGCCTTGCCGATCGCGTCGACGACGGGCTCCGGCACCGGGTAGGAGTTCTCGTTGGTGTTGAGCCGCACCGCCACGTCGAGCTGCGGCGCCCCGTACGGCGACAGCCCGCGCAGGTCGTCGCGGATCGGCAGATCATCGAGGGAGGTCACGCCACCCCTCCCGGGAAGCGGGCCTGCACGGCCTGGCCGTGCGCCGGCAGGTCCTCCACGTTGGCCAGGGCGACCACGTGCGGGGCCACCTCGCGCAGCGCGGCCTCGGTGTACTCGATCAGGTGCACGCCGCGCAGGAACGACTGCACCGACAACCCGGACGAGTGCCGGGCGCAGCCGCCGGTGGGCAGCACGTGGTTGGAGCCGGCGCAGTAGTCGCCGAGCGACACCGGCGACCACGCCCCCACGAAGATCGCTCCGGCGTTGCGCACCCGCAGCGCCCACTCCCGGGCGTCGACCGTCTGGATCTCCAGGTGCTCGGCCGCGTACGCGTCGACCACCCGCAGCCCCGCCTCGAGGTCGTCGACCAGGACCACGCCGCTCTGCTCACCGGTCAGCGCCGTGGTCACCCGCTCGGCGTGCTTGGTGGCGGGCACCTGCCGGGCCAGCTCCGTCTCGACCGCCTCGACCAACGCCAGCGACGGGGTGACCAGCACGCTCGCGGCGAGCGGGTCGTGCTCGGCCTGACTGATCAGGTCGGCGGCGACGTGCGCCGGGTCGGCGCTGTCGTCGGCCAGGATCGCGATCTCGGTCGGGCCGGCCTCGGCGTCGATGCCGACGACACCCCGCAGCAGCCGCTTGGCGGCGGTCACCCAGATGTTGCCCGGGCCGGTGACCAGGTCGACGGGCTCGCACCGCAGCGCGCCCGTCGGGTCGACGGCGGACCCGTACGCCAGCATCGCCACCGCCTGGGCGCCGCCCACGGCGTAGACCTCGTCGACGCCGAGCAGCGCGCACGCGGCCAGCACCCGGGGGTCGGGCAGGCCGCCGTTGTCCTTCTGCGGCGGGCTGACCACCACCAGCGAGCGCACCCCGGCCGCCTGGGCCGGCACCACGTTCATCACCACCGTCGACGGGTACATCGCCAGGCCGCCGGGCACGTAGAGGCCCACCCGGTCGACGGGCAGCCACCGCTCGGTGACCGTGCCACCGGGCACCACCCGGGTCGTGTGGTCGGTGCGCCGCTGGTCGTCGTGCACCCTGCGGGCCCGGGCGATCGACTCCAGCAGGGCGGCACGCACAGCCGGGTCGAGCACACCCTCGGCCTCGGCGATCGCCTCCACCGGCACCCGCAGCACCTCCGGTGAGATGCCGTCGAACCGCTCACTGGCCTCCCGGATCGCCGGGTACCCATGCTCCCGGACCGCCTCGACGAGCGGCTTGATCCGCTCGACGGCCACCGACACGTCGAGCTGGGCACGGGGCAGCAGGCGGCGCGGGTCCACGAGACCGTCGCGCAGGTCGATCCGATTCAGCACCCTTGCGAGTCTAGGCGGCCCGACCGGAGCTCACCCCAGCCGCCCGCTCGGCGGGACGGTGAGCCGGGCCACGCCGGCGCGGGCGCGATTGGTTAGGCTCGACCACGTGACCGCACGGCTGCCGGTGTTCCCGCTCGCAACGGTGCTCTTTCCCGGGTTGGTGCTGCCGCTGCACATCTTCGAGGAGCGCTACCGGGCCCTGGTCCGGCACCTGGTCGACCTGCCCGAGGGCGCGTCCCGCGAGTTCGGGGTGGTGGCCATCCAGGCCGGCTGGGAGGTCGCGCCCGCCGGGCCCGGCGCCCGCGCGGGCACCGGCGTCGGCGACGTCACCCTGCACGAGGTGGGCTGCACCGCCGAGTTGCGCCAGGTCACCGAGCTGGCCGACGGCGGTTTCGACATCGTCACCGTCGGCCGCCGCCGATTCCGGATCGCCGACGTCGACGACGCGTCCGCGCCCTACCTGACCGCCGACGTCGAGTGGCTGCCCGAGGCCTCCGGGCCGGACGAGGTGGCCGACCTGCTGGCGGCCCGGGTGATCGCGGTGTTCCGGCAGTACCTGGGGCTGATCCGCCCCGACCCGGAGGAGATCTCCGAGCAGCTGCCGGAGGACCCGACGGTGCTGTCGCACCTGGTGGCGGCCACCGCCGCGCTCACCGTCGACGACCGGCAGCGGCTGCTCGCGATCGACGACACCGCCGCCCGGCTCCGCGCCGAGCTGCGACTGCTCAACCGCGAGGCGGCTCTGCTGCGCCAGGTGCGGGCGGTTCCGGTGCCGCTGTCGGAGCTGGCGTCCCCACCGACGCCCAACTGAGGGCCGCCGGGTCCGGCTCCGGCCGCAGGCCCGGCCAGCGCGACCAACCGGCCAGCAGGGTGTACGTGACAGCGGCGCCGAACGCCGGCAGCAGCAGGTTGCCGTGCGGCACCGGCAGCGCGCCGAAGATCCAGTCGATTCCGCCGGCGCGCAGGTCTGCGGGTTTGGTGAACGCCTGCCCGGCCGGGGCGTTGTCCAACAGCCGGTCGAAGGTCGCCAGCCCGACCCGACGCCCCACCTGCCAGGCCACCGGGGCGGCGGCCAGCGTGCCCAGCAGCACGCCGAGCAGCCCGACGGGGCCGCGTTGGCGGCGCAGCAGGAACCACACGGCAAGCGCCGCGAGCACCCCGAAGGCCAGCCCGAGCAGGCTGAACCAGCCGTCCGCGGCGATCGGCTGCTCCGGCTGGGGCTCGGCGTAGATCGCGCCCTCGGCGGTCTTGAGCACCGGGGTGTCCGGCGCGAGCACGGCCCAGAGCAGCCCGAGCGCCCCGCCCAGCACGGCCAGGGCGAGCACGACCCCGAGCACCGCCGCCACGGTCCGCAACGGGCGGCGCGGCTCGTCGGGGGTCAGCTCCGGCCCGCTCTGGTACGCCGTCAGGGTGGGACCCTCGCCGGGGTCGAACCCGGGCGGCGGCACGGCTGGTGGCGGCACGGCCGACCCGCTGTCGGCGGGTGCCGCACCCGACGGTGCGGGTGGGGCGGGCCGGTCGGCGTCGTCGACGTGCCGCTCAGGGTCGGGGTTGTCCGGGCTCACCCGATGATCCTCTCAGGCCCCGGGACGGGCCGGGGCGCCGGTGGCGGCGAACCAACTCACCGGGCGAACGGCTCTGCCATGGCCGCGGCGGCGCGCAGCCACGCCTGCCGGGTCTCCGGCTGGAGCTGGTGGTACTCGATCGACGAACCGGTCTCCAACGCCGGGTCGTACGGCACGACGGCCACCGCGCGGGTACGCGTCGCGAAGTGCCGTTCCAGGTCGTCCTGCAATGGCGAGCGGCCGGGAGTGGGGCAGGAGATGAGGGTGACCGCGTTGTCGGCCAGCTCGCCCATGCCCTCCTCGTGCAGCAGGTCGAGCATCCAGTCGGCACTGAACGCCGCGTCCTCCCGGGGCACGGTGGTCACCACCAGTTGGTCGGCGGCCTGCATCACGGTGCGCCAGTTGGCGCTCTCCACGTTGTTGCCGGTGTCCACGCAGACCACGTCGTGCGTACGACGCAGCAGTTCGAGCACCCGTTTGACGGTGAACTGGTCGAGTCGCTGGGCGAAGCGCGGGCTCTCCTCGCCGGCCAGCACGTCGTACGAGCCGTCGGAGGCGTGCCGCAGGTAGTCGTCCAGCCGCTCCAGCAGGGTCGCGCCCTCCAAGATCTCGATCTGGGCCAGGTCACCGATCAGGTGGCGGATGGTGCGCGCGTGGCGGGCACTCCCGGCGCGGAGCCCCAGGGTGCCGCGCAGCTCGTTGTCGTCCCAGGCCAGCACGCCCCGCCCCCGGACGCTGCCGACGGTGGCGGCGGCGAGCACCGTGGCGGTGGTCTTGTGCACGCCGCCCTTGGGGTTGGCGAACGCGAACACACGGGGTGTGCCCAGGTCGCGGCGGAGCACGCCGGTGGCGCGTTCGGACTCCTGGTCGACGCCCTGCGGTCGCCACTCGATCCGGGCGGGGTAGCCGCGCTCGGCGATGGCCGAGCCCGGTGGCGGGGTGACCGGCGGGGCGGGCGGCGGGGTGACCGGTGGCGCGACCGGCGGTGGCGCGACCGCCGCGACCGGCGGGGTCACCTGCGGCGCGGGTGTCGGGTAGCCGGTCTCCGGCTGGTAACCGGTCTCCAGCAGCGCGTACCGCGACTCCCCCGCCGGGTTGCCCGGCCGGTAACCGTTGTCCAGGAGGGCGTAGCGCGACTCCGGCTCGGCCCGGCGCGGCGGCGGCTCGGGTTCGGCCTGGTAACCCGGCTCGGCACGGTACGTCGGGTCGGCCCGGTAGCCCGGGTCGGCGCGGTACGTCGGCTCGGCCCGGTAACCCGGCTCCGACCGGTACACCGGCTCGGCCCGGTAGTCCGGCTCGGCCCGGTAGTCCGGCTCGGCCCGGTACGCGGGCTCCGCCCGATACTCCGGCTCGGCCCGGTACGCGGGCTCCGCCCGGTAGTCCGGCTCCGACCGGTAGGCGGGCTCGGCACGGTAGTCCGGCTCGGCCCGGTACGCGGGCTCGGCCCGGTAGTCCGGCTCAGCCCGGTAGCCCGGCTCGGCACGGTAGGCGGGATCGACCCGGTAGGTCGCCTCGGCCCGGTAACCGGGCTCCTGGCCGTACGACAGATCGGCCGGATGCCCGATGGCCGACGCCCGCCCCGAGTAGCCGTTGGGGGCCGCGCGCCGCGGGAGGGGATCCGGCGGCGCCTCGTCGGCCCGGCGCTCGGGCTCGGGCTGCTCAGCGGCCCGGCCGCCCAACCGGGCGCGGTCCAGCAACGCCCGCCATCTCGGCGCTGGTTCGGCCGGCCGGCCCCAGCCGGTCTCACTGCCCTCCACGGCCCGCCCTCCCAGCGCCATCGATCTCTGTCTGACAGGCTACGAACCAAACCCTATTCGGACCACACCTGAGCACGCACACCACCCGGCGCAGATCACGACGGGGAGGGCGGCAGCAGTCCGGCGTCGGGCGCGTCCGGGGAGGTGGTGACGCCCGGCGGGGCCACCTCGGTGGGTTCGGCCGAGGGCGACTCGGGTGACGGAATCGTTACGAGCGGTGCGGGTTCCGACGATTCGCCCATCGGCACCGGTGGCCTCGGCGTGCTCGACGGCGATGCGCCACTCGCCAGCGGCGTCGGCTCCGGGCTCGGGCCGGTGTCGGCAGGCGGGCGGACCACGTCGCGCTGCTCGGGCAGCGGCGGCGTGAAGACCGTACGGTCGAGTCGGTACACCTCGGGCGCCGGATCGACGGCCCGCACGTCCGGGCGGGCGGCCACGCCCCGCAGCACCTCCGGCGCCGCGCGCACCACCGCCGCGTAGACGCAGGCGCAGCCGCCGCGGTACGCCGCCGCCTCGGCGCTCGCCACGTCCGCCCCGGTGACGTACTGCTGGCGCAGCTCGCGCTCGGCGGCGCTGTCGCCGCGCACCCCGGCGGCCCTGGCCCGGTAGTCGGCGGCCTCGCCGTCCTTGCGGGCGGCCACCTGGGCCATCTGAGCGACCACGTCGTCCGGCACCCGCAGGGCCGGCATCCGGACGATCTCGGTCTGCCGGCCGGGCAGCGGCACCCGGCCGAAGACCGTCGACACCGACACGTCACCGAGCACCGCGGCCAGCCGCTGCGGCGGCAGGTACGCGTCGAGCACGACCAGGGCGTACGTCCCGTCGCCGGTGGCCGGGGCCGTCGGGTTCAGCGCGGCCAGGTCGGCCGCGGCCGAGCGCAGGTAGCCGGGAACCCAGTCGCCGTCGGCCACGCCGACGCGGGTCACCTCGCCCACCGTCCGGTCGCCCACCGGAGCTTCGTCGGCGGCCCACACGGCGGTGCCCAGCACGGCCGCCGCGGAGAGCACTGCGGCCCAGGTGAGCACCCCGGACCGCCCCGGCCGGTCACCGAGACGGGCCACCGCCCGGGTCAGCGGCGGCAGCAGCCGTTGGTCCAGCTGCCGCAGCAGGTCGCCGGCGCGCACAGGCGGGATCCCCTCGTCGGATCGATGTCGGGTGGTCGCCGCTCAGTCACGCAGGATCTCAAGCGCACGTTCCAGATCGTCAGGGTAGTCGCTGACGAACCGGACCTCGTCCCCCGAACGGGGGTGCAGAAAGCTCAGTTCGCGGGCGTGCAGCCACTGTCGGGCCAGGCCGAGACGGGCCGAGAGGGTGGGATCGGCGCCGTAGGTGAGGTCACCGACACAGGGGTGCCGCAGCGTGGAGAAGTGCACCCGGATCTGGTGCGTCCGGCCGGTCTCCAACCGCACGTCGACAAGGCTGGCCGCCGGGAACGCCTCAAGCGTGTCGTAGTGGGTGATGCTCGGCTTGCCACCGGACACCACCGCCCAGCGGTAGTCGTGGGTGGGGTGCCTGTCGATCGGCGCGTCCACGGTGCCCCGCAGCGGGTCCAGGTGCCCCTGCACCACCGCGTGGTAGCCCTTGTCCACCTCGCGGTACTTGAAGGCCCGCTTCAACGCCGTGTACGCCTGCTCGCTCTTGGCCACCACCATGATCCCCGTGGTGCCCACGTCGAGACGGTGCACCACGCCCTGCCGCTCGGCGGCGCCGCTGGTGGAGATGCGGTGCCCGATCGCGGCGAGCGCGCCGATCACCGTCGGGCCGGTCCACCCCGGGCTGGGATGCGCGGCCACGCCCACCGGCTTGTCCACCACCACGATGTCGTCGTCGGCGTACACGACGCGCAGGCCGGGCACCGCCTGCGGCACCACTGTCGGTGGGGCGACCGGGGCGGGCAGGGTGACGTCCAGCCAGGAGCCGGCCTTGACCTTGTGGGAGTTGGGCCGGGCGGCGCCGTCGACGAGGGCGTCGCCCGCGTCGACCAGGGCGGCGGCTGCGGTACGGGAGAGGCCGAACAGCCGGGACACCGCCTGGTCCAGGCGCATGCCGTCCAGGCCGTCGGGCACGGGCAGCGAACGGTGGTCGCCACCGGCGGCGAACGTGGAGGTCATGCCCGCTCCCTCTGCTCGGCGTCGGCGGTGGCGCCCGCGTCGGCGGAGGCGTCGTCCCGGCCGGCCCGCCGGCCGTCACGCTGACGACCGGTCAGCTCCAGCAGCACGGCCAGCAGCACACCGCAGACCAGCGAGCTGTCGGCCAGGTTGAACACCGGGAAGTACTCGCCGTACGGCCCGAAGACGCTGATCATGTCGACCACGTGGCCGTGGAACGGGGCGGGCGCCCGGAAGATCCGGTCCATGAGGTTGCCCAGCGCGCCACCGAGCACCAGGCCCAGGGAGATCGCCCACGGCAGGGACCGCAGTCGCAGCGCCATCCAGACGATCCAGCCGACCACGCCGATGGTGATCAGTGGAAAGACCCAGGTGTAGTTCGCACCGATGCTCCACGCGGCGCCGCTGTTGCGGGTCAGGCTCAGGTAGACCAGCCCACCCAGCACCCGGACCGGCTCGCGGTCGCTGAGCGCGGCGAGCGCGAGATGCTTGGTCACCAGGTCGGCCACCAGGGCCACCAGGGCCACCCCGGCGAGGATCGCGACGGCCCGGGGCCGGGGCTTGCCGCCGCCGGGGTCGGTGCGGCCGGGTTCGGCGGGCGGTGCTGCGGTCATGCGCTCCCCATCGAGGTGTCTCGGCGGTGATCGCTCACCGTCTCATCGCAGACGGGGACCGGGCCTCAGCGCCGCTCCTCCAACTGCTTGCACGTCACACACAGGGTGGCCGACGGGAAGGCGGCGAGGCGCTCGACCGGGATCGGGTTGCCGCACCGCTCGCACCAGCCGTAACCACCCTCGTCGAGGCGCTCCAGGGCGCGCTCGACCTGCGTGATCCGTTCCAGAATGCTGTTGGCGAGAGAGATCTCCTGCTCCCGCTCGAACGTCTTGGTGCCGGTGTCGGCCTGGTCGTCCCCGGCCGAGTCCGTCAACCGATCGCGCTGCAGCTCGGTGATCTCGCTCAGCGTCTGATCGTACTCGGCGCGCAGCTCGTCCCGCCGCGCCGCCAGCGCCGCCCGGATCTTCTCGGTCTCCGCCGCGCTGCGGGTGGCCTTGGCCACCGGCTTGCGGCCGGCGGTCCTGGTGTCGGCTGGCTTCGCCATGGGTCGCTCCTCGGCCGCGGCGCCGCTCGGTCGCGGCACCTGGTCAGGGGCGCCGACAAAGGCGTCCCCAAGTACGAAAAGGGGCGCACGGCGACGATGGCCGCGCACTCCGGAGGTTGGCAAGAATACGGAACGTACAGGCGTCCGACAACGTGGCGCACCGTCGCACCGCTCAACAGCCCCGAGCCCTGCCTAACTGGGGCAAAGGGAACGCTAGCAGATCAACCGACCGCCTCATCCCCGTACTCGCCAAACCATCGGGCCAGCCGACCCCGTCGGCTGACGGCCCGCAGCCGCCGTTCGGCGGCGTCGCGCACCCCACCGGTGGCGACGATCAGCAGGCTGTCGCCGGTTTTCAGCCGGGTGTCCGGGCCGGGCACGAAGCCCACCCCGTCGCGCAGCACCAGAGTCACCGAGGCGCCCAGCGGCAACCGCAGCTCGTCGACGTGCACGCCGGCCAGCCGCGAGCCCGGAGGCACCTCCAGTTGGAGCAGATCGGCCCGCATCCGCTCCAGTGGCGCGGTCTCCACGTGGATCTCGGTGGCCTCGGCCGGCGCGGTGGTCCCCAGCCGGCGGGCGAACGGACCGAGCGTGCTGGTCTGCACCAGCGTGAAGATCACCACCAGCACGAAGACCGCGTCGAAGAGGCGCTCCGCGCCCGGCACCCGCTCCGAGAGCGGGATGGTGGCCAACACGATCGGCACCGCCCCGCGCAGCCCGGCCCAGGACAGGAACGCCTGCTCCCGCAGGCCGACCCGGAACGGCGCCGCCGAGACGGCCACCGACAACGGCCGGGCCAGCAGCACCAGCGCCAGACCGGCCACCACCGCCGGCAGCACCGCCGCATCCAACCGGCCCGGCGAGGCCAGCAACCCGAGCAGCACGAACAGCCCGATCTGGGCGACCCACGCCAGCCCGTCGGCGAAGCCCAGGATCGCCTGCCGGTGCGACAGCCGAGCGTTGCCCAGCAGCACCCCGGCCACGTAGACGGCGAGGAAGCCCGAGGCGTGCAGAACGGCGCCTGCGGCGTACGCCAGGACGGTGATCCCCACCGCCGCGATCGGGTACAGCCCCGCGGACGGCAGCGCGGCCCGGCGCAGCGCCCACGTGCCGGCGACGCCCGCACCCACGCCCACCGCCGCGCCGACGCCCAGCTCGTAGCAGACCAGACCGACCTCGTACCACCACGGATGCGACCAGCCGGAGTGCGACAGCAGCACCACCAGCAGCACCACCGGGGCGTCGTTCATGCCCGACTCGGCCTCCAGTGTGGCCACCAGCCGCGGCGGCAGCCGCAGCCGTCGCAGGGTGGCGAACACCGCCGCCGCGTCGGTGGAGGAGAGCACCGCGCCGTAGAGCAACGCCAGCCGCCAGTCCAGACCCAGCAACAGGTGTACGGCGACGCCGACCACCACGATGCTGACGATCACGCCGACCGTGGAGAGCGCGGAGGCCAACCCGAGGACCGGACGCAGGGCGCTCCACCGGGCGGTCAGGCCACCCTCGGCGATGATCACGATGAGCGCGCAGAAGCCGAGGGTCCGGGTCAGATCGACGTCGTCAAAGCGGATACCCAACCCGCCCTCGCCGATGGCCACGCCGAGCGCCAGGTAGAACAGCAGGCTGGGCACCCCGAGGCGGCTGGAGAGCCGGACGGCGCCGACCGCCACCAACAGCACGGCCGCGCCGAGCAGCAGCGCGATGTCCAGCCCGGGCGTCACGGTTGCCGAGCCCGGGCGGTCCTCACCCTGCGGATCCGTCGCGCAGTCGGTGCAGCACGTCGGTCAGCTCGGGGCCGGGCCGGTCGACGAGGAACAGCTTGTCCCGGCTGGTCGCGCCGGTGCGCAGCGACACCGCGGCCGCCCGGACGCCCAACGCGTCGGCGAGGGCTCGGCGGGCAGCCTCGGTCGCCCGACCGTCCACGGCCGGAGCGTGGACCGCGATCACCAGGGCGGGACCGTACGCGCCGTCGAAGCGGCCGCCGACGGCGTTGCGGGAGGCGCCCGGCTTCACCCGTACCGCCACGGTGAGCGCGTCCTGCGGGGGCACCGACACCGCTCTCAGATCGGCCGGGCGTCGGTGAGCAGGGCGGTGGCCGGCGCGCACGCCGCGCACGGCGTGAAGCCGAGCTCGACGGCCTCGGCGACCGGGAGGGACTCGGGCACCCGCCCGGCCAGGCGCGGGCACCCGGCCAGGTGGTAGCGGGGTCGCCCGTCGACAACCACGACGGGGTCGGACAGCCGGGAGACCCGGGCCGCCTCGGCAGGGGTGATCGGCTGCTCGGCCGGCTCGTCGGCCAGCGCGTCGACCGAGGTCGTGCCGGAGGGGTACGCCTCTTCGCCGCGCGCCACGAAGGGCGATGCCGGGCTGACGGGCGTGGAGCGTGACCCGTCGGCCGGGGTCACGAACGACGCCTCGGGCTCGAACGGCGAGGCCGCGTCGAAGGGCGGGGCCGCGTCATACGGCGAGGCCGCGTCGAAGGGCGGGACCGCGTCGAAGGGCGGGGCCGCGTCGAAGGGCGGGACCGCCGCGGGGTCGGACGGCGGCTCGGGTGGTTGCCGCCACCCGGTGCCGCCGTTGCCGACCGTCGGAGGTACATGCTGGACCGGCACATCCGGCTGGGCCAGCGGCGGACCGTACGCGACACCCGGCTCGGCCTGGCTGGCCCTGCGGAATGTCGCGCGGTCCCGCGGACCGGCCCGACCGGGATCCGCCGTCGCGCGGTTGGCGGCTGCCTGGCGGGCGCCCACCACCAACGCGACGGCGGCCAGCAGACTGGCCGCGATGGAAATGGTCAACAGAACGCTGGAGCCACCGGCCAGACCGAACACCAGCAGCACCACAGCGACGAGGATGAGCAGAAGACTCGCGACTATCACGGCTCACCCCCGCCGCGTCGTACCGTCCAGGCAGGGCCGGCGACCGTCACCATCTGCGGACAGCGATCGCCGGCCGGTGCTCAGCGTCCGGCTTCGAGGGCGCCGGAGCGCCCGCCGCCGTACGAACCGGCGAGGCCTGCCGCCGCCAGCCCGTTGCCGCCGGCGACCCGGCCTGCCTCGGAGCGGGTCATCTCGGCTTCGAGGCCCTGGCCGCGACCGTCGAGGTCCCGCAGCTGGCTCTCCAGGTAGGCCTTGAGCCGGGTGCGGTACTCGCGCTCGAACTGCTTGAGCTCCTCGATGTGCTTCTGCAGGGCCGTGCGCTTGGCGTCCAGGCCGCCCATGGCCTCCTGGTGCCGCTGGCGGGCGTCCCGCTCCAGGGCGTCGGCCTTCGCGCGAGCCTCGCGGGTCACCTCCTCGGCCTTGCTCCGAGCCTCGGACAGGAGCTGGTCGGCCTCGCGGCGCGCGTCCGACACGTGGTCGTCGGCGGTGCGCTGGGCCATCATCAGCACGCGCAGGGCCTGCTGCTCACCGTCACCGGTGACGCCGCCGGCCGGACCGCCGGTCGCGCGGACCTGCTCCAGCTCGGCCTGCATGGCGCGGGCGGCCTGCTCGGCAGCGGACTTGTCGCGCTGCACCCTGTCCAGCTGGGCCTTGACGTCGTTGAGCTCCGCCGCCAGTCGGGCGTCGCCGCCGGGGCCGGCGGGGGCGCCGCCACGACCGCCGCGCTCCACCTGGGCGCGCAGCTCGTTGTTCTCCTCGATGAGACGGGCGAGCTCGCGCTCGACCTCATCCAGGAAGGCGTCGACCTCCTCCTCGTCATACCCCCGCTTGCCGATCGGCGGTTTCTTGAAGGCGACGTTGTGGACGTCGGCCGGGG
The DNA here is from genome assembly GCF_049841615.1 of Micromonospora sp. DT63. Classification (NCBI taxonomy): domain Bacteria; kingdom Bacillati; phylum Actinomycetota; class Actinomycetes; order Micromonosporales; family Micromonosporaceae; genus Micromonospora; species Micromonospora sp. DT63. The sequence continues at coordinate 396,890 of NZ_JBNCKQ010000005.1, read as the reverse complement.
TCAGCGGCATCGAAACTCCTCGGGTCAGTTGCGGCCGCGAAAGCGCGTCGGTCATCAGGCAGATGCCCTGATCGACGGCCCTAACACGAACTCCATCAGCACGAACAGGATAACCAGGAGCACAAGGGAGGCCAGGTCGATGCTCACGGTACCAATTCGCAGCGGAGGGATCACACGCCTCAACGCGTTGAGAGGGGGATCAGTGACGCTCCACACGGATTCCAGTCCTGCCGATGCGCCGCGTCCCGGCTGCCACCGCCGGCCGTACTGGAGGACGGCGCTCAACACGAACCGGGACAGAAGAAGAAGCAGGAAGACATAAAGGACCAGGTACAGCACTTGCAGTAAGATCGACAACACGGTCAGCGACGTCCCTCGGGTCGGGCGGGGTCAACTCAGGCTGAAAAAACCGCCCTCAGCGATCTTGGCCTTGTCCTCCGCGGTGACCTGGACATTGGCCGGTGAGAGCAGGAACACCCGATTGGTCACGCGCTCGATCGTACCGCGCAGCCCGAACGCCAGACCGGCCGCGAAGTCAACCAGACGGCGGGCGTCCGCCTCATCCATCTCGGTGAGATTGATGATCACTGGTACGCCGTCGCGGAAGTGCTCACCGATGGTGCGCGCCTCGCGGTACGTGGTCGGGTGCAGCGTGGTGATCTGATACCGCTGCTCCTCCTCGGGCACGGCCACGCGCTCCCGCGTCACGGCCTGCGGCGCGAGGGCCAGATTGTCGCGCGTGTGGTACGTCAACGCGCCCGACGTCTCACCGGCCGAGGACCGCGTGATCGACCGTACGCTGGACCGCTCGGCCCGCTCCGGACGCTCACCGTCACCGCGGTCGGACTCGCCGCCGCGCCCGGTGGACCGCTCGGAGAGCCGACCCCGCTCGCTGGCGCGCGGCCGGGGAGCCGGTGGCTCCTCGGCGTCGTCGTCGTCCTCGTCGGCGAACTCCTCGGCGTACCGGCTCTGCCGGTAACGCGACTCGCGGTAGCCACCCTTGTCGTAGCCACCGTCGTCGTAGGCCCGCTCGTCGTCTTCCTCGACGAGACCGAGCCAGACCCCCGCCTTGCGCAGTGCACCCATCCCGCGCCCTTCCGTCCGCCGTGCGGCACTCGCCCCCGTGCCATGTCGCCCGTCGCGAGTGGACAACCATGCCCATCGGACCGGAACGGCAATCCCCCTGGCGCGCGATTCGCGTCGCGCGTCACGACCCCCACAAGGATCCGCCGCCCTGAAACAACACTGATGTAATTTGCCTGTCTCGCGGTCAGGCTACCGCAGCGTGGGACGCATTCCGAGCAACGCGCTACCGACGCGGACATGTGTCGCGCCGTATCGGATCGCGATTTCCAGGTCGCCGCTCATTCCCGCCGACAACGCTGTCGCTCCCGGATGGAGCGTCCGAAACGCCTCGGCCACCTCGGCCAGTCGGGCGAAGGCCCGCTCCGGTGGCCAACCCAGCGGCGCCACCGCCATCAGACCGGCCAACCGCAGCGCGGGGGCGTCGGCCACCGCCGCAGCGACCGCCTCCAGCCCCACGCCCTCGTCGGCCGAGTCGGGCAACGCGCCGCCGCGCGCCGGGTCGCCGTCGATGCTCACCTGCACCAGGGCGTCCAGCGGCCGTTCCCGCTCCGCCGCCGAGTTACCCAGCGCGCGGGCCAACCGCACGCTGTCCACCGAGTGCACCACGTCGGCGTAGCGCACGACCGAGCGGGCCTTGTTGCGCTGCAACTGCCCGATGAAGTGCCAGCGGGGACGTACGCCGGCCGCAGCCACCTCGGCGGCCTTGCCGGCCGCCTCCTGGTCGCGGTTCTCCCCCATGTCGGTCACCCCGAGGCCGGCCAACGCCAGCACGTCACCGGCCGGGTACGTCTTGGTCACGGCGATCATCGTGACGTCGGCGGGGTCCCGGCCCGCGTCCGCGCAGGCGTCGGCGATCCGGGCCCGCACCTGGACCAGGCCCGCCGCGAGTTCGGCGCGGCGGTCCGGTCGTACCGTGGCTGAACTGTCGGTCATCGGCGGCGCTCAGGAACCGTTCTTGAGAAAGTCGGGCACGTCCACGTCGTCGAAGAGCACCCGGCGCGGCGACTGGGCCGGAGCCGGCAGGGTGGCCGGCGGCGGCACCGGGGTGCTCTGCGGCGCCGGCTGGTTCGTGTTGGTCTTGCGGGTCGGCTCGGCCGCCTTGTACGCCGGCGTGCCACCGTCGAAGCCCGCGGCGATGACCGTCACCCGCACCTCGTCACCGAGCGCGTCGTCGATCACCGCGCCGAAGATGATGTTGGCGTCCGGGTGGGCCGCGTCGGTGACCAGCTGGGCCGCGTCGTTGATCTCGAACAGGCCCAGGTCGGAGCCACCGGCGATGGAGAGCAGCACGCCGCGCGCGCCGTCCATGCTCTGCTCCAGCAGCGGGCTGGAGATGGCCGCCTCGGCCGCCTCGACCGCGCGGTTCTCCCCGCGGGCGCTGCCGATGCCCATCAACGCGCTGCCGGCGCCGCTCATCACGCTCTTGACGTCGGCGAAGTCCAGGTTGATCAGACCCGGGGTGGTGATCAGGTCGGTGATGCCCTGCACACCGGAGAGCAGCACCTGGTCGGCCGTGCGGAAGGCGTCCATCATGCTGATGTTGCGGTCACCCAGGGCCAGCAGCCGGTCGTTCGGGATGACGATCAGCGTGTCGCACTGGTTGCGCAGCTCGTCTATCCCCGTCTCGGCCTGCACCTGACGGCGCTTGCCCTCGAAGGAGAACGGGCGGGTCACCACGCCGATGGTCAGCGCGCCGAGCTTGCGGGCGATGTTGGCCACCACGGGCGCCCCACCGGTGCCGGTGCCGCCACCCTCGCCGCAGGTCACGAAGACCATGTCGGCGCCCTTGAGCACCTCCTCGATCTCGTCGCGGTGGTCCTCGGCGGCGTTCTTGCCGACGTCCGGGTTGGCCCCGGCGCCCAGGCCACGGGTCAGCTCCCGGCCGACGTCGAGCTTGACGTCGGCGTCACTCATCAGCAGCGCCTGGGCATCGGTGTTGATCGCGATGAACTCGACGCCCTTGAGCCCAACCTCGATCATCCGGTTGACGGCGTTGACGCCGCCGCCCCCGATGCCGACGACCTTGATGACCGCCAGGTAGTTGTGCGGAGGTGTCATCTCCGGTCCTTTCCTTCGAGATTGGCTTCGGCCGACCGGGTACGGCGTGGCCAGACCAGCGGCCGACGACAGCTGTCACCAGCGAGAGTCAGGGCTGAACCCTCACCCTCTACTAGAGGCTTACAGTTATGTCAACCACTGAACCTCTTCGGGGCAACGTAAGCGCCACCACGCGATGAGCCAAGGACCCGACCGGCGTGTCGCCGCCGGAGCGCGACTCGTCACGCCCGGAGCACGCTCACCGGTCAGCGGAAGGTCACCACGTCCGGCGCGCTCACGTCGATGCGGTCGCTGTCCTCGTCGAGCAGCGCCGTGGCCACCCGCGCCTTGTCCGTACCCCGCGTGGCGTCGCCCCAGACCACCGTGCGGTCCCCGCGCAGCAGCAGGCTGATCCGGGCCAGGCCCTCCACCCTCAGGTCCACCAGCTCGGCCCGCAGCTGCGGGGTCAGCGCCCCGAGCACCTCCAGCGCGGCCCGGGTGTCCGGGTCGTCGGCGGCGGGCCTGCTCACCCGCACCAGCGGCAGCCCGGCGGGGCGGAGGGCCACCGTCTGGAACGCCACGCCGCTGCGGTCGACAAGCGCGAACGCGTCCGCCTGCGGCACCACCGCCACCGCCGTCCGCTCCGTCACCCGGACCACCAGCGTGCCCGGCCAGTCCCGCGACACCGTGGCCCGCTCGACCGGCGCCAACGCACCGACCCGACGCGCGGCGGCCGCCAGATCCACCCGGGCCAGCGGCACCCCGTCGGGCACCCCCACCGCGTCGCGCACCTGCACGTCCGTGACCAGCTTGGCGCCCTCCACCGTCACCGTGCGGACCCCGAACAGCCCGGTGCCGAGGACCGTCCAGGCGACCAGAGCGAGCAGGGCCAGCACCCCGGCGGCCACTGCCCACGGCAACGCCGCCCGCATCCGACGCTGCCGGGCCCGGGCCATGAAGCGGCGGGTCGACGCCGGCACCGCGTCACTGCCGGCGCGGACCAACTGCCACCGTCGGACCGGACCGCGCCGTGGGGCGCCGCCGTCGGCGCCGCTGGTGCGCCCGCGGGCGGGGCCGGGGCTCATCCGGCCGTGGGGGCCGCGCCGTCCGGTGCGGCGGCGCCACCGAGCGCCGCCCCGTCGCCGCCGGCCGTGGACCCGCCGGGCACCGGCTGACCGATCGCCGGGGTCGTGGCCACCGGGTCGACAGTCGCCCCCGACGCGGAGTCGGCGGTACGCGCGCCCAGGGCGGCCAGCAGCTCGTCCCCCATCAGCGAGATCGGCGGGGCGCCCATCGTCACCACCACGTCCCCCGGGCGGGCCCGGCGGACCACCTCGACCGGCGCGGCCTCCCAGGAGTCGACGAACACCTTGCGCTCGGCCGGCAGCGCCACCGCCTCGATCAGCGCCGCCGAGCCCTCACCGGGCTGGCGCAGCTCGCCCGGCCCGAAGACCTCCAGCAGCACCACCTCGTCCGCGATGGCCAGCGCGTCAGCGATCTCCGCCTGGTTGTCGCGGGTGCGGTACAGCCGGTACGGCTGGAAGACGACGATCAACCGCCCGTCGCCGGCCACCTCGCGCAGCGTCTGCATCGCCAGCGTCATCGACGTGGGGTGGTAGGCGTACTCGTCGTAGACCAGCACGCCGTCCGCGACGCCCTTGCGCTCGAAGCGCCGCCGCACACCGGGGAAGACCGCCAGCGCGGCCTCCGCCGCCTCCAGCGGCAGCTTGAGCAGGTACGCGGTGAGCACCGCCGAGGCGCTGTTGAGCCCCATGTGCCGCCCCGGCACCGGCAGCCGGAACTCGCCCAGCGACCGCCCGTCGATCGCGGCCAGGTAGCGCACGCCGCGCGCGGAGGAGACGATCTCGGTCAACCGCAGGTCGGCGTCCTCGGCCGCGCCGTAGGTGAACACCCGCCGCCCCTCGGCGCGCAGGGTCGCCGCCAGCCGCCGACCGCCCGGGTCGTCGGCACACGTGATGATGAACCCGTTCGGGTCGGTGAGGCGGGCGAACTCCACGAACGCCGCCTCCAGCGTCTCGTAGTCGCCGTAGGTGTTCAGGTGGTCCGGCTCGACGTTCGTGATGATCGAGACGTACGGGCGGTAGATGAGGAACGAGCGGTCGCTCTCGTCCGCCTCGACCACGAAGTGCTCGCCGGTGCCGTGGTGGGCGCCCGAGCCGACCTCGGAGATCTCCCCGCCGATCACGAAGGACGGGTCCACACCGGCCTGCTGGAGCACCATCGTCACCATCGAGGTGGTGGTGGTCTTGCCGTGCGTGCCGGCGACCGCGATCGCCCGGCGGCCGGTCATCGCCGCCGCGAGGGCCTCCGAGCGGTGCAGCACCCGCAGGCCGCGTCGACGGGCCTCGACCAGCTCCAGGTGGTCCTTCGGAATGGCCGAGGAGTAGACCACGGTGTCCACGCCGTCGAGGTTTGTCGCCTCGTGGCTGAGATAGATGGTGCCGCCGAGCGCCCGCAGACCCGCCAGCGAGGGCCACTCGCGCAGGTCGCTGCCGGAAACCCGGATGCCCCGGGTGATCAGCAGGCGGGCCACGCCGAGCATGCCCACCCCGCCCACACCGATCAGGTGGACGGCGCCCAGGTCCTCGGCGGTGAGCGTGCCGGCCGGCGTGAACTGCGCGGTCACCGGTTCACCGCCTCGAGGACGAACGAGCGCAGCGCCTCGTCACCGTCGCGCCGCCCGTACGCCGACGCGGCTGCGCCCATCGCGTACAGCCGTTGCGGGTCCCGGATCAGCGGGATGACCGCGCGCTCCAGCCAGTCCGGGGTCAGCTCCGCGTCGTCGACGAGCAGCCCGCCGCCGGCCTCCACCACGGGCAGCGCGTTGCGCTTCTGCTCCTGGTTGCTGTGCGGGTACGGCACGAAGATCGTCGGCAGGCCGATCGCGGCCACCTCGGCGACCGTCATCGCGCCGCCCCGGGCCAGCATGAGGTCGGCAGCCGCGTAGCCCAGCTCCATCTCGGACAGGTACGGCAGTGTCACGTACGGCACCGGCAGGTCGGTGGGGATCGGCACCGGCTCGTTGCGGGCGCCCATCACGTGCAGCACCTGCACACCGTTGCGGGCCAGCTCCTTGGCCGCGCCGGAGACCGCCAGGTTGATCGAGCGGGCGCCCGACGAGCCGCCCGCGACGAAGAGCACCGGCAGGTCCGGGCGGAGCCCGAACCGGGCGCGGGCGGCGTTACGCAGCGCGTACCGGTCCAGCGAGGCGATGCTGCGGCGCAGCGGCACCCCGACCACTGTCGCGTCGCGCAGCGACTCGGCCTGGCTCGGCTGGTGCGGGAAGCCGACCGCGATGTTCTTGGTGAACTTCATGCCCAGCCGGTTGGCCACACCCGGCGGCACGTTCACCTCGTGGATCACCATGGGCAGCTCACGACGCCACGCAGCCAGGTAGGCCGGGACCGAGACGTACCCGCCGAAGCCGACGACCGCGTCGGCGCGGACCTCGTCGATCACCTTGCCCGCGGCGCGGGCCGCGGTCCACATCCGGCCCGGGGTACGCACCAGATTCATGTTCACCGACCGGGGCAGCTGGTACGCCGGGATCTGCCGCAGGTCGTAGCCCTGCGGCGGGATCAGCTCGTTCTCCATGCCCTTGGGTGTGCCGAGGCAGGTGATCCGGACGCCCGGGTCGTGTCGGCGCAGGCAGTCGGCGAAGGCCAGCAGCGGGTAGATGTGTCCCCCGGTGCCACCTCCCGCGAGCACCACCGAACGCAGCGGACCCATCAGCGTCTCCTCTCGCTCGCCGTACCCTGGCGGCTCCGGCCCTGCCGGGCGCCGCGCGGTGCGGCCTGGTCGTCCTGGCGCCGCTCGCGGGACCGGGGCACGGACCCTCGGCCAGCCGGCGGCGACGCCGGTCGGCGACGCCGACCGGGAAGCGGCGGCAACGGGGCCCAGAGTAGTCGGACCCACCGGGCCGGTGGACGGGCATGCAGCGCTCTGGCCGCATCGGGTTCGGCGCGGGCGAAGGACGCCAGCATCCCGATCGCCGCCAACGTCACGACCAGGGCACTTCCGCCGTCGGAGATGAACGGCAGCGGCAGGCCGGTGATCGGCAGCAGCCCCACGACCCCACCGATGTTGATCACCGCCTGGCTCACCAGCCAGGTGGTCACGGCGGCGGCCGCCAGCCGCCGGAACGGGTCGTCGACCCGCCGGGCGATCCGCAGACCGGTGTACGCGAGCACCGCGAACAGCGCCAGCACCACGACGCAGCCGATCACACCCAACTCCTCGGCCACGATCGCGAAGATGAAGTCGTTGTGCGCCTCGGGCAGCCAGTCCCATTTGAGGCTGCTCTTGCCCAGGCCGACGCCGAACCAGCCGCCGTGTTCGATGGCCAACCGACCCTGGTAGAGCTGGAGGCAGCCGTCGAGCTTGCACTCCTGCGGGTCGGGCGGGTTGATGAACGACGTCAGCCGCGCCAGCCGGTAGTTCTCCGCGCCGCGCTCGCCGGAGCCCGCGCCCAGCGACGCCACGGCGATGAGCAGGCCCACGCCGAGCAGGCCGATCACTGTCAACGCGCCGAAGACGCGCGTCTGTACCCCGGCCGCCCAGAGCAGGCCGACCACGAGCGCCAGCAGGCAGAGCATGGTGCCCGTGTCGTTGTAGCCGACCAGGACGAAGAGCAGGCCCATGACCGGGAAGAGCGGGGTGGCCAGCTCCCGCCACCAGCCCAGCGCGGCCCCCTTGCGGGCGATGACGTGCGAACCCCACAGCACCAGCGCGAACTTGGCCAGCTCCGACGGCTGCACCTGGATCCCGCCGACGAACAGCCAGTTCAGCCGCGCCTCGACCGGCCCGAACGCGACCGACTTCTGGTTGGTGAGCCGGCCGTAGGCCACCAGCAGGTTGAGCACCAGCAGGAGCGCCACCGACGTGAACAGCAGCGGCCGCCCCAGGGTGCGGTACGTGCTGGCGGGCAGGCGCTGACACGCCCAGAACGCCCCGATGCCGATCACCGCGAAGATCGCCTGCTTGGTCACCGACGCGGACGCGTTGCCGTCCTCGGCGTAGTCCTTCACGCTGGTCGCCGAGAAGACCATCGTCAACCCGATGAGCAGCAGCAGGCCGGCGCTGGACAGCAGCAGGTAGTAGGACGCCAGCGGCCGGTCCAGCAGGCCCCGCAGCGCGGCCAGTCCACCGGCCGCGTCCAGCCCGCGCAGCGACGCAGGCGTCTCCGTTGCCACGTCCCGCCGTGCCGCACGCGGCTCCGCGCCGCGGGTCTCGTCCGACTGCTTGCCGACCTCCGTGCCTCGTCCCGCTTCCACGGTCGACGGCCGGCGCGGCCGGCCGACTGTCCTGTCCTCGGTTTCTCGTTCCTCCCCCACCCGGACATCATCACCGCTCGGCGTGCCCGACAGGTCCACAACGCCGCACCGGGCGTGTCGGGCAGGGCGCGCGGCGGGGGCGCGCGGCGGGGGCGCGCGGCGGGGGGCGGCCGTCCCCACCGCGTCCTTTGCTCTGCTTCAACCCAGGCAACAGTTCGGCCACCGGAGTGTCGCCTCCGTTGAAGCAGAGCAAAGGACGTTCCGACCACCCGGGCCACCCAGTCCCTGCCCCCGCTCGTGCCCAGCAACGCGCCCGCCCCGACCTGCGCCGGGCGGGTCGGGGCGGGGTCGGGGCGGGTCGGGGTCGGTGTCGGGGCGAGGTCGGGGCGAGGTCGGGGCCGTCAGGTCATGTTGGCGAGGAACTCGCTGTAGAACAGGCCCAGGGCGATGGCCACACCGATGCCGGCGATGATCCAGAACCGGACCACGATGTTGACCTCGCTCCAGCCGGCCAACTCGAAGTGGTGCTGCAGCGGTGACATCCGGAACACACGTTTACCTGTGGTCCGGAAGGAGATGATCTGGATCACCACGGACATCGTGATGATCACGAAGAGCCCGCCGATGATCGGCAGCAGCAGGATCGTGCGGGTGGACATCGCCATGCCGGCGATCAGGCCGCCCAGGCCCAGCGCCCCGGTGTCACCCATGAAGATCCGCGCCGGGGACGTGTTCCACCACAGGAAGCCCACACAGGCCCCGGCCGCGGCCCCGGCTATCAGCGCGATCTCCAACGGGTCCCGGACCTCGTAGCAGTACGGCTGGGTGTAGCTCGGGTCGGCGCACCAGTGGCGGTACTGCCAGAACGCGATCAGCGCGTACGCGGCGAGCACCATCACCGAGGCGCCGGTCGCCAGACCGTCCAGGCCGTCCGTCAGGTTGACGCCGTTCGTCGCGGCCATCACCACGAAGATGAAGATGATCACCGCGCCGACCTTGCTGACCTCCAGGAAGTCGATGTCCCGGATGAAGCTCAGCGTGGTGCTGCCCACGGTCTGGGTGTTGGTGGCGTTGCCCGTCGCGTCGGTCATCGTGCTCGGGAACCACAGCGCGATCACGCCGAAGACCGCTCCGACCAGGATCTGACCGAGCAGCTTGCCGCGCTTGTTGAGGCCGGCGCTGTTGCGCTTGCGCACCTTGAGGAAGTCGTCGAGGAAGCCCACCGCGCCGGAGAACACCATCAGCCCCAGCAGCACCAGCGCCGTGATGGTCGGCTCCACCTGCGCGATCTGCGCGTCCGGCAGCGTGGTCAGGGCCAGGTGGCCGGCCACGTACGCGATCACGGTGGCCAGGATGAAGACCACGCCGCCCATCGTCGGCGTGCCCTTCTTGCCCTGGTGCATGGCCGGGCCGTCGGACCGGATCGGCTGGCCGGCCTTGAGCCGGGTGAACACCTTGATCGCGATCGGGGTGCAGAACAGCGAGACGACGAAGGCCACCCCGATGGCGACGATGATGGCCCTCATCGACTGGCCTCCCCGGCAGCGTCGGCGCGCAGGGCGTCGGCCACCTCCCAGGTCCGGTACCGGGAGCCCTTGACCAGGACGACGTCGCCCGGTCGTAGCTCGCCCCGCAGCACCTCGACGGCCGCCGCCTGATCGGTGAGCAGCACCGACTCTCCTCCCCAGTTCGCTACCGCTGTCGCGCCTTCGTGGATCGGCGCGGCCGGCTCACCCACCACGAGCAGCCGGTCGACACCCAGCTCGGCCGCGAGCCGGCCGACCTCGGCGTGGCCGTCGCGCTCGAACGGGCCCAGCTCGGCCATGTAACCGAGCACCGCGACGGTACGCCTCTCACGTCCGAGGCTGGCGAGCGCCCGGAGCGCCACAGCCATCGAGGCCGGGTTGGCGTTGTACGAGTCGTCGATGACCGTCACCCCGTCGGGCCGGTCGAAGACGTCCATCCGCCGGGTGGACTTCAGCCCCAGCTCGCCGAGCGCCGTGGCCACCTCGGCCAGCGGCATGCCCAGCTCCCGGGCGACCGCGGCGGCGGCGAGGGTGTTGCCGACCTGGTGGCGGCCGGTCAGCGCGAGCCGTACCGGCGCGCTTCCCTCCGGCGTGACAAGGGTGTACGACGGGTGCCCCCGCTCGTCGAGCGTGACGTCCTCGGCGCGCAGGTCGGCGTCGGGCGCCTCGCCGTAGCGGACCACCCGGGCCCGCGTACGGCTCGCCATGGCGTCCACCCGGGGGTCGTCGGCGTTCAGCACCGCCAGCCCGTCGGCCGGCAGCGCCTCGACCAGCTCGCCCTTGGCCAGCGCGATGTTGTCCTGTGAGCCGAACTCGCCGATGTGCGAGGTCCCGACGTTGAGCACCACCGAGATGCGGGGCGGCACCAGCTCGCACAGGTAGCGCACGTGCCCGATGCCGCGGGCGCCCTTCTCCATGACCAGGTAGCGGGTGTCCGGACCGGCCAGCAGAGCCGTGTACGGGTGGCCCAGCTCGTTGTTGAACGACCCGGGCGGGGCCACCGTGGCGCCGAGGCGGGTGGTGAGTTGGCCGATCAGGTCCTTCGTGGTGGTCTTGCCCGACGAGCCGGTCACCCCGATCACGGTCAGCTCGGGCAGCCGGGCCACCGCCGCGCGGGCCAGCCGGCCCATCGCGGTCAGGGCGTCGTCGACGAGCACCATCGGCACCCCGGGCACCTCGCGGCTGCCGAGCACGGCCACCGCGCCGGACTCGATCGCCGTCGCCGCGTAGTCGTGCCCGTCCACCTTCTCCCCGGGGAACGCCACGAAGAGCGAACCGGGCCCGACCTTGCGCGAGTCGAACTCGACCGACCCGGTGACGGTGGCGGCCGGGTCGGCGGCCACGAGCCGCCCGTCGACCGCATCGGCCACCTCGGCCAGCGTCAGCGCGATCACCGCTGACCCGCCCGGTCCGGGAAGCGGGCCCGCAGCGCGTCGGCCAGCTCGGTGCTGTCGTCGAACGGGAGCATCTCGCCCGCCACCTCCTGACCCCGCTCATGGCCCTTGCCGAGCAGCGCGATCACGTCGCCGGGCTCGGCCAGTCGGACCGCCTCGTCGATCGCGTCCCGGCGACCGGCCACCTCGATGATCCGGGCGGCCGTGCCCGCCCGGTACGCCCCGGCGAGCACCTCGGCGCGGATCTGGGCCGGGTCCTCGGTACGCGGGTTGTCGTCGGTCACCAGCACCACGTCGGCCCCCTCGGCCGCGGCGGCGCCCATCACCGGGCGCTTGCCCCGGTCGCGGTCCCCGCCGGCGCCGATCACACAGATCAGCCGGCCGGCGCTCAGCTCGCGCAGCGCGGCCAGCGCGGCCACTATCGCGTCGGCCTTGTGCGCGTAGTCGACGACCCCGCGCACCGGCCCGACGACGTCGACGAGTTGCAGGCGGCCGGGCACGCCACCGCAGGCGGCCACGCCGGCCGCCGCGGTCACCGGGTCCACCCCGGCGCCCACCAGGGCGGCGATCGCCAGCAGCGCGTTTGCCACGTTGTGCCGCCCGGGCAGCGCCACACCGGCGGTCAGCGCCACGCCGTCCGGGCCGTGCGCGGTGAACCGCTGCGCGTACCCCTCGCCGTCGACGCCGTCGGCCCACCACGTCGCGGTCGGGTCGCCGGCAGCCGAGTAGCTGACCGTCGCCGGCTTGTAGAGCGGCTTGAGCGCCGGATCGTCGTGGTTGAGCACCTCGACCGCGCACCGGCCGTCGAAGAGCTGCGCTTTGGCGGCGAAGTAGTCGGCGCTGTCGGCGTGGAAGTCCAGATGGTCGGAGCCGAAGTTCGTGTACCCGCCGACGGCGAAGCGCACCCCGCCGACCCGGCCCATGGCCAGGGCGTGGCTGGAGACCTCCATGACCACTGCGGTGACGCCGCGCTCCCGGGCGGTGGCCAGCATCGCGTGCAGGTCGGTCGCCTCCGGGGTGGTCCGCACGCTGTCGATCACCAGATCACCGAGCCGGGTCTCCACGGTGCCGATCAGCCCGGTGGTGTGCCCGGCGGCGCGCAACCCCGACTCGACCAGGTACGCGGTGGACGTCTTGCCGGCGGTCCCGGTCACGCCGATCACGGTGAGCGCCGCCGTCGGGTCGCCGTACACCGCCGAGGCCAGCTCGCCGAGCACCGCGCGGGGGTCGGGCACCACCAGGGCGGGCAGGCCGCTCGCCGCCGCCAGCTCGGCGCCGGCCGGGTCGGTCAGCAGGGCCACCGCGCCGGCCTCGGCCGCGCCGACGGCGAACTCCGCGCCGTGGCGGCGGGCGCCGGGCAGGGCCGCGTACAGGTCGCCGGGGCGGACCTCCTGGCTGGCGTGGGTGGCGCCGGTGACGACCACGTCGGCGGCGTCCGCCGGGAGGTCGACGGCGAGCCGGAGGGCGAGGTCACCGAGCCGGACGCCGGTCACGGTACGTGGACGTGGATTGCCGGGCACGGCGTCAGACCCTACCCGGTCGTCCGGTTCCGGCCGCACAGCCGCCCCGGTGGTTCGTCGGCACTCACCGATGATGTCGCCCCTGCGCTGGTCAGCGCGGAAAGACCACGAACTTCGGTGCGGAACCACTCGCGGACGGCGGTACGCGGTAGTGACGCAGCGTGAACTGCATCATGTCGCGGAACGCCGGGTTGGCGATCGCCGCGCCCCCACCACCGGGCGCGTACACGAAGACCGCGATCACGTACCGGGGCTTCTCGGCGGGGGCCATGCCGATGAAGGAGGACACCTCGCCCGGTTGCTTCTTGCCGTCCACCAGACGCCAGCCGGTGCCGGTCTTGCCGGCGACCCGGTAGCCGGGGACCGCCGCCAGGGTGCCGGTGGCGCCCTCGACGGTGGTGACGGCCTCCAGCATGGTGCGCAGCGCCGCCGCGTTCTGCGGGCTGAGCACCGAGCGGGTGACCGGCGCCGGCGCGGGGGTGCGCTTGCCGTCCGGGCCGATCGTCTCCTTCACGAGGTGCGGCTGCACGTACGTGCCGTCGTTGGCGATGGTGGCGTACGCGGCGGCCATCTGCAACGGCGTGGCGTCGACGCTGTGGCCGATCGGCACCGACCCGGCCGACGAACCGCTCCACTCGTCGAGGGGCAGCAGCCGACCGCTGGCCTCCCCGGGCAGGCCCTCGCCGGTGGCCTTGCCCAGCCCGAACCGCTGCTGGTAGTCGATCAGCCGCTCCGGGCCGAGCCGGTCGGCGACGGTGATCGCGCCGACGTTCGACGAGAAGGCAAGCATCCCGGGCACGCTCATCTTGCGGCCGTTGGCCGGGTGGGTGTCGGAGAACCAGGTGTCACCCTTCTTGATGCTGTTCGCGATCGGCAGCGTCGTGTCCGGGGTGATCACCCCCTCCTGGAGCGCGGCGCCGTAGGTGATCGCCTTGTGCACCGAGCCGGGGTCGACCACGAAGCTGGTCGCGGCGTCCTCGCGGGCGACCGGGTCGCTGTCTCCCGGCTTGGCGGCGTTGTAGGTGGGGTCGCTGGCCTGGGCCCGCACCTCGCCGGTGGCGACGTCGATGATCACGGCGGCGGCGGTCGCGCCCCGCTGCCCCGCCATCCCCGCGCTGAGGATCTGTTGGCAACGGAACTGCAGGTCACGGTCGATGGTGAGGGTCAGCGAGCTGCCCGGCTTGGCCGGGGTCGTCTTGCTGTAGCCGCCGGGGATCGGCGCGGCGAGGTCACCGAGGCCCGCCTCGTACACCCGCTTGCCGTCCTGCCCGGCGAGCAGCTCGTCGTAGCGGGCCTCCAGCCCTTCCAGCCCGACCATGTCCTGGCTGGTGAAGCCGATCAGGTTGGCCGCCAGGTCGTCGCCGGGCACCTCCCGACGCTCGTCGCGGTGCACCCCGATGCCGGGCAGCTCCAGCGCCAGCACCTGCTTGGCAGCCGGGATCTCCACCCCCCGGGCCAGGTACTCGAACCGCGACGGGTTGCCGTTCTCCAGCTTGCGGGGCTTCATCAGCTCGGTGAGCTTGGACACCGGAATGCCGAGCAGCGGAGAGAGCGCCTTCGCGGTGGCGTCGGCGCCGATCCACGCGGGGTTGGACCGGTCCTCGATCAGGGTGGGGTCGGCGAACACGTACCGCGCCTCGACGCTGTGGGCCAGCGGCTCGCCCCGGAAGTCGTAGATCGCGCCGCGCGGTGCGGGCAGCTCGACCGTGCGGGTCCGGTCGGCGACGCCACCACCTGCGTACGCCGGGGTGTCGACCGCCTGCAGGAAGACCAACCGCACCCCGATGACGACGAAGAGCGCCAGGGTGAGCACCGTACCCAGGCGCAGCCGCAGCCGTGGGTCGGCGAGCTTCGGTGGACGCGGCGGCTTGCGCGACGGCCGGCGGGCCCCCGGCCGGTCGGCGCGGCCGGGCGCGCGCGGCGTGGTGCGGCGGCGCGGCGGCGGCTCGTCGCCGGCCGGGCCGCGCGGGGTGCGCGGCGCGACGGTCCGCACGACACCGCCCCGGCCGGCCGCCGGAGCGTCCCGCCGGCCGGAACGGGCGGCGGCCCGGCCGCCGTCGAGCACCTGCAACGCCGGCCGGAACGGGTCACCGGACCGGGTGCTGCGCGGGGTACGCCGCTGCTCGGCCGCCCCACCGCGCGCCGGCGTGCCCTCGCGGACGGTCCGGCCCCTCGGGGTGTACGCCCGGGCGCCGGAGATGCCCCCGATGCCCGGCTCGCCGGCCCGCGACTCCTCGTCGGCGGGCCCGGCAGCACGCGAAGAGCCGCGCCGGGACCCTGGCGGGTTCCGGCGCGGCTCGTCCGACCTCGGTGACACGTGTCAGCCTCCCGCGCCCTGGCTGGTGACCGACGGCTGGCCGGTCGCCGGCTTCGGCACGCCGATGGTCTTGCCGTCCGGCATCCGGATGTACGCCGGCTCACCGGCGTCCACCAGACCCAGCCGACGCGCCTCGGCGGTCAGGTTGCCCGGCGCCTCGTACTCGGTGATCTGCTTGTCCAGCTGCTGCTTCTCCAGGTCCAGTCGGGCCTGCTGCTGCTGCAGCTTCTCCAACCGGAAGGCGTTCTCATTGATCTTGGTGTTGACCGCCAGGATGCCGAGCACCCCACCGACCACCAGCACCACGATCAGCGCCGCGAACGGCGCGCGCGGCACCGACACCGGCGGCGGCGGCGCCACCCGCAGCCGAGGCGAGCGAGCGGTCGCGGCGACGCCGGCCTTCTCGGCCGGACGCAGCGCGGCGCTGCCCTGGGTCGGGAACTCGCGCGCCCCCCGGGCGCGAGCCTCCCCCTGCCGGTTGACTCGATCGATGCGTGGCGTACCGTTCCCCACGCGCGGGGCTCGCTCCGCCGCGGTCCGGCCCCCCGACCGCGGTGCGCGCTGCCCGCCGCCGGTGATGTCCCGGCGGTCGCGCTTGTCAATGTTCATGTCCCCTCCCCCTCTACATCCGTCCCTCTGCCGTCCCGGTGCCCCTGATCCCCCACGGATCAGGCTGACCCAGTGCCCGGTTGGTGCATCCCCTTCACCCTGCGGCGGGACCGTTCGCGGTCGGTCCGCCCCTGTTCTGTCGCGTTCGGGTCGAGTCGCTCCGCGGCCCGCAACCGCACCGAAGCGGCGCGCGGGTTCGCGGCGACCTCCGCCTCCCCGGGCAGTTCGGCGCCCCGGCTGAGCAGCCGGAACGTCGGACCGGACCCGGGCAGCTCAACCGGGAGGTCGATCGGGCCCTTACTGCGGACCCGATCCGCGAGCGCCGCCTTGGTGAGCCGGTCCTCCAGCGAGTGGTAGGACAGGACCACCATGCGACCGCCCACGGTCAAAGCGTCGAGCGCGGACGGCAGCGCCGTCTCCAGCGCTGCCAGCTCTCTGTTTACCTCGATCCGTAAAGCCTGAAACGTTCTCTTTGCCGGGTGTCCGCCCGTTCGTCGCGCTGGCGCCGGAATGGAATCCCGGACCAGCTCCGCCAGCCGCGCGGACGAGGTGATCCGGGCGCGTTCCCGCTCCCGGATGATCGCCGAGGCGATCCGGCCGGCGAACTTCTCCTCGCCGTACACCCGCAGAACCCGGGCCAGATCCGGATGGGCGTACGTGTTGACCACCTCTTCGGCGGTCACCCCCCGCGTCTGATCCATCCGCATGTCCAGCGGCGCGTCCTGCGCGTACGCGAACCCGCGGTCGGGCGCGTCCAGTTGCAGCGACGAGACACCCAGGTCGAACAGGATCCCGTCGATTCCCGGATAGCCCAGCCGCTGCAGCACCTCGGGCAGCTCGTCATAGACGGCGTGCTCCAGGTGCACCCGGTCGGCGAACCGCGCCAGCCGGACCCGCGCGTGAGCGAGCGCCTCGGTGTCCCGGTCGAGCCCGATCAGGACCGTCTCCGGGTGCGCCTGCAACACCGCCTCCGCGTGCCCGGCGAGGCCGAGCGTCGCGTCGACGTGCACCGTCCGGCCGCCTCGACCCAGCGCGGGGGCCAGCAGCTCGAGACACCGCTCGAGCAGCACCGGCACGTGCGTGCCGCGCAACTCCCCCATGTCGACCCCCACTGGTTGAAACGTCCGTTCTTCTCGCGCGCCTGCCGTGGCGACGGCGCTGCCGTCGTACCGCCAGATCCCCATCCGCTCCCGCCGGACACCGGACGCGCGCCCGATGACTGGATCGTGCGCCTGGCACCGGGGAAGGGGTGCCAGGAACTCGAAAGCGGCTGGAGATCTCGCAGTACGTCGGGCGCCGTTCCGCCCTACAGACCGCCGGGCAGCACCCCCTCCTCGATGTCGGCGAAGTCGTCTTCGCTCTCGGCGAGGTAGGTCTCCCAGGCGACCTTGTCCCAGATCTCCACCCGCGTGCTCGCGCCGATGACCACCAGGTCACGGTCGAGCGCGGCGTACTGGCGAAGGTGTGCCGGAATGGTCACGCGGCCCTGCTTGTCCGGCACCTCGTCGTGCGCGCTGGCGAAGAAGACCCGGCTGTAGGCCCGGGCCGCCTTGTGCGTCATCGGCTGCGCGCGCAACTGCTCCGCGATCCGCTGGAACTCGGGTGTCGGAAAGACGTAGAGGCAACGATCCTGCCCTTTGGTGACCACGACACCCCCCGCCAGCTCATCCCGGAACCTGGCCGGAAGGATCAACCGGCCTTTGTCGTCCAGGCGCGGAGTATGGGTGCCGAGGAACATCCGGCCCTACCCCCTCGCCCTTGAGCGGCGTTCGCGGCGCCGCTGACCCCCCGGGCCGGTGAGCCCTCCCGGCCTCACCATTGGGCCCCACCTTACTCCACTTCCCTCCACCTGCAACCAGATTCGCCCGCGTGGCGCGGTCGATTCACGCGCAAAACCGCACGTCACACGGGGTGGAGCGGAGTGGAGGGCCGGAGCCCTCCCCCGGCGTGGTCCGCTTTCCGACATAGATCGACTCCGTCCGGTGGAGCGCAAACCGACCACCCGCGCGGACGCCACGGCCGAACGGTTCACCGTCGGCGGCGATCTGGTGAGGCGGGCGGTCCGGTAACCTCGCTCGCGTGACGGACGCGAAAATGCCCCTACGGGCCAAGGTGGCCAGCTCCGTGTCACGGACCGCCGCGGCGCTCTCCCGGGCCGCCGGCCGTGGCGACGGATCGGTGATCGGCGGATGGATCGGGCTGAAGATCGACCCGGACCTGCTGGCGCACCTGTCGGCCGGACGCGCCATCGCGCTCGTCTCCGGCACCAACGGCAAGACGACCACCACCCGGTTGACCGCCGCCGCGGTCGGCGTGCTCGGCCGGGTCGCCACCAACTCCTTCGGCGCCAACATGCCCAGCGGGCACACCTCGGCGCTGGCCAAGGCCGGCAGCACCCCGTACGCGGTGCTGGAGGTCGACGAGCACTACCTCGCCCAGGTGCTGGAGTCGACCGAACCGCACGTGGTGGCACTGCTGAACCTCTCCCGCGACCAGCTGGACCGGGCCAAGGAGGTCGCCATGATGGCGCAGCTCTGGCGCGCGGCGCTGGTCCGGCACACCGACGTACGGGTGGTGGCCAACGCCGACGACCCGCTTGTGGTCTGGGCCGCCACCCCGCCCGGCGACCCCGCCCGGGGCATCAACCCGCCGCACGTGACCTGGTTCAGCGCCGGCCAGCGCTGGCACGACGACTCCTGGGTCTGCCCGGAGTGCGGCTCCACGATCCAGCGCTCGGGCGAGCAGTGGTGGTGCACCGGCTGTGCGCTGCGCCGACCGGAGCCGAACTGGGTCGTCGAGGACGAGGGCGTGCTCGACCCCACCGGGGCCTGGCACAAGGTCTCCCTCCAGCTGCCCGGCAAGGTCAACCTCGGCAACGCGGCGACCGCGCTGGCCGTGGCGGCCGAGTTCGGCGTACGCCCCGTCGACGCGGTGTCTCGCCTCGGCATCGTCACCTCGGTGGCCGGCCGTTACGCGCAGGTCGACAAGGACGGGCGCAACATCCGGCTGCTGCTGGCCAAGAACCCGGCCAGCTGGCTGGAGGCCTTCGACATGGCCGACGACGCGCCGACACTGCTCTCCATCAACGCGCGCGACCCCGACGGTCTGGACACCTCCTGGCTCTACGACGTCGACTTCGCCCCGCTGCGCGGCCGGCAGGTGTTGATCACCGGCGACCGAGCCTACGACCTGGCGGTCCGACTGGACGTCAACGACGTACCGTTCCAGCACGTACGCACCTTCGACGACGCGATCCGGTCGGTCCCGCCCGGGCGGCTGGAGGTCATCGCGAACTACACCGCGTTCCAGGACATCCGAGCGGAGTTGGACCGTGTCATCTGAGAGCCTGCGCATCGTCTGGATCTACCCCGACCTGCTGTCCACCTACGGCGACCGGGGCAACGCCCTGATCCTCGCCCGGAGGGCCCGCCAGCGGGGCATGCCGGTCGAGGTGCTGGAGGTCCGCTCCGACCAGCGGCTGCCCGCGACCGCCGACATCTACCTGGTCGGCGGGGGCGAGGACGGCCCGCAGGCGTTGGGTGCCCAGCGGCTGATCGCCGACGGCGGCCTGCACCGGGCGGTCGCCCAGGGCTCGGTCGTCTTCGGCGTCTGTGCCGGCTACCAGCTGCTCGGCACCTCCTTCTTCGCCAAGGGCGTCCAGTGTCGAGGGCTGGAGCTGCTGGACCTGCAGTCCGACCGGGGCGAGAGCCGGGCCGTCGGCGAGCTGGCCGGTGAGATCGACCCCCGGCTGGGCCTGCCTCCGCTGACCGGTTTCGAGAACCACGGCGGTCGCACCCACCTCGGTCCGGAGGTCGCCCCGCTCGCCCGGGTCACCACCGGGGTCGGCAACGACGGCGCCACCGAGGGCGCGTGGCGTGGCAAGCTGCTGGGCACCTACTCGCACGGCCCGGCACTGGCCCGCAACCCGGCCCTGGCCGACCTGCTGCTGCGCTGGGCCACCGGGGCACACCAGCTGCCTCCGCTGGACGACACCTGGTCGGACCGGCTGCGCAACGAGCGCCGCGCCGCAGTGGCCCCCGCCCGGGCATGATCCGAGCCGTCCGGCGGCTGCTCCGGCAGCCGTCGGCCGCCCGGTTCGCCCTGCTCGTGCTGCTGATCGGCGGCTGCGGGCTGCTGCTGCTCCTGCTGCCCCGACCGGATCTGGCGCACCTGCCGGACCTGGCCGACCGGTTGGGCGGCCTCGCTCCGGTGGCGGCGATCCTCGGTGGAGCGCTGCTGCTGGTCGCGCTGGTCCCCCGTACCTTCATCACGCTCGCCGCGGGCGCGATCTTCGGCCCTCTGGAGGGCGCGGCGTACGCCCTGGGCGCCGCGTTGGTGGCGGCGGCGATCGGGTTCACGGTGGGCCGGCTGCTCGGCCGGGAGTTCGTCGCCGAGCGGGTCCGGGGCCGACTGGCCCGCCTCGACGGGTGGTTCGCCCGGCAGAGCGTGGTCGGCGTGATCACCGTCCGGCTGCTGCCGATCGCCGGCTTCGGCCTGGTCAGCTACGGCTACGGCACGACCGGCGCCCGAATGCTGCCGTTCCTGGCCGGCAGCGTGATCGCCGCCGCGCCGACCGCGTTCGGCTACGCCGCGATCGGCGCGGCCGTCAGCTCACCCGGGCACATCAACTGGTACGCCGCCGCCCCTTCCAGCCTCGGCCTGATCGCCAGCCTCGTGCTCGTCCACCAGTGGTGGCGCGGCGAACGACGCCGCCGCCGGATCCCGGCCTGACCATGCCCGGGCCGACCGACGGCGCCGCCGAGCAGCCGCCCACCAGCGGAAACGCCGACCAACCGCCCACCGGCGGCCACGCCGACCAACCGCCCACCGGCGGCGACGTCGAGGAGGCGCTCACCGGTGGCTACGTCGCCGACGTGGTCCGGATCGGCGACACGGTACGACGTACCCCACCGGCCAACCTGGACTTCGTCGGCGCGCTGCTGCGGCACCTGGCCGAGGTGGGCGCGGACCTCGCGCCCCGGCACCTGGGCGTCGACGACCGCGGTCGGCAGGTGCTCAGCTATGTCGCGGGGCGGGTGCCGTGGCGGGACCGGGAGGATCCGGGGTTCTTCGCCGACGCGGCGCTGGTGCGGCTGGCCGAGCTGATCCGCCGGCTGCACGACGCGTGTGCGGGCACCGACCTGGCCGGCGACGCCGAGACCGTGTGCCACCGCGACCTGTCGCCGAAGAACACCGTGTACCGGGACTCCCCGACCGGGCCGCTGCCCGTGGCCTTCATCGACTGGGACCTTGCCCGGCCGGGCCGCCGGATCGAGGACGTGGCGTTCGCCGGCTGGCACTGGGCCCCGCTGGGCGAGGGCGCCGACCCGGCCGAGCTGGGTCGGCGGTGTCGTGTGCTCTGCGCCGCCTACGACGCGGCCGGCCCGGGGTTGCTGCCCCGGGCGGAACTGGTGGACGTGATGCTCGACCAGATCGGGAGCACCTGGCGGGGCATCGACGCCGACGCCGACCGCGACGTGCCGGCCATGCGCCGCCTGCGCGACGCGGGCGCGGTGGCGGTGATCCGCCGCTGGCAGGACTGGCTGCACACCCACCGCCGCACAGTCGCCACCCCCCTGTCCCCCTAACCCCCCACCCCATCCGCGCCCCCGCGCCGCCCCACCCCGCCCGGTCGCGTCGATCATGGAGTCGTGGTGGGGACGAATCCCCTGGCCCGGGGCGACTCGGGCACCACAACTCCATGATCGACCGGACGAGGGGCGGGGGCGGGGCGGGGGGCGGCGGGGAGGGGTGGGTGGGGTGGTTAGGCGACGATCGAGACCAGGCGGCCCGGGACCACGATGACCTTGCGGGGTTCCCTGCCCGCCAGGGTGGCGGCCACCGCGTCCAGGGCCGTCGCGCGGACGGTCTCCTCGGCGGCGTCGGCGGGGACCTCGATGCGGCCCCGGACCTTGCCGTTGACCTGCACCGGATAGGTCACCGTCTCGGCCACCAGCAGCGCCGGGTCGGCGGTCGGGAAGTCCGCGTACGTCAGCGAGGTGTCGTGGCCCAGCTTGCGCCACAGCTCCTCGGCCACGTGCGGGGCGAACGGCGCCACCATCAGCACCAGCGGCTCGGCCACCTCCCGTGGCGTGGTCGACAGTCGGGTCAGCCCGTTGGTCAGCTCGATCAGCTTGGCGATAGCGGTGTTGAACCGGATGCCGTCCATGTCGCCACGGACCCCGTCGATCACCTTGTGCAGCAGCCGGCGGGTCGCGTCGTCGGCCGGGTCGTCGGTGACCCGCACCGCGCCGGTCTGCTCGTCGACGATCGCCCGCCAGACGCGCTGCAGGAACCGGTACGAGCCGACCACGGCTCGGGTCTCCCAGGGGCGGGACACCTCCAGCGGGCCCATCGACATCTCGTACACCCGGAAGGTGTCCGCGCCGTAGGCGGCGCACATGTCGTCGGGGGTCACCACGTTCTTCAGCGACTTGCCCATCTTGCCGTACTCGCGGTTGACCGTCAGGTCGCCCAGGTAGTAGGCGCCGTCGCGCTCGACGACGTCCTCGGCCTGCACGTAGCTGCCACGCGAGTCGGTGTACGCGTACGCCTGGATCATGCCCTGGTTGAACAGCTTGCGGAACGGCTCGAACGACGACACGTGCCCCAGGTCGAACAGCACCTTGTGCCAGAACCGCGCGTACAGCAGGTGCAGCACGGCGTGCTCGGCGCCGCCGACGTACAGGTCGGTGCCGCCGCAGTCGCCCTCGCCGCGCGGACCCATCCAGTACCGCTCGTTCTCCGCGTCGACGAACCGCTCGGAGTTGGTCGGGTCCAGGTAGCGCATCTCGTACCAGCAGGAGCCGGCCCACTGCGGCATCACGTTGGTCTCGCGGGTGTAGCGCTTCGGCCCGTCGCCCAGGTCCAGCTCCACCTCGACCCAGTCGCGGCGTCGCGACAGCGGGGTCTCCGGGTTGGAGGCCGCGTCGTCCGGGTCGAACGTCTTCGGGGAGAAGTCCTCCACCTCCGGCAGCTCGACGGGCAGCATCTCCTCCGGCAGGGCGATGGCCGCGCCGGTCTCGTCGTAGACGATCGGGAACGGCTCACCCCAGTAACGCTGGCGGGAGAACAGCCAGTCGCGCAGCCGGTAGGTCACCGCGCCGGTGCCGTGGCCGTTGGCCTCCAGCCAGGCGATGATCGCCGCCTTGGCGTCGGCGACCCCCAGGCCGTTCAGGTCCAGGCCGCGCTCGGGCGCGGCGCTGTTGATGGCCGGGCCGTCCCCGGTGTACGCCTTGCCGTCGAAGCCCTCCGCCGGCTGCACGGTACGCACGATGGGCAGCTCGAACACCTCGGCGAACGCCCAGTCCCGCTCGTCCTGGGCGGGCACCGCCATGATCGCGCCGGTGCCGTAGCCGGCCAGTACGTAGTCGGCGATGAAGATCGGGATCTGCCCACCGGTGACCGGGTTGGTGGCGTACGCGCCGATGAAGACGCCTGTCTTCTCCTTGCTGTCGGACTGCCGCTCGACGTCGGTCTTGGCGGCCGCCGCCTTGCGGTACGCCTCGACGGCCTCGGAGGGGCTGGCGTGCCCGCCGGTCCAGGCGTCCCTCGTGCCGTCGGGCCAGGTGGCCGGCGCCAGCGTGTCGACCAGCTCGTGCTCGGGCGCCAGCACCATGTAGGTGGCCCCGAAGACGGTGTCCGGGCGGGTCGTGAACACCCGGATCGGCTCCCGGGTGGTTGGGAAGTCGATGTGCGCGCCGGTGGAGCGACCGATCCAGTTGCGCTGCATCAGCTTGATCGGCTCGGGCCAGTCCAGGCTGTCCAGGTCGTCCAGCAGCCGGTCGGCGTACGCGGTGATCCGCATCTTCCACTGCTTCAGGCTGCGCTTGAAGACCGGGAAGTTGCCCCGGTCGGAGCGACCGTCGGCGGTGACCTCCTCGTTGGCCAGCACGGTGCCCAGCCCGGGGCACCAGTTCACCGGCGCCTCCGAGACGTACGCCAGTCGGTGGTCGTCGACGACTCCGCGGCGCTCGGCGACGCTCAGCTCGGCCCAGGACCGGCCGTCCGGGGTGGGCCGGTTGCCGCCCTCGAACTCGGCGATCAGCTCGGCGATCGGCCGGGCCTTACCGGCGTCGCGGTCGTACCAGGAGTTGAAGATCTGCAGGAAGATCCACTGGGTCCAGCGGTAGAAGTCGGTGTCGATGGTCGCCACCGAGCGGCGCTCGTCGTGGGCCAGTCCCAGGCGGCGCAGCTGCGCCTTGTACCGCTCGATGTTCGCGACGGTGGTGGTGCGGGGGTGGGTGCCGGTCTGCACGGCGTACTGCTCGGCGGGCAGCCCGAACGCGTCGAAGCCCATCGCGTGCAGCACGTTGCGCCCGGCCATCCGCTGGTAGCGGGCGTAGCAGTCGGTGCCGATGTAGCCCAGCGGGTGGCCGACGTGCAGGCCGGCGCCGGACGGGTACGGGAACATGTCCAGCACGTACAGCTTCTCCGCCCCGGCCCGGGGGTGGCCCGGATCGGCCAGCGGACCGGTCGGGTTCGGTGCGTGGAAGGTGCCCTCGCGCGCCCAGGTGTCCTGCCAACGGGTCTCGATCTCGTCAGCCAGGGCCGCGGTGTACCGGAACGGGGGGATGTCGCCCGCCGGTGCGGCTGCCTCACTCATCGTTTCTCCTCGCTTCGCTTCGCTTCGTCTCGGCACCACCGGGCCGGACCGGCGGCGGGCACAAAAAAGCCCCTCGCGCAGGAGGGGCCGCCGTGCTGTCGCGCGTTCAGCGCATCAGCACGGCCCGGTAAGAAGCAGGAAGACTCCGGCCATGCCCGGCAGTGTACCCCGTCGCCGACGGAGCCGGAGGAACCGCCGGCGCGGTCGGCTCGATCCCCCATCTCGGCGAATATCCGTGCGTAAGCGGCGGACTACCTGCGGGGGTCGGCGATAACGACAAACATGGTTAGCCTGAGAGGCCAGTGAGAATCCTGCGGCAAACGAGGCTCGACGTCGCGAACCCAACGGCGGGTCCAGGTGCTCTCTACAGAGCTGCCGTGACGGCGACGAGGAGGAGGCCCGTGACACAACAGACCTGGGACGAGGTGGGCGGCCTGTTGCCGCACGACGAGTTCCGCGCCGCCAGCGAGGCCATCGTGGCCAACATCGAGCAGGTCATCGAGGGTAAGACCGCCACCGTGCGGCTGGCCCTGGCCGTCCTGCTCGCCGAGGGCCACCTCCTCATCGAAGACGTTCCCGGCGTCGGCAAGACCAAGCTGGCCAAGGCCCTCGCGCGGTCCATCGACTGCACGGTGCGCCGGATCCAGTTCACCCCCGACCTGCTGCCCAGCGATGTCACCGGCGTCAGCGTCTACAACCAGGAGACGCACGACTTCGAGTTCCGCCCGGGCGCGGTCTTCGCCAACCTGGTCGTCGGCGACGAGATCAACCGGGCGTCGCCGAAGACCCAGTCGGCGTTGCTGGAGTGCATGGAGGAACGGCAGGTCACCGTCGACGGTGTGACCTACCAGCTCCAGACCCCGTTCATGGTCATCGCCACCCAGAACCCGATCGAGATGGAGGGGACGTACCCGCTGCCTGAGGCGCAGCGCGACCGGTTCACCGCCCGGATCGCGATGGGTTACCCCGACGCCGGCGCCGAGCTGGCCATGCTGGACGGGCACGGCGGCACCGACCCGCTGAACGAGCTGCGCCCGGTCTCCGACGCGGACATCGTCCGGCAGCTCATCGCCACCGTCCGGCAGGTGCACGTCGCGGACGCCGTCAAGCAGTACGCCATCGACCTGGTCACCGCCACCCGGGAGGCCCCCGACCTGCGCCTCGGCGCGTCCCCCCGGGCGACCCTGCAACTGCTGCGCACGGCCCGGGCGGTCGCCGCGTTGGAGGGTCGCGACTACGTGCTCCCCGACGACCTGCAGGCCCTGGCGGTGCCGGTGCTCGCGCACCGGATCATCCCGACGGCCGACGCGCAGCTCGCCCGACGCACCACCGACGCGATCGTCTCCGAGCTGGTGCACCGGCTGCCGTTGCCGCACGACCGGCAACGCAGCCCCTACGACACCCGACCCGCCACCGGCAACGGTCGCGCGCCCTACGAGCCGCGGAGGCCGTGACGTGCGTGCCGGGCTGCGCGGGCTGACCACCCGCGGGCGCTCGTTCCTCGCGGCCGCGATCGCGGCGGCGATCTCGGCCATCATCCTGGGCGAGAAGGACCTGCTCCGGGTGGCCGTGCTGCTGGCCGTCCTGCCGCTGCTGGCCGCCGCCTACGTGGGTCGCAGCCGTTACAAGCTGGCCTGCAACCGGTCGCTGGACCCGCACCGGGTCCCGGTCGGGGCCAACTCGCGGGTCGTGCTGCGCCTGCAGAACCTCTCCCGGCTGCCCACCGGCACCCTGTTGCTGGAGGACCGGCTGCCCTACGCGCTGGGCAGCCGACCCCGGGTCGTGCTGGAACGGCTCGGCGCGCACCAGGCCAGCTCCGTGGCGTACACGGTGCGCGCCGACGTGCGGGGCCGTTACGACGTGGGCCCGCTGGTGGTCCGGATGACCGACCCGTTCGGCCTCTGCGAGCTCACCCGCTCCTTCCCCAGCACCGACCATCTGACGGTCATCCCGCAGGTCACCCCCCTGCCGTCGGTCCGGCTCCCCGGGGAGTACGCGGGCAGCGGCGACAGCCGGGCCCGCTCGGTGGCGGTGCACGGCGAGGACGACGCGGCGACCCGGGAGTACCGCCGGGGCGACGACCTGCGCCGGGTGCACTGGAAGTCCACGGCACGCACCGGCGAGCTGATGGTGCGCCGGGAGGAACAGCCCTGGGAGAGTCGGGCCACCGTCGTCCTGGACACCCGCGCGTACGGCCACCGGGGCGACGGCCCGACGTCGAGTTTCGAGTGGGCGGTCTCCGCCGCCGCCAGCATCGCCGTGCACCTGCGGCAGTCCGGCTACAAGCTGCGCCTGGTCACCGGCTCGGGGGTCGACGTGGACGCCTCGGAGGGCGGCGGCGACGGTGTGCTGCTCGACCACCTGGCCGAGGTCCGTCTGGACCAGCGCGCCGACGTGACCGGGTTGGTCCAGCGGGTTCGGCAGCGCGCCGACGGTGGCCTGATCATCGGGCTGTTCGGCATGGTCAGCGTCGCCGAGGCCGAGTTGCTGGCCGGGCTGCGCGGCAACGGCGCGACGTGCGCCGGTTTCCTGTTGGACAGCTCCACCTGGCTGAGCCTGCCGGAGAAGGCCCGCGCCGAGGCCGAGCACGCGCACGGCTCGGCGGTCCTGGCCATGGTGCGCAGTGGCTGGCGGGTGGTCGGCGTCGACCACGGCAGCCGACTGCCCGCGCTGTGGCCGCAGGCCGGCCGAGGATCCCAGGGCTTCGCCCTGCGCGCCGCGCTGGCCGAGACGGTCGCCGGCGGCGTGCGATGAACGGAAGGTTCCCCTCATGATCGCCAGCCGGAACACCGGCGCGGTGGCGGCCGCCGCGACACTGCTCGCCGCCGCGCCGCTGTCGGCCATCTTCCAGACCTGGACGTGGCTGGTCCAGTGCGCGATCGCCGTCGCAGTGGTGGCCGGGGTCGCCGCGCTGACGCGGCTCGTCCGCGCACCGCTCTGGGGTCAGGTGCTCGGCATGCTGGCCGCCCTGTTGCTCGCGCTCACCTGGCTGTTCCCCAGCGGCAGCGAGCTGCTGACCTTCCTGCCCACGCCGGCCACGATCGAGCACTTCACCGATCTGCTCGCCGGCTCGATGCAGGACATGCGCTCGTACGGCGTCGAGGTTCCGGACACGGACCCGCTGCTGTTCATCACCGTGCTCGGCGTCGGCGGGGTGGCCGTGCTCGTGGACGTGCTGGCGGTGGGGCTGCGACGGCCCGCGCTGGCCGGGCTGCCGATGCTCGCGATCTACTCGGTGCCGGTCGCCGTCTACGTGGACAGCGTCCCCCCGACGCCGTTCGTGGTGGGCGCCGCCGGTTACCTGTGGCTGCTGGTCACCGACAACGTCGACCGGGTCCGTCGGTTCGGCCGGCGGTTCACCGGCGACGGTCGTGACGTGGACGTGTGGGAGGCGTCGCCGCTGGCCTCCGCGGGCCGCCGGCTCGCCGTGGTCGGCGTGGTGGTGGCCGTGGCGCTGCCCCTGGCGGTGCCCGGCATGACCGGTGGGCTGCTCGACTCGCTCTCCGGTGGCACGGGCAACGGCAGCGGCACCGGCCGGGGCTCGGGCGGCTCGTCCGGCCGGATCGACCTGTTCGCGTCGCTCGCCGGCCAGCTCAACCAGTCCGAGGTGGCCGACCTGGTCAAGGTGACCACCTCTGAGCCGAACCCGTTCTACCTGCGCTACGCGGTGGCCGACGACCTGCGCCCGAGTGGCTTCCAGGCCCGAGCGGCGAGCGGCCAGCCGGCCAACCGCGATCTGCCCAACCCGAACGAGCAGGCCGGCCCGGGGGTGCAGCAGACCGAGTACCGGGCGACCGTCGAGGTGACCAAGAGCCTGAGCATGTCCCTGATGCCGGTGTACGCCGTACCGGTGCGCACCAAGGACCTGAACGGCAACTGGCTCTACGACTCCAACCAGCAGATCGTCTTCTCCAACCGGGAGAGCTCGCGGGGGCGTAAGTACACGTTCGACTACGTCCGCTCGACGTACACTCCGGCGGCCCTGCGGGCCGCGGAGCCACTGCCGGCCGACCACCCGGTCCGCCGGCAGCAGACCGCCACCCCCGGCCCGGTGCCCGAGGTGGAGGAGCTGGTCAAGGGGCTGACCCAGGGCAAGCGCACCGAGTACGACCGGGTCCTCGCGATCTACCAGCACTTCTCGGCGGACAACGGTTTCAAGTACCGCCTCAGCACCGAGAGCGGCAGCAGCGGCCAGGACATCGTCAACTTCCTGACCAACAAGGTCGGCTACTGCCAGCAGTACGCCGCCGCCATGGCCTGGCTGGTCCGTTCGGCCGGCATCCCGGCCCGGGTCGCGTTCGGGTTCACCAACGGCAGCAAGCGCGACGGCGACACGTACACCCTGACGAACCTCAACCTGCACGCCTGGACCGAGGTCTACTTCAACGGGATCGGCTGGGTGCCGTTCGACGCCACCCCGGCGTACGGCGTGCCCGGCTCCACCCGGTCGGCCTGGGCGCCGGACACTGACGCGCCCGAGCCGTCCAGCCCGGAGACGGGCGCCACGGACAGCCCGACGGATCCGGACTCCTCGGCGGGTCCGGCCGGCCCGGACAACGCGGACCGTGACACCGACTCCGGCCTCTCCCTCGGTGGTACGGAGCCGGCCGAGCAGCCGCCGGTCTGGCCATGGTGGACGGCGGGCGTGCTGGCCCTGTTGGCGCTGCTGGCGGTGCCGGCGCTTCGTCGACTGGCGCTGCGCCGGCGGCGGGCCGGCCGGGCGGAGGCCACGGTGGCCACCGCCATGCCGGACGACATCCCGTCGGCCGAGGGCAAGCCGGTGATGGTGGTCCAGGCGGACGCCACCCGCGCTCGCGCGGACGCGCACGCCGCCTGGGCCGAGCTGCTGGACACGATGGTCGACTTCAAGGTCCGGGTGGACCAGACCGAGACGCCCCGGGCGACCGCGGACCGGCTGGTCCGCGATGCCCTCGTCGACGACACGGCGGCGGTCGGAGCGGCGCGGCTGCTCGGCCGGGCGGAGGAGCGGGCCCGGTACGCGCGGGACCCGCTGACCGGCGAACCGCTGCCGCCTGCGCTCCGCGCGATCCGCGGGGCGCTCGCCGCCCAGGCGGATCGACGGACCCGACTGGTCGCCACCGTGCTGCCGCCCTCGGTGCTGTTGCGCTGGCGGATCGCCCTGGCGGACGCTTCCGGGCGCCTGGTGGCGCTGACCGGACGGCTCCGCTACCGGCTGCTGCGCTGGAATCCCCGGCGGATGCTGGCCGACCGGGCGGCGCGCTGACCGAGGCCCGGACGGGGGCACCGCTGATGGCGCCCCCGTCCAGCCCCAGCCCCAGCCCCAGCCCCAGCCCCAGCGATCTTGCACTTTCTGTCGCCACATAAGGGGCATCCTGCGCATCTGGACGACAGAAACCGCAAGATCGGCGCGGTCTCGGTGGTGACGCGCGGGGTGAGCGCGGAGCGGGGTGACGCCCGGCGGCGGGAGGCGGCGGGCACGCGGATGCGACAGTGGTCGCCGGGGCGTTCCCGGCGACCCGCTCGTCGCGGTGTACGGCCCGCCTCAGCGGCGGGACGGGCTCAGCGGTGCCCCTCCGGGCGCTGCCGCCACCTGTCTTCCATCCGGTCCAGGATCGACCGGCGGCGACCGGACCGGCCACCGCGGGGACGACGACTCGTCGTGCCACCCACCACGTGCAGGTCAGGTGACTGCGCCCGCCGGTGCGACTGCACCGCGAACGCGGCCGACGCCAGCATGACGACGAAGCCCGCCACCGCGAGCGGTGGAGTCTTGATCACCGCGCCGTAGACCAGTAGAGCCAAGCCAGCGATGATCACGCCGGCAGCGACGAGCAGGCGACGCCGCGCGTGGAAGCGCGGATCGCTGGCGCGCACGGCCGAGGCGAATTTGGGGTCCTCGGCAAGCGACCGCTCGATCTGCTCGAACAGCCGCTGCTCGTGCTCCGAGAGCGGCACGGCACTCCTCCCCGGTCACGTTGGTCGGGCCCACTCGGGCCGACAGACCGTGGCAGCCAACCGGCTGCTTACCCGCAAGTCTACGAGGGGGGTCGCGCGTCGGAAAGCGGGACGACCTACGGGTGGGGCGGATTTTCCTTTCGATGGGCGTCACGGTCGCCCATCAGACTGGCCGGACCTATGACGGACCGCCCGAATCGGGCAGCAGCGGCGTCCGCGGCGGCTTCCGCCTCCCGCCAACCGCGCTCGGGTGCGCCGAGGGTCAACTGCCGGGGAGCGCCCTGCGCCGAGGCGAGCCCTTCCACCCGGACGCCGACGAGCCGGATCCGCTCGCCCGGGTCCAGTGCGGTGTAGAGCGCCCAGACCGTGTCGAACATCTCGCGGGCGGTGTCGGTGGGCACGCCGAGGGTGCGGGAGCGGTTGACGGTGCGAAAGTCGGCCAGCCGCACCTTGAGGGTGACCGTGCGCCCGACCTGGCCGGAACCGCGCAACCGGACACCGACCTTCGCGCTGAGCGCCAGCAGGGCGCGGCGGATCTCCAGCGGGTCGGCCACGTCGGCGTCGAAGGTCACCTCGGCGCCGATCGACTTGTCGACATGCTCGGGGGTCACCCGCCGCGGGTCACGCCCTGCGGCCAGCTCGTGCAGGTGCGCCGCGGACGCCGCACCCACCGCCTGGCGGAGCAGGCCCAGCGGCGCCGCGGCGAGGTCGCCGACGGTGGCCAGGCCGAGCCGGCGCAGTGTCTCGGCGGCCCGCTCCCCCACGCCCCACAGCGCATTCACCGGTAGCGGGTGCAGGAACTCCAGGACCTGCCCCGGAGGCACGACCAACAGCCCGTCGGGTTTGGCCCGGGTGGAACCCAGCTTGGCCACGAACTTGCTCGGCGCCACACCGACCGAGCAGGTCAGCCCCTGCTCGTCGGCGACCCGACGCCGGATCAACCGGGCGATGGTCGCCGGGGAGCCGAACAGTCTGCGCGCCCCGGCAACGTCGAGGAACGCCTCGTCGAGGGAGAGCGGCTCGACCAGCGGGGTGACGTCCCGGAAGATCTGCATGACCGCCCGGGACGCGGCCGTGTAGGCGGTGAAGTCCGGTGGCAGGTAGACCGCGTGGGGGCAGCGGGCGCGGGCCTGGCTGGTCGGCATCGCGCTGCGGACCCCGTACCGGCGGGCCTCGTAGCTGGCCGAGCTGACCACGCCGCGCGGCCCCACACCGCCGACGATGACCGGCCGGCCGCGCAGCTCGGGTCGACGGCGCACCTCGACGGCGGCGAAGAAGGCGTCCATGTCGATGTGCAGGATCGGGCTTGCGGAATCGTCGGCGTCCGGCCCGAAGCGCGGATCGTCGCCCCGGGGCAACGACTGGCTGCGGCCCATCGGAGCAGGTTAACCCGGGGGTACGACAGCACCACCGGCCGACCGGCCGGACCGCGCGCCGGTCAGCCCCGCACGACCAGCAGCGGCACGGTCAGCTCGGCCGCGGTGTCCGCCCCGTGGTACGCCACCAGCTTCGACGCCATCGGCCGCTCGGTGCGGCTGGCCATGACGGCGTACGTGTCGTTGCAGGTCACCACCACGTCGCCGATCCGTTCCAGGTGCTCCTCGGGCACCGGCCCGAACCAGCCGGTGGCCACCATCTCCTCCCGGGTACGCACCCGCGCCGCGTCGCCGAGCACCGCCGACCAGGCGGCCACCACGTCGTCGACCGCGCCCGGCTGGGCGTGCAGGTAGCGCACCCGGGCCTCGCCGGCGACCACCCGGACCCCGTCGCGCAGTCGTGGATCGGTGTCCAGGTCGAAACGGTGCGCCAGGGGCACGTCGAGCTGCCCGTGGTCGGCGGTCACCAGCAGCGCCGCGTCCGGCGGCAGCCCGTCGAGCAGCCGGGCGAGCAGGGTGTCCACCTCGGTCGCGGCGACCCGCCAGGGCGCCGAGTCGACTCCGCTGAGGTGCCCGTGCCGGTCCAGGTCGGCGTGGTAGCCCGAGACCAGGGTCGGCCCGTCGCCGGCGGACAGCGCGGCCAGCATGGTGCCAGCCACCTCGTCGGCGCCGGCGGCGCCCCGGAAGTCGCCGCCCCGGTTGGCGGCCACTGTCAACCCGCTGCCGCCGAACTCGGGCCGGCTCACCACGGTCGTCGTCACACCGGCGGCGCGGGCCCGTTGGAGCTGGGTGGGCACCGGCTGCCAGCGCAGCGGCGACGGGTCGGCGGCCCAGTCGGTGTGGGTGAGCACCCGATCGGTGCCGGGCACCCGCACCGTGAAGCCGAGCACGCCGTGCGCGCCGGGCGCGACGCCGGTGCCGAGCGTCACGAGGCTCGTCGGCGTGGTGGACGGGAAACCGGCGATGAGCGGCCGACCCACCGTCGCCGCCAGCCCGGCGAGGGTCGGCGCGTGCGGCGCGGCGGTCGGCAGCTGGTACCAGCCGAGCCCGTCGACCAGCAGTACGGCGATCCGGCGTACCCCGGCCAGGGCCGGGACCAGCCCGAGCGGGTCGGTCGACCCGGGCACGCCCAGCACGGCGAGCGCGCTGGGCAGCACGTCGGCGAGTCGGTCCCCGCTGCGCGGCGGGCCGAGGACGGCCAGCGGCGGCGGCCCACCGCCCGGTGCGACGGTCATGCCGGCCGGCGGGCGAACAGGTGCAGTTGGGCGGCCAGGTCCCGGTAGGGGGACTGCGCGGCAAGCGCCAGTTCCAGCTCGACCAGGGCCGTGGACTGCCCGTCGGCGACCGAGGCGGGCAGCAGGTCGGCCAGCACGCGTACCCCGTGGATCTCCTCGACCGCCAGCCCGGCGGCGGTGAGCAGCGCGGCGGCGCCGGGGGCGTCGTAGCGGCGGCGCAGCGTGTCGCGCGGCCCGGCGGTGCCGGCCGGATCGGCGGCCAGTGCGGTCGCCACGTCCAGATGGCCGTTCATCGCCCGGCCCAGCACGGCGGCGGCCCGGCCGGCCACCAGGACGCTGGCCGCGCCGCCGGGGCGCAACGCGCCGGCCAGCGCGGCGACCACCGGTGTGGGGTCGTCGACGACCTCCAGCACGGCGTGGCAGAGCACCAGGTCGACGCTCGCCGGCTCGACCAGCCCGGCCAGGGCGTCGCCGTCGCCCTGCACGGCCACGATCCGGTCGGCGACCCCGGCCTCGGCGGCCCGACGGGTGAGCGCCGCGAGGGCGTCGGGGCTCGCGTCGACGACGGTGACCCGGTGCCCTGCGCGGGCCAGCGGGACGGCGAAACCGCCGGTCCCGCCGCCCACGTCCAGCACGGTCAGCTCGGTGTCGCCGCGCCGGTCCAGCTCGGCGCGCAGCACCGACCAGATCGCGGCGGTACGGGGGGTCAGCGGGGGCCCGACGAACCGGCCTCGGGTCTGTTCCACCCGGTCGAGCCTAGTGGTCAGGACTCGGCGCCCTCGACAGCGTCCTCGGCCCGGGACCGGCGCTCGTTGGCCACCGGACCGTTGGTCACCTCGTACTCGCGGGGGTCGGTGAGGTGCGACGGCATCCAGCCGGCGCCCAGCCGGGTCCGTCGGGCGTTGGCGATCCCGCCGCCGGTGTACGTGTCGTTCCCCATCACTTGTCATTCCCCCTCACGGATCACGGGCCGCTCTGCCCGCTCAGGACGAGTCTCCCGCCCGGGGGCGCCGGAAACCGTAATGTGGATCACTGGATCAGCGGAAGTCGCGGGACGCGGGGCTGACCGGCGGCTCGATGGCGTCCAGCCGGTCGGCGACCAGGTTGGTCACCCCCTCGTGCCGTTGCAGTCGACCCCGGACCACAAGCGCGGCGCTGGTGCGGGCCACCCGCCGGTAGCGCTGCCACAGCCCCGGTGAGCAGGTGACGTTGAGCATCCCGGTCTCGTCCTCCAGGTTGAGGAAGGTCACTCCGCCGGCGGTCGCGGGGCGCTGCCGGTGGGTGACGATGCCGCCGACCCGGATCCGCTGGCCCGGCTCCACCCGACCGAGCCGGGCGATCGGCACCGCGCCGAGCACGTCGAGCTGCCCCCGGATGAACCGGGCCGGGTGGCTCTCCGGCGACAGGCCGGTGGCCCACACGTCGGCGACCAGCCGGTCCACCGCCTCCATGCCGGGCAGCGTGGGCGCCGCCGCGCCGGTCACCGTGCCGGGCAGCCGGCCCGGCCGGTCCTGGGCCGCCGCACCGGCGGCCCAGAGCGCCTCCCGCCGGGTCAGCCCGAAACAGGCGAAGGCGTCCGCGGTGGCCAGCGCCTCCAGCTGCGCGGCGGTGAGGCCGACCCGCCGGGCCAGATCCGGCATGTCGCGGTACGCCCCGCCGGCCGCCCGCTCGGCCTCGATCCGCTCGGCCACCTCGGCGCCGAGGGTACGCACGCTGGACAGCCCCAGCCGGACGGCCGGACCGCCCAGCCCCCAGGCGTGCGGCGGCTCCCCCGGCCCGCTGCCCCACCGGGTGTCCGGGGTGGACTCCAGCACCGCCAGCGCCCCGCTGGCGTTGATGTCCGGGCGACGAACCTCCACCCCGTGCCGGCGGGCGTCGTCGACAAGGGTCTGCGGGGAGTAGAAACCCATCGGCTGGGCGTTGAGCAGCGCGGCCAGGAACGGCCCCGGGTGGTAGCGCTTGAGCCAGGAGCTGGCGTACACCAGGTAGGCGAAGCTCATCGCGTGGCTCTCCGGGAAGCCGTAGCTGGCGAACGCGGTGAGCTTGCGGTAGACGTCGTCGGCCAGCTCGCCGGTGATGCCCCGCTCGGCCATCCCGGCGTAGAGCCGGTCGGCGATGCGGTTCATCCGCTCGACCGAGCGTTTCGCGCCCATCGCCCGGCGCAGCTGGTCGGCCTCGGCCGCGTCGAAACCGGCCAGGTCGATGGCGAGCTGCATCAACTGCTCCTGGAACAGCGGCACACCCAGGGTCTTCTCCAGCGCGTTGCGCATCAGCGGGTGGGCGAAGGTCACCGGCTCCTGACCGTTCTTGCGCCTGATGAACGGGTGCACCGAGCCGCCCTGGATCGGGCCGGGTCGGATCAGCGCCACCTCGACCACCAGGTCGTAGAACTCGCGGGGCTTGAGCCGGGGCAGGGTGGCCATCTGCGCACGGCTCTCCACCTGGAACACCCCCACCGAGTCGGCCCGGCAGAGCATGTCGTACACCTCCGGGTCGTCCAGCGTCATGTCGCCGAGGTCGAGCCGGGAGCCGATCATGTCGTAGCCGTAGTGCAGCGCGGACAGCATGCCGAGGCCGAGCAGGTCGAACTTCACCAGGCCGACCGCCGCGCAGTCGTCCTTGTCCCACTGGAGCACGCTGCGCCCGGGCATCCGCCCCCACTCCACCGGGCAGACCTCGATCACCGGACGGTCGCAGATCACCATGCCGCCGGAGTGGATGCCCAGGTGCCGGGGGAACGTCTGCAACTCGTTGGCGTACTCCACCACCTGCTCCGGGATGCCCTCGACGTCGACCGTGGCGACCGAGCCCCACCTGTCGATCTGCTTGCTCCAGGCGTCCTGCTGACCGGGTGAGAAGCCGAACGCCTTGGCCACGTCCCGCACCGCCGAGCGGGGCCGGTAGGAGATGACGTTGGCTACCTGGGCGGCGTGCTCGCGGCCGTATCGGGTGTAGACGTGCTGGATCACCTCCTCCCGGCGGTCGGACTCGATGTCCACGTCGATGTCCGGTGGGCCGTCCCGCTCCGGGGCGAGGAACCGTTCGAACAGCAGCCGGTGCCGGACGGCGTCCACGTTGGTGATGCGCAGCGCGTAGCAGACCGCCGAGTTGGCCGCCGAGCCCCGGCCCTGGCAGTAGATGTCCTGCTCACGGCAGAACGAGACGATGTCGTAGACCACCAGGAAGTAGCCGGGGAAACCCAGCTCCTCGATCATGTTCAGCTCGTGGTCGAGCTGCGCGTACGCGCTCGGGTGCGCCTGCGGGGGGCCGTAGCGCTCCCGCGCCCCGTCGGCGGTCAGCTTGCGCAGCCAGCTCATCTCGGTGTGCCCCGGCGGCACCGGGTACGCCGGCAGTTGCGGCGCGACCAGTTGCAGGTCGAAGGCCAGCTCGGCGCCGAACTCGGCGGCCCGGGCCACCGCGCCCGGGTACGCGGCGAACCGGGCCGCCATCTCCGCGCCGCTGCGCAGGTGGGCGGTGGCCGCCGCGGGCAGCCAGCCGTCGATCTCGTCGAGGCTGCGCCGGGCCCGGACGGCGGCGACAGTGGTGGCCAGCCGACGCCGACCGGGGCTGGCGTAGTGCACGTTGTTGCTGGCCACCGTCGGCAGCCCGGCCGCGGCGGCCAGCTCGGCGAGCGCGTCGTTGCGGTCGGCGTCGACGGGATGCCCGTGGTCGGTCAGCTCCACCGCCACCGTCTCCGCGCCGAAGAGCGCGGTCAGCCGGTCCAGCTCGCGGGCCGCCGCGTCCACCCCCTCGGTGAGCAGCGCGCCCGGCACGTGCCCCTTGCGGCAGCCGGTCAGCACCAGCACGTGGTCGCGCAGCTCGGCGGCGACCTCCTCCAGCTCCCCGTAGACCGGGCGGCCCTTCTCACCGCCGCGCAGCTGGGCGCGGGCGATGGTGGTGGCCAGCCGGGCGTATCCCTCATGACCGTGCGCGAGCACCAGCAGGTGCGCGCCGTGCGGGTCGGGTTCGCCGTTCTGCGGGCCGGGCAGCCCGAGGGACAGCTCCGCGCCGAAGATGGTCGGCAGGCCCAGCGTGCGGGCCGCCTCGGCGAAGCGGACCACGCCGTAGAAGCCGTCGTGGTCGGTGACGGCGAGCGCGGTGAGCCCCAGCCGGGCCGCCTCCTCGGCCAGCTCCTCGGGATGGCTGGCGCCGTCGAGGAAGCTGAAGTTGGTGTGCGCGTGCAGCTCCGCGTAGGGCACCACGCCGTCGGGGCGGGGCAGCTCCGGCGGCTGGTACTGCTCGCGCCGGCGACTCCAGGCCGGGGAGTCCCCACCGTCAGCGTCCACGGCGAGCGGGTCCACCACGTGCAGGTGCCGCTCCTCGCGCGACCGCCCGCCGCCCGACCTGCCGGAGCCGCCGGAGCCGCCGTCGGCCCGGCCGGAGAGCACCCGCTCCAACTCCGACCAGGGCATCTTCGGGTTGTGGAAGCTCATCCGGCCGCTCCGCCCGCGCCGGCCGCTCCGGCCGGTCGGGCCGCTCCGGCGGCGGCATGATCGACCAGGCGCAGGGCGGTGAGCGGCCGCGCCGACGACGAGCACGATGGCGGCTGCCCCGCCAGCGGCGAAGTGCCTAATGAGCGTGATGACTCACAGGCATCTTGATGCCTGTGAGTCATCACGCTCATTGGGACATCTGCCCCCTGGCCAACACCGAACCCGCCAATACCGAACCCACCGACGCCAGGCCAAGCGACACCAGGCCAAGCGACACCAGGCCAAGCGACACCGGGCCGGGACCTACCTGACTCAGTCATAGATCGCCTCCACCAGCCACTGCCCGGACTCCACGGCGAGCAGCAGAGCGGTGCCGTCGGCGAGGCTGACCTGGAACCGTGCCCGACGGCGAGCCTCGGCCGGCGCCCACCAGCGCTCGTCCACCGGCCAGGGGCCGGCCCAACCCACGATCACCGCCGGCTGGCCGGTACCGACCACCAGCCGGACCGGTGGGGCGCTCACCGCCAACCGCGCGCTGATCACCACCGGCTCGCCGGCGGTGTCGTGCACTGTCGCCGCGAGCGGGCTGGGCAGCACCACGGCGGGCGCGGGCGGCGGCAACCGGCCCGGCCACGGCGGAACGCCCCCGCCGCGATCAGCAGGCAGACCGGCGCCGCCGACACGGCCACCGCCGACACGATCACCGCCAGCACGGCCACCGCCGGCGGTCGGGTCGGCGCCGGCGCCGGCCGGGGGGCCGGGGCGGGCGGGGAGGCGTTCGTCGCCCCACGGCACCAGGCGCACCTGGTCGGCCGGGGAACGCCCACCGCCGAGCACCGCCGTGACCACCGCTTCCGGGCCGAGGATGCCCTGCACCCGACTCAATGCGCGGTGCGCCCTCTCCCGCTCCTCACCCGTCTCCCCCCAGAGGCCGGTCTGCAGGCCGGCCTGGGCGATCACCCCGTCCGGGATCAGCCGCAGCCGGATGATGCCGGCCGTCGGCCGGGCCGGGCGGGCACCGGCGCGGCCGTTGCTGCCGGAGAGCCAGCCGTCGAGCTGCCAGCGCACCCGGTCGGCGATGGCGGCGGCGGTGAGGAGGCCGTCGTGCCGCCACACCCGGTGCAGCTCCTGCCCGTGCTCGGTGACCGCCTCGATGCCGAGCCGCGTGCAGGCCAGCCCGTGCCCGGCGAGCCGGTCGTGCAACTGCTCGGCCAGCGCGCGGGCGGCGAACGCCGCCGCGTCGACCCGGTCGAGCGGCTCGTCGTACGCGCAGGTCACCGTCAGGTCGGTCGGTGGCTGCCGGACGGCGAGCGGGCGGTGATCCCGGCCGGCGGCCAGCCGGTGGGCCAGCGCGCCGTCGAACCCGAACCGGGCCAGCACGTCGCCGGCCGGTAGCGCGGCGAAGTCGCCGAGGGTCCGCACCCCCAGCCGGCGCAGCAGATCGGCCAGTGCGGACCGACCGAGCGCCTCGACCGGCATCCCGGCCAGGAACGCCGGTGTCCCGCCCGGCTCCACCACCCGGCCGGCGCGAGCGGCCAACCCCGCGGCGAACACCCCGTCGGCGATGCCCACCTGGCTCTCCACCAGACAGGACTGGGCGACATGCTCGATGAGCCGCTCGGCGGCCGCCTCCTCGCCGCCGAGGTAACGACTCGGACCCCGGGCGGCGACCGCGCAGGCACCCGGACGGACCACCTCGACGCCGGCGACCAGCTCCTCCAGCGCGGCGACCACCGGCTCGAACGCCCGGGCATCCCGGCCCGGGTCGTACTCCACGACGGTGAGCTGCGGGCAGCGGCCCTGCGCCTCCCGCTTGCGCAGCCCTCGGCGCACACCCTCGGCACGGGCCCGCTCGGAGCAGGCGACCACCCGGTTGGCGTGCAGCACGGCGACCGGACCGGTGGCCGGCACCCCGTCGACGATCTCCGCGGCGAGCACCGGCCAGTCCGGGCACCACAGCAGCAGGGTCCGGATCGGCGAGCCGGTCACCCCGACCCGACCAGGGCGAGCGGCACGGACGGACGGCCCACGGTCGACCGCACCGTCCGGGGAATGACCCGGGTGAGCTCGGCGCCGGGGAGCCAGACCTTGATCTCCTTGGGTCGGGCGGCCGCTCCGCGCCCGCGCGCCGAGACGGTGACCTCCCGGCGACGCAGCCGCCCCCGGCCCTGGCCGAGCCCTTCCCAGACCCCACGGACCACCTGCAACGTCACGTCCGCGCCGTCCCACCGGCCGTACGGAACGAGCACGCTGCCGCGCTGGCGGGCCCGCGCGGCCAGCCGGGTGGCGACCGAGGCGGAGACCGCGGCGGGTACGGCGGTGACCACGACGTCCACCCCGTCGATCAGCGCGGCGACCACGGTGGCCCACTCGGGGCCGGGATTCGGCACCAGGGCCAGCCGGTCCAGGGCGATGCCCAGCTCGGCTGCCGCACCCGCGCCGAACGTCGGCACGCCGACCACCGCGCACCACGAACCGGCCCGGGACGCCTCGGCCAGCAGGGCCAGCACCAGCGAGGTGCCGCCACTGCGTCGGGGCTGACCGGCGGCGACCGCGATCGTGCTGCCACGACGCAGGCCCCGGTTGGGCAGCAGGCCGGTCAGCTCGGGCGCCACCGGCAGCACCCGGTGGCCGCCGACCGGATCGGGTGCGCTCGCCGGGCGGACCAGATCGGCCAGTGCGGCGGAACCGACCACCATGCGGCCCGCCATTGGACCAACCCCCCGTCATTGCAGTGGAACAGATCAGGACCGACGCACCGTGACGCCGGCCGCCCGGCTTCCCTTCCAGGCGGTCGGCGTCACGGCGGGCTCACGCGGCGAGGCCGTCCAGGGCCGGTTGGTGCGCCACGCCGAGCGCGGTCTCCACCACCGTGACGAACTGTTCGGCGGCGCGGAGCAGATCGTCGGCCTCCCGGGCGCTGACCACCCGGGGGATGCCGGCTTCGGCGGCGGCTCGCTTGCTGGCCCCGGCGGCGAAGAACCGGGCCCACTCGTCGAGCTCGGGGGCGACGGCGCAGAGCAGGACCCAGACACTGGTGATCCGGTTGCGCCGGCTCGGGGCGGGCCGGGCCCGGGCGGCGAGCAGGGCGGCCGCCGCACGCAGCGCCGCCAGGTGGGCGGCCGCGTAGCGCAGGCCGTCAGGTCGGGTCTGGCCGGCCTCGACCAGCCCACGGCGGGCCAGGGTGAGGAGCTGGGCAGGGGTGCGGTGCGGCAGCACGTGCGCCGGCACCGTCGGTGCCTGAGCCGGGTTGGTCGGCATGGACTGTCTCCTCCACGTGGCCGGGGCGCGTCGGCCGGGGCAGTGGTGCCGCCGACGAGACGCCGAGGTCGGGTGGTGCGGAGGAAGACGCACCGGGGGTGGCCGGCCGGGTGTGGATGCTTCCCCACACCACACCCGGCCGGCGTACCGGCGGGTTCGTCGCCCGCCGCCCGGGGGTCGTGGGCGGCGGGCGACGCTCCTGCCTGATGGGACCGGGCTCGCGACTGCCCGGAAACCCAGGTGCGGCCCGCGAAGCCACACCGCCCGGAGCTGGCGCCGCGAAACACCGCGCTCCGGCTGGTTGGAACGGGCGTTCGAGGCAATCGAACACTCGTTCTAACTGCTCCTGACAGTACACCTCCCCTCCGACGAAAATGCAACGTGTGACGCGCGCCGAGGCTCGCCGCCCGTACGCACCGGGGTGAACCGGCACCGACGGACCGGGGAAGAATGACGGGATGCAGCCACACCCGAACGTACGGGCGGTGCAGGACGCGCTCGATGACGCCGGCGCGCTCGACGACGCCGGCCAGCCCAGCACGGTCCGCCTCCTGCCCGACGCGGTGCATACCGCGGCGGCCGCGGCCGAGGCGCTCGGCGTCGAGGTCGGCCAGATCGCCAACTCGCTGATCTTCGACGCGGACGACGCGCCGCTGCTCGTGCTCACCTCCGGCGCGCACCGGGTCGACACCGCCGGCCTCGCCGCGGCCATCGGCGTCACCCGGCTGCGTCGGGCCACCCCGGAGTTCGTCCGGACGCACACCGGGCAGCCGATCGGCGGAGTGGCCCCGCTCGGGCACCCGCAGGCACTGCGCACCCTGGTGGACACCGCGCTGGCGGCGTACCCGCAGATCTGGGCCGCGGGCGGCGTACCGCAGGCGGTCTTCCCGACCACCTACGCCGAGCTGCTGCGCGTCACCGCCGGCACCCCGGCCGAGGTGGCGTGAACGAGCACCGCAGCGCCGTACCGGAGCTGGTCACCCTGCACGTGTGGCGGACCTCCCGCGGCGCGCTGCCCCGGGCGCTGACCCGGATGGCGGTGGACCCGCGTCGACTGCGGGCCCTGCCGGGCGTCCGGTTCGGCAAACTGCTGGGCACGGGGACCGGCACCGGCTTCGGGCCGGGTGACGCCGACCTGACCCGGTGGGCGGCGCTGACCGTCTGGGACTCCCCCGCCGCGGCCGCCGGCTTCGACGACTCGCCGGTCGGCCGGGCCTGGGCGCGGATCGCCCACGCCCGGGCCCGGGTCGACCTCCGCCCGCTGAGCAGCCGGGGCGAGTGGTCCGGCCGGCGACCGTTCGGCGAGCCGCCGGGCGGCCGGGTCACCGGCCCGGTGCTGGCGCTGACCCGCGCCCGGTTGCGGGCCCGCCGGGCGGCCACCTTCTGGCGGGCGATCCCGCCGGTGGCCGCCGCCCTGCGCGACGCGCCCGGGCTGCTGGCCCGGTTCGGCGTCGGTGAGGCCCCACTGGGATGGCAGGGCACGGTGAGCGTGTGGCGCGACCCGACGGACCTGGTGGCGTTCGCGTACCGTCACCCGGAGCATCGGGCGGCGATCATGCGAACCCCCACCGCGGGCTGGTACGCCGAGGAGTTGTTCGCCCGGTTCGAGGTACGTGACGTGGTCGGCGACCGGACGGTCCTCGGATGGGTCGCCGACGGCGACCAGGCAACAGTGAAGGGTGGACGGGCATGAGGTTGGTGCGCTGGACGCCGGACGATCTCGTCCGACGGCTGGACGACGTGGTGGCCGTCTACGGCGAGGCGATGGGATACCGCACCGACCTGTTGGAGGCCCGGCGCGGCTACATCGCCACCCACGTACGCCGGCCCGGGTTCCGGGCCGTGGCCAGCCTGACCAGCGAGGGTCACCTCGCCGGCTTCGGGTACGGCTATCTGGGCGGTCCGGGCCAGTGGTGGCACGACCAGGTGCACCGGGCGCTGGACGGCCCGACCCGCAAGCGCTGGCTCACCCACTGCTTCGAGGTGGTCGAGCTGCACGTCCGTCCGCCGGCGCAGGGGCACGGGCTGGGCGCCGGGCAGTTGCGGGCGCTGCTCACGATGGCCGAGGGCGACACCACACTGCTGTCCACCCCGGAGGCCGAGGAGCAGACCTCGCGGGCCTGGCGGCTGTACCGGCGGTTCGGCTTCGTCGATGTGCTGCGCGACTTCCACTTCCCCGGTGACGAGCGGCCCTTCGGCGTCCTCGGTCGAGACCTGCCGCTCGAGCCCTCCGCGTCATGAGCCGGCGGATCTCCTGGGCGCTGCTGGCCGTCCTGGTGCTCGCCCAGATCTGCTACCCGTTGACCACCGGCACCACCCGGGCCGGGCTGACCGTGGCCACTGTCGTGCTCGGCTGGCTGCTCTCGGTCGGCCACGCGCTGCTCAGCCGGGGCCCCCGGGTGGCGGCTGCGCTGGTCGCGGTGGCCACCGGCGGCGGGTTCGCGATCGAGGCGATCGGGGTGGCCACCGGTGTGCCCTTCGGCAGTTACGACTACTCCGGTGAGCTGGGCCCCAAGCTGGCCGGGGTGCCACTGATCATCCCGCTGGCCTGGACCTGGATGGCCTGGCCGGCCTGGCTGGCCGCGGTCCGCCTGACCGGCGGCAGCGGCACGTCGACCGGCAACGGCACCGAGGCCGGCAGCGGCACGTCGACCGGCCGGTGGGTGGGCCGGATCGCGCTGGCCACGGTGGGGCTGGCCGCCTGGGATCTCTTCCTCGACCCGCAGATGGTGGCCGAGGGCTACTGGGTCTGGCGGGACGCCACCCCGGCGTTGCCCGGCCTGGCCGGCGTCCCGGTCAGCAACTACCTGGGCTGGCTGCTCTTCGCGGTGCTGCTGATGAGCGCGCTGCGCCCGCTGGCCGGCCCGAGCGCCGAGCACACCGACCGGCGGGACCACCCGATGCTCGCGCTCTACCTGTGGACGTACTTCTCCAGCATCCTGGCCCACGCGGTCTTCCTGGACCTGCCCGCGTCGGCTCTGTGGGGCGCGGCCGGCATGGCGGTGACAGCCGTGCCGCTGGCGGTGACCCTGCTGCGCGCCCGCCGGCCCCACCACGCGCGCCGGGACGA
This sequence comes from Micromonospora sp. DT63, assembly GCF_049841615.1. Classification (NCBI taxonomy): domain Bacteria; kingdom Bacillati; phylum Actinomycetota; class Actinomycetes; order Micromonosporales; family Micromonosporaceae; genus Micromonospora; species Micromonospora sp. DT63. The sequence goes on along the minus strand of NZ_JBNCKQ010000005.1, from coordinate 353,190 downwards.
CCACCAACCGCACCGCCCCGGCGTCGACGCGACCCGATGACAGTTCTCGTCGCCCTGCTGCTCGCCGTCGCCGCGCTGACCGGGCACACCTGGGTCAACGCCACCCGGTGGCTGCGCCGGCCCACCGATCGACCCGGCGAGGTCGACGAGCCGGTGGCCGTGCTGCTGCCGCTGCGCGACGAGGCCGCCCGGGTCACGCCCTGCCTGCGCGCCCTGCTCGCCCAGCGTGGTGTGCCGGCGCTGCGCATCGTGGTCCTCGACGACGGCTCCACCGACGGCACCGCCGACGTGGTCCGCGCGGTCGTCGGCGACGACCCGCGGGTCACCCTGCTCAGCGGCGTCGCCCCGCCGCCGGGCTGGCTGGGCAAGCCGCACGCCTGCTGGCAGTTGGCCACCCGGGCCGACCCGGCCGCCACCGCGCTGGTCTTCGTCGACGCCGACGTGGTGCTCGCCCCGCACGCAGTGGCCGCGGCGGTCACCGAGCTGCGCGCCGCCCACGCGACGCTGCTGTCGCCGTACCCCCGGATCGTGGTGGCGACGGCGGCCGACCGGCTCGTGCAGCCGTTGTTGCAGTGGTTGTGGCTGACCTTCCTGCCGCTGCGGGCCATGGAGCGCTCGCGGCGGCCGTCGCTGGCCGCGGCGGGCGGGCAGTTCCTGGTGGTGGACCGGGCCGGCTACACCGCCGCCGGCGGGCACGCGTCCGTCGCCGACAAGATCCTGGAGGACGTCGAGCTGGCCCGGGCCGTCAAGCGCGCGGGGAGGCGGATCGCCCTGGCCGACGGTTCCCGGCTGGCCACCTGCCGGATGTACGACGACTGGCCGCAGCTGCGCGACGGGTACTCGAAGTCGCTGTGGGCGTCGTTCGGGCACCCCGGCGCGGCGGCCGCCGTGGTGACGCTGCTGCTCCTGCTCTACACCGCTCCGCCGCTGGTCGCGCTGGCGGTCGCCTCGACAGCTCCCCGGATGTCACTGGTTGCGCTCAGCGCATACCTGCTCGGGGTGGCCGGGCGGGTGCTCACCGCCCGGGCGACCGGCGGCCGATGGTGGCCCGACGCGCTCGCACACCCCGTGTCGGTCGTGGTCCTCGGTTGGCTGACGCTGCGGTCGTACCATCTGCGAAAGCGACGCCGCCTGACCTGGCGGGGCCGCCCGGTCAGCTAGGAGGACGCGGCATGGCGCGGATCGTGGTCGTCGGCGCCGGGGTGGGTGGCCTCGCCACCGCCGCCCGGCTGGCCGCAACCGGGCACCAGGTGACCGTCTTCGAGGCCGCCGACACGGTCGGCGGCAAGCTCGGCAGGTACGCGCACGACACCCCGGCCGGGACGTTCCACTTCGACACCGGGCCGAGCCTGCTCACCCTGCCCGAGGTCTTCCACGACCTGTTCGAGGCGACCGGGGCGAAGCTCGACGAGTACCTGGACCTGACGCCGCTGGACCCGATCGTCCGGCACGTCTTTCCAGGCGGCGGCACGACACTGGATTCGTGCACCGACCCGGTGGAGTTCGCCACGCGGATCGGGGCCGCCCTCGGCGACCGGGCGGCGGCCGACTGGCAGCGGCTGTGGCGCCGGGCCGCCCGGGTGTGGGAGGCCTCCTCGCGGGACATCCTGCGCCGTACCGTCGACTCCCCCCGCGACCTCGCGTCGCTGGCCTGGCGCGTCGGTGACCTGGCCGCCATCGCACCGGGCCGCACCCTGCGCGGGCTGGGCCGCCGGCACCTGTCCGACCCGCGGCTGCGGATGCTGCTGGACCGCTACGCCACCTACACCGGCGCCGACCCGCGCCGGGCCCCGGCGGCGCTGGTCGCGGTCCCCTACGCCGAGCTGACCTACGGCGGGTGGTACCTGCGCGGCGGGCTGGGCACGCTCGCCGACGCGCTGCTGACCCGCTGCCTGGACCTCGGCGTGGTCGTGCAGACCGGCACCACTGTCACCCGGATCGACGCCGCGGGCGGCCGGGTGCACGGGGTACGCCTCGCCGGCGTCACCGCGCCGGTGCCCGCCGACGTGGTGGTGGCCAACGTCGACGCGCTCACCGTCTACCGCGACCTGCTGCCCCACGCGCGCCGGCTGGCCGGCCTGACCGATCGCAGCCTGGCCGGTTTCGTGCTGCTGCTCGGCGTCTCCGGCAGCACCGGCCTGGCGCACCACAACGTCTTCTTCCCGCGCGACTACGACGCGGAGTTCGACGCGGTCTTCGGCGATCCGGGGCGGGGCGTCCGGGCCCGACCGGCGGCCGACCCGACGGTGTTCGTCACCGTGGCCGACGACCCGATGGTCCGCCCCGCCGGGCACGAGGCGTGGTTCGTGCTGGTCAACGCCGCCCGGCAGGGCACCGCCGCGGGCGCTGTCGACTGGCGACGCCCGGGGCTGGCCGACGCGTACGCCGATCGGATCCTGGATGTCCTGGCCGAGCGCGGCGTCGACGTGCGGGACCGGCTGCTGTTCCGCGAGGTGCGCACCCCGGCCGACCTGGACGCGGCGACCGGAGCGCCGGGCGGCGCGATCTACGGCACCGCCGGTGGCCTGCTCCGCCCGGCCAACCGGGGCCCGGCGCACGGCCTGTGGCTGGTGGGCGGCTCCAGCCACCCCGGCGGCGGCCTGCCGATGGTGACCCTCTCCGCGCAGATCGTCGCCGACGAGATCGGCCCCGCCTGGTAGGCCCGGCCGCTCAGCCGGCGTCGAGCAGCGCGCGGCGGACGGTGGACAGCAGCTGCCCCAGCCCGAAGCCGGCCAGCAGCACCCACACCGCGGTCGCCATGGTGATGGTGCCGGCGGCCAGCTCCGGCTCGATCAGGCCGGCCAGCCCGGCGACCACCAGGCCCGCCAGCGCGACCGAGACCCGGGTGGGTCGTTCGCCGACGGTCACCGCGCCGATGTCGCGCATCCCGGCGGAGACCGCCCGGGCCCGGACGTACTCGTGCAGCCAGGACAGCGCGCCGCCCGCGACGACAAGCGCGCCCGGTGCGCCGACCAGCCAGAACGCCAGCAGCCACGCCACCTCGCCGAGCCGGTCGGCCAGCGAGTCGTAGACGTAGCCGAGCCGGGTGGTGCGGCCGGTGGCGACGGCCACCGCACCGTCCACGCTGTCGGCCACCGCGGCGAGCAGCACGAACAGCGCGCCGAGGAACGGGCCGTCGCCCGGCCGGGTCGCCAGCAGCGGTACGCAGAAGCAGAGCAGCACCCCCGCCACGGTGACCGGGGTGGGGCCGACCCGCAGCCGGCCCAGCACATACCCGACGTGGTAGGCGAACCGCAGCCAGGCGCGCACCACCGGCGCGGCGACCCGCGGGTCGAACCCGCCGTGCAACCGCGCCCACGCCGTGGCGTACTGGTCCCAGTTCAGCTGTGTGCCCACCTGAGGATCAACCGTCGTGCCGGGCATCAGGTGTCGCAGAGGCCGCGTTCACACCCGCGCGCCGGCCTTGAGGTTCTGCCAGACCTCTCGGGTGGCGGTGGACCGGTTGAGGGTGATGAAGTGGATGCCCGGAACGCCCTCGTCCAGCAGTCGCCGGCACATGTCGCTGGCCTGCTCGATGCCGAGCCGGCGCACCGCCTCCGGGTCGTCGGCCACCTGCTCGAAGCGCGCCGCCAGCGCTGCCGGGAAGGGTGCCCCGGACAGCTGCACGGACCGCTCGATGGTGCCGATCTGGGTCACCGGCATCACCCCGGCCAGGATCGGGGTGTCGCAGCCGGCGGCGGCAACCCGGTCGCGCAGGCGCAGGTAGTCGTCGGCCTCGAAGAACATCTGCGTGATCGCGAACTCGGCGCCGGCCCGGCACTTGCGGACGAACTGCGCGGTGTCGCTGGCCACGTCGGGTGAGCGGGGGTGCTTGTACGGGAAGGCCGCCACGCCGACGCTGAAGTCACCGGAGTCGCGCACCAACCGGACCAGGTCCTCGGCGTAGTCGACGCCCTCGGGGTGCCGGACCCACTCGCCGCCCGGGTTGCCCGGCGGGTCACCGCGCACGGCCAGCACGTTGCGCACCCCGACCCCGGCGAGCCGGCCGATGACGTGCCGCAGCTCGGCCACGGAGTGGTTGACAGCGGTCAGGTGGGCCATCGGCAGCAGGGTGGTGTCGGTGGCGATCCGCTCGGTCACCGCCACCGTGGTGTCCCTGGTCGACCCGCCCGCGCCGTAGGTGATCGACACGAACGAGGGGCGCAGCGACTCCAGCTCGCGGATCGCCTGCCAGAGCAGCCGCTCCCCCGCCTCGGTCTTGGGCGGGAAGAACTCGAACGAGAAGGTCGGCTGGCGGTCACGGATGAGCTCCCCGATCGCCGGCTGCGGATTGGGGAGTACCGAGGGAAGACCGAGCGCCACGACCCGACTCTAGCGGGCGGCGCCACCGGCACCCAGACGCTTCCCAACGGCGGGGAAGGCCGTCGTACCCCAGGGGTAGGAAGGAGTGGCGCGGGAGGGGCGGTGGGGGCGGCCCGGGAGGTCCGGCGCGGGGGTCACACAGCCGAGAGGTGCGCCGGTCCCGTCCCGTCGGACGGGCGGGTGGCACCGCGCCACCGCCCCGCCGGGAGGACCCATGACCTCGCCCCCACCGCCGCGCCGCACCCAGCTCGGGCCGCTCCTGGTCCGGCATCGGCTGGCCCGGGGTTGGAGCCAGCGGCGCACCGCCGCCGAGTTGTGCGCCGCGTCGGGCGTGCCGACGTTGAGCCGTCACGAGGTGTCCCGGTGGGAACGGCAGCGACGCGTGCCCGGCGGGTTCTGGCTCGGTTGGCTCGCGTTCGTGCTGGACGTACCGGTGGTGGTGCTCGCCGAGGCGGCCGCGCGGACCCGACGGACCCGCTCGACGGCGGCCGGCGGGCCGGGCCGGCGCGAGGTGGCGGGTACGCGGCCGGGCGGGCGGGTCGGTCCGGGCCACGGCGGCGGGCGACCCGGCGGGAGTACGCGTGGCGGTGGAGCGCGAGCCGGGACGACCCGCTAGCGTCGTGGCGTGACCCATGCTGCTCCCGTTTCCCCCGTCGACCGCGCCGGCCTGCGGGAGCGGGTCGACCGGGCGCTCACCGATTTCCTGGCCGGCCAGCGGGCCCGGTTGACCCGGGTGGACGAGGCCCTCGTCCCGGTGGCGGAGGCGATCGAAGCCTTCGTGCTCGGTGGCGGCAAGCGCCTGCGCCCGGCCTTCGCGTACTGGGGGTTCCGGGGTGCCGGCGGGGTGGACGGCGACCAGGTCCTCACGGCCCTCGCGGCGCTGGAGTTCGTGCAGGCCAGCGCCCTGATCCACGACGACCTGATGGATCGTTCCGACACCCGGCGCGGCGAGCCGGCGGTGCACCGGCGGTTCGCGACCCGGCACCGGGCGGCCGGCTGGGGCGGCGACCCGGACGGGTTCGGCGACTCCGCCGCGATCCTGCTCGGTGACCTCTGCCTGGTGTGGTCCGACGAGCTGCTGCACTCCGCCGGCCTGGACCTGCGGGCGGTGGCCCGGGCCCGGCCGGTCTTCGACGAGATGCGCACCGAGGTCACCGTCGGGCAGTACCTCGACGTGCTGACCCAGGCCACCGGGGACACGTCGGTGGAACGGGCCAGCAAGGTCGCCCGGTACAAGTCGGCGAAGTACACCGTCGAGCGTCCGCTGCTGCTCGGGGCGGCGCTTGCCGACGCCGGCGAGGACGTCCGGACGACCTATTCGGCGTACGGGTTGCCGTTGGGCGAGGCGTTCCAGCTCCGCGACGATGTGCTGGGGGTCTTCGGTGACCCGGCGCAGACCGGCAAGCCGGCCGGGGACGACCTGCGCGAGGGTAAGCGCACCTATCTGGTGGCGGCGGCCGTGGAGGCCACCGACGACGCGGGCCGGGAGCTGCTGCTCAGCCAGCTCGGCGACCCGGGCCTGGACGAGCGGGGCGTGGCCCGGCTACGCGAGCTGATCGAGGCGAGCGGCGCGCTGGCCCGCACCGAGCAGCGGATCGTCACGCTCACCGACTCCGCGCTGGCCGCGCTGGCGGCCGTCGACCTGGACACCGAGGCCCGCCAGGCGCTGGTGGACCTGGCCATAGCGGCGACCCGCCGAGCCGACTGACCCCTCGCCCTGACGTGCGTCGATCATGAAGTTGTTGCCCACACGCGCGGCGTGTCGTGGCAACAACTTCATGATCGACGGCAGGTTCGCGGGGGCCGGTAGGGGGTCAGAAGCCCAGGGCCTGGGCTCGGCGCTTGACCTCACGGGCCTGGTCGCCGGAGAGGGCGGCGGCCGGGGTGTTGCCGGGCAGCGTGTCGTCCGGCTCGTAGAGCCAGCGCAGCGCCGCCTCGTCGTCGTAGCCGTTGTCGGCGAGCAGGTTGAGCACGCCGGGCAGGTGCTTGAGAACTGTCTCGTTGGCCACCAGCTCCGCGGGTATCCGGCGGATGCCGTCGCGGCGGACCGCCAACAGCTCCCGGTCGCGGATCATCTGGTGCACCTTGCTGATCGACACGTCGAGCCGCTCGGCGACGTCGGGCAGGGCGAGCCAGCCCTCCGGGTCGGTGGGGCCGGCGAGCTCGGGGCCGGGTACGGCCTGGTCGGGTACGGATTCGGTCACCCGATCACCCTGCCACGCCGTGGCCGGCGAGGGCCACCGGCACCCCGCACGGCCAGTTCGCGCCCGCCGACGGGCACCGCCGGTGAGCAGCGGATCAGGGCCATGACCGAGGTGGCGACGACGACGGGACGGACCAGGAACGGCTCCGGGCTGTAGCATCCTGTTCAACTCCCACCTCCTGGACACATAGACTCCCTGCCGATGGACACTCAGGTCGCCGACACGTTGCTGGGCTCGCTGATCGACGGGCGCTACCGCATTCGCGGTCGCGTGGCCCGTGGCGGCATGGCGACCGTGTACACCGCCACCGACGAACGCCTCGAGCGCACCGTCGCAGTCAAGATCATTCACCCGACCCAGGCGCCCGAGGCACGGGCCCGGATCGCCAACTTCGTGGCCCGGTTCACCGACGAGGCGAAGACCATCGCCCGGCTGACCCACCCGAACGTCGTCGCGGTCTACGACCAGGGCACCCACGCCGGTCTGCCGTACCTGGTGATGGAGTACGTCCGCGGCCGTACGCTGCGCGACGTGCTGGCCGAGCGACGCCGGCTCAACCCGGACGAGGTGCTGGCCATCGCCGAGCAGATGCTCGCCGCGATCGCCGCCGCGCACCGGGCCGGCCTCGTGCACCGCGACGTCAAACCGGAGAACGTGCTGGTCGCCGAGGCGCCCACCGGCGGCGTCGCCAACCTGGTGGACAGCGTCGTCAAGGTGGCCGACTTCGGGTTGGCCCGCGCGGTCGAGGCCAGCGCCGACGACGAGCAGGGCAACCAGCTGATGGCGACCGTGGCGTACGTCGCCCCGGAGCTGGTCACCGAGGGTCGGGCCGACCCGCGCACCGACGTCTACTCCGCCGGCATCGTGCTGTTCGAGATGCTCACCGGCCGGGTGCCGTACGACGGGGACCGTCCGGTGGACGTGGCCTGGCAGCACGTCGACCGGGACGTACCGGCGCCCTCGACGCTGGTGCCCGGCCTGCCGTCGGCCCTGGACGCCCTGGTGCAGCGCGCCACCCGGCGTGATCCCGCGGCCCGGCCCGCCGACGCCGGCGCGCTGCTGGCCGAGGTTCAGGTCGCCCGGGACCGCCTGGGTGACGTCAACAGCACCAGCACCGCCGTGCTGCGCCGGGTGACGGACGAGCCGCCGGTCTCCCAGCCGACCATGATGGTCGCCACGGTCCGCCCGGCCGAACGGCCGACGTGGGCCCGCCTGCCCGAGGGCGCCAGCCAGGGCCCGGGCCGGCGGCGTGCCGCACCGGAGCCGTCGGAGGGTTTGGCGGCCCGGTTCGCGACGCTGCGCGACACGGTGCTGGGCAACTCCCATGGCCGCCTGGCCGTCGCCGCCGTGGTGGTGGCGCTGGGTCTGGTGGCCGCGCTGGGCGGCTGGTGGTTCGGTGTCGGCCGCTACACGTCCGCCCCGCAACTGGTCAGCCTGAGCAAGACCGACGCGCAGGCCCAGGCCGAACGCGCCGGCCTGACCCTGGCGTACGGGGAGCCGCGCTACGACGAGAAGGCCCCGAAGGACAGCGTGCTCGTGCAGGACCCGGCGTCCGCCAGCAAGATCGTGAAGGGTGGCACCATCACCCTGACCCTCTCGCTGGGTCCGGAGCGCTTCCCGGTGCCGGACGTGATCGGCAAGGAGTACGAACTGGCCGAGGCCGATCTGGCCAACGTCAAACTGGTGGCGGCCAAGGGCACCCCTCGCTACGACGACAACCTGCCGGCCGGCGTCGTGCTGGACAGTTCGCCGAAGGTGGGTGCCGAGGTCAAGCCGGGCACGAAGATCACGCTCATCCTGAGCCGCGGCCGGGCGCCGGTGTCGGTGCCCAACCTGGTGGGCAAGAGCCTGACCGAGGCCCGTACCGCCCTCGCCCAGCTCAACCTGAAGCCGGTGGAGACCTACAAGGACTCCGACAAGCCCAAGGATGAGATCCTCGGCCAGAGCCCGGCCGACGGCGCAGGCGTGGAGAAGGGCACAGAGGTCAAGCTCGAGATCAGCAAGGGCCCGCCGCTGGTCGTGGTGCCCCGGGTGATCGACCTGCCGTGTCAGCAGGCCAAGCAGGTGCTGGAGAGCCAGGGCTTCCCGGTGACTGTCGCGATCAACCCGAACGCGGTGGCCCGGATCCAGGCCCCCGGCGAGAATTCCCAGGTGCCGCCGGGCACCCCGGTCGTCATCACGTGCTTCTGATGCCTGTGGTCTCCTCGCGTCCGGTGGGCGCGCACACTCCGACCTCCGGCGGGCTGGCGAAGGCGGCCCTGCCGTACGTCGACGCGACAGGTGCCGCGGCCGTGCAGGTGTACGTCTCCAACTCGCGTGGCTGGGCGTTGCCTCCGGGTGATCCGGCGCAGGACGCGCTGTTCCGCGAGGGCTGCGCCGAGCGGGGCATCCCGGCGTTCATCCACGCCTCGCTGCTGGTCAACCTGGGCTCACCCACGGCGGCCACTGTCGAGAACTCGGCGCAGACGCTGGCGCACGCGCTGCGCCGGGGTGTGGCGATCGGCGCGCGGGCCGTGGTGTTCCACGCCGGCAGCTCGGTCGACGAGGGGTACGCCGAGGAGGCGATGCGGCAGGTCCGTCGCGAGCTGCTGCCCCTGCTCGACTGGGCCGCCGAGGTCGGTGGACCGATGCTGCTGGTCGAGCCGAGCGCCGGTGGCGGCCGCTCGCTCGCCTCCCGCGTGGAGCAGCTCGGGCCCTACCTCGACGCGGTGGACCGACACCCGATGCTCGGGGTCTGCTTCGACACCTGCCACGCCTGGGCGGCCGGGCACGACCTGGCCGCCGAGGGCGGCATGACCGCGACCCTGGACACCCTGGTGGCCACGGTCGGTGCGGACCGCTTGCGGCTGGTGCACGCCAACGACTCGAAGGATCTGTGCGGCTCGACCCGGGACCGGCACGAGAACATCGGCAAGGGCACCATCGGCGAGCCGGCCTTCGCGGAGCTGATGGCCCACCCGGCCACCGCCGGCGTCCCCGTGGTGGTGGAGACCCCCAGCGAGAAGCAACTCGGCCACACCGCCGACATAGCAACCCTGAACCGCCTGAACCCCTGATCCCTTCTCCTCCTGTTGATCAAGAGCTGTGCGTCATGCGGAGACCGGAATCTGACGCAAAGCTCTTGATCAACAGGGAGTGGGTCAGGCGGCGAGAATCCTGGCCAGGGCGGTGGCCGCCCGGTCGATCGCGGCGTCGTCGACGCCCAGGTGGGTGACCAGGCGGGCGGTACGCGGGCCGAGCACCGAGACCAGTACGCCCTCCGCGCGGGCGGCCGCTGCCAACGCGCGGGCATCCAGCGCGTGCTTGGTCAGGTCCAGCGGAACGAGGTTGGTGCGGACCGCCGCGGCGAGCACCCCGAACGGGGCGACCGTCTCGGCGAGCCGGGCCGCCTTCGCGTGGTCCTCAGCCAGCCGGTCGACGTGGTGCGCCAGGGCGTACCGACCGGCGGCGGCGAGGATGCCGGCCTGGCGCATGCCGCCGCCCATCCGCTTGCGGATCAACCGGGCCCGTTCGATCTTCTCCGCGCTGCCCACCACCAGCGAGCCGACCGGCGCACCGAGCCCCTTGGAGAGGCACACGGACAGCGTGTCGAAGAGCCGGCCGTACTCGGTCAGCGGCACCCCGTCGGCGACGTGCGCGTGCCAGATCCGGGCGCCGTCGCAGTGCAGCGCCACCCCCGCGTCGTCGGCGACCCCGCGCAGCTCCCGCAGGGTGGCCAGCGGGATCACGCCGCCACCCCCGCGGTTGTGGGTCTGCTCGACGGCGATCGCGCGGGTGGGCACGGCGAAGTAGCCGTCCGGACGGATCATCCGGGCGACCAGCTCCGGGTCGATGTCCGCGCCGACGGCCGGCCAGGTCCGCGAGGAGATCCCGCCGTACGCGGCGGCGGCGCCGATCTCGTACGTGACGACGTGCGCGTCGGCGTCGCAGAGCAGCTCGTCGCCGGGTGACACCAGCAGTTGCAGGGCGATCTGGTTGGCCATCGACCCGCTCGGGGCGAAGAGCGCCGCCTCGTGCCCGAACAGCGCGGCGACCTCCGCTTCGAGGGCGTTGACGGTGGGGTCCTCGCCGTAGACGTCGTCACCGACCTCGGCGCCGGCCATCGCCTCCCGCATCCCGGCGGTCGGCCGGGTCACCGTGTCGGACCGCAGGTCCACGAACTGATCAGCCACTGTCATCCCTTCGAACACCAAGCTCACTCCTCGCGTCAGCCTCGGGACCTGCCTTTCGGCTGCCGACTGCGGGGCTCGCAAGCTCACTCCTCGCGTCAGCCACGCAGCATCTCGGCCACGAGGAAGGCCAGCTCCAGCGACTGCTGGGTGTTGAGCCGCGGATCGCAGGCGGTCTCGTACCGGTCGGGCAGGTCGAGGTCCTCGATGCCCTGGGCGCCGCCGAGGCACTCGGTGACGTCCTCACCGGTCAACTCGACGTGGATGCCACCGGGGTGGGTGTCCAGGCCCCGGTGCACCTCGAAGTAGCCGAGCACCTCGTCGACGATCCGGTCGAAGTGCCGGGTCTTGTAGCCGTTGGACGACTCGTGGGTGTTGCCGTGCATCGGGTCGCACTGCCAGACCACCTTGGCGCCGGAGGCGGTGACCTTGGCCACGATCGGCGGCAGGGCGTCGCGGACCCGGTGGTTGCCCATCCGGCTGATCAGCGTGAGCCGGCCGGGGATGTTGTCCGGGTTGAGCTTCTCGCACAGCTCGATCGCCTCGTCCGGGGACGTGGTCGGGCCGAGCTTGACGCCGATCGGGTTGGCGATCCGGGAGATGAAGTCGATGTGCGCGCCGGTGATCTGCCGGGTGCGCTCGCCGACCCAGAGGAAGTGCCCGGACAGCCCGTACGCCCGACTGTCGGAGACCCGGGTGAGCGCCCGGTCGTACTCCAGGGCGAGGGCCTCGTGGGAGCAGTAGAGGGTGACGGTCCGCAGCGCCTCGTCGTCGGTCATCCCGCAGGCCCGGATGAAGGCCAGCGCCCGGTCGATCTCCCGGGCGATCGCCTCGTAGCGCTCCCCCGCCGGGGAGGTCTTCACGAAGCCCTTGTTCCAGTCGTGCACCGCGTGCAGGTCGGCGAGCCCACCGGCCAGGTACGCCCGCAGCATGTTCATCGCGGCGGCCGAGTTGGCGTACGCCCGGATCATGCGCTGCGGGTCGGCGACCCGGGCGGCGGGGTCGGCCTCCAGCGAGTTGATCATGTCGCCGCGGTAGGCGGGCAGGCCACGCGCGTCGGTGGGCAGCGAGCGGGGCTTGGTGTACTGGCCGGCGACCCGGGCGACCTTGACCACCGGCAGCGACGCGCCGTAGGTGAGCACGATCGCCATCTGGAGCAGGGTGCGGGCGTTGGCCAGCAGGTGGCTCTCGGTGTTGTCGACGAACGTCTCGGCGCAGTCACCGCCCTGGAGCAGGAACGCCTTACCCTCGCAGACCAGGGCCAGCTTCTGCCGGAGCTGGTCCACCTCGTAGGGCGCGACGACCGACGGCACGGTGTCGAGGACCTTGCAGACCTCGGCGACGGCGGCCGGATCGGACCACGGGGGGATCTGCTCGCGGGGCAGCTCCCGCCAGCGGTCCAGACCGAGGGCGGCGTCCTCGGCGGAGTCGACTGTCGGACGGCTGGTCTGCAGGCCCGGGCTGCCCACCGCGGGATGGCTCAGCTGATGCCACTCATGGCGCATGAGAGAAAGCGTACGGCGACCGTGGGCGTACCCGAGCGGCGAGGGGGACGGTTCCGGCAGATGGGAGATCAACCCCGCCGATGCCGGTCAGGACACCGGTGAGGCGCCGACCCCGTTCGGCGACGGGCTGGCGGCCGGGTTGCCGCCCGGCGCCTCCCCGGCGATGCACCAGTCGCCGCCGTCGCGGGTGACGGTGAACACCAGCGGGCGGGTGACCTTGCTCTTGCCGGCGGTGACCGAGACCGAGACGCTGACCTCCTGGCCGCGCGGCCCGGACCGGACGTCGGTGATGGCCGCCTCGGGCACCTCGAAGTGGTCGGCGAAGTCACCGTTGGGGCCGGTGGCGGCGAGGTCGAACCCGTCGTGCAGCAGCTCGCAGAGCTGGCTGCGGCCGGCGGCGACGTCCTTGGCGGTCATCGCGTCGAGGTACGCCTGCACGCGCTCACGAGACCGGGTGCCGGCCTCCTCGGCGGGGGCACGCTCGGGCTTGGCGGCCGACTCGTCCTCGTCACCGCCGCCGATCCCGCAGCCGACCAGGGCGGCCGGGAGCAGCACCAGCCCGGCGGCGGCGGCCGCCAGCCTGCGGTGGATCGGGCGCATGACCACCTCCGTCGACGGGGAAATCGAGACGTGCCGAGCCGCGAGTCTGCCACATCGGGCCCGACCCGCCCAAGGCCGGCGACCCCTGCCGACCCACCTGAGGCCGGCGACTCGGGCCCGACCCACCCAAGCCGGCGGCCCGGCCGACGCTGGGCGTCGACCGGGCCGGTACGGCACGGGCGGGGAGAGGCGGTGCGGGCCCCTCCCCGCCGTGTGGGTGGTGCGTCGACCGTCGGCTCAGCCGAGGCCGCCCTTGATGGCGCCGATGAGCTCGCCGTTGCTCGTGTCGCCGGAGAGCTCCCAGAAGAACGCGCCACCGAGGCCCTGGTTGTTCGCGTACGTCATCTTGCCGTTGATGGTCGACGGGGTGTCGTAGCTCCACCAGTTGCTGCCGCACTTGGCGTACGCGGTGCCGGCGATCGTGCCGGTGGCCGGGCAGCTGTTCTTGAGGACCTTGTAGTCCTCGATGCCCGCCTCGTAGGTGCCCGGCGCCGCGCCGGTGGCGCTGCCGCCCGGTGCGGCCTGCGTGACGCCCGTCCAGCCCCGACCGTAGAAGCCGATGCCGAGCAGCAGCTTGTTGGACGGGACGCCCTTGCTCTTGAGCTTCTGGATCGCCGCGTCCGAGTTGAAGCCCTGCTGCGGGATGCCGGTGTACGAGGTGAGCGGCGAGTGCGGCGCCGTCGGGCCCTGGGCGTTGAAGGCGCCGAAGTAGTCGTACGTCATCGGCATGAGCCAGTTGAGGTTGCCGATGGCGCCGGCGTAGTCGGTGGCGTCGATCTTGCCGCCGTTGCTGCCGTCCGCCGTGATCGCGGCGGTGACCAGCGCGCTGGACCCGAACTTCGACCGCAGGGCGCCGATCACGTTCTTGAACGCGTTGGGCCCGCTGGTGTCGCAGGTCAGACCGCAGGCGTTGGGGTACTCCCAGTCGACGTCGATGCCGTCGAAGACGTCCGCCCAGCGCGGGTCCTCGACCAGGTTGTAGCAGCTCTCGGCGAACGCGGCCGGGTTCTGGGCGGCCTGGGTGAAGCCGCCGGACCAGGTCCAGCCGCCGAACGACCAGATCACCTTGAGGTGCGGGTTCAGCTGCTTGAGCTTGCGCAGCTGGTTGAAGCTGCCGCGCAGCGGCTGGTCCCAGGTGTCGGCGACGCCGTCCACGCTGTCCGCCGCCGTGTACGCCTTCTCGTAGTCCGCGTAGCTGTCACCGATGGTGCAGCGACCGCCGGTGGTGTTGCCGAAGGCGTACAGGATGTGGGTCAGCTTGGCGGCCGAGCCGCTGGTCTGGATGTTCTTGACGTGGTAGTTACGGCCGTAGACGCCCCACTCGGCGAAGTAGCCGACGACCTTCTTGCCGCCCGTGTTCGGCGGTGGCGTGGTGGGCGGTGCGGTCGTGGGCGGCGCCGTGGTCGGCGGTGCGGTCGTGGGCGGCGCGGTGGTGGGCGCGGCCGTGGTCGGCGGGGTGGTCGGGGTGCCGCCACCGCACGGTGCGCCGTTGACGGTGCAGTTCAGCGGCGCCTTGTAGGCGCCGGTGCCGTTGTAGCCCCAGCTGAACGAGGCGCCCGGGGCGAGCCCACCGGCCCAGCTCTTCTTGACCGCGACGTAGTGATTGCCGCTGCTCGTGACGTCGGCGTCCCACGCGCTGCTGATGGTGGTGCCCGACGGCAGGTCGAACTCGATGCGCCAGGTGGCGACCGTGGCGCTGGAGCCGTTGGTCACGGTCACCTTCGTCTCGTGGCCGGTCCCCCAGTCCTGTGCCTTGGCGAACGTGGTGGTGACCGTGCCGGCGCCGAACGCGGTCGTCATCGGCACCGCCGCGACGGTCACGGCGACCACGGCACCGGCCCAGAGGGCCCGGCGGAGCGATCTTTTCATAAGGCGTCTCCCGAACTGTTAGGAAACTTTCCAAAAGAGATGGTGAGACGGTACTCACGCCGTCATCAGTTCGTCAAGATGTCCATGTTTCGATTTCTCCTGGTGCGTGGACTGCGCCCGCGCCGAGCCGCAGGTCATCGCTCGGGGGTCACGGGCCGGCGCGTAGCCTCGGGCCCATGACCGTCTTCGACATCCCGATCGACGCCCTCAGCGGCGGGCCCGCCGACCTCGCCCAGTACCGGGGCCGGGCGCTGCTGGTGGTCAACGTCGCCTCCCGCTGCGGTCTCACCCCGCAGTACGCCGGCCTTCAGACCCTCGCGGACACGTACGCCGAGCGTGGCCTGGTGGTGCTGGGCGTGCCGTGCAACCAGTTCGCCGGGCAGGAGCCAGGCACGGCGGCCGAGATCAGCGACTTCTGCCAGGTCAACTACGGGGTGACCTTCCCGCTGACCGAGAAGGTCGACGTGAACGGACCCGACCGGCACCCGCTGTACGCCGCCCTGGTGGAGACCCCGGACGCCGACGGGCACACCGGGGACGTCCGCTGGAACTTCGAGAAGTTCCTGGTGGCCCCGGACGGCACGGTCGCCGCCCGCTTCGCTCCCACTGTCGAACCCACCTCCGACGACCTCCGCACGGCGATCGAGAAAACCCTCCCCACCCCCGCCTGACCCACCCCGCCCGCGCCCGGCCCGCCCCCGCCGGGCCTGCTCGCGCCCGGCCCGCCCGCGCCGGGCCTGCTCGCGGTGATCAAGAGGTTTGCGTCAGGGGTGAGCCTTCATCTGACGCAAACCTCTTGATCACCAGCACCAGCACCAGCACCAGGTGCGGGTCGGGGCGGCGGTGCCCGGGCCGACCACCGTCGGGTGGCACATCCCCGCGGGACGGGTTGGCGGCCAGCGCGAGCAGTAGCGTGAGCAGAACCGGCTCGGCGCGCGGCCGGGTGGACCGCGCCGGCCGTCCGCGCAGCCGCTCCGCGTCGGGTAACCAGAATAACCCACCGCGCCGGTCGGGAATGCGTCGTGGGTGGACGAAGTTGGGAAGAAGCATGACAACTGTGGGACTGATCGGCAGCGGCAACATCGGCGGCACCCTGGCCCGGCTGGCGGTGGACGCCGGCTACGACGTGGTGCTGAGCAACTCGCGCGGGCCGGAGACGCTCACCGACCTGGTCGACGAGTTGGGTGAGCGGGCCAGCGCCGGCACGACGCAGGACGCGGCGCAGATCGGTGATCTGGTGGTGGTCAGCGTGCCGCTCAAGGCGTACCGGGCGGTGCCCGCGCAGCCGCTGTCCGGCAAGGTCGTCATCGACACCAACAACTACTACCCGCAGCGCGACGGGGCCTTCCCGGAGCTGGACGCGGGTGAGATCACCAGCAGCGAGCTGCTCCAGCAGCACCTGCCGACCTCGCGGGTGGTCAAGGTCTTCAACAACATCTACTTCAAGGCCCTCGCCTCGCTCGGCCGGCCGGCCGGGGCGGCCGACCGCAGCGCCCTCGCGATCGCCGGTGACGACGCCGCCGCGAAGGCCGAGGTGACCGCCTTCCTGGACCGGATCGGCTACGACACGGTGGATGCCGGCTCGCTGGCCGAGGGGTGGCGTTACCAGCCGGACACCCCGGCGTACGGCACGCTCTACGCCGCCACGCCGACCGACTGGGAGCACCCCGCGTCGAGTGACGCCGAGAAACTGCGCGCCGCGCTGGCCGCCGCCACCCGCTGAGCACCGCCGCCGTCCTGGGACGACCGCCTACCGGGTGGCCGTCTCCAGGGCGGCGGCGAGTTCGTCGTCGTAGCTGGCGATGGGCTGGCCGTCCACGGCGTACGCGACGAGTCGGCCCTGCGCCATGCTCGCCGACCGGAACGAGAACGTCCGCGTACCCGGGTAGGCCGCCAGCAGGGGAATGTCCCGGGGCGCTCCGCCCGGGGCGGAGTAGTACGCCAGCCGGGCCACCCGCGCGGAGACCACACCGTTGACCCGGACCTTCGTCTTCTCGGCACGGGTGCCGAAGGTGACCGGCGCGTCGGTGGCGTAGGCGGCGCACTCGGCCGGGCCTCGGCAGACGAAGAAATATCGTGGATTGGCGACGTCGTCGAGGACGTACGCCTTGAACGTGGGGTCCGCTCCGGCGGGCAGCGGTTGCACGGCGAAGAAGGCGAGAGCCACCACGGCCGAGACGCCCACCCGCAGCCAGGCCCGGCCGGCGGCGGATCGCCTGTTGCTCCGGACGGCCGCGACCGCGACACCGCCGAAACCGGCCAGGCACAGCAGGCACACGCCGACGGCTCGGGCGTTCTCGAACAGGAACTGCACGCCCGGCCGCGTCGACACCGGGCCGAGGACGGCGCCCAGCGAGACGACCATGGCGGCGAGCAACGCCGCGCCGGCCACCCGCTGGGTGATGCCGGACGCGCCGACCAGCAGCATCGCGGCGAGCACCGGCCACACCTGATGGTGGGTCCAGGACACCGGGGACGCGGCCACCGTGGCGCAGCCGACGAGGATCGCCGCGTGCCCGGGCCGGCCCTGCCCGGCCAACCGCCGGGCGCGCAGCAGCGCCGCCCCGCAGATCACCGCCACCAGCCCGGCCCAGAGCACGGGCAGCGCCGCCTCGTCGACCCCGATGCGCAACAGCATCCCGTGCACCGACTGGTTGCCCAGCGAGGCCAGGTTGCCGATCCGCGAGGTCTGCCGGACCGCCTCGGTCCAGTACGTCCAGCTCTCGGCGGGCAGCACGACCGCCGCCACCGCGGCGCAGGCGCCGAACGTCGCCACCGCGCGGCCGGCGTCGCGGTAGCGCCCGGTGGCGAGGAAGTACGCGACGAACAGCAGCGGGGTCAGCTTGATCGCCGCGGCCACCCCGACGAGCACCCCGCGCAGCCGGGGTGGGCCGACGCCCATCCCGTCCAGCAGTGCCAGCATCACGATGAAGACGCTGACCTGCCCGAACCGCAGGTTGCTCTGCACCGGCGCCGACAGCATCAACACCGTGGCGGCCACCGCGACGACCAGTGGGCGGTGCGACCGATCGGTGCTCAGCGCGACACCGACCATCGCGGCGATGGCGACGACCGCCGCGCACGTCGCCACCAGCCAGACGCCCTGGAGAACGCCCTCGCTGACTGCGGTGATCGGGGCCAGCACCAGGGCGGCGAACGGCGGATAGGTGAACGGCCCGCCGTTTCGGGCGCGGTACTCGTACAGCGGCCGGCCCGCGTGCAGATCGGACAGCGCGCCGTAGTAGATGTGCAGGTCGGAGAGTCGGTCACCGCGCCTGAGCACGAGCACACAGGACACCAGCGCGACGACGACGAACGCCGCCCACGCCAGCGCCACCCGGCGATCCCGCATCGCCCGAGAATAGGCGAACGCGAGGCCGAGCGATGGCCCGTCAACCGTTGGCCAGGCGGTCCAACGGAGGCGCTCACGGCCTCGACTGTCGGGCGTAGACGCTATTTCTGAAAGAGCACCGAGGCGACGTCCGCCACGATTCCGAGGGCCCAGTCCAACTGCGGACAGTCGTGCTGACCTTGACACTCCAGACAGCCGCCCGTCGGCCAGGGTCGATCATGCACTCGGGACCAGTGAGCGTCGAGGACCCGCTCGGCCATGAAGAGTTCCGTCGCCCTGGACACCGGCTCGTCGATCGCCATCGCACGCACCTTCCCGAGGTCACGAGATGCACACCCTGGAGGGCGGAGGCCATGCTTCGCGCCCTCCAGGGGTGGATGGATCGAAAACCTCGGGGTGCTGAAGTCCAGAAGAGTCCGATCACTGTCTCACTGTATCCACTGTCTCACTGTAGTCAAGTTCTCACTGTGCTCAGTCGAGTCGCGTCGCCACTTGTCCTGCCCAGGCCCCGGCTGGAAGCATGATCTTCGCTGAAGTCCAGGAGAGCCGATCATGCCTACCAGGCCACCGCACTACCTCCGTGTCGCCGACGACATCGCGCGCAGAATCAACTCCGGGGAGTACCCGCCCGGCCATCAACTGCCCTCGGTCTCGGAAATTGGTGAGATCTACAACGTGGCACGATCGACCGCCTACCGGGCCGTACGCGAACTGCACCAACGAAACCTGGTCTACGGCCAACAGGGGCAGGGCGTTTTCGTGGCCGAAGCGGAGTAGCCAGCGGGGACGATCCGGCCGTGTCTGCCCTCGGAAGAACGGGGACGGGGGGCCGGGCGTGCGTCAGTAGCATCGGCGGATGGGAGCGACGAGCACACCGGCGTACGACGCTCACGCGGACTGGTACGAGGGCTTCATCTCGGGCGGTGGCGACTATCTCCGGCGGGTGCACACCGCCGTCGCGGACCTGCTCGGCACGGGCGAGGGGCCCTGCCTCGACATCTGCTGCGGCACCGGCGCGCACGCGTCCGTGCCTGGCGACCTGGGCTGGACACCGGTGGGTGTGGACCTGTCCGGCGGGCAGTTGCGGCACGCGCGCGATCGATTGCCGGTGGCCCGGGGGGACGCCGCCGCCCTGCCGGTCGCCGACGCCTCCCTGCCGGCCGCGATGTGCGTCCTGTCCAGCACCGACGTGCCCGACTACCCGGCCGTGCTGCGTGAGGTCGGCCGGGTGCTGCGCCCGGGCGGGAGGTTCGTGCACGTGGGCGTGCACCCGTGCTTCGTGGGCGCGTTCGCCGACTGGGGTCGCCACCCGAGCGTCGTCGTCGACGAACGCTACGCCGACAGGTCACGTAGCTTCGACAGCTGGAACACCGGCGGCGTCCGGGTCCGGGTCGGCGCCTGGCACGTGCCGCTCGCCGACCTGCTCAACGCGACAGTGGCCGCCGGCCTCCGACCGGTCCGGTTCGTCGAGGCCGGCTCGGGAGGCGTGCCGGACCTGTTCGGCTTCCTCGCGGTGCGGTAGCGGCACCAGCCCGGCGTTCTGGGTCGGGATCTCCTCGCGCCGCACTACAAGATCGCGCTCGATCCTGGATGTAGTGGCATCCTCCCGACGCCGAGACCACTACATCCTGGATCGAGCACGATCTTGCGGCAGGCAGCGCGGGCAGCGGCGCGGGGTAGCGCAGGCAGCGGCGCGGCGCGGCGCGAAGAAACATTGCGCGCACAACTTGCGTCGGAGTCCCACACACGGGACTCTGTCCGTGGGTTGCCGCCCGCTCACCGAACGTGCCCTTCCGGAGGCGACATGCACACGCTCCGTACCGCGTCCCGCCGGCTGTTCGCCGGCGCTGGCGCGTTCCTGCTCGGCACCGCCCTCGCCGCCACCGCGGCGGCCCCGGCCAGCGCGGACACCGTCGGCTACGTCCGCCTCGCCCACCTCTCCCCCGACACCCCGGCCGTCGACGTCTACCTGGCCGCCCCCGGCGCCGCGAAGCCGAGGGTGTTCCCGGGCGTCGGCTACGGCGTGGTCTCCGACTATCTCCGGCTGCCCCCGGGGCGGTACGCGGTGGCGATGCGCGAGGCCGGCACGCCCGCCAGCGAGCCGCCGGTGCTCACCACCGAGGTGGCGGTGACCAGTGGCGGCGCGTACACGGTGGCCGGTGTCGGGCGGCACGCCGACCTGGGGCTGCGGGTGCTCACCGACGATCTGAGCGCTCCCACCCAGGGCCGGGCCAAGGTGCGCGTCGTGCAGGCGTCGGTGCGCACACCCGTTCTCGACGTCGCCGCCGCTGACGGGCCGACGATCGCCGACGGCGTGCAGTTCGCCACCACCACGGACTACCAGCAGGTCGAGCCGGGCACCTGGAAGCTGCGGCTCACCGGCGCGGGCGGCCCGAGCACCGACGCCGAGGTGCGGCTCACCGGCGGCGCGGTCTACTCGCTGCTGGTGCTCGACGACAAGCAGGGCGGCCTCACCGCCGAGCTGCGCCGCGACGCCGAGGGCGGCACCGTCGCACCGGCCGGCGGCGTGGACACCGGTGCGGGCGGCACGTCCGACGCCGGGTTCGGCGCGTACCCCCTGGTGGCCGGCGGGTTGGCCGCGGCGGCCGGCGCGGCGAGTCTGCTCCTGTGGCGCCGGCGGCGGCGCACCACCTGGTGAGCATCGGGCCCGCCGCCGCCATCCGACGGCATCGCGACCGCCGGGCGCCGCTGGCCGCGCTGGTCGCGGCCGGCGCGGCGGTCTGCCTGGCCGCCGGCACCGGGGTCGGGCTGGCCACCACCGGCCCGCCGCCGCCGGCCGCGAGCTGGCACCCCGGCTGCGCCGACGGCTGCCCGTCCGTGGCCGCGCCGCCGCGGCCGGCAGGTCCACCCACGCGGGTACGCGTGCCGCGCATCCGCGTCGACTCGGAGCTCACGGTGCTCGGCCTGGACCGCGCCGGCGTACTCGTTCCGCCGGCCGAGTTCGACACGGCCGGCTGGTACGGCGGCGGCCCGGCACCCGGCGACACCGGCCCGGCCGTGCTCGCCGGGCACCTGGACTCGCGCAGCGGCCCGGCGGTCTTCGCCCGGCTCGACGAGCTGCGTCCGGGTGACCTGGTCCAGGTGTGGCGCGGCGGGCGGTGGCTGTCGTTCCGGGTGACCGGATCGCTGCGTACCCGCAAGGACCGGTTCCCGACGGCCGTGGTGTACGGCCCGACGCCCGGGGCGGAGCTGCGTCTGGTCACCTGCGGGGGCGACTTCGACCGGCGGCGCGGGCACTACCGGGACAACGTGGTGGTGTTCGCGATCGCCGACGGCTGATCACCTCGGCGTGCGGGAGGTCGGGGTGTCCGGCCCGGCCCGACACCCCGGATTCCCGGATCCCGAGTCGATCACCGCCGGGCGGGCCGACACCAGACCGGGCGAGGCCGACGCCAGACCGGGCGAGGCCGACGCCAGACCGGGCGAGGCCGACGCCAGACCGGGCGAGGCCGACGCCAGACCGGGCGGGGCCGACGTCAGAGCGGCAGGCCGGCGTCAGACCGGGCGGCGGCCGGCGAAGCCGCACTCGGCGCGGTGGTACCAGCGCACGTCGGAGTCGCCCTCCAGCCAGCACCAGAGCACCGCACGGCCGGCCCGCTCGCCGGGGAAGTCGAGCAGCACCGGCGCGATGCCCTTGACCTGGATCTCGTGCTGGTGCAGCTCCTCGACGACGGCGTGCAGCCGGGCCTCCAGCCCCTTCACCTCGGCCAGTCCGCCGAGCGCGCTGACGCCGTGGTCGGCCAGGTCGACACGCAGCTCGGCGAGGTCGGCGCGGAGCCGGATCAGCTCGTCGACACGCGGCTGCAGGGTGGCCACCAGGTGCCGGGCCTGAGCGAGTGTGAACACGCCGCCAGTATGCGCCACG
Source organism: Micromonospora sp. DT63 (assembly GCF_049841615.1). Classification (NCBI taxonomy): domain Bacteria; kingdom Bacillati; phylum Actinomycetota; class Actinomycetes; order Micromonosporales; family Micromonosporaceae; genus Micromonospora; species Micromonospora sp. DT63. Next base: position 331,282 of record NZ_JBNCKQ010000005.1, on the reverse strand, counting down.
TGCCGTGCCGCGCATGCCCCGCGAGTGGCGCGGCGGAGGTCACGGGAAGGCCGGGCGACTCGGCGCTGCCGGCGGCGAGGACGTCCCGGGCGGTGTCGGTCGGCGGGTGCGGGCCGCTCGGTGGAGTCAGTCGGCCTGGGCGGCCAGTTCGCGGGCGCGGTCCCGGGCGGCCTCCAGCGCGGCGAGCAGCGCCGCGCGTACGCCGTGCTTCTCCAGCTCGCGGATCGCGGAGATCGTGGTGCCGGCCGGCGACGTGACCGCCTCGCGCAGCTTGACCGGGTGCTCGCCGGAGTCGCGCAGCATCACGGCGGAGCCGATAGCGGTCTGCACGATCAGCTCGTGCGCCACCTGCCGGGGCAGCCCGAGCAGGATCCCGGCGTCGATCATGGCCTCGACCAGGAGGTAGAAGTAGGCCGGGCCGGAGCCGGAGAGCGCCGTGACCGCGTCCTGCTGTGACTCGGGCACCCGGATCGTCTGGCCGAGGGGCTTGAACATCTCCTCGGCCAGGGCGAGGTGTTCCCCGGTGGCGTACGCGCCCGCCGAGATGGCGGTCATCGCCTGGTCGACAAGCGCCGGGGTGTTGGTCATGACCCGGACGACCGGGGTGCCCTCGGGCAGCCGGCGGTTGAAGAAGCTGGTGGGCAGCCCGGCGCAGAGCGAGATGACGAGCTTGTCGGCGGGCACCTTGGGCCCGATCTCGTCGAGCAGCGCGGCGGCGTCCTGTGGCTTGACCGAGACCGCGAGCACGGCCGCCTCGTCGACGGCGGCCAGGTTGTCGACCACCCGTACGCCGTAGCGGGCGGTCAGCTCCTCGGCGCGGGCCGGGCGGCGGGCGGTGGCGAGCAGCCGTTCCACCGGCCATCCGGAGCGCAGCAGCCCGGAGAGCATCAGCTCGCCGATCTTGCCGGCGCCGATCACCGCGACCGTGTGCACCTCGGCTGACATCTCGGCCGTACCCCTCTCGCGTCGGAGCACGGCGCGGCGGACCAACCGGCCCGCCGCGTCGTGCCGTTGACCAGCTGCGGACCGGTGGCCCGCCGCGCCGTCCTACCGTCGATCAGCTGCCGAAGAAGACCTCGGCCTCGGCGTACCGCTCCAGCGGCACGGTCTTGAGCTCGCGGGTGGCCTCGGCGAGGGGCACCCGGACGATGTCGGTGCTCTGCATCGCGACCATCTTGCCCCAGTCGCCGTCGTTGACCGCGTCGATGGCCTGCAGGCCCAGGCGGGTGGCGAGCACCCGGTCGAAGGCGGTCGGGGTGCCACCGCGCTGGATGTGGCCCAGCACCACGGTGCGGGCCTCCTTGCCGGTCTTGGCCTCCAGCTGCTCGGCGAGCCACTGGCCGATGCCACCGAGGCGGACGTGGCCGAACGAGTCCAGCTCCTGGTTGGCGAGCACCATCTGGCCGTCCAGCGGCTGGGCGCCCTCGGCGACCACGACGATCGGGGCGTACTGGTGCTGGAAGCGCTTCTCGACGTAGCCGGCCACCTGGTCGACGTCGAACTGACGCTCGGGCAGCAGGATCACGTTGGCGCCGCCGGCCAGGCCGGCGTGCAGGGCGATCCAGCCGGCGTGCCGGCCCATCACCTCGACGACCAGGGTGCGGTGGTGGCTCTCCGCGGTGGTGTGCAGCCGGTCGATGGCCTCCATCGCGATGTTGACCGCGGTGTCGAAGCCGAAGGTGTAGTCGGTGGCGCCGAGGTCGTTGTCGATCGTCTTCGGCACGCCGACCACGTGCACGCCCAGCTCGTAGAGCTTGGTGGCCACGCCGAGGGTGTCCTCGCCGCCGATCGCGATCAGCGCGTCCACGCCCTGCTCGGCGAGGTTGTCCTTGATCCGCTCGACGCCGTTCTCGATCTTGAACGGGTTGGTCCGGGACGAACCGAGGATGGTGCCGCCACGGGGCAGGATGCCGCGGACGTCCGCGATGCCCAGGGGACGGGACAGACCCTCCAGCGGGCCCTTCCAACCGTCCCGGAAGCCCACGAACTCGTGACCGTAGGTGGCGACGCCCTTGCGGACCACCGCCCGGATGACCGCGTTGAGACCTGGGCAGTCGCCGCCGCCGGTGAGCACGCCGATACGCATGATCCGCTCATCCTCCTGGAGCATCAGGTAAAGCCCGATATGCCCCAGGTATGTGTCAGGTCAGACCATCGGCGCCATTGCCGGCCCGGGGCGGGCCGTCACTGCGAACTGTAGTCGGCCTACCTGCGCGACGACAGCGCGCCCCGGGGGCGGCGGGTCAGTACGTCACCTCGCGGTTCTCGCCGGCCTCCGGCGGCTGGCCGGTGACGGCGGCCTTCGCGAACCCGAGCAGATTGACCACGGTGCTGCTCGGCGAGTCCCAGTACTCGGCGGAGCTGGCGTGCACCTTGATCAGGGTCAGGCCGGGCGTGTCCAGCCCGTCCGGGAACCAGACCTTGAGCACCGGGTTCCACAGCCGCTGGGCGCGCTCGGCGTCGAAACCCTCGTTGGCGGTGCCCGAGACCGACACCCAGGCGTTGTGCTTCTGGTCCGAGAAGGCGACGTTGACCTCCGGGTTGACCCGGATCTGACGCACCTTGGCGGAGTCGGCGTAGGCGAAGAACCACAGGTCGCCGTCGAACTCGGCCTCCTGCAGCCCCATCGGCCTGCTCACCTGGCGCCCGTCCAGTGCGATCGTGGTGAGCATGCAGATCCGTGCGGCGCGGACCAGCTCGGTGACCCGCGTCCGGGCCTCGGCGATGCTGGTCGGATCGTTGCTCATGGCAGTCTCCCTCGGCTCGACTGGTCGAACCGTTGCCCGGGACAGAACCGGTCAAACCTACAAAGGTACGACGACCGCTCAGCGTGCCGTCATCGCCCGCCAGCGGGCCAGGTTGTGCCGGGCGTCGACCAGGGCGTCGTGCCGGGCCGCGTCCGCGTCCGGCAGGGTCGGCCGGCCCCGGTCGTCCCAGAGCTGGCGCAGGTCCTTGGTGAACCGGGGGATCTCCCGGGGCAGCGCCGGCATCGCCCCCCAGAGCTGGGCGAGGACCACATGGTCGTACGCCGCGTACCAGGCCCACAGCTCCAGCTGCTCCCCCGGCCGGTCCCGGACCGGCTCCATGAGGAAGTCGTACAGGTCGTCACGGATGCGCTCCCGGGAACGCCAGGCCCGGTCCGCCGGAGACGGCAGCCGGTCCAGCACGTTGCGTCGGACCCAGGGCACGGCACGGGAGTCGTCGAACTCGGTGGAGACCGCGTAGAACTCGCGGCCGTACTCGTCGACGACACCTATCGACACGAGGTCGACGATCCGGCCGTCCTCGATGAACTCGCAGTCGTAGAAGTAGCGGTAGACCATTCCGGCCATCCTCGCCCACCGCCGGCCGGCAGCGGCCGGCGGGGGCCGGTGCAGGGAGTACGCCGCAGCTCGCGACGGTCACGGAAGTGCTTCGAGGGGTGTACAGCAAGCGACTGGACCGTCATGATCTGATGTGTACCGCTACCGGATGCCGAATCGGTGTCAGTTCACCTTGTCAGGGCCATCAGGTTCACCCGGTGAGCGATTGTGTGGTCCATGACCGGGGAGGGGTTGGGCCGTGGAGATGCGCCTGCCGGAGCCGGGTGACGCGCTCACGGGTGTCGAGATGTTCGCCGGGCTGGAGCCCGAGGTGCGCCAGCGCGTCATCGCGGCCGCTGTTCCGCGCACCTACCGCAAGGGTCAGTTGCTCTTCGTGGAGAACGACCCGGGCGAGTCGCTGATCGTGCTGCGCCGCGGCGCGGTGGCCGTCTTCCGCACGGCGCCGACCGGCGAGCGGGCGGTGCTGTCGGTGATCCGTCCTCCGGACGTGCTCGGCGAGGTCTCCCTGCTCGACGCCTCCACCCGGTCCGCGTCGGCCGAGGCCATCGAGGACTGCGCGGCGCTCGCCCTGTCCCGGGGCGCGTTCATGGAACTCGTGCACTCCAACCCGCGCATCCTGGACGCGGTGATGCGCTCGCTGGGCGGCCTGATCCGTCGGCTCACCGAGCAGAACGCCGACCACGTCTTCCTCGACCTGCCCGGCCGGGTCGCCAAGACACTGGTCCGGCTGGCCGGCGAGAGCCAGGCCCCGATGATCACGATCGAGCTCAACCAGAGCCAGCTCGCCGAGATGGCCGGCGGTTCCCGCCAGAGCGTCAACCAGGCGATCGGCTCCTTCGCCAGCCGGGGCTGGCTGCGGACCGAGGGCCGCCGGATCGTCGTCACCGACGTGGCCGCGCTGCGCCGCCGCGCCGGCATGAACGACCGCTGAGCGCGCCGCGAACGACCGCTGAGCCGCACCGCAGCGTCGGCGTAACCGACCGCTGAGCCGCACCGACGGGCAGCGCACCACGACACGACACGGCCGGGTCACCCGTGGGCGGCCCGGCCGTGTCGTCGCGTCACCGACGCGCGGTTCAGACGCCGGGGCTGCCCGGGCCGGCCCACTTGTTCGGGCCCTTGCTGTCGCCGCCCGGGCCGTTCGACTGCTCGCTGACGATGCCCTCGGCCTGGAGCGTGGCGAGCGTGGCGGCGTCGACGTCGACCGACTCGCCCGCGGAGTGGCTGACCCCGTTGCCGTCGGTCCAGTCGCTCTCGAGCTTGACGTACACCATTGACCTGTCCCCCTCTGGTCGCTGATCGAAGATGTGGCGGACTGAATGTAGTCCGCCGGACCCAAGGTGGACTGTCCACAAGCCAACAGGCCGGTTACCTGACAGCCACGTGGGCGGTGATACTGCCCTGTGACGGGACGACGGGGGGCGTCGGCCCGGATCGCCATGGAGGGTGTGTCATCGCCGCGCAGTGTGGGCGCTGTGGACGCACGGCCGCCGACGGCGACCGCTTCTGCGGTGGCTGCGGTGCCGAGCTCGGTGCCGTGTGCCCGCACTGCCTGCGCCCCCTCGCCTCGGACGTCACGTTCTGCACCTCGTGCGGTTCGCCCCGGCCGGGCGCGGACCGGCCGGCCGCCGTCGCCCCGCAGGAGGACCGCCGCCGGGTGAGCGTGCTCTTCGTCGACCTCATCGACTTCACCCCGTACGTCGAGCGGGCCGACCCGGAGCAGGTCCGGGGCATGCAGACCGGCTTCTTCTCCGCGGCCCGCCGGGTCGTCGGCCAGTACGGCGGGGTGGTGGAGAAGTACATCGGCGACGCGGTGATGGCGCTGTTCGGCGCCCCGATCGCCACCGAGACCGACGCGCTGCGCTGCGTCCGGGCCGGGCTGGAGCTGCAACGGGTGCTCACCCGGTTCGCGCCGACGGGTAGCACCGAGATGCGGTTCCGGGTGGGGGTGGCCACCGGGGAGGCCCTCGTCGACGTGGCCGCCGCCCGGGACGGCGGGCAGGCGATCGTGGCCGGCGACGTGGTGAACACCGCCTCCCGGATGCAGTCGGTCGCGCCACCGGGCGGGGTGCTGGTGTGCGGCACCACGCACGCGCTGACCAGGGACACGATCCGCTACGAGGAGCAGCCCCCGGTCACCCTGCGCGGCCGGTCGTCGCCGACCGAGGTGTGGCTCGCATTGTCCCCACTGCGCCGCCTGCCGACCGATCGAGAGCCGGACACCACGCCGCTGGTCGACCGCGAGCACGAGCTGGGCATGCTGGTCAACGCCCTGCACCGGTCGCTGCGCGACCGGCTGCCGCAGGTGGTGACGATCTTCGGCCGGGCCGGCATCGGTAAGAGCCGGCTGCTGCGCGAGCTGTACCGGCACACGGGCCGGCTGGTCGACGAGCCGCTGACATGGCGGACGGGGCGCTGCCCGCCGTTCGGCGAGAACGTCACGTTCGCCGCGCTGGCCGACATCGTCAAGACCGAGGCCGGCATCCTGGACACCGACCCGGCCGCCAGCGCGGCGCAGCGGCTGGCCGCCGCCGTGGGCGAGCTGATCGGCCCGGGCGAGCGCGACCGGGTGGTGGACGCCCTGCGCCCGCTGGTCGGGCTGCCCGGCACGCCGCTGCCGGCGGAGGAGGCCGAGTCCGCGTGGCGGCGGTTCCTGCTGGCGTTGGCCGCCCGCCGCCCCACCGTGCTGGTCTTCGAGGACCTGCACTGGGCCGACGACGCGATGCTGCGCTTCGTGGAACTGCTCGGGGCGGCGGCCCGCGAGGCGCCGCTGCTGCTGCTCTGCACCGCCCGCCCGGAACTGGTCGACCGGGACCCGAGCTGGGCCGGGACCATCACCGGCTCGGTGACCATCACCCTGCCTCCGCTGCGCGACACCGGCATCGCCGCCCTGTACGCGCACCTGTTCGGCCAGGCGGCGTTCTCCGCCGACATGCTGACCCCGCTCATCGAGGTGGCCGGCGGCAACCCGCTCTACGCCCACGAGTACGTCCGGATGCTCATCGAACAGGGCGCGCTGCGGCAGTCCGGGCGGGGCTGGTCGCTGGACAAGCAGCTCGAACTGACCATGCCGGAGAGCGTGCACGCGGTGATCGCCAACCGGGTGGACCTGCTGGACGCCAAGGACCGCGCGGTGCTGCTGGCGGCCTCGGTGGTGGGGGTGCAGTTCTGGCCGGGTGCGGTGGCCGCCGCGCTGGGGCAGCCGGTCGAGTCGGTGGAGCGCGCGCTGCGCCGGCTGGAGCAGCGCGACTTCGTGCACGAGCAGGCCGCGTCGACGATGGCGGGGCAGGCGGAGTTCCGGTTCCGGCACGTGCTGGTGCGCGACGTCTGCTACCAGCGGCTGCCGCGCACCGAGCGGGTGGCGCGGCACGAGCGGGCCGCGGACTGGCTCGACGCGCTGTCGCACAGCCGCGACACCGACCTGGCGGAGGTGCTCGCCCACCACCGCTGGGCGGCCCACGAGATCGCCCGCTCGCTCGGCATGCAGGTCCGCCGGTACGCGGGGCCGGCGCGGCAGGCGCTGCACCGGGCGGCCCGGCGGGCGTACGCCCTGCACGGGCTGGACGCGGCGGCGAGCCACGCGGGCCGGGCGTTGGGCCTGGCCGACGACAGCGACCCGGTGGGCCGGCTCCAGCTGGAGCTGCTCAGTACGGAGATCTCGTTCTACCGCGACGGCAACGCGTTCCTGTCCGGCGGCGGACCGGAGCAGGTGCACGCGCTGGCGGACCGGCTGTCGGCGCACGGCGACGACGCGTGTGCCGCACGGGCGTGGACGCTGCTCGGTCAGGCGGCCTGGTTGCGCGCGGACCGGGGTGACGCGCTGGCCTGCCTGGACCGCGCGGTCCAGCTGTTCGAGCCGTTGCCGGACAGCCCGCAGAAGGCCGACGCGTACGCCGAGCTGGGCCGCCTGCACATGCTCAACTACGAGCGCGACCCGGCCGTGTCGGCGGCGGACACCGCGGCGGAGATCGCGGAGCGGCTGGGCCTGACCGAGGCGCGCACCAACGCGCGGATCACCGCGGCCACCGCCCGCTACCAGGCCGGTGACCGGGTCGGCCTGGACGAGCTGCACGCGATCGTCGAGTTCGCCCGCGCCGGTCAGCTGCTCGCGCTGCCCCGGGCCACCCAGAACCTGGCCTGGGCGATCCGCGAGGAGGGTGACTGGCTGCGCTCGAACGCCCTGCTCTCGGCCGCGCCGGCGCGTACGGCCAGCGGCCAGACGCTGACCACGAGCTATTCGGCCGAGGCGATGCGGGCGTGGTTCGAGGGTGACTTCGGCCGGTTGCTCGCCGCCGCGGAGGCGTTCGTGGACACGCCGACGGGCAGCTGGGACATGCAGGTGCGGGGTTTGCGCTGCTGTCTGCTGGTGCTCCGCGACGACGAGGACCCGGCCGACCTGGCCGACGCGCTGTCCACCGCGCGGCGCAGCGGCTTTCACCGCCTGCGGTGGACGATGCTGAGCATGGCGGCGCTGTGCCGGGCGTTGCAGGGCCGCGACGCCGAGGCGGCGGAGCTGATCGACGAGCTGGACCGGTCCTGGTCGGCGGTGCCGGCGCTGGCCAGCGGGGAGTGGATCGCCGCCGCCGCGTACGCCGCCGCTCTGGCCGGCCGGGACACCTCCGTGCGGGTCCGGGCGATGCTGGACCGGGTCGGACATCGCACGCCGTGGTCGGAGGCGGCGCTGCGGACGGTGACGGCGGCGGTGGCGGCGGCCGACGGCGACCACCGGCGGGCGGCCGAGCTGCACCTGGCCGCCGCCGAGACGTACGGGCGGATTCCGGACGTCAGCGACCGGGTGCTGGCGCTGGCGCTCGCGGCGGCGGAGCTGACCCGCGCCGGCGACCCGGCGGGCGCCCGGGTGCCGCGCGCCGAGGTCCGCACCTTCGCGCTGCGCAACGACGCCCCGGGCCTGCTGGCGCTGGCCGGCCGGCCGATCAGCCCGACGGGGCCGGCGGTGGCCTGCTGAGACGACTCAGGCGGGCACCGGCTTGAGCTTCTGCGCGTAGATGTCGACGTACTCGCGGCCGGAGAGCTCCATCAGCTCGTACATGATCTCGTCGGTGACCGCGCGCTCGACGAACCGGTCGCCGGCCAGCCCCGCGTAGCGGGAGAAGTCCAGCGGGGCGCCGAAGCGGATCCGCACCCGGTCGATCCGGGGAATGAGCGTGCCGGGCGGCTGGATCTGGTCGGCGTTGAGCATCGCCACGGGCACCACCACCGCGCCGCTCTCCAGCGCGAGCCGCGCGACCCCGGTCTTTCCCCGGTAGAGCCGCCCGTCCGGGGAGCGGGTGCCCTCGGGGTAGATGCCGGCCACTCCCCCGGCGCGCAGCACCCGCAGCTGGGTGTCCAGGGCGGCGCGGGCGGCCTGGCCGCCGGAGCGGTCCACCGGGATGGTGCCGGTGCCGACGAAGAACATCTTCGTCAGCCAGCCCTTGATCCCCTTGCCGGTGAAGTACTCGGCCTTGGCCACGAAGGTGACCTTCCGCGAAATGATCAACGGGGTGAAGATCGAGTCGGAGAAGGAGAGGTGGTTGCTGGCCAGGATCACCGGCCCGGTCGCCGGCACGTGGTGCAGGCCCTCCACCTGCGGGCGGAAGATCAGCTTGAGCAGCGGACCGAGGAGAACGTACTTCAACAGCCAGTAGAGCACCGGCGTCCTTTCCCGTGGTGTGCCCGCGACAGCACCATGCCGGGAGCGCCGCCGTCGCCGACGAGCCTACGAAGCCCGCGCTCGCACCACAACGGACGTCGACGTCTCTCATTTTTTCGATCGTCGGCACGGTGTGGGCGGGTCGAAACACCCGGTCGCCGACGATCACCGAGATCGCACGTGTCGCGCAAGAACGGACAAAGAGCCACCGCCGCGACCTGCGGCAGTGCCCCTGACTTTCCAAGACGCGACACAACGCACTCCCGGAACCGGCCTCCGACGTGTCACGATTCAGAGCACGGCGTGCGGACGGACGCCGAGGGGGCAGGGGCGGCCGCGCCGAGGGCGCGTTGAGGAGGATTGCCGGGTGTCAGCGGGTGGTGCCCGCCGGGGACGGCGGGACAACGGGCTCGACGCGAGCGAGTACGCCGTCGTCGGCGACGTCGATCCGCGCGTCGGCGAGCACCTGCTCGACGTCCTGGCGGCCGGTGGGATCGCCGCTTACCTGCAACCCTCCGCCGACCTCAACCCCGTCACCCGCACCACGACGGTTCCGGCCCGCCCGGTCGATCGGCTCTACGTCGACCGCTCGCACCTGACCACGGCCCGCGACTACCTCACCCAGCTCGCCGACGAGAGCACCCCGGAGCAGCCGCCGGCCCGCGACGAACCGGACATCGACGCCGAGTGGGCCCGGATCGTGGCCGGCTTCCACACCACCTCGACCGCCGACGAGCGCCCCTGGCCGGCAGCGGAGGACGTGGACGAGCGCGACGACCGGGAAACCCGGGACGAGTCGACGGCCGGTCCGCTCGCCCGCTCCGGCGTCGACGAGGCCGGGCCGACAGCCACCGACGTCCGCCGGCTGCCGTCGGCCACCGACTTCTCCGGGATCTCGGTCGGCCGGGGCACCCGCGGTGACGAGCCCTCGCTGCTGGACGGTCTGGACACCTTCGGCGCCGATCTGCCCGACGACGACGAGGACGAGGGTTACCACCCGCCGCCACCCCCGCCACTGCCCCGGATCTCCAAGTACGCGGTGGTCGGCGCGCTCGCGGTGGTCGTCGGGTTCGTGCTCTTCCTCTTCCCGTCGCTGCTCCCGGTGGACCGCTCGGCGGTCACCCTGTTCGGGTTCACCGGCATCCTGGCCGGCTTCGTCACGCTGATCTGGCGGCTGCGCCCCGGCGACGAGGACGACGACGACCCGGACAACGGCGCCGTCGTCTGACCCGCGCGCCGTCTACCGCATGGCGGGACGACGACGCCCCCCGCCCGGGGCGTAACAATGGTGTAACTTACTGTCAGTAGGAATACCGCTGTACGTCACTTCCCCCGCTGACTGACCGGTTTTCCCTTCCTCGTGGCGGTCAGTCCTCTGCTGATCGGAATGCCCGAGATGCGACAGAGTTCCCTCGTGGTGGTGGCCAACCGCCTCCCCATCGACGACAGCCAGGCGCCCGACGGCGCCTGCGAGTGGCGCCGCAGTCCCGGTGGGCTGGTCAGCGCGCTGCACCCCCTGCTCCGGCACACCCCGGCGACCTGGGTCGGCTGGGCCGGGGGCACCGGGGCCGCGCCCGCCCTGCCGGACGTGGACGGCGTCCACATGCACACCGTCGCCCTCAGCCACGAAGATCTGCGCGACCACTACGAGGGCTTCTCCAACGCCACCCTCTGGCCGCTCTACCACGACGCCGTCGAGCAACCCGAGCACCACCGCCGCTGGTGGGAGGCGTACCAGCGGGTCAACCAGCGCTTCGCCGAGGCGACCGCCGAGGTGGCCGAGCCGGGCGGCGTGGTCTGGGTGCAGGATTACCACCTCCAGCTGGTTCCCGGGCAGCTGCGCGCGCTGCGCCCCGACCTGCGCATCGGCTTCTTCCTGCACGTGCCGTTCCCGCCGCCGGAGCTGTTCATGCAGTTGCCCCGTCGGGCCGAACTGCTGCGCGGCATGCTCGGCGCCGACCTGGTCGGCTTCCAGCGCGCTCAGGCGGCGCACAACTTCGCCCAACTGGTCACCCGGGTGCTGGAGCTGCCCGCCACCGACCGCCGGATCGGCATCGACGACCGGGTCGTGCGCATCGGCGCCTTCCCCGTCTCCATCGACACGGCCGAGATGGCCGCCCTCGCCGCCCGCCCCGACGTCGCCGCGCGGGCCCGCCGCCTCCGCCAGGACCTCGGCGATCCCCGCCAGGTCATCCTCAGCGTCGACCGGATGGACTACACCAAGGGCATCGAGCAGCGCCTCAAGGCGTACAGCGAGCTGCTCGCCAGCGGCGACGTCAAGGTCCGCGACACGGTGCTGGTGCAGGTCGCCATGCCGAGCCGGGAACGCGTCGGGCAGTACCAGATCCTGCGCGAACGCATCGAGCGCGAGGTGGGCCGGATCAACGGCGAGTTCGGCCGCGTCGGTGAGCCCGCCATCCACTACCTCACCCAGCCCTTCGACCGGGCCGAGCTGGCCGCGCTCTACCGGGTCGCCGACGTGATGGCGGTGACCCCGCTGCGCGACGGGATGAACCTGGTCGCCAAGGAGTACGTCGCCGCCCGGGTGGACGACACGGGCGCGCTGCTGCTCAGCGAGTTCGCCGGCACGGCCGCCGAACTGTCGCAGGCGTACCTGGTGAACCCGCACGACCTGGAAGGGCTCAAGCAGGCGCTGCGCACGGCGCTGCGGGCCAGTCCCGCCGACGTCACCGAACGGATGCGGGCCATGCGCGCCCACCTGCACCAGCACGACATCCGGGCCTGGGCGCGCTCCTACCTGAGCGCGCTGGACGAGCGCGGCGCCCTGGTCGGCCGCCTCACCAGCGGCGACGGCGCCCCCCTCGTGCCGCACCCGGCGACCCGGGCCACCTCCGCCGCGCAGCACACCGGCGGCTGACCGGCGCGACCACTCACCGGGCGGCGGGCTCCTTCTCCAGCCAGTCCAGGATCGCGTCGATCGGCTCGGCCCAGCGCGCGTCGAGCATCAGGTCGTGCCCCATGCCGGGAAAGAGCAACGGCGCCGAACCGTACCGGCGGGCGATCCGCGTCAACGTCGACGCCGGCACCACCCGGTCGTCCGGGCTGCCCAGCACCAGGACCGGCGGCGAACCCACCGCCGGCTCGGCCTCCGGCTCGCCCAGCAGCGCCCACTGCGCCCGCCGGCCCGCCCGACCCAGCCGCGCCACGTACCGCCGGGCCTCCTCGTCGGCCAACTCGCGGCTGAACAACTGCGTGCGGCTGAGCCGCAACGGCCCGCCGAACACCGCCGGCAACGTCCCGGCCGGGTTGCGGCGCACCGCCGCGGAGAGCACCCCCCAGCCGCCGAAGACCGGCGCCACCAGCACCGCACCGCGCGCCGGGTAACGCGCCAACGCGTGCGCCACCACGAGCGCCCCGGCGCCGTGCCCCACCAGCACCGCCTGGCGCGGCAGGCTCGCGGCCACCTGGACCACATCGTGGGCGTACGCGCGCAGCGTCGCCTCCGGCGCCGGCTCGCTGGCGCCGTGCCCCCGCAGGCTCAGCGCGTACGCCGGAAAGCCCCGCGACGCGGCGTGACCCAGCCAGTGCTCGGCGAACGCCCACGCGCCGTGCCCGAAGCCGGGAACGAAGAGCAGCGGAGGCCGCCCCTGCTCCACCTCGGGAACGGCGCTGAGCACCTCGCGTCGCGCCGGCCGGACCGGCCGGGACCACTCCCGACCCCGCATGATCCGCAGCTCGGTCACTGATCCTGCCTTCCGTTCGCGACTGCGGGGCTCGCAAGCTCACTCCTCGCGCTCACTTGGCCTCCAGGTCGTGCAGGGCGCGCTGGACGGCGCGCAGGTAGTCGGCGTGCCCGACCTCGAACCAGTGCCGGCTGCTGTCCTTGACCTGCCCCGAGTAACGCTCCCCGGCCCGGTCGCGCACCCGCTGCGCGAACGCCGCGGCCCGCTCGGGCCGGTCCCGGCGGGCCTGCAACAGCCGGGCGAAGAGCACCGTCTGCCAGTGCGCCAGGGTGAACATCCCGGAGTCCGGTTGCACGAGGCCGGCGACCGCCAGCGTCGGGTGCCCCGGCGTGAAGGCGTTGAGCCAGAGCGTGGGCCGGCCCGTGCCGGCGCTGTCGCCGAACACCGACGCGTCGAGGAACTCGAACCGGGGCAGGTAGCCGGTGGCGAAGATGACCAGGTCCGGGTCGATCTCGCGGCCGTCGGCCAGCTCCACGGCGTACGAGCGGAAACGGGCCAGGTCCGGCACCGGGGCGATCCCGCCGTGGCCCACGTAGTAGACGAGCTGGCTGTTGGCGATCGGGTGCGTCTCGTACACCCGGTGGTCGGGCTTGGGCAGGCCGAAGCGCGTCAGGTCGCCGACGGTCAGGCGCAGCGTCCAGTGGTAGAGCCACTGGCGGACCCGCAGCGGCACACGCAGCGCCAGCAGGGCGTCGTTGACCTGGTCGGCGGGCCGCCCGAGGACGTACTTCGGGGCGTACCAGTAGCCGCGCCGGGTGGAGTGCCAGCACCGCGACGCCTGCTGGGCGGCCTCGACGGCGATGTCGCAGCCGGTGTTGCCGGCGCCGACCACCAGCACCCGCTTGCCGCGCAGCTGCGCCGGGTCCTTGTAGGACGACGCGTGCATGATCTCGCCGCGGAACTCCTCGAGGCCCTCGTAGCGGGGCAGTTTCGGCGACCAGTTGTGCCCGTTGGCGATGACCACGGCGGCGTACCGGGAGGTGCGCTCCGGGCCGTACCCGCCGGTGGAGCGGGTGGTCACGTCCCAGCGGTCGCCCTCGGCGGGCTCCACCCGGACCACCTCGGTGCCGAACCAGACGTGCGAGCGCAGGTCGAAGTGGTCGGCGTACCGCTCGAAGTACGCCAGGAGCTGGCTGTGGTGCGGGTAGTCCGGCCACGAGTCCGGCATCGGGAAGTCGGGGAACTGGGTGAACGGCTTCGACGACAGCAGGTGGGTGCTCGCGTACACCGGGCTGCGGTCGTGTCGCCAGTTCCAGGCGCCGCCGACGCCGGTCTCCCGTTCGTAGCAGTCCACCCCGAACCCGTGCTCGCGCAGGTTCTTGATGGCCGTCAGGCCGCTGGCCCCGGCCCCGATGACGCAGACCGTGTCGCCCCGGTCGGAGAGCGGACGGCCGTCGGGGCTCTGCGCGGACTGGGTCGCATCCGGGTCGGGCCGGCCGTGGTCGGTGGAGGTGGACACCGGGACATCTCCTTTTGTGCGGCACGGGTGCCGGTCGCCGCGAAATCCTCTCCACATCGGAGCCGGATGTCCAGCCCCGGAGCGGACCGATCGACGGATACCAGACGGGGGGGTCAGCCGGCGGTGGGTAGCAGCAGGTCGACGAGGACCGGGAAGTGGTCGCTGGCCCGGCGGGTCTGCGGGGTGTCCACCACGTCGTAGTCGACAACGCTGATCCGGGGATCGACGAAGAGCGCGTCGATGCGGCGGCGCGGGTCGGCGCACGAGTAGGTGAGCCGCTCCGCGCGGTCGGCGGCGATCGCCGCGTCGGTCAGGCCACGCGCCACGGTGGCCCACGCCGGCCCGTCCGGGCCCTCGTTCAGGTCGGCTCCGGCCACCACCGGGCTGCTCGCCGCGTCCAGCCCCCGCCGGAACTCGGCGGCCTGCGCGGGCCGCTCGGTCGGGTCGGTGGACAGGTGCGACCCGGCGAGGGTGAACCGGGCGTCGCCGACCCGGCACTCGGCGTACGCGGCGCCGCGCAGGTGTCGGCCCGGGGTCAGCGGGAAGCGCTGGCAACGGGTGTCGCGCACCTGCACCCGCAGGCTGGTCAGCAGCAGGTTGCCCAGGGCGGGCAGGCCCCCGGCGGCCACCACCAGGCCGAACGACTCGGCCAGGGTGGCGGACTTCTGCCGCCACCGGAACCGACGCGGCCCCTCCTGGACGATCACGACGTCCGGCCTCGCGGCCCGGACCACCGCCGCGAGCGCGGCCGTGTCGTCGCGCTGGCTGTGGATGTTGTACGACACCACGCGCAGCGGTACGCCGGCAGCCTCACCCATCGCCGGCCCCCTCAGATCCGGCGGGCCAGGTCGGCCGCGCCGATCACCCCGGCGCTGTTGCCCAGCTGGGCGGGGAGCACCTCGGCCACCGGCAGGCGGCCCCGCTGGGCGAGCGCGTCGAGGTACGAGCGGCGCGTCGGGCCGAGCAGCAGGTCACCGGCGTCGATCACGCCGCCGCCGACGACAAGGGTCTGCGGGTCGAGGATCTGTGCCATGTCGGCGAGGCTGGTGCCCAGCCACCGGCCGATCTGCGCGAACGCCTCGGCGGAGACCGGGTCGCCGCCCTGCGCGGCGGCGGTCACCATGTGGCCGGTGATCGCCTCGGCCTCGCCGCCGGCCAGGTCCAGCAGGGCCGCGGCCCGCTGGGGTTCCTGTCGGGCGCCCGCGCGGGCGAAGCGGACCAGGGCGCTGCCGCTGGCGTACTGCTCGATGCAGCCCAGCCGCCCGCAGCCGCACTGGTGCCCGTCCGGCACGGCCAGCATGTGGCCCAGCTCCGCGGCGACGCCGTGCGCGCCGCGCATCAGCTCGCCGCCGAGCACGATGCCGCCGCCGACGCCGGTGCCGATCGTGAACATGATCATGGAGTCGTCGGCGTCCCGGGCCGCGCCGTAGCGGAACTCGGCCCAGGCGGCCACGTTGGCGTCGTTCTCCACGATCACCGGCAGGCCGACGGCGGTGCTGACGTACTCGCGCAGCGGCTCGTCCCGCCAGGCGAGGTTCGGGGCGAAGAGCACTGTCGAGCGGGTGGCGTCGATCCAGCCGGCCGCGCCGATACCGACGGCCTCGATCGTCCGCCCGGCAGCCAGCTCGCCGACCAGCTCGATGATGACGTCGCGGGTCTTGCCGACGTCATCGGCGGGAGTGTCCCGTCGGCTCTGCACGAGAACCGTGCCGGTGTCGTCCACGACACCGCCGGCCACCTTCGTGCCACCGACGTCGACTCCGATGGTCAGCGTCACCGCTGCCGCTCCCCTCTGCTGTGCTGTCCGGTCCGCGCGCCGATGACGCGCCGGTCCGGATCGCGATGTCCCGCGCTCAGGCGCCGCCGCCCGGCGCGTCCGCGCCGGTGTCGTCGGACGCCCGCGACGCGGGCACTGCGGGTCGGCTGGTCGGCGCCGGTGCGGCCACCGACCCGGCGTCGTCGACGGGTGCTGCGGTGGCCGGGGCGAGTGGGTCCGCCGTCCGGGTGGCGACCGACCAGACATCCCGCTCCGGCGCCGGCTGAGAATCATGCCCGCTGCGGGTGGCATCGCGCCACACGTGCTCGTCGTCGGTGTCGGCGGACCGGTCGGCCGGGGCGGAGGGCGGGGCCTCGTCGCCGCTGCTCGCGGCGGGCGTCTGCCGCGACGGGGCGGACGGCTGCGGTGCGGTCGTCGGGGACGGCTCCGGCGGTGCGAACGCCCGGAGCAGGCTGGCCACGCCGGCCGCGAGGTCTCCGGCGCCGGTGGCAAGGCGTTCGGCGAATTCCGGACTCGGATCACGTAACGCGGCGATGCCGCGACAGACCGGGCAGACGCAGCATTCGGCCGAACCGGTGGCGAAACCCCCACCGCCCTGGGTGCCGCCGCCCGGAGCGGCACTGTGACCGAGGACACCGGCCAGCATCCCGCCCAGCGGGCCGAACGCGCCGCCCGCCGACCCGGCGGAGGCCAGTCGCGCCCCCGCGAGCACCGTGGCGACCAGACGCTCCGCCTCTTCCCGGGCCGAACCCGGATCCGTTCCGCCCACCCTCGGCTCCTCTACCCTGCCGCCGGACGCGTCACTGCGCCGCACCGAGTGCTTCTACCCGGCGCTTGAGCTGCTTCAACGCGGTGTCCATGATCATTTTCTCGGCCTTGCGCCGAAACATGCCGAGCATCCCCACCGACAGCTCGACCTCGAGCGTGTACGTCACGGTGGTGCTCCCGTCCGGGTTCGCCACCAGGTCGTACGAGCCGCGCTGGCTCTTCTGCATCTTCGAGGGGGCCAGCAGGTGCCATTCGACGCGGGACAGGTCCTCGGCGTACTCGTAGGCGAGCACGTACTCGTCGGCCATCACGCCGGCGTCGATCGCGAAGCGCACCTGGCTGGCGTAGCCGTCCTCGTACTCCTCGATCACCTCGGCGTGGCGCACCGCCTCGGTCCACTCCGGGTAGCTCGGGAAGTCGCAGATGACCGCCGCCACCAGGTCCGGTGACGCGCCGATGATGATCGACTGGGTGGAGGAGTCCGCCATGGGGGGAGGCTACCCGGCGGGTACCGCCCGTACGCCGCGCCGCCCCCGCCGGGTAGGTTTCGACAGAGCCGAAGACCGTGGATGGGCAGCGGCCCGGCCAGTGCGAGCACGAAGGAGTGCAGGTGCGCGAGTTCTCCGTTCCGCCGATCGTCACCGTTGGCGACGCGGCCAACCTCACCGATCCGGTCTGGGACAACGCCGAGGCCGCGCCGGACACCGTCCAGTTCGCCCGCGCCACGCGCTCGGCCGACGGCAGCGGCACGACCTGGGCCGAGGTGACCTGCCTGGCGTTCCGCGACGAGGTGGCGGCGGTGGCCCGGGGCCTGATCGCCGCCGGTGTCGCCCCGGGCGCCCGGGTCGCGCTGATGAGCCGCACCCGTTACGAGTGGACGCTGCTCGATTACGCCATCTGGACGGTCGGCGCGGTCACCGTGCCGATCTACGAGACCTCCAGCGCCGAGCAGGCCGCCTGGATCCTGGCCGACTCCGGCGCGGTCGCCGCAGTGGTGGAGACCGACGCGCACGCCGACCTGGTCGCCAGCGTCCGCGACCGCCTGCCCGAGCTGGTCCACCTCTGGCAGATCGACCGCGGCGGGGTCGACGAGCTGGTCACCGCCGGTGCCGCAGTCGAGCTGGCCGAGGTCGAGCGGCGCCGCAAGGCCGTCCGCGCCAACGACCTGGCCACGATCATCTACACCAGCGGCACCACCGGCCGCCCCAAGGGTTGCGTGCTCACCCACCGCAACATGTACGCCGACATCGCCAACGCGGTGCCGGTGCTGCCGAACCTGTTCAACGCCGGCGCGGCCACCCTGCTCTTCCTGCCGCTGGCGCACGCGTTCGCCCGGCTCATCCAGATCGGCGTGGTGCAGGCGCGGGCCACCCTGGCGCACTGCGCCGACACCAAGAACCTGGTCGGCGAGTTGCAGGAGTTCCGCCCCACCTTCGTGCTGTCGGTGCCACGGGTGTTCGAGAAGGTCTACAACGCGGCCAAGCAGAAGGCCGAGGCCGACGGCAAGGGCGGCGTCTTCGCCCGCGCCGAGCAGGTCGCCATCGCGTACAGCGAGGCTCTGGAGACCCCGCGCGGACCGGGCCTGGCGCTGCGCGCCCAGCACGCGGTCTTCGACCGGCTCGTCTACCGCAAGCTGCGCGCCGCGCTCGGCGGGCGGTGCCGCGACGCCATCTCCGGCGGCGCACCGCTGGGGGCCCGGCTCGGTCACTTCTTCCGCGGCGTCGGCGTGACGATCCTGGAGGGGTACGGGCTGACCGAGACCTCGCCCGCCGCCGCAGCGAACCTGCCCACCGGCACCCGGATCGGCACCGTCGGCCGACCGCTGCCCGGTGTGACCATCCGGATCGAGGACGACGGCGAGATCCTGATCTCCGGCGAGCTGATCTTCCAGGGCTACTGGCACAACGAGGCGGCGACCGCCGAAGCGCTCAGCGCCGACGGCTGGTTCCGCACCGGCGACCTGGGCCAGCTCGACGCCGACGGCTACCTGAGCATCACCGGCCGCAAGAAGGAGCTGATCGTGACCGCGGGCGGCAAGAACGTCGCCCCCGCCGTGCTGGAGGACCAGGTCCGCGCTCACCCGTTGATCAGCCAGTGCGTCGTCGTCGGGGACGCGAAGCCGTTCATCGCCGCGCTGGTCACCCTCGACGAGGAGGCGTTGCCGACGTTCCTCGCGAGCGCCGGCCTGCCCCCGGACACCCCGGTCGAGAAGCTGCGCGAGCACGAGGGCCTGCGCGCCGAGGTCCAGTCCGCGATCGACACCGCGAACCAGTCCGTGTCGAAGGCCGAGGCGATCAAGGTCTTCCGGATCCTGCCCCGCGACTTCACCGAGGCGACGGGTGAGCTGACCCCGTCGCTCAAGGTCAAACGACAGGTCGTCCACAAGACGTACGCGGCGGAGATCGCCGACATCTACCGAGGCTGACTACCATCCGTCACGTGCCCGCATCCGCATCCGCCACACCGCATCCGCATCCCCTCGCCGCGGCCGCCCGCCTGGTGATGCTGGCGCTGGTCGCGATCCTGACCCTGTTCGCCACCCGCGACGTCACCCAGCTGTGGTGGATCGCGCTGCTGGCGGTCGCCGGGGCGCCCTCCCTGCTCGCCCCGCAGCACCGGCTGATCGGGCCGCTGAGCCGGGTGGCCGAGGTGGTGGTGCTGGGGCTGGCCGCGAGCCAGGTCGCCGCCGTCGCGTCGATCGGGGGGACCGTCGACGGGCTCGGCGCCTCCGCGGTGCTGCCCTACCTGGCGGTGCCGGTGACCGTCACCGCCCTGCGCCGCCGCTTCCGCGAGGGCGCGGCGCTGCTCGCGGTGACCGCCGGCACGCTGCTGGTCAGCGGCGCGTTGACCCAGGTCGACGGCGGGCGTCAGCTCGGCCAGGTGGGCTATCTCGCGGTCTGCGCGCAGTGGCTGATCCTCGCCGCGCTGGGGCTCTACGCCGCCGGCACCCTGCACCGGGTGATGGCCGTGCGCGCCGACGGCAAGCCCCAGCCGTACGCCGAGGCGACCCGCCTGCTGACCCAGCTGCGGACGGTGGCCCGGCAACTGCCGGGGGCGACCCTGGACCCGGGCGGCATCTCCGAGCACCTGCTGGAGGAGCTGCGCACGGTGGCCCGGGCGGACCGGGGCGCGGTGCTGTCGGCCAGCGGTGGGGGCCGGCTCGTGGTGCTCGCGCAGGCCGGGGTGGACCGGGTGGACTGGGAGACGACCCTGGACGCGGACTCGGCGATCGCCGACGCCTGGGCCAGTCAGCAGGCCACGACGGCCGCCCGCTCACAGTCGCGCTCCCACCGGGGCGGGGACGTGTCGGCGCTGATCGTCCCGCTGGTCGCCGGGGTGCGCACGGTGGGGCTGGTGGTGCTGGAGGCGGACGTCGCGCAGGCGTACCCGCCGCCGGTGGTGTCCCGGGTGACCGCACTGACCCGGCCGGCCGCGCTGCGGCTGGAGGCGGCGCTGCTGTTCGACGAGGTCCGCTCGCTGGCCACCAACGAGGAGCGCCAACGGCTGGCCCGCGAGATCCACGACGGGGTGGCGCAGGAGCTGGTGATGGTCGGCTACGGCATCGACAACGCCCTGGCCACCGTCTTCGACGACGCGGACGAGACCGCCGAGGCGCTGCGTACGCTGCGCGGCGAGGTGACCCGGGTGATCACCGAGCTGCGGCTGAGCCTCTTCGAGCTGCGCAGCGAGGTGGACCGCCAGGGCGGCCTGGCCGCGGCGATCGCCGAGTACGCCCGGACCGTTGGCGCCTCGGGTGGGCTGCGGGTGCACCTGTCGCTGGACGAGTCCACCGCGCGCCTGCCGGCGGCCACCGAGGCCGAGTTGCTGCGCATCGCCCAGGAGGCGGTGACCAACGCCCGCAAGCACGCCGGGGCCTCGAATCTCTGGGTCACGTGTGAGGTGGACCCCCCGTACGCTCAAATTGAAGTGTCGGATGACGGTCAGGGGATGGCTGACCAGCGCCCCGACGGACGGTACGGTCTTGCGATCATGGCCGAGAGGGCGGAACGTATCCGGGGCCGGTTGGAGATCAGGCCGCGGCAACCCAGCGGCACGACCGTGGCGGTGGTTCTCGGTTCCTCGTCCCGGCGCGACAACGTGCGCGACAGCGCAGCACCAGAAGGGGAGTAACCCGAGGATGACCACAAGTCCGACACCGGCCACCCGCACCAAGGTTCTCCTTGTCGACGATCACGACCTGATTCGCAAGGGCCTGCGGCACGCCTTCGAGCGCGACCGCCAGTTCGAGGTCGTCGGCGAGGCCGCGACCGCGGCTGAGGGGGTACGCCAGGCCGGCGCCCTGCAGCCGGACGTGGTGATCATGGATCTGCGGCTGCCCGACGGCAGCGGCCTGGAGGCCACCCGCGCGCTGCGCAAGTCCAGCTCGTCGATGGGCATCGTGGTGCTGACCATGTACGCGGGCGACGACCAGCTCTTCGGTGCCCTGGAGGCCGGCGCGAGCGCCTTCGTGCCGAAGACCGCCCCGGCCGACGAGGTGGTGGCCGCCGCGCGGCACGCCGCGTCCTCGCCCAGCGCGTTCACCGCCGCCGACCTGGCCGAGGCGATGAAGCGTCGGCTCGCCCCGTCCGGCCCGCAGCTGTCGCCCCGCGAGGGGCAGGTGCTGCGGCTGCTCGCTGACGGGATGAGCGTGGCGGGCATCGCGAAGCAGCTGTTCGTGAGCGAGTCCACCGCCAAGACGCACATCTCGAAGCTCTACGAGAAGCTCGGCGCCGCCAACCGGGCACAGGCGCTGATGACCGCGCTGCGGCTCGGCCTGCTGGAAGCACCGGACGCCCCGAAGTTCTGACCGGCGCCCGCTCGTCGAGCGGGACACCGCGATCGCAGGTCCGTGCCGGCTCTCTGCCGGCGCGGACCTTCGCGTATCGACCGACGTCGGCGGGAATCTGGCGGCACGCTATGGTCTGGCGGGTACGTCGGGGGCAGAATACCCGCGCGGGCGACGACGCCCGCGTCGCGGACTCAAGGGGTTGAGCGCATGCAGCGGCCGGACTGGGCACCCGACACCATCGACATCGAGCGCCCGAGCGTCGCGCGGATGTACGACTACTACCTCGGCGGATCGCACAACTTCGCCGCCGACCGGGCCGCCGCGCAGGCGATGGTGGCCGCCGTCCCGGAGGCGCCGCTGATGGCGCAGGCCAACCGGGCGTTCCTGCGCCGAGCGGTCCACCATCTCGCCGAGGCCGGCGTCCGGCAGTTCCTCGACATCGGCTCGGGCATTCCCACCGTCGGCAACGTGCACGAGATCGCCCAGCGCATCGACCCGGAGTCGCGGGTGGTCTACGTGGACGTCGATCCGGTCGCGGTGGCGCACAGCCGGGAGATCCTGGCCGGCAACGACCGCGCGGTGGTCGTCCAGGAGGACCTGCGACACCCGGACCGGATCCTGGCGCACCCCGACGTCCGCAAGCTGCTCAACCTGAGCCAGCCGGTGGCCGTGATGGTCGTGGCCGTCCTGCACTTCGTCTCCGACGACGACCGGCCGGCGGAGCTGCTGGCGACGCTGCGCGACGCGTTGGTGCCCGGCAGCTACCTGGTGCTGTCGCAGGCCAGCGACGACGGGCGCAGCGAGGACGAGCGCGCCGAGGCCGAGCGGGTCTACCGGCGTACCGACAGTCCGCTCTGGATTCGTAACCGGGCCGAGCTGACCGCGCTCTTCGACGGGTTCGAGCTGGTTGACCCGGGCGTCGTCTGGGTGCCGCAGTGGCGACCGGACACCCCGGAGAGCGCGGAGGACGCCGAGCGCGCGGTCTTCATGGGCGGCGTCGGACGACTCGGTGACTGAGTCGCCCGGGGAGGTTACCCGTCCGGGCACCTTCGCCCGCGCGTGGGCCAAGGCGGTCTCCGGGACGAGCTACCTGCCGATGACCCAGGCCCAGCTCGAAGCCCTCCTGCACCGGCTCACCGGGCAGCTGGCCGGCGCGCTGCTCGCCGAGCCGTTCGACCTGCGCGCCGGGCACCGGGTCGGCGCCGAGTTGGTCGCCGCGCACATCGCGTCCGCGGAGGGGCTGGGGCGTACGGTCGAGGTCATCCAGCTCCGGCTCGTGCGGGACCTGGGACTGGTGGCCGAGGACGTCGAGGACCGGATGGCGCGACTGCTGGCCGCCGTGGCGACCGGTTACGCCCGGGCGCTGCGCGACCGGACGCTCGACGAGCAGGAGTCGATCCGTCGGGCCGCCATGATGGCCCGGACGCAGGCCGAACGGGCGCTGCGGGCCAGCGAGGCCCGGTTCCGCCACCAGGCCACCCACGACCCGCTCACCGGCCTGCCCAACCGGACGCTGTTCACCGAACGACTCACCGCCGCGCTCAACGAGCCGGGCCGGGGCGCCCAGCGCATGGGGGTGTGCTTCCTCGACCTGGACCGCTTCAAGGTCGTCAACGACAGCCTGGGGCACCAGGTGGGCGACCGGCTGCTGACCACTGTGGCCGAGCGGCTGCGCGAGGCCCTCGGTGAGCACCTGGTGGCCCGCCTCGGCGGCGACGAGTTCGTCATCCTGGTGGAGGGGGCCAGCGGCACCGACGCCGTGGTGGAGGTGGCCGAGAGCGCCCTGGCCGCGGTCCGCACACCGGCGGTTGTCGACGGGCACGAACTCCAGGTCACGGCGAGCATCGGCATCGTCGAGCGGCAGGTGGCCGGGGCCACGCCCAGCGACCTGATGCGGGCCGCCGACAGCACGCTGCACTGGGCGAAGTCGGCCGGCGGGGCGCGCTGGGCGCTCTACGACGCCGAGCGCAACCGCCGCGAGCTGGCCCGCTACGCCCTCTCGGCGGCCATCCCGGCCGCGCTGGAGCGGGGCGAGTTCTACCTCGACTACCAACCCCTGACCTCGCTGCGCGACGGCCGGTTGCTCGGCGTGGAGGCGCTGGTCCGCTGGCGCCATCCGGAGCTGGGTGTCCTGCGGCCGGACAGCTTCATCGCGCTCGCCGAGGAGACCGGCCTGATCGTGCAGCTGGGCGGGTGGGTGCTGGCCGAGGCGTGCCGCGAGGCGGAGGCGTGGTCGTCCGACGGCGTCGAGGCGCCGTTCGTGAGCGTCAACCTGGCCGTACGGCAGGTGCACCGGCCCGGCCTGGTGCAGGAGGTCCGCACGCTGCTGCGCCAGACCGGTCTGCCGCCCGAGCGACTTCAGCTGGAGATCACCGAGAGCACGATGATGAGCAGCGCCAAGGAGCCGGTGCGCGCGTTGCGGGTGCTGGCCGATCTCGGCGTCCGCATCGCCATCGACGACTTCGGCACCGGCTACAGCAACCTGGCGTACCTGCGGGACCTGCCGGTCACCGAACTGAAGGTGGCCGGGGAGTTCGTGGCCGGTCTGCGCTCGCCGGCGGTGGGGCGTACCGACGAGCGGATCCTCGCCTCGCTGGTGTCGCTGGCGCACGCGCTGGACCTGACGGTGACCGCCGAGGGGGTGGAGACCGCCGGGCAGGCCGAGCGGCTGCGGGCGATCGGCTGCGACGCCGCCCAGGGCTGGCATTTCGGCCGGCCGGCCCCCGCCGACCGCATCCTGGCCCGCATCCGCTGAAACCCCCACACTGGCAGTAGACAGCGTCTACGCCCGACTGGTAGACACTGTCTATGAACGAGGGGGAGGCGGGCCTGCGCGCCCGACTGGTGGCCACCGGGGTGGACCTCGTGCTGCGCGAGGGCCAGTCGGCGGTGTCACTGCGGGAAATCGCCCGTCGGGCGGGCGTCTCGCACGGCGCCCCGCGCCGCTACTTCCCCACCCACGTCGACCTGCTCTCCGCCATCGCCCGGGAGGGCTTCGCCGACCTCACCGCCCGCGTCGAGGAGACGCTGCGCGCGGCCGGCCCGGATCCGCGTACCCGCCTGGTCGCGCTGGCCCGGACGTACCTGGACTTCGCCGCGGCACACCACGGCATGTTCGAGCTGATGTTCCGCCACGACCTGCTGGCCAGCGGTCGTCTGCGGCTGCGCGAGACGAGCCTGCCGCTGTTCACCCTCCTGGTCGACCTGGTCGCCCAGGCACGCCAGCCGGCCGCCGCGCCCGCCCCGGTGCTGGCCGGCGCGCTCTGGGCCAACCTGCACGGCATCGCCCAGCTCTGGGCCTGGGGCAGCCTGCCGCTGGCCACCGGCGTCACCGACGACGACACCCTGCTGCGGGCCGCGCTCGACGCGCACCTCGGCCCCGCGCCGCACTGAACCGGGAGAAGACGTGCCCCTGCTGTACGACATCGGCAAACTGACCGTCGGCACCACCCTGCGGCTGGGCTGGCGGCCCCGCGTCCAAGGGCTGGAGCATGTGCCCCGCCAGGGAGGCGCCATCCTCGCCGGCAACCACCTGTCCGTCGCCGACGAGGTGTTCCTCGGCTGCCTGACGCCGCGCCATGTCACCTTCTGGGCCAAGGCCGAGTACTTCACCGGCCGAGGCCCGAGCGGTTGGCTCAGTCGGCAGATCGTCGCCGGCATGGGCGCCATCCGGGTCGAGCGCGCCGGCGGCCGGGCCGCCCTCACGGCCCTCGACGCGGCAGTGCCGGTGCTGCGCGCCGGTGGTCTCGTCGCCATCTACCCCGAGGGCACCAGGTCCCCGGACGGGCGGCTCTACCGGGGTCGGGTCGGCATGACCCGGCTCGCCCGCGACGCCGAGGTGCCGATCATCCCGGTCGGTGTGCTCGGCACCGCCGAGGTCCTGCCGGTCGACGCGCGGCTGCCCCGCCGACACCCGGTCACCCTGCGGTTCGGTCCGCCGATCCCGGTCGCCGGGCGCATCACCGGCCCCCGCGACATCCGCACGATCACCGACGAGGTGATGGCCGCGATCCAACGGCTCACCGACCAGGAGTACGTGCCCCGCTACGCCCCGCCCCGGCCGACCCGCACCTGAACACCAGCGGCGGTCAGCCGGCGAGCAGAGCCGCCATCCGCTGTGCCTGCGCCTCCCAGCGCCACTCCCGCTCCACCCACGCCCGGCCGGCCGCGCCCAGTTGGCGGGCCAGATCCCGGTCTTCGAGCAGCCGGGCCACCCGGTCGGCGAGCTGGGCGACGTCGCGGCCGCGGACCACGTAGCCCGTCTCGGACTCACGGACCGCGTCCGGGGCGCCGCCGGAGTCCCCCGCCACCACCGGCAGACCCGTCGCGGACGCCTCCAGGTAGACGATGCCCAGCCCCTCGACGTCCAGGCCGCGGTTGCGGGTGCGGCAGGGCATCGCGTAGACGTCGCCGGCCGCGTAGTGCGCCGGCAGCTCGGCCGACGGCACCGAACCGGTGAACACCACGTCCCGCTCGACGCCCGTCTGCCGGGCCAGCTTCTCCAGGGTCGCCCGGTACGGACCGCCGCCGACGATCAGCAGCGCCGCGTCGGGCACCCGGCGGCGGATCTCCGGCAGCGCCCGGATCAGCATGTCCTGACCCTTGCGCGGCACCAGCCGGGACACGCACACCACCACCGGCCGGTCGGTCAGCCCCAACCGGGCCCGGACCGGCTCGCCGTCCACCGTCGGGTGGTAGGTGTCCACGTCCACCCCGGGCGCCAACCGGCGCAGGTCGGTCACCCCGTCCAGCACGCGGGCCAGCCGGACCCGGGTGTACTCGCCGAGGTAGGTGGTCACGTCGACACCCCGACCGATGCGCCGCAGCGCCGGCCGGGCAGCCGGGAGCGCCGCCCAACCGACCTCGTGGCCGTGGGTCTGCGCCACCACCCGGCGTACGCCCGCGCGGCGGCGCAGGCCGGCGGCGAGCAACCCCAGCGGGGCCGCCGCGCCGAACCACACCGTGTCGCAGTCGTACGTGCGGGCGAGGCGGGCCGCCCGGCGGGCGATCAGCGGGGTGGGCAGGAGCACCCGGGTGCGTTCGCGGATCACCTCGAACGGCTGGTCGGCGTCGAACTTCGCGGCGCCGCGCCAGCTCGACGCGTACACGACAACCGACCCGGCCGGCTGACGCACGGCGAGGTTGTGCACGAAGGACTGGATGCCACCCGGACGGGGCGGGAAGTCGTTGGTGATCAGCAGCGTGCGGCTCACAGGCCGGCCTCCCGGGCGTACGCGCGGGCGGCGGCCATCCGCTCCACGGTGGACGGATGCGAGGCCGAGTAGAGGTATTCCCAACGCGGCGGATCGGGGTCGCCGAGGTTGACCGAGCCGAGGCGGCGCTGCATCGACTCGAAGGCCACCGGGTCGCCGGTGAGCGCGAGCGCGTGCGCGTCGGCGCGCGCCTCCACCCGCCGGGACATCAGCGCCTGCACCGGTGTGGCGACCAGGCCGGCCACCGTGACCAGGGCGATCAGCAGCGGAAACGCGCGTGGATCGGCCACCGAGTCGACACCTGCCAACCGCAGTAGCAGCCCCCACGAGCCGAGCAGGTACAGCGCGACCACTGCGGCGGCCGCGCCCAGCGCCCCGGTCAGCGTGCCCACCGTCACGTCGGAGTCCTTCGCGTGCCCCAACTCGTGCGCCACCACGGCGGTCACCTCGGCCGGCGTGCCCTCGCTCAGCAGCGTGTCGTAGACGACCACCCGGCGGGTCGGCCCGAGGCCGGAGACGTACGCGTTGACCGCCCTGGTGCGCCGCGAGGCGTCGGCGACCAGCACGTCGCGCACCGGCACCCCGTCGCGGGCGGCCATGCTCATCAGCTCGGTGCGCAGCGGACCCTGCTCCATGGGGGTGAACTTGTTGAACACCGGCTCCACCAGCACGGGCAGCACGAACGAGAGCAGCACCACCAGCAGGGCCGCGCCCGCCGCGCCGAACGCCCACCACCAGCGCGGCGCGAACCTGATGACCGCGTAGAAGCCGAACAGCGCCACCGCGCCGATCACGGCGCTGACCGCGTACGACTTGAGCAGGTCGACGGTCCAGCCGCTCCACCCGTTGGTGCTCAGCCCGTAGCGGGTCAGCACGCTCTGCCGCCAGGCGGAGAACGGGAGGGTGAGCAGGTCGGCGACGAGCACCACGGCGAGACCGCCGAGCACCGCCTGCGCGATCCAGTGCCCACCGAACGGCCGGCCCACCAGCTCGACCAGGCGGCTGCCTAGCGGGGTGAGACCGAGCGCGACGGCGATCAGCAGCCCGACGGCCAGCGCGGCGTAGCTGCCGGGGCGCAGCGCGGAACGGAATTCGCGCGCCTTGGCCACCTGCTCCGCCGGGAGGTCACGCAGCGCGGCGAGCTGGTCGGCGCGGGGCGCCGGTGGCCGGTGCCAGGGTATGAACAGCGCGGCGGTCACCAGCAGGGCCACCGTCAACCCGGCCAGCGTCAGCAGCGCCCAGCCGCGCGGGGTCACCGGGGCATCCCCTGCCGTGCGGCGCCGGCGCGCGTGGCACCGACGGGCCCGCCGCGCTCGCGTCGTACCCCGCTCATCCCGCCGCTCCTCCCGCCGTGACCGCCCATCCTATGGCCCGCGAAAAGCCCGCTTCGCCCGCGGTGTCGCGCTCCGTCGGGGGCCGGCGCGGGTGGTCGTGCGGGAACTCAGTCGTGCGGGAAGTCAGGCCACCCGGCGGACCCGGCGCCCGGGGGCACCCGGCCGTGGGGCGGCGTCGGGCCGCGCGGGCGCGGCCAGCACCTCGACGTCGAAGCCGGCCCGGGCGAGCACCTCGATCGCCTCGACCTCGGCGGCGACCAGCCCGGCCGCCGGGGACGTCTCGTCGAACAGGGCGGTCAGCGGGCAGCCGGAACAGCCGTCGGCCCGTTTCGCGCACCCGTCGCAGTCGATGAGCATCACGCCTCCTGATCGCTCGCGATGCGCGGTCGACACCCTGTCGTCGTCACCCGAGCACCGTCGGTCACATCGACGCTATCCACCGGGTACGACAGAACCGCCCGCACCGCCCCGTTGAGGGCTAGATCGACTCCAGATCAGCGAAATCGGGGTATCCCGACCGGCCGGACACCCCGATATCGGCGATCCCGTGTCGATCACGCGCGCACGCTTGTCGATCGCGTCTGTTCCAATCGCCGGTCAACTGCCGGTCAAGCGCCTGTCCCCCGCCAGAGGCCGCTGCGATCGTTGCGGTACGGCCGATCCACCGCCCGACGAGGTCCACCGGCGCACCTGCCGGGCCGAGTGGAACCGGCCGTCCCCACGTTGACCCACCGGAGGACTTCATGCGTGGACCATCCTCGATCACACGATCCCGACTCTCGGCCGGCGCGCTCCTCGCGGCCATCGCGACGGCCGCGGGCGGGCTCGTCGCCACGCCCGCGCAGGCCACCTCGGCGCTCGGCTGCAACTACCCCCGCGTCTGCTTCTGGGTGACCGGGAACCCGTACGACGGCGCCCCGCCGACCGCGTCGTTCCAGGACAACTACTACCAGACCCTCGGGTCCCGCAGCCGGGGCGCGGACTGGGTCTACAACAGCCGTAACGACGACGGCGCGAAGATCTTCTACTCCAACGGCGACTGGGTCTGCGTCTCCCCGGGCGAGCTGGCCTACCTCGAGCCGTACGGCTACGCGGTAGCCCTCGACATCATGGACTCCCCGTACTGCTCCTACTGACCCGATCGCCGGAGGTTGACGACATGTTTCCACGACGTCTCCTGGCCGCCTGCGCCGTCACGGTGACCGCGGCGGTCGGCCTGGTCGCCACACCGGCGTTCGCCGGCGGCTACTTCCAGACGCAGACGGACCTGAACCTGCGCTACTGCCAGTGGCTCAACAACTCGCAGTGCTCGGTGATCCTCACGATCCCGAATGGCCAGTCGGTCTACCTGAACTGCTGGGCGCCCGGCTCGTCGGTCAACGGCGACACCGTCTGGTACAACGCGTTCTACGGCAACGCGAGCGGCATGCTCGCCGGTGACTACGTGAACACGGGGCACGACCCGAACCCCGCCGTCTCCCGCTGCGTCTGACCCGCGATCCGGCCGCTGGCGCCGACGCACCAGCGGCCGGATCCGGACGTCACGGGTAGTACACCCGAGGGCTGGTGAAGATGCCGTGCAACGTTCCGCTGCAGGTGTAGACCTCGACCACCGCCACGGCGGAGCCCTTGAAGTTGTTCATCACGTTGACGTTGCGGCTGATCGGCCCGAACCGGCCGGTCCGGCTCAGGTCGTAGTAGATCCAGGAGCTGTTGCCGTTGTTCGTGGTCCGCAGCTGCAGGTACGCCGTGCACCGGGACTGGTCAGGTATGGCGTTCATGTAGAAGTCGCCCACCACGGTCTGGTTGGAGCCCTGGTACGAGATGCACGAGCTGATCGGGTAGGCGCCGGTGCAGCCGCCACCCGAGGCCGCCTGGGCCGGTCCCGGAGCGACGAGGAGCGCCGCCAGTGTGACAACCGTGCCGAGGATGGTGCCCAGCAGTCTTTTTCTCATGTCGTACGCCTGCCTTTGTCCGGTGCCCGGCGGTGCCGGGCGGATGCGGACACCGTCGCCGACCGAACCTGCAGGAACCTCGCCGTATTCTTGCCCGCCCCGACTCCTCGGCCCGCTCGCGCGGTCAGGACCGGGCGAGGCGCCGCAGCAGCGAGTCGGCGCCCAGCGGGTACGCGCCGTGCCGGCGTACGCCGTCGGCGACCTCGCGGTCGGACGAGATGACGACGACCGGGCGGCCCGCCGGCTCGGCGCGGACCAGGCGGCGGATCAGCTCGTCGGCGGTCTCGCCCTTGCGGGAGAAGAGCACCCGCACGCCGCGGGGCGCGGGCGGCAGCCCGTGCATCCGTTCGGCGCCGTCGAACACGACGGTGACCTCGTCGCCGGTCTGCGCGGCGATCCCGCCCAGACCGGTGATGAGGCGCTTGCGCTGCTGCTCCAGCGACATCTCGCCGAAGCCACGCTTGGTGACGTTGTAGCCGTCCACCACGAGGTGCGCCCGGGGCAGGGCGAGCAACTGGTCCAGCCGGGCCGGGTCGTCGGTGTCGCGGGCACGGGCGGCCGGGCCGGCCGGGGCGGCGCCCGGGTGCTCGGCGAACGCGTCGGCGACGAAGTCGGCGGGGAGCTTGTCCACCGGGTCGAGCGCCAGCTCCCGGCGCAGCCCGACGGCGGCCTGACCGATGGTCTCCAGCAGCAGCCAGAGGCGGGCGTCGTCGACCGAACGCGCCTCCTTGGCGCTGGCCCGGGCCACCCCGGCGGCGGCCTCCGCCTCGGCGAGCCGGGCGCGGGCGCGGCGCAGTTCGGCGTCCACGTCGGCGCTGGCGCGCGCGGCCCGGCCGCGTTCGGTGGCCAGGAGTTCGCTGGCCTTGCGCTCACGGGTCTGCGTCTCGCGCAGGGTACGGGCCAGCTGCCGGGACTCCTCGCGGAGCTGGCCCAGCTCCTCGCGGACCCGCGCCAGCTCGTCGCGGAGCTTGTCGGCCTCGACCCGGGCCACCGCCCGGTCGTGCTCCGCGCGGGTGGCCCGCTGCTCGGCCTCGCGGACCAGCTCGGCGACGACGGCGCTGTCCGCCTCGGCGCGGACCGCCGCGCCGCTGGAGTCGATCAGCTCGCGCCAGCCACGGGGCCGGGCCAGGTACGCCAGCGCGGCCACCTCGACCGGATCGGCGGCGGCCGGCGCGGTGCCCTCGACCACTGCCGCGCCGAGGTCACCGGCGTCGGCCAGCACCCGCGCGGTGACCCGCTGCCGGAACAGGGGGTCGGCGGTGAGCTGGGCGGCGATGGCCGGGGCGCCGAGTCGGGCCCGGCGGTTGGGGGCGAACTTGGCCACCCGGCGCAGCGGCACCGGCACCTCGTCGGCGGGCAGGGTGGGCAGCACTGCGGCGGTCAGCGCCACGATCCGCTGCCGGACCGGCTCGGGCAGTGTCGGTTCGGGCTCGACGGCCGGGTCGCCACCCGAATCGGCAGGAGTGTCACCGCTGTCCGGGTCGCCCACGGCACCGTCGCCCGCGACCGGATCCTCCTGCGGGAGGTGGTCATCGTACGGCTCGGTGAGGGGCATGTGGCAAGTCTCCCACCGCGACCGGGCCCACCGCCCGTTGGTGAGCCGATCTCTCATCCTAGCCCCATGGTGACTGCTGGGACCGCTGCGACGGGAGTGTCGGACCGGGGCGCTAGCGTGCCGCCGATGGCACAGGCGGAGTACGTCCAGGAGTCACTTGCCGGTCTCGACCCGGCGGTGGGCGGGGTGGACCCGGCCCTGCCGCTGTACGCGACGACCTTCGTGGTGGTCGACCTGGAGACCACCGGCGGCGCACCCGACGGCGGCGGCATCACCGAGATCGGCGCGGTCAAGGTGCGCGGTGGCGAGCACCTGGGTGAGCTGGCCACCCTGGTCAACCCGGGGCAGCCGATCCCGCCGTTCATCACCGTGCTGACCGGGATCACCCAGGCCATGCTGGTGCCGGCGCCGCCGATCGAGCAGGTGCTGCCCAGCTTCCTGGAGTTCATCGCCGACGCGGTGCTGGTCGCCCACAACGCCCCGTACGACGTGGGGTTCCTCAAGGCCGCCTGCGCGAAGCACGGGCACCGCTGGCCCAATCCGCGTGTGCTGGACACGGCGGCGCTGGCCCGCCGGGTGCTGACCCGCGACGAGGTGCCCAACCGCAAGCTGGGCACCCTGGCCGCCTACTTCCGCACCGCCACCCAGCCCACCCACCGGGCGCTCGACGACGCGAAGGCCACCGTCGACGTGCTGCACGGGCTGATCGGCCGGCTCGGTGGGCACCGGGTGGACACCGTCGGCGACGCCATCGAGTTCGCCCGCGCGGTCACCCCGACGCAGCGTCGCAAGCGACACCTGGCCGAGGGGCTGCCCAGGGTGCCCGGCGTCTACATCTTCCGGGCCGCCGACGACCGGCCGCTCTACGTCGGCACCTCGGGCGACATCGCCACCCGGGTGCGCAGCTACTTCACGGCCGGCGAGAAGCGTGCCCGGATCTCCGAGATGCTGGCCGCTGCCGAGCGGGTCGAGGCGGTGGAGTGTGCCCACTCGCTGGAGGCGGAGGTCCGCGAGCTGCGGTTGATCGCCGCGCACGCTCCCCCGTACAACAGGCGGTCGAAATACCCGGAGCGGATGGTGTGGCTCAAGCTGACCGACGGTCCGTACCCCCGGTTGTCGATCGTGCGCGACATCTCCCCCACGGACACCGCCTACCTCGGGCCCTTCACCTCCCGGCGGGCCGCCGAGCTGGCCGCCGCCGGCTTTCACGACGCGGTGCCGCTGCGCCAGTGCACGCACCGGCTCTCGCTGCGCACCGTCACGCCGGCCTGCGCGCTGGCCGAGCTCGGTCGCTGCCCGGCGCCCTGCGAGCACAAGATCACCCCCGAGGAGTACGACGACAGAGCAGCCGGTCCGTTCCGCACCGCGACAGCCAGCGACCCGCAGCCCGTGGTGGACGCGCTGCTGGCGCGGATCGACGTGCTCGCGGCCGACCAGCGTTACGAGGAGGCCGCCGTGGTGCGGTCCCGGCTGGCCGCGGTGCTGCGCGCCACCGTGCGGATGCAGCGGCTGGCGGCGCTGACCGGGATCGTGGAGCTGGCCGCCGCCCGACCGGCCGCCCGGGGCGGCTGGGAGCTGGCCCTGGTCCGGCACGGTCGCCTGGCCGGGGCCGGGGTGTCCCCGCCCGGCGTCCACCCGCGACCCACGCTGAACGCCATCCGGGCCACCGCCGAGACGGTGTCGGGCGGGCACGGCCCGGTGCCGTCGGCCACGGCCGAGGAGTCCGAGCGCATCCTGTCCTGGTTGGAGCGGCCGGAGACCCGGCTGGTCGAGATGTCGTCCGGTTGGTCCTCGCCGGCGGGCGGGGCGGGCCGCTTCCGTGACCTGCTGGCGAAGGCCGAGAGCGGCGCGTCGCACCAACTCTCGACCGAACGCTCATGACCAACTGACCGATCGGACTACGTCGACTCCCTTAGGCTGTTAGAGAAGTGCAGTCCTGCCCGTTTCGTGGGCCTGCTCCCGATCGCCCGGTCCGGCGGTCGCGGAGCCGGGGTGAGGAGGTGTCCCTCGTGGACGTCGACGCCGGACACGGCGCCGCCCTGGGGGGCGCCCTGCCGACCCGGTCGGGTGAGCTGCCCCTGACCCGCCGACTGCGGTCGTTGCTGACCTGGCCGACCACCGACTCCGACCCGGTCACCCACCTGGTCCGCACCCATCGGGGCATCCACGCGGGCACCGATCCCGCCGTGCTGCGCCGCGCGTACACGATCGCGGAGAACATGCACCGCGGTCAGTTCCGTAAGAGCGGGGAACCGTACATCACCCACCCGCTCGCGGTGGCGCAGATCTGCGCCGAGCTGGGCATGGACACCACGACCCTGGTGGCGGCGCTGCTGCACGACACGGTCGAGGACACCCGCTACACG
This sequence comes from Micromonospora sp. DT63, assembly GCF_049841615.1. Classification (NCBI taxonomy): domain Bacteria; kingdom Bacillati; phylum Actinomycetota; class Actinomycetes; order Micromonosporales; family Micromonosporaceae; genus Micromonospora; species Micromonospora sp. DT63. The sequence continues at coordinate 297,389 of NZ_JBNCKQ010000005.1, read as the reverse complement.
CTCCAGGCGCTGTCGGAGGACTTCGGCGGCGAGGTGGCCCACCTGGTCGACGGGGTGACGAAGTTCGACAAGGCGTTCTACGGCAAGGCCGCCGAGGCCGAGACGATCCGCAAGATGATCGTCGCGGCCGCCAAGGACGTCCGGGTGCTGATCATCAAGCTGGCCGACCGGCTGCACAACATGCGCACGCTCGGTGTGCGCTCCGCGGCGTCCCGGGAGCGGATCGCCCGCAAGACCCAGGAGGTGCTGGTCCCGCTCTGCGACCGGCTGGGCATCCAGACCCTCAAGCGCGAGCTGGACGACGTGGTGCTGCTGCACCTGGAGCCCGAGGAGCACGCCCGGCTGGCCCGGCACGTGCACGACCGGCCCGGGTGGGACTCGTACCTCGACGCGGTGGTGACCCGGGCCCGGGTGGCGCTGCGCCGCAGCCGGGTCGACGCCGAGGTGAGCCCGCGCCCGCGGCACCTCTACTCGATCTGGAAGGACACCATCGCCGGCGGCCACACCGCCCCGTACGACCTGCCCCGCATCTCGGTGGTGGTCGACGGCCCGGCCACCGACTGTTACGCCGCACTGGGCGCGATCCACGGCACGTGGCGGCCGATCCCGGGCCGTTTCAAGGACTTCATCGCCTCACCCAAGAACAACCTCTACCGCTCGCTGCACACCAGCGTCTGCGGCCCACAGGACCGCACGGTGGAGGTGCTGATCCGCACCGAGGAGATGCACCGCTCGGCCGAGTACGGCATCGCCGCCGACTTCCGCTTCCCGCGCTCGGGCAGCGGCGGCGCGGCGGCGCGCGCCGAGCAGTTGGACTGGCTGCGCCGCGTGCTCGACTGGGAGCCGGACGCGGCCGACCCGGCCCAGTTCTACGAGTCGCTGCGCTGCGACCTCGCCGAGGGCCAGATCCAGGTCTTCGCCGACGGGCGTCAGGTGGTGCTGCCGGCCGGCGCCACACCTGTCGACCTGGCGTACGAGCTGGGCAGCCAGCGGGGCGACCACTGCCTCGCCGCCCGGATCAACGGCCGGCTCGCGCCGCTGAGCTCGGAGCTGGACGAGGGCGACGTGGTGGAGATCTTCACCGAGAGCGACGGCGACAACGGCTTCGAGGCTGGCGTGGCGCCACGCGGCCCGCGCAAGGAGTGGCTGGGCTTCGTCAAGTCGCCGAACGCGCAGATGCAGATCAACAGGTGGTTCGCCGAGCACACCGAGCCGGGCATCACGATCAGCGACAAGGTCCGCCTCGGTCGGGCCACCATCGGGCTCGCCCTGCGCCAGCACAACCGCGGCCTCGCCAGCGACCTGCCGCTGCTGCGGCTCTCCGAGGAGCTGGGCTATCCCGACCTGGAGACCCTGCTGGTCGCGGTCTTCGACCGGGTGATCGAACCGGACACCGTGGTACGCCAGCTCATCGACCTGGTCGACCATCGACAGTGACCGGCCCGGCCCCAGCGCGTCCGAAGGACATTCGTGACCACTAGCCTGGGGTCATGATCCCCCGTTCCCGCGCCACCGGTCGGGCCATCTTCTACCAGGCCTTCTACCGGCTGCCTCTGCCGGTGCGCCGTCGCCTGGTCAAGCTGGCCGTGCCCAAGTACATCGTCGGGGCGGTCACCCTGGTCCGCGATTCCGAGGCGACGGGCGCGGGCCGGCTGCTGATGCTGCGCCAACCCCCGGGCAAGGGCTGGTCACTGCCCGCCGGCCTGCTCAACCGGGCCGAGCCTCCGGTCGTGGGGGCGGCCCGGGAGCTGTTCGAGGAGTCCGGCATCCGGCTTGCACCGTCCCGGCTGCGCCCGGCGGTGCCGAACGCGATCGTGCACGCCAAGGGCTGGGTGGACATGGTCTTCGAGACGGAGGTGCCGGCGTCCAGCACCGAACTGACCGTCGACGGCGCGGAGGTCTTCGAGGCCGCCTGGCATCCGCTGGACGACCTGCCCAAGCTGACCTGGCCGACGGCCCGGCTGCTCGCCTACTACGACATCGGGCCCCTGGCCGGGCAGTTCCCGCCTCCGGTGCCCGACACCGCGCCGTGAGCGCAACGGGCGGGCCGGCGGACGTCTGCGCGGTCGTGCTCGCCGCGGGTGAGGGCACCCGGCTGCGCCCGCTCACCGCGCGGGTGCCCAAGGCGCTCTGCCCGGTCGGCAACATGCCACTGCTGGACCGGGCGCTGGCCCGCCTGGCCGGCCTCGGCCTGAGCGGTCCCGCACGCGTCGCGGTGAACGCCTGCTACCTGGCCGACCAGGTGGTCGCGCATGTCGGCGATCGCGCCCACCTGTCGGTGGAGCCCGGTGACCCGCTCGGCACCGCCGGTGGGGTGGCCAACCTGCGGGACTGGATCGCCGGTCGGCCGGTGCTGGTCGGCAACGCCGACGCGTACCTGGCCGACCCCGCCACTCCCCCGGGCCCGGACGTGGCCGCGCTGCTGGACGGCTGGGACGGGGACTCCGTACGCCTGCTCGGGCAGCCCGCCCCCGACCCGACCGCACCGGGCACCTTCGCCGGGCACTGCTTCACCGGCTTCTCGCTGCTGCCGTGGCGACTGGTCCGCGACCTGCCGGTGGTCTTCTCCGACCTGGTACGCGCGGTGTGGCGTCCGGCGGAGGCGGCCGGCGCGCTGGAGGTCGTGCCCTACCCGGGCACGTTCTACGACACCGGCACCCCCGCCGACTACCTGGCGGCCAACCTGCACGCCGCGGGCGGCGACGTGCTGGTCGACCCGGCCGCCACGGTGACCGGCCGCTGCTTGGAGTCGGTGGTCGGCGCGGGCGCACGGGTCGAGGGCGACGTGCGCCGCACCGTGGTCTGGCCGGACGCCCTCGTGCGCAGCGGCGAGCGGCTGCACGACGTGATCCGGTTCGGCGACGGCGGCACGGTGCACGCCGCCGCCCACGGCTGACCCGCACACCCGCGCCGGCGGGCTGCTGGCTACCGCGCGGGCGCGGGAGGACGGGCGTCGGGTACACCCGACCCCGGTCCCGTCGGGAACATCTAGCATGGGCGACGACGCCGACGAACGGAGAATTGCCCCGTGATCACCGCGATCGTGCTGATCGACTGCGCCACCGACGCGATCCCCGAGGTGGCGGAGACCCTGGCCAATGTCACCGGCGTCAGCGAGGTCTACTCGGTGGCCGGGCACGTCGACCTCATCGCCATCGTCCGGGTCCGCGAGTTCGACCAGATCGCACAGGTCATCGCGGGCAGCATCTCCAAGGTGCCGGGTGTGCTGAACACGGAGTCGCACATCGCGTTCCGGGCGTACTCCCAGCTCGACCTCGAGGAGACGTTCGCGATCGGCCTCGCCGACGCCGACTGACCCGCCCGGCCGCGCGGACGGCCGGCCCCGGACGTGGCGCGGCCGGTCCACCCGCGCGGGTGGACCGGCCGTCTGCTGCCGCTACGTCAGCTCTCGCTGGGAGCGGGCCGCTCGGTGGTGCCGAGGCCCGGTTCCGGGGACTCGGTGATGCCACCCGGAGCGGGCGACTCGGTGGTGGTGCCACCCGGAGCCGGTGCCGAGGTACCCGGGCTGGGCGTACCGCTGGCGCTCGTCTGCGGGACCGGAATGCCCAACTGGTTGGCGAGCTGAACCAGCTCGTCGTAGTGCGCCTGCAGCGTCGGCAGGGCGGTCTGCGCCAACTGGACCACCGACTGCTCGGAGCCCTGCGAGATCTCCGTCTGGGTGGCCTGGATGGCCTGGACGTGACCGGCCAGCTCACTGGTCACCCAGAGCCTGTCGAACTCCGCGCCGCTGGCGTTGTTCAGCTTGTCGATGACCGCCTGCTGGTCGGCCGTGGGCTCGTTCGGCAGTTGGACGTTGAGCTGGGACGCGGTCTGCTGCACCGTCTGGTCCAGCTGGGTGTGGTCGGTCTTGAACATCGCGCCCAGGTCCTTGACCCCCTGGTTCTGGCCCTTCTGCTGAGCCAGGTCACCGGCGGTGATCTCGAACAGGTTCACCTGGTGCACCGCCTGCAGATACTGGGTGTCCTGCGTCGACGGCTGTGCCGCGGCCTGCGCGGCCGCAGCCGGCGCGACACCTACCAGCACCAGCGCGGCCAACAGGCCGAGGCGTTTGAGACCCAACATGCTTCCCCCCCTTGAGACGTTGGACCGCACGGATACCCGGCTCACGGGGGTTATTCCTGCGATCGCCCGACGCGCGGGGTCGACCGGTCCCGCCGTGGCCGTCCGACTCCTGCTCGGATGGGCGACGGGACACCGACAACGACGTGGCGCCCCCCGGAAGGCCGGCGGGCGCCACGAGGGGTTGCTGTCGGGTCAGTGGCGGCTCTCGCCGCTGCCGATCTCCGCGCGCTCTCCGCGGGGCTCGACCGGCGGGTGACCCGGCGAGACCGGCGCCTCGACCGGCTTCTCGATCGGGTAGAAGAAGCCCCGGACCGCCGGGCCGAGGGCCCCGAGCCGGTTCATCTTCTTCGGCACCACCCAGCCGACGTAGTCCAGCTCGCCGTGGCCGTCCGCGTGCCCGTTCGCTGCGCTCAGCGGCTGGTGGACCTCGACGAACCGGCCGTCCGGAAGGCGCCGGATGATGCCGGTTTCCACGCCGTGCGCGAGCACCTCCCGGTCGTGCTGCTGCAGACCCAGGCAGAGCCGGTAGGTGATGTAGTACGCCAGCGGCGGGGCGATCAGCAGGCCGACCCGGCCCGCCCACGTCATCGCGTTCAGGCTGATCTGGAACTTGTCGGCGATCACGTCGTTGGCGCCCGAGAGCGTCAACACGATGTAGAAGGCGACGGCCATGGCGCCGACGGCCGTACGGGCCGGAACGTCACGGGGCCGCTGGAGCAGGTTGTGGCTCTTGCGGTCCTTGAGGTGCCGGGCCTCCAGGAACGGGTACATCGTCGACAGGCCGACCAGGATGCCGGGAAGCACGACCGTCGGCCAGAACAGCGGCGGGATGACGTACCCGTCGCCGATCGGGATGTTGATCTCCCAGGCCGGCATGAGTCGGGTCGAGCCGTCGAGGAACATGACGTACCAGTCGGGCTGGCTGGCGGCCGAGACCACCCACGCCTCGTACGGGCCGAACAGCCAGATCGGGTTGATCTGGAACAGACCGCCCAGCAGCGCGATGACGCCGAAGACGACCATGAAGAAGCCGCCCTGCTTCAGCGCGTAGCGGGGGAACATCCGCTCGCCGACCACGTTGCCGTTGGTCCGGCCGGGGCCGGGCCACTGGGTGTGCTTCTGCTTGAAGACCAGGCCCAGGTGGGCGCTGATCAGCGCGAGCAGCAGACCCGGGATCAGCAGGACGTGGGCGATGAAGAACCGGCTGATGATGATCGTGCCGGGGAACTCGCCACCGAAGATCGACGACGTGAGCCAGGAGCCGATCACCGGGATGGACAGCATGATCGCCGAGGCGATCCGCAGACCGGTGCCGGACAGGCCGTCGTCCGGCAGCGAGTAGCCGGTGAAGCCGGCCAGGAAGCCGACCCAGAACAGCAGCGAGCCGATGATCCAGTTGGTCTCACGCGGCTTGCGGAACGCGCCGGTGAAGAACACCCGCAGCATGTGCACGACGATCGCGGCCATGAACAGCAGCGCCGCCCAGTGGTGCATCTGCCGCATCACCAGGCCACCGCGGACGTCGAACGACAGGTCCAGGCTGGAGGCGTACGCGGCGGACATCGGGGTGCCCTGCAACGGCGCGTAGCTGCCGTCGTAGACCACCTCGGTCATCGCCGGCTCGTAGAAGAAGGTGAGGAACACACCGGTCAGGAGCAGCACGATGAACGAGAACAGCGCGATCTCGCCCAGCAGGAACGACCAGTGGTCCGGGAAGACCTTGTTCAGCAGCCGACGGAGCGGGGTGGCCACCTGGAAGCGGTCGTCCACCCCCACCGCGGCCTTGCCCGGCGTGGCTGCCAGGTCAAACTTTCGACGCTTCATGGCCGCTCCCAGAAATCAGGCCCGACGGTCTCGGTGTAGTCGGACTTCGCCACGAAGAAGCCCTCGGAGTCCACCTCGATCGGCAGCTGCGGCAGCCGCCGGCTGGCGGGGCCGAAGACGGGCCGGGCGTTGTCGGTGATCAGGAACTGGGACTGGTGGCACGGGCAGAGCAGCCGGTTGGTCTGCTGCTCGAAGAGGCTCGCGGGGCAGCCGGCGTGCGTGCAGATCTTGGAGAACGCCGCGTAGTTGCCCCACATGTAGTCGCCGTGGCCGACCCGCTCGTTGGCCCGGCGCGACTCCTGCGCGTCCGAGTCACGCAGGTGGATCAGCAGCGTCGGCGAGTCGGCGTGCCTGTTGCTCACGCCGTGCTCGATGCCCGGGAAGACCGTCAACTGGCCGCCGGTGCTGATGTCCGCCGGGCGCACCGGGCGGCCGTCCTCGCGGACGAGCCGGATCCGCTGGCCGCCCTCGGGGGTGGCGAAGCCGGTGGTGAACATCTGGTTGTTCTTGTGCGGCTGCGAGATCAGGCCGCCGACCAGCGGCGCCGCCGCGACCGCGGCGACCGGCGCGAGACCGGCGAGCAGCGAGATGCCGAGCAGGGGACGACGCTTCACACCCAGCTCGTCGGCCATGTAGAGCATCGTCTGGCCGGTGATGGTGCGACCGTCGGCGTCCACCGCGCCCTCGTGCCGGTCCTGGATCGAGACCTCCTTGGGCAGCAACTTCTTGCCCCAGGTCAGGATGCCGAAGCCGACGGCGAGCAGCGCGATGCCGAGGGTGGCGCCCAGCAGCGGCGTGTAGAACTTGTCGCCGCCGCGGCCCGGCGCGTACTGCCAGGGCCACCAGATGTAGATGGCCAGGAACGCGGTCGCCGCCAGGCCGGTGATCAGGAAGAAGCCGGCCACCACCCGGGTCAGCCGACGCTCGGCCTTGGTGCCGGGCAGCACCTGCGGCTCGTAGTGCACGATCTCGATGTCGTCCCGACGCGCGCCCTCACGGACGATGTCGAACCGGGTCAGCCTGGGGTCGTTCACGTCGAGCGGCTCCCGGCCCTGCGGGGCCTGGTGCTCGGTGTGCGTGCTCATGCCGTCACCTCGCTACGGGTGGCGCCGAGCGGCACCACGGCACTGAATCTGACGATCCGCTCGGTCACGACTTGCCCGCAATCCACAGGCTAGCGAACACGAGCGCCACAATGCCAACCAGGAAGATCGCCAGGCCCTCGGTGGACGGCCCGTACCGACCGAGGTTGAACCCGCCCGGGTCCTGGTCGGTCTTCAGCGTCTCCTGGATGTAGGCGATGATGTCGGCCTTCTGCTCCGGCGTGATCTGGTTGTCGCCGAACACCGGCATGTTCTGCGGGCCGCTCAGCATCGCCGCGTAGATCTGCCGGTCGGTGGCCGGGTGCAGGCTCGGGGCGAACTTGCCCGACGAGAGCGCGCCACCGCCACCGCCGAAGGCGTGGCACTGCGAGCAGTTGATCCGGAACAGCTCACCGCCGGCCGCGACGTTGCCGCCGTCGCGGAGGTCGTCGCCCTCGGGGACGACCGGGCCGCCACCCAGCTCCTGGATGTACTGGCCGAGCTGACGGGTCTGCTCGTCGGTGAAGACCGGCGGCTTGCGGTGCGCCTGGGCCTCCTGGCGGGCCAGCGGCATCCGGCCCGAGCTGACCTGGAACTCGACCGAGGCCGCGCCGACGCCGATCAGGCTCGGCCCGCGGCCCTCGACGCCCTGGGCGTTGCGTCCGTGGCAGGTCACACAGCTCACGTCGAACAGCGCCTTGCCCTCGGCTGCGGCGCCGGTCAGCGGCGGATTGTCCTGCGCCTGCGCACCGGGGGCGAAGACGGTGTAGGCGCCGCCGGCGAGCATCAGCGCGGCGAACAGCCGGACCGCGGCGCCCAGCCGGCGGCGGCCCCTGCTGCGCGCGGCGGGCCGCCCGCGCAAGCGCGCGAGCAGACCGCGTCGGCGGTCGTTGTCAGAAGTCATGAGCTGTGTCCTTAACCGGTTGGACCTTGTCTCAGGGGACGGAGCAGCGGCGCGGTTCGTGACGCGCCAAGATCACTGAAGCCAGTAGATCATGGCGTACAGGCCGATCCACACGACGTCGACGAAGTGCCAGTAGTACGACACGACGATCGCCGAGGTCGCCTGCGCCGGGGTGAACCGGCCCATGGTCGTGCGGACCATGAAGATGATGAAGGCGATCAGACCGCCGGTCACGTGCAGGCCGTGGAAGCCGGTCGTCAGGTAGAACATCGAGCCGTAACCGTCGACGTTGAGCTTGACGCCGTCCTCCACCAGGTGGCGGTACTCGTTCACCTGGCCGAGCACGAAGATCAGGCCCATCACGAAGGTGACGGTGAACCAGCGACGCAGCGCGTGCACGTCACCCTTCTCCGCCGCGAAGACGCCGAGCTGGCAGGTCACCGAGGACAGCACGAGGATCACCGTGAAGGTGGTCGCGTACGGGATGTTCAGCGACTCGGTGTGCTTCTCCCACTGCTCCGGCGCTGCCGCACGGATCGAGAAGTACATCGCGAAGAGCGCCGCGAAGAACATGAGTTCGCTGGAGAGCCACACGATCGTCCCGACGCTGACCATGTTGGGTCGCGTCAGAGAGTGGATCCGGCTCTTGTCAATGGCTGGGGCCGCAGTCACGCCGTCATTATTGCCCCTGACCGGGGCCGGCGATCAGCGGGGTGGCAAACCTGCGCCTTCCGTGGCCCGGGCGTCAGGGTCCGGTTCGCCTGGCCTAGCCTGAAAAGCGTGCTGCACGTCGATCTGATCCTCGCCGCCACCTCGGCCGTCCCGGCCGATGTGCTCGCGGCCACTCCGGCCGGCCCGTCGGTGCTCGCCGCCGGGGCCGGGGCGACCCCGCCGCCGTTCACCGTCGGCGCGGTGCTCACCGAGACCCGGCTGGACAGCTGGCTGGCCCTGGGCCTGGTGCTCGCCGCCGGCCTCTACCTCTACGGGGTGCACCGGCTGCGCCTCCGCGGGGACCGCTGGCCGATCGCCCGTACGGCGTTCTTCCTCGGCCCCGGCCTCGGCGGTATCGCGCTGGTCACGGTCAGCGGGCTGCACGCCTACGACACCGCGCTGCTGTCGGTGCACATGGTCCAGCACATGGTGCTCTCCATGGTGTCGCCGATCTTCCTGGCGCTGGGCGCACCGATGACGCTCGCCCTGCGGACCCTGCCCGTCGGGCCGCGCAAGCGCCTCCTGGCGATCGTGCACAGCCGCGTCGCCCGGGTCTACAGCTTCCCGCTGGTGGCGTTCGCCATCTTCGTGGTCAACCCGTTCGCGCTGTACTTCAGCGACCTGTACCGCTTCACCCTGGAACACGCCTGGGCGCACGAGCTGGTGCACGCGCACTTCATCATGACCGGCTGCGTGTTCTTCTGGCCGCTGCTCGGCCTCGACCCGCTCCCGGGCCGCTGGCCGTACCCGGCGCGGGCCCTGCTGATGCTGCTCTCCGTGCCCTTCCACACCGTGCTCGGGCTCACCATCATGCAGAGCACCACGCTCTTCGGCGGCGACTGGTATCCGTCGCTCAACCTGAGCTGGGCCGACCCCAAGGCCGACCAGGTGGTCGCCGGGGGCATCCTCTGGGCCGGCGGTGAGTTCGTCAGTGTGACCATGCTCGCGGTGCTGGTCGTGCAGTGGGTGAAGCAGTCCGAACGGGAGGCCCGCCGGGTGGACCGCGAGCTGGACCGCCAGGAGGCCCGCGAGCGCGCCGCCGACGCCGCGACGACCTGAGCTGCGCAGACGGTACGCCAGCGGCCGAGCGTCGGGCGGGATGTCGACTACGTCACGTCGACCGGTACGATCGGCGGGCAGCTACGAGGTGGGAGCCTGTCAGCCATGAGCGATCGTCTGTGCACCGTCCTGCTCTACAGCGACGACCCGCAGGTCCGTGACCGGATGCGGCTCGCTGTCGGCACCCGGCCCGCCCCCGGGCTGCAGATCGAGTTCGTCGACGCGTCGACGTACGCCGAGACCATCCGGCTGGTCGACGACTACGAGATCGACCTGCTGGTGCTCGACGGTGAGGCGAGCCCCGGCGGCGGCATCGGCATCGCCCGCCAGATCAAGGACGATCGGGACGACGCCCCTCCCACCTGCCTGGTGATCGCCCGCGCCGCGGACCGATGGCTCGCCGCGTACGCCGAGGTCGACGCGACGCTGGTGCACCCGCTCGACCCGGTGACCACCGGCAGCACGGTGGCCGAGCTGCTGCGGACGCACGCACCCGCCTGACGTCCCCCGCTCTCCGGCACCGACACGGCGCCGGACCAGCCGGCGCCGATTCCAGCCCACCCGCACTTCGTACGCTCGGGAGGCCCGCAATGGGCGATCGGACCTGGCCGCACCTGCTCAACTCGCTGCTGCGCGGCGAGGAGCTGTCCACCGCCGACACCGCCTGGGCCATGGGCGAGATCATGGCCGGCTCGGCGGGCGCCGCGCAGGTCGCCGGTTTCGCCGTGGCGCTGCGGGCCAAGGGCGAGACCTCGGCCGAGCTGGCCGGCCTGGTGGAGACCATGCTGAGCCGGGCCGTTCCGGTCGACCTGCCCGACGACCTGCGCTCGACGGCGCTCGACGTGGTGGGCACCGGCGGTGACCTCGCCCACACGGTCAACATCTCCACCATGGCCGCCCTGGTCGTGGCGGGCGCCGGTGTCCGGGTGGTCAAGCACGGCAACCGGGCGGCGTCCTCCTCCTGCGGCACCGCCGACCTGCTGGAGTTCCTCGGCGTCCCGCTGGACCTCGACCCGGACGCCATCGTGCGCTGCGTCACCGAGGCCGGGATCGGGTTCTGCTTCGCCGCCCGGTTCCACCCGGGAATGCGGCACACCGGGCCGGTCCGCCGGGAGCTGGGCGTCCCCACCGTGTTCAACTTCCTCGGCCCGCTCACCAACCCGGCCCGCCCCCGCGCCGGCGCCGTCGGCTGCTTCGACGCACGGATGGCGTCGGTGATGGCCGGCGTGTTCGCCGCCCGGGGTGACTCGGTGCTGGTGATGCGCGGCGAGGACGGGCTGGACGAGTTCACCACCGCCGCGCCGACCCGGGTGTGGGCGGCACAGGGCGGCACCGTACGCGAGGCTGTGCTGGACGCGACCGACCTGGGGGTACCCCGGTCCACCCTCGGTGACCTGCGCGGCGGTGACGCCGCGTACAACGCCGGCGTGGCCCGTCGCCTGCTGGCCGGTGAGACCGGCCCGGTCCGCGACGCGGTGCTGGTCAACGCGGCGGCGGCGCTCGCCACCCAGGGTCCGCTGGACGGCGACCTGACCGAGGCGCTGCGCGCCGGCCTGGACCGCGCCGCCGAGTCGATCGACTCGGGCGCGGCGGCGGCCACCCTGGACCGCTGGATCGAGACCGCCACCACCGCCGAGGCGGCCACCACCGCCTGATCCGCCGCGTGGGACGCGAGCGTCCCGGGCGACCGAACCGGGATGCCTGGCATCCGCAGGTGTCCGGCCGAACGCGGGGTGGCCCACGTCCGGGTGGCGTCGGTGCCCGGCGGACGGTGCGCGGACGGCCGGCGCGGAGATTTGTCGGACCCGCGTGGGAAACTACAGGCGAGTAGTTCTCCGCTTCCGATGTGCGTCGCTGTCGCATTTCGGCTGCGGCTCGCCTGGAGTGAGAGGAGACGCCCGTGTCGCACCGCGATCTCTACTGCGACGTCTGCGAGGGCGTGGCACCGTTCGAGGCGCCGCCCTGCGCTGACGGCCACGGCAGCGACTGTCCCGAGCTGATCTGCACCGGTTGCGGCGCGGCCGTGGTGATCGCCACGTTCGCCGCCCCCGTCACCCGGCTGGCCGACCGCCGCCGTCGCCAGCCCACCCGGCGCTACGCCGCCTGACCCGCGCCGCCCGACCCGAGCCGCCTGACCCGCGCCGCCCCGACCGGCGCCGCCCCGACCGGCCCCGCAACGCCGGTGGGCCGCCACCCCCACCGCGCCGACGCGGTCGCATCCGGATGCGCCACGACGAAGGCCCGCTCCCCCGAGGAGGGTGCGGGCCTTCGTGGCGGTACGGGATCGGTCGCGCCGGGCGACCGGGTGGATCAGTGCTCGGCCGTGCGCCGGGTGCCGGTGTAGTACTCGAACAGCAGGCCACAGGCGGCGAAGACGACCGCCACCAGGCCGGCGCCGATCAGCCAGAACTGCCAGAACACCATGCCCAGCGCGGCGATCGCGGCGGCCAGCGCCAGACCGAACGGCCAGTAGCTGCCCGGGCTGAAGAAGCCGACCTCACCGGCGCCATCGGCGATCTCAGCGTCCGGCCGGTCCTCCGGGCGCAGATCGATACGGCGGGAGACGAACCAGAAGAAGCCACCGCACATCGAGCAGAGCAGGAACGACAGCAGCAGGGCGACGGTGCCCACCCACTCGATGTTGCCGGACTCACCGTGGGTCCAGGCGCCGTAGAGGATGGTCGCGCCGAAGAGGAACCCGGCGATGATCAGGAAGATACGCCACTCGGTCTTCATGCGGCTGCCTCAGCTTCCCGTGCCGGCCGGAGCGTCGTCCGGGTTGAAGTTGCTCTGCGTCCGTCGGGTGTCGAACGGCTGCGTGGTCTCCGCGTACGGCTGCTCGCCGATCGCGGCCAGCGCGTCCTGAGTCGACTTGCCACTCTGCTTCGCCGCGAGGAACTGGTCGTACTTCTCCGGCGAGACCACCCGCAGTTCAAAGTTCATGAACGCGTGGTAGCTGCCGCACAGCTCGGCGCAGCGGCCGACGTACGCGCCCTCGGCATCCAGGCTGGAGACCTCGAAGACGTTGCGGATCTTGCCCGGCATGACGTCCCGCTTGAACAGCAGCTCCGGCACCCAGAAGGAGTGGATGACGTCGCGGCTGGTCTCCTCGAACCGGATGGACCGGTTGGTCGGCAGCACGAGCACCGGGATGACCTCACTGGTGCCGAGCGTCGACGCGGTGGTCTTGGCTTCCGTGCCCTGACCGTCGCGGTAGTTGAACTGCCAGTTCCACTTGAAGGCGACGACCTCGACCGTGACGTCCGGGTTCTTCGACAACTTGTCGACGTCGGTCTGCACGATCGCCGTGTAGTAGAAGAGCACGGAGACGATCAGGATCGGCGCGATGGTGTAGAGGAACTCCATCGGCAGGTTGTAACGCGTCTGCACCGGCAGCGCGTTGCCGCGCTTGCGGTAGCGCACGACACACCAGAAGATCAGGCCCCACACGAAGACGCCGACCGCGAGCGCGGCGACGCAGGAGGCGATCCACAGGTCGTACATCCGGTGCGACTCGGCCGAGATGCCGCCCTGCGGCCAACCGAAGCCGTCGAACGTCTGGCCCACGTCACAGCCCGTGAGCAGAACCAGCAGTGCCACGCCCCCGAGACCGAGCCCGGCCAACCGACCAGCACCGCGTCCCCGGCGTCCACCGACCCCTGGGGCAGCACCGTGCCGTACGGCCGACGGCCGTACCTCCGAACTCCTTGCGACCACCTGGTCCTGCCTCCCTAGCGCGCCGCGGTGCGTCTTTCCTGCGCACCGGCGGCAAAGGCGTCACCGACGGTCGCAGATTACTCGACCATGACGGACTCGGCCGTGGTGGGGTCACTGTCCGCCCCCATCGGGGGGATCCTGGGCATAACGTCGCGATAGCGTACTGATCCGTGAGCGCCTCTTCGGTCTACCTGGACGCGGCGACCGCCGCGCCCCTGCATCCGGTCGCCCGGCAGGCGCTGCTGGCCGCCCTGGAGGACGGCTGGGCCGACCCGGGAAAGCTCTACAGCCAGGCACGCCGCGCGCGGCAACTGCTCGACGCCGCCCGCGAGGCGGCCGCGCAGACGCTCGGCGTCCGCGCCGACGAGCTGTCCTTCACCAGCAGCGGTACGACCGCAGCCCACGGCGCGGTGCTCGGTGGCCTGGCGGGACGGCACCGGACCGGGGCGACCCTGGTGCACTCCGCGATCGAGCACTCCGCAGTCCTGCACGCCGCCGAGCGGCACCTCGCGGCCGGCGGCGTCGCCCACGCGGTGCCCGTCGACCGGGTGGGTCGGCTGGATCTGGCCGAGTGGTCGACGGCCGTCCGGGCGCCCGGCGTCGCGCTGGCCGCGCTGATCACCGCCAGTCACGAGGTGGGCACCGTGCAGCCGGTCGCCGAGGCGGCGGCCGTCTGCGCCGACGTCGGGGTGCCGCTCTACGTCGACGCGGCCCAGTCGGTCGGGCGGGTGCCCCTGCCGGCCGGCTGGTCCATGCTCAGCGCCAGCGCCCACAAGTGGGGCGGGCCACCCGGGGTGGGGCTGCTGGCGGTCCGCAAGGGCACCCGCTGGGAGTCGCCCTGGCCGGCCGACGAGCGCGAGGGTGGGCGTACGCCAGGGGTGGTGAACCTGCCCGCGGTGGTGGCGGCGGCGGCGAGCCTGCGCGCGGCGGCGGCCGACGCGGCGGCCGAGGAGGCCCGGCTGGCGCCGCTGGTGGACCGGATCCGGGCGCGGGTGGCGGCCGAGGTGCCCGACGTCGAGGTGGTCGGCGACCCGGTCCTGCGCCTGCCGCACCTGGTGACGTTCTCCTGCCTGTACGTCGACGGCGAGACGCTGCTGCACGCGCTGGACCGGCGGGGGTTCGCGGTGTCGTCCGGCTCGTCCTGCACGTCGTCCACCCTGCGGCCGTCGCACGTGCTGGAGGCGATGGGAGTGCTCTCGCACGGCAACGTCCGGGTCAGCCTGCACCGGGACACGACCGAATCCGACGTCGAGCGGTTCCTCGCCGAACTGCCCGGGATCGTCGCCGGGCTGCGCGCCGACGCCGGGGTGGTGGGGCTGTGACGATGCCGGACGAGGTGCTCGACTGCCGGGGCCAGCGCTGCCCGCTGCCGGTGATCGCGGCGGCCCGTCGGATGCCGCAGGTGCCGGTCGGCACGGTGGTCCGGGTGCTCGCCGACGACCCGGCCGCGGCGGTGGACATCCCCGCCTGGTGCCGGATGCGCGGCCAGGAGTTCCTCGGCGCGGTGACCGGCCCGGACGGCCCCGCCTACGACATCCGCCGCACCCACTAACCCCACCCCGCCCCGCGATCCCGGCCCCGCGATCCCGGCCCGACCCCGCCCGGCCCCGCGATCCCGCCCCGCCCCGTCCCGCCCCGCCCCGCCCCGCCCCGCGATCTTGCAGTTTCTGCCGCGACAAAACCGCGCATAAGCCGCGAAACAGCGACAGAAAGTGCAAGATCGCTGGGGCTGGGCTGGGGCTGGGGCCGGGGCGGGGCGGGGCGGGGCGGGGCGGGCAAGGTTGAGCTGGGTGGGGCGGGGGTTACGGGAGGAGGTGGGGGCGGATCTCTTCGGCGGCGGCGTCGCCGTAGGACTCGGCGAGGCGCTTGACGAACAGGTCGCGGCGGACGTCGTACTCCTGGGTGCCCACCGTCTCCAGGACCAGCGTGGCCAGCAGGGAGCCGACCTGGGCGGCCCGCTCAAGGCCGAGGCCCCAGGAGAGCGCGGTGAAGAAACCGGCCCGGAAGCCGTCGCCCACCCCGGTCGGGTCGACCGCCCGGATCTCCCGGGCGATGGGCACGTGGATCGGGTCGATGCCGCGGCCGGCGATCTCCACGCCGTCCTTGCCCAGTGTGGTGACCCGCACCTTGACCAGGTCCAGCAACTGGTCGTCGGTCAGCTGCGCCTTGCTCTGCAGCAGCGACTTCTCGTAGTCGTTGGTCATCAGGTACTCGGCGCCCTCGATCAGCGCCACCACGTCCTCGCCGGGCATCCGGGCGAGCTGCTGGGAGGGGTCGGCGGCGAAGGCGTACCCACGGCTGCGGCACTCGGCCGAGTGCCGCAGCATCGCCTCCGGGTCGTTGGCGCTGACCAGCACCAGGTCCAGCCCGCCGAGCCGGTCGGCGACGGGGGCCAGCTCGATGTTGCGGGCCTCGCTCATCGCACCCGCGTAGAACGACGCGATCTGGCACATGTCGGTGTCGGTGGTGCAGACGAACCGCGCCGTGTGCGCCACCTCACTGATGTGCACGGAGTCACAGTCCACGCCGTGCCGCTCCAGCCAGGAGCGGTAGTCGGCGAAGTCCGCGCCCACCGCCCCGAGCAGCACCGGGCGCAGCCCGAGCTGCCCCATGCCGAAGGAGATGTTCGCCGCGACCCCGCCACGGCGGAGCACCAGGTCGTCCACCAGGAAGGAGAGGGAAACCTTGTGCAGCTGATCGGCGATGAGCTGGTCGGCGAACCGACCCGGGAAGCTCATCAGGTGATCGGTGGCGATCGAGCCGGTCACGGCGATCTTCATGTCAACCCTCAGGGTCGGGAGCAGGGCGCGGTCAGCCTACCGGCCCGGCAACCCGGACGTGTCCGGTCGGTCGGGCAACGGCAACCGCCCGTCCACCCGTGCACCCGGGTCACCCGGGACCGCTCCCACCATCGGCCCGACACGACGACGGGGCCGTCCCGCAGGACGGCCCCGTCGTCGGTGGTGCGTGGTGCGCGACTTAGTTGAACGAGTCGCCGCAGGCGCAGGAGTTGCCCGCGTTGGGGTTGTCGATGGTGAAGCCCTGGGCGTCGATCCGGTCGGCGAAGTCGATCGTCGCGCCGGACAGGTAGGGGGCGCTCATCCGGTCGACGACGACCTCGACGCCACCGAAGTCGCTGACGACGTCACCGTCGAGCGAACGCTCGTCGAAGAAGAGCTGGTACCGCAGGCCGGAGCAGCCGCCCGGCTGCACCGCGACGCGGAGCCGCAGGTCGTCGCGGCCCTCCTGCTCGATCAGGGCCTTGACCTTCTGCGCCGCGACGTCGGTGAGGACGACGGAAGTAGGGGCCTGGGCCTCGGTCGACTCGGTCTGCGCTGGCGTGGTCACGTGGAAGTCTCCCTGCGCGGTTTTGGGTCCGGACGCACTGGCCAACGCCGCGCGCCGTCCAGTGATTCCCGGTTGTGGTCCGGTTCCGATCGTACGCCGCCCCGGCCGGACGTACCCGCGTGGCGGGACCAGCGCCCCAGGTCGGCCCGGACGCGACGGCCTGGAGCGGGTCGGTGGAGCGCTCAGCGGCTCCACTGCCGGGCCAGTCGGGCGCCCAGCTCGCGCAGCCCGTCGGCGGGACGGCTCAACGCGGCGTCGAGCCCGCCGGCCTGCTCCCCACCGAAGTGCTCGACCAGGCTGTACGCGTCGGTCACCCCCGCCGAGGCGGCCTCCCGTCGGCCGGTGCTGACCTGCCCGGCCACCACCACGCAGGGCACCCCACGATCCCGGGCGGCGCCGGCCACCCCGGCGACGACCTTGCCGCGCAGCGACTGGTGGTCGAAGGACCCCTCCCCGGTGATCACCAGGTCGGCGGTGTCGAGCGCGGCGTCCAGCCGGGTGGCCCGGGTGACCAGGCCGATGCCCGACTCGCAGGCGCCGCCGAGCGCGAGGATGGCCGCGCCGAGGCCGCCGGCGGCGCCACCGCCGGGCAGCGCGCCGAGCCCCGCCGGGCAGCCGGGAAGGTCACGCTCCAGCACCGCCGCGAAACGCTCCAGGGCCGCGTCGAGCAGCAGCACGTCGGCGCGGTCGGCGCCCTTCTGCGGGCCGAACACGTTGCTCGCGCCGTGCAGGCCGAGCAGCGGGTTGTCCACGTCGGTGGCGGCGACGAGCCGGGCGCCGCGCAGCCGGGGAGCGCCGTCGAGGGCGTCGACCAGGGCCAGGGCCGCCCCGCCGTACGGCAGCGCCGCGCCCGTGGCGTCGAGGGGCGTCGCGCCCAGCGCGGCGAGCATGCCGGCGCCGGCGTCGTTGGTCGAGGAGCCGCCCAGCCCGATCACCACCGTCCGGGCCCCGCTCTCCACGGCGGCGGTCACCAGCAGACCCAGCCCGTACGACGTGGTGGTCTTCGGGTCGCGCTCGGCCGCGGAGAGCAGGTGCAGGCCGCAGGCCTGCGCGCTCTCCAGGTAGGCCGTCGTGCCGTCGACGGTGAGCAGGATCTCACCGGCCGCGGGCCGGCCCAGCGGGTCGACTGTCGGCACCGTCACCCGCCGGCCGCCGAGCGCCTCGGCGAGCACCTCCACGAAGCCGGGCCCGCCGTCGGCGAGTGGCCGGATCAGCAGCTCGTCACCATCGGCGACGCTGCGCCAACCGTCCGCCACCGCGGCGGCGACCTCCGGTGCGGGCAGGGTGCCGGCGAACTTGTCCGGGCAGAGCAGCACGCGCATGTCGAGCAGTGTGGCAGCCCACACCGAGCGGAGCTGCGGAGCGCTCGCGCTGTGGGACCATGGGCTACGTGACTTCGACCTGGGTGGAACCCTCCAACACGGCGACGGCTCTGCTGCTGCTCGGCCGGGGCAGCGACCCCGACACCGAGCGCGGCGTCGAGTGTCCGGGCGACCTGCCGGCGCCGAGCGACCCGGATCTGGTGGCCCGTGCCACGGCGGCGAAGGCGAAGCTGGGCAGCAAGGTGTTCGTGCTGGGGCACCACTACCAGCGCGACGAGGTGATCCAGTTCGCGGACGTGACAGGCGACTCGTTCAAGCTGGCCCGGGAGGCCGCGGCCCGGCCGGACGCCGAGTACATCGTCTTCTGCGGCGTGCACTTCATGGCCGAGAGCGCCGACATCCTCACCACGGACGCGCAGCGGGTGATCCTTCCCGACCTGGCCGCTGGCTGTTCGATGGCGGACATGGCCGTGCTGGGTCAGGTCGAGGCCGCCTGGGACACGCTCACCGAGCTGGGCATCGCCGCCGAGACCGTCCCGGTGACGTACATGAACTCCTCGGCCGACATCAAGGGTTTCGTCGGCCGCAACGGCGGCGTGGTCTGCACCTCGTCCAACGCCAAGCGCGCCCTGGACTGGGCGTTCGAGCAGGGCTCGAAGGTGCTCTTCCTGCCGGACCAGCACCTGGGCCGCAACACGGCGGTGCTGGAGATGGGCCTGTCGCTGGACGACTGCGTGCTCTACGACCCGCACAAGCCCGGTGGCGGGCTCACGCCGGAGCAGCTGCGTGACGCCAAGATGATCCTGTGGCGGGGGCACTGCTCGGTGCACGGCCGGTTCACCCTGGAGAGTGTCAACGACGTGCGGGCGCGGGTGCCCGGGGTCAACGTGCTGGTCCACCCGGAGTGCCGGCACGAGGTGGTCACGGCCGCCGATCACGTCGGCTCGACCGAGTACATCATCAAGACCATCGAGGCGGCGCCGGCCGGCTCGGCGTGGGCGCTGGGCACCGAACTGAACCTGGTCCGCCGGTTGGCGCTGGCCCACCCGGACAAGCAGATCATGTTCCTGGACAAGGCTGTCTGCTACTGCTCGACCATGAACCGGATCGATCTGCCGCACCTCGTCTGGGCCCTGGAGGAGCTGGTCGCGGGTCGGGTCGTCAACCAGATCACTGTCGACGCCGACACCGCGCACCACGCCCGGGTGGCGCTGGACCAGATGCTCGCCCTGCCCGGTGCGTGATCACGATCTGTGACGTCCTTGGTACGCAAAAGTGCCGGATCACCGATTAATGCCACACACGCCGGTCTGACCGAGTCCTTTTTCGTCACCGAGGGCTATGCTGCCGAGGCGAGGACGCAAGCGGGCCGTTTCGATATGGCCGCATCCGGGGTAGCGACAGAGTTCAGGCTCCCCACCATCAACACAGCAGCACCGACGCGCTGGAGGTTGCGTTGACCGACGACGTCCTGATCGTGCATGGAGGCACTCCGCTCGAAGGGCGGATCCGCGTGCGCGGCGCGAAGAACCTGGTTTCGAAGGCGATGGTCGCCGCACTGCTGGGCGACAGCCCGAGCCGGCTGTTCGACGTGCCGAAGATCCGCGACGTCGAGGTGGTCCGGGGTCTGCTCGGTCTGCACGGCGTCAAGGTGACCGACGGCGCCGAGGACGGCGAGCTCGTCTTCGACCCGGCGAACGTGGAGAGCGCCAGCACCGACCAGATCAACGTGCACGCCGGTTCGAGCCGGATCCCGATCCTGTTCTGCGGGCCGCTACTGCACCGGCTCGGGCACGCGTTCATCCCGGATCTGGGCGGCTGCCACATCGGCCCGCGCCCGATCGACTTCCACCTGCAGGCGCTGCGGGAGTTCGGCGCGACTGTCGACAAGCGGCCCGAGGGTCTGCACCTGTCCGCGCCGAACGGCCTGCACGGCACCAAGTTCGCCCTGCCGTACCCGAGCGTCGGCGCCACCGAGCAGGTGCTGCTGACCGCGGTGATGGCCGAGGGTGTCACCGAGCTGCGCAACGCCGCGGTGGAGCCGGAGATCATCGACCTGATCTGCATCCTGCAGAAGATGGGCGCGATCATCAAGGTCCACACCGACCGGGTGATCGAGATCCAGGGCGTGCCGAAGCTGCACGGGTACACCCACCGCCCGATCCCCGACCGGATCGAGGCCGCCAGCTGGGCCGCGGCCGCGCTGGCCACCCGTGGCCACGTCGAGGTGCTCGGCGCGCAGCAGGCCGACATGATGACCTTCCTGAACATCTTCCGGTCCGTCGGCGGCGAGTACGAGGTCACCGACACCCGGCCGCCGAAGCTGGGCGACCCGGGCCAGGAGGGCGGCATCCGCTTCTGGCACCCCGGCGGCGAGTTGAACGCGGTGGCGCTGGAGACCGACGTCCACCCCGGCTTCATGACCGACTGGCAGCAGCCGCTGGTCGTGGCGCTGACCCAGGCCCGCGGCCTGTCGATCGTGCACGAGACGGTCTACGAGCAGCGGCTGGGCTACACGGAGGCGCTGAACTCGATGGGCGCCAACATCCAGGTCTACCGGGACTGCCTCGGCGGCACCCCGTGCCGCTTCGGCCGGCGCAACTTCAAGCACTCGGCGGTGATCGCCGGGCCGAGCAAGCTGCACGCCGCCGACCTGGTCATCCCGGACCTGCGGGCCGGTTTCAGCCACCTGATCGCCGCGCTCGCCGCCGAGGGCACCTCCCGGGTGTACGGCGTCGACCTGATCAACCGCGGCTACGAGGACTTCGAGGCGAAGCTCGCCGACCTGGGCGCGCACGCCGAGCGTCCGTAACCTCTCGCACCAATCGTTCGGCCCCGACGGCTCCAGGTCGCGCTGCGACCTGGAGCCGTCCGCCGCCGTACCGCGATGTGCACCGGGCGCGGACCGTTGGCTACCCTTGCCGCGTGCCGTCGCTCTTTCGCCGCAAGTCCAACGACCTCGTCGACGAGGCCGTCTCCTCGGTGACCTCCGAGGAGACCGCCGAACGTCCCCGGGGTTACACCCCGGCCAAGGGTCGGGAGACGCCGAAGCGGCCGACCGTCGGCCGTCGCCCGGCCGGCCCCACCCGTCCCCTCACCAAGGAGGAGGAGCGGGAGCGGCGCCGCCAGCTGCGTACCGAGGCCGCGGCCGAGTTCCGCCGCGAGGGTGGCCCCCGCGACCGGGGCCCGGAGCGGCTGCTGGCACGCAACGTGGTCGACTCCCGGCGTACCGTCGGCACCTGGTTCTTCGGCGGCGCGCTGATCGTGCTGATCGGCTCGAACGCGGCGATGCCGCCGGTGGTGCGGCTGATCTCCAACGTGCTCTGGGGCGCGCTGGCCCTGGGTGTGGTCGTCGACTCGCTGCTGATCTGCCGCAAGATCGGCAAGCTGGTCCGGGAGCGCTTCCCGAAGAGCGACCAGCGGATGGGCTCGCTCTATCTCTACGCCGTGATGCGGTCGATCACCTTCCGGCGGATGCGCGCTCCGGCTCCTCAGGTCAACATCGGCGACAAGGTCTGATCCCGGCTCCGGCGGGACCCCGTCGTCCCGGCGGCGGCTCCGGCCGCGTTGGGGGCAAAGCACAGCGGGAAGCATCCGGGCCGCGGCTGTTCGTTGTACCGTGCGCGTAGTTCATCACGGTGAACAGGTCGCCCGTTGTTCGTCACCGCGAACGTTGATCCACTGGAGCGAACACGCATGCCTGGAGAACCGGCTGCCCCGTTGGCCACCATCGCTGCCGCGCTGCGCCGCGAACGGGAACGCGTCGGTGTCTCGCTGGCCGAGCTGGCTCGTCGGGCGGGGGTGGCGGAGTCGACGCTCGCCCACCTGGAGTCGGGGACCGGCAACCCGAGCGTCGAGACGCTCTGGGCGCTCGGCGCGGCGCTGGGCGTCCCGATCAGCCGGCTCGTGGAGCCGGCCCACGTCGACATCCGGGTGATCCGCGCCGGGGAGGGTCCCCGGGTCGGTTCCGAACAGGCCGACTTCACCGGGACGCTGCTCAGCGCCGGCACGGCGCACCTGCGCCGGGACGTCTACCTGATCGAGTTGGAGCCGGGCGCGGTCCGGGAGGCGGACGGGCACACCCCGCGCAGCATCGAGCACGTGGTGGTGGCCGCCGGACGGCTGCGCGTCGGCCCCGAGGCGGGCACCGTGGACCTCGGCCCGGGTGACTACGCGACGTTCCCCGGCGACACACCGCACCGGTACGAGGCGCTGGTCCCCGGCACCTTCGCCGTCCTCGTCATGGAGCATCCCTGACCCGATGCTCCGGTCCACCTGGCTGGCGGGTGGGGTATCGTCGAAGTTCAGATTGGGTTATCGACCTAAATGTCCGGAACCATCGGATAACGTTTGCGCTCGTGGACGGTGCCACAGTGGCGGTGAACGAGCCCACGCCGTTACCCTCCATCCGCAGCCACGCCCTGCCGGAACGGGCGACCCGACCGGCACGCGAGGCCCCAGCGCGACAATGTGCAACGAGGTGACAACGCCGTGAGCGAGCGGACGCGAGCCGGCCACCGGGGCGTGGCAGGCGGCGACCGGACGCCCATGGGTCAGCGGGGCCCGACCTCGGCCACCTCACCGTCGACGGGGAGCGGCCACGCGGCCGGGTGTGGCGACGGGCTCGACGGATGAACGGCCGCTACACCGACCGGTGGCGGGACCCGAACGAGCCGTCCTGGGTGGTCGAGCCGACCACCGAATGGCACCCTCAGTTCCCCGGCCAGCGCTACCCCGGCGACATCGGCGTCACCCACCAGCCCGCACCGCCGCGCGGACGGGCGACAG
This sequence comes from Micromonospora sp. DT63, assembly GCF_049841615.1. NCBI lineage: Bacteria > Bacillati > Actinomycetota > Actinomycetes > Micromonosporales > Micromonosporaceae > Micromonospora > Micromonospora sp. DT63. The sequence goes on along the minus strand of NZ_JBNCKQ010000005.1, from coordinate 274,551 downwards.
TGGTCGGTCGTACCGAGGTGCCGCCGCTCGCGCCCACCCGACCGGACGGCACCTACCTCGGCCGCTCCTGGGCCGACGAGCCTCCGGGCGAGCCGGCCCCCAACGGCCGGTGGGGGCCGGACGACGAGCCGGGTGAGACTTCGTCCTACGGCTGGTCGCGCGGTGACGAGCGCCCCGCCGACACGGCGCACCACGGCCGATCCGAGACACCGCACTACGACCATGAGCCGTACCGTCGGCCGCTCCCCGAGCCGCCCCGACGCGAGGAGCGCCGCTCCCCCGAGTCGGACCGGCGGACCGCCTGGTCCGACCGGCGTCCCGGCGACGACCGGGGACCGGCCCGGGAGGCCGCCTGGCACCGCGAGCAGCCCACTTCCGAGCGGTACGACAGCCGTGCGCCCCGACCCGAGCCGGTCGACCGGGACCGGGCGTACCCGACGGCGCCACCCGTCTCCCCCGGGCCCTACTCCCCCGCACCGCGCGGTGACTCCGGCTGGGTGCCCGAGCCGAACGAGGCGCCACGCCGGCGCGGCACGTCGGAGCGGCCGGCCGCGAGTCACGACCGGCACCCCGGCGACGGGTACGGCACCCGACCGGCCAGGGGCCACGACGGCCGCCCGACCGACGGCTGGGCCGCCGAGGGGGCCGGCCAGTGGGCACCCGTGGACAGCCGGTCCCGCTACCGCGCCGACGGCCACCCCGACCGCCTCCCCGATGACGCCCGCCGCTCGGAACGAAGCGTTGCCGACGAGGCCCGCCGCTCGGAACGCCTACCCGACGAGGCCCGCCGCTCGGAACGCCTACCCGACGACGCCCGGCGCTCGGAGCGGGGCGTTGCCGACGGCCGGTCCCGCGTGGACGCTGGCCCCGGTGCCCACACCGACCGGCAGCGCCGGCCCGACGAGGCGTTCGGTCCGCCACAGACGTCCGACGGCGGGAGGCGGCGTCGCCCCGAACCGGAGACGCCGGAGCAGCCCCGCCACGACGACGAGCGTCGCCGTCCCGATGTCGAGCCGCACCGGCAGCAACCTCGCGAGGCGGCAGCCCGCGCCGAGGCGTACCCGGACCGGCGTCCGCGCGAGAACGCCCGGCCGGAGCGGTACGGCGAGGAGCCGTACCGCGAGGAGACCTACCGCGAGCCGCGGTCGCAGCCCGGCCCCCGCTCGGGTGGCGGCCTGCCCTGGCCTGCGCCTGGTCCGGTGCACCCGGACCGCACACGGGAGCCGGGCTACCGGCCCGAGCCGCACTACGGCGCCGAGCCGGAGGTGTCGCCACGACCGGCGACGCGACCCGCACGGCCAGCGGCGGAGCCGCCCCGGTACGACGATCGGCCCGCGCGTCCCGCCGCGACGGCGCCACCCACCTCCGGCCGGGCCACCCCCGTCCCGCCCACACCCGTCTCCCCGGCCGCACCGGGCACCGGCCGGGCCACCCCGGTGCCACCCACACCCGTCTCCCCGGCCACGCCCGGCACCGGCCAGTCGACTCCGGTTCGTCCGGTGTCGCCGGCAGCGCCCGCCGCGCCCGGCCGGGACCGGCCGGTATCCGCGGCCCCCGTCTCTCCCGCTGCGGCGGACAACGGGTGGCAACCGTCCACGTCGTCCACGCGCGCCGAGCGCGACCGGCCGGTGTCGGCCACACCGGTCTCCCCGGCGGACGTCCCCGTCTCCGGTCCACCGGCCGCCCGACTGCGGCTGGAGTTCCTGCCCGCCCCGGTGGATCCTCCGGCGGCGGACGAGCGGCCGGAGCCGCCGCAGCGGCCCGAGCACCGCACACCCACCGAACCGGCGTCGACTGCCGACCCGCGCGCCACCGCTCCACCGCGCTATCCCGGCCCGGACAACCGCGCGCACCCGACACCGCCGGTCCAGCAGGACCAGCAGACGCATCCCAGCCCCGGACAGCGGCCCTCGCCGCCTGCGGATGACCGCCCGCCGGTCGCGCCCCCACCGGCCTGGCAGCGGCCGGAGCAACCCGCCAGCCCCACGACGCCGACGTCCTCGGAACCCGCGCCGGACGCCGAGCCGGCGCTCCCGATCGCCCCTGGCGTACCGCGTCGCTACGTGCCCCCGGCGCCCTCGGAAGCGCCCGTGCCGACTCCTGCGGAGCCAGCGGAGGCGTTGACCAGGGGACCGGAAGCCTGGTTCAGCCCCGGCACCCAGCCGGTCGAGCCCGACCAGGACGGGACAGCAGCGGACCAGCGACCGGCCGCGGAACCCGAGACAGCCACCGTCGCCGAGACGAGCGAGGACTGGAAGCCCGGCGACGGGTCGGCCGGCTCGCCGCCACACGCCGAGGACGAGCAGGACCCGTCGGCGACGTCCGCCCAACCGCTGGTCGGCGACCCCGCAACCGACCGACGACCCGACTCGACCGTCGAAGCCGCTGCGACACCGATCGCCGAACCGCTCTCCCCACCACCGAGCCGACCGGTGTCCGCACCGCCGGCCGATCCGATCGCCGCACGCCCCGCCCCACCCGACTCGGCACAGCCCGTCTCGGCACCACAGGACGTGGCACGGCCGGTCTCGGCACCGCCCGACTCGGCCTGGCCCGTCTCGGCACCGCCGACACCCGCGTCGCCGGATTCGACCCGGCCTGTCTCGGCACCGCCGGGCGCCGCGACGTCCGAACCGCCGGGCGCCGCGACGCCCGACTCCGCCTGGCCCGCCTCGGCACCGCCGGGCGCCGCGACGCCCGACTCGACCCGGCCCGTCTCGGCACCGCCGACACCCGCGCCGCCGGACTCCGCCTGGCCCGTCTCGGCGCCGCCGGCCTCCGCCACGTCGGTGGAGGTGGCCGAGGGTGAGCGTCGCTCCTGGGTCGACGACCTCGCCACCCACGGGGAGCCCACCACCGAGCCGACGCCGACCGACGGACGGGAGCCGGTCTCCGGACCGCCGGCACACCCGGTCTCCGGTGCTCCACACACCTGGTCGGACGAGCTGGTCGACGATGCGGACGACACGACGGCAACCGTCGAGCCGACATCGGGCGATAGCCACCGTCCGCACAGCGGTGAGTCGTACGCCGAGACGCCGGGACACCACAACGACCTCGCCGCCGACGACGGCCACGACGCCGCCGGCCCGACGAGCACGCCGACCGCCGACGCGTCCACCGATGCGTCGCGGGACGGCCTGGTCGACGCCGAACCGTCGGACCGGCCGGCATCGCCCGCGTCGAGCAGCGCGTACCCGTCGACCGCCAGCCCGGACACGGTTACCGACCCGGCAGGGTCGGGTTCGACGACCGACGCGACGCGCACGCCGCCCGAGCCGGCGGCCGAACCGCCCATCGCGACGGCGCCCGCCTCCGCACCGCCCGCCGCCGCACCGCCGGCCGCGCCCGTCTCCGCGCCACCTGCTGCGCAGGCACCCGTCTCCGCACCGCCCGCCTCGGCAGCACCGGCCGCGCAGGCACCCGTCTCCGCGCCACCAGCGACGCCTGTCTCCGCGCCACCCGTCTCCGCCCCGCCCGCCGCGCCCGTGTCTCCCGCTGCCGCCGTACCGCTCGCTGGCATTCCCGGGCCGCGCAGCGGGTCGTCCGACCAGGACGCGCAGGTGTCGGCGCCGCCCGCCACGGCGCCGGAGACGCCCCGCCGTTCGCTGGCCGATCAGGGCGATCCGGAGCAGGTTCTGGCCGCTTACCGCTGGCGGCTGGACCCGGTGACCCTGCGCGAGGAGCTGACCGAGCCGGACGCCATGCGGGCCATCCGACGGCGGTTGACCGAGAAGCTGGGCTCGGCCGTGGACAACAAGGCCCGTGCGCGACTGCTCAGCCTGCGCGCGGTCGCCTCGCGGATCCTCGGCGACCTCGACGACGCGTTGGCCGACGGCCGGCTCGCCCTCACCTACGCGGAGGCCACCGGCGAGCTGCGCCGGACCGCGCTGGCCCAGGCGCGGCTGGCGCACGTCCTGCGCTGGCGGGGCGACTACGCCGAGGCCGACCAGCTCTTCGCCGAGGCCAACTCGATCGAACTGCCCGACCGGCTGCGAGCCGCCCTGCACGAACACGCCGGGCGGTGCTCCTATGACCAGGGTCGGCTGATGGAGGCCTGCCACCACTTCGAGCGGGCGCTGGACCTGCGCGGGGCCGGCGACGCCGAGCTGCTGGACCGGATCCGGGTGGCCCTGGACGCGGTCACCGCGCGGGCTTCGGCCGGCGGCTTCGGGCCGTACCCCCGGAGTCGCGACGAGGTGCTCGACCGGGACCGGCCCCCGCAGCCGGACCGCGACGGACCGCTGTGGGGTTATACCGACCACGCCGGCGACGTCGTCATCCCCGCCCGGTACGCCGAGGCGCAGCCCTTCCACGACGGGCTGGCCTGGGTCCGGCGACCGGACACCGACCGGTGGTCCCTGATCAACCTGCTGGGTACGACGGTGATCCCGCCCTCGTACCGGGCGGTGCGCCCGTTCAGCGACGGCCTGGCCTGGGTGGTCACCGACGGCGGATGGACGGCGATCGACCCGACCGGCGCGGTGCAGGTTCCGCCGAACTTCGCCGACGTACGGCCGTTCCGCCGAGGGCTGGCCGCGGTGAAGCGCGAGGGGTGGGGCGCGGTCGACCGGACCGGCCGGATCGTGGTGCCGACCCGCTACCACGGCTTCGTCACCGAGCTGACCGACGCGGGTCCGGTCGACGGCTTCACCGACGAGGGTCTCGTCGTCGTCGACGTGGCCGGTCGGCGCGGTGTGGTGGACCGGACCGGCGCGGTGCTGGTGCAGCCGTCGTACCCGATGGTGGTCATCCACCCGGTGGCGTTCCTGGTGGTCAGCGGCAGCGGCCGGTGGGGCGCGCTGGACCGGCGGGGTGGGCCGCTGATCGACCTGGTGCACCCCGATCGCGCGGCCGTGCTGGAGGAGATCGACCGGCTGTTGACCGACGCGAACCCGGTGCTGTGAGTCGCCGCACGGCGATCGTGATCCACCGGAGCTAGGGTCGGAGTATGGAATTCCGACACCTGGGCCGTTCCGGCCTGATGGTCAGCGAGATCTCGTACGGCAACTGGATCACCCACGGTTCACAGGTCGAGGAGGACGCGGCGAACGCGTGCGTCCGGGCCGCCCTCGACGCGGGGATCACCACCTTCGACACCGCCGACGTGTACGCCGGCACCCGGGCCGAGGACGTGCTCGGCCGGGCGCTGCAGAACGAGCGTCGCGAGGGCTTGGAGATCTTCACCAAGGTCTACTGGCCCACCGGGCCGGGTCGCAACGACCGTGGCCTGTCCCGCAAGCACATCATGGAGTCGATCAACGGCTCCCTGCGCCGGCTGCGCACCGACTACGTGGACCTCTACCAGGCCCACCGGTACGACTACAGCACGCCGCTGGAGGAGACGATGGAGGCGTTCGCCGACGTCGTGCACTCCGGTAAGGCGCACTACATCGGCGTTTCCGAGTGGACCGCCGAGCAGCTGCGGGCGGCCCACTCCCTCGCCCGGGAGCTGCGCATCCCGCTGGTCTCCAACCAGCCGCAGTATTCGATGCTGTGGCGGGTCATCGAGGCCGAGGTCGTGCCGGCCAGCGAGGAGCTGGGCATCGGCCAGATCGTCTGGTCGCCGATGGCCCAGGGCGTGCTCTCCGGCAAGTACCTGCCGGGGCAGCCGCCGCCGGCCGGTTCCCGGGCCACCGACGAGAAGTCGGGCGCGAACTTCATCTCGCGGTTCATGAACGACGACGTCCTGACCCGGGTGCAGCAGCTCAAGCCGCTCGCCGAGCAGGCCGGGCTGAGCATGGCCCAGCTGGCCGTGGCGTGGGTCCTGCAGAACCCGAACGTGTCGTCGGCGATCATCGGCGCGTCCCGCCCCGAGCAGGTGCACGACAACGTGAAGGCGGCCGGGGTGAAGCTCGACGCCGGGCTGCTCAAGGCCATCGACGAGATCGTCGAGCCGGTCACCGAGCGGGACCCGGCGAAGACCGAGTCCCCCGCCGAGCGGCCCTGACGCGGGTCCGGTCCGGTCGGCGCACCCGCGCCGGCCGGACCGGACAGCTCGGCTCAGCCCTGCCAGAACCGGATCAGGTCCAGGCCCGCGGCGTAGAGCCAGGAGGGCAGACCGAGCAGGTCACCGACGGCGAAGACCGCGTCGAAGAACCAGCCGCCGATGCGCGGGTTCCACAACAGCGCGAACAGCAGAATGAAGCCGTACGGGGCGAACAGGTCGTACATCCTGCGCCACTGCGGATTGAGCCACGGCTGGATCATGTTGCCGCCGTCCAGGCCGGGCACCGGCAGCAGGTTGAGCACACTCGCGGTGAGCTGCAGGAACGCCAGCAGCGCCACCCCGGCCCAGAACTCCACCGGGCCACCCGAGGACGTGCCGAGTCGCACGGCCAGCACGAGCAGCAACGTGAACAGCACGTTGGTCGCCGGGCCGGCGAGGCTGACCAGGGTGTGCCGCAGCCGCCCCGGAATGGCGTGCCGGTCCACCCACACCGCACCGCCGGGCAGACCGATGCCGCCGAGCAGCACCACCACCACCGGCAGCACGATCGACAGCAGGGGGTGGGTGTACTTGAACGGGTTGAGCGTCAGGTAACCGCGGTGGGCGATGTCCCGGTCACCGGCGCGGTAGGCCACCACCGCGTGGGCGTACTCGTGCAGGCAGAGCGACACCAGCCAGCCGGACACCACGAACAGGAACACGTCGAAGCGGACGCTGCCGTACCCGTTCCAGGCCAGCACCCCGCTGACCGCGAAGAGCGCGACCAGGCCGAGGAACACCGGGCTGGGCCGGAACGCCGCCTTGGGCACGCCGAGCACCAGCCCGTCGGCCCCCGGCCGGTCGTAGGCCATCACTCGGCCGTGGGCAGCAGGCTCATCCGGTACTCCACCCGGTCGTCCTCGACGAGCGCGACCGAGGTGACGCCGGACGCCGCGAGCTCACGCCAGGTCTGACCGATCCAGGATTCGGCGTCGGCCTGGCTGCCGAACGATTCCGCCGGGCCCTCCACCGTCTGACCGTCCGTGCCCTCGTACCGCCAGCTCCACGCCATGCCGCGTCTCCCCTCGCCGCTGAAGTCCCCGTGGGACGAACCCCCGCAAGCGTAGTCGGCCCGGCGCGCAACGGCCGCTCGCTCGCCCCCGCGGCAGTCCACGGGGTGGATCAATCCGATCGACGCCGGCCGGTACGGTGGCTCGGTGCTGACTCGGGGGGTACTGCTCGGCGACCGCTACCGGCTGGGCGAGCGGGTGGCGACGGGCGGGATGGGCGCGGTCTGGCGCGGCACCGACGTGCTGTTGGAGCGCGAGGTGGCGGTGAAGGTGCTGCTGCCGTCGCTGGTCGCCGACGCCGAGTTCACCGCCCGCTTCCGCGCCGAGGCGCGGATGCTCGCGGCGTTGCGGCACCCCGGCGTGGTCGCGGTGCACGACGTCGGGCAGGCCGCGCTCGCCGACGGCAGCCGGGTCGACTACCTGGTGATGGAGTACGTCGAGGGCGAACCGTTGTCGGCCCGGGTACGCACGGCGGGGCGACTGGACGCGGCCACCACCATGTCGGTGCTGGCGCAGGCGGCCGACGCCCTGCACACCGCCCACCTCGCCGGCATCGTGCACCGGGACGTGAAGCCCGGCAACCTGCTGGTCAAGGCGGACGGTCGGGTGGTGCTCGTCGACTTCGGCATCGCCCGGTCCCGCAGCATGGCCGGGTTGACCGCCGCGAACATGGTGCTCGGCACCGCCGCGTACATGTCTCCCGAGCAGGCCACCGGCCAGCCGGTCGCCGCCGCCACGGACGTCTACGCCCTCGGGGCGGTGGCGTACTTCTGCCTGGCCGGGCGGCCACCGTTCGACGGCGACAACCCGCTCGCGGTGGCGTTGCGGCACGCCCAGGACGAGCCGGCCCCGCTGCCGCCGGACACGCCGCCCGCGGTGGCGGCGGTGATCGCGCGGGCGATGGCCAAGCGGCCGGCGGAACGGTACGCCAGCGCCGCTGAGTTGGCCGCTGCCGCCGCTGACGCCCGCGACGCGACCCTGGCCAGCATCCCGCCGTCCGCCCGCCCTCCGTGGGCGGTGGCCGCCCCGGCGACGCCCGTGGTGGGCGCCACCACCCAACCGGCCCCCGCGCCGCCGGCGCTGAACGCCACCCCGGCCCTCGCGCCGCCGGTTCCGGGCACCGCCCCGGCCCTCGCGCCGCCGGCCTCGCCCGTTCCGATTTCGACGCCGCCCGTGCCGACCGGCGTGCCGACGCCGCAGCCGGTCCCGCCCACGGACCCGGCCGGGCCACCGGCCTTCCGGGCCGGGCTGGCCCCGATCCGGCAGGCCGAGACCGGGCCGACCCGCGAGGATCCGGTGCCGACGTCGTCGAGCCGGCGACGCGGGCCGCTGCTGGTCGGGGTGGGCGCGATAGTTCTGATCGCGCTCGTCGGCGGGGCCGTGGCGGCGCTGCGTCCGGACGCCGGGCCGGGCGCGACGACAGGCTCGGCGGCGCTGGCGGGTGAATCGACGTCGGGCGCCGTCGTCGCGCCACCGGCCACCGACACCACCACCCCGGCATCCCGGGCCGGTGGCACGCCGAGCGCCGCCCGGACCGCGACCGCCACACCGACCGGTGGCGACCGATCGGGTACGCCCGCCAGCGGCAGCCCGGCCACCCGCAGCGCGGCACCGGGGACCACGCCGACCGGGGCGGCCAGCGGCAGACCGACGTCCAGCGGCAGCCCGGCGGGCCGGCCCAACCCGTACACGGCGGCGCAGGCGTGCGGCAGCGGCTATCAGGTGATCGACTCGGCGACGCTGACCGACGGTGGCGGCCGCCGGCAGGGCCGCGTCTACCTGCTCTACCACTCGGGTAACGGCAACAACTGCGTGGTCACCCTCAAGGACACCGCGGTCGGGGCCAGGACGGCCGCGTCGGCGTACCTGGAGGTGCAGGGACGGGCCCGCAGCACCGACAGCGGGTCGTTCGACTACTACGCGGGGCCGGTGCGGGCCGCCGCCGCTGGCGCGTGCGTGAAGTGGGGCGGCGCCACCGGCGGGGTGAGCTACGGCAGTGGGTTCGAACACTGCGGCTGACCACCGACGAACGCCGACGATCGCAGGTGCTTCGCACGACGCCGCCCGGTCCGGTCGTCACCTGGCGACAGGGAAGCGGACGCTTGCCTGCAATGGACGCGGAACGGACTGTCGACAGTCGGTAGGGCTGGGGCGACGTGCCCAGACCCGGGGCATGAGAACTAAGGTACGGACATGTCCGTTGACGGGTGGAACACGGTCCTGGTGCTCGGCGGTATCCGGTCCGGCAAGTCCGAGTTCGCCGAGTCCCTGGTCGCCGACGCGCCGGTGGTCCGCTACGTCGCCACCGCGCCGGAGGGCGACCCGGAGGACACCGAGTGGGCGACCCGGCTGGCGACGCATCGCGCCCGACGACCGGGCAGCTGGACCACCGAGGAGACCGCCGGAGAGCCGCGCCGGCTCGCGGACGTGCTCGAATCCGCCGAGCCCAACGAGACGCTCCTCGTGGACGACCTGGGCGGCTGGGTGACGGTGCTGCTCGACCCGGAGCACCAGCCCGCCGACGACGTGGCGACGATCGCCGAACTGGCCGAGGCGATCCGCACCTGCGCTGCGCGGGTGGTGCTGGTGAGCCCCGAGGTCGGGCTGTCGCTGGTGCCGACCACCCCGCTGGGCCGGGCGTTCACCGACGCGCTCGGCGCGGCCAACCGCGCGGTCGCCGACGCCTGCGACGCCGTGGTGCTGGTGGTGGCGGGCCAACCGGCCTGGCTGAAGCCGGCACCCACCACCGCTGCCGCCGCCGCGACCGTGAGCGCGTCGGCGAGCCCCGTCTCACCGGCCGCGAGCCAGACCGGCACGGGCCGGGCCGGCGCACACCAGGCCGGCACGAGCCTGCTCGACGCCGAGCCCACCCCCGAGGTCCAGCTGCCCGACGTGCTGACCCACACCCCGCCGGCCGCCCCCAACCAGGAGCCCGGCAACCCCTGGGCCGCGCCGACCATGGCGCTGCCGATGGTGGCCACCGGGCTGGTCATCCAGCCGGGCATGGAGCTGCCGATGCCCGACGACTACGCCGGCCCGCAGGCGGTGGACCGGCTGGCCACATTGGACGTGCCCGGTGCCGGGCTGGGCGTGCTGGACCGGGTGGTCGGCTTCGCCGCGGCCACCCAGGGCACGTCGACGCCGGCCGCCTGGGGCTCGGTGCGGGTGCTGCTGCTCAACGGCGACCACGCCGGCGGCGCGTCGGCCGGCACCGTCGCGGGCGAGTCGGCGCGTCGCGCCGCCCAGGCGCGCGCCGGACGGGGCGCGCTGGCCCGGCTGGCCGCCGAGAGCGGCGCGAGCCTGCAGGTGGTCGACACCCCCGCCTCCGCGCCGATGGAGACCCAGCCGGCCCTCACCGGCGAGCAGGTCGAGTCGGCGCTGCGCTACGGCTGGCGCCTGGCCGAGCAGGCCGCCGACGCAGGCGTACAACTGCTGGTCCTGGGAGCGTGCGGTGCCGGCACCGAGGCGGCAGCGGCGGCGGTGCTGGCGGCCACGGCCGGCGCGGAACCACCTGCGGTGCTGGGCCGGGTGATCACCGACTCCGGTGAGATCGACGACGCGGCCTGGATGGTCCGCTGCGCGGCGGTGCGCGACGCGCTGCACCGCACCCGCCGCTCGCCGCGCGGCGCGAAGGACGTGCTGTCCGAGCTGGGCGGCGGCGACGTGGCGGTGGCCACCGGCGTGCTGCTGGGCGCCACCGCCCGCCGGGTGCCGGTGCTGCTGGACGGGCCGGTCGGGCTGGCCGCCGGGATGGTCAGCCGGGACCTGGCCGGGCAGGCGCGGCACTGGTGCCTGTTGGCCGACCACGGCCAGCATCCCGCGGTGCGGCTGGCCGCCGACGTGCTTGGCCTCACGCCCCTGCTCGACCTGCGACTGGACCTCGGCGAGGGCGCCAACGCCCTGGTCGCGTTGCCGCTGCTGCGCTCGGTGCTGGCACTGGCCGCCGCGCTGCCGGTGCACCCGTCGCTGACCGGCGACACGGACCCGACCGACGAGCCGGAAGCCGACCCGGAGACCGACGACGCCGAGCCGGACTACGCCGAGCCGGCGTACACCGGGCCCGACTACACCGACCCGGAGTTCACCGAGCCGGAACCGGCCGGGCCGGGGCCGACCCGCACGGCCACCGACGAGCAGCCGGCGTCGGGCTGGCGTGCCGGCTGAGCCGCGGCTCGTCGCGGGCGCCCGGCTGGCGATCACCACCTTCAGCACGTTGCCGGTACGCGCCGGGCGGATCGACCGCCCGGTGGCGGGTACCGCGATGGCGCTCGCCCCGGCCGCCGGCGCGCTGCTCGGCGTGCTGCTCGGCGGCGTCCTGCTGCTGACCGGCACGCTCGCTCCCCCGCTGGTGGCCGCCGGCGTGACGGTGGGCGCCGCCGCCCTGCTGACCCGGGGACTGCACCTGGACGGGCTGGCCGACACCGTGGACGCGCTCGGGTCGTACCGGCGGGGTGCCGCCGCGCTGGAGATCATGAAGAAGCCGGACGTCGGGCCGTTCGGCGTCGTCGCCCTGGTGGTCGTACTCCTGGTGCAGGCCGCTGCGCTCGCCGACCTGGCCGGCCGGTCCTGGCCGGCGTGTCTCGCGGCGGTGGTGGCGGCCAGCGCGGCCGGGCGGCTGGGTGTGACCGTGGCGTGCCGGCGGGGCGTGCCCGCGGCCCGGCCGGACGGGCTGGGGGCCATGGTGGCGGGAACCGTCGGCCCGGTGGCGCTTGCCGTGGGCGCGGTCGCCGTCGTGCTGCTGGCGGTGCCCGCGGTGCCGGGCCGCCCGTGGCAGGGACCGGTCGCCGTCGTCGCCGCGCTCGCCGTCGCGGTGCCGCTGCTGGCCCACGTGGTACGCCGGCTCGGCGGCATCACCGGCGACGTGCTCGGCGCGACAGTCGAGGTGGTCACCACGCTGGTCTACCTGGGTGTGGTGCTGTCCGCCTGAAGCGGGCGCGGCCGGCCGGGTAGCGTTCGGCTCGACAGCACCGGCACGGCCACCGGGGGAACCCACATGCTCATCACTGACGACTTCCTGCCCGTACCGGTGCCGGAGTCGCTCAGCGCGACCTACCTGGTGCCGATGGCGGGGCTGCCGAAGGTCAGCGCGAAGACTGCGGTGGCGGCGCTGACCGGCCGGCTGGCCGAGCCGGTGCACGGGCTCGCCCGGCAGATGCTGGACAGCCCGCTGATGAGCGTGGACACCCGGCCGATCGCCGAGTTCCCCGCGCTCCCGCCGGATCTGCTCACCGCGTTCGGCGCCACCGAGGCGCAGTTGGCCCGGCTGGCCGCGGCGACACACCTGGTCGTGGTCCAGGCGGAGTACCGGCCGGGGTGGCCACCCGCGCACGAGTGGGCGGCCCGGGCGGTCGCGGCCGCCGTGGCGGAGTCCGTCGACGGCGACGTCGTGGACGTCTTCGGCCTCCAGTTCCTCGACCCGGCGACCGCGCTGCGCTCACTCCCCGACGAGAACGGCCGGATCCGGCTTGTCGACTGGGTGCTGGTGCCGTACTCCTCGGACACCGAGGGGCTGTGGTTCACCACGAAGGGGCTGCGGCGCTTCGGCCTGCTGGAGTTGCAGACCCAGGGGGTGCCCGACCATCTGACCCGCGCCTGGGGCGCGGTGATGACCGGGGCGGCCCGGCGGCTGCTGCGCGACTGGACCGACGGGCTCACCGGCGAGGAGGTGCCGGCGTTCGTGCAGCTGCCGGTGCTGGCGACGGTGACCGGGCACGACATCGCCGTGGCGTACGGCAATCCGGAGCAGCACGGCGCGACGGCCCCGGTGCTGCTGCGCCTGGAACTGGACCCGGCGACCGACCCGGAGGCCGACTCGTTCCTGAGCCTGCGGCCGCCGGCCGGGCATCCCGGCCCGGACGGGCGCTACTACGCCGCCGCCTGCGCGACGTTGTTCTCCGGCATCCAGCCGGACGTGCGCTACGCGCGTTCCGGTGACGCGATGAGCCGCGCGGTCGCCACCGCCCGCGCCGCGCTGGGCGACGCCCGGGCCCGCTTCGTCGCCGGCCAGCTACCGGCGGAGTCGCAGCTGGTCGTCAAGTACGGCCTGCCGGGCGACGACGGGCCCGAGTACGTCTGGGCGGGCGTCACCTCGTGGGAGACCCCGGAGCGGATCGTCGGCGTCAGCGCCAGCGACGCCAACACCGACGAGAGCGTACGCATCGGCGCCCCCGTGGTGGTGGAGGCGACAGACGTCGTTGACTGGGCGGTCCTGAACGCGACAGGAGTCATCGAAGGCGGCTGGACCCAGGCGGTCCTGGACTCCGGCGAACCCCCCACCACCCCAACCCCCTAACCCACCCCACCCCACCGCCCGCCGCCCCCACCCTCCCTCGCCCGGTGATCAAGAGATTTGGGTCAGAATCTCGCCCGAGAATGACGCAAAGCTCTTGATCACCAGGGCGAGGGCGGGCGGCGGACCCGTGGGAGTCGGGGGTGGGTGGGGTTAGTGGGTTGAGGGGGTTACGAAGGGGGGTTTCTGCAGGCGCAGGGGGGCTTGGCGGCCTCGGATGTTGACCTGCACCTCGTCGCCTTCGGCCAGGCTGGCGTCCGTGTCCAGCAGGGCCAGGGCGATGCCCTGCTTGCGGGTCGGGCTGAAGGTGCCGCTGGTCACCGTGCCGACCTGCTTGTCACCCACGTGCAGCGTCATACCGGGGCGCGGGATGGCGCGGTCGACCGCCACCAGGCCGCGCAGCGTACGTCGAGGGCCGGCGGCCTTCTCGGCGAGCAGCGCGTCGCGGCCCCAGAAGGCCGGCTTGTCCCACCCGACCGCCCAGCCCGAGCGGGCCTGCACCGGGGTGATGTCCAGCGAGAGGTCCTGCCCGTGCAGCGGGTAGCCCATCTCGGTGCGCAGCGTGTCCCGGGCGGCCAGCCCGCAGGCGCGCAGCTCGAACGCCTCGCCGGCGGCGAAGAGGGCGTCCCACACGGTCACCGCGTGCTCCGCCGGCACCACCAGCTCGTAGCCCAGCTCGCCGGTGTAGCCGGTGCGGCAGACGGTCAGCTCCACGGCGGCGAGGTTGGCGGCGTCGAAGCTCATGTAGCCGTGCTCGGTGGGCAGATCGAGGGCGGCGAGCAGTTCGCCCGAGCGGGGGCCCTGCACGGCCAGCACCGCGTACGCCTCGTGCTCGTCGGTGACGGTGATCCGCTCCGGGGCGGCGGCGCGCAGCCGGCGCACCACCTCGGCGGTGTTCGCGGCGTTCGGGATGAGGAAGACGTGGTCGTCGGCGTACAGGTAGGCGATGATGTCGTCCACCACGCCGCCGGTGGCGTCGTCGCAGCACAGCGTGTACTGCGCGCGGCCGGGCCCGATGCGGCGCAGGTCGTTGCTGAGGCAGGAGTTGACGAACTCGGCCGCGCCGGGGCCGGTCACCCGGGCCTTGCCCAGGTGCGACACGTCGAAGACCCCCACCGCCGTACGCACCGCGGCGTGCTCCTTGAGCACCCCGCCGCCGGCGTACTCCAGCGGCATCTCCCAGCCCCCGAAGGGGGCGAACTTGGCGCCGGCGGCGGTGTGCCGCTCGTGCAGCGGGGAACGACGCAGCCGGGTCGCGGCGGCGTCGGAGGTCACGTCGGTCATGGGTGGCAACTTACCGGGGGCAACGCCGCTGGTTAGCATCGGCGGGACCCCGTTGGCGTGATCGACGGGACAGCCCTGACGTCCGGCGGGTAGGTTCCGCCGGAGACCTTCACCGCTGGTACGCGACGTCGCGACCGGCCCGGCCCGCCCGGAGTAGCTTCAGTGACATCACCCCGCACCACCAACCTGAGCCTGGTCGACACCGACCCGGCCGAGCTCGCCGTCGACGCGATCGTGATCGGCGTGCACAGCCAGACCGGAGAGCAGGGCGCCACCAGCGGCCTCGCCGGCACCCTGCTGCTCGCCAGCGGCGCGGAGAGCATCGCCGTCGCCTTCGACGGCAAGCTGACCGAGACCCTCGCGCTGCTCGGTGCGACAGGTGGGCCGGGTGAGGTCATCAAGCTGGCCACGCTGGGCACCGTCACCGCTCCGCTGGTCGTCGCGGTCGGGCTCGGCCCGGAGCCGACGGGCGCCGCCCCGGCGCCGGAGACGCTGCGCCGGGCCGCCGGCGCGGCGGTCCGGGCCCTGGCGGGGGCGCCGAAGGTGGCGCTGAGCATGCCGCTGCCCGACGACTCGGACGCGCCGGCCGCGCTGCGCGCGGTCGCGGAGGGCGCGCTGCTCGGCGGGTACCGGTTCGCCGGCTACAAGACCCGTCCGCAGCCGACCCGGCGCGAGCCGGTGGCCGAGGTGCTGATCTCCGTTCCGGACGCCGCCGAGCCGGCCGCCCAGGCGGAGATCACCCGCGCGCAGGCGGTCGCCGGCGCGGTGCGGCTCAGCCGGGACTGGGTGAACACCGCCCCGAACGAGCTGCGGCCCCCGTCGTTCGCCGACGCCGTGGCCGCCGCCGCCCGTGACGCGGGCCTCGGCGTCGAGGTGCTGGACGAGGCGGCGCTGGCCGCGGGCGGGTACGGCGGCATCATCGCGGTCGGGCAGGGCTCGGAGGCCCCGCCGCGACTGGTGAAGCTCACCTACACCCCGCAGGACGGCGGCAACGGCAAGCGGGTCGCGCTGGTCGGCAAGGGGATCACCTTCGACACCGGTGGCATCTCGATCAAGCCGGCGCAGGGCATGTGGGAGATGAAGTCCGACATGGCGGGCGCCGCCGCGGTGGGCGCTGCCATGCTGGCGATCGCCGCGCTGAAGCCGGCCGTGGCGGTCAGCGCGTACCTGCCGATGGCCGAGAACATGCCGTCGGGCACCAGCTACCGGCCGGGCGACGTGATCAGCATGTTCAGCGGCAAGAAGGTGGAGGTGCTCAACACCGACGCCGAGGGCCGCATGGTCCTGGCCGACGCCATCGCCCGCGCGTGCGCCGACGGCACCGACTACCTGTTCGAGACCTCCACCCTCACCGGCGGTCAGGTGATCGCGCTGGGCAAGCGGGTGGCCGGCGTGATGGGCACGCCCGAGCTGTGCGAGCGGGTCCGGACGGTCGGCGACGCGGTCGGCGAGCCGGCCTGGCCGATGCCGCTGCCGGACGACGTGCGCAAGGGCATGGACTCCGACGTTGCGGACATCTCGCAGGTCAACGCCGGGATGGACCGGGCCGGGCACATGCTGCAGGGCGGCGTGTTCCTGCGCGAGTTCGTGGCCGACGACGTGGCGTGGGCGCACATCGACATCGCCGGGCCGGGCTACCACTCGGGCGAGCCGACCGGCTACTGGACCAAGGGCGGCACCGGCGTGCCGGTCCGCACGCTGGTGCAGCTGGTCGAGGACGTCGCCGCCAACGGCTGACGTGGTGCCGAGGGGCCCCGGGTGGGGCCCCTCGGCAGGTCAGTACTGCTCCGGGCGGCGCTTGCGGCGTTCGTTGAAGTCGCGCATCCGCTGCGGGTAGCCCATCAGCCGGACGTCGTACACCGGGATGCCCATCCGGTACGCGAAGCGCCGCGCGCCGTCCGGGCCGTCGATGCGGCGGCGTGTCCACTCCCCGTCGTCGGCGATCAGGATGACTGTGGTCTGGGTGACAGTCGTCCGGGGCTCGATGAACGCCTCGACGCCGCGCCGACTGCGGATGAAGTGCGCGAGATGGTCCAGATCCCCACTGTCGGCCGCGCGGTCGTGGCTCAGCACACGCGCCTGCTTCCGGCGCCGGAACAACCCCACCGAACCTCTCCCCCATGTCACGTCATCGACAACGGTGCCAAGGGTACGTGTCGATGACGTGTCGTTGGGCACCTCACTACGCACCCTGTGCCCGGTGGTGACAAGATGACCGAGGTGGGGTGTGTCCGTGTTACCCCTCCGTGACCCCCGATGCAGTGACGCGACCTGGGAGTTGGACGTGAGCGAGCCGAACGAAGCGACCTTCGACATTGTCATCCTCGGAGGTGGCAGCGGCGGCTACGCGGCGGCGCTGCGCGCCGCCCAGCTGGACCTGTCCGTCGCGCTTATCGAAAAGGGCAAGCTCGGCGGGACCTGCCTGCACAACGGCTGCATCCCGACCAAGGCGCTGCTGCACGCGGCGGAGATCGCCGACCAGACCCGCGAGTCGGAGCAGTTCGGTGTGAAGGCCGAGCTGGTCGGCGTCGACATGGCCGGCGTCAACTCGTACAAGGACGGCGTGATCTCCCGCCTGTACAAGGGTCTGCAGGGCCTGGTGGGTGGCTCGAAGAAGATCACCTTCGTGGCCGGCGCCGGCAAGCTGGTCGGCAAGAACGTGGTCGAGGTGGACGGCAAGCGCTACACCGGCCGCAACGTCGTGCTGGCCTCCGGCTCGTACGCCAAGAGCCTGCCCGGCCTGGAGGTCGACGGCGAGCGGATCATCACGAGCGACCACGCGCTGACCCTGGACCGGGTCCCCTCGTCGGTGATCGTCCTCGGCGGCGGTGTGATCGGCGTCGAGTTCGCCAGCGTGTGGAAGTCCTTCGGCGCTGACGTGACGATCGTCGAGGCGCTGCCCCGACTGGTCGCGGCCGAGGACGAGGAGTCGTCCAAGGCGCTGGAGCGGGCGTTCCGCAAGCGGAAGATCAACTTCAAGGTCGGCAAGCCGTTCGAGAAGGTCGAGAAGACCGAGAACGGCGTCAAGCTGACCATTCAGGGCGGCGAGACCGTCGAGGCCGAGCTGCTGCTGGTCGCCGTCGGTCGCGGCCCGAACACCGCCAACCTCGGGTACGAGGAGCAGGGCGTCAAGATGGACCGCGGCTACGTGCTGACCGACGAGCGGCTGCGCACCAGCGTGCCGAACGTCTACGCCGTCGGCGACATCGTGCCCGGCCTCCAGCTCGCGCACCGGGGCTTCCAGCAGGGCATCTTCGTCGCCGAGGAGATCGCCGGGCAGACCCCGGCCGTCATCGACGAGGTGGGCATCCCGCGGGTCACCTACTGCGACCCGGAGCTGGCGTCGGTGGGTCTGACCGAGACGAAGGCCAAGGAGCAGTACGGGGCCGACAAGGTCCAGACGTACAACTACCCGCTGGGCGGTAACGGCAAGAGCCAGATCCTCAAGACCACCGGCTTCGTGAAGCTGGTCCGGGTCGAGGACGGCCCCGTCGTCGGCGTCCACATGGTCGGCGCGCGGGTGGGTGAGCTGATCGGTGAGGCGCAGCTCATCTACAACTGGGAGGCCTACCCGGCCGAGGTCGCCCAGCTCGTGCACGCCCACCCCACCCAGAACGAGGCCCTGGGCGAGGCGCACCTGGCCCTCGCCGGCAAGCCGCTGCACGCGCACGCCTGATCACCCAAACCGCGGCGTCCGGCGACGGGCGAAGATCCCCCAAGGGGAATGAAGGAGTCTGGAGAACATGCCGGTATCGGTCACCATGCCCCGGCTCGGCGAGAGCGTCACCGAGGGCACCGTCACGCGCTGGCTCAAGCAGGAGGGCGACACGGTCGAGGTCGACGAGCCCCTGCTCGAGGTCTCGACCGACAAGGTCGACACCGAGATCCCGTCGCCCGCGGCGGGCGTGCTGAGCCGGATCGTGGTCGGCGAGGACGAGACCGCCGAGGTCGGCAGCGAGCTGGCCGTCATCGCCGGTGAGGGCGAGTCGACCGGTGGCGGCGAGGCCGCGCCGCAGGAGCAGGCCCCGGCCGAGGAGGTCGAGCCGGCCGCCGAGCCGACGGCCGCCGCCGAGGGCACCGCCGACGAGGTGGCCCAGGACGAGGCCCCGGCCGAGACGCCGGCTCCGGCCGCCGCGTCGTCGGGCGAGGGCACCGCGGTGAAGATGCCGGCCCTGGGTGAGAGCGTCACCGAGGGTACGGTCACGCGCTGGCTCAAGCAGGTCGGCGACACCATCGAGGTGGACGAGCCGCTGCTGGAGGTCTCCACCGACAAGGTGGACACGGAGATCCCGTCGCCGGTCGCCGGCACGGTGCTGGAGATCAAGGTCGCCGAGGACGAGACCGCCGACGTCGGCGCCGACCTGGCGATCATCGGCGTCGCCGGTGGTGCCCCCGCTCAGGCCAAGCCCGAGCCGAAGCCCGAGCCGAAGGCGGAGGCCGCGCCGGCGCCGAAGGCCGAGCCGAAGCCGGAGCCGAAGGTCGAGGAGCCCACGTCGGGCGTGTCGTACAACGAGCCGGCCGCTGAGGCGGAGACCTCGGCGCAGCCGGCGCAGGCCGAGCAGGCGGCTCAGCCGTCCGCGCCGACCGCCGCGCCGCAGCGCCCGTCCGCTCCGGCGCCGGGTGGCGGCGACGAGGCCGCCGGGTACGTCACCCCGCTGGTCCGCAAGCTGGCCAGCGAGCACGGCGTCGACCTGGCCTCGCTCAACGGCACCGGTGTGGGTGGCCGCATCCGCAAGCAGGACGTCCTCGACGCGGCCGAGAAGGCCAAGGCCGCCAAGGCCGCGCCGGCTCCGGCCGCGCAGCCGGCCGCCGCGCCGTCGGCCCCTGCGGCCAAGCCGGCCGCCAAGGCGCAGCCGAGCGCCAAGCGGGGCACCACGGAGAAGCTGCCGAGGATCCGGGCGACAATCGCCAAGCGGATGCAGCAGTCGCTGCACGAGACGGCGCAGCTGACCACTGTCGTCGAGGTCGACGTCACCAAGGTCGCCAAGCTGCGGGCCCAGGCCAAGGACTCGTTCCTGGCCAAGCACGGCGTGAAGCTGTCCTTCCTGCCGTTCTTCGCCCTCGCCGCCATCGAGGCCCTGCAGACCCACCCGATCATCCAGGCGAGCATGGACCTGGACGGTGGCACGATCACCTACCCGGCCGCCGAGCACCTCGGTATCGCCGTGGACACCGAGCGCGGCCTGCTCGTGCCGGTCATCCACAACGCCGGTGACCTCAACATGGGCGGCATCGCCAAGCGGATCGCCGACCTGGCCGAGCGCACCCGGAACAACAAGATCACCCCGGACGAGATGGCCGGCGCGACCTTCACGCTCACCAACACGGGCAGCCGGGGCGCTCTCTTCGACACTCCGATCGTGCCGTCGCCGCAGTCGGCGATGCTCGGTACGGGTGCCGTGGTGAAGCGTCCGGTCGTGGTCAACGACCCGGAGCTGGGCGAGGTCATCGCGGTCCGGTCGATGGTCTACCTGGCCATGTCCTACGACCACCGCCTGATCGACGGTGCCGACGCGGCCCGCTTCCTGACCGCGGTCAAGGAGCGGCTGGAGGGCGGCAACTTCGAGTCGGAGCTGGGCCTGGCCTGATCCGCAGTAACGCCGAAAGGGGCGCCCCGGTCGTCGACCGGGGCGCCCCTTCGTCTACGCCGCTCACCCCTTGAGCAGATCCGTCGAGACCTTCCAGAGCCGTTCGGCGGCCTCCGGGTCCAGCGCGTAGTCGGCGACGCCGGTGCGGCCGCCGGGCCGGGCCGGGGCGGCCTGCTGACAGTCCTCGAAGTAGCGCCCGCCCACGCCGTCGAGCAGTGGCGAGGCGGCGACCAGCACCGAGGTGGCGGCGCCCTGTTCGACGGTCTTCCAGGCCGCCGCGTTACCGGCGCGCATCCGATTCAGCTCCTCCTCGCTCACGTAACGCTGGAGGTTGGTCTGGATCGCGCCGGGCATCAGCGAGTTGGCGAAGATGCCGTCGTCGGCCCAGCGGCGGGTCGCCTCCACGGCGAAGAGCACGTTTGCCGTCTTGGACTGCCCGTACGCCTGCCACGGCTCGTACTCGCGGCGGTCGTACTGGATGTCGTCGAAGACCACCGGCGAGCGCAGGTGGGCGGCGGAGCTGACCGAGGCGATCCGGGCCCCGTCGGCGGCGGCGAGCGCCGGACGCAGCCCGGTGGCGAGCGCGAAGTGCCCGAGGTGGTTGGTGGCGAACTGCATCTCCCAACCCTGTGGGGTGCGGCTCAGGGGGGCGGCCATGATGCCGGCGTTGTTGACCAGGATGTGCAGCGGGCCGTCCCAGTTGGCCACGAAGTCGGCGACCGAATCCTGGTCGGCGAGGTCGAGCGGGGCGATCAGCACACGGTCGTTGCCTGTGGTGCCGGTGATGTCGTCGGCGGCCTCCTGGCCGGCGTCGGGGTTGCGCACGGCCAGGGTGACCTCCGCGCCGGCGCTGGCCAGGGCACGGGCGGTCTCCACGCCGATGCCGGACGAGCCGCCGGTGACTATCGCCCGCCGGCCGACGAGGTCCACGCCCCGGATCACGTCCATGGCCGTGGAGTCATGGGCGAACGAAGTGGTGATCGGATTGCTCGTCGTCATGATCCATCCTTGTCCAGGGTGGGGCGGGCCGGTCGGTCCGCGCCCGTTGCGGGCGGACGCGCTGCACAACCGCGAACGGCTGCTTCCGGCCGCGGTCCAGGCGGTTTCCCGCCCCGGACCGGAGGTAACGTCCGGCACCCACCCGTACGCCCGGAGCCTGCACCGGCTGCTCGACCTGCTGGTGGGCGGCCTGCGGTCGCGCGACGCGGGCTGACCCGTTCCGTCCTCCGGGCAGGCCGGACGCTGCCAGAGTGGGACCGTGGGCGGCTTCCGGCGGGGTGGACAACTGGGACCAGCCGTCCCGATCGCCCCCGGCGCACGGGTGGACAAGTTCGAGGTCTTCTTCGACCTGGTCTTCGTCTTCTCGTTCTTCATCATCACTCGCGCCACGGCCGCGAACATCTCCGGTCGACAGCTGCTGCACGCCGCCCTGGTGCTGGCCGTGCTCTGGTGGTGCTGGGTGGTGCACAGCCTGGTCGCCACCCGGGTACGGCTCGGCGAGGGTTACGTCCCGGTGCTCATGGTGGTGGCGATGGCCGCCCTGTTCGCGTTCGCGCTGGCGCTGCCACAGGCGTTCAGCGACCCGAAGGGCAGCGCCGGTGGTCCGATGCTGGTGGCCGTCAGCTACGTGGTGGTCCGTGGCATCCACTGGATCCTCTACCAGCATGTGGTGCGGGACAGCCCGCAGGAGCGCCGGCAACTGCGCCGGTTCGCCCCCGAGCTGGCCGCCAGCATCGTCCTGCTGCTGGCCGCCGCGCTGATCCCGCCGCAGATCGCCGACCCGAACCAGGCCGCGATGGTCCGGGACGGCCTGTGGATCGCCGTGGTGGTGGTCCAGTTCGCCACCGGCTTCATCGTCGGCACCTGGGGCTGGGGGGTGACCAGCGCCGAGCACTGGACCGAACGCTACGACCTCATCCTGATCATCGCGCTGGGCGAGTCCGTCATCTCCACCGGCGTGGGCGGCAACCTGCTCGGCAAGCCGGTGACCTGGCCGGCGGTGGCGGCCGCCACGCTCAGCATCGTGGTCACCGCCGCCCTCTGGTGGGCGCACTTCGACTTCATCGGCCCGGCCGCCCGGATCGCCCTGCACGCGGCGGAGGGCGCTCCCCGGGTGGCGATGGCCCGTGACGCGTACGCGTACCTCTACCTGCCGATGATCGCCGGGATCATCCTCTTCTCCATCGGCAACGAGGAGATCCTGCACAAGATCACCGACCCGGCCGGCGGCCTTGCCGAGAAGGCCGACGGGCCGGCCGTACCGATGCTCTTCGGCGGGCTGATCTGCTACTACGCCGTCAACATCCTGTTCCAGCTCCGGACCCTGCGTACCCTCAGCTGGAGCCGGGTGGGCGTCATCGTGGTGCTGACCGCGGCCCTGCCGGTCGGCCAGCATCTGCCCGCCTTGGGCGCGCTCACCCTCGCGACGGTGATCTGCGTGGCGCTGGTGGCCGTGGAGGTGATGGTGATGTCGACGTCCCGGCACGCGCTGCGCGCCGTCGTCTTCGAGGAGCGGACCAGCCACGAGGCGCACGAGGCCGCGTGGCGGGCCCGCTGGCACGACCTCCGGGAGCCGGACGAGCCCACCACGCCGTGACCGCCGGAGGGTAAGCTCCGGCACAGCGTCGCGGTGCACCCGGCACGAAGGCCGCCGTGGGCATGGAGGCGCGGGGACAGCATGGGACGAACGTGCACCCGAACAGTTCACCCGCCGAGCGGCTCGCCGCCGTCGGCAACCAGATGATCGAGATCCACCTCTGGCTCGGCGCGGAGCTGGCCCGCCTGCGGGCCGACCTCGGTGACACCCCCAGCGGCGACGCCCGCCCGTCGCGCGACCTGCGGGCCCACTGTCTGACCTTCTGCGCCGCGCTCGGCCGCCACCACACAGGTGAGGACGCGGGCGCGTTCCGGGTCCTGGCCGACGAGGTGCCCGAGCTGCGCCCGGTCCTGGCCAACCTGATCGTCGACCACGAGGTCGTGGCGGGGATTCTGGGCCGGGTCGAGGAACTGCTGGGCGACGACCGCCCGCTGCCGACCACCCAGGTACGCGCCGAGCTGGACGGGTTGGCCGCCCTGCTGGAGTCGCACTTCCGCTACGAGGAGAAGCGGCTGGTCAGCGCCCTGAACGCGCTGACCGGTCGACCCGGGACCGCCGAGCAACTGCTCGGCCTGACGGCGCCGACCGGCTGAGCCGAGATCGACTCCCGGTCGCCGACCTGCCGGTGTCGCCGACCGGGGAGACCGCCACCTCGGCGTGCCGCAGCGCATGACCCACGCCGGCCCGGGAATCCGCCACCTCGGCGTGCCGCAGCGCGCGGCCCGCGCCGGCCCGCCCGGCCGTCACCGGTCGTCGTCCGGCGGGGTCGGGCCGGGCAGGCGCTCGTAGAAGCGGATCTTCTCCCGGAGGTGGTCGTACTGGCGCTGGAGCAGGCGCATCTGCTCCTCGACCTGGGCCGCGTGTCGTTGCAGCAGCTCGCGCCGTTCGTCGACGGTGTGCTCGCCCTCGCGGGCGAGGGCCGCGTACCGGCACATCTGGGCGATCGGCATCCCGGTGTCGCGCAGGCAGCGGAACAGCACCAGCCAGCTCAGGTCGTCGTCGGTGAAGACGCGCTGGCCGCCCGCCGTGCGATTCACGTCGGCCAGCAGGCCGATCTTCTCGTAGTACCGCAGCGTGTCCAGGCTGAAGCCGCTGCGCCGGGCGGCCTCCGCGGGCGCGTAACCGGTCATGTCTCGGCATGGTAGCCACCCCTTGACCTGGAGCGCACTCCAGGTTGGAGGCTGGTCCGCATGACGACGACACGAACGCTGGGACGCAGCGGCATCGAGGTGAGCGCGATCGGGATGGGGTGCTGGGCGATCGGCGGCCCGCTCTGGGGTGACGACGGCCAGCCGTTCGGTTGGGGAGAGGTGGACGACGACGAGTCGATCCGGACCATCCACCGGGCCCTCGATCTCGGGGTGACTCTGTTCGACACCGCCAGCAACTACGGCGCCGGGCACAGCGAGCGCATCCTCGGTCGGGCCCTGGCGGGTCGCCGGGACGAGGCGGTGATCGCCACCAAGTTCGGCAACGTCAGCGACGAGGCCACCCGGCGGGCGCTCGGCACCGACGCCAGCCCGGCGTTCGCCGTGCGCAGCCTGGAGGATTCACTGCGGCGGCTCGGCACCGACCACGTGGACCTCTACCAGCTGCACATCAACGAACTGCCGACGCCCGCCGCGCTCGACCTGGTCGGCACCCTGGAGGAGCTGGTCGACCAGGGCAAGATCCGGGCGTACGGCTGGAGCACCGACAACCCGGCCTCGGCGGACGCGTTCGCGGCGGCTGGCAAGAACAGTGCCGCCATCCAGCACGACGAGTCGGTGCTGAGCGACAACGCGGCGGTGCTCGCCGTCTGCGACCGCCACGACCTGGCCAGCCTCAACCGGGGACCGCTGGCGATGGGCCTGCTCACCGAGTCGAGCCGCACGCTCGGCGCGGACGACGTGCGCGGTCGGGCGCCCGAGTGGTTGCAGTGGTTCACCGACGGCCGGCCCACGCCGCAGTGGGCGGCACGGGTCGAGCAGGTCCGCGCGGCGCTCACCGCGGACGGTCGGACCCTCGCGCAGGGCGCGCTGGGCTGGCTGCTGGCCCGCAGCCCGCGCACGGTGCCGATTCCCGGCCTCCGTACGGTGGCCCAGGCCGACGAGAACCTGGCGACCCTGACCCTGGGCCCGCTCCCGCAGGAGCAATACGCCGAGGTGGAAAACCTCCTGGCCGACCTACGCCAAGCCTGACCCCCACCCCGTTCTTCGCCGATCTTGCACTTGCTGTCCCGGCAGAACGGACCTTGCCGGGCAGAACGACGACACAAAGTGCAAGATCGGCGGGGAGTGGGGCCGGGGCGCGTCCGAGGGTGACGTTTTCGACGAAGATAAGGGCATGCGGATCCTTCTGGCCGGCGCGTCCGGCTTTCTCGGCAGCCGGCTGGGCGACCGGCTCGCCGCCGACGGGCACGAGGTCACCCGGTTGGTGCGCCGACCGGCGCGCGACCCGCGAGAGCGGCAGTGGGACCCGGCGGCCGGCCATCTCGACCCGGCGGCGGTCGCCGGCGCGGACGCCGTCATCAATTTGGCCGGCGCAGGCGTCGGCGACAAGCGCTGGAACGACGACTACCGGCGGCTGATCCGCACCAGCCGGGTGGACAGCAGCACGACGCTGGCGACGACGATCGCCGGGTTGCCGGCCGCCGACCGACCGAAGGCGCTGCTCAACTCGTCGGCAGTCGGTTGGTACGGCAACACGGGCGACCGGGTCGTGGAGGAGGACGCGCCCGCCGGCGAGGGTTTCCTGGCCGACGTCTGCCGGGTGTGGGAGGCCGCGACCCGTCCGGCCGAGGACGCCGGCGTACGCGTGGTGCGACTGCGCACCGGCCTGCCCCTGCACCGCGACGGTGGGCTGCTCAAGCCGCAGTTGCTGCCGTTCCGGCTGGGCATCGCCGGACGGCTGGGCAGTGGCCGGCAGTGGCTGCCGTGGATCTCGATGGCCGACTGGCTGGACGCGACCCTCTTCCTGCTGGCCCACGACGAGATCGCCGGCCCGGTCAACGTGGTGGGGCCGCATCCGGTGACCAATGCCGAGTTCACCCGGGAGCTGGCCCGCCAGCTGCACCGGCCGGCGATCATCCCGATTCCCGCCCTGGCCCTGAAGGTGGCGCTGGGCGGCTTCGCCCACGAGGCCCTGACCAGCACGAGAGTCCACCCCGGAGTCCTGACCAAGGCCAACTACCCCTACCACCACCGAACCCTCCCCCAGGCCCTCCAGGCGGCCCTGACCGCCTGACCCTCATCCAGTTGATCAAGAGGTTTGCGTCATCCGGGGGGCGGATCCTGACGCAAACCTCTTGATCACCGGGGGTGGGGGTGGGGTTGGGGGTCAGCAGCCGATCACCCAGTAGTTGGGGGCGGTCTGCTTGAGGGTGCTCGTGTAGAAGGTGTTGTAGAGGCCCATGCGCTGGTTGGAGCCGTTCGCGTAGGCGTAGCCGCCGGACTGGTACGCCCGACCGGCCGTGACGTGGGCGTAGTTGCTCGCCGTCACGCAGGTCGCCGGCGTGGTCGGGGTCGGGCTCGGCGTCGGGCTGGCCGTGGGGCTCGGCGTGCTGGTGGGGGTGGCCGTGGGGGTCGGGGTGGGGGTGCTGCCGCCGCCGTTGAGGCCGAAGAAGAGCGCGTCGCGGTACGTCGAGCAGATGGTGTCCAGGAAGTACGCGCCGGCGGTGCCACACTGGTCAGCGGCGGAGCCCGGGTCGACCGGGGTGCCGTGGCCCATGCCGGAGACCCGGTAGAGGCGTACCTCGTCGTTGCCGTACACCTCCAGGCTGGTGTTGGCGGGCAGCGACGACGTGCTGGTCGGCGTCTGCGAGATCCCCCGCACGTTGGTCCACTGGTCGCGGGACTCGGTGCCGTTGAGCGGGGTGACAGTGGTGTCCGACGTGCCGTGCCAGATGGCCACCCGGGGGCGCGGGCCGGTGTAGCCGGAGTAGGCGCCACGGACCAGGTCGCCCCAGGCGGCCGGGCTCTTGTCGGTGCCCGGGTTCATGCAGCTGAACGCGTTGACCATGCTGGTGGCGCAGCGGTACGGGATGCCGGCGATGATCGAGCCGGCGGCGAAGACGTCCGGGTACGTCGCGAGCATGACCGCGCTCATCGCCCCGCCCGCCGAGAGGCCGCTGACGAAGACCCGGGAGCCGTCGACCGCGTAGTTCGCCTTGGCGTGGTCGACCATCTGCTTGATCGACAGCGCCTCGCCCTGCCCCCGGGTGGTGTCGCCGCTCTCGAAGAAGTTGAAGCAGGAGTTGGCGTTGTTGCCGGACGGCTGCTGGGCGACGATGAGCGTGAACTTCCACAGGTCGGCGTACTTCTGCCAGCCGGAACCGCTGAAGTAGCCGGAGGCGTTCTGCGTGCACCCGTGCAGCAGCACCACGGCCGGGGAGTTGGCCGGCAGGTTGTCCGGCCGGTAGGCGTACATGGCGAGGTTGCCCGGGTTGGAGCCGAACCCGGTGACCTGGGTGAGGCTGGCGGCCTGGGCGGGCGTGGCGAGGGTGATCGCCCCCGCCACGGCGAGGACGAGCCCGGTGGCCGCACCGAGCAGCCGGTTGAGGGTGGATGTGGAGCGGCGCACGGCGGCCTCCTGAGAGGGGCAGACTGTGAACTGGGTCACGGTCGAGTTGCCGAGACGTTACGACGATGTGTCGCCGCTATGACATGGCGCACACTCACACATTCACGGCAGCCGTTGTGTACGACGAACCATGGCCACCGCGCAGGCAGCGGAGTCGACAACAACCGCCGGTCTGACCGGCTCGTCCAGGTCCGGTTGGTAACGTCCGCTGCGTGCCGTCCTCCCCGTCGCTGGCCACCGGGCCCGCACCCGCGTCGCCGCCGCGCGCCCTCCGGGACCGCCGGGCCGACCTGATCGTCGTGCTGGTGGCGCTCGCGCTCGCCGTCTGGGTGACCAGCGGCCTGTGGCGGGACCCGAACGTTCGCGCGATCACCGTCAACTCCAGCGACCAGGCGCTGTTCGAGTGGCTGCTGGCCTTCGGCGGGCACGCGGTCACCCACGGGGAGAACCCCTTCTTCACGTACCTGATCAATGTCCCGGACGGCGTGAACCTCGCGGTCAACACCTCGATCACGGTGTACGCGGTGGTCTTCGCCCCGCTCACGTACCTCATCGGGCCACCGGCGACGTTCCTGGTGATCCTCACGCTGAACCTGCTCGCCACCGCGCTGGCCTGGTACTGGCTGCTCTCACGGCACGTGGTGCGCAGCCGCCTCGCCGCCGGGGTCGGCGGCCTGTTCATCGCGTACTCCCCCGGCATGGTCTCGCACGCCAACGCCCACCTGAACTGGACCGCCGGCTGGCTGGTGCCGCTGCTGATCTGGCGGCTGTTCGCGCTGCGCCGCCCCGGGCACTGGCTGCGCGACGGGGTGATCCTCGGCGCTCTGGTCGCGGTGGCCTTCTCGATCGCCGCCGAGGGCCTGTTCTTCGCAGCCCTCGCGCTCGGCGTGTTCGTGGCCGTCTGGGCGCTGCACCCGGCCCACCGGGCCGAGGCCCGCGCCGCGCTGCCCAATTTCCTGCGCGGGCTCGGCGTGACCGCCGTTGTCGCCGGGGTGCTGCTGTCGTACCCGCTGTGGCTGCACTTCGCCGGGCCGCAGCGGTTCCACGGCACCGGCTTCGACCCGGTGATCCACTCCGAGGACATCGCCGCGTTCGTCGCCTTCCCGCGCCGGTCCCTGGCCGGGGAGGTCGGGCTGGGCACCTCGCTGGCGCCGAACCCCACCGAGGAGAACTCGTTCTTCGGTATCCCGCTGCTGGTGCTCACCGTGGTCTGCTTCGTCGTGCTCTGGCGACGCGCCGACCCCGGCCGTCGGGCCGTCCTCTGGGCGCTGGGCGTCGTCGCGGTGATCTTCACGGTGCTGTCCTTCGGGCCGGTGGCGAAAATCGACGGACGCCGTACCGACCTGCCCATGCCGTTCGACGTGCTCGGGCAGCTGCCGGTCGTGAACGCCGCGCTGCCCGCCCGGCTGGCCCTGGTGGTGGCACCGGTGATCGGGGTGCTGCTGGCGTACACCCTCGACCAGCTGCGAGCCGCGCCGCCCCGGCACCGGTCGACGGAGCTGGCCTGGTCGCTGGGGTTCGCGGTGGCCCTGCTGCCGCTGCTGCCCACCCCGCTGCTGACCCGGGAGCGCGAGCCCATCCCGCACTTCATCACGTCCGGCGCCTGGCGACAGTACGTCTCCGACGGCAACACGTTGACCCCGGTGCCGCTGGCCGTGGACATCTACCCCGACGGGCAACGCTGGCAGGCGTACGCCCTGTCGCACCGGCAGGGCGAGTTCGCGATCCCCGGCGGCTTCTTCCTCGGCCCCGGCGGCCCGGACGGGCGGGGCCGGATCGGGCCGGTGCCGCGCACCCTGAGCGCACTCATGGACCAGGCCGGCCGCACCGGGCTGGTGCCGATCATCACCGACGGCACGAAGCGGGAGGTCACCTCCGACCTGCGGCACTGGCGGATCGAGACGGTGGTCCTCGCCGACGAGGTGCACGGCGCGAAGTTCGAGGTCGACGAGGCCGCGGTCCGGCGGACGGCCACCGCGCTGTTCGGCGAGCCGCAGCGGGTCGACGACGTGTGGATCTGGCGCATCCCGCCGACGGACCGATAGACCCGGCGCGGCGAACCGGGGCATCGTTACCGGTCGACGTGGCGTCTAATGAAGTGATGCGCATGACCGGCACCCGAGTTCGACGTAGCGCCGCGCTGGGCGCCGCCCTGGCGCTCGTGGCGCTGAGCGCCCCAGTCGCGTCGGCCGGCGAAAGCACCGCCACCGGCAGCACTGGCGGCGCGGTGCCGACCCGGGTGCACGATCCGTTTCTGTGGCAGGCCACCGTCCGGCAGCGCCCGACCGGCCCGGCTGCTCTGATCTTCTTCACCAATCGCACCCGCTATTTCGAGTCGACCGGTGTGCTGGTCGGCCGGGACGGCGGTTACCGGCTGATCCCGTTGCACGTCGGCGAGGGGCACGGGCTGCTCTCCCCGGACGGGCGGCACTACCTGCGGCCGGACACCGGCGAGTTGCTGGACCTCACCACCGGCCAGCAGCGCCGTACGCTGAGCACCGGCATCTATCCGTTCGCCTGGTCCCCGGATGGGCAGCAGGTGTTGGGCACCCGCAGCAACGACGACTCCGTGATCACTTACGGGCCGAACAACGAGCAGCTCAACGACCCGGAGAAGCCAGACGACCTGCTCCTCGTCGACCCGTACCGGAGCACCGAGCGGGTGGTCGACGTCGGCACATTCGCCGGGCACACTGCGGCGGCCTGGTCGCCCAGCGGCGACCTGGTGGCGGTGGCCGGCTGGCCCGACCCGGCCGCCAGCGGCGCCGAGCTTCAGCGACTGGTGGTCGTCGACCCGGCCGGCGGCGGCGGACCCCATTGGCAGGTCGACCTGGGTGATCGGCGGATACTGGCCGGCCCGGCCGCCTGGCACCCCGACGGCCGACGGATCGCGCTGCTCGCCTTCGACGGCTGCGCCGGCCCTCGGTGCACAGCCGATCAGGTGGCGGCGCGCATCTGGCGAGTCGAATTCCTGGACGCCGCCACCGGCCAGGCCGCTGGTCAGCCCCTGTTTGTCGGCCCGTCGGTCACCGGGATCGTCGGTTGGCGCGGCGACGCCCCCGTCATAGAGCAGGTGAACGCGGCGGAACGGGTCGAGGACCGGCGGGCCACCCTCGCCGCGCTGTCGCCCGGCGGTGACCTCGAAGTGCTGGTGACCGCGCCGGACGGTTCGACCGGCCTGGCGGTGCCGGGTGATCTGCTGACCAGGGCCGCGTTCGGCGGTCCGGAGCGCCGCCCGTCGCCGTTCGCCGCCCCACTCTGGGTCTACCTGGCGGTGGCCGTGCCGCCGCTGCTCACTGCCGCCCTCCTCTACCGCCGCCTGCGTCGCCGCCGCTCCGTCGATCCGACGCCGAGCTCGTGAAGCCGGCCGGAGCCGTCACCGCACGCCCGCCCGGAGTCGCGGTCAGGAGTCCCGGTGAGGCGGCTCACGGGAGGTCTGAGCGGTCGGCGGGACTAGGCTGGACGCCGTGACGACGACGACCTCCGGCCTGACGGCCGTCCGCGCCGGCCTGCTCGACTACCAGGCCGCCTGGGACGAGCAGCGGCGCCTGCACGAGTCGGTGGTGGCAGGCGAGCGCGGCGACACCGTGTTGCTGCTGGAGCACCCGAGCGTCTACACCGCGGGCAAGCGCACCGAGCCGTGGGACCGGCCCATGGACGGCACCCCGGTCGTCGACGTGGACCGGGGCGGCAAGATCACCTGGCACGGCCCGGGTCAGCTCGTCGGCTACCCGATCCTGCGACTGCCCGACCCGGTGGACGTGGTCGCCTACGTCCGCCGCACCGAGGAGCTGCTCATCGACGTGTGCGCCGAGTTCGGCCTGGCCGCCGGCCGGGTCGAGGGCCGCAGCGGCGTCTGGGTGCCCGAGGACGACCGGGGGCCGGCCCGCAAGGTGGCCGCCATCGGCATCCGGGTGGCCCGGGGCGTCACCCTGCACGGCTTCTCGATCAACTGCGACTGCGACCTGACGTACTTCGACAGGATCGTCCCGTGCGGCATCCGCGACGCCGGCGTCACCTCGCTCACCGCCGAACTGGGCCGCCCGATCAGCGTCGCGGACGTGCTCCCGGTGGTCGAACGCCGGCTGTCCACCCTGACCGAGGTCTGAGCGCACAGCCGGCACCCGGCCCTACGGCGTCAGCCGGTGCAGGTCACGCGGGAACGCGGTGACCTCCCGGACGTTGGCGGCCCCGACCAGGCGGGCCACGAACCGTTCCAGCCCGATGGCGAACCCGCCGTGCGGCGGCATGCCGTGCCGGAACGCGTCCAGATAACCGGTGTACGGCTCGACCGGCTCACTCCGGGCCGCCAACGCCGCCAGGTAGTCGGCGTGCCGGTGCAGCCGCTGCCCGCCGGTGACCAGCTCCAGGCCACGAAAGAGCAGGTCAAACCCGTTCGAGTACGCGGGCCGCACCGGGTCCGGGTGGGTGTAGAACGGTCGCTTCGCCATCGGGTAGCCGGTGACGAAGAGAAAGTCGGACCCGTGTTCGCGGCGGGCCCACCCGCCCAGCGCCCGTTCGTGGGCCGGCGCGAGGTCCGGCTCGTCGGCGGGAGCCCCGGCGATCGCCAACGCCTCGGTGAAGTGCACCGCCGGGATCTGCACCGGCACGGCCGGCACCTCGACGCCCAGCGTCGCCAGGGCGCCACCGGCCCGCTCAGCCACCGCGCCCAGCATGCCGGCGACGACCTCGCGCAGCACCCGCATCACGTCGGTATGGTCGGCGACGAAGCCCAGCTCCGCGTCGAGCGACGTGTACTGCGCGAGGTGCCGGACGGTGTCGTGCGGTTCGGCCCGGAAGACCGGCCCCACCTCGTAGACACGTTCGAAGACGCCGACCATCAACTGCTTGTAGAACTGCGGCGACTGGGCCAGGTACGCGGGCCGGCCGAACCAGTCCAGCGCGAAGACGTTCGCCCCGCTCTCGGTGGACGAGCTGACCACCTTCGGCGTGTGGATCTCTACGAAGTCGCGGGCATCCAGGGCAGCCCGGAAGCCGGCCACGGCCGCCGCCGAGACGCGCAGCGCCGCAGAGCGGGTCGGATGACGCAGCGCGGTCGGGGCGTTGTCGAGCTGGGTGGGCAGGCTCGCGCTGAGCGCCGGCCGGTACAGGTCGAACGGTGGCGGCTCGGCAGGTGGGCCGAGCGGTCGTACCGTCGGGTCGGTCAGCTCGACCCCGGCGGGCGCGGTGCCGTTCGACGTGACCGTGGCGGTGACCTCGACGACTGTCTCCTCGGTGATTTTCTCCAGCTCGGCGCGGACGGCCGGGTCGGTGACGACGACCTGGGCGAGGCCGGCGGCGTCCCGCACGATCAGGAAGGCCACCGACTTCAGCAGGCGGCGGCGGTGCACCCAGCCGGCGATCCGGACGGTCTCGCCGACGTGGGCGGGCAGGTGGTGCGACAGGGTTCGGCGCATGACGGGCTGCTCCTCGGTCGATCGCGACGCCGCCACCGGGGCGACGGTGTCGCATCAGCCCCAGGGAGGTGTGGGCGAGCGGGAACCTCGCGGTGCCACCACACCTTCGCCCCCACCGGAGCGGGGGCCTCGTTCGTCGCCTGGTGACCGGGGCCAGCCGGGCGGGCTCTAGTAGGCGTCGCCGCCGTTCTGCCCGCAGCTCGGGAGGGTCTTCGCGCACCCGTCGCCAGACCGCCTCTCAGCACCGGCGGCTCTCTGTACTGGCGGGTCGGGGCGCTACTCGGCTCCGTCGTCGCTGTTGGCGGCGACGCTAACACCCGAACCCGGCGCGTGTGACGCCATTTTTGGGCTTGCCGGTGTCCGGCGTCACAACATCAGCGGCGTGACGCCGGTCGCCTGACGCACATAGACGGCTGCCATCCGGCGTAGGCTCGTTTTCGTGACGATCGAGCACTCCGCGCCGACGACCGGCCAGGCAGCGCGTACCGCAACGGCGGCCCCCGAGGGGCGTCGCCTGCTGCGGATCGAGGCGCGCAACGCCGAGACGCCGATCGAGCGCAAACCGCCATGGATCAAGGTCAAGGCCAAGATGGGCCCGGAGTACACCCAGCTGCGCGGGCTCGTGTCGCGCGAAGGGCTGCACACCGTCTGCCAGGAGGCCGGCTGCCCCAACATCTACGAGTGCTGGGAAGACCGGGAGGCCACGTTCCTCATCGGTGGTGACCAGTGCACCCGGCGCTGCGACTTCTGCCAGATCGACACCGGAAAGCCCGCCGAGTTCGACGCCGACGAGCCGCGTCGCGTCGCCGAGTCGGTCGTCTCGATGGGCCTGCGCTACGCCACCATCACCGGTGTCGCCCGTGACGACCTGCCCGACGGCGGCGCCTGGCTGTACGCCGAGACGGTCCGGCAGATCCACGCGCTGCAGCCCGGCTGCGGCGTCGAGCTGCTCATCCCCGACTTCAACGCCGTCCCCGAGCAGCTGGCCGAGGTCTTCGGCTCGCGGCCCGAGGTGCTGGCCCACAACGTGGAGACCGTGCCGCGCATCTTCAAGCGCATCCGGCCGGCGTTCCGCTACGACCGCTCGCTGGACGTCATCCGGCAGGCCCGCGCCGACGGCCTGGTCACCAAGAGCAACCTGATCCTGGGCATGGGCGAGGAGCGCGCCGAGATCTCCCAGGCGCTGCGCGACCTGCACGAGGCGGGCTGCGAGCTGATCACCATCACGCAGTACCTGCGCCCCTCCCCCCGGCACCACCCGGTGACCCGGTGGGTCAAGCCGGAGGAGTTCGTGGAGCTGCGCGAGGAGGCCGAGGAGATCGGCTTCGCCGGGGTGATGAGCGGGCCGCTGGTGCGCTCGTCGTACCGGGCCGGCCGGCTCTACAAGCAGGCGCTCGACGCCCGCGCCGCCACCCCGGTCGTCACCGCCGGCTGACCCGCCGACAGCGCCGCACGGGCGTGCGGCGTCCGGGTGCCATGATCGAGCGATGACCGCCGGCGTACGCGAACAGCCGCGCGGCGCGGGTCGACCGCGTCCGCGGCCCGGTTCGCACCTCGGCCTGGTCGGCTGGCTCACCGGTCTTGCGGTGCTCGCCGGGGTCAGCTACCGGCTCTGGCTGCTGAATCACGCCACTCCCCCGACGAACAGCGACGAGGCCACCATGGGGCTGGCCGCGCTGCACATCGCCCGGGGCGAGGACTTTCCGGTCTGGTTCTACGGCCAGCAGTACATGGGCCCGCTGGAGGCGTACCTGGCCGCGCCGGTGTTCGCGCTGTTCGGTCCGTCCCTGTTCGGTCTGCGGCTGCCCACGCTGGCGCTGTACGCGCTGTTCCTGCTGCTGACCTGGCGGCTCACGCTGCGGCTGACCGGGGACCGCTGGTTCGCCCTGCTGGTGGTGGCGCTGCTCGCCCTCGGCGCCGACCGGGTGGTCAAGAACCAGTTGATCGCCGGCGGCGGCTACCCCGAGATGAACGCGGCCGGGGTGGCGCTCGCCCTGCTCGCCGTCGACCTGGCCGCCGGCCGGCCGGGGTGGCGACCCGTCCGCTGGGCGGTCTGGGGGTTCCTGGCCGGGCTGCTGCTCTGGGTCGACCCGCTGGTGCTGCCGTACGTCGTGGCGACCGGGGCGGTGCTGGTCGGGTTCCGCCACCGGGAGCTGCGCGGGCGGGCCGGAGCGCTGCTCGGGGCGGCAGCCGTGCTGGGGGCCGCCCCGCTGCTGGGGCACAGCCTGCTGACCGGCCGCAACCCCCTGCACCCGGTGCTCGCCGCCGGCGGGGCGGACGCCACCGCGAGCTGGGCGGACCGGCTGCACGGCGGGCTGCTGCTCGGGCCGCCGCTGGGCATGGGTTTCTGCGGCCCCGGCTCCTGCGCCACCTGGCAACTGTGGTGGGCGTACGCGCTGCCGGTGCTGCTGGTCGTCGCCGCCGCCACGGCCTGGCTAACGCTCCGCCACCCACCCGCGTTGGGCGGCGCGGACGGCTCGACGCCCCGGGTCGCGGCGGCCATGCGGCTGGCTCTCGCGCTGGCCGCGGCGGCGACCCTCGCCGCGTACACGCTGAGCAGTTCTTCCGGTCTGACCCCGGTGGAGAGTTCGCGCTACCTGTCCACGCTGCTCATCTCCGTACCGGCGCTGCTCTGGCCGGTCTGGACGCTGGCCCGGCGCGGTCCCGGGTGGCCGGTGACCCGGCTGGGCGCGTTCGTCGTCCTCGCCGCCACGCTGGTCACCGCCGCGTACGCCACCGGGCAGGCGGCCCGGACGGCCCCGGCGACCCGGACGGCCGAGGCCCGGCACGCCGAGCTGGTGGCCACGCTGCGCCACCTCGGCGTACGACACGTCCGCGCCGACTACTGGACCTGCAACCGCCTCACCTTTGCGAGCGGCGAGGAGGTGGTCTGCGCGGTGGTCGACGACACCCTGCGTCCCGGCTTCGACCGCTACCCCGCGTACCGCCGCGAGGTGGAGCGTGCAGCGGCGCCGGCCTGGGTCGCGCCGACCGGCTCACCGCTGGCGGCCCGGCTCGACGAGCGGCTCGGCACCGACCCGGCCGACCTGGACCTGGTCACAGTCGACGGCTGGCGGATCTACCTGCCGCGCGGCTGAAAAGACCACCCGTCAGCGGGGCGCGGCGGGCTCGGCGAGCAGACCGAGACGACGGGCCAGCGCGGCCGCCTCCCCGCGGTTGGTCACGCCCAGCTTGGCGATGATCCGGGAAACGTGCACGCTTGCCGTCTTCGGGGAGATGAACAGGCGCTCGGCGATCCGGCTGTTGCTGTGCCCCTCGGCGACCAGCCGCAGCACC
Organism: Micromonospora sp. DT63; assembly: GCF_049841615.1. NCBI lineage: Bacteria > Bacillati > Actinomycetota > Actinomycetes > Micromonosporales > Micromonosporaceae > Micromonospora > Micromonospora sp. DT63. Next base: position 238,521 of record NZ_JBNCKQ010000005.1, on the reverse strand, counting down.
TCCCGCTCCCGGGACGTCAGCAGATCGGCACCGCCCCCACCGTTGCCCGCCCCCCGCAGGCCGACCCGCCGCGCCAGCGTGGCGGCCGTCTCGGCAAGCGGCGTCGCGCCCAGCCGCCGGGCGATCTGGGCCGCCTCGGTGACCGTCGCCGACACCTCGTCGCGCTCGCCCGCCGCCGCGGCGGCCTCGGCCAGCGCCAGCAACGCCCGACCGAGCGGGTACGGCTGACCGTCGACGCGCCACGCCTGCACCGCCGCCCGCCACGCCGGCACCGCCTCGTCGTCCGCCGCCAGCAGAGCGCTGACCTGGGCGGCGTGCGCCCGCGCGGCCGGGTGTCGCGCCGGCAGGTCGGCGGCGAGCGCGGCGACGGCGGCAGCCAGCTCCCCGTCACCCACCCGGGCTGCGGTACGCGCGGCGGCGCTCAGCACCGGCCAACCCTCGCGGGGCAGGTGCGGCAGGCTGTCGTCGGCCACCGCGACGCGGGCCGCGCGGACCGCCTCGATCTTGTCGTCGGCGGCCAGCGCCGCCTCGATGCCCAGCTCGTGCAGGGGCAGGCGGTGGTTCGGCCACAGGTAGGGCCGGGCGAGGAAGGCCAACGCGCGGTCGACCATCTCGTCGGCTCCCGGGTGCGCCCGCGCCAACCGCAGACCGGCGCCCAGCTGCAACCAGTGCAGCCCGGTGACGCCGGACAGGTCGATGCGGGCCGCCTCCGCACAGACCGTCTCGGCCTCGTCCCACCGGCCCAGCGCGATGAGCGCCTCGGCCCGGTTGGACAGCAGGTACGCCCCGGCCGAGCGGCTGATCCCCACCCGCCGCGCCTCGGCCAGGCCGGCCTCGGCCGCCTGCGCGGACTCGGCGTAGCGGCCCAGCTCGCAGAGCACGTCCGACTGGAACACCTTGACCAGCACGAGAGCCGCCGGGTCCCCGGCCGCCTGGGCCACGGCCTCGGCACTGCCCAGCTCCGCCAACCGGTTGTCCAGCTGCTGGTGGCAGAGCAGGGCGATCCTCGTCGGCAGCAGGACCAGTTCCTCGCCGAGCGCCTCGGCGTCCGTGCTCGCCTCGGCGGCGACCAGGGCCGCCTGCTCAGGATCGATCTTGACCAGGTGGGCGGCGATGTCGGCGAGCAGCCGGACGCGCTCCACCCCGTAGGGCCCGCCGGCTGCCAGTCGGTACGCCTCATCCAGCTCCCGCCTGCCGTCGCTCTTGCCGAGCAGGGCCATCAGCCGGCCCCGCTGGTCCAGCAGGCGGGCGGCGCGCAGCGGCGTGGCGTCGGCGTCCACCTCGGCCAGTCCGGCGCGGGTCAACGTGATGGCGCGACTGAAGTCGCCGGCCGTCACCGCCGCGTCCAGGGTCTGCTCCAGCAACGCCAGGTGGTCCATGCCGAGCAGGTCGGCCGCGTCGGGCACCAGCTCCCACAGCTCCAACGCCCGTTCCAGCAGTCGACGCTGCTCGGCGTAGGCGTACCGGTCGGCGGCGGCGCAGGCCGCGACCCGGGCGGCGACAAGGGCGCGGGGGTGGTCGTGCGCCGCGTACCAGTGGTGGGCGATCTCGGCCGGGGCGCGGCCGGCGACCACCAGGTGCGGCTGGGCCTCGATCGCGGCGGCGAACCGCGCGTGCAGCCGGGCGTGCTCGCCGGGCAGCAACTCGTCGTGCACGGCCTCGCGGACCAGGGCGTGCCGGAACTCGTAGTCGCCGTCCGGGTCGGCCACCACCAGTTGGGCGGCGACCGCGGCGCGCAGCGCGTCCTCCAGCTCGGCCTCGGGCAGGCCGGCGACCTCGGCGAGCAGACCGTGGGCGAAGCGGGTGCCGCCGGCCGCCGCGATCCGCAGCACCCGCTGGGCCGGCTCGGGCAACCGGTCCACCCGGGCCAGCAGCAGGTCGCGCAGCGTCTCGGGCAGCGCCGCGCAGCCGAGCGGGGAGCCGGCGACGGCCAACTCCTCGATGAAGAAGGGGTTGCCCTGCGTACGGTCGTGGATGTCGTCGACGGCACGCGGCGCCGGCTCGCCGCCGAGCAGGTCGGCGAGGATCGCGCCGGTACCGTCGCGGTCCAGCCGGCCCAGCTCGACCCGCTCGACACCGCGGGCCCGGTCCAGCTCGGCGAGGAACGGGCGCAGCGGATGGCCACGCTGCAACTCGTCGGTGCGGTAGGTGCAGACCAGCAGCAGCCGGCCCGGCCGCGCGGCCCGGACCAGGAAACCGATCAGGTCCCGGGTGGAACGGTCCGCCCAGTGCAGGTCCTCGATGATCAGCAGCAGTGGCCGGACGTCGGCGAGCCGCTGGAACAGTTCGGCGACCAGGTCGAACAGGTATCCGCGTGGGGCGTCGGTAAGTGGTCGCGTGCTCGGGGCGGTCAACCCCGCCGGCATCCGGCCCAGCTCCGGCAGCAGGCGGGCGAACTCCGCCTCGTAGCCGGCGAAGACCTCCGCCCCGTCGGCGCGCAACACCGCGCGCAGCGCAGCGGCGAACGGCGCGAACGGCAGGCCCGCCTCACCCAGCTCCAGGCACTGACCGACCAGCACCCGGGCGCCCCCGGCGGTGGCCCCGACCGCGAACTCCTCCAGCAGCCGGGTCTTGCCCACGCCCGCCTCGCCACCGACCAGCACGGTGGCCGGCTCGCCCTTCCCGGCCCGGCCCAGCGCGTCCCGCAGCGCCGCGATCTCACGGTGGCGGCCGACGAGGACGGAACTGGCGGCACGTACGGTCACGGGACCGAGCATGCCATGACCGGGCGACGCACCGTCCCCGCCGATCGGCCGGCGACGCGGCGACGGGGCTGCCCCGCCTCCTGGCCCGCCGGTCGACGGCTCGGACCGGAGCCCGCCGGCCGACGGTCCGGACCCGGGCCCGCCGGCCGACGGTCCGGACCCGGGCCCGCCGGTCGACGGTCCGGACCCGGGCCCGCCGGCTGACGGCTCGGACCCGGGTGCCGGGTCGTCGTGCCGGCCGGCCGGTGGGACGGGCCCGGGCGCGGTGGGTGCGGTGGGTGCGGTGGGTGCGGCGGTCGGGGTCACCGGCGGTCGTCACCCGTGCGGCGGGTCGGCTGGCGGCGGCCCAACCAGGCACGACCCGAGCGGCGCGGCACCGACCGGGCGAGCCGTTCCGCCGCAGCCTCGGCCCGCAGTTCAGCGGCGTGGGTACGGTGCACGGAGAGCAGGAAATCTACGTCGTTGCCGAACATGTCGGGCTCCTTCGTCGCGTCGTCGTTGTCTGCTGACGACTCTTCGCGCGAAGGCCCCGGCCCGGCATGGGCACACCGCCTCATCTTGCCCGGCCGCACCCTCCTTACCCGCCCGGTCGGGGCGGGTAAGGCGACGTAAGGTACTCAGCCGGCCGGCACCCGGACGCGGATCAACGCGACCGGCGGGGACCACTAGACTCTGCGACATGGCAAAGCCCCAGGAGAAGGTCTCGTTCGGCCAGCGGCTGAAGCAGATCGGGATGGTGTTCCAGTTCACCGCCAAGCAGGACCGGTGGTTCGCGCCGCTGGTCGCCGCAGCGGTGCTCATCCCGCTCGCGCTCACCGTGGTCGCGGTGATCCTCTGGAGCTGGATCTGGCTGCCGATCGGCATCCTCTTCGTCCTGCTCGCGGTGCTGATCGTGCTGAACCTGCGGTCCAACAAGGCGATGATGAACGCCGCCGAGGGGCAGCCCGGCGCAGCGGCGCAGATCATGGACAACATGCGCGGCGACTGGCGGGTCACCCCTGCCGTCAGCTCGACCACCCAGATGGACATGGTCCACCTGGTGATCGGCCGGCCCGGCGTGATCCTGCTGGCCGAGGGCAACCCGCAGCGGGTGCGCGGCCTGCTCGGGCAGGAGAAGCGACGGCTGGCCAAGGTCATCGGCTCCGCCCCGCTGCACGACTACGTAATCGGCCAGCAGGAGGGCGAGCTGCCGATCCGCAAGCTGCGCACGACGCTGCTGCGGCTGCCCCGCGCGCTCAGCGGCAAGGACGTCAACGCGCTGGACAAGCGACTCAAGGCGCTCACCGCCCGTCCGCAGATGCCCAAGGGCGCGATCCCGAAGAACATGCGGCCGCCGGGCGGTGCCCGCCAGCCGCGACGCTGACCCGTACACCGCGAAAGAGCCGGACCCAGACGGGGTCCGGCTCTTTTCGCGCCTCGCGCCTCGCGCCCCGCGCCCCGCGCCCCGCGCCCCGCGCCCCGCGCCCCGCGCCCCGCGCCCCGCGCCCCGCGCCCATGATCCGCGCAACATCCCCGATGTTGCTGTCTCCGACGCGCGGGAGGCAGCAACATCCCCGATGTTGCGCGGATCTTGGCCGGTCTTCCCGTTCGGAGGGCGGGATCTCGTCGGCGTCGGCCTGCGGGAGGCGGGCCTCCGACAGGCACGCCGCGGAGGTGACAGCCGATCCGGCCGGCGAGGGCCCGACCGGTGCGGAGGCGGGCGGGGCGGGGTCGCGGGAGCCCGGGTGCCCGGGAGTCCGGGAGTCCGGGTGCCGGGCGTGTCAGCCGCGCGGGGCGTCGACGATGACCGAGTCGACGAGGCGGTCGTGCACGCCCCGACGGTGCTCGTCCATGATCAGCGCGGGGACGACGAGCGCCAGCAGCACGCCCCGGGCCAGCGCGCGGGGTACGCCGATCCGGCCCCCGTCGTGCCAGTTCACGCAGCGGACCTTGGTGACGTACATGCCCGGCGTCTGGGCGAAGAGGCCGAGGAAGATGCCGTACTCCAGGATCAGCACCAACACGGGCGCCCAGCCGTCGCGTACCGGATCGGCGAAGATGTTGGCCACCAGCAGGCAGAGCACCCAGTCGATGATCAACGCTCCGAAGCGCCGACCCAGGCTCGGCGGGGTGAAGGTGGGGTCGGTGGCCGGCGCTGCCGGGACGTACGGATTGGTCACAGCGATCAAGGGTATCCGCGTCCGGATCGGGGCCTCGGATCGCCGTCACCACTGCGTGCCGATTCGGGCCAATGGCATGAAGTGTCATTACACTGGCACAGCCGGTACGGCGTTCGCGCAGGCTGAGTGCGTGGACAGGAGCGTCGCTGACGCTCCGCGAGGGACGTAACACGGCAGAAACACTCAAGACACGGCCGGGCAACCCCCCGGCCATAGCGTCGCCAGGAGCCTAGCCACCCCGTGGACGTGCCAGGAGGATGTGTGTTCGCCAATCCCGAGGAACTGCTGCGATACCTCAAGAACGAGGACGTGAAGTTCGTCGACGTTCGTTTCTGTGACCTGCCCGGCGTGATGCAGCACTTCAACCTGCCGGTCGAGTCCGTCAACGACGACCTCTTCACCGACGGCCTCGCGTTCGACGGTTCGTCGATCCGCGGTTTCCAGGCGATCCACGAGTCGGACATGCTCCTGCTCCCGGACGTCGCCACCGCGTTCATCGACCCGTTCCGGGCGCAGAAGACCCTCGCGCTCAACTTCTTCATCCACGACCCGTTCACCCGCGAGGCCTACACCCGCGACCCGCGCAACGTCGCGAAGAAGGCCGAGGCGTACCTCGCCGCGAGCGGCATCGCCGACACCGCCTACTTCGGCGCCGAGGCGGAGTTCTACATCTTCGACTCGATCCGCCACGAGACCTCGGCGCACCAGTCGTTCTACTACATCGACTCGGTCGAGGGCGCGTGGAACACCGGTCGCGAGGAGGAGGGCGGCAACCGCGGTTACAAGACCGCGTACAAGGGCGGCTACTTCCCGGTGCCCCCGGTCGACCACTACGCCGACCTGCGCGACTCGATCGTGCGTCGGCTCGTCGACAGCGGCTTCACCGTGGAGCGTTCGCACCACGAGGTGGGCACCGCCGGCCAGTCCGAGATCAACTACAAGTTCTCGACGCTGCTGCACGCCGCCGACCAGCTCCAGCTCTTCAAGTACATCGTGAAGAACGAGGCCTGGGCCAACGGCAAGACCGCGACGTTCATGCCCAAGCCGCTGTTCGGCGACAACGGCTCCGGCATGCACACCCACCAGAGCCTCTGGCTCAACGGTGAGCCGCTGTTCTACGACGAGACCGGCTACGCCGGCCTGTCCGACACCGCCCGCTGGTACATCGGCGGTCTGCTGCACCACGCGCCGTCGCTGCTGGCCTTCACCAACCCGACGGTCAACTCGTACCGCCGCCTGGTGCCCGGCTACGAGGCGCCGGTCAACCTGGTCTACTCGCAGCGCAACCGCTCCGCCTGCACCCGCATCCCGGTGACCGGCAGCAACGCGAAGGCCAAGCGCGTCGAGTTCCGCGTTCCGGACCCGTCGGCAAACGTCTACCTGGCCTTCTCGGCCATGATGATGGCCGGCCTGGACGGCATCAAGAGCAAGATCGAGCCGCCGACGCCGATCGACAAGGACCTCTACGACCTCCCGCCGGAGGAGTGGGGCGACGTCAAGCAGGTCCCGGGCTCGCTGCCGGCCGTGCTCGACTCGCTGGAGGCCGACCACGACTACCTGCTCGACGGCGGCGTCTTCACCCCCGACCTGATCTCCACCTGGGTCGACTGGAAGCGCGCCAACGAGGTCGACCCGGTGCGTCTGCGCCCGACCCCGCACGAGTTCGCCATGTACTACGACTGCTGAGCCTGATCAAGGGCTCTGACCTGGAGCAACAGGATCGCTACTGATCTTGGGTACAGGTTGGGTACAACTTCACGAAACGGCGGTCATGCCCGGCTCACAGCCGGCATGACCGCCGTTTCGTGTTGACCCAGCGCGCCGTCAATGAGCAGCCGGGTCCGGTCGAGCACGTAGTAGTGCCCACCGCGCCGGCAGGCCGACCGCTTCCCGGGCGCTCGCCCAGGTATGGGAGAAGGCCGCCGCGTTGACGGGCTCGCCGCCAACACCCTTGAACAGCAGGCGTGCGGCCCGGCGGACCGGCCGGCGACGGTCCGTGTCGTCGTCGACTTCGACCGCGTCGCAGCTGTCGGTCAGGTGCTGACGCAGCGCCACCACCACGACATCAGGCAGCTCGACGGTGCGGGCGCTGGTGTTGGTCTTGACGACCAGGTGGTCGATAAGTCCACAAGGGAGGACTGTAGGCGTGATTGCGGTCGGCCTCGGCTCACCGTCCAGTCCGGCACCGGGTGGCCGGTTGACGGGGTGAACGGTCGGCGTGGTCATTGGCGGTTATCTGACTGTCCGGGTGATCAGCGGGTGTGGGGATTGTTGCGGTGGCGTGGGTGTACCAGGGTGGAACGGTGCGGTCACAGTCCGGGGTGGTGGGTGGATGTTGCGGCTTGAGGTGTTGGACTTCGCGGGGCCGATGCGGTGGCGGTGGCGGCTGACCGACGCCGACGGCGGCCGGTTTCTGGCTGATCATGTTGTGGAGTTGGATGCCGGGGAGTGGCAGTACGAGGCGTTCACCGCGCTGGACGAGTACCTGTTCTGGCATGCAGCGCCGGATCGGCGGTTGGCCAGTGAGGCGCAACTGGTTGCGCAGGTGGGGGCGTGGATCGGGGAGCGGGTGCTGGGCCCGGTAGCGGTGGCGCTTGCCGAGTGGCAGGAGCCGGTGCGGCTGGAGGTGCCGGCCGAGGCGCAGGTGTTGGCGTACCGGCCGTGGGAGCTGGCCCACGTCGGGGGTCAAGCGTTGGCGGTGCAGTGGGTGAATTTCGTCGTCGACCCGGTGGGCCGGACGCCGCGGGCCAAGAGGCCGGTGGGGGATCGGCTGCGGATGCTGGCGGTCTTCAGCCTGCCGGAGGACGCGTCGGCGTTGAACCTGCGCCGGGAACGCTACGCGTTGGCGCAGCTGGTGCAGGAGATTGCCGCGGCCAATGAGAAGGCGGTGGAGTTGCGGGTGTTGCAGTACGGCGCCACCCGCAAACGGCTGGAGGACGCCCTGCTCGAAGAGGCCGGCTGGGACGTGCTGCACATTTCCGGGCATGGCCTGCCGGCCGGGCTGCTGCTGGAGAAGGACACGGGGCAACGGGATCTGATTTCCAGCCGCGAGTTGGTGAACCTGTTGAATGTGGTCGGTCGGCAGATCAAGTTGGTCACCCTGTCCACCTGCGAGTCGGCGGCGGTGACCGCGGCCGAACATCTGCGCCTGCTCGGTCTGCGCCCCGCAGACCCCGCACACGGTGCCGCCGGCCCGGACGGGTACGGCACTGACGGCGCCACCCCGGGCGGCGGCTCGGACCAGGCGGAGGGGGCGTTGCCGGCGGTGGCCACCGAGTTGGTGCGCCGGCTGGACTGCGCGGTGCTGGCGATGCGGTATCCGGTGGTGGACGATTTCGCGATCGCCCTCGCCGGCTCGTTTTACCAGCTGGTGTTGGGTAAGGGGCAGCCGGTGGCGCGGGCGCTGGGGCTGACGTTGCCGCGGGTGGTGCAGGATCCCCCGACCGCGGGGGCGCCGGCGTTGTCGGTGACCACCCCGGCGTTGTTCGGCGCTCGAGCCGGCGAGCTGAGGCTGGACGCGCCGCCCGGGCAGCCGGTGGTGTTCCAGGCCGAGCAACAGAAACTCGCCCGGTTCGACCCGCAGCCGCAGCGTTTCGTGGGCCGGGTGGGGCCGATGACCCGGGCCACCGCCGCGCTGGCCCCGCGCAGCGGCCGCAGCGGGGTGCTGTTTCACGGGATGGCCGGGGCCGGGAAGACCGCCTGCGCGCTGGAGTTGGCGTACACCCACGAGGACGGGTTCGCCCGGCTGGTGTGGCATCAGGCCCCGCCGGAGGGCCACGACATCACCGCCGCGCTCACCGCGTTCGCCCTGGATCTGGAGGCGCAGCTGCCCGGAATTCGGCTGGCGCACCTGGTCGACGACACTGCCGCGCTGCAGGCCTTTCTGCCGACCCTGACCGAGTTCCTCGAACGTCAGCGGGTGCTGCTGGTTCTGGACAACCTGGAATCGTTGCTCACCGACACCGGCGGGTGGCGCGACCAGCGGTGGCAACTGCTGATCGACGCGCTCACCGGCCACGGCGGCCTGTCCCGGGTGGTGTTGACCTCCCGCCGCCCGATCGCTGGGCTGCCGCCCGGGGTGCTGGTGGAGCCGGTGCACGCGCTGTCGCTGACCGAGGCGGTGCTGCTGGCCCGGGAATGGCCGCACCTGCGCGCCCTGCTCGACGGCGCCAGCCGCGGCCTCGACGCACGCCAGGCCCGAGCGCTGGCCGCCCGCACCCTCGCCGTGGTGCAGGGCCACCCGAAGCTGATCGAGCTGGCCGACGGGCAAGCTCAGGATCCGGCCGCGCTGCAGTCCCGGCTGGACGAGGCGGACCAGACCTGGCTGGACACCGGCACCCGCCTGGATGCCTTCCTGCAGCACGGGGAGGCGTCTGCCACTGGCGAGGACTATCTGCGGGTGCTCGACGGCTGGACCCGCGGCACCACCGGCACCCTGCCCGCCGCCTCGGCCACCCTGTTCGGGTTGCTGTGCTGCCTGGAACAAGACGACCGCCTCGGCCTCGTGGTCGAGGGCAGCTGGGCCGAGTTGTGGCAGCGGCTGGACAAACCCGGCCCGCCCCCCGACGTGGACGCTGCCCTGGCGCCGCTGCTGGAGCAGGCTTTGGTCGCGGTGGACCGGAACCCGGACACCGGCCGGCCGGCGCGGTTCCACCTGCATCCCGGCGTCGCCGAGGCCGGCCGCACCATGATCGGCCCCGATCTGGGCAACGCCGTGGACACCGAACTCGCCGCCTACTGGCTAGCCCTCTTGGACGCTGCTGCGCAGCGGGAGCGGGAGGAGCTGGGCTGGCTGGTCCGCCGGGCGGCGCTGGCCGCCGCCCCCTACCTGATCCGGCAACACCAGTGGCAGCAGGTGCTGTATCCGATAGAGGCGGTCCTCAACCGCAGCGCCTCGCCGGGGACTGCGGCGGCGGTGCTGCCGCTGCTGGCCAGGGCCCGCGAGGGCGGCCGCGGCAGCGATGTGGAACTGCGCGCCGGGCGGCTGCACGCACGAGCCCTGCGGTCCATCCGACCCCACCACGCCGCCACAGAACTACGTGACCTGCTCGACACCGCCGTCGCCCAGCAGAACTTCCCACTGGCCTCGGCGATCGCGACGGACCTCGTCAACCTCCACCGTAGGCTGGGTCGGTTCGACGACGCCCTCAGCCTGGCCGAGGATCAGAAGGAGTACACCCGCCAGGCCGGATGGGGTCCCTGGACCCAGCTGCTCGATGAGGCGCAGCGGCTGCAGATCCTCGTCCGTCAGGGGCATGCCGACCAGGTGCTCGCCGCCGTGCAACAGCTCCGTCCGGCGATGGCCGCCCTCCCCGAGTCCTCCGATACACCCGAGGCCTCAGACCCCTTCAACGTCCGGGAGGTGATCTTCGACCTCGGCCGTACGGCGGCCCAGGATCTCGGCCGGTGGCAGCAGGCGCTGGACTTCAGCGCCGAGATACTCGCCTCCCAGCGGGGGCGGGGGGCCAGCGACGCCGAGCAGGCCTTCTCGGCGCTCAACGAATACGGGCCGCTGTTGCGGCTGGGCCGGGTCGGTGAGGCCCGGACCCTGCTGCAGTGGTGCCGGACGGTCTTCGACGCCGACCACAACATCACCATGCTGGGCAAGGTGCTGTCCGCTCTGGCCGACGTGGAGGATCAGCTGGGTCACGGCGGCCCGGCGATCGAGCTGGGCAAGGATGCCCTGCGGCTGGGCTACGCGGCCGGGGAGCCGGACGGCATCGGGGTCAGCCACACCAACCTCGCCCTTTACCTGAACCGGTACGGCGGCGAGCGGCAGCAGGTGTGGGCCCATCGCCTGGCCGCCGCCGTGATCGGATACCAGACCGGTGCCGGGGAGCTGACCGGACGTGTCCGCGCCCTCGCCCGACTGCTTGCCCGGGACGAGGCGCCGCCCCCGGCAGCGTTCGCCGACGTGTGCCGCATCGTCGACCAGGTCGACGGAGTGCACCTGGCCGATCTGGTGGCCCGGCTACCCGCCCGCGCCCCGGACGGGCAGGCGGCGCTGGATGAGGTGCTCCGCCTGGCCCGCTCCCTGCCCCCCGAGGAGGAAGCCGACCTGCAGCGGCACCTGACCTGGTGGGAACCGGTGATCGCCGCCCTGATCGCCGCCGAGGGCGGTGACCCGGACGCCGCTGCCGCCCTCGACCAGGCCCTCACCGCCCGCGGGGAGCAGAGTGACTGGCGGCAGCTGGCCGAGGTGCTGCGCCGCATCCACGCCGGCGACCACACCCCAGCACTGGACGGGCTCGACCCGATCGACACCGCGATCGTCCGCCGCCTCCTGGATGCCCTCGCCGGCGAGGTCACCGTCGATCTCGACGCCTGGCACACCCTCACCAACAACGAGGAGAAGTGGCTGGATGCGCTGATGGACGTCACGGTCGCGGCGGCCAGCGGCGACCCCGATGCCACCGCGCAGCTCACCCCGGTCCTCGACGATCTCGCCGCCGACCCAGAGGGCGCGGCGTTCGCGGCAGTGCTCCACCGCATCCTCGCCGGCGACCGCGACCCCACCCTGCTCGACGGGCTCGACCCGGATACCGCCGCGGTGGTCACCGCGATCCTGGACCGGCTCACCCCGGCCGCCACAGCGCCCACCGATCAGGCCGCCCCGCCCACCACCCGGGACGACTCGTGAACCGACCTCACCTCACCGACCAGATCGGCGCCCTGCCCGACGAGCAGGACGTCACCGTGCTCGCCCCGGTCCTCAAACGCCGAGGTAGCTCTTGTCGGCCTACTCGGTGAATGCGGGGAAGGAGCGCATCTGGTCGAAGCGGCCGGCGGCCAGGTCGTCGAATCTGATCAAGAAGCGACCGAAGTGACAAAAGGACTCGGTGGGGAACTGGGCGAGCGGCACCCATTCCCGAATGAGTCGGGATTCCTCTTCGCGGCGCCAGCGGATCCTCTCGGGCCGCGCAAGGTCAGGTCCGGTCGCCAGTCGGGCCCGCAGGCTGGCACGCGCCATCTGCTCCTCCGGAGAGTACTTGCCTCCGATTCGTTTCGTGTATCCACCGATGCGCAGGGATGCCAGGCCGTTCTCCGTGGGCCAGAGATCCTGGACCAGCTCGATGAGTTCGTCGGTGAACGTCAGCTCCCTGACCAGCTGCTGCACGGTGTCCGAGGCGAACATGAGGTTCTCGTCCACCGGCAGGGGAAGCCGCTCCACCTTCGGAAGGGCCGCGCAGTCGAGGGACGCGACGAACGGCAACGGAATCCCGCGCTCGGACGGCCACTCGGCGCCGACAGGTAGCCGGGCAGCCCGCCGCTCTGCCCGACCACGTCCTCGCCGCCGTCACCGCCACCTACCCAGATCGCGAATCGCAGCTGCTCGGCGAACCGGTCAACCTGATCCGCCGGAATGCCCCGCTCCATCGCCTCGCGGCGAAACGGTCCGTATAGCTCCACAGCGGAGCATGATCGCAGATGGGTGCTCCGGGGCCGCCGCAGCCGGTGGGCCACTTCGACCCCTGGTATCCGATCAGATGCGTGCGAAGCGGCGCCGCCCCCCGGCATACCTTCGTATCCGATATATTACGGCGATGGATACACCACTGCGTGAACCCACGTTCCTGATCCTCACCGCGCTCGCCGCCGAGCCGATGCACGGCTACGGGCTGATCCGCGAGGTCGCCGTCCTCTCCGACAACCGTGTGTCGCTCCGCCCCGGGACGCTCTACGGGGCACTCGACCGGCTGGTCGACGCCGGTCTCGTCGAGGTCGACCGGGAGGAGGTGGTGGACAGCCGTCTGCGCCGCTACTACCGGCTCTCCCCCGCCGGTGACGCCACCCTGAGCGCCGAGACCGAGCGGCTCCGGCGCAACGTCGAGGCCGCCACCAGGCGGCTGGCGGAGCGGGCCCGCACCGCCCGGCCGGCCGCCCCGCGTATCGCCGGAGGGTTGGCATGACCGATCTTGAGCGACGTTACCTGCGGCTGCTGCTCGCCTACCCCGCCGAGTACCGGCGCTCCCGTGGCGCCGAGATCGTCGGCACGTACCTGGACCTGGCCACGCCGGGCCGCCGCTGGCCGGCGCCCGCGGACGCCGCGGACCTCCTGCGCGGCGGGCTGCGTCAGCGGGTACGCGCCGCCGGCGTGATCCACCTCGTCCCGGGCGTACGCCTCGCGGCCGCCGTGGCCCTGTTCACCGCCACCATGCTCGCCGGCGTGTGGACGGTGCTCGAACTGCGCCCCGCACCGCCGGGCTTCGGTGAGCCGTCGGTCGGGCCGTTCGTCTCGCTCGGCATCGTGGCGTGGGTCGGCTGGCTGCTCGCCGCCGCGGCGCAGGCGCTGACACCCGGCAGGTGGCACCGACACGCGGTCGCGCTCGCGGTGCTCCTCACTGTCGCGCTCGTCCCCGCCGCCGCGCTCACCGACCTGCCCCGTCCGCCGCTGTTCGTGCTGCTCCCCCAGGTCGGGTTGGGGCTGGTGGCGCTCGGCGCGTCCGGCGAGCGGCAGGTGTCGCTGCGGGTGACGCCGCTGGTCGCGGCCGTCGCCGGCCTGGTGGCGGCAGCGAGCCTGACGCCGGAAAGCCTCGCCTGGACCTACCGCGCGGGGACCGCGGGTCAGGCCCTGCTCAACGCCGCCGTGGCGGTGCTCGCGGTGGCCGTGCTGCTCGCCGTGGGACTGGCGCTGCGCGGCGACCACCGGGGCGGCTGGGCCCTGTTGACCCTGTTCACCCCGGTGGGCCTGCTGGCCCTGCAACCACTGGCCGGGGCCGCCGACGGCGTGCCGGCCGAGTTCAACCCGAGCTGGACGGCACTCGCCGCGACGGCGGCCGTGGTCGGCCTGGTCGGCCCCGCCCTGCTACCGGTGGCACTCGCCGTACGCGCCCGGCTGGCCCGGCCCTCCACCCCCGGCGCCACCTGGAACACGCACCGCTGACCGCGCCCACCCCGCACGTCCCTGCTGCCGCTGCCGCTGCCGCTGCCGCTGCCGCAAGATCGTGCTCGATTCAGGAAGTAGTGGCCTCGCAGGTCCGGCGATGCCACTACTTCCCTGTTCGAGCGCGATCGTGAGCAGCGGACCGCGATCATCGACGTGGCGGACGCTTCAGCCCGTTCTGACCGACCCGAAGGAGCAGGAACAGGAGCAGAGCGGTCATCGCCACCGCGCCGGGGGCCTTCGTGAAGCGGGCCAGGTTGGTGCCGTCGGGCAGGACCAGGAACGTCGCCACCCCGGCCGGCAGCACGAACCAGGTGGTCCGGGTGGCGGTGAGCGCGAGCAGGGCCAGCGGCCAGGTCGCGTACCAGGGGTAGAAGACCGGGGACAGGACCACAGTGGCGGCCAGGGCCAGGCCGGCGCCGTGCAGCGTGACCCGGGCGCGGTCCAGGGTCGGATCATCCGAGGCCCGCCAGGCCCTCAGCCACAGGACCACCACCACGATCGCGAGCAGCAGCAGCGCCACCGCCCGGACCACCGGCACCGCCTGCGGGTCGCCCCCGACCAGCGCGCCGGCGTAGTCCACCAGCAGGCCGACGGCGGTGGGCGGCGACGTCCACTGTTCGGAGTCTCCGCTGCGGGTCAGCCCGCCCACCCAGCCGAAGCCGAGACCGGACAGCGCCGAGGTGACCAGCAACGCGGCCAGCATCCCGCCGGCCAGAGCGCCGCCGTCGCGCAGCAGCGCCCGTACGGTGTGCCGGCCGTGCACCGCGGCCAGCGCGGCGAACGGGGCCACCACCACGGCGGTGGCCTTCACCGTGACCGCCAGGCCGAGCAGCGCCCCGGCGGCGAGCAGCGCCCCCGGTCGACCCGGCCGTCGGATCACCAGCAGCAACGCGCACAGCAGCAGCCCGAGCATCACGGCGTCGTTGTGCGCCCCGGCCACCAGGTGCACGCCGACCACCGGCGCGGCCAGCGCCAACCAGGCCGCCCGCCGGGTCGGCACGCCGGCCGCCCGCGCCAGGGCGGGCAGGCAGTACGCCGCCAGCAGCAGGCCCGCCACGGCGAGGACCCGCAGCAGTACGACCGCGCCGGTGAGCCCGCCGCCCAGCGTGACCGCGAGCGCCGCGAGCAGCACGAAGACCGGCCCGTACGGGGCAGGTGTGTCCCGCCAGATCGGCGCCACCGTCTCCACCCACGGGCAGCCGGCCGCCGCCACCGGAACCGCGTACGGGTCGACGCCGTGCGCGTACGTCCAGCCCTGGCAGGCGTACGAGTAGACGTCCCGGCTGCCCAGCGGCGGCGCGACCAGCAGCGGTAGGACCCACAGCCCGGCGGTGACGTACGCCCACCGGCCCGACGGCGCACCGGCGCGCAGTGACCACCAGCCGCCGACCAGCAGCGCCGTGCCGACGAGCCAGCAGGTCAGCGTCGCGGGCCCGTGCGGGGCCCGCCAGATCGACACCGGTGTCGCGCCCAGCGGGGCGTCGGGCAGCGCCCCGCCGAGGTACCCGGCAACGGTGAGCAGGACCGCGCCGACCAGGCCGGAGTACCTGGCGAACCGGGCCACCGAAGGGCCGGCAAGCGGCGGCGACGCGCCGGGAGCGGTCACCGGCGCACCTTCCCTCAGTCGGCGGCGACCGGCTGACGGGCCGCCCGAGCCGACCGTACCAACCGGATGACCAGCACGATCACCAACAGCGTCATCAGCGGCGCCCCGACCGACTTGGTGAACCGGGCCAGCCCGGTGCCGTCCGGCAGCACCAGGAACGACGCGACAAGCGCGACCACCATGAACCATCCGGTACGCCGGGCGGTAGCCGCGAGCACCGCGAGGGGCCAGATCCAGTACCAGGGGTGGAACAGCGGCGCGAGGGCGACAGTTGCGGCCAGCGCCAGGGCGGCGTGCCACAGCGGCTCGCGGGTGCGGGCCCGCCACCACAACCACACCAGCAGCAGCGCCAGCACTGCCATGCCGATCCCCCGGGTGACCGGCAGGGCGTCGATATGCCCGCCGAAGGGAACCGCCAGGTAGCCGACGGTCTGGCCGACCGCCGTGGACGGCGACGTCCAGGCGATCACGTCGCCGCCTCGGGCCAGGCCGCCGACCCAGCCGAAGTCCAGTCCGGCGGCGAAGGTCACCCCGACCACGACGGCGACCGCGCCGCCGACGACCCAGCCGCCGTGGCGGATCAGCGCGCGGATCGAGTACCCGCCGACGATCGCGGCCAGCGCCGCGAACGGCACCACGACCAACGCCGTCACCTTGATCGCGGCGGCCAGCCCGAGCAGCGCGCCCCCGGCGAGCAGCGGGCCGGGGCGGCCGGGCCGCGAGGCGATCACCGCCAGCCCGGCGACCAGCAGGCCGACCATCAGGGCGTCGTTGTGCGCGCCGCCGACCAGGTGCACGGCGACCAGCGGGCAGGCGAGCGTCAGCCAGACCGCCCGGGCGGCCGGTACGCCGGCTCGCCGGGCCAGCACCGGCAGGCTGACCGCGGTCAGCGCGACCCCCGCCACGGCGATCAGCCGGAACAGCACTATCGCGCCGGTCAGCGAGCCGGTGGCCTTGACCACCGCGCCGGAGAGCACCACGAACAGCGGCCCGTACGGCGCCGGCGTGTCGCGCCAGATGTAGGAGATGGTGTCCAGCCAGGGACAGGGCAGCGCGGAGACACCCTGCTCGTACGGGTTGATCCCGGCGGCGTAGCTGGCGCCCTGGCAGGCGTACGCGTAGACGTCGCGGCTGGCCAGCGGCGGCGCGATCAGCACCGGCAGCAGCCAGAGCCCGACGGTGACAAGCGCCCACCGGGTCGACGGCACGCTGTCGCGCAGCGACCACCAGGCGTACGCCAGCAGCGCGGTGCCGACCAGCCAGGCGGCGAGGACCAGCGGCCCGTTCGGGCCCTGCCAGATGCTGACCGGGGTGGCGCGCAGGGGTGAGCCGGGCAGGGCGCCGCCGAGGAACGCGGCGACGGCGAGCAGCACCGATCCGACCAGTCCGGTCCAGCGCGCGAGGTGGTGAGGCACGCCGGACATGCTGCCAGTACGGTTGTCGCGGTACGGAGGTGGGCATGCGGCGCAGTCGGGTGGTGGCGGTGGCCACCGGTTCCGCGGTCGTGCTCGGCGCGCTCTGGCTGGCCCTGCCGCTGATGGGATCGGACCTCGCCGCCCAGGTCGCCCGGGCGGACTTCTTCGCCGCCCACGGTCTGACACCTGTCGATCTGCGCTGGTACGGCGGGGTGCAGCAGTTCGGCTACAGCCTCGTGTCCCAGCCGGTGATGGCAGTGCTCGGCGTGCGGGTCACCGGTGCGCTGGCGCTCGTGGCGTCGGCCGCCGCGCTGGCCGCGCTGCTGGTCCGCAGCCCGGTGCCCCGACCGCTGCTGGGCAGCGTGGTCGGCGTGGTCACGCTGGCCGGCAACCTGGTCTCCGGCCGGGTGACGTACGCCCTGGGTGTCGCGTTCGGGCTGGCCGCGCTGCTGGCGCTGACTCGGGGCGTACCCCGGAATCGGCGTCTCGCGCTCGCCGCGGTCGGCGCGCTGCTGGCGTCGGCGACGAGCCCGGTGGCGGGCCTGTTCGTCGGCCTGGCGGGCGTGGCGCTGCTGCTCACCCGCCGCTACGCCGACGGTCTGACGCTGGGTGTCGCGGCGGCCGTGCCGCTGGCCGCGACCGCGCTGCTCTTCGGCGACGGCGGCTGGATGAACATCAGCCGCACCGACACCCTGCGGGCGGTGGTGACCGGCCTGGTGGTGGCGGCGCTGGTGGCGTACCGGCCGGTCCGCTACGGCGCGCTCCTCTCCGCCACCGGGGTGCTCGTCGCCGCGCTGGTCCACACCCCGGTGGGGTTGAACGCGACCCGGCTGGCGACGATGTTCGCCCTGCCGCTGCTGGCCGCCGCCGCCCGGCCGCCGGCCTGGCTCACCGCCCGCCTCACCCGCCGGCACGCCGCCCGCCCCGCGCCGCCCAACGCCGTGCCATCCAACGCCGGGCCGCCCGGCACCGCCCCGACCGGCACCGCTCTGGCCGGCACCGGGACGCCGCAGCGGTCGTGGCGGGCCCGCCTGCTGGGCGGTGTGGGCCTGGCCGCGCTGCTGGTGGCCGTCTGCGGGTGGCAGCCGCCGGTGGTCCCCGCCGACCTGCGCGGCATCGGCGACCCGACCAGCGCTCCCGGCTACCACGCGCCGCTGCGGGCGTTCCTGGCCGGGCAGCGGCTCACCGGCCGGGTGGAGGTGCCGCCGACGCGCAACTACTGGGAGGCGGCCCGCCTCGGCGAGGTGCCACTGGCCCGCGGCTGGCTGCGGCAGGCCGACATCGACCGCAACCCGCTGTTCTTCACCACAGTGCCCGGCGCGGCGGGCACCGGCGTGCCGCTGACCCGGGAGAGCTACCGGGCGTGGCTGGCGGAGAACGCCGTGCAGTACGTGGCGGTGCCGGACGCCCCGCTGTCCTGGGTGGGACGGGCCGAGGCGGAACTGGTCGGGAGCGGCCTGCCGTACCTGACGCCGGTCTGGTCCGGCGCGCACTGGCGGGTCTGGGCGGTGGCCGACCCGACGCCGCTGGTCGCCGCGCCCGCCGAACTGGTCCGCGCCGACGGCGCGGCGCTGACCTTCCGGGCCCCGACCGCCGGTCCGGTGGCCGTCCGGGTCCGGCACAGCCGGTGGCTGGTCGCCTCCGGCGGCGCCACCGTCACCGCCGACGGGGACTGGAGCACCGTCACCGTTCCCCACGCCGGCGAGTACACCGTCGGCAGTTGACCCGGCGCTACGCCTCCAGCACCCGCTGGGCGGCGGCGCGGGAGCGCCGGCCGGTGCGCAGGTACTCGTCGAGGAACTCCCCCGGATCGTCGCGGCCGAGCAGCCGGACCACCCCGGCCAGCTCCACCCCGTGCCGGGGCAGCTGGTCACCGGCGCGGCCCCGGACCAGCATCAACGCGTTGCGCACCTGCGCGGCCAGGGACCAGCCGGCGGCCATCTCCGCGGCGTCCGCCGGGTCGACCAGGCCGGCCCGCTCGGCCGCCGCGAGGGCGTCGAGGGTACGCGTGCCGCGCAGCTCCGGGACTCTGCCCGCGTGCCGGAGCTGGACGAGCTGGACGGCCCACTCCACGTCGGCCAGCCCGCCCCGGCCCAGCTTGGTGTGGGTGGCCGGGTCGGCGCCGCGCGGCAGCCGTTCGTTCTCCACCCGGGCCTTGATCCGGCGGATCTCCACGACCTGCTCGCGGGTCAGCCCGTCGGCCGGGTAGCGCACCGGCTCGATCATCGCCTCGAACTCGGCGCCCAGGTCGGCGTCACCGCAGACGAACCGTGCCCGCAGCAGCGCCTGCGCCTCCCACACCCGCGACCAGCGGGCGTAGTACTGCGCGTACGCGGCGAGGCTGCGCACCAGCGGACCCTGCCGGCCCTCGGGACGCAGGTCGGCGTCGACACCGAGCGGCGGGTCGGGCGCGGGCACCCCGAGCAGTCGCCGCAGCTCCTCCGCGATGGCGTGCGCGGCGGCGCTGGCGGCGCTCTCGCTGCTGCCGGCGGGCGGGTCGTAGACGAAGAGCACGTCGGCGTCGGAGAGGTAGTTCGACTCGTACCCGCCGAGCCGGCCCATCCCGATCACCGCGAACCGCAGCCCGTCCGGTGCCTTCTGGCTGGCCCGGGCGGCGCGCAGCGCGGCGGCGAGAGTGGCGTCGGTGACGTCGGAGAGTGCCGTGCCGACCTCGGTGATGTCGGCCAGGCCGACGGCCGGCCGCGTCGTGCCGTCCGGCCGCGTCGGGGTGGGGGCGAGCGCGCCGGCGCGGCAGAGCACGTCCGCGCACGCCACCCGGACCAGTTCCCGGCGGCGCAGCGCCCGCACCGCGCGGGTCGCCTCGACCGGGTCGGTGTGTCGGGCCGCCGCCGCCAGGAAACCCTCCCGCAGCACCGCCCGTGGGCGCGGCGCCAACTCGTTCTCCTCGGCGAGCAGCCGCAGCGCCTCCGGATCGCGGGCGAGCAGGTCGGCGACGTACCGGGAGAGGGCCAGGACCCGGGCCAGCCGCCGGGCGACGGGACCGCCGTCGCGCAGCAGTCGCAGGTACCAGGGGGTGCTGCCCAGCTTGTCGGAGACCTTGCGGTAGTTGAGCAGCCCCCGGTCCGGCTCCGGCGCGTCGGCGAACTCGCTCAGCAGCACCGGCAGCAGGGTCCGCTGGATGGCCGCGGTGCGGCTCACCCCGCCGGTGAGCGCCTGGAGGTGCCGCAACGCCCCGGCCGGGTCGGCGAAACCGAGGATCTCCAACCGGTGCCGCGCGGCCTCCGGGGTGAGCCGCAGCCCGTCGGCGGGCACCCGGGCCACCGACTCCAGCAGCGGTCGGTAGAGCAGCTTGGCGTGCAGCCGGCGTACCTCGGTGGCGTGGGTGACCCACTCGGCCCGGAAGCTCTCCACGGCGCTGCGTCCCGGCGTGGCGGTGAAACCCAGTGCGGCGGCCAGCCAGCGAAGCGCGGACGGTTCGGTGGGCACGGTGTGCGTACGGCGCAGGGCCTGCAACTGGAGCCGGTGCTCGACGCTGCGCAGGAAGCGGTAGCCGCGCAGCAGTGACTCGCCGTCGGCGCGGCCGACGTAGCCGCCGGCGACCAGCGCGCGCAGCGCCGGAATGGTGCCCGGCGCCCGCAGCGTCTCGTCGCCCCGGCCGTGCACGAGTTGCAGGAGCTGGACGGCGAACTCGATGTCGCGCAGCCCGCCGGGACCGCGCTTGATCTCGCGTTCCAGCTCCTTCGGCGGGATGTTGTCGATGATCCGGCGACGCATCGCGCGGACGTCCTCGACCGCCTCGGGTCGTTCGGCGGCCCGCCACACCAGCGGAGCCAGCTGGTCGATCCACTCCTGGGCCAGCGGCAGGTCACCGGCGGCCGGACGGGCCTTGAGCAGCGCCTGGAACTCCCAGGTGCGCGCCCACCGCCGGTAGTAGGCCAGGTGGCTGGCGAGGGTGCGCACCAGCGGGCCGCGACTGCCCTCGGGCCGCAAGGCGGCGTCCACCGGCCAGGCGACCATGCCGCAGATGGAGATCAGCCGGGTCGCCACCTGGGTCGCGGCGGGCAGGTCGGTGTCCTCGGCCGCCACGAAGATCACGTCCACGTCGGAGACATAGTTCAGTTCGCCGCCGCCGCACTTGCCCATCGCCACCACTGCCAGCCGGGGCCGCTCGGTGCCGTCGGCCAGCTCGTCGACGGCGATCTCGTACGCCGCGGCCAGGGTCGCGTCGGCCAGCGCGGACAGCGCGGCCATGGTCTGCTCCAGGGCCCGGCCGCCGGTGAGGTCGGCCGCCGCGATCCGCAGCAACGCCAGCCGGTACGCGGTCCGCAGCACCGCCACGGGGTTGCCGTCGCCGGTCGGTTCCAGTCGACCCTCGGCGATCGGCGCGAGCCCGTCCGGGGCGGTGCGCAGCGCCAGACAGTGCTCCGGGTTGGCCACCAGGTGATCACCGAGCGCCGACGACGCGCCCAGGACGGCGATCAGTCGCCGCCGCAGCCCGGGATCGGCGTGCAGCTCCGCGATCAGCGGCGAGCGCGCGCCGCTGCCGCTGCCGCTCGGCGTGCTGGCGCCGCTTCCGCCGGCGGCGCTGGCGGGGGGCGTGCGGGCGCTCGGCGCGCTGGCGGCCCGCGTGCTGGCGGCGCTGGTGCCGTTGGTCCGCGTCTCGGCCTCGACGATGCGGTGCAGTTGGCGCAGCGCCAGATCCGGGTCGGCGGCCCGGGACAGCGCGGCCAGCAGCTCCGTGGCCGTCTCGTCGACCGGCTCCTGCTCGACCGGCTGCCAGAGGCCCAGCCCGTCCGGGCCGAGCAGGTCGGCGGCGCGAGCGCCGCCGTCGCCGTCGGCGACCCCGAAGCCGTACCGGGCGAGCCGACCCGGCGCCCTCGTCGGCCGGCTCATCAGTGCCCGAGCAGCGGCAGGCCACGCCGCGTCGTGCTGTCGTCCAACTCGCCGAGGGCCAGCGCCGCGAACCGGGCGGCGAACGGCTGCCACACCTCCTCGACGTCCACCATCACCGAGTCGCAGGCCGCCACGACCAGCTCCGGGTCGTAGCCCAGCTCCGCGAGCTGGGCCGAGTCGGTGGCCCAGTCGGCGATCATCGCGGTGTCGCACTCGATGTGGAACTGCAGCCCCCAGGCCCGGTCGCCGAGCCGGAACGCCTGGTGCGGGTACCGGGTGGAGGCGGCCAGCAGGGTGGCGCCCCGGGGCAGCTCGGTGATCTCGTCGGAGTGCCACTGGAGCACGTCCGGGATCAGCGGCACGTACCGGAACAGCGGGTCACCCTCGGCGGCGTCGCGCCGGCCGACCACGCCGGGGCCGATCTCCGGCCCGGACGGGCTCCGCTCGACCAGACCGGCATGCGCGGTGGCGAGCAGCTGCGCGCCCAGGCAGACGGCCAGCGTCGGCACCCGGTAGCGGACCGCCTTGCGCAGCAGCCCCTCCACCGCCGGGAACCAGTGTGCGCCGGGTGAGCCGTCCGGCAGGGGGTACGCCTGCTGGTCGCCGCCGAGCACCACCAGCGCCGCGTACCCCTCCAGGTCGGCGGGGAGCTCGTCGCCGGCGTGCGGGCGGACCACCCACAGCTCCAGCCCTGCCTCGGTCAGCCACTCACCCAACCGGCGTGCGTCGTCCGTCGGGTCGTTCTCGATCACCAGCGCGGTTGCCACGCGTCGAGGCTAGCCGGTACGTCGCACAGCGCCACGCCCCGCCACGGTGGTCGGCGCGTACACAGGCGTCGACGGCCGGAGTTCGCTGCTCGTCGGGCCCCGCGGTGTCGTTAGGCTCTGCGATTGTGATCAACGAGGATTCGGCCGTCGTCCGCCCGCCCGTCCTGCGCCCCGGGGACACGGTGCTGCTGGTGTCACCGTCCGGGCCGACCTCGCCGGAGCGGGTCGCCCGGGGGATGGAGGTGCTCACCGGGTGGGGCCTGCGGCCGGTGCCGGCGCCGAACGCGTACGCCCGCCACGGCTACCTCGCCGGCACCGACGACCTGCGGGCCGCCGACCTGAACGCGGCGTTCGCCGACCCGCAGGTGCGGGGCGTGATCTGCACGCGGGGCGGGTACGGCGCACAGCGGATCGTGGACGCCATCGACATGGCCGCCGTCCGCCGCGACCCGAAGGTGGTGGCCGGCTTCTCGGACATCACCGCGTTGCAGCTCGCCCTGTGGCGGGGCGCCCGGCTGGCCGGGGTGCACGGCCCGGGGGCCGCCTGGCGGGACGAGCGCACGTCGCTGCGCTCCGCCGAGGCCCTGCACGCGGCGCTGATGACCACCGAGCCGGTGACCGTCGAGGCGGTGCCCACCGAGGAGACCTTCGGCGTACGGGTGCCGGGTCGCGCCACCGGCACCCTGCTGGGCGGCAACCTGTGCCTGATCGCCGCGTCGGTCGGCACTGCGGACCTGCCCGACCTGACCGGTGCCGTGCTGTTGATCGAGGACGTGCAGGAACCCCCGTACAAGGTCGACCGGATGCTCACCCACCTGCGCCGCGCCGGCGCGCTGGACGGGCTGGCCGGCGTGGCGATCGGGCAGTTCACCGAATGCGGGGACGGCTGGGAAACCACGATCGTCGACGTCCTCACCGAACGCCTCGGCGACCTGGGCGTACCGATCCTCGGCGGCCTCCCCATCGGCCACGGCCCCGACCAGCTGACCGTCCCGGTAGGCACCACCGCAACCCTGGACACCGACACCGGAACCCTCACGGTCTCCCCCGCTGTCCGCTAACCCCACCCACCCGCCCGCACCCCTTTCCCGGCGGTGATCAAGAGGTTCGGGTCATTTCCGGGCCGGATCGTGACGCGAACCTCTTGATCACCGGGGTCAGGGGGTGGGTCAGGGGGTGGGGTTCGGGGTCAGGTGGGCTACTGCGCCGATCTCCAGGGCTGCCCAGACTCCGTCGGAGGTCCGGGTGATGCCGTGGGGTTCCGAGCGCGGGGTGGGCAGGTCGTAGCTCTCGATCCGTCCGGTGGGACCGATGTGCCCGATCCGGTTCGCGCCCCACTCGGTGAACCACGCGCCGCCGGCCGGGTCGGCCACGATGGCGTGCGGCCGGGCGTTCCGGTCCGATAACGGGATCTCGGTCACCTCGCCGTCCGGGGTGACCCGGCCGAGCTGACCGGCCGCGATCTCCACGAACCAGATGGCCCCGTCCGCGCCGAGCGCGAGGCCGACCGGCCCGGCGTCCGCGGTGGGCAACGGGTGCAGCGTCACCCGGCCGTCGAGGTCGATCCGGCCGATCGCGTTCGCCCGGTTGAGGGTGAACCAGAGAGCGTCGTCCGCGCCGGCGGTGATCATCGAGGCGAACCCGCCGGTCACGGGCAGCGGAAACGCGGTTACCGTCCCGTCGGTGTCCACCCGGCCGATCGCGTCGGAGGTCATGCCCGCGTACCAGAGCGCGCCGTCGGGCCCGGCCGCGATGCCGCCCGGCCCGGTGCCGGCCGGCAGGGCGATCGTGCGCTGCTCGCCGTCGACGCTGAGCCGACCGATCCGGTCGTCCCCGGAGCGGGTGAACCAGAGCGCGCCGTCCGGACCCGCCGTGATGATCAACGGGCGGCCGCCGGCCGGCTCCAGCGGGTACGTCCGGACCTCGCCGTCGGACCCCAGGCGGGCGATCCCGCCGGCCTGGACCAGCGTCAGCCACAACGCGCCGTCGGGCCCAACCGTGATGCCGTACGGGCCGGAGTCCGACCCAGCGAGCGGAATCTCCCGAATGTCGACGGTCATCGTGCGGTGTCCCTCCGTTGGCGACCACCAACACTGGCCGCCGGACCAACGACGACACAACCGATTTCAGCGAGCGCCGCCTCGATCGGCAGCCCGCTGCTCGATTGTCAGCTGGCTGACAGGGTCGCCATGGGTCGCGCCCAGGATCGCCCGTCACTGTCGGTGACGACATTGCCGCATCACCGACCTTCTGGAGGACAGCATGTCCCGCACCATCCGTAGGAAGCACCTGCTGGCCGGCCTGGCCACCGCGGGCGTCCTCGGCGTGGGGATCGCCGCCCCGACGATCGCGTTCGCCGCGGACACCCCGACCCCGACCGCCAGCACCGCCCCCGCCCCCGGAGCGAAGGCCGACCGGCAGGGTGAGTTCGCCGAGGCGCTCGCCAAGGAGTTGGGAGTCCCCACCGACAAGGTGACCGCCGCACTGGAGAAGGTCCGCGAGCAGCACCGGCCCGCCGACCGTCCGGCACGCCCGTCCGCCGAGGACCGGCAGGCCGCGCTCAAGGAGCGGCTGGACCAGGCGGTCAAGGACGGCAAGCTCACCCAGGAGCAGGCCGACGCCATCACCAAGGCCGTCGAGGCCGGCGTCTTCCCCGGCCCCGGCGGCGGCCACCGTGGGCCGGGCGGCGGCGACCGTGGGCCGGCCGGCCACGGCGCTCCCGCAGGTACGCCGGGCAAGTAGCCCGACGGGTCGGCCTCCGACCACCCCGGGCTGGGGTGGTCCGGCGTGATCCACCCCGTTTCGCCGATGTGGCGGCGTCCCTCGCACCCGGACACCGCCACATCGGCGACCTGGAGTCGATCATGCGCGTGGGACCGACGTCGGCCCGCCAGCGCGCGAGATCCGCGCGGCTCAGCCCTTGGTGGCGGGACCGACGTCGGCCCCGGGCGCGCGGGATCCGCGCGCCTCAGCCCTTGCTGGGCGGGGGTGCGAACACGCCGAGGCGATTTCCCGCCGGGTCGAGCAGGTGGGCGAGCGTGAGACCGCTGGGTGCGGTCCGTGCGGGCATCAGCACCTTCGCGCCGGCGGCCTCGGCTCGCCGGCAGGTCTCCGCGACGTCGTCGACCTCGGCGTAGAACACCGCGTAGTTCGGGGACGTCCCGTCGGTCGCCCGGATGGCCCCGCCGATTCCGGTGTCACCGCCGGCACCCGTCACCCGATAGGACCCGCCGCTACCCGCGCCCTGCTCTTCGAAGGTCCAGCCGAACAGCTCGCCGTAGAAGCGTTCCGCCTCCTCCGGCCGGTCGGTGCCGATCTCGAACCAGGTGATGGGCGTCGTGGACACGTGCTGCCTCCAGAGTTGCCGGGACGGCGGTTCGCCGTCGTCCAGAGCAGTTTCGAGGCCGTCCGCGACACCGTCCTGTCGGTGTTTCCGGATCACCCGACGGAGATCGGTGTGTGAAGGACCCGCCTCAGACCAGGCTCAGCGGCCGGACCCGTTCCCGGGGGATGTCGAGATCCGTCAGGCGCAGCTCCCGGACCACCACCTCGGGCAGCGCCTGGACGTCCCCGATCCGGTCGGTACGGAAGCAGCGCAGCTCGTCGCGCATGCGGCACCAGGCGAGCAGATACCAGTGTCGGGGGTTGCCGAGGTAGCCCAGCGGTTCGACGTCGCGCACCGAGTCGACGCCGGCGCGGTCGGCGTACCGGATGCGCAGCACCCGCCGCGCGGTGACCGCGTCGGCGACGGTGGCCGGGACGGGCGTGGCCGGCCCGTCGCCGATCAGGTGCACCCGGCCGGCGAGGCGGTGTGCCTCGGCGGCGTCGGCGGCCGGCAGCACCGCCACCAGCTTGCGCAGTGCGGTGGCGCCCGGCCCGGCGAACGGGGTGCCGGCGAGCCGGTGCAGCGCGACGGCCATCGCCACCGCCTCGGCCGGGGTCAGGTTGACCGGCGGCAGGGTGCGGCTGCGGTCCAGGACGTAGCCGCCGGTGCGCCCGGGCTCGGCCCAGATCGGCACCCCGGCCTCCTGGAGCGCGCCGATGTCCCGCTCGATGGTCCGGCTGCTCACCTCGAAGTGGGCGGCGAGCCAGCGAGCGCTGCGGGGCTGGGGCGACACCGCGCGCAGCTCCTCGACCAGGGCGTAGAGCCGGTCCGTGCGGTTCATGCCCGGCACGCTACGGCCGGGGTACGACGACCACCCCGGACGCGGCAGGCTCAAGCGGCCACGCTCAGGCCACCGGCCTCAGGCCACCGGCCACCCGCCTCAGGCGATGCAGGCGCAGACGATCAGCGCCGCGCCGAAGTGCGTGGCGGCGCTGACCCGGGCCGCGGGGTGCGGCTCGGACGAGCAGATGACCTCACCGAGCTTGCCCGGGGTGAGCAGGTCGAGCACGAAGAAGGCCAGCGCCATGATGGCCAGCCCGACGAGCCCGAAGAGCACGGTGGAGGCCAGCCCCCGGCCGAAGTCGCTGTAGCTGGTCAGGATCGCCGTGAAGACGATGCCGGCGATGCCGAGCTGGTTGGCGGCGAGCAGCAACCCCGCGTTGGCGTTGCGCTCGACCCAGATCAGCTCCCGCAACCGTCCCGGGGTCAGCAGGTCGACGAGCCCGAACCCGGCAGCCATCAGCCCGACGCCGACGATCCCGAACACGACACTCTGCCAGGCACCGCTGAGCAGATCCTCCAGCACCGACTGCCTCCCGACTCTCCGCCCGGAGGGGTACCGGCGCGGTGATCGAGACGATAGCGGCAGCGCGCCACCGCGTCAGCCCCGCGACTACAGCGCCAGGTAGCGCTGCCGCTCGTACGGGGTGACCTCGCGGCGGTACTGCTCCCACTCGGCCCGCTTGTTGCGCAGGAAGAAGTCGAAGACGTGCTCGCCGAGCACCTCGGCGACCAGTTCGGATTCGGCCATCACGTCGATCGCCTCGGCCAGGTTCTCCGGCAGCGCCTCGTATCCCATGGCGCGGCGCTCGGCGCTGCTCAGCGACCAGACGTCGTCCTCGGCGCCCGGCGGCAGCTCGTAGCCCTCCTCGATGCCCTTCAGGCCGGCGCCGAGCAGCACCGCGAAGGCGAGGTACGGGTTGGTCGCCGAGTCCAGCGACCGGACCTCGACCCGGGCGGAGTTCGGCTTGCCGTACGCCGGGACGCGGACCAGCGCGGACCGGTTCAGGTGACCCCAGCAGACGTACGCCGGGCTCTCGGTGATCCGGTCGGGCAGGGCCTGCGGGAAGAGCCGCTTGTACGAGTTGACCCACTGGTTGGTGACCGCCGTGTACTCCCGGGCGTGCACCAGCAGGCCGGCGATGAAGGACTTCGCCACCTTGGAGAGCTTCATCGGGTCGCCACCGTCGTGGAAGGCGTTGCGCTCGCCCTCGAACAGCGACAGGTGGGTGTGCATGCCGCTGCCCGGCTGGTCGGTGAACGGCTTCGGCATGAAGCTGGCCTGCACGCCGGTGGAGAGCGCGACCTCCTTCACCACGTGCCGGAAGGTCATGATGTTGTCGGCGGTGGTCAGCGCGTCGGCGTAGCGCAGGTCGATCTCCTGCTGGCCGGGGGCGACCTCGTGGTGGCTGAACTCCACCGAGATGCCGATCCGCTCCAGCGCCAGCACGCCCTGGCGGCGGAAGTCGCGGGCCACCGCGTGGGTGGTGTGCTCGAAGTAGCCGCCGGTGTCCACCGGGGTGGGCACCGAGCCGTCCTGCGGGCCGTTCTCCAGCAGGAAGAACTCGATCTCGGGGTGGGTGTAGAAGGTGAAGCCCTTCTCGGCCGCCTTGGACAGCGCGCGGCGCAGCACGTGCCGCGGGTCGGCCCAGGAGGGGCCGCCGTCGGGCAGCAGGATGTCGCAGAACATCCGGGCGCTCTCGCCGCTGACCCCGCCCTCGAACGGGAAGACCTGGAAGGTGGTCGGGTCGGGCATGGCCACCATGTCCGATTCGAAGACCCGGGCGAAGCCTTCGATGGCCGAGCCGTCGAAGCCGATGCCCTCCTCGAAGGCCGCTTCCAGCTCCGCGGGCGCCACCGAGACGCTCTTGAGCGTGCCCAGCACGTCCGTGAACCACAGCCGGACGAACCGGATGTCCCGCTCTTCCAGCGTACGGAGGACGAACTCCTGCTGACGGTCCACTTCCCCAACCCCTCGCGACACTCTTTTTGTCCGCCTTGGCCGGGCTGTACCCGACCTGACCGCCCAGTGTTCCCGGGCCTGGTTACGCAGACGTTACGCGAACCGCCGCCGTCCGTCCCCTCGTGTCCCGCCCGCCGAGCGGTACCGATCCGGCCTGGTCGGTCACGGCCGCTCACGCGTGGCCGCCGTCTCGTCCGACGGTGCGGATTGCTCCGGCCATGCTGGGGCAAGATGAGGACATGCCCACCCTGCGTCTCGCCCTGTCCCAGGTCAACCCGAGCGTCGGCGACCTCGCCGGCAATGCCGACCTGGTCCGCAGCTGGACCCGCCAGGCCGCCGACGCCGGCGCCCAGCTCGTGCTCTTTCCGGAGATGATGCTGACCGGCTACCCGGTCGAGGATCTGGTCTTTCGGCGTTCCTTCGTCGCCGCGTCCCAGGCCGCCGTCGAGCGGCTCGCCGCCGACCTGGCCGACGACGGTCTCGGTGACCTCCCGGTCGTCGTCGGCTACCTGGACGCCGACGGGCCGCCGCAGGTCAGCGGGGACGCCGAGCCGGGCCGGGGTGCGCGCAACGCCGCCGCGCTGCTGCACCGGGGCACTGTGGTGGCCCGCTACTTCAAGCACCACCTGCCCAACTACGGCGTCTTCGACGAGGACCGCTACTTCGTCTCGGGCGACCAGCTGACCGTGGTGCGGATCGGCGGGGTGGACGTCGCGCTGACCATCTGCGAGGACCTGTGGCAGGCCGGCGGGCCGTTCGCCGCCGCCCGGCAGGCCGGCGTCGGCCTGGTGGTCAACATCAACGGTTCGCCGTACGAGCTGAACAAGGACGACATCCGGCTGCCGCTGGTGCGCCGCCGGGCCGCCGAGGCGAACGCGGTCATCGCGTACGTCAACATGATCGGCGGCCAGGACGAGCTGGTCTTCGAGGGCGACTCGATGATCGTCGCCTCGGACGGCGAACTGCTCACCCGCGCCCCGCAGTTCGTCGAGCACCTGCTCGTGCACGACGTCGAGCTGCCGGCCGCGACCACGGCCCCGGGCAGCCAGAACGTCGCGGACGGCATGCGGGTGGCTCATTACACGCTGGACGTGATCCCGCCCGCGCCGCCCGGCCCGGCCGCCGCCGGCGGGCTGATCGAGCCGGTGGCCGACGAGGCCGAGGTGTGGCACGCGCTGGTGCTCGGCCTGCGCGACTACGTCAACAAGAACCGGTTCGCGTCGGTGGTGCTCGGCCTCTCCGGTGGCATCGACTCGGCGGTGGTGGCCGCCCTCGCCGTCGACGCGCTCGGCCCGGACCGGGTGGTCGGGGTGTCGCTGCCCAGCCAGCACTCCTCCGAGCACTCCCGTGAGGACGCCGCCGACCTGGCCAAGCGCACCGGGCTGGACTACCGCGTCGAGCCGATCCAGCCGATGGTGGACGCCTTCCTCGCCAACCTGTCGCTGTCCGGGATCGCCGTGGAGAACCTCCAGGCCCGGGTCCGCGGCGTCATCCTGATGGCGCTGTCGAACCAGGAGGGCCACCTGGTTCTCACCACCGGCAACAAGAGCGAGCTGGCGGTCGGCTACTCCACCCTGTACGGCGACTCGGTGGGCGGCTTCAACCCGATCAAGGATGTCTGGAAGACGCTGGTCTGGCGGCTGGCGAAGTGGCGCAACGCGGACGCGGCCCGCCGCGGCGACACCGCCCCGATCCCGGAGAACTCGATCGGCAAGCCGCCGAGCGCAGAGCTGAGCCCGGGCCAGCTCGACAGCGATTCCCTGCCCGACTACGACGTGCTGGACCCGATCCTCATCGGTTACGTCGACGGCGACCTGGGCCGCGACGGGCTGGTCGAGTCGGGCCACGACCCGGCCGTGGTCGACAAGGTGCTGCGGCTGGTGGATACCGCCGAGTACAAGCGACGCCAGTCGGCGCCCGGCACGAAGATCTCCATGAAGGCGTTCGGCCGCGACCGTCGACTGCCGATCACCAACCGGTGGCGCGAGCACGGCTGACCTCGTACACCCGGGTCGGGTTCACCGGACCCGGCCCGGCGCGGTGCGGCGGGCCCGGTGCGCGACGGTCGTGAGTGACATCTTCCACTGGGCTCTGCCGTCGCCGGGCCTGGCGGTGCGACGATCGCGACGGAACCCGGGGACCGCGCAGGCGGCCTCGAGGAAGGAGACAGTCATGACCGAGTCCACTCCGAACGAGGTGACCGCGCTGTACGGCGGACCGGCCACCCGTCGGGTCCGCACCCGCGACCTGATCGCCGCCAAGGAGCGTGGCGAGCGGTGGCCGATGCTCACCTCGTACGACCAGTACACGGCGGGGATCTTCGACCGGGCCGGCGTGCCGGTGCTGCTGGTCGGCGACTCGGCCGCGAACAACGTGTTCGGCTACGAGACCACCCTGCCGGTGACCGCCGACGACCTGCTCCCGCTGGTACGGGCCGTGGTGCGCTCGACCCGGCAGGCCCTCGTCGTGGGTGACCTGCCCTTCGGCTCGTACGAGGAGGGCCCGACCCAGGCGCTGCGCACCGCCGTCCGGTTCATGAAGGAGGGCGGCTGCCACGCGGTGAAGCTGGAGGGCGGCCGACGCTGCGCCGCGCAGATCGCCGCGATCGTCGGCGCCGGCATCCCGGTGATGGCGCACATCGGCTTCACCCCGCAGAGTGAGCACACCCTGGGCGGCTACCGCGTGCAGGGCCGGGGCGACACGGCCGACGAGGTGCTGGCCGACGCGCGGGCGGTGGCCGAGGCCGGCGCGTTCGCAGTGGTGCTGGAGATGGTGCCGGGTGAGGTGGCCAAGCAGATCACCCACGAACTGGCGATCCCCACTGTCGGCATCGGCGCCGGCCCGGACACCGACGCCCAGGTGCTGGTCTGGCAGGACATGGCCGGCCTGCGCACCGGCAAGGCCCCGCGCTTCGTGAAGCGCTACGCCGAGCTGGCCGACGTCCTCACCGACGCCACCCGCCGTTTCGCCGACGAGGTCCGTGGCGGCGAGTTCCCGAGCGCCGAACACACCTTCTAGAGCGGTCCGGGCCGTGACGAATCAATCGATCTTGGTCGCTGAAAGTGTCGTACAGGTGTTCTAGTCTCGGGTCATGATGGAGGGGTTGGCGCAGGCAGAGGCCACGGTCACGGCCTGCGCCGACTCGGCCGCCTGGGCTCTGCCCGAGCAGGGCCTGATCGCCGCGCTCGACGCCGCGCACCGCGTCGAGCAGCGCCTCGCCGCCATCAAGCTGGCCCTGATCCGCGAGCTCGACTGTCGCGGCACGCCCATCGCGCAGGGCGCGTCCTCCACGGCGGTGTGGCTGCGCGAACGCCTTCACCTCACCGTCCCCACCGCCCGCCGCCTCGTCGACCTGGCCACCACCCTCGACACCGGCAACGCCGGTGTACGACAGGCGCTGGCCGACGCCGACATCACCCTCGACCAGGCGCGCGTCATCGCCGACACCGTCACCACCGTCGAGAGCGCCGCAGGCAGCGCGGCCGCCGACAAGGCCGTCGGCCTGCTGGTCGAGTGGGCCAGGCAGTTCGACCCGACCCTGCTGCGCAAACTCGGCACCCGCATTCTCGACCACGTCGCACCCGACGTCGCCGACCGAGCCGCCCAGGCCGCCCTGGACGCCGAGGATCGCCGAGCCGCCCGCGACCGCCACGTCACCATCTCCACCCTCACCGACGGCCGGCTGCGCCTCACCGGCACCCTCGACACCGAGACCGCCGGCCTGCTCCGCGCGGCCATCGACCCCCTGACCGCGCCCACCGGCCCCGACGACCAACGCTCCCCCGGCCAACGCCGCCACGACGCCCTCGGCGACCTGTGCCGACTCAGCCTGCGTACCGGCGAGCTACCCGAACACGGCGGCGAGCCCGCGCAGCTCGTCGTCACCACCAGCTACGACAACCTCGGCCGGCAGCTCGGCGCAGGCACGTTGGACACCGGTTTCGACCTCGCCCCGGAGACCGTGCGGCGCCTCGCCTGCGACGCCGCCATCCTGCCCGCCGTCCTCGGCAGCACTAGCCAGACCCTCGACGTCGGCCGACAACGCCGCCTCATCACCGGCCCACTCCGCCGCGCCCTCGTCCTGCGCGACCGCGGCTGCGCCTTCCCCGGCTGCGACCGCCCACCCCGCTGGTGCGACGCCCACCACATCCACCACTGGGCCGACGGCGGCAACACCAGCCTGACCAACGCCGTGCTCCTCTGCGGCCACCACCACCGACACATCCACCACGGCGACTGGACCATCCGCCCCGGCAACGACGGCCACCCCGACTTCATCCCACCCGCCTGGCTCGACCCCGAACAGATCCCCCGCCGCAACGTCTACCACCGGAGGACGTGACCACACCGAGACAGCCGATCATCCCGGTCCGTCGTGGGGCTTCCTCTCGATTCGGGCATGCCTCGGTGGCACGGCGAGGCCCACCGTTCAGTCTCGTGAGCTGCTGGCCAGACGCTGCGCGTGCGTGATCTGACAAGGGTGCAGCCTGCCTGCGCATGGGCCGAGCCACCCGGCCGCACGCGGCCGAGCATGGGCGGCTCGATCGGTAGCGACACCTAGTTCTCGCGCACCTCGCGGGTGTCGGTCAGGTCGAGGTACGCCAGCAGCCGCAATAGCCCGCTCACATGCGACAGGTCGTGCCACAGCGACACGACGCCCTCCGGATCATCCCGTTGCAGGAGGCTCGTCAGCTCTGCGAGGTCGTCGCTACTCTGCCCGCAGTCGATCTCCGATTCGGGCCGCTGAACCATGCCGAATGCCGAACTCAGGTCCACGTTCCAGTAGTAGTCAACGTCGAGCTGCGACAGCTCGATCTGCGGACCGAATCGGCTCTCCGCCTCGTCCAGGAGCATCGAGCACGCTCGGCGCAGATCCGCGATCCTCAACACCGCATCAGCATCGGTCACGCCGCATGGTCCCTCCGGGCGCTGTCATCTGACCAGCCGATTCAGAGCGACCGGGCGGACCCTGGCCGTCCGGCCAAGAGCCGTGCGCCCGGCCGGCCCTGCCCGGAGCGGACGGACGCTGTCAGAGGTCGGTGACGCGGATGCCGGCGTGCGCCTTGTAGCGCTTGTTGATGGCGATCAGATTCGCGGTGAACGCCTCGATCTGGTGGGCGTTGCGCAGCCGGCCGGCGTAGATGCCGCGCATCCCGGGGATCCGGGCGGCGAGCGCGCCGACGATGTCGACGAGTTCGCGGTCCTCGGTGCAGATCAGCACGTCGAGGTCGATCCGGTCGACCTCGGGGTCGGCCAGCAGCGGGGCGCTGACGTGGTTGAACGCGGCGCAGACGCGGGAGTCGGGCAGCAGCGCGGCGGCCTGCTGGACGGCGCTGCCCTCGTCGACGGTGAGGGCGTACGGGCCCTGCTTGTCGAAGCCCAGCGGGTTGACGCAGTCGACGACGATCGTGCCGGCGAGCGGCTCGGCGAGGGCGGCGACGGTGGCGGCGTGCCCGTCCCACGGGACCGCGATGATCACGACGTCGCTGCGACGGGCCACCTCCTCGTTGGCCGCGCCGGTGATGCGGACGTCGGCAGGCATCCGGGGCAGAGCGGCGATCTCGGCGGCGGACTCGGCGGCCCGCTCCGCCGATCGGGAGCCGATCAGCACCGTCTGCCCGGCCCGGGCGAGCCGGTAGGCGAGGCCACGGCCCTGATCGCCGGTGCCGCCGATGATGCCGACCGTCAGCCCGGACACGTCGGGCAGCGTGCTCGCGTCGTATGCCATGGGCTCATCCTCGCAAACCGCCCGGTCCGTCAGCAGCGCCGGCCGCTGTGACAATCCCCGCTACCCGACCGCCCGCCGACGAAGCCCCGCCGACGTGGTCGGCCAGACCCGCCGGCACGGCCGCCCAGGAACAGTCGGCACCGCCCCGCCAGACGAGCCCGACACCGCCCCGCAGCAACCGCCGACGACGCCAGCCAGCCAGCCGACAGGGCACGGCCGGAACAGCCGGTTCAGGCCAGCTCGAACAGCACCGTGCGGGCCGCCGGGTCGGCGGTGACCAGGCGCACCCGGACCCGTTCGCCGAGCGGCAGCGCACCGAGGCAGCGGCCACGGACCGGTGGGGCGTCCAGGGCCACCGTTCCGCCGGGCGGGCGGGGTCGGGACTTGCCGTTGGGTGGGGCGTCCACGTCGAGCACCGCCGCGTCGAAGGTCTCCCCCACCCTGTGCTCCAGCAGCACCGCCTCGGTGAGCTCGACGGCACCGCGGCTGGCCGCCGAGGCGGTCCGGTCGGTGCTGGCCATCACCTCGGGCAGCCGGGGCAGCGCCGCGCGGGCCCAGTCGGGCACCTCGCGACCCGCGTGCAGGGCCAGGCAGACCTCGGTGGCGTACCGGTCGGCGAGGCGCCGCAACGGCGCCGTGACATGGGCGTACGCGGCGGCCACCCCGCCGTGCTCCGGCTGCTCCGGCCGGGCGCCGTCGAAGGCGGTGTACGCGGCGCCACGCATCAACTCTGCCGCCTGGTCGATGAACGCGGCGGAACGCGGCTGCGCGGCGTCCAGGCCGGCGATCACCTCACCGGGGCCCGCGCCGTCCGGCCAGTGCACGCCCAGCGGGGCGGCGGCCGCCCGCAGGCGTTGCACCGCCTCCGGCTTCGGCGGTGGCATCGTCCGCAGCAGGCCCACCCCGCCGGCCAGCATGATGTCGGCGGCGGCCATCCCGGTCAGCAGCGAGATCTGCGCGTTGTGCTCCTCCATCGGCACCGGCCCGCGCAGCACCAGCCGCCAGCCGTCGCCGTCGGGCTCCACGTCCTGCTCGGGCAGCGGCAGGTTGATGGCGCCCCGGCGCAGCCCCCGGGCGGTCAGCCGCTCGCCGATCTCGGGCAGCAGCGCGATCGGCTCGGGCAGCCGACCGGCGTCGGCGGCCGCCTGCACCCCGGTGTAGTCGAGCTTCGCCCGGCTGCGCACCAGGGCGCGCTCCAGCTCGACGGCCACGGTGCCGCCGTCGGCGTCCAGGTCGATGGTCCACACCACGGCCGCCCGGTCGTCGTCGGGCAGCAGACTGGCCGCGCCCTCGCTGAGCGTCACCGGGTGCAGCGGCACGTTGCCGTCCGGCAGGTAGACCGTCTGCCCGCGTCGCCAGGTCTCCTCCTCGAGCGCGCCGCCCGGATCGACGTGCGCGGCGACGTCCGCGATCGCGTACCGCACGCGGTAGCCGCCGCCCGGCCGGCGGGCCAGGTGCATCGCCTGGTCCAGGTCACGCGAGGTGGCCGGGTCGACAGTGACGAACGGGACGTCGGTGCGGTCGACGGACGGCCGGGGCGGCGCGGCAGCCGCCGCGTCGGCCTCCCGTTGGGCGTCCGCCGGGAAGCCCTCGGGCAGGCCGAGTTCGCGGCGCAGCGCGCCGAAGTCGATGCGGGGCGCGAGTACGCGTCGGATGACCACGGGTCAATCCTGACAGCGCCGCCGGTGATCCGCTTCCGGTGACCGGCCGAGATCTCCGTCGGTGTCGAGTCGAGGCCGCCGTGCGCTCAGCCGGTCGCCTTCCGGGCGGTGCTGCGCGTACCCCGGGGGGTGGTGGCTCGTGCGGCGACCGGGCGGGCGGGTGACTTGCGGGCGGTCACCTTGCGGGCCGGAGCCTTGGCAGCGGTGGTCTTCTTCGCCGGGGCCTTCTTCGCCGCCGCCTTGCGGGCGGTGGTCGACGAGGTGCCGGTCGCTTTCTTCGCCGGGGCGTTGCGGGCGCCGCCGCTCGGGCGGGTGGAAGCGGTCTTCTTCGCCGCCGTCTTCTTCGCGGGGGCCTTCTTCGCCGCCGTCTTTTTCGCCGGGGCCTTCTTGGCTGCCGTCTTCTTCGCCGTGGACGCCTTGGTCGCGACCTTGCGCGCGGGCGCCTTCGCGGCGGCGGTGGTCCTCTTCGCCGCCGACGCCGTGGTCTTCTTCGCCGCGCCTGTCGTCTTCTTCGCAGCGCTTGTCGTCTTCTTGGCGGCGCCTGTCGTCTTCTTCGCCGTACCCGTCGTCCGGCTCGCGGCGGTGGTGCTCTTGCGCGCCGGGGACGTCGAGGTCCGCTTCGCGGCGGTGGTCGTCTTGCGGGTGGCGGGTGAGGTGCCGGCCGACGCCTTCTTGGCCGGCGCCTTCCTGGCCGCCGCGCTGGTCCGGGTCGTGGCCTTCTTCGCCGCTGCGGTCTTCTTCGCCGCCGCGGTCTTGACGGCGGCGGTGGTGGCCGTCCTGGTGGGGGCGGCCTTGCTCGCGGTGGTCTTGGTCGCGGTCTTCTTCGCCGGGGCCTTCTTCGCCGCCGTGGTGGTCTTCCCGGCCGGGGCACGCCCCGCGCCGCCGGCCGCCTTGCGGGCCGGCGCCTTCGCGGCGGCCGTGGTGGACTTGCGTACGGGGGTGGTCCGGCTCGCCGCCGTGTTGCGTTCCGCCGCGGCGGTCTTCTTCGCGGTGGTGCGCCGGACTGTCGGACGGGTGGTGGCCTGCTGTGCTTCGGCCATCGTGGTTTCCTCCTCGGGGGACGTGCTCTCGCGTGCGTCCTCGCGGAGCACGAACTACCGCGACGCGGGCCGTCCCGCGCCGTCTACCTGTCCTCCCCGGCCCAACGGGCGTCCTCGGCCTCCCACGCCTCGTTCCGCTCCTGCACTCGCTGCAGGGCGTTCTCCGCGTCGGCCGCCGAGTTGTACGGGCCGAGGACGTGCTTCGCCGGACACACGTCGGCGTCCGTCTCGACCCGGTGATGCCGGGTGCACCAGTAGAACTGCCCTTTACGTTCGCTGTCGCTCATGGCAATCACTGTGCACCGCGAACCGGCTGACCGCCACCGGATCACACAAGTCGCCGAACCCTCTCCACAGTAGAGACGCTTACCGCGCTGCGGGCGAAAACACCGAAAGAAGTGCAGGTGGGGGCACTGGCCACGCGAAAAAGCCGGGGGAGTACGCGCGCTCTCGTCGTACCGTCGCCTGGTCGGGCTGAGCGCGACGCGGCGTCGACGGGACGGCGGCGGCCGCCCACGCGCGGCCTATGATCGCCCGATGGCGGTACCGGACTACATCGTGGGGATGCGCAAACACGTCGGCCACGACCTGCTGTGGCTGCCCAGCGTCAGCGCGGTGATCCGCAACGACGCCGGCGAGCTGCTGCTGGGCCAGCGCTCCGACGACGGACGGTGGTCGGTGATCAGCGGTTTCGTCGAGCCGGGCGAGCAGCCGGCCACGGCGCTCGTCCGGGAGGTACGGGAGGAGACGGGCCTGGACGTGGCGCCGGTACGCCTGTCCAGTGCCGTCTCGCACCCGCACACCTACCCCAACGGGGACCACTGCGAATACCTGAACCTGGGTTTCGTCTGCCGGGTCGTGGCCGGCACCGCCCGGGTCAACGACGACGAGTCGCTGGCCGTGCGGTGGTTCGACGTGGATCGGCTGCCCGAGTTGGACAAGCACGCGCTGCTGGTCCTCGCCTACGCGCTGCGCGAGAACCAGTCGGCCGGCTACCTGCCGCCCGGTACGACCTGGGACGACGTCCCCGACTGAGCCGCCCCGTCAGGACGCGACCCGTTCGACGGGGATCCACAGCTCGGCGTCCGCCGTGGTCCCGTCCGCCGACACCCGGACCCGGGAGATCTCCGGTCCCGGCCGGCTGCGGTACGGGTTGGACGGGAACCACTGGGTGAAGACGTCCCGCCACAGGTACTGCACTGCCTGCGGAAACGCTCCGGAGGTGGTGAACACGGCCCACGTTCCGGCCGCCACCGGCAGCGCGTCCAGGTCCTGCGGTGGCGTGGCGCCGGTGACCGCCCCGTGCCAGTAGTCCAACTCGCTGCCCTCGGCCCGACCGTCGGCGAGGTTGTCGCTGACGTTGACGATCCCGGTCGGCTCCTGATCGGAGAGCGCCTCGATCCGGGCGGTCGTCTCCGCGTCGATGCTGCGGATGAACGCGACGATCGCCGGGTTCATCCCCTCGTGCACCAGCGGGACGCGGGCCTTGCGCCCCACCAGCGCGAACGCGTCCTTCGTGACGATGCGGTACTCCATGCTGCCACTCCCTTCCACGGTGAGTCGGAAGGACATCCGGGGCTGGGCGCGCAGCGCTGCCTGCGTACGCCGAGCTTCTCCCGGCCCCACGCCGTGCACGGCGTGGAACGCCCGGGCGAACGCCTCGGCCGATCCGTAGCCGTGGCGCACGGCGACGTCGAGCAACGTCCGCTCCCCCGCCAGCACGTCCGCCCCGGCGACGGTGAGCCGACGCCGACGGATGTACTCCGACAGCGGCATGCCGGCCAGCGCGGAGAACAGCCGCCGGAAGTGGTACTCCGACGTCAGCGCGATCCGGGCCAGGTCGGCCACCTCGATCTGCTGGTCGAGGTGCCGCTCGATGTGCGCCATGGCCTCGTTGAGCCGCTCCAGCACCCGGGCCTCCTTCCCTTACGAGCAGCAACGCTAGGCGGCAGGCCAGGTGGCCCACCCGACATCCGGTGCCCGCATCGGTCGGGTCAGGTGGACGGAAACTGTCCAAGATCGGGCGGCCGGCCGCGCCAGCTCGCGGTCCGGGGTTGATCCGCCAACCGGGACGTCTCAGCGGGGCGACTGTTGCATGATCCAGGTCGGCACGGGCTCGGGCAGCGAACCCAGTGCCTCCCAGCCGGCGCGGCGGTACAGCTCGACGTTGGCCGGGTTGCTGGTCTCCAGGATCGCCGGCAGGCCGTCGGCGGCGGCGCGGGCCAGCCCGGCCCGCATGACCGCGCGGCCCCAGCCACGTCCGGCGCTGTCCGGGTGGGTGCCGAGGACACCGAGATACCAGAACGGGTACGTCGGCAGGGCCGCGTGCACGGCCTCGTCGTAGCCCTGGACGCGGGCCCGCACGTCAGCGGGGTATCGCGCCTCCGCAGGCGATCCGTGCCCGGCCGCCGGGGATCCGGTCGAGGGCTCGGCCGGGGGCTCCCAGATGGCGACGGACGCACCGCCACCTGTCATCCAGATCGACGACCGGTGCACCCGCTTGTCGAAGAGGTCCCCGAAGAAGGTGGCGGCGTGGCGCGGGTAGGTCTCCTCGTCGGGGAACAGGAACCGCAGGATGGGATCCTTGACGAACGCGGCGACCAGTGAACCGACCACCGCATCGCGGTCGGCTGGGGTGGCGATGGTGATCTCGGGCGCTGTCACAGCAGTCGACACTAGCCGGAAAAAGCGCCTTGACCCTGACACGGTGGCAGGACGAAGACTCGCCTCATGGACGTCGACAGCTACCGCAAGCACTCCCCGTACAGCGACCCGGGCCGGCATGCCGCTCTGCTCGACGCCGTGCCCGCCGACATCGCCACCGTGGCCGCGACCGCCCGCAACGTGATCGTCCACTACCGGGCCGGCGGCGTCGAGTTGCCCGGCGACCGGCTGGAGGAGGTGAACAGCCGCTGGGTGGAGCGCATTCTCGACACCGACCAGTCCCGCTTCGCCCTGCCCCTGCGCACCGAGCGCCCGGCCGCCGACCGGGTGGCCGGCTGCTGCCGGGACCACACGCTGCTCTCGGTCGCGCTGCTGCGTCAGCACGGCATCCCGAGCCGCAGCCGGGTCGGCTTCGCCTCCTACTTCACCCCCGGCTGGCACCACGATCACGTGCTGGTGGAGTACTGGAACGGCCACCGCTGGGTCTGGGCCGACCCGGAAATCGACCCGGCCGGCGACTGGCGGTTCGACGGCTACGACATCGATCCGACGGCGGGGCTCTTCGACTCGGCGGCGCGGGTCTGGTCGGCGTACCGCGCCGGAACGATCG
The DNA here is from genome assembly GCF_049841615.1 of Micromonospora sp. DT63. Taxonomy (NCBI): domain Bacteria; kingdom Bacillati; phylum Actinomycetota; class Actinomycetes; order Micromonosporales; family Micromonosporaceae; genus Micromonospora; species Micromonospora sp. DT63. The sequence goes on along the minus strand of NZ_JBNCKQ010000005.1, from coordinate 198,297 downwards.
ATCCCGACGTCTACGGCGTGGCCCCCGACCTGCCGGTCCACGGCGCCTGGTTCATCTACGACTACGTCCTGCACGAGCTGGCCCATCGGCGCAAGGACGAGTTGCTGCTGTGGGACAGCTTCGGCGCGATGACCGACGACCTCGCCGACGCCGACCTCACGCTCGCCGACGAGATCGCCGCGTTACTGCTGGCCGCCGACGACGGCGACGAGGCCGCGGAGAAGGCGCTCGCCGACCGGTACGCCACCGACAGCCGTCTGCGTCCCGGCGCTCGGGTACGCAGCTTCTCACCGGTCTCGGACGCGGTGAGCACTGTCGATCTGCGCGTCAGCCGAAGGTGAAGGCGTACGCCTCGGCGCCGGGTTCGCCGAACGTGACCTCCAGGGTCCGCTCCCGGACCGCGCCGTCCTGGCGCACGAGCTGGTAGAGGCGGCCGTCCGCCAGCGCGCCGTTGCCGTCCTCGTCGACGTCGACGCCGTGGGACGGGCCGGGGGCCTCGCCGTCGAGGAGCACCCGGAACGGGATCGACCGCCCCGTCCCGGGGGCCAGCACGAGATGCGCGTCCCGGGCGTGGAACCGGAAGGCGATGCGGCCGCCGGCCCGGTCGACCGCGACGTTCTCCGACCCGATCGTCCACTCGCCCGACAGGGCCCACTGGTTGAGGACCAGGCTCTCGGGGAGGTCGTAGGCGCGGCGTTCGTCGAGCGCGGGTCCGTTCGGCGACGCGAAGTGTTCGCCGCGACTGAACCCGAGGTACGTCTCGGGCGTCCGCAGACTGTCCCAGTCGGCCTCCGCCTCCGGGCCGAGCCCGTTGACGGGTACGGGGTCGCGCTCGACGCCGAGCAGGTGCTGGAGAACCCGCTCGGACTGCTCGTAGCGCCCCTCACCGAAGTGCTCGTCGCGGATGACCCCGTCGGTGTCGACGAAGTACAGCGCCGGCCAGTACTGGTTGGCGAAGGCACGCCAGATCGCGTAGTCGTTGTCGACCGCGACCGGGTAGTCGATCGAGCGCGCCGCGACCGCCCGGCGCACCCAGTCGACCTGGTGCTCGAAGCTGAACTCCGGCGTGTGCACCCCGACGACGACGAGGCCGTCGTCGCGGTAGGCCTGCGACCAGGCCCGGACGTACGGCTCCTGACGCAGCCAGTTGATGCAGGTGAGCGTCCAGAAGTTCACCAGGACGACGCGCCCGCGCAGGTCGGCGGGGTCGAGTGGCTCGGAGTTGAGCCACTCGACCGCCCCGTTGAACGGGGGCAGGTGCACGGCCATCTAGCGCAGCGACCGGAAGGCGGTGCGAAGCTCCTCGGAGAAGATCTTCGGCTGCTCCCAGGCCGCGAAGTGCCCGCCCACGTCGAGCTTGTTGTAGTAGATGAGGTTCGGGTACGCCTGCTCGGCCCAGCTCTGCGGGGCCTCGTACAGCTCGTCGGGGAAGACGCTCACCGCCACCGGCACGTTGACGCCCTTGGCGGCGAAGAACGAGAGCTTGTTCTCCGCGTACAGGCGGGACGCCGAGATCGCGGTGTTCGTCAGCCAGTAGAGCGAGATGTTGTCCAGGATGTCGTCGCGGGTCAGGCCCGCCTGGGCGCCCTCGAAGACCTGCGCGATCAGGGCCAGGCTCTTCGCGTCGTGGTCGAGCAGGAACGACGCCAGGCCGACCGGGGAGTCCGCCAGCGCGGTAAGCGTCTGCGGCCGCGTCGCCATCATGAGGGCGTACGCGACGTGCTTCCAGACGTAGTTGGCTTCCTCGGCGGCACGCATCTCGTCGTCGGACAGGCCGGAGGGCAGCGAGCCCATGGCGTTGTTCGCGCCGGTGGTGTCGCCCTGGAACAGCAGGTCGATCTCCGGTGGGATCGCGCCGGGCATGTTGGTGTGGATGCCGAGCAGTTCCGGAGGCGCCTGGAGGCCCATCTGGTCCACGATCACCGCGCCCCAGTCGCCGCCCTGCGCGACGAACCGCGTGTAGCCGAGACGCGTCATCAGCTCGGTCCAGGCGGTCGCGATCTTCTGCGGGTTCCAGCCTGTCGAGGTGGGCTTGCCCGAGAAGCCGTGGCCGGGCAGCGACGGGATCACCAGGTGGAAGGCGTCCGACGCGCTTCCGCCATGGGCGGTGGGGTCGGTGAGCGGTTCAATGATCTTCAACTGCTCGATCACCGATCCGGGCCACCCGTGCGTGACGATGAGCGGGAGAGCGTCCTCGTGCTTCGAACGCACGTGGATGAAATGGATGTCCACCCCGTCGATGGTGGTCATGAACTGCGGTAGGGCGTTCAGCCGTGATTCGACCTTGCGCCAGTCGTACTCATTTTCCCAGTACCGCGCGACGGCCTGGATCGTCGCGAGTGGCACGCCCTGCGACTGGTCGTCGACGATTTCCTTTTCCGGCCACCGCGTTGCCGCGATCCGTCGTTTCAGGTCGTCCAGGTCGGCCTGGGGGATTTCCACCGTGAACGGGCGGATCTCCGTGGTGCCGGGACGTGTCTTCGTCTTGACCGCCATGCGTGCTTCCTCTCTGTCTGAGTTCGGGCCTCGCGAGGGGAATCATGCGGTGAGGGCACTGCCCGGACTTGTGCGCCGATTTCGAGAAGGGCACGCCGCCGCCATATCTCGGAGCGTAGAACGACGCCGACGGGCGTCGTGGCCATACCGGCAGACGGCCGCGATCAGTCCGCCTGCGGCAGGCGAAGTGCGCCGGGGCCTTCGCGACCTGTCCGACGCGAACCTCCCGATCGCCCGCACGCACTGCACCCTTGCCGGGCCAGCGAGTGATGGTCCGTCCCACGGCTTTGCGCTGTCGTAGCTCGGTGCGGCAACATCAGCCGCCGTGACGGCAGCACCAGGCACGGATCCGGAGAACGCCACCCCGGCCGGCGACCCCGGCACGCCCCGGTTGAATCGGCGGGTCCGGCGCTGGTTGGCCGGAACCGGGATCGCCGCCCTGGCCGCCGCACTCGGCATCACCCTCGCCGTACGTGGCGGCGCCGCCCCGGCCTGCGCCGCGCCACCCGCGGGCAACACCGTCCACAAGGGAACTGCGAGTTTCTACGACGCGGGCCGCTCCGGCGGCATCTGCTCCTTCCCCGGCCCTCCCGCCGACCGGCTCTACGTGGCCCTCGGCGCCGCGCAGTACGCCGGCGCGGCAGCCTGCGGCAGTTACCTGGACGTCAGCGGCCCGAAGGGCACGGTCCGGGTGCTGGTCATGGACCAGTGCGGCGGGTGCGGCCCCAGCAAGATCGACCTCTCCGACGAGGCGTTCGCCAGGATCGCCGACCGGTCGCAGGGCATTGCGCCTGTGACGTACCGGGCGGTGGTCGACCCCCCGCTCGACGGTGGCCTCACCTTCCGGATCAAGGGCGGCGCATCGCAGTGGTGGTTCGCCGTGCAGGTCGGCAACCACGGCAACCCGCTGCGTTCGGTCGAGGCGACGGGGTCCAGCGGCGGCTTGCGCAAGGCCGCCCGCCAGGTCGACAACTACTGGACCATCGAGGACGGGATCGGCCCCGGGCCGTACACCATCAGGGTCACCGACGTGTACGGCCACCAGAGCACCGCCACGGGCATCCGGATGACGCCGAAGCAGGTCCAACGCACCTCGGCCTCCCTCGTCGCCGCCGTCCCGCCGTCGCCCTCGCCCTCGCTTTCGCCCTCGCCCTCGCTCTCGCCGACGCCGGTTGCGGAGTCGGCCGCGCCGACGACGACGGTCGAGGCCCTGGCCGGCGCAGCCCCACTGGCCGCCACGCGCTGCTGACCGGCGTCGGGCGACGACCGGCGTCCCGCAGCGCGGCGGGCGGCGCGGCGTGGTCGACGCGGCGAGATCCACTCCAGATCGCCGATGTGGCGGCATCCGAGCGGCGTGATACCCCCAGATCTCCGACCTGGAGTGGTCATCCCAGGCGTAGGCGTGCGGCAGACCCGTGCGGAGATGTGGCGTCGGTGCGGGCCGGTGGTCATGCATGGGTGGTGCGGGAAAGAGAGAAGGGACACCCTCCGAGGCCCGTTGACATGTGTTTCCGGCGAGTGACAGCGTTGTCATCGACTCATTTCCTCCATATGAGACGAGGAGCGCATCTTGCTCTATCGGAACTCACCACGTCGCCGCGCGACGGCAGCCGCCGCGGCCGGCATTCTTCTCACGGGGCTGGCGCTCGCTCCGGCCGGGCCGGCGCAGGCCAGGCCCACCAAGGCCCAGGACGCAGCCGTACGCTCGGGTAACGCGCGGTTCGAGGTGCTGTCCCCGACCCTGATCCGCACCGAGTACCAGAAGGACGGCAGGTTCACCGACGCCGCCACCTTCAACGCCATCGGGCGCGACGACTTCCCCCGTACGCGGTTCACCAAGCACGTCGACCACGGCTGGCTCACCATCGACACCGGTGCGATGACGCTGCGCTACCAGGTCGGTTCGGGCGCTTTCACCGCCGACAACCTGACGGTGCGGCTCAAGACCGGCAGGCAGATCGTGCAGGCCCAGCCCTGGGCCGGCCACACCGCTCCGGCGTGCGCGTTCGGCACGCTCTGCGAGGCCGAGTCACTACAGCTGAACGGTCCCGGCGTGGCCACCGACCACCGGGGATACACCGGGCGCGGCTTCGCTGCCGGTTTCGCCTCGTCCGGCGACTCGGTCACGTTCGCGCTCGACGCGCCGGCAGGCGGCACGAAGCAGCTCTGGGTCCGCTACGCCAACAGCACGGGCGGCGACGGTCAGAACGTGGCCCGCACCCTGACGGTCACGGTCGACGGCGACGCCGGTCGTACGCTGACGTTGCCACCCACCGCGAACTGGGACACCTGGGGTCTGGCCAGCGTGCCGCTCGACCTCACCGCGGGTCGGCACGAGATCAGCGTCGTGCGGGGTTCCAGCGACTCCGGCAACGTGAACGTCGACAGCCTCGCGGTGGTCAACCCGGGTGACCCGTTCCCGACGCCGGCCGCACCCCAGCCGCAGCCCCTGCGCTTCGGCACCCTCGGCGAGGCCGAGACCGGCGCGCTGACCGGCGGCGCGCGGCCCGCGAACGACCACAACGGCGCTTCCGGTACGGGATTCCTTGCCGGCCTGGAGAGCACCACCGCCGCCGTCGCGCTCACCGTGACGGATGTTCCGTCCCCGGGTGACTACCAGCTGCAGATCCGCTACGCCAACGGCCAGGCCGGCGCCCAGCCGAGCCAGGCGCGCACCATGTCGGTCACGGCCGGGACGGCGGCGCCGGTCACGGCGACCCTCGCGCCGACCAGCGGGTGGGACTACTGGAACACCGTCGCCGTCCCGGTGCACCTCGACCGTGGCACCAACACGGTGACGCTGGGGTGCCCCACGGACGCCAGTTGCAACGTCAACATCGACACGGTCGGCGTCACGAGCAAGGACTCCCCGCTGCTCGCCCCGCACGCGCCGCTCGGCGGCTACCGCCGGGGCTTGGACGGCGTCACCGGTTCCGCGCTCACCGCCCCGGGCCTGCTCTACCAGGACGGCTGGTACCTGCTCGACGACTCGGCCTCGGCCCTGCGCACCACAAAGCCCCGACCCGCCGCGGAGCAGGACGGCTACGTCTTCGCGTACGGGCAGGACTTCACCCGTGCCCTGAAGGACCTGGCGACCCTGACCGGGCCCACGAAGCTGCTGCCGAAGTGGGCGTACGGGGTGTGGTACTCCGAGTACTACGACCGCACCGCGACCGAGTTCCAGAACCTGGTGGCCCGGGCCAAGGCCGAGGGCGTACCCATGGATGTGCTTGTCCTCGACACCGACATCAAGGCGCCGGACAAGTGGAACGGCTGGAGCATCGACCCCACCCGGATCCCCGACCCGAAGGCGTTCTTCGACTGGGCCAGGAAGCAGGGCCTGCACACCGGCATCAACATCCACCCGAGCATCCTCGGCTCGGACCCGAAGTTCGCGCAGGCGCAGGCCACCGCGAAGGGCAAGCTCCAGCGCGTCGGCTGCAACGGCGGCCCCGACTGCTACGCGTTCGACTTCGGCGACCCGGACCAGCTCAAGGCGTACCTGCAGCTGCACGACGAGATGCTGCCCAAGGGCAGCAAGGGCCCGGACCTGTGGTGGCTGGACTGGTGCTGCGACAACACGAAGTCCTCCCTGGCCGGGGTGACCGCTGACGCGTGGATCAACCAGCAGTACGCCGACAAGACCGGCTTCGCCTTCTCCCGGGCGTACGGCTCGTTGCAGGCCGGCGGCTACGGCAGCCCGACCCCGGTGGCGACCGGCCCGTGGGCCGACAAGCGCACCACGCTGCACTTCACCGGCGACACCACAAGTGACTGGTCGACCCTGCAGATGGAGGTCGGCTACACACCTGGCGAGTCGGCCGCGACCGGGCTGACCGCAGTGAGCCACGACATCGGCGGGCACACCGGCGGCCTGCAGGAGCCGGGCACCGAACCGGGCAGCACCAAGCTGCCCGACGACCTCTACGCCAGGTGGGTGCAGTTCGGCACGTTCCAGCCGATCGACCGGCTGCACTCCAACCACAGTGACCGGCTGCCCTGGCAGTACGGCCCGGCGGCGAACGCGTCGGCCAAGAAGTTCCTCAACCTGCGCAAGGAACTGCAGCCGTACACCTACGCCGCCGCCAAGGAGGCCACCCGCACGGGTACGCCAATCGTCCGCTCGATGTACCTGGCGTACCCGAACGAGCAGACCGCGTACGCCACCGCCGGCTCGCAGTACCTCTACGGGCCGGACTACCTGGTGGCTCCGGTGACGACGCCGGGCACCACCGCCACGACGTCGGTGTGGTTCCCGCCGGGCAACAGCTGGACCGACATCTTTACCGGCAAGACGTACCGGGGCGGCACCACGCAGAACATCACCACCACGCTGGACACCATGCCGGTGTTCAAGAAGCACTGAGACGGCGTTCCGGACACCGGCCGGGTGGGGCAACCCACCCGGCCGGTTCCTCGCCTGGCTGGACTCAGCGGGCGCGGCTCCCCTCCTGACGTTGCTCCGCCAGTTCCGCGAAGGGCAGGGGGCAGCAGGTGTTTGCGGCGCAGGTGACCAGGTCGTCACAGCCGGCCGAGATGGCGTCCCCCAGGGTGTCGCGGATGACTGTCAGGTCCGCCAACCTCTGCTCGATCTCGACAAGTTTCTTCCTGGCACGCGCCTGGAGGCCGGTGTCGGATCGACCCCGGTGCTGGTGTCTGCCGGCGTCGAGCAGGTCCGCCACCTCGTTGAGGGTGAAGCCCAGGCGTTGCGCGGTCTTGATGACGCGCAGCAGGGTGACCGTCTCGGCCGGGTAGAGCCGGTGCCCGCCCGGCGAACGCTGCGGCGGGTCGAGCAGGCCCCGCCGCTCGTAGTAGCGCAGCGTCTGCTGGTTGACCCCTGCCGCGTCGGCCAGTTGCCCGCTGCGCAGGCCCGACCCGGTCAACTCGGTGCCCGCAGAGACCGGGCCCGCTCGGCGAGGGCGTCGAGCACGTCGGCGTGGGCCGCCGGCACGAGGACGTCCAGCGAGAGCGAGTCGGGGTCCGGCCGGGAAAGGCCGAAAGTGAAGAACGAGCAGCACGATGACTCCCGTGCCGTCAGGTCCCGCGCCATCTCCTCGACCCGCGCGGCACCGTCGAGCTGAAAGCGCAGATGCCGCGCCGACAGCCGGTCGATGCCCCGCACCGCGTCGGTGAAGAACCGATCCCACTCGGCGAGCCGCAGCGGCCGTTCGGTCGTCGGGAGGGTGCAGGCATCCGGCACCCAGGCGCCGTCAGTCGTGACAGGGCGATCACTCATACCGTCGACGGTAAGCCTGTACCCAGGTATCGGATGCAAGCCCGACGGCCTGACTGGGCCACCATCGCCGGCACGCACAAGACCTCAGGTTCGACCGGACCGGCGGGGCCGTCGGGCCAGGGACAACCAGCCGAGGAACCTGTCGTGCATCGCCGCCACGTTTGGACGCAGACCCAGGTCGTACGCGTCGTCGATCGCCTCCCGCATGGACGCGGCCAGGTAGAACGCCAGCGCGATCGAATGACCGTAGAACTCGGTCGCGAGGGCGAGCCGAGCCGGCCCGCACGGCCAGGGCGCGGCGCAGTTGCGACACAGCCACGCCGGACGCATCGGCAGGTGCGGGCGAGGACGGGCGGTCATCCGACGCGCACCGGAACGCGCCTGCGTGGCCTGCTGGGTGCGACGGGCCGGGCCTGCCGGCGCACGCCCGCACGTCGCACGTACAACTCGCGCCGCGCGACCGCGTCGCCGGCGGCGTTCAGCTGGTAACCCTCGATCCAGACCCATCCGTCGTACGTGTGCCGCTCGGGCAGCTCGCGAATGACGCGTACGAAGATCGGCCGCAGGAACTGGACGCTGGCCGCGGTGGTCAGGTGGACCAGGTCGCCGGCCCGCATCGGCTTCTCGGGCTTGCCGTTAGGCACGGTCTCCCCCTGGTGCTGGGTGGGAAGGGCCGCTCCCGTGAGTGCTCGCCCGTCGGGAGCGGCCCCGCTACGAACGCGACCGCCGGGTCTCGTGGTCCCTACCGGCCGCGCCGCCTGGTGACACTCTGCTGTGGATGCCACTACGCTCGGAAGGCGTCGCAGGTGTCCGGGCCGGAGCTGGCGGGACAGGCCCCAGGGGTGTGGCGCCTCGGGTAGTCGATCTCCGTTTTGAGGAGCGTTGAATGGCTGACGTGCCAAGTCCCCTCGCGGACTTCATCGTGAGCGAGATCCGTCGCGCTCGTGGAGCGTCCGGGATGACGCAGGAGTCGTTCGGCCGGGCTGCGGGTTTCAGCGCCTCGCATGTCAGCGCCGTCGAGAGCGGCACCCGAGCGCTGACGATGGACTTCATCCGTGGAGCGGACCGCGCCTTCAACAACGACGGGCTGTTCGGACGCCTAGTGGTGAAACTCGGCGCACCGTCATGGTTTCTGCCGTGGCTGGACGCCGAGCGCGGCGCGCGACAGCTTCGCCTCTTCGAGCCACTATTGATCCCGGGCCTACTCCAGACCGAGAACTACGCCCGCGTCGTGATGCGCCTGAACGACCTCATGTCCGCCACGGAGGTGGACCAACAGGTAAGCGCTCGCTTGAGCCGACACAAGATCCTGACCGGTGACAGCCCGCCGCAAGTGGTGGCCGTGCTGGACGAGTCCACGCTTCACCGCGCTGGCGACGAGCACGCGGGCATCATGGCCGAGCAGGTCGCCCACCTCATCACCGTCGCCGAGTTGCCGCACGTTCACGTGCACGTGATCCCGGCGGGTGCTGGCCTCCACATCGGGCTGTCCGGGCCGTTCGCGCTGGCACGAGCCGGCGACGGAAGCTGGGTCGGGCACCTCGAAAATCAGCTGGGCGGGATCGTGGTCGACAACGAAGATGGGTTACATACTCTTCAGACGAGGTGGGAGAACGTGAGGAACGAGACGCTCCCGCGTCGACAGTCCAACGAGCTGATGAAGGAAGTGCACAGCCATCATGGACCTCACTAACGCAACCTGGCGCAAGTCCCGGCGCAGCGGATCGTCCGGGGGCAACTGCGTCGAGGTCGCTGACAACCTGCCCGGTGTGGTCGGTGTCCGGGACAGCAAGGACCCCACTGGTCCGGCCCTTACCTTCGGACCGACAGCTTGGCGCGTTTTCATTGCCCGACTCACGGCGCGGCCCTAGCCAGCGCAAGACGCGGAAGCGCGGTGCGCGATGGAGCCGGCAGGAGCCCGGGGTTGGTGTGCCCATCGGCGTAACGCTCCTCCGCCGACTGAACGCGACATCGTCCGCGACTTTCACACCCCTGCGGGCCGATTTCGCCGCCTCGCAGCTCGACCTTCAAGAAGCATCAGGATGGCGATGTGGCCGGAAGTCCTGCTAGCGACGCCTGTCGCTAGGGGACTGATCCGATTCACCGTCCTACGCCTCGAGCTCTGCTCTTGAGTTGCGCAAGTAGAGGGCGCTGGCTTGGACTCGGGTCCTAACTTGCAACTTGTCGAAGATGTGCGAGACGTGAACTCCGATTGTTCGTTCACTAACAAATAAGCGCTCCCCGATTTCCCGATTTGTTAGGCCCTCCGCCACGCCTGCCAACACTTCCAATTCCCGTTGCGTCAACAGGCGCAGGAGCCCATCCTCCCGCGAGATCGAGGGCACCTCGAAATTGCCTTCGGATTGGACATCGAACATCCGGTCCATGGAAATCAACTGGTTCCGCAGTTGGATACCATCTCTTTGCAGCGAGTTCCGCCTCAACAGTAATTGATGCAACCGCTGCTCTAGGACTTCAAGCGTTTCCCTCAGGCTAGTGATTTGCGCCTGATCGTCTCCTGATGCTTCGAGAGCCGCCTCGGCCTCAGCGATTTCCTGCTGGATAGCGGAGACCGCCTCCCTCGCCATCGAGAGCGCATCATCACTCTCGCTAATCCGCCGCATAATATGATCTCGAAGACCTGCCATATTAGGCAGGCGGAATTGAGACCTCTCAGGGAGTTTCTCGGCTTGACGAATCGTATCTTCACTTACGCTGGCGTCAAGGAAGGTTGCCGCATCCCTCAAGAATGTCTCGGTCCGCATAAGTATCAGTCGAGCGTCCGCTTGCCTGACTGCCTCATCTGCCAGTTCGGGCCGGGCACAAATGGTCTTCCCCTTAACCCGCAGATACCAGTCCTCCTTCACGTCGCTGGTCACGAAAACCAACATCTTGCCACCTCTACGCCTCACCTCCTCCAAGGTCTGCCTCCAAACAAAATAGTCGCCGTGCTTCGGGGAATCCTTGAACCCAGGAGGGATTTTCTCCGCATTCCGACGGGCCGCCTCGGCCAGCGCCTCGGCCTCCGCCTCTGAATTGAACGGCTGGCCTACCTTATCGGCGAAGACAGCTTCCAGCCGCCCCAATATCGGATCTTCCGCGACGGGGTCGCCCAGCCCGTGTTCAGCACGTAGTCGGTCAAGGGTTATACTCATCGGATCGAATAGGGTCGAAGCGATCGAAAGCAGCTCGTCCCGTTCCCCTTCCGGCAGAGCCACTCGATTCGATAGATGACGGATCTTATCTGTCAGCTCTTCGATTACACTCGCTTCGTGAGTGGAGATCGCATCAAGGGCTGCCTGGTAGGCAGCTTGATTATCTGCGATAACCTCGAATCGGTTCCGATGAAACTCGAGTGCGACTTGATGGGGAACAAAGACCCTGTCTCCCAAGCGTTCGAAGGCGGACAGCAGTTCGGTGCGGGCTGCCGGCGCGAAACGGTAAAGGTTCAAGAGCACATTTGCGTCGAATACCACCATGCCTAACTTGAGTGCTTTTTCGATCTCGGCCCGGGTTGGTGCCAGAAAATGGGCGAACTGGCCGCTAAAGCTCACTGCTGATCACCAAGCTGCTCGGCTGGACGAACGGGGGACTTCGATCGAGACCCTACCCGCCGGCAGCCTAGGCTGTGACCCGGCAGCTCACAGCTGGGTGCCCTCTTTGGTAGGCATTTATGACAGATGCTGGTCGTTGGTTCCTTCGGCTCGGGGGCGTCGCCGGACCGTCAAACGCCGATCAGAGACGACTACCAACGACCAATTGCACCCCGAAGAAACAGCAAGCCAGCCACCCCTAGGAGGGCGGTTTGTCTGGTGGGCGACGGACGAGTCGACCTGTACGCCGGATTCTGTGCGCGGCGCGTACCCCAAGAGGGGTTTGCGCCGGCGGCGGCCATCCATCTCGGCCTGCCGTTGCCGGCAGGCTCCAGCGGCCTACCCGCAGACATCGGGCGGGCAGCCCTCAAGCGTCTGCGCCGGGTCGTCATCTTGCGGTGACGGCCCTTGCTTGGCCTTGCTCCGGGTGGGGTTTACCGAGCCACCCCGGTCACCCGGGGTGCTGGTGGGCTCTTACCCCACCGTTTCACCCTTACCGTCCCCGTTGGGGTCGGCGGTCTGTTTTCTGTGGCACTGTCCCGCGGGTCGCCCCGGGTTGCCGTTAACAACCACCCTGCCCTGTGGAGTCCGGACGTTCCTCGGCGGCGGGCCGGAGCCCGCCGACGCGACCGCCCGGTCGACTCGTCCGTCGCGCTCTCATCCTAACGACGAGCGTGCCGCCGGTATTGCCGCCCCGCCTGGGCAAGATCGGGCAGCTCATGGACGATCCGGCGACGCCAGCTCAGAAGGCGACAGCTAGCCTCGTGGGTCTATGGATCTCTCCCACGCCGCGCTGCTGCTCGCCGCCGGTCTCGCCGCTGGCACGGTCAACGCGGTGGCCGGTGGCGGTTCACTGATCACCTTCCCGGCGATGATCGCGGTCGGGTTGCCGCCGGTGCCGGCGAACGTGAGCAACTCCGTCGCCGTGTTCCCCGGCTACGTGGCCAGCGTGGCGGGCAGCCGGCAGGACCTGCCGCGACCTCGGGCGCTGGCCACGCTGGTGCCCACCACAATCGTGGGCACGATCGTCGGGGCGCTGCTGTTGCTGGCCACCCCGGCTCGCGCGTTCGAGCTGGTCGTACCATTTCTGGTTCTTGGCGCGACAGCGGTCCTGGCCTTCCAGGGCCCGCTGCGCCGGCTGGTCGGTCACCCCCGCGCACTGTCGCCGCGGCGGCGGACGATCGCGGTGCAGACGATGGTCGCGCTCGGCGCGGTGTACGGCGGATACTTCGGCGCGGCGCTCGGGGTGATGCTGGTCGCCGGCCTGGCCCTGGTGCTGGACGCGACGCTGGCGCGGGTGAGCGCCATCAAGAATCTGCTCTCCGCGTTGGTGGGCCTCACGACGCTTGTGGTGTTCGCCCTGTTCGGCCCGGTGAACTGGGCGGCGGTCGCGGTGGTCGCGCCGGCCACGCTGATCGGGGGGTACGCGGGCGCCCGGCTGGTCCGCCGGCTGCCGCCGGTGGTGCTCAAGACGCTGATCGTGGTGTTCGGTACGACGATCGGCCTCTACCTGCTCTGGCGTGCCCTGAACTGAGCGGCGGCAAAGCCAAGATTCGCGCAACTTCCGGGATGGTGCTGCCTCAGCGAGCCCGGAGGCAGCAGTTTCCCCGAAAGTGCGCGGATCTTGAGAGGCGCGGCGGCCAGGCCGGGAGAAGCCTCAGTACGCCTCGCCCACCGGCTCCTCGGCGGTGTTCTCGGCGCTCGCGGCGCTGCGGTTCCAGCGGGACCACAGCACCCGCTCGCCGTAGCCGGCGGCCATCACGTGCGCGAAGGCCAGGTAGACCAGCACGCCGACGGCGAGCACCCCGAAGCCGACCCAGAACGGCAGCGACAGCGACTGCTCGGCGAGCTTGCCGGAGATGATCGGCGCCGGGGCGGCGGCACCCCAGCGGACCAGGTTGAACGCGCCGGTGGCGACGCGCCGGTCACTGGAGCCGAGGCCGAGCGCCAGGTCGGTGAGGTTGGCGTTGGCCAGCCCCATGCAGAGTCCGGCGAGCACGAGCACCACGATCGCCTCGGTGGTGCTGGTGGAGGTGGCGAAGAGGACCATGCAGACCAGCAGCCCGGCGATGGCCACGCCGACGGTCTGTACCGCGCCGATGCGGTGGGCCAGCCGGTGGCCGATCACCATGATGCCGGCGGCCAGGCCGAGACCCCAGCCGGTGAAGGCGAGCCCCAGCGGGATGACGTCCAGGCCGAGGAAGAGCGGCGTGTAGCCGAGCACCACGAAGAACACGAAGTTGTACGCGGCGGTGACCACGCACAGGGCGATGAACGCCGGTCGGCGGTAGGTGGCGAAGATCTGGCCGACGCGTACCGGGGCCTGCCGGTTTGTGGGTTCGCGGAGTTTGCGGGAGGCCACGCCGAGGGCGAGGACCATGAAGACGCCGCAGACGAAGAACGGCAGCCGCCAGCTGACCTGGCCGAGCAGGCCACCGATCAGCGGTCCGACGGCGAAGCCGAGACCCAGGGCGGTCTCGAAGAGGCCGACCACCCATTCCCGGTCGACGGCCAGGTTGACCAGCACCACCATGGCGGTGGCGAAGAACATCGCGTTGCCCAGCCCCCAGACGCCCCGCAGCACGGAGAGCTGCACGATGTTGTCGCTGAACGAGGCGAGGATCGCGGCGAGGCCCACCACGGAGACGCCGGTGATCAGCACCGGCTTGAAGCCGAACCGGCCGCTGGCCAGCGTGGCCGGGATCATGCCGATGGCCATCACCGCGATGTACGCGGTGAACAGCAGCTCGACCTGCCAGGCGGTGACGCCGATCGCCTCGCCGATGGCCGGCAGGATCGGGTCGACGACGGCGATGCCGGCGATGGCGAGAAAGGCCACCAGCGTGGTGGCGTAGATGGCACTGCGGTTCGGTTCGGAACGCCGATCCACTCCGACTCCTCAATTAGCTGTATCGTACAGGTACTTATTCTGTATCATACAGCTATGAGCGACGACCAAGACGCGAGCACCCTCGGCCGGATCGAGACCGAGGTGGCCCTGTTGATGCGCTTCGGCGAGGCCACCCGGCGGGCCACCGGCACCGCCGAGCACCGGGTGCTCGACCGCGCGGCGTACGTCATCCTGCGCCACCTGGCCGACGCCGGCCCACAGAACGTCTCGGCGCTCGCCGCCCGACTCAACCTGGACGGCTCGACGGTGACCCGGCAGGTGTCCGCGCTCCAACGGGACGGCCTGATCACCCGTACCCCCGACCCGACGGACGGCCGGGGCACTGTCATCTCCCCCACCCCGGCCGGCCTACAGCGGATGGCCGCCGTGCAGACCGCCCGCACCCGGCTCTACGGCGACATGCTGGCCGACTGGAGCGCCGAGGACCGGGCCTCCCTGGCAACCCTGTTGGGCCGCCTCAACCAGGCCCTGGTGAACCGCAACCGCACCCGCTGACCCCGCGTGGCGGTGTCGTGGTCTGGCTCACCGCGCCATCCAGTCGCGCGCAAAGCCCTTCCCCGCCAAGATCGCGCAAGATCCTGGTTGTAGTGGCCTCCTGCGCGGCCAACACCACTACAACCACGATCGAGCACGATCTTGCGGTGAAGCCGCCGGGCCCGCCCGGCGCGGAAGCCCACACCTGGCACGGGGACCGGGTTTCAGGAGAACGTCCGTCGCGCCCACGTGCGGAAGTCCGTGGCGGGCAGGCCGAGTGCCCGGGTCATCTCCGGGCGGGCGGGGCTGCCGTTCTCGTTGATCTGCTCGACAGCGTTGACCATGGCGGGCAGCAGGCCACGCTCGACGGCCTGCTGCGGGGTGAGCACGGGCGCGGTGATCGTGCGCCCGGTGACCTCACTCAGAATGGCCGCGACCTCGGTCATGGTGAGCAGGTCACCGGCGAGTTCGACATCCAGGCCGTCGAACTTCTCCGGGTTGGCGAACGCGGTCGCCGCGGCCTCCCCGATGTCGTCGACGGCGATCCACGGAAGCCGGGTGTCCGCGGCGAAGCCGGTGATGATCGTGCCGCTGGACCAGTCGCCGAAGAGGTAGGACCAGCCGACGA
Source organism: Micromonospora sp. DT63 (assembly GCF_049841615.1). Classification (NCBI taxonomy): domain Bacteria; kingdom Bacillati; phylum Actinomycetota; class Actinomycetes; order Micromonosporales; family Micromonosporaceae; genus Micromonospora; species Micromonospora sp. DT63. The sequence goes on along the minus strand of NZ_JBNCKQ010000005.1, from coordinate 182,959 downwards.
GGTTCTCCATGAAGGTCGAGGGCTTGAGGACGGTCCAGTGCGCGAAGCCGCCAGAGCGCACCATCTCGTCGATGGCCGCCTTGCTCTCCCAGTAGTGCCTGTCCCACCGGCCCTCGGCCCAGCCGGGCTGGTTGCGGTGGAACTCGCCGGCACCCGAGACGCTGCTGTGCACGACGTGCGACACACCGGCTCGGCGCGCGGCCTCGACGACGTTGCGACCGCGGGTCACCTCGGCGTCGCCCTGCAGGTCCGTCACATCGGGATACGGGATGGAGAAGAGGCCGTCCATTCCGTCCGCCGCGGCGAGCAGCGACTCGATGTCGTCCAAGTCGCCCTTGACCAGTTCGGCGCCCCGCTCCCGCAGCGCCTGGGCGCTGTCGGTGCCCAGATCGCGGACCAGGGCACGAACCGGGACGCCCCGGTCGAGCAGCGCTCGGGCCGTGGCCCCGCCCTGCTTGCCTGTCGCGCCGATGACGAGAACAGCCATGATGCCTCCCGAGAAACAAGCGGGGTGGCCCCCCACTTCCCGTCGGCTACGATATGGGGGACCACCCCACTTCTGCAAGGCGGACCATGCGAGCGGACGCGCAGCGCAACTACGACCTCATCGTCACGGCGGCCGCCGAGGCGATCGCCCGCGACGGCGCGTACGCCTCGCTGGAGGAGATCGCCCGATCCGCCGGGGTCGGATCGGCGACCCTGCACCGGCACTTCCCCACCCGGTGGTCGCTGCTCCAGGCGGTCTTCCGCGGCTGTGTGCACAACCTGGCGACGCGTGCCGGCGACCTGCTCGCCGCGCCGGACGCCCTCGACGCGCTGACGACCTGGTTGCACGAGGTCACCGCGTACGCCACGACAACCCGCGGCCTCGCGGATTCGCTCCTGAACGAGCCCGTCGAGCAGACCGACGCCTGCGGTGCGACGCTCGTCGCCGCCGGTGAACCACTGCTGCGCCGAGCCACCGACGAGGGTTCGGTACGGCCCGACGTCACCATGGCCGACCTGATGATCCTCGCCAACGGCATCTCGCTGGCGGCGCAACCAATGGGCGCGGCCAAGGCGGAACAGCTGCTGACCCTTGCCCTGCGGGGGATCGGCTCGGCGAGCCGCCCGTAGCCGTACACCGCGAAAGCGCCGCCGCCCCGACAGACCGACGCGAATCGGTCTACCGGGGCGGCCACGCTCGCCCGGGGACGGGTCAGGCGACCGGTTCGCGGGCCGGGTCGGCGTCGCGGTCGACGCCGGGGGTGATGCGGGGGTCGCCCTCGTCGGCGAAGTAGTCGTCCGGCGTGGTGCCGTCGACTCCCTCGGGTGCCTTGGTGGCCCGCAGGATCAGCGTCAGCAGGGCGGCGACCGCCAGGTTGACCAGCACCGCCACGATGCCCACGTAGATCGTCTTGGGCGTGTCGAAGCCGAACTTCTCCAGCGGGAACGCGGACCCGCCGAAGTGCTTCCGGGTGGGGCTGGCCACCTGGTAGAGCATCCACATGCCGAGCCCCATGCCGGCGACCCAGCCGGCGATCAGGGCGGTCCGGTGGAACCAGCGGGTGTAGAGGCCCAGCGCCACGGCCGGCAGCGTCTGCAGGATGATCACGCCGCCGATGAGCTGGAGGTCGATCGAGAACTGCGGGTCGAGGAACACGATGCAGGCCACCGCCCCGACCTTGACCACCAGCGAGGTGATCTTCGAGACGTTCGCCTCCTGTGCGGCGGTGGCGTCCCGCTTCAGGTACTCCTTGTAGATGTTGCGGGTGAACAGGTTCGCCGCCGCGATCGACATGATCGCCGCCGGCACCAGCGCGCCGATGCCGATGGCGGCGTACGCGACCCCGGCGAACCAGTCCGGGAACTGCTGGTCGAACAGCAGCGGCACGATCGTGTTGTTGTCGACGCTGCCCGCCGACGCTCCCGGCAGCGGCTTCACCCCGGCCGCGATGGCCATGTAGCCGAGCAACGCGATCAGACCGAGCAGCAGGCTGTACGCCGGCAGCGCCGACATGTTGCGCTTGATCACGTCGCGGTTCCGGCTGGCCAGCACACCGGTGATGCTGTGCGGGTAGAGGAACAGCGCCAGCGCCGAGCCGAACGCCAACGTGACGTACTGCAACTGGTTGTTGCCGTTGAGCAGGATGCCGTCGTTCGGGTTCGGTGACGCCTGGAACTTCGCGTCCGCCGCGTCGAAGATGTCACCCCAACCGCCGAGCTTGTACGGCAGGTAGATGACCGCCACCAGGATCACGATGTAGATCAGGCTGTCCTTGACGAACGCGATCAGCGCCGGTGCGCGCAGCCCCGACTGGTAGGTGTACGCCGCCAGGATGGCGAACGCGATGATGATCGGCAGGTGCCGGGCCAGGGCACTGTCACCCGTGACGCCCATCGTCTTGAGGACCGCCTCGATGCCCACCAGTTGCAGCGCGATGTAGGGCATCGTGGCCACGATGCCGGTGATCGCGATCAGCAGCGCCAGCACCGGGGAGTCAAAGCGCGTCCGGACGAAGTCGGCAGGGGTGACGAAGCCGTGCCGGTGCGAGACCGACCAGAGCCGGATCAGCACCAGGAAGACCAGCGGGTAGACGACGATCGTGTACGGGACCGCGAAGAACCCGGCCGCCCCGGCGCCGAACATCAGCGCCGGCACCGCCACGAAGGTGTACGCGGTGTAGAGGTCGCCGCCGACCAGGAACCAGGTGATCCAGCCGCCGAAGCTGCGCCCGCCCAGGCCCCACTCGTCGAGGTGCGCCATGTCCGTCGGCCGCCGCCAGCGCGCGGCGACGAAGCCCATCGCGCTGACCAGCAGGAACAGCAGCGAAAAGACGATGATCTCGGTGAGATGATCGCGCCACATCAGTGACCACCCCGCTTCTTCGTCATCTGGTAGACCAGCGTGGTCGTGGAGACGCCGAGCAGGATCCAGGCCAGTTGCAGCCAGTAGTAGCGCGGGAACCCGAAGATCCGGGGCGCGTCACCGTTGAAGAACACCGGGATCAGCGGCACCACGATGGGGAGAAAGAGCAACCAGTTCCAGGGACTGTGGTCCTTCGCCCGGGAGCGCGCCGTGGTGGGCGCCTCCGGTTCCGGTGCAGCCATCTGACACACCTCCGGGGAGTCGTGGCACTCGATGTAACGGCCGGAGGCTACGACTCTGTGACCGCCGTCACGATCAGAGCGCGGACGGCTCTGCGCCGAACGGCGCACCGGCTGCGCCGAACGGCGCGACAGTTCCGCCGGCGGACGAGGTGCAGCGGGCGCCCGAGGGCCACAGCTGAGGCCGTGCAGCGAGGTGCGACGGACGCCGCAGGGGCGCGGCTCAGGCGGCGGGCAGGTGCGCGGTGTCGTTGACCGTGCGGACCGCGATGCCGCCGTCCGGCCACAGGTCGAGCACCGAGATGCCGGCCGCGTCCAGGAAGAGCCGGTGCAGGAAGGCGTCGCTGGCCGCGAGGGCGTCGCGCAGCGCCAGCTTGATCGGCGAGACGTGCGAGACGACCACCACGGTCTCCCCGGGGTACGCCGCCGGCAGCGCGCCGACGACCCGGTGGACGCGTTCGGCCACGTGGGTGAACGACTCGCCGCCCGGCGGGGCGATCCGCGGTGAGGCGAGCCAGGCGTCCATCTCCCCCGGCCACTGCTGGCGTACCTCGGCGAAGGTGCGCCCCTCCCACTGCCCGAAGTCGCACTCGATCAGGTCGGCCTCGGTGCGGACCGGCACGTCACCGAGCGCCCCGGCGATCGCCGCGGCGGTGGCCGTACACCGGGACAGGGGTGAGCTGAGCACGGCCGCGACGGACGGGGCCAGCGCGGCCACCCGGGCGCCGGTGGCGGCGGCCTGGGCCCGGCCGCGCTCGGACAGCGGCACGTCGCCGCGGCCGGAGTAGCGACCCTGCTCGGTGTACGCGGTCTCGCCGTGCCGCACGAGGATCAGCCGGGTGGCGGTGAAGCTCGGGCGGGGCTCCCAGGAGGCCGGCGCGGTGGCCGGGTCGCTGCCCGTCGCGGCACCCCCGGCCGGGGCGCTGGCCGAGGCCGGTGCGCCGAGGGAGGCCGGCGGCGGGGTGGGTCGGCCGGCGGCGGCGTCCATGGCGGCGTTGGCCAGCGCGTCGGCGTGCCGGTTCTGCTCGCGGGGGATCCAGGTGAAGCGGACCGCGCCGAAGCGGCCCACAAGCGTGGCCGCCTGGGCGGCGAGCGGCCGCAGGCCTGGGTGCTTGATCTGCCACCGGCCGCACATCTGCTCGACCACCAGCTTGGAGTCCATCCGGACGTCCACCTCGGCGGCGTCCAGCTCGGCGGCGGCCCGCAGACCGGCGATCAGGCCCTGGTACTCGGCGACGTTGTTGGTCGCCGTACCCAGCGACTCGGAGCGCTCGGCGAGCACCTCGCCGGTCTCCGGGTCGCGCACCACCGCGCCGTAGCCGGCCGGCCCCGGGTTACCCCGGGACCCGCCGTCGGCCTCGACGACGACCACGCGCGGCGCCACGACCTACAGGCCCGACTCGTTGGTACGGACCATGATCCGTCGGCAGTCCTCGCAGCGGACCACGTCGTCCGGGGCCGCCTTGCGGATGCGCGCCAGGTCGGCGCCGGAGAGGTCCAGCCGGCAGCCGCCGCAGCGACCCGCGGTGAGCAGTGCCGCGCCCAACCCGGTGTCCTCGCGGATCTTGTCGTAGAGGGTGACCAGCTCGGCCGGGAGGTCGGCCGCGAGCGGCTGCCGGGCCCCCCGCTTGAACTCCTCCTCCTTGGCGATCTCGGCCAGCGCGTCGTCGCGGCGCTGCTCGGTGGCGGCCCGCTTCTCCCGGGTGTCGGCCAGCCGCTGCTCCACGCCGTCCAGCACGCCCTGCGCGGTCTCCCGCTGCTCCATCAGCTCCAGCTCGGCGTCTTCCAGGTCACCCTGGCGCCGGTTGAGCGAGGTCAGCTCGTGCTGGAGCGCCTCCAGCTCCCGGGCCGGGCCGGTGCCGGCGGCGAGCCGGTTCTGGTCCTTCTCCTTGCGGGCCCGCACCTGCTCGACGTCCTTCTCCAGGCGGGCGATGTCCCGGTCCAGGTCGTCGACCGCGACCTGGGCGCGAACCCGCTCGTCCTCCAGCGACGACAGCTCCCGGGCCAGCGCCTCCAGTTCGGCGCGCTCCGGCAGCGAGCGGCGGCGGTGCGCGAGCTGGGCGAGGTTGGTGTCGATCGCCTGAAGGTCGAGCAGGCGGCGCTGGACCTGGGGGTCAGCCTTCACGGTCGGGCTCCTTGTCGTCCACAACGGGTGCGGCGGCGTGCACGGTCCACGGGTCGGTGTCCAGGTCGGACACCAGCGTCTCGACGCCCGGCGCCTCTCGCAGGAGGACGGCCAGGTCGTCCAGCCACGGTCGTTCGGTCGCCCAGTGGGCGGCGTCGATCAGGGCGGGACCATCGGCGGCGAGGTGCTCGCTGGCCGGATGGTGCCGCAGGTCGGAGGTGAGATACGCGTCCACCCCGGCGGCGGTCGCGGCGCCGAGGAAGCTGTCCCCCGACCCACCGCTGACGGCGAGGGTACGAACCATACGCCCGGGATCCCCCGCGGCGCGAACTCCCCAGGCCGTGACGGGGAGCACGGCGGCGGCGTGCCGGGTCAGCTCGGCGAGGGTCATCGGGCGGGGCAACTCCCCGATCCGGCCGATGCCCCGGTCGTCGCCCTCGGCGGCGGAGCCGGTCGCCGGCCGCTGCAACGGGCGCAGCCCGGTCAGGCCGAACCGGGCGGCGAGGGCGTCGGAGACGCCGGGGGACGCGACGTCGGCGTTGGTGTGCGCCGCGTACAGCGCCACGCCGGCCCGGATCAGCTGGTGGACGATCCGCCCCTTGACTGTCGTCGCCGCGACCGAGGAGACACCCCGCAGCAGCAGCGGGTGGTGCGCGACGATCATGTCCGCGCCGACGGCCAGCGCCTCGGCGACCGTCTCGGGCACCACGTCGACCACGCAGAGCACCCGGCGGACCGGGGCGGTCGGCTCGCCGAGCACCAGGCCGACGCGGTCCCACTCCTCGGCCCAGCTCGGCGGGTAGCGCCGTTCCAACTCGGCGACCACGTCCGCCACCGTAGGGGTGGATGCGCTGATGCTCACGGCGGGCCAGCTTACCGGCGCGGGGACCGTCGGGCGGCGACGCCCGGCCCGGCCGCGCCGGTCCGTCGACCCGGGGGAAGGCAACCGCCGGGCGCTCAGGCGGCCCGGTACGCGACGGTCCGCAGCGCGGCCAGTGGCATCTGCCAGGGGAACGCGTGCAGGTGCTGCTCACCCGTCCCGGGTGGGTGCAGGGCGACGACATGATCACCGAAGAGCACCGTGACGCCCCAGTCGGCCAGCCGGGCCACGCCGGCCCGGAACGCCGGGTGGGCGGCCATCGCGACGTTGGTGTACGGCACCGCGACGATGGGGATGCCCTTGCCCTGCGCCTCGACGAGCAGCCCGAGAGCGAGGGTGTCGGCGATGCCGGCGGCCCACTTGTTGACCGTGTTCACGGTCGCCGGGCAGACGATCATGGCGTCGGCCGGCGGCAGCACGTCCGGGTCGCCGGGATTCTTGTAGTGCGTCCGCACCGGGTGGCCGGTCTGCCGGACCAGGGCCGGCTGGTCGACGAACTTGGCGCCGTCCGGCGTGGTGACCACGCAGACGTCCCAGTCGTCCGACTGGGCCAACTCCACCAGACGGCCGACGTGGCGGGCCAGCGGCGAACCGCAGGCGATGACGTAGAGCACCGCACGGTGCTCACTGGTGTGTGGTGCGCCGGTCATCACGCCGGCTCCGCGCTCATACCCCTACTCCCATGTGCTCAGCCAACTCCGCAATCGGAGAAGGCGGCGCACCACGTGTGCGACGAAGGACGTCCGACATCACCTCGTGGGCGATCGGCCGGCAGCGGATCTCCGACGGCGCGAGCCGATCGCCGAGCAGCAGCATCTCGCCGGCGTTCGCCACGTCGCCGATCTGGGCGTACCCCCGGGCGATGTCGAGCAGGTGGTGGGCACGGCGCTCGGGCAGCAGCGCGTTGAACGCGGGCTCCACGATGCGCACCTGGTGCACCTCCACCGCGCGGCCCCCGTCACCCAGCTCGACGGCGGCAGCGGCCCGGTGCAACTCGACGTTCGTCGGGCCGAACGAGGTCCAGTAGTGGTTGTAGTCGCCGCCGAGCAGGGTGGCGGCCTCCTGCGCACAGTTGATCAGGTCGTCGACGCTTGCCGAGTCGCCGATCCGCGACGCCGCCATGGCCCCCTGCAACAGCAGCATCCCGTAGACGGACAGCCGGGCGGGCGAGACCTCGTTGCTGCCGCCCGGAGCCAACCGGTTGGCGATCTGGACGTTCAGCTCCAGAGCCGGCCGGGCCCGACCCATGGCGACCAGGGCGTTGCAGACCCGGGTGGTGGCGATGCCGGCCAGCAGCGGGTCGTCGGCCCGCTGGGCCACCGCCATCGACCGGTCGGCGGCCAGCCAGGCCAGCTCGCACTCGCCGAGCTTGCGCAGCACCGACGAGGCGATCTGGTAGACCTGCCCGAGCAGGTGGGCCGCCTCCGGCGCCTGCGCTCCCCCGTAGGCGGCGTCGGCCGCCTGAGCGTCGCGCAGCAGCTTGGGCAGCGCCCGGGTGAGCATTCCGTAGCGGCCGTACTGGTAGGTGAGCCAGGCGTGGTTGACGGCCTTGCGCATGTCGTCCAGCGGAGGCGGGTACGGCACGGCGTCGAAGTAGGCGCTCATCGAGTCGTACCGCTCCAGGGCCGCCCGGATCTCCTGCACCTCGACCTGGTCGATGCAGTTCAGCGCGTCGGTACGCCGCTCCGGGTCACGGCCCAGCAGCAGTTGCACGTCCATCTGCAGGATGTCGGCGATCTCGTAGAGGACGGAGAACTTGTCCAGCCGGCGAACGCCCCGCTCGACCTTGTCCACCCAGCTCTTCGACTTGCCCAGGCGGTCGGCGAAGACCTGCTGCGACATCTTGCGTCGCCCACGCCAGTAGGCCACTCGCCGTCCAATGGGTAGCTCGTCCATCTCCCCATCCCTCCCCTGCCGCCTCCACCCATCGGGTGCCGGCGATGTCCGCGGGTGCGGCGATCCATCGTTCGTCTTGCAGTTTTCGCTGGTCGCACAGTCTGTACGTCAGCCGGACAGCCAGTCCTCGTACTTTTCGTGCAAGTTGCACGAGCCGTTCGTCAACCTCAACGATCGTGGGTTACGGCAGTGACGGTGCTCGACATGCGACCTGGCGTTCGCCGGGCCCGACGAGGGGAGATGGCACACATGTGGGGGAACGTCGTACCGCGCGTCGCCGAACTGTCGCCGCTGGAACGCGTCCGGTTGCGCCGGGTCGCCATCCGGTACGCCGTACACGGCTGGGAGGTGACCCCCGGCGCGTGCCTCGCCCGCAGCCGGTTCGTGTGCGGTCGGGCCGGCTGCCCCACGGTGGGCTGCCACCCCGCCCTGGAGAACTGGGAGTTGGCCGCCACCACCGACCCGGCCCGGGTGGCCACCTGGTGGCGCACCCGCCCGCACGGCGTGCTGCTGCCCACCGGGCGGACCTTCGACGTGCTGGAGGTGCCCGCCCACCTCGGTCGGCACGTGCTCGACGCCGTGCAGGTCCACCCGGCCGGCACCGGCGTACGCGGGCCCGTGCTGGTCACGCCCACCGGCCGGTGGATGTTCCTGGTCCGCCCCGGCGACCCGCTCCGACCGGAGTTGGAGCACTGCTTCCACGTCGTGCGGCACGGGCCGGGCTCGTGGATCCCGGCGCCACCCACCCGGCTGCCCGAGGGGACCGTCCGCTGGGCGGTCGCCCCGGAGCAGGCCCGCTGGCAGCTTCCGGACTCCTACCTGGTGCAGAACACCCTGATCGAGGCGCTGCTGGCCAGCGGGGTGACGCTCGCCCCCGACCTGCTCCCGGGTCACCTGCCCCTGCCCCGCCGGGGCAGGTGACCCGGCCCCGGCCGACGATTCGATCCGGTGGCCGACAGCGTCGCCGAGCGGCCGGTGCTCGTTGAGCAGGTGACAGCGCGAACGCGCGCCACGAACGGGGGAACGATGTCCACGCACGACAGATCGCCGTATCCCGGCGGCACCGAACCGCCCCGTCGCAGCCACCGGCGGCACCGCTGGGCGGGCACCCGCCCGGCCGGCTCGCGCCCCGGGCGGCCCCGCCCCACCGGCACCCGCCCCGCCGGCACCCATCGCCCGCTGCGCTAGACCCCACCCCCACCCACCCCACGCCGCCGATCTTGCACTTTGTGTCGCGGCAAGCCCTGTCAAAGGGCGACGAAGCAGCGACAGAAACTGCAAGATCGCGGACACGGGCGCGGGGTCTAGACCGTCAGGGGGAGCGCGGTGGAGTGGAACTGGCGGGCGTCGTCGGTGACGACCGCGTGTGTGTGGTCCGTCAGACGGTCCAGCCAGCCGATCCCCGCCGCGCCCATGGCCAGGGCGGCGGTGGCGTACGCGTCGGCGACGCCGAGATCGCTGCCGACCACTGTCACCGAGCGCAGCCCGCCGGCCGGCGCACCCCGCCGGGGATCCAGCACGTGCCGACCGCGCTCGTAGACCCCGGAGGTGGCCACGGCCAGGTCGGTGCCGGCGAGCACCAGACACGTCGCCATCGCGTCCCAGGGGTGCCGGATGCCGATCCGCCACGGCTCCCCCGTCGGCGAGAAGCCGCGGACGCGCACGTCACCGCCGGCGTTGACGCAGTGGTTCGCCGCGCCGGCGGCGAGCAGCCGGTCGGAGGCGACCTGCGCCGCCCAGCCCTTCACGAACCCGGACGGGTCGAGCCGCCCGGTGGCGTACGCGTCGAAGAAGCCGTCGGTGGCGCCCCACAGGTCGGCGCACGCCTCCAGCACGAAGCGCAGGTCCGCCGACGCCTCGGAGAGCAGCACCTCGCCCCGGTCGAAGCGGCACACCTCGCTGTCGGGTTTGTACGTGCTGAAGCGGCCGTCCACCTCGCGCATCCAGGCGAAGACGTCATCGGCCAGCTCCCGCAGGCGCGCGGACGGCAGGTCGTCGGCGAGGTCCAGGGTGATCGTCGTACCCATGATCTGTTCGACCCGGCACAGCCCGGGTCGGGTCAGCGCGGGCGGCACGTCAGAACGCCTGCTCGATCGCGGCCCGCAGCGACTGCTTGTACGAGTTGCTGGTCTCGGTGGCGCCGGAGACGGTGTTGAGGTTGGCGCTCTGCTTCTGCACCACCTCACCGCCGGAGCCGTTGTACATGCTCCGGACGTCGCCGCTGTGGATGTCGGACTCTCCACCGCTGGGCAGCTGCAACGTCACCGCGTCGACGATCTTGTTGCCGGAGACCACGATCTGGACCTGCACGTACCCGTACTCGTTCTTCTCTTCCGATCCGGTCACCCGGCGGGTGGTCGACTGGGGCGCCTTGGTGGTGGTGCGCGGCGCGGTCGGGGCCTTCGCGGTGGTCTTGGTGCCCGACGGCCGCGCGGTGGTCCTGGTCGGCTTGGGCGACGACGACGGGCCGGCGGTCACCGACGGCTTCGGTGCCCCGGCGGTCGGGTCGGCGGCCGGGGCGAGGCTCGGGTCGACGCCCGGCCCGGAGGGGTTGACCGGCTGCGCGGTCGGCAGGTTCTGGGCGACCTGGGTGGCGCCGGGCGAGCCCTTGAGCACCACCAGCGCGGTCGTGCTGGCAGCCAGTCCGGTGATCGCGAACAACGCGCGACGCATGCGATGCCTTCCTACAGCTCGAAGGTGGCCAGGTGGATCTGCCGGCGGGGCACGCCGGCGCGGCGCAGCGCGCGCACCGACTGCTCGACCAGCCCGGGAGGCCCACAGAGATAGACGTCGCGCCGGGCCACGTCGGGCACCAGTTGGCGCAGCCCGTCCGGGCTCATCAGCTGGCGGGGGCCGGGGTCGTCGCGGGAGCCGATGACGTACCAGATCGACGTGTCGCGTTCCTGGGCCAGCCAGTCCAGCTCCCGGCTGAGCAGCACGTCGGCAGGCGTACGGGCCCGGTAGATCAGGGCCGCGCCCGGCGGCAGCTCCTCCAGCATGGCCCGGATGGGCGTGATGCCGCTGCCACCGGCGATCAGCAGCGCCCGCTCGCGCACCCGGTGCGCGGCGGTGAAGGTGCCCGACGGGCCGTGCGCCCACACCCGGGTCCCCGGTTCCAGGTCGCGCAGGTCGGCGGTGTGCCGGCCGACGACCTTGACGGTGAGTCGCAGCCAGCGGCCGTTGGCGGCGGCCGAGACGGAGAAGGGGTGCGACTGCCACCAGCAGCCGGGGGTGAGGAAGCGCCAGCGGAAGTACTGCCCGCCGAGCATTTCCAGGCGACCCAGCCGCTCCCCGGTGAGGTAGATGGAGATGGTGTCCGGGCTCTCCGCGACCACGTCGGCGACCCGCAGCCGGTAGCGCAGGTTGAACGCCAGTGGCGCGATCACCCGGCCCCAGAGCAGGGCGGCGACCACCAGCAGGTAGAGCGCGATCCAGCCGGTCCGCACCGGGCCCGGCTTGTAGAGCTGCGCGCCGTGGGTGAACTGGTGCCCGTAACCGAGCAGCAGCACCAGATAACTCGACCGGTGCAGCAGGTGCCACACCTCGTAGGGCAGCGCCCGACGGATCGCCCGGACGCTGCTGAAGCCGACCACGAGCATGATGCCGGTGGCGACGAAGGCCGAGAGCATGTCCTCGTAGTCGCCGAGCAGCGTGCCCACCTCGGCCAGGACCGACTGGTTCCGCAGGTCGGCGTACCCGACGAGGATCAGCGACAGGTGCGACAGCACGGCTACCAGCAGCGTCGCGCCGATGTCGCGGTGCCAGCGGGCGAGCTGCTCGCCGCCGATCCACCGCTCCAGCACCGGCAGCCGGCTCATCATGAGCACCTGCACGAGCAGCAGGTAGCCGGCGATCAGGCCGGTGATCCGGCCGGCGGCGGTGACGGTGGCCGCAGTGGTCCGCAGCGAGCCGGCGGGGGTGCCCAGCCACCAGGGCAGCACGCTGGCGAGCAGCCCGACCAGGAGCAGCGCGGCCAGCAGCCGGCGGCCGCCGGGTCCGCGCCGCGCCGGGATCTGCGGGGGTACGGGCGCAGCCGACCGGCCGCCGTGCCGGGACGAGGTCGTCCCGGTGCGGCGGCCGGCGGCGTGGGTGTGCGAATGCGTCACGCGTACAGCTTCATCGGTGCGTACTTCATGCGGGGGAACACCTTCTGCACCTCGGCGTTGGTGAGCCCGAAGCGGCCCTGCGCCAGGGAGCCGTACACGTTGAACATGTTGTTGTATTCCGGCACGTCGCCGGAGTCCAGCTTGTCCAGGCCGTTCCAGGTGCCCAGCAGCGAGCCGGCCAGCTTCTTGCCGGACAGGACGGTGACCACGCCACCGTGCCCGTGGTCGGTGCCGCCCTTGTTGGAGCCGACCCGGCGGCCGAACTCGCTGGACACCATGATCGTCACGTCGGCGGCCTGCGGGCCGAGGTCGGTGAAGAAGGCGGCCATCGCGCTGGCCAGCTCGCCCAGCCGGCGGTGCAGCTGACCGCCCGCCTGGGTGCCCTGGTTCTCGTGGGTGTCGTAGCCGCCCATGCCGACGGTGGCGACCCGGACGTTGGCGCCGCCCTTGATCAACTGGGCGAGCTGCTGGAACGCGTTGCCGACGCCCTCGTACTTGACGCCCGCGGCGGGCTGGTACGGCTTGGCGGCGAGCTTCTGCGCCGTGGCCAGCGCGCCCATGCCCTCCTGCACGGCCTCCTCGACCGGGTGGTTGATCCCGGTGAAGAGCCCCTTGATGGCCTTCTCGGTGGCGGCCCGGAACTTGTCGTCGCCGTTGAGCCGCAGCGAGCCGACGTTGTTCAGCGAGAGCGCGCCGTTGTTGCCGACCAGCGAGCGGGGCAGCGTGCTGCCGATGCCGACGCTGCGGAACGCGGTGCCCTTGCCGAGGTGGTCGACCAGTCCGTCGAGCCAGCCCCGGCCGCCGGTCTCGTTGGGCAGACCGCCCAGGTTGCAGGCGTCCGCGGCCTGGAAGTGGCTGCGGGACAGCCGCTCGTCGGAGACCGCCGGGATGAAGCCGAGCTGACCGGCCTTGAGGTACTGCTCCAGCGGCTTGAACGCGCTGGTCAGCTTGAAGCCGCGGCTCAGGGCCAGCGAGTCGTTGCCGAGCAACAGCTCGGGGCGACCCTTGGCGAGCACCGGGTCGTTGTCCGGCGCGACGAGGCTCAGCCCGTCCAGCCCGCCGTAGAGGAAGACGTGGATCAGGGTGCCGGTCTTGGTCGCCGCGAACGACGCCGAGGTGGTGACGAACTGGGCGGTGGCCAGGGCGGTGGCGGTCGCCGCCGCACCGGCGACGAACGTCCGCCGGGTGACGCCGCGGCCGTCCTGCTGGGCCTCCTCCAGGTCCTCAAGCGTGCGGTAGCGGTCGGCCTCGGCCGCGTTCTCGGCGGCGACCAGGTCGGCCTCCGCGCGCAGCAGCGCCTCGGCCGGGTTGTCGGCCAGCCGCCCGAGGTCGGGGCATTCGGGGTGCAGGGGGAAAGAGTTGTACACAGTCTTCTCCATCGGGTGCCTCACCGGAGGTGGTGCTGGGGGGACGCGAGGATCGCCCGCGCGACGGCGGTGATGGCCCCGTTGAACGTGGCATCGACCTTGGCGGTCGCCGGCACGCCGGCCACGCCGAGGATCAGGTTCTTCTCCCGGGTGCTCAGCTTCTGGTTGACCAGTCGCATCGAGAGCGCGTCCACGTACGCCCCGGCGGTGGCCGGCGGCTTGGCGACCAGCTTCTCCGGCGCCGTGTACGTGAAGACGGTGCGGTAGCCCGCCACGATCTCGCCGGCCTCGTTCCAGCCGTTGACCATCGTGCCGGCCGAGGTCCACGCGACGTAGACGTCGGGGTAGCCGTCCGGGGTGGGCTGGCCCATCGGGTACTGGCCCAGCTCGCGCAGCTTGTCGTGGATCTGCCGCAGGCCCCGGGCGAACGGGGTGCGCTTGTTGTCGCCGTTGTCGTTCTTCGCCGACGCCTCCGGCGAGACACCCAGGGCGCGGTACGTGCCGACCAGGTACTCCATCGGCCGGCGCACCTTCTGACCCACCGCCGCCCAGAACTCCGACGAGCTGAACAGCGTCATCAGCACCGGCTTGATCATGCCGTTGTTGCTGGTGTACGACTTGGCCAGCCGGTCCACGAGGGACTTCGGCGGGGTGTCCGAGACGAACCGGGTCGCGAGGCTCTGCGCCACGTACTTCGCGGTCGAGGGGTGCAGCGCGATGTAGGTGATGTACTTGTCGATCACCGCGTCCACGGCGGCGATCTCCTTGGCCGTCGGGTTGTTGACGTCCTTGATGCTGAACGTGTTGGCGTGGGTGAAGCCGAGGACCTTCACCTTGCCCATGTAGTGCTGGTTGACGCGCAGGACGTACTGGCCCTTGTCGTCGACGCCACGGCCGGTCTGCAGCATGGCGGCCTGGCGCACGTCCTTCTCGGTGTAGCCACCGTCGACGCCTACCGAGTACAGCTCCAGGTTCTCCCGGGCGAGGTTCTCGTTGATCGCGTCCTTGCGGGAGTCCTTCTGGTTCAGGTAGATCAGCAGCGCGGGGTGCTTGTTCGCCGCGACCAGCATCTCGGGGTAACTGCCCAGCGCGTGCTTGCGCACCACGTCCTTGTCGAACGACGTGCGGTACACCTCGCCGCCGTCGAAGTCGGCGGCGACGTGCAGGAAGTCGTTCCAGAAGTCGACCATCACCTCGAACAGCTGGCGCTTCGACCAGATCTGCCGGGCCAGGGTGGCGTCGACGACCTCGCGCTCCGGCTGGGCGCCCTGGTCGTTGAGCTTGTCGCGCTGGTCGCGCAACTGCTGGACGGAGAGCGTCTGGGTGGGCAGCTCGGCGAGCTTCAGCTCGGCCTTGCTCGGCTCGATCTTGTCCGGGTCGAGCTGTCCGCGGATCCACGCGTCGATGCCCTGGCGCTTGATGTCGGCGACCACGGCGGGCGTCGCGCCGAAGGTGGCCCGCCGCGCCAGGTGCAGGATCGGGTCCTTGGCGAGCACCGTCTTGACGGTCACCTTGGTCTCCGCGGCGGCAGCCGCCGGGCCGGAGAAGGTCCGGCCGCCGGTCGGCGCGTTCTTCTTCAGCGCCTCGCCGGCCCGAGAGCCCATGTAGCTCTCGTTCTGCTCGGTGTAGGTACGCACCGTGCTGGGCTGCTGGCCGCTGGGCCGCGCCGCGGTCCCGTCGGTCACCGTGCTGCCCGTCGCGTCCGCGGCCGCCTCGTCACCGAAGAGGCTGCGGAACTGCGGCGTCATGGCGAGCGCCGCGCCACCGGCCACGACGGCGGCGGTGCCACCGAGCGCGACAATGGCCTTGCGCCGGCCGACCTTGCGGCCCGGCTCGTCGTCATCGTCCAGGGTGGGCAGTCCCGCGCCGGCCGGACGCGCCGGGGCCGGACGACCCAGACCCTCCGGGCCGACCCACTGCGGCCCACGCGGGGCGGGGGCGGGTTGTCCGGCGTGCGCGTACCCGTCGCCGTACTGCTCGCGCGGGTCGCCCTGCGCCGGGTAGCCGCCCTGGTAGGGGTGGGGCGAGTCGTATCCGTACGACGCGGAGGCGGTGGGGTCGCCGTAGCTGTCCGAGGTGTGGTGCTGGCGTCCGTCCCAGCCGCGGTCGTCCCGCGGTCGACGTGGTGGCACATTCTGGTCGGCCATGTACCAATCCCGATTTCTGATGAGCGCCGGAAGCTGCGACCGAGCGGGTGCGGCAGGTGCGGCGACTGTTGCCTGAGGGGGTTGCTACGGCAAGGTAACCAAGCGCTCAGGTGCCTTCAAGGTGAGCCGAACACGCCGGTGAGGGCACTTAAGACAGCCCTCACCACAGCCTTCGGGGCGGGCCGGCGACCCGGGCCGGGCTCGGACCTTCCCAGCAGGGCGGACGTGCGGCAGCCGGGTACGGATCGGACCACACCGCCGTACGCGACACGTTCCGCGCCGTTCACCACCACAGGCAAACTTAAGGTTCGGCTAAGCCGGACGTGAGGTGTCCTCACGCTGGGAAAAGTAGGAGGAGCGGGCGAGCGTGAGCCGCCGCCGCAGCGGGTATGCCGCCGAACCGCTGAACGCGTGAGGGGAAGGCAGCGCCATGCTCAGCAAAGAGGATCAGCGCAGGTTCGACCAGATCACCCGTCAGCTCCGGGAGAGTGACCCGGCCTTCTTCGCCCGGCTGGACCACCGGGTCCGAGCCCGCAGGGGCCGCTATCTGATGTTGTTGACCATCGTGCTGTGGGCGTCGCTCCCGGCGATGGCCGTGTTCGCCGGCCGGCTGGCCGGCGCGATCTGCGCGGTGGTGCTGGTGGCCAACGCGGCGATCATGTGGCGGTTCCGCCGCCGCTGGACGTGACAGCTCACCCCGGGCCGAACGCCCGGTACGCGCGACGTAGCCGCTCCAGCAGGCCCGGCCCTCCGATGGCCGGCGCCGGCGGGCCGAGCTGGCGCAGCAGGAGATCCGGCCCGGTAGCCAGCCGGGGTGGCCGGTCGGGCAGCGGCACCGGCGACGCCCAGAAGCGGTCTGCCGCCTCCGCGAGGGGGGTGACCGCCAGCCCGGCGAGCGCCCGGGCCGCACCGACCGGCGGCAGGGCGCCCATAGCGGACGGAGCCTCGTCCGATGTGGACCCTTCCTGGTCACGGGTGGCGGTCGGCGCGGGCGACACCGCAGTGCCGGTGGCCTCGGCCCGCCGGGCGCGCAACCGGTCGAGCAGGTCCGCCCGCGAGCGACCACGCCAGTGCAGCAGCTCGAACGGGTCCGCGTCGAACGCCTCGGCGAGCAGATAGAACGTGGCCGCGAGGTGCTTGCACGGCACCGCGAAGTCGGGGCAGTTGCAGCGTTGGGTCAGCTCGTCGACGGCGGCCGGGAAGAGCGGGGCGCCCGCCGCCACGAACAGCTCCTCCAGCTCGTCGGGCAGGTCCCCGGCGAGCAGGCGGGCGCTGAAGAACGCCTGCCCGGCCAACTCGTCCTCGATCCGGGTCCAGAGTTCGGCCGGGAACGCCGCCAGCGCGATGGACACCTCGTACGGCCGGGGCCGGGAACCCTGCACCTGGGCGGTGACCCGGCCCGGCGCGATGTCGAGCCGGAGCACCTGGCCCGCCCGCGCGTACGACCGGCCGCGGGTCAGCCGGGTGCCGAGCGCGAACGACTCCAGCACCTCCAGGAAGCGCCGGGACCACCAGGACCGCCCGATCGCGCCCTTGGCGCTGCGCGCCCGCAGCCCGCCGTCGACCTTGCGGGGTCGCCCGTAGTCGGCGAACCGGTCGGTGCTCACTACTCCACCACCGCCCCGGCTTCCAGGGCGAACAGCTCCCGCAGCTGACCCGTGGACAGCTCGGTGATCCACTGCTCGCCGGTGCCCACCACCCGCTCGGCGAGGGCGCGCTTGTCGGCGATCATCGCGGCGACCTTCTCCTCCACGGTGCCGGCGCAGACGAATTTGCGGACCTGCACCCGCCGGCGCTGCCCGATCCGGAACGCCCGGTCGGTGGCCTGGTCCTCGACCGCCGGGTTCCACCACCGGTCCACGTGCACCACGTGGTTGGCGGCGGTCAGGGTGAGCCCGGTGCCACCGGCCTTGAGGGACAGGACGAACAGCGGCGGCCCGTCGGCCGACTGGAAGCGCTGCACCAGGGCGTCCCGTTCGGCCTTGCCGAGCCCACCGTGCAGGAACAGCACCTCCCGGCCGAACCGCGCGGACAGGTGGCCGCGCAACATCGCGCCGAACTCCGCGTACTGGGTGAACAGCAGCGCCCGCTCCCCCGCCGCCAGCACCTCCTCCAGGATCTCGGTAAGCCGGGCCAGCTTTCCGGAGCGGCCCTCCAGCGCCGAGCCGTCGCGCAGCAGTTGGGCGGGGTGGTTACAGACCTGCTTGAGTCGGGTCATGGTGGCCAGCACCAGCCCGCGTCGCTCGATGCCGTCGCTGGTCTCGATCCGGGCCAGCATGTCGTCGACCACCACCCGGTAGAGCGCTGCCTGCTCGGCGGTGAGGTTGCAGAGCACCTCCATCTCCAGCTTCTCGGGCAGGTCCGAGATGATCGACGAGTCGGTCTTGAGCCGGCGCAGCACGAACGGGCCGGTGATCCGGCGCAGCCGCTCGGCGGCCTCGGCGTCGCCGTGCCGCTCGATCGGCTCGGCGAACCGCTTGCGGAACGTCGCGGCCGGGCCGAGCAGCCCCGGATTGGCGAACTGCATGATCGACCAGAGGTCGGCGAGCCGGTTCTCCACAGGCGTACCGGTCACCGCCACCCGCTGCCGGGCCGGCAGCGCCCGGACCGCCTCGGCCTGCCGGGTCGACGCGTTCTTGATCGCCTGCGCCTCGTCCACCACCACCCGGTGCCAGTCGATGCCGGCCAGGTCGACGGCGTCGCGCGCCGCCACCGAGTAGGTGGTGAGGACCAGGTCCGCGCCGTGCGCGGCAGTCGTGAACTCCGCCCCCCGCGCCCGCTCCGCCCCATGGTGTACGTGCACCCGCAGCCCGGGCGTGAACTTCGCGGCCTCCCGCTGCCAGTTGCCGACCAGCGACATCGGACAGACGAGCAGGGTCGGCCCGGCGTCCGGCGGGTCCCCGGCGAGCAGCGCCAGCAACTGCACGGTCTTGCCCAGCCCCATGTCGTCGGCGAGCACGCCGCCCAGGCCCAGCGACCGCAGGAACGCCAGCCAGGCCAGTCCACGCCGCTGGTACGGCCGCAGCGTCCCCTGAAAACCCGGCGGCGGGTCGAGCGGGGTGAGCCGGCGTTCGACAGCACCGGCGAGCAGGTCTCCCAACGCCCCGTCGGCGGTCACCTCCAGCACCGGCAGCGCCTCGGTGTCGTCGCCGTCGGCGAGTCCGAGGCGCAACAGGTCGGCGACGGTCAGCTCGCCGGCCGAGCGCAGCAGACGCAGACCGGCCGCGAGCCGACCCGGGTCCAGCTCCACCCACCGGCCACGCAGCCGTACCAGCGGGGTCTTCAGCTCCGCCAGCGCGGCCAGCTCGTCGGCGGACAGCGGCTGATCGCCGAGCGCGACCTCCCAGCGGTAGTCGACGAGCGCGTCCAACCCGACTCCGGCCTCGGTGCTGGCCACCGTGCCGGGCGCGGTCCGGCTGCGGGCGCGCAGCCGAGCGCCGAGCCGCGCCGACGGACGCCGCCACCACGACGGCAGCAGCACCCCGAAACCGGCGGCGTGCAGCACCGGGGCGCCCTCGCTGAGGAACCGGTGCGCGCCCTCGACGTCCAACTCCATGGCCTCGGGTGCTGCGGTGCGCAGCGCGGCGTCCAGGTCGGGCCAGAGCCGGCTGGCCCGGCCCAGCTCCGCGAGCAGGGTCTCCTGCGGGCTGGCCGTACGGTCGGCGAGACCGTCGAGCGTGTGCGACCGCCAGACCTCCCCGGCGTCGATGTGCAGCCCCGGCTCGTCGGCCGCCTGCAACCCGAACTCCAGCCGCCACCGTGCGCCGACGGCCGGCGCGTCCTCGCTGGCCTCCGCCGACCCGGCCGGGCCGCTGCCGACCGGCTCGCCAGGACGACGGCCGCCTTCCGTCGCGGCACCCGCGGCCAGCGCACCGCCGCCTTCCGTAGCGCCACCCTCGGGCAGCGCACCGCAGCCCGGCCGGCCCGGGGCAGGGGCGGACGGCACGGCGTCGCCGGTCCGGCTGGCGGCGAGTGTGAGCGGCGCATCTCCCGGCAGCGGGCGGGTGGCCAGGATCGGCTCGGTGACCTCGTCGGGCGCCGGCTCCACCAGCCGGAAGCTGGCCCGGACGGCACCGCCGGCCGCGTCGCGCTGCCAGTCGTCGAGTTCGGCGCGCAGCATGTCCAGTGCGGCCCGGTCGACGGTGAAGTCGCGGCGGGGGCCGGCGAGCGCGGCCAACCAGGCCGGCGCGGGCCCACCGGGACGCACCCCTCGGGCCAGCGTCGTGGCCGCGAGGGCCACCCGGGCGGCGGCGTCGGTGAGCGCGTCGAGAGCGTCCGCCACCAGCGCCGCACCCGTCACCTCGGTGGCACCGGCCGTGGCCGCCGCGCGGGCGGCGGGCGGTAGGGCCAGCGCCAGCGACCGCGCCCAGGCCGCGTCGGTGCCGGTCAACAGCGGACGCCAGACGGCCCGCGCGACCACCTGGCCCGCCCGGTCCGCCGCCGACCCGGCCCCACCGGCAGCGGCCGAGCCGGCAACGGCCGGGACGGCAACGGCCGGGACGGCAACGACCACGTCGGCAGCGACCGAGCCGACAGCGGTCGGGCCGGCAGCGGCCACGTCGGCAGCGGTCGCGTCGACCGGCGCGTGGACGCCGGGCAGGACGCGGCCCCGGGCGACCAGGTCGGCGGCGAAGTCGGCCAGCTCGGCGAGGTGGCGCAGGGTCGCCCCGGGCACCGCCGGGAGGTCGTCCAGGGCGCGCAGCAGTGCGAGGGCGTCGTCTGGGGCGTACAGCAGGGTGGGCACCTGCCACGCGGCGAGGGTGAGCCGGCCGCGGGCCGGGGGTGCGACGGCGGTCCGGATCAGCTCGAGTGAGTCGGTCGGCACGCCCGCCCGGGTGGGCAGGGTGAGCAGCGCGGTGGCCGGACGGGCCGGTTCGGCCGCGTCGGCGAGGGCCGCGACGAGGTCGGCGTGGCCGGCGGCGAAGGGATGCGGGCGCTCCCGGGGTGGCCGGCCGGGACGCGTCGGAGCCGGCGGCGCGGCGCTGTCCTCGGCCCAGACCGCGAGGCCGGTGGTCGAGTCGTCGCCGGGCTTCCACAGCCCATGGATGACCAGCACCTACTCCCCCTTTGCCGCCCGCGCCCAGGATAGGCGGCCCGGTGCGACGCGCGTCAGCGCCCACCGCACGACACCCGCGGCCGCTGTGCTGATCAGGTGAGGGTGTCCGCGCGTCGGCGACACGGCACCCGGCACCGGGCTGGGTTAGCGTCGGCACCATGGTCGATCTCCTGGTCGTCGGCGGGCTCGGGGTGGATGTGCGGGTCCGGGTGCCCGCGCTGCCGCTGCCGGCCGCCGACTCGCACACCGTCGAACCGATCGAGCTGCGCATCGGCAACACCGGCGCCGGGGTGGCGCTGGCCGGCCGGGCGCTCGACCTGCGGGTCCGGGTGGTCGACACGCTCGGTGCGGACCCGGCCGGCGATCTGGTCCGGGCGGCGCTGACCCGGGCCGGGGTGCCTGCGGTGCTGGCGCAGGACAGCGGCGGCACCCGGCGGTCGGTGAACCTGGTGGACCCGGGCGGTCGGCGCACCTCGCTGTACGACCCACGCCCGTGGCGGGGCGACCCGCCGTTCTCGCCCGGTCAGATCGCCGAACTGGTCGCGGACGCCCGGCACGTACACCTCTCGATCATGGATTGGGTGGTGCCGTCGCTGGCCGCCGTGCGGGCCGCGCTCCCGGCGGGCGTGTCGCTCTCCACCGACCTGCACGACTGGGACGGCGCGAACCCCTACCACCGGCCGTTCGCCGAGGCCGCCGATCTGGTCCTGGTCAGCGGGGTGCGGCTGGGCGAACGCGCCGCCGCGCTCGCCGGCACGCTGGCGCCCCGGACCGTTGTGGTGACCCGCGGCGCGGACGGCGCCGAGCTGTACCCGGGCGACGGCACGCGGGTGGTGGTGCCGCCCGCCGCCGCGCCGGGACCGGTGGTGGACAGCAACGGGGCCGGCGACGCCTTCGCGGCCGGGCTGATCGCCGGCAGGCTGCGGGGCGAGCCCCTGACGGAGGCGGCCCGGTACGCGGCTCGGGTCGCCGCGGCGGCCTGCGCCCACGACGGCATGGAGTATCCGCCGGGCCTGTTACCCGCCGGATGACGACGGGGCGGCCGGCCTCAGAGCGCGCCGGTCGACCCGTCGGTCAGTTCGCGCAGGATGTCGGCGTGACCGGCGTGCCGGGCGGTCTCCTCGATCAGGTGGACCAGGATCCAGCGCACCGACACCTCACCGAGCTGCGGGTGCGGCACCACGTGGTCGAGGTCGAAACGCGCGGCGACCTCCCGGGACCGGGCGCAGGCCCGCTCGTACGCCTCGACGAGCCCGTCGAGCGTGTCGCGCTCGTCGAGCGTGAAGCTCGCGAGCGCGTCCTCTTCCGAGTTCAGGTAGACGTCACCCGGCTCGGGTGCGAGCAGCACCGGAAACCAGTTCCGCTCGACAAGCGTCAGGTGCTTGACCAGCCCGGCGAGCGTGGTCGCGGAGGGCACCAGCCGGCGGGCCGCGTCGGCGTCGGACAGGCCACGCAGCTTGCGCAGCAGCACGCCACGGTGAAAGTCGAGGAACGAGGTCAGCACGGCGCGCTCGTCCCCGACGCGGGCGAGCACCGGGCCGAGCGTCGGATCGATGGTCTGCTCCGTCATTCGCCGACCGTAACCACGTCGGGGCCCCCGCGCTGCCCCGCATCCCGCTGCGAGGTGCCGTCGCGACGGGCAGGATGGGCGCATGGCTTCCTCCGTGCAGATCCTCCTCGTCGGCGGCGCGGCGGACGGGCAGACCGTGACCGTCGAGCTGGACACCAACGGCCGCCCGCCGCTCACCCACCACCACATCGGGTCCGGTGGGCTGGCGGGGGCGCAGATCTACGAGTTGGAGTCCGCCCGCGAGGAGAGCCGCGAATGGCGCTACCGGTGGACCGGGCCGGCGGTGTGATCCCGGGTCAGACCCGGGTGAGGGTCTGACTGCGCAGCCTGTCCAGCACGCCACGGGTGACCTCCGAGGTGCCCCGCGCCTGCTCGCAGACCTCTGCGACCCGCCGGGCCGTGGCCTCGGCACGTTCCTCGCGTTCGTCCCAGAGCCGGTCGACCTCGGCCAGCAGCGGCCCCTCCACCTCCCGCTCCACGCCCCGCAGCGCCGGCACACCGAGCCGCTGGGCCAGGTCGAAGACCTTGCCGGCGTACGGCAACGGCAGGAACGGCGTGCCCACCATCGCCGCGAAGATCAGAAAGTGCAGGCGCATGCCGACGGCCAGGTCGAAGTGGCGCATCAGCCCGAGCACCTGCTCCGGTGAGTAGGTGCCGTGCAGGATCCGCCCCCGCTCGGCGGCGACCATGTGCGACAACACCCCGTGCGAGTGCCGGATGTCGTCGCGTTCCATGGGCACGAACAGCACGTACGCGTCGATGCGGTGCACCAGGAAGTCACCGATCTGGGCCAGCAGCCGGTGGTAACCGTCGACGTCGAGGCGTTCGGCGGCCCGTCCCGGCTCGCGCACGCTGATCCCGACCAGCCTCTTCCCGGCCGGCACCCCCTCCTCGCTGAGCAGGTGCGCCGGGAAGTCGGCCGGCTGCAGCAGGAACGCCGGGTCGGCGGTGACAGTGATCGGGTTGAGCAGTCCCGCCTCTTCCAGGACCATCCGGGACTCCTGGTCGCGGACCGTCACCTGGGTCGCGCCGGCGAGCGTCTCCCGGACCATCCCGGTGTCGACCGCGTCGCTGAGCGGCCCGACTCCCACCGCGTACGTGATGAGGGGCAGGCCCCGTTCCTGGGCGACCCGGACGACCCGCAGGTAGCGGCGGGCCTCCCGGTCGTAGAGGATCCCGCCGCCACCCAGGATGAGCAGGTCGAGCTGAGCGAGCACCAGCGCCGAGTCGGTACGGCTGACGCCCTCCCAGGGCACCGCCTCCACGTCGGGGTGGGCGGCCCGGGTGTGTTCCGGGTTGCGGGAGAAGACGATGATCCGGGCGTTCGGTTCCTGCGTGCGTAGATCGGTGAGCAGGCCGGTGAGGATCGCCTCGTCGCCGAGGTTCCGGCCGCCGTACGAGCCGAGCACACCGATGGTCAGTCCGGCGCCATGCGTCATCCGTCGCTCCTCCCCGGGTGCGGTCCGCAGCGGTTTCCCGCTGGTCGGGCGAACAGTCCTGCCCGAGGGACCGTCCCGGCTCAGTCCGTCGGGTCGATGCGCTTGGCCATCTGCTGCGCGGTCACCTCGAAGCCCAGACTCCGGTAGAGCCCCATCGCCACGGTGTTCGTACCGAAGACGTTCAACCCCAGCTCGGGCACCCCGAGTTCGGCCAGTTCGGCCTCGATGAGCTGGATCATCCGCCGCGCGTGGCCACGCCCCCGGTGCTCCGGATGCACCTCGATGTTCTGAATCCACGCCCGGGTCGGGCCGCCCGCGTTTCCCACCCCGGGCAGGCTCACCCAGATCCACCCGACCTCGGTGTCGTCGACCCGCGCCATCCGCAGCAGAACCCCCTCGGTGGCCGCGCCCGCCGGCAGCCCTTCCCGCAGCTGCTGCGCCGACCGCTCCCGGGCCGCCTCCGGTGTCATGCCCCGGTGCGCGGCCAGATCCTCGGCGTAGCCCACCTCCAGCGGTTCCCACAGCCGGGCCAGTTCCTGCTCGGTCATCGGCGTCAATGTCAACTCCACCGGGGCCTCCCCTTCGACGTCTCACTCAGCGCGTAGTGCAGCAGAACCACGCGCGGCGCCGCCACCGTGATACCCGAGATGGGCCTCGACCCGGCCGATCGCCCGGACATGCCCGGAAAACGGGTTGTTCGTCGGGCGGGCCGGGCGCACCGTGGCGGGATGCAGGGGACAGTGACGCGGATCGGCTGGGGTGATCTGCCGGCGGCGGTCCGGTCCGCGGTGGAGGGCATCATCGGTGACCGGGTGATCGAGGCGGTGTCCCAGTCGGGAGGCTTCTCGCCGGGCACCGCCGACCGGGTCCGCACCGCGACCGGCCGGCGGGCCTTCGTGAAGGCGGTCAGCTCGGCCCTGAACCCGGACAGCCCGGTCCTGCACCGCGCCGAGGCCCGTACCGCCGGCGCGCTACCCGCGACAGCGCCGACGCCCCGCCTGCTGGGCTGCCACGACGACGGCGAGTGGGTGGCGCTGGTCTTCTCCGACGTGGACGGACGGCACCCGAGCACCCCGTGGCGGGCCGACGAGCTGACCCGCGTGCTGGGCGCCCTGGAGGCGCTGGCCGCCGCGCTCACCCCGAACCCCGTCGCGCACGTCCCGGCGGCCGCCGACCTGCTGGCCGGGGACTTCGCCGGCTGGCACCGGATCGCCGCCGACCCGCCGCCACGACTCGATCCGTGGGTTCGGGCGCACCTCGACGAGCTGCGGACGGCCGCCGACGAGGGCGTCGCCGCGTTGAGCGGGGACACGCTCTGCCATGTGGACGTACGGGCCGACAACCTGCTGATCGACGCGGCCGGCACGGTGACCGTCGTCGACTGGCCGTGGGCCTGCCGGGGGCCGGCCTGGCTGGACACCGCGTTGCTGCTGGTGAACGTGCGACTGCACGGCGGGCACGACACCGAGGCGATGCTGCGCCGGTTGCCGCTCACCGCGGATGTCGACCCGGCGGCGCTGACCGGGGTGTACGCCGGGCTGGCCGGCTTCTTCGCCGACAGCGCCCGCCGTCCGCCGCCGGCCGGCATCCCCACCGTACGGGCGTTCCAGCAGGCGCAGGCCGACGCCCTGCTCCCCTGGCTGGCCCAGCGGCTCGCCTGACGCGGCAGGTCGGCGCTGTCGCGCTGCCGGTGCCGGTACCGCGGTGCTGCCGGTCAGCGTGCCGTGGGCGCCGACGCCAACCCGTACGCCAGCTGCGTCAGGTCGACCAGCCGCAGGTCGCCGTCGAGTCCCTTGAGCGCGGCGGTCATCGCGCCGGCCGCGCGCCCGGCCTGCAACCCGACCTCGGCGTCCTCGACGACCAGGCAGCGCGCGGGTGGCACGCCGAGCAGCGCGGCGGCGCGCAGGTAGCCCTCCGGGGCCGGCTTGCCCGCGCGCACGTCCTCGACGGTGACCAGCACGGGCGCGGTGATGCCGGCGGCACCGAGCCGGGCCTCGGCCAACCGGAGGTCGGCGCTGGTCACCACGGCCCAGGGCATCCCCATCCGGGCCACCGTCGACAGCAGCTCGAGGGCGCCCGGGGTGGCGGTCACGTCGGACAGGTCGTCGTACTGCAACGCCAACTGCCGGGCCGCGGCCACGGCGACCGCCGCGTCGTCGAGCGACGGAAGGAGCTGGCGGATCGTCTGATCGGCGGGTCTGCCGTGCGCGATCGCGAGCGCCGCCGCCGGCTCGACGGCGTACTCGGACGCCCAGCGCTCCCAGGCACGCTCGACGGCGGCGTCGGAGTCGACAAGCGTGCCGTCCATGTCGAACAGCACCGCGTCGATGTCTGCCAGCTCCATGATCACGCTCCCTCCGTACGCTCCGTCACGAGGATAGGGCGTCCCTGACCGGCGGCGGAAAACGGACCTGGCGCTGGGAGCGAGCGGTCCGATGGCCGCCAGACCCGACGCCGAACCGTCGACATGATCGTTTGCATGACGACGACACTTGACGGCAAGGTCGCCCTGGTGACCGGAGGCTCTCGTGGCATCGGGGCCGGAATAGCGCTGCGCCTCGCCCAGGACGGGGCCGACGTGGCGCTCACCTACCGGCAGGACGCCGGGCAGGCGGCGACAGTGGTGAAGCAGATCGAGGCGCTGGGCCGGCGGGCCCTGATGATCCAGGCCGACGGCGCCGACCCGACGGCCGTCCGGGACGCCGTCGACCGGACGGCCGCCGAGCTGGGCCGGCTGGACATCCTGGTCAACAACGCGGCGGTGTTCCTGGTCGGCGCCATGGACGATCTCGGCACAGCGGAGCTGGAGCAGACGATCGCCGTGAACGTACGGGCGCCGTACCTCGCCGTGCGGGAGGCGCTGCGCCACCTGGGCGACGGTGGACGGATCATCAGCATCGGCAGCAACGTCGGGGAACGGGTGGTCTTCCCCGGGCTGGCCCTGTACTCGATGAGCAAGACCGCCCTCGTCGGATTGACCCGGGGTCTGGCCCGCGAGCTGGGCCATCGGGGCATCACCGTCAACCTGGTCAACCCCGGGCCGACGGACACCGACGCCAACCCGGCGGACGGGCCGAACGCGGCGACCATCGCCGGATTCACCGCCGTCGGTCGCTACGCACGCCCGGCCGAGATCGCGGCGACCGTCGCACACCTGGCCAGTCCCGAAGCGGGCTTCGTGACCGGGGCGGTGGTCAACGTCGACGGGGGCTTCACCAGCTGAGGTGGCCCACCCCGCCTCCCGCCGGCCCGCGTCACCCCTCCCGGCCCAGCACCTGACGCACGACGTCGACGAACGCGACGCGGTGATTGGTCCGTGCCTCGATGGCCGCGAGCCAACGCTCCCGGTGCCGGTCGCGAAGCGGCGCCGCCTCGTCGCCCGGCTCGTCGGCGAGGCGGCGCTGCTCGGCGTACTCCGTCGTGAGGCTGGCCAGCACCGACCGGCCCGCCGACGCGACGTCCGCCGGCCCTTCCACCAACACCAGGTTGTACGCCTCGTCGACCGCGCGCATCGCCGCGTACGTCTCGTCGTAGCCGGGCCTGACCGCGTCCGGGCCCGGCTCGACCCACCGCCGGTCCAGTCGGCGGTACGCCGCGTCGCAGGCACCGAGGAACCCGATGTACGCGTCGCGGCGCAGCTCGTCACGCCGGGTCGCCCACCGGTCGGCGCTCTCCTGCCGGGCGACGGTGAGCTGGTGGGCGAGTTGCCGGCGGGTGCTGAGCGCGCCGATCAGCCCGGTCAGGGCCGCGGCGCCCAACGTGGACAGTGAGGTGATCAGCGCGATGGCGACAGTGTCCTGCACGCGTCCATTCTGGCGGTGCCCCGGGCCGGGTCGCAGCGGGCCGGCCGCGTTCAGCGGGGCGGGTCCTCGCCGGTGAGCCCGTCCACCGACTCCCGGATCAGGTCCGCGTGCCCGACGTGCCGCGCGTACTCCTCGATGAGGTCGACCAGGACCCGGCGCAGGCTGGGCACCCGACCGTCGGGCCACTCGCCCCGGGCGAGCTGCTCCGGGCCGCCGTCGGCGAGCAGCTCGCCGACCGTGGCCCGGGACCGGGCCACGGCCTCCCGCCACAGCGTGTAGAGCTGCTCGGGGGTGTCCTCGGCGGCGGAGCGCCACTCCCAGCCGGGGTTCGCGTCCCAGTCGACGGTGTCCCACGGCGGCCCCGGTGAACGTCCGGCCAGCTTGAGCGAGAAGTAGAGGTCCTCGACCAGCGCCAGATGCTTGAGCAGCCCACCGAGGGTGATCGACGACGGGCCGAGCGTCGCCCGCAGGCCGGCGGCGTCGAGCCCGCCGGTCTTCCAGGCCAGTGTGGCGCGCTGGCGGTCCAGGGAGCCCAGGAGTGTGGCGGTCTCGTCGCCCGCGACGGGCGGCTCGGGATGACCGTGCTCGTCGACGTTCGTCATGGCCGTCGACGCTAACAGGCTGGCCGGGCTGCGCGTCGGGTCAGCGCCGGGTGCGGTTGCGGCGTACGGCCCACACGCCACCGGCGACAGCCACCGCCGCCGGCAGCAGACAACAGATGCTGAGGACCGCGAGGTGCCACGGTTTGATCGCGCCCATGACCGCGAAGGCTATCCGGCGCGGTCAAGTGATGATGGCGGCCCACCGACTCCGGCGGGCCGACCGGCTCCGCGGGGCGGTACCGTCGGCACGCAGAGCCGATGCCGGTGACACGGACAGGAGCGCGAGCGATGCCGAGGACGCCAGCCGCGAGCCGTACGGCGGTGCTCGTCTGCCAGGGCCGCGCGGCGGCGGACGGCCTGATCGCTCCCGGCCGGTTCGCGGACCCGACGGCCGCGCGCCTGCTCCGCGCCGACGAGCGCGAGGCCGTCCAGTGGGTACGCGATGCCGCTGTTCCCCAGCCGTGGCGGCAACGGGTCGACTACGAGACGGTCCGGGCCTGCGCCGAGATGATGGTGCCCCGCACTGTGGCGATCGACGACGCCGTACGGGACCACCGCAGCTCCCAGGTGGTGATCCTGGGGGCCGGGCTGGATGGTCGCGCCTGGCGGATGCCGGAACTCGCCGACCGGACGGTCTTCGAGGTCGACCAGCCGAGCAGCCAGCGGGACAAACGCGAACGCGCCGAGGGCCTGCCCGGCACCGCACCGACGTTCGTGGCGGTGGACTTCGGCCGTGACCGGCTCGCCGAGGCGCTGGCAACCGCCGGGCACCGCCCCAACGAGCCGACGACGTGGATCTGGGAAGGCGTCGTGCCGTATCTGACCAGGGCCGAAGTGTCCACGACGGTCGCCGCGATCGCCGCCTGCTCGGCACCGCACAGCCGTCTCGTCGTCAATTTCCAGTTGCCCGGGAAATCCCTGACGCTGGGCCGGCTCGTCGCACGGCTGCTGATGGCGTCCACCGGCCGGCGCAGCTTCTGGGCGACCGAGCCATGGCGCTCGACCTGGACGCCCGCCGCCATGACCGCCCTGCTGGCCCGACACGGCTTCACCGTCACCGGCGACCACGACCTGCTCGACACGGCGCGGGCGCTCGCCCTGCCGATCCGCCGTGCCACGTCACTCGCCCGCAGCCGGGTGATTGTCGCGGATCGCGCCTGACCCCGGTCGGACTCACCGGCTCTCCCAACGGCACCAGCCGGCGGATGAGGTCGTCGACGGCGACGATAGATGTAGATTGATGAATGGATCGACCAATGGCGCCGGAGTCCGCGGGTGCCGCCCCGATGCCGGCGGCGGTCGCCGCCCGCCCACGGAAGGACGAACGTCGTGAGACGCAACAGATGGCTGCCATCCCTGGTGGCAGCGCTCACCCTGGCCGGAACGGCGATCGTGGCGGTCACCACCCTGGCCGCCGCCCCGGCCCAGGCCGAGCCGGTCGCGATCCCCAACGGCACGCAGTTCACCGACACCGCCGGCAACCTGGTGCACGCGCACGGCGGTGGGGTGCTCAAGGTCGGCGACTACTACTACTGGTTCGGTGAGAACCGCAACGCCAACAACACGTTCCGGGCGGTCTCCGTCTACCGCTCCACCAACCTGCGCGACTGGGAGTTCCGCAACAACATTCTGACCCAGTCGTCGGCGGCGGAACTGCAATCGGCAAACATCGAGCGGCCGAAGGTCATCTACAACGCCAGCACCAACCGGTACGTGATGTGGATGCACAAGGAGAACGGCTCCGACTACGGCGAGGCCAGGGCCGCCGTCGCCTCCTCGGCCACCGTGGACGGCGCCTACACCTACCACGGCAGCTTCCGGCCGCTGGGCAACATGTCGCGGGACATCACGCTCTACAACGACGGCGGTACGGCCTACATGATCTCCGCCGGCGACGAGAACCGCGACCTGCTCATCTACCGCCTCACCGCCGACTACCTCACCGTGGCCACGCTGGTCGGCAACTTCTGGAACGACGGCAACCGTGAGGCACCGGCCCTGTTCAAGCGCGGCAGCACCTACTTCCTGCTCACCTCGGGTCTGACCGGTTGGAGCCCGAACCAGGCCAGGTACGCCACAGCGTCCAGCATCTCCGGTCCGTGGACCGGCATGACCAACGTCGCCGACTCGACCACCTACCGCTCCCAGCCGGCCTTCGTGCTCCCCATCCAGGGCACGTCGACGACGAGCTACCTCTACCTCGGCGACCGCTGGGCCGGCGCTTGGGGCGGGCCGGTCAACGACTCCCAGTACGTGTGGTTGCCGATCGACTTCCCCTCCGCCACGACCATGAGCCTGACCTGGTATCCCACCATCACCATCGACGCCGTCACGGGCACCGTCACCGGGCAGGCGCCGTCCTACTACCGCATCACCAACCGCAACAGCGGCAAGGTGGTCGACGTGCTGGACAGGGCCGTCACCGACAACGCCGAAGTCAAGCAGTGGTCCTGGAACGGCGGCGCGAACCAGAAGTGGGAGTTCCGCGACGCCGGCAGCGGCTACTTCCGGATCGTCAACCAGAACAGCGGCAAATGCCTCGACGTCGCCGACGCGTCCACCGCCAACAACGCCAACGTCATCCAGTACACCTGCGGCGGGGGCACCAACCAGCAGTGGCAGTGGGTCGCCACCGGCACCTACTACCAGCTGCGCGCCCGACACAGCGGCAAGTGCCTGGACGTGGTGAGCAGCGGCACGGCAGACGGCACCGACATCACTCAGTACACCTGCGGAAGCGGCACCAACCAGCAGTGGACCCGCACCCAGTCCTGACATCGCCGCCGTCAGACGAGGCGCTGGATGCGAACCTTCGGGCGCTCGTTCCTGAGGTGGCCCCGCTTGTGTTGGCGGACCTGCTCATCCCAGACTTCCTGGTCGTAGTCCGGGTCCGGTGGGATCCACTTGTGGGAGCCGTCGCTGTAGTGGAACTTCTCGTCGCCAGGCCGCAGGATGCTCATCGGGTCCAGCCGAGGAAGCGGTAGTGCAGGTGGCTGGCGGGAACGTGGGCCAGGTCCTGGGCGGCGTCGACGAGGTGAGAGCCAGCGACACCCGGGCTCGGTCGTACTCGGCTCGCAGCTCCCGGCACCGGGTCTGACACGGCCACTCCTCCGCACAGCCGCCGCACGTCCAGGCCGGCCTGACCGGGTGGTGAGTGGTCACGACGGGCCGTCCTGGCTGGGCCAGTGGCCGCGGTTGATCGGAATGCGGTGGCGGCTTCGACACGGCAGCTCGCCTCCGCAGCGGCAGATGCGCCGCCAATGCCGCCAGGACCAGACGGGCCGGTGACGGCGAGCCAAAGTCAGCGCCACCACCAAGACGTACTCGTCGTACGAGACTCGCTTCACCAGCTCGCCACTCCCGCTCGCGCCGTGGTCTGCCGTGCTGCCCAAGTCAAAGGACGCACTGCCGCCTCCTCGTGCCGCAGCAATCTGGAGGCGTGGATGCCCGAACGCGGGGACGCGCCGGACATCCACGCCGGCGAGGGCGGCCCACAGCGCCAACCGAGGGAATCGACCTCCTCGGCAACCTCCCACAGGTACCGTTGGGTAGTCAAGGGCTGACGTAGGTGGTCTACTCGTGTTGCCAACCGAGGAGAACCAGGTGCCACCGCGTTACCGCTACGAACAGATCGCCGACGACCTCGCCGAACGCATCGCGTCCGGCGAGTTCCAGCCCGGCTCCAAGCTGCCCAGTCGGCGGGAGCTGATCGAGCACTACGAGGTCACCGAGCCGGTGATCGACCGTGCCATGCAGGTATTACGGATCAAGGGTATGACTGAGACCCTGCCCGGCGTGGGAGTCTTCGTCGCGGAATAGCCGGGCCGTGAACTGCCGAGTCCGGACCTACTCGCGCCAAGCTCATGCCATGCGGCAGGCGTTCGTCCGGGAAGCTCGACGGACGGCTGACCACCACTGCTGTCACCGCTCCGGAACTTATCTTCTCGGGGCGGCTTTTTGCTGCTGGGGAAGGGGTGGTGGGCGCGGCAGGTTTCGAACCTGCGACCCCCCGCTTGTAAGGCGGGTGCTCTCCCACTGAGCTACGCGCCCGGATCGCCCGTGTGCGGCGGGCCGGTGGCTGGCAAGCCTACCTGCTCGCCGCCGGCCCGGCCGCACGGCGTACCACTATCCGGCGGTCGCGTCGGCGATGGCCTTGCGCCAGCCCTGCTGGTCGCGGGCCTCGCCGGGGCCGTTCATCTCGGCGAAGCGGACCACGCCGGCCTTGTCGATGACGAAGGTGCCCCGGTTGGCGAAGCCGGCCACGTCGTTGAAGACCCCGTACGCCTGGGCGACGCCGCCGTGCGGCCAGAAGTCGGCAAGCATCGGGAACTGGTAGCCCTCCCGGTCGGCCCAGATCTTGTGGCTGTAGGCCGAGTCGACGCTGACGGTCAGCACCTGGACGTCGTCGTTCACGTACTCGTCGAGGTTGTCCCGCACCTCGGCCAGCTCGCCCTGGCAGGTGCCGGTGAAGGCCAGCGGGTAGAAGACCAGCAGCACGGTGCGCCTGCCCCGGAAGTCCGACAGGCGGACCTCCTGGTTGTTCTGGTCCTTCAGCACGAAGTCGGGCGCCTCGGCGCCAACCTCGATCGGCATGCGGACTCCTCGGGGTCGAGTCGGGGGATGACGCCAGCCTGCCACACCCGGCGGTGCGGACCGCCGGGCGCGAGGAAGCGATGGCGGGCTACTTCTTGGCCTTGGCCCCTCGGCGCAGCACCAGGCGGGCGCCGCTCCAGTCCCGGCCGGCGTTGACGGTCGAGGTCTGCTGGAGGCCGGCGGTGGGCGCGGACTCCGCGACCTCACTCGGCTCAACGTGCCCCTCGCGCCCCGCCTTCGGGGTGAGCAGCCACACGACCCCGTTGTCGGCCAGCGGGCCGAGGGCGTCGACGAGCAGCTCGAAGAGGTCACCGTCGCCGTCGCGGTACCACACCAGCACCGCGTCGACCACCTCGTCGGTGTCCTCGTCGACCAGATCTCCACAGCGGTCGGTCAGGGCGTCGCGGAGATCCTGGTCGACGTCGTCGTCGTACCCCATCTCCATGACGACCATCCCCGGTTCGATGCCGAACCGGTCCGCCAGGCTGCGTACCCCGTCGGCGGCCTGACCAGCGGTCGCGCTCACTGTCGCGTGCCTCCTCATTTCGTCAGTGCTCGCGGCGTCGGGCCGACGCCGTCAGGCAAAGTCCACACAGTTGCGCCTCTGCGCGCAAGTGGCGCACCGAGTGGAACGGAATTTACCGTGCCAGCAGCGTACGGGCACCGTCGGTAATGGCTTCCGGGGAGACCAGAACCTGACGCGCTGCCGGACCTAATGGTACAAAAGAGTCAACTCCGGCCACCCGCCGCGCGGCGCCCACATATCCGGCGTCGACCAGCGCGGCGATCACACCCTCGCCGACTCCGCCGGAACGGCGGGTCTCGTCCACCACCAGCACCCGGCCGGTCGCCGAGGACTCCCGGATGATGTCGGCCACCGGCAGGGGCGCCAGCCAGCGCAGATCCACCACGCGGGTCCCCACCCCCTCCTCGGCGAGGACGGCCGCGGCCCGCAGCGACATCCGCACCCCGTTACCGAAGGTGATGATGGTCAGGTCGTCGGACGAGCCGACCCGGTAGACCCGGGCCCGGCCGATCGGCACGTGACCGGCCACCCACGAGCCGGGCTCCGGATAGCCGGCCAGCCACTCCCCGTCACCCTCGGCATACAGGTCACGGGTGTGGTACAGCGCGATCGGCTCCAGGAACACGCAGACACTGCCGTCCACCGCCGCGCTCGCCAGGCAGGTCCGCAGCATGGGCGCGGCGTCGTCCGGCCGCGCCGGCACCGCGACCACCAGACCCGGCACATCCCGGAGTACGGCCACCGAGTTGTCGTTGTGGAAGTGCCCGCCGAACCCCTCCTGGTACGCCAGCCCGGCGACCCGCACGACCATCGGGTTGCGAAAGGCGCCCCGCGAGAAGAACTGCATGGTGGCGGCCTCGCCGCGCAGCTGGTCCTCGGCGTTGTGCAGGTACGCCAGGTACTGGATCTCCGGCACCGGCAGCATCCCGGCCAGCCCGGCGCCGAGGCCCAGCCCGAGCACCGACGTCTCGTCGAGCAGGGTGTCGAAGACCCGGGCCGCGCCGAACCGGTCCCGCAGGCCCTTCGTCACGCCGTACACGCCGCCCTTGGCGGCCACGTCCTCGCCGAAGACGGCCATCTGGGGGTGGTCGAGCAGCCCGTCGGCGAGCGCCGCGTTGATGCTCTGCGCGAGGGTGAGCGGGCCGGCCAGCTCCGGCGGTTTACCCCCGAACGCCTCCTCCCGCGCCGCCGAGCCCGGCCCGCTGGCCCGTGCCGCCGCGTCCGCCACCGCCCGCGCCACACGCACCGGGCGGCGGGGC
The DNA here is from genome assembly GCF_049841615.1 of Micromonospora sp. DT63. Lineage (NCBI taxonomy): Bacteria > Bacillati > Actinomycetota > Actinomycetes > Micromonosporales > Micromonosporaceae > Micromonospora > Micromonospora sp. DT63. Next base: position 148,503 of record NZ_JBNCKQ010000005.1, on the reverse strand, counting down.
GCCAGCGCCGACACCACGTCGGCGGCGGAGGTCAGCTTCGGCTCGCCCAGCACCTCCTCGGCCAGCCGGCGGACCTGCCAGCCGGTTTCGTCGTACCGGGCCAGCAGCTCCTCGGCCGTCGCCACACCGGCGTCGACGAGCTGCCGGGCGGTGGCGGCCACCGGATCCCGCGCAAGGTCCTCGGCCAGCTCGGCGGGGCTGCGGTACGCCGACTCCGCGTCCGCGCCGGCGTGGCCCATCAGCCGGACCGTGCGCAGGTGCAGCACGGCGGGCCGCCGGTGTCGGCGTACCCACGCCGCGGCCTCGCGCGCCACCTCGTACGCCCGCACCGGGTCGGCCCCGTCGGCGCTGAAGTAGTGGATGCCCGGTTTGGCGCGCAGCGTCGCCTCGACCCAGCCCTCCGGCGAGCGGACGCTGATGCCCAGCCCGTTGTCCTCGCAGACGAAGAGCACGGGGATGCGCAACCCGGCGTGGTCGTACCAGCCGGCGGTGTTGAAGGCGGCGGTGGCGCTGGCGTGGTTGACCGACGCGTCGCCGAACGAGCAGACCACGATGGCGTCCGGCGGCCAGGGAGCGTGCGCCGCCCCCGCTCCGCTGCCGACCCGCACCCCGGCCCCGGCACGCCGCCCGACGGTGTCCAGCCGGCGCAGCCGCTCCACGGCCAGCCCCATCCCGACCGCGCGGGGCAGGTGCGAGGCGATGGTGGAGGTGGTCGGCACGATCGCCAGGTCGGCGCGGCCGAACACCTTGTGCCGGCCGCCGGCGATCGGCTCCTCGCTGGAGGCGACCATGCCGCGCAGCACGTCGCGGGCGGCCTCGGCGTACCGCACGAACGCGCCGGTGCTCGGCGCGGACCCGGCCGGCTCCGGCTCGGCGGCCGACTCCGGGTCGTCGGCAGGCTCGCGCACGGTGGCCGACTCCCGGTCGGCGGCCCGCTGCGGGTCGGCGGCGCGCTCCCGGTCGGTGGCCGGTTCGGCGTCGGCGGTGTCGGTCGGCGCCGTGGCGTCGGCGACCTGGGCCGCCCGCACGCAGTAGAACGCCCCGGAGCGGTAGTGCAGCAACGCCGGATCGGTGGGGCGCAGCGCGGCGGCGACCGCGGCGTTGCCCCCGTGCCCGGCCGAGCCGATGGTGTAGAAACCCTCCCCGAAACTGCGCAGCCAACGACCGGCGAGGTCGAGCTGGCGGCTGGTCACCTGCGCGTCGAACAGTTCCAGCAGGCGCGCGCCGGTCAGCGGGGCGTCGTCGGTGACCGGGTCGGCGGGGTCACGCCTCCGCTGCGTGGCAGGCAGCGCCGCCAGCGTCTCCCGGAACCGGTCGTCGAGATCTTGCGGGGTGGTCACGTCCGACAGCATTACCGACGCGGGCCATGCTCGCCCAGTGGGACACGGCCCGCGCGCGTCGACTCACGCCGGATCGCACGGCTCCGGGCAGCCGCCGTCGGACACCTTCCACACCAGGTCACGCAGGGTGGACAGCTCCTGGTCACTCAGCCCGGCCAGAAGTCGGGAGTCGGACATCACCTCGGCCACCCGGCCCCGCACACCCCGACCGTCACCGGTCACCACGAGCGTCTTCTGCCGGCGGTCGCTCGGGTCGGTACGACGCTCGACCAGGCCGGCCTGCTCCAGCCGGTCGACAAGCGCCGTCACGTTGGACCGGTCACAGCCCAGCCGGTCGGCAAGGTCCCGGGCGGGCAGTGGACGGTCCGGGTCCAGCTCGTGCAACGCCCGGGCCGTGGCCGGGGTGAGCCCCAACTCGGCGAACTCGGTGCCCTGCCGGTGCCGCAGCGAGGCGGTCAGGTGTGCCATCCGGCGCACCACGTCGGCCGCGAGGCCGGCCCGGTCCACCGGTCGACCTGCCGCGGAAACCACCTCCGGTGCCACCGCCACATCGTACGCACCACGGCGAGGCCCAGCTCAGCGACCAGATCCGCGCCCACCCGGAAGCGGCACACCATCAGTGAAAGTGCTGCCTCAGCACCCGCCGAGACAGCACTTTCCGGGTAGTTGCGCGGATCTTGAGGAGGCACAGCGGCGCGGCGCCCATGATCGCGCTGCAACAGGGAAGTAGTGGCCTCCCCCGCGGCACGACACCACTACAACAAGGATCGAGCACGATCTTGCCGGGGCGCGGCGGGGCGGGGCGCGAGGCGGGGCGGGGTCAGGCGGGGAGGAACGAGAAGCGGACCTGGCGGGTGGGATTGTCGCCGTTGGTGTCGACCAGGCAGATGGACTGCCAGGTGCCCAGGGCGAGCCGTCCGTCGAGCACCGGCAGCGTCGCGTACGGCGGGACGAAGGCCGGCAGCACGTGGTCCCGGCCGTGGCCGGGCGAGCCGTGCCGGTGCCGCCAGCGGTTGTCGGTGGGCAGCAGGGCGTCCAGGGCGGTGAGCAGGTCGTCGTCGGAGCCCGATCCGGTCTCGATGATCGCCAGTCCGGCGGTGGCGTGCGGCACGAAGACGTGCAGCAGGCCGTCTCCCTCGCCGGAGACGAAGTTCTGGGCCTCGGCGGTGATGTCCCGGACGGCCGGCCGGGACCCGGTCTGGACGGTGATCACGTCACTGCGCATACGCCGGATTCTGCCTCAGCTCGGGCCGAACGTCGGCGTTGCCGCCAACAGGCGCGCGCCAAGAGGCACGCCAACCGGTACGGCGATCCGCGTCGGCCGTCGCGCTAAGTTACCGACGGGTACCTGTGTCGCTCATCGCGTCGGGGGGACCTAGACGTGACGACGGGTGCCACCAGGGGGCAGGATGGCGCTAGAGACCTATCCCACACACAACCGAGGGAACGCCTGTGGCTACGGAACGCAAGCGCCCGGTGATCAGCGACGGCCTACCGAGCCAGCTTCCGGACATCGACCCTGAAGAGACAAGCGAATGGGTCGAGTCGCTTGACGGTGTCATCGACGAGCGCGGCGCCAAACGCGCCCGCTACGTCATGCTGCGCCTGCTGGAGCGGGCCCGTGAGCGCCAGGTCGGGGTTCCGCCCCTGACCACCACCGACTACATCAACACGATCCCGCCGGAGCAGGAACCCTGGTTCCCGGGTGACGAGCACGTCGAGCGGCGCATCCGGGCGTACGTCCGGTGGAACGCCGCCATGCTGGTGCACCGGGCGCAGCGCCCGGAGATCGGCGTCGGCGGGCACATCTCCACCTTCGCCAGCTCGGCGTCTCTGTACGAGGTGGGCTTCAACCACTTCTTCCGGGGCAAGAACCACCCCGGCGGTGGCGACCAGATCTACTACCAGGGTCACGCCTCCCCCGGCATGTACGCGCGGGCGTTCCTGGAGGGGCGGCTCAGCGAGCACCAGCTCGACGGGTTCCGCCAGGAGCTGTCGCACCCAGGTGGTGGGCTGCCCTCGTACCCGCACCCGCGGCTGATGCCGGACTTCTGGGAGTTCCCCACCGTCTCGATGGGTCTCGGCGGCCTGAACGCGATCTACCAGGCCCGGTTCAACAGGTACCTGCAGCACCGCGGCATCAAGGACACCTCGCAGCAGCACGTGTGGGCGTTCCTCGGCGACGGCGAGATGGACGAGCCCGAGACGCTGGGCGCGATCGGTGTGGCCGCCCGCGAGGAGCTGGACAACCTCACCTTCGTGATCAACTGCAACCTCCAGCGGCTGGACGGCCCGGTCCGGGGCAACGGCAAGGTCATGCAGGAGCTGGAGGCGTTCTTCCGGGGCGCCGGCTGGAACGTCATCAAGGTGGTCTGGGGCCGTGAGTGGGACCCGCTGCTCGCGGCGGACACCGACGGCGCGCTGGTCAACCTCATGAACACCACGACCGACGGCGACTACCAGACCTACAAGGCCGAGTCCGGCGCGTACGTGCGCGAGCACTTCTTCGGCCGCGACGCCCGGACCCGCAAGATGGTCGAGCCGCTGAGCGACGACGAGATCTGGAACCTCAAGCGGGGTGGGCACGACTACCGCAAGCTCTACGCGGCCTACAAGGCGGCCACCGAGCACACCGGTCAGCCGACGGTCATCCTGGCGAAGACGATCAAGGGCTGGACGCTCGGCTCGCACTTCGAGGGCCGCAACGCGACCCACCAGATGAAGAAGCTGACGCTGGAGGACCTGAAGACCTTCCGCGACCGGCTCTACCTGGACATCCCGGACAAGGCGCTGGAGGACAACCCCTACCTGCCGCCGTACTACCAGCCGGGTGAGAAGTCCGAGGAGCTGGCCTACCTCAAGGAGCGCCGCGAGCAGCTCGGCGGCTACCTGCCGTCCCGGCGGACCAGCACCAAGCGGCTGACCATCCCCGGTCCGGAGCGGTTCGCCGACGTCAAGCGCGGCTCGGGCAAGCAGAAGGTGGCCACCACCATGGCCTTCGTCCGCCTGCTCAAGGACATCATGAAGGACAAGGAGTTCGGCAAGCGCTGGGTGCCGATCATCCCGGACGAGGCCCGCACCTTCGGCCTCGACTCGATCTTCCCGACCGCGAAGATCTACTCGCCGCACGGGCAGCGCTACACCTCTGTCGACCGGGAGCTGTTCCTGTCGTACAAGGAGTCGACGACCGGGCAGATCCTGCACGAGGGCATCAACGAGGCCGGTTCGGTCGCCTCGTTCACCGCCGCGGGCTCGGCGTACGCCACCCACGACGAGCCGATGATCCCGATGTACATCTTCTACTCGATGTTCGGGTTCCAGCGGACCGCCGACGGGCTGTGGGCGGCTGCCGACCAGATGGCGCGGGGCTTCCTGCTCGGTGCGACCGCCGGTCGGACGACGCTCAACGGTGAGGGCCTGCAGCACGAGGACGGCCACTCGATGTTGATCGCCGCCACCAACCCGGCGGTGGTCGCGTACGACCCGGCGTTCTCCTTCGAGATCGCGCACATCATGGAAGCCGGCCTGCACCGGATGTACGGGGACGCGCAGGAGAACGTCTTCTACTACCTGACGGTCTACAACGAGCCGATCCTGCAGCCGGCCGAGCCGGCCGGGGTGGACGTGGAGGGCCTGCTCAAGGGCATCTACCGCTACTCCCCGGCACCGCAGGTCGACGGCCCGAAGGCCAACGTCCTCGCCTCCGGCACGGGCATGCAGTGGGCGCTCAAGGCCCAGCAGCTGCTCGCCCAGGACTGGGGCGTGGCCGCCGACGTCTGGTCGGTGACCTCCTGGACCGAGCTGCGTCGCGACGCGGTGGAGACCGAGGAGTACAACCTGCTCAACCCGGGCGCCGAGGCCAAGGTGCCGTACGTCGCGCAGAAGCTGGCCGACGCGGACGGCCCGAAGGTCGCGGTCAGCGACTGGATGCGTGCCGTACCGGACCTGATCGCCCGCTGGGTACCCGGCGACTACACGTCGCTGGGCACCGACGGCTTCGGGATGTCGGACACCCGGCACGCGCTGCGCCGGCACTTCCACGTCGACGCCGAGTCGATCGTGGTCGCCACGCTGCGGCAGCTCGCCCGCAGCGGCGCGGTGCCGGCCACCGTGCCGGCCGAGGCCGCCAAGAAGTACGCGATCGACGACGTCAACGCCGCTCCCGTCGGGGAGACCGGCGGCGACAGCTGATCCAGCACGACCAGAAGGGCCCGGCGCGTTGGCGCCGGGCCCTTCCGCGTCCCGCTCCCACCGTCCACCGCGTGGATCCCGACCCACCCTCCACCGCGTGGATCATGGAGTTGTGGTGGGGGACGAAGCGGTGAAGTCACCCCGTTCCGGGCACCACAACTCCATGATCGACGCGGTTCAGGGGCGGGGCAGGGGTGGGGCAGGGGTGGGTATGGGTTGGCGGTGGCCGACGTTCCTGGTGGGGACGCCGGGCCACCGCCGGGGCGGGTGACGCCAGGAGGATGGGCGCTCGTCAGCCGACGGCGGCCAGGTCGGTGAGCCGGGCCAGCGAGTCCTCCAGGTCGGCGCCGACCCGACGCAGTCCGAGACGCAACAGGGCCGCCTTGACGGGACCGGCCGGCCAGCGGACGACGATGAGTCGGACGATCGTCCCGCCCTCCTCCTCGTCCTCGGTCAGCTGGACGTAGATCTCGGTGCGCGCCTCCGCACGAGCACCGGCACCCTTGGCCCGTTCCCGCCAGCCGATCAGTGTCGGCTCCTGATAGGCGATCACCTCGGCCTCATGCGCCGAACCGCGCCCCGCCTGGACCAGTTGCCGCCGCCCGAAGCCCTCTCCGGAGAGCACTTCGGCCGCGCGGACCCCCGCCAGCCAGGCCGGTAACTGCTCAGCCCGCTGTACGACGTCCCAGACCACTTCCACCGGCGCCGCCACGTGCGCACTGCGTTCCACGAGGATCATTTCCGTCTTTCCTCCAGTGAGGACATCCCACGATATCGGCACTCTATGCGCTAAATCGGACTTACACGGACGGGTTAGGAAAAAGACACGCCGATCAACCATTGCGGATTGCGCCAACCCGGCCTATGGCGCATTCATCGACAGCGCCCTAGAGTCCCGAACACGTTTCACGTTGACCGGGAGGGCGCATGCCTACCGCACCGATTCCCGAGTTCCCCGCCGGCTTCCGCTGGGGCGTCTCCACGTCCGCCCACCAGATCGAGGGCGCCACCACGGCCGGCGGACGCGGACCGTCCATCTGGGACACCTTCGCGCGCTCCCCCGGCCGGATCAGCGACGGCAGCAGCGGGGAGATCGCCTGCGACCACTACCACCGGTACGCCGAGGACGTGGCGCTGCTGGCCGGTCTGGGCGTCTCCGCCTACCGGTTCTCGATCGCCTGGCCCCGGGTGCAGCCCAGCGGCAGCGGCCCGACCAACGCCGCCGGCCTGGACTTCTACGACCGCCTGGTCGACGAGCTGCTGGCCGTCGGCGTCGACCCGGTGGCCACCCTCTACCACTGGGACCTGCCCCAACCCCTGCAGGACGCCGGCGGCTGGCTCAACCGCGACACCGCCGCCCGCTTCGCCGACTACGCCGAGCGGACCGCCGCCCGCCTCGGCGACCGCGTCCGGCTCTGGATCACCCTGAACGAGCCGTTCATCCACATGAGCCTCGGCTACGGCATGGGCGTGCACGCCCCCGGCGAGATGCTGCTCTTCGACGCCTTCGCAGCCGCCCACCACCAACTGCTCGGGCACGGGCTCGCGGTCGCCGCGCTGCGCGCCAACACCACCAGCCCGGTGGCGATCGCCAACAACTACTCCCCCGTGCGGGTGCTCGGCGACAGCGACGCCGACCGGGCCGCCGGGGCCGCGTACGAGGCCCTGCACAACCGGCTCTTCACCGACCCGCTGCTCGGCCGCGGCTACCCGGACCTGCCCGGCCTCGACCCGAGCGTCATTCACCCCGGCGACCTGGACACCATCGCGGCGCCCATCGACGCGCTGGGGGTCAACTACTACAACCCCACCGGCGTACGGGCCGCCGAGGAGGGCTCGCCGCTGCCGTTCGACCTGGTGCCGCTGGAGGGCTACCCGCGTACCGCCTTCGACTGGCCGGTCGCCCCCGACGGGCTGCGCGAACTGCTCGGCTGGCTGCGGGACACGTACGGCGACGCGCTGCCGCCCATCGAGATCACCGAGAGCGGCTGCGCGTACGACGACGTACCCGACGCCGACGGACAGGTCGCGGATCCGGAGCGCATCGCGTACCTCGACGGGCACCTGCGGGCGGTCCGGGCCGCCATTGACGACGGGGTGGACGTCCGCGGGTACTTCGTCTGGTCGCTGCTGGACAACTGGGAGTGGGCCGAGGGGTTCACCAAGCGCTTCGGGCTGGTGCACGTCGACTACGCCGACCAGAGGCGTACCCCGAAGTCGTCGTACACCTGGCTGCGGGACGTGATCGCGGCCGCGCGGGACGGTTCGGCGCGGTGACCACCCTCGACCCCACACCGGCGTCGCTGCCGGCGGCGCTCGCCGAGCCGATCGTGCCGGTGCGACGCGGCTGGATCGGTCTGGTCTTCGCGGCCAACCTCGGCGTGTGGATGGCGTTCTTCACCCCGATCCAGGTGCTGCTGCCGCAGCAGATCGAGCGGATCGCGCCCGGCGACAAGGAGACCATGCTGGCGGTGGTCACCGGCCTGGGCGCGCTGGCGGCGGTGCTGGCCAACCCCCTGGCGGGCGCGCTGTCCGACCGGACCTGCCTGCGGATCTTCGGCCGGGAGTTCGGTCGTCGGCACGTCTGGACCGCCGGCGGCGCGGTGCTCGGGGCGGCGGCGCTGGTGCTGCTGGCCCAGCAGCGGACCATCCTCGGGGTCGCCGTCGGTTGGGTCGCCGCCCAGGTCTGCTTCAACGCGATGCTGGCCAGCCTCACGGCCGCCATCCCGGACCGGGTTCCGGTAGCGCAGCGCGGCGCGGTCTCCGGCTGGGTGGGCATGCCGCAGGCGCTCGGGCTGGTGCTCGGCGCGGTGCTGGTCACCGCAGTCGTCACCGGCAACGCCGCCGGCTACGTGGCCATCGCGGTGGCCATTCTGGTGCTGTCGCTGCCGTTCGCGCTGCTCACCCCCGACGACCGACTGCCCCGCGCGCACCGCCCGGCACTGCGGGCGCGGGCGCTGTTCGCCTCGATGTGGATCAGCCCGCGTCAACACCCGGACTTCGCCTGGGCGTGGATCACCCGGTTCCTGGTCCAGTTGGGCAACGCACTCGGCACCCTCTACCTGCTGTACTTCCTCACCGACGGGGTGCACCACCCCGACCCCGAGAGCGGCCTGCTGGTGCTGATCCTGCTCTACACGCTCGGCATGATGCTGACCGCGGTGGTGGCCGGCCGGCTGTCGGACCGCTCCGGGCGGCGCAAGGTCTACGTGATCGTCTCCGGCCTGATCATGGCGGTCGCGGCGCTGCTGCTCGCCGTCGCGCCGGTCTGGCCGATGGCCATCGTCGCCGCCCTGCTGCTCGGCGCCGGCTACGGCGTCTACCTGTCGGTGGACGCCGCCCTGATCACCCAGGTGCTGCCCCGGGCCACCGACCGCGCCAAGGACCTCGGCGTGATCAACATTGCCAACTCCGCGCCGCAGGTGCTCGGCCCGGCGCTCTCCGCCCCGCTGGTCGTCCACCTGGGCGGCTATCCGACCCTCTACGCGGTCACGGCCGCGGTCACCCTGGTCGGCAGCGCCCTGGTCGTCAAGATCCGCTCGGTGCCCTGAGTCGGGGGGCCGTGGCCAAAAGCGGTCGCCGGCCGCCGTAGGCTGGGGGACGTGACGGTACGTGTGCGCTTCGCCCCCTCCCCGACCGGTATGTTCCACGTCGGCGGCGCCCGCTCGGCGCTGCAGAACTGGATCTACGCCAAGCAGCAGGGCGGGGTGTTCGTGCTGCGCATCGAGGACACCGACGCGGCCCGCAACAAGCCCGAGTGGACCGAGGGCATCCTCTCCGCGCTGGACTGGATCGGCATCTCCCGGGGCAGCTACGAGGGGCCCTACTTCCAGTCGGCGAACGCCGGCGAGCACCGGGCAGCCGCAACCCGGCTCTACGAGTCGGGTCGGGCCTACTACTGCGACTGCACCCGCGAGGACGTGCAGGCCCGCACCGGCTCGCAGTACCAGGGCTACGACGGCTACCACCGCGACCTCGGTCTCGGCCCGGGGCCGGGGCACGCGCTGCGCTTCCGTACGCCCGACGAGGGCACCACAGTGGTCGTCGACCTGATCCGTGGTGAGCCCACCTTCGAGAACAAGCTCATCGAGGACTTCGTCATCGCCCGCGGCGACGGCTCGCCGGTCTTCCTGCTGGCCAACGTCGTCGACGACATGACCATGGGGATCACCCACGTCATCCGGGCCGAGGAGCACCTGCCCAACACCCCCAAGCAGCAGCTGCTCTGGGACGCCCTCGGGGTCAAGCCGCCGGTCTGGGCGCACGTGCCGGTGGTGGTCAACGAGAAGCGGCAGAAGCTCTCCAAGCGCCGCGACAAGGTCGCCCTGGAGGCGTACCGCGACGAGGGCTACCTCGCCGGCGCGATGCGCAACTACCTGATGCTGCTCGGTTGGGCGCCCTCGGGCGACCGGGAGATCGTGCCCTGGTCGGTCATCGAGGACGAGTTCCGGCTGGAGGAGGTCAACCCCTCCCCCGCGTTCTTCGACGAGAAGAAGCTGCGCGCCTTCAACGGGGAGTACATTCGGGCGCTGCCGGTGCCCGAGTTCATCGACGCCTGCCAGCCGTGGCTGACCGGCACCGGGACCCTCGCGCCGCCGCCGTGGCAGCCGGAGGAGTTCGACGCCGACGCCTTCGCCGCCGTCGCGCCACTGGCACAGACCCGGATCGCCGTGCTCAGCGAGATCGTGCCGAACGTCGACTTCCTCTTCCTGGCGTCGCCGCTGATCGACGAGGCGGCCTGGACCAAGACCATGAAGGACGGCTCGGCCGACCTGCTGGACGCCGCCGTCGCGGCCTTCGAGGCGCTGGAGTCCTGGGACGCCGAGTCGCTGAAGTCGACGCTGGAGGCGGTCGGCGCCGAGCGCGGCCTCAAGCTCGGCAAGACGCAGGCACCCGTCCGGGTCGCGGTCACCGGCCGCACCGTCGGCCTGCCGCTGTTCGAGTCGCTGGAGGTGCTCGGCCGCGAGCGCACCCTGACCCGGATGCGCGCCGCCCGGCTCCGCCTGGTCTGACCGGTCGGGCGGCAGCGGGCCGGCGTCGTACCTGTGCGTCGCCGCCTTTGCTCTGCTTCAACCCACGCAACACCCGGTGTCCGAATATCGGACGCGACGGGTTGCCTCCGCTGAAGCAGAGCAAAGGGGGACGCGGACACCCCGTTCACCGGGCCTGCGGCGATCGGTTGATCAGTGCGCCCGGTTCCTGCGACGGAACACCAGGCCGGCGGCGAGAGCAGCGAGCAGCACCAGGCCGCCGAGCGCCCAGAGCCACCAGCGGCCACCGGAGTCGGACCGCTCCGAGGCCGCCGGCACAGCGGACGCCGTTGAGCTGCCCGTCGGCGCCGATGACGGCCCGACCGAGGACGGGTCGACTCCCGAGGGCCCGGCCGCGGGCGAGCCGGTCGGCGCTGCCGCCGGGCGGGTGCCGGCGGCCGAGGGGCTGGCGGACGGGTCGGCGGCGGTGCCGGTGGTGAGGGTGAACCGGACCTCGCCCTTGATCGGATGGCCGTCGCTGGACGCGAGCTGGTAACCGACGATGTAGAGCCCGGCCGCGCCCGGCTTGAACGGCACGCGTACGCGGCTGCCGTCGAAGGTCGGCTGCCCGCCGGCGACCACATTGTCCGGTCCGGTTATTGTGATCTTCGTCGTAGCGGGGGCCGGCTTGGCCAGGAACCGAAGCTCGACCCGGGCGGGCGCGGTGGCCACCCGGGCGCCGTCGCGCGGATCGCTGCCGGTCAGCGAGTTGTGCGCGGCGGCCGGTGTCACCGGGGCCAGCAACGACACACCGAACGCCACGCCGAGCACCACTGGCACGACCCGTGCCATTCGTGTAACCCTGCCCCCCATGAACCCCTCCGTAAGGGTACGATCCGCCCGCTGATCAAACAGCTCCTCATTAGTCGAGCAGAGATCGCAGATAGTTCCAAATACTGTTCCACACGCTGCATTTCATCGACGTTCTGCGGAGTCTGTAAGAGTGGGGCCGACCGCCCGGTCGGTGTCGTCACCGGCCGACCGACCCGGACGTCACAACGAAGCCATCCATCGAACGGGGCGAGGAGGCGGGATGGTCCGACAGATGAGGCGCTGGGTCGCCGTGCTGGCGGGCACGCTGGCGGCGGCACTGCTGGCGCTCGGCACCGCCGGCCCGGCCAGCGCGGCGCCCAAGCCGGCGCCCGCCGGTGTGGACATCACCGGTGAAGGGCTCACCGAGCCGCTGCGGCTGCGGCCGGACACCCAGCCCACGCACGTGGTGGCGGTCATCGACCAGGTCAACTTCTTCGCCCGTAACGGCATGCCGACCGGGCCGAAGGCAGCCGACCTCGGTCCGAAGTACACGGTAGTGGTGCTCGCCGGCGAGACGCCGAAGCAGACGTACGACCTGTACCCCAAGGCGGCCGGCGGCCCGCGCGTCTACCGTCCGGCGAAGCAGCCGGACGGTCGCAAGACCAGCGCCGGCTGGTTCCTCGGGCGGCTCAGCATGTCCGAGACGTTGCGCACCGCAGGGGTGCCGCTGGAGCGGCAGTTCGACACGGTCAGTGGCGGCGTGGGTGGCGGCGAGCGGGTGCTCCCGGAGGACACGATGGACCCGGCGCGGGACATCGACGAGGCGCTCGGCGAGTTGCAGCGACTGCTGCTGCTCAACGTCGCGGTGATGCTGACCATCACGGTCGGTCTCGCCGGGATCGCCCTGCTGATCCGCCGCCGGACCCGCTGACCCACCGGCGGCGGGTCAGACCCGCCGTCGCGCGGTCAGCACCAGCGGCGCGGCGGGCGCTCCCGTCGGGTGGCCCGCTGACGCGGCCGGACCGGGCCGTGTCGGTGCGCCCCCGCCCACCCGGGCAGTTCGCTGCGGCAGCCGGTGACGTCGTCCGGCTCGGGCGGCGCCGGCTCGGTGGCCCGTTGGCGTGGCACGGCCACGTCGTCGTCGGCCCGCTCGGCCGGGCGGCCGCCGGTCGACTCCGCCGGGTGCGCCGACGCCCCGCCGACCGGCCGGCGCGGCTTGCCCGCCGCCTGCGGGTCGTGGTGCCCCAGCCGGCAGGGCTCGCCCTGGGCGCAGCCGTGCTCGGCCTCCCCGTGCGCCATCCCCGGTCTCCTCACGCTCGCACTCACGCGCGGAGGCGCTCCCCCCGACGTGCCCTGCCACCGTACTGGCCGGGACCGACGGCCTGTGCACGGCGTACCCCGGGGTCAGCGCTTCGGGCGGCGAGGGAACAGCGTCTCCCAGACCGGGAAGGCGACCAGCCAGATGAGGATCACGACGGTGAGGCTGCGGATCCAGTTGCCCAGTTCACGGGTTCGTTCCGCGTCGTTCACCCAGATGATCGCCGCGCCGAGCAGGCCGCACGCGACAGCCCAGCCGAGGAGCGCCTTGGCCCACTCCCGCCACTCGTGGCGGGCGCGGGCCCAGCCGTACCGGGGAGGCCGCATCGGTGGCGGGCCACCGGCGAACCGGTGGGCGAAGCGCTGGTCCGCCCAGCGCACCATCGAGTGCCCGAAGGCCACCGAGAAGCCGAGATAGGCGGCGGCGAGACCGTGACTGACCCCTGCGGTCGCGCCGCGGCGCAGGTCGATCACCGACGCGGCGAGCAGGGCCAGGTCCACCAGCGGTACGCAGACCAGCAGCGCCGCGCCGAGGCGGGGCCGGCGCAGCGGATAGCGGGCCACCAGCCCGGCGCCCAGCAGCACCCAGAACGCGATCTCACAACCGATGATCACCGCGACCACCATGGCGACCTCCCCCCGTCGTCGCCACCCAGCGTCGCCGACCGACGGAGCCCGGGCCTCGACGCCGGAGACGAGATCGGGGTCCTCCCTTCGACGGACCAACCCCGCGGGCGCGCTCCACGTACCCCTTTCGGCGCATGTCGGAGCCGGCGGGCTCCTTCCCCGGTCGGAGTCGGAGGGTCGACGGCTGTGGTGGGATCGGGGCATGCGACCGCCACCCTGGCTCGGCTCCGGCACGGCCGGCCGGGACCTCACGCTGGCCGGCGCGTCGCTGGTCGGCGGCCTGGTGCTGTACGGCCTGGGCATGCAGCCGCAGATCGTTCCGCATCCGGACGTGCCACCCGCGCTGTTCCTGGCGCCGCTGCTGGCGGTGTGCGTGGCCGTCGGTCTGCGTCGGGTCGCGCCCCGCTCCAGCCTGGCGGTGGGGACCGGGGCGCTCGTGGTGGACACGGCGCTGGGCAACTCGCTGGGCACCGTCGTGATCTACACGCAGGTGCTCTACGACGCCTGCGTGTACGGCCCGCCCCGGCTGTGGCGGTGGCTGCTGGGGATCACCGCGACGCTGAGCGCGATCGGGACGGTGGCCGGCGTGCTCGGCTTCGGGCAGTGGCGCGGGGCGGCCGTCGGGGTGCCGGTGGTGCTCGCCGGGCTGCTGCCGGTGCTGACCGGGATCAGCGTGCGGCAGTACCGCGACCAGGCCGCCGCCGAGCGGGCACGGGCCGAGCAGACCGCCCGGCTGGTCGAGTTGGACCGCCGCCAGGCGGTCGGCGCCGAACGGGCGCGGATGGCCCGGGAACTGCACGACGTGGTCGCCAACCACCTGAGCGCCGTGGCCATCCACGCCACCGCCGTGCTGTCCGTACCAGGGCTGGAGCGTGGCCAGGTGGAGTCGGCGTTGCGGGTGATCCGGGAGAGCAGCGTGCAGGGCCTGGCCGAGATGCGGCAGATGATCGAGCTGTTGCGCGAGCCGGAGGCGGGTGAGCGGAGCACGGCGGGCGTGGTCGGCGCGGTGCCGGAGGCGGTCACGGCGCGGCTCGCCGAGGCGGACGGGTTGATCGAGCGGATCCGTGCGGCGGGCCTCGCGGTACGGGTGCACACCGACGGCACGCCGGGTCCGCTGCCGGTGGGGGTCGACCTCGCCGCGTACCGGATCGTGCAGGAGTCGCTGACCAATGCCCTCAAGCACGGCACGGGCGAGGCGGAGCTGACCATCGCGTACCGGCCGGCGGAGGTGGTGCTGACTGTGGAGAACCCGGTGCGCCCGGACGGGTCACCGCTGCCGGGCGCCGGGGCCGGGCTGATCGGGATGCGGGAGCGCGCCGCGCTGCTGGCCGGCCGGTTCACCGCCGGGCCGCACGACGGCCGCTGGCAGGTCCGGGCCGCGCTGCCCACCGGGGAGGGCGGGTGACCGCGCCGGCGCCGGGCTCGGGCGACGCCGCCCCGGTACGGGTGGTGCTCGCGGACGATCAGCCGGCGGTACGGGCGGGGCTGGCCCTGATCCTGGGCGGCTCGCCGGGCATCGAGGTGGTCGGCGAGGCGGCCGACGGCGACGAGGCGGTCCGGCTGTGCCGGGAGGTACGCCCCGACGTGGCGGTGCTGGACGTGCGGATGCCGCGCCTCGACGGGATAGCCGCGACCAGGGCGATCGTCACCGACCAGCTCGCCGACGTGCTGGTGCTGACGACGTTCGACCTGGACGAGTACGTCTTCGGCGCGCTGCGCGCCGGGGCGTCCGGGTTCCTGCTCAAGGACACCGACGCGGCGGGGCTGGTGGCGGCGGTGCACACCGTGGCGCGCGGTGAGGGGTTCATCGCCCCCTCGGTGACCCGTCGTCTGATCGCCGCCTTCGCGGCCACCGCGCCCGGTGCCTCGGCGGCCACCCGGTCCGCGCTGGACACGCTGACCCCGCGCGAACGCGATGTGCTGGCCTGCCTCGGCCTGGGCCTGTCCAACCAGCAGATCGCCGACCGGCTGGCGCTGGCGGAGAGCACCACCAAGACCCACGTGAGCCGGATCCTGGCGAAGCTGGACCTGCGCAGCCGGGTGCAGGCGGCGATCCTGGCCCAGGAGCTGGGCCTGCCCGCGCCACCGTGACCCCTGCGCCGGGACCGGCCGTCCCGGGAGCACCGACCGATGCCGGCGTGGATGGCCTGCTCACGACGTGTCAGGCTAGGGCGGTGAGTACGCCCGAGGGTGGGGAGCTGGCGGCCACGCTGCGCCGGATCGAGCGTTCGGCGGGAGCGCTGGCCACCGCCAGCGTGGCCCGGATGGACGAGACGCTGCCGTGGTTCCGCGCCCTACCCGCCGACCAGCGCTCCTGGGTGATGCTGGTGGCCCAGGCGGGCGCCCGGTCGTTGGTGCAGTGGCTGCGCGACGGCGGCGGCACGGCGGACAGCACCCAGGAGGTCTCCGACGAGGTGTTCGCCGCGGCGCCGCAGGCGCTGGCCCGGTCGATCACCCTCCAGCAGACCGTGGCACTGATCAAGGTGACCATCGACGTCGTCGAGGAGCAGGTGTCGCAGCTGGCCGCCGAGGGCGAGGAGCAGTTGCTGCGCGAGGCGGTGCTGCGCTTCTCCCGGGAGATCGCGTTCGCCGCCGCCCGGGTGTACGCGCGGGCCGCCGAGTCGCGCGGCGCGTGGGACGCCAGGTTGCAGGCGTTGCTGGTCGACGCGCTGCTGCGCGGTGACTCGCCGGACGTCCTGGCGAGCCGGGCCGCCGCGCTGGGCTGGGCGGACGCGCCGCCGGTCGCGGTGGCGGTCGGCCGGTCCCCCGGCGGTGAGGTCTCCGCCGTGCTGCACGTGGTGTACCGGCAGGCACGGCGGATCGGCGTCGAGGTGATCGGCGGGGTGCACGGCGACCGGTTGGTGATCGTGCTGGGCGGCGCGGCGGATCCGCTGAGCGCCACCGGCAAGCTGCTGGACGCGTTCGGTGACGGCCCGGTGGTGGTCGGCCCGGCCGTACCCAGTCTGGATGAGGCGACGGAGTCGGCGCGGGCCGCGCTGTCCGGTTTCCGGGCGGCGCCGGCGTGGCCGACCGCCCCCCGGCCGGTGCCGGCCGCGGACCTGTTGCCGGAGCGGGCCCTCGCCGGCGACGCGGAGGCGCGTCGCCGGTTGCGCCACGACGTGTACGCGACGCTGGTGCGTGCCGGTGGCGAGTTGCTGGAGACGTTGGACGCCTTCCTGGCCGCCGGTGGCACACTGGAGAGCGCGGCGCGGGCGTTGTTCGTGCACCCGAACACGGTGCGGTACCGGTTGCGTCGCATCGCCGAGGTGACCGGCTTCTCGCCGCTGTCGCCGCGGGACGCGTTCGCCCTCCAGGTGGCGTTGACTGTCGGTCGGCTGGATCCGGTGGTCCCGGTGGTCACGGCGGTCCCGACCCAGACATTGACCCCGGCCGCCCGGAAATCCACCCAAAGCAGTGATGATCCCCGCCGATCTTTGTGAGAAACCTCCAAAGGTTCTAGTGCGGTTTGGTGGGCCTCGGCACAGCGCTACCCACGCGTATCCGGGAGAGTCATAGGCGTGCTCGCCGTACTTAGTCCCGGCCAGGGTTCCCAGAAACCCGGCTTCCTGACCCCCTGGCTCGACCTGACCGGCACCGAGGCGCGACTGCGCTGGTTCTCGGCGCTGGCCGGGCTGGACCTGGTGCATCTCGGCACCGCCGCCGACGCCGAGGAAATCAAGGACACCGCCCGCACCCAGCCGCTGCTCGTCGCGGCGGCGCTGCTCGCCGCCGAGCACCTGCCGCTGGACGCCGTGACGCTCACCGCCGGCCACAGCGTCGGTGAGCTGGGCGCCGCGGCGGTGGCCGGGGTGCTCTCGGCCGAAGCCGCGGTCACCCTCGCCGGCATCCGGGGCCGGGAGATGGCCGCCGCGTGCGCGCTGGAGCCGACCGGGATGGCGGCCGTGCTCGGCGGCGACCCGGACGAGGTGCTCGCCGCGATCGACGCGCACGGGCTACACCCGGCCAACCGCAACGGCGCCGGCCAGATCGTCGCCGCCGGCGCGCTGGACGGGCTGGACAAGTTCGCCGCCGACCCGCCGGCGAAGACCCGCGTCATCCGACTCCAGGTCGCCGGCGCGTTCCACACGCCGTACATGGCCCCGGCCGAGACCGCGCTGGCCACGGTCGCCGCCGGGATCGCCCCCGCCGATCCGGCCCGTCTCCTGTTGTCGAACCTCGACGGCACCGCCGTCACCGACGGGCAGGAGCTGGTGCGCCGGCTGGTCCGCCAGGTCACCGCCCCGGTGCGCTGGGACCTGTGCATGCGCACGCTGGCCGAGCGCGGCGTGACCGGCGTGATCGAGCTGCCCCCGGCCGGCACCCTCGCCGGTCTGGTCAAGCGGGAGCTCAAGGGCGAGGGCGCCCCGGAGATCGTCACCCTGAACACCCCGGACGACCTGCCGGCCGCCCGGGACCTGATCGCCCGCCACGGCACGCCGGGCCAACCGCTCGCCCCCATCGGAGGACACTCATGACCGGCAGTCGCATCGTCTCGATGGGGCACTACCAGCCATCCCGGGTGGTGACCAACGACGACATCGCCCAGCTCGTGGACACCAACGACGAGTGGATCCGCGACCGGGTCGGCATCGTCACCCGGCGGATCGCCGACAGCGAGACGGTGGCCGACATGGCCGCCGCGGCCGCCGGCAAGGCGCTGGCCAACTCGGGGCTCACCGCCGCCGACATCGACCTGGTCGTGGTCGCCACCTGCTCCTCGATCGACCGCAGCCCCAACGTGGCCTGCCGGGTCGCCGCGAAGCTGGGCATCGCCGCGCCGGGCGCGTTCGACGTCAACACCGCCTGCTCGGGCTTCGCGTACGCCCTCGGCACCGTGGACCACGCCATCCGGGCCGGGGCGTCGCGCAACGCGCTCGTGATCGGCGCCGAGAAGCTGTCCGACTTCACCGACTGGACCGACCGCTCCACCTGCATCATCTTCGGTGACGGCGCGGGCGCCGCGGTGGTCACCGCCACGGCCGACGACGAGCCGGCCGGCATCGGCCCGGTCGTCTGGGGCTCCGCGCCGGAGAAGAGCGAGGCGGTACGCATCGAGGGCTGGCGCCCGTACATCCAGCAGGAGGGCCAGTCGGTGTTCCGCTGGGCCACCACGGCGATCGCGCCGCTGGCTCTGCAGGCGTGCGAACGGGCCGGGGTCGACCCGTCGGAGCTGGCCGCCTTCGTGCCGCACCAGGCCAACGCGCGGATCATCGACGGCATCGCCAAGCGGCTCAACATCCCCGACGCGATCATCGCGAAGGACATCGTCGAGTCCGGCAACACCTCGGCGGCGAGCGTGCCGCTGGCCCTGTCGAAGCTGGTCGAGCGTCGGGAGGTGCCTTCGGGCGCCCCGGTGCTGCTGTTCGGCTTCGGCGGTGGCCTGACCTACGCCGGTCAGGTCGTCCGCTGCCCCTGAAACCCCCTCGGGCGCGTACGCGCTCCAGGAGCGGCGGTCGGCGAGGTCGGCCGCCGGAGAACCCCCTATGAGAGGAACCAACCGCAATGACCCGTGACGAGATCACCACCGGCCTCGCCGAGATCCTCGAAGAGGTTGCCGGGGTGAACCCGGACGACGTGGCCGAGGGGAAGTCCTTCACCGACGACCTCGATGTCGACTCGCTCTCCATGGTGGAGGTCGTCGTGGCCGCCGAGGAGAAGTTCGGCGTCAAGATCCCGGACAACGAGGTGCAGAACCTCAAGACCGTCGGGGACGCCGTCAGCTTCATCGAGGCGCAGTCCTGATCATGAGTCGTCCTGACGTCGTCGTCACCGGGCTCGGCGCGACGACCCCGCTTGGCGGGGACGTCGCGTCGACCTGGGACGCCATGCTCGCCGGCCGCTCCGGGGTGAGTGCCCTCACCCAGGAGTGGGCCGCGCAACTGCCGGTCCGGATCGCCGCCCAGCTGGCCGTGGAGCCGTCCGAGGTGCTGGACCGGGTCCGACTGCGCCGGCTCGACCGCTCCGAGGCGATCGCGATCATCGCGGCGCAGCAGGCCTGGGCGGACGCCGGCCTCGCCGACTCCGGCCTGGACGGGGAGCGGCTGGCCGTCAGCGTCGGCTCCGGCATCGGCGGTGCCACCACCCTGCTCGCCCAGGACGACATCCTGGAGGCGTCCGGGCCGCGGCGGGTCTCCCCGCACACGATCCCGATGCTGATGCCGAACGGTCCGGCCGCCTGGGTCGGGTTGGAGCTGGGCGCCAAGGCCGGCGTGCACACGGTGGCCAGCGCCTGCGCCACCGGCGCCGAGGCGATCGCGCTCGGTCTGGACATCATCCGCGCCGGCCGGGCCGACGTGGTGGTGGCCGGCGGCACCGAGGCGGTCATCCACCCGCTGCCGATCGCCGGTTTCAGCTCGATGCGGGCCATGTCGACCCGCAACGACGACCCGGAGCGCGCCTCCCGCCCGTGGGACCGGGGCCGCGACGGCTTCGTCCTCGGTGAGGGCGCGGGCATCGTGGTGCTGGAGCGTGCCGACCACGCCGCAGCCCGCGGCGCCCGGGTGTACGCGCGCCTCGCCGGCGCCGGCATCACCTCCGACGCGTACGACATCGTGCAGCCGCACGCCGAGGGTGAGGGCGCCATCCGGGCCATCGCCCGGGCGATCGCGGACGCGGACATCGCCAAGCAGGACATCGTGCACGTCAACGCGCACGCCACGTCGACCCCGGTCGGCGACATGCTGGAGATCGGCGCGCTGCACAAGGCGCTCGGCGACCACCCGGTGCTGGCCGCGACGAAGTCGATGACCGGTCACCTGCTCGGTGCGGCCGGTGCGCTGGAGTCGATCGCCACGATCCTGGCCATCCGCGACGGCGTCGTCCCTCCGACGATCAACCTCGACGACCCGGAGCCGGGCCTCAGCCTGGAGGTCGCCGCGCACAAGGCACGCCACATGGAGATCCCCGCCGCGCTGAACAACGCGTTCGGCTTCGGCGGCCACAACGTGGCGCTCGTCTTCGCACGGCCGTAAGACAGCGGCCGTGACACAGCGGCCGAGCTGCGGTTTCACCGAAGGGCCCCCTCGCGAGGGGGCCCTTCGGCACGTTCAGCCCCGGTTGCGGGGATGCTGCCTGGCGGTGCGTTCGTTGCCGTGGCGGTAGTTGCCGGTCCAGCGGGCCATCACCAGCTGCGGGTCGTCGTCGACCTCGGCGAGGAACTCCGCCGCCCGGGTGCCGCGCAGTTTGCCCGCCACCCGGCCGTGATGCGTGATCACCACCGTGCCGTCAGCACGCCTGTCGTACCGGAAGCCCTGTGGAGTTGCCATGCGACGAGGCTGCCAGGTCGACGCCCTCTCCGGCGACGCGATTTCCGGCCCGCGGGCCCGGGGGAATCACGCGCCGCAGGTGGTGGCAGGCAGGCCGGGCACCGCCACCGGGGACCGACCACCCGGGCGGGCCTTACCGGCCAGCACGGCGGCCAGGGCGGTCATCGACGCCCGGCTGGAGGAGTACGTCGCCAGCAGCGTCGGCGAGGTGGCCTTGGCCAGCACGTACGGGGTGTCCATGGCGACGGTGACCGCCGCGTCGGCGCGCAGGTCACTGTCGCCGTCGCCGTAGCCGACGAGATGCACCACGGTCCCGCCGCTCGGCTTCACGGTCACACCGGCCTTGGTCAACGCGGTGGTGAGCGCCGCCCGGGTGCCGTCGCGGCCATTGGAGGAGGTGACGGTCACGGGCCCGTGCACCGCTTTGCCGCAGGCGCCCCGCAGCACGGTGACCGCACCGGCGGCCAGCGCGTCCGCCGCCGCCCGGTGCGCCGGGGTGTTCAGCGTGGACATCGGCTCGGTGGGGGCCGTCGCCAGTCGGAACTTCATGGTCAGCACCCGGGTGACCGCGTCGACCAGCCGGGCCCGGGGCAGCGAACCTCCGCGCAGGGCGGCGAGCAGCCCGTCGTACGCCTGACCGACGTTCGGGGTCATGAGGATCAGGTCGTTGCCGGCGTTCAGCGCCCGGACGGCGGCCTCGCCGGGTGCCCAGCGCTTCGCCGGCGGCATGTTCATCCCGTCGGTGATCACCACGCCCTGGAAGCCGAGCTGGCCTCGCAGCACGTCGGTGAGCAGCTTGTGGGAGAAGGTCGCCGGGGTGCCCGGGTCGATGGCCTGCGCGTCCAGGTGGCCGGACATCACGGCCATCGCGCCGGCCTCGAACCCGGCGGTGAACGGTGGCCACGCGCCGCTCTGCAACGCCGCCGCGGACTGGGTGAGCACCGGCAGGTCCTTGTGCGAGTCGTCAGCGCTGTGGCCGTGCCCCGGGAAGTGCTTCAGGGTGGCCGCGACGCCGCTGGCCTGCAGGCCCCGGACCGCGCCGCCGACCTGGGCGGCGGCCTGCTTGGGGTCGGCCCCGTACGACCGGGAGCCGATCACCGTGCTGCGGGTGGCCAGCACGTCGGCCACCGGGGCGAAGTCGATGTTGATGCCCAGCGCGGCGAGTTCGGCGCCGGCGGCCCGCCAGGCGGCCTCGGTCAGCTTCGGGTCGCCGGCCGCACCGGCGGCGAGCGCGCTGGGCAGGATGGTGACCCCGTCGGTGACCCGGGTGACGACGCCGTACTCCTGGTCGGTGCCGATCAGGAAGGGCGCCGGGCCGGCGGCCAGCCGCCCGGCGGCGCCCCGCAGCCCGGTGGTCAGCTCGTGGACCTGCTTGGGGTTGTCGACGTTGGTGGTCTCCTGGTTGCCCTTGGTCGGGTCGTCGGCGCTGAAGCCGACCAGGATCAGCCCACCGAGCCGGTACTTGGCGATCATGTCGGCGGGGGTGTCGACACCGGCGAGGGCCTGGTTACCGGCGGCGGAGCCGGTCGAGACCTTCGTGGCCGAGTCGCCGTACGCGTACGGCATCAGCACCTGCCCGACCAGGTCCTCGTCGGAGAGCGTCGCGACGAGGGCGGCGGCCCGCGCGGCCGGGTCGTCGGACGGGGTCGCGGCGGGAGCGCTCGGGGCCGCCGAGGCGCCGGTCGGACCGGGCGTCGGGTCGGGCCGGTCCGGGGCGCCGGAGCAGCCGGAGACGAGCAGGGCGGTCAGGGCGGCGACGGCGACACCGGCGTGTCGCGGGCGAATCGGCACCCGCCCATCCCACCAGCTTCCCCCTTATCGGGGCAACTTGACCTTACCGGTCGCAGCGCCAGGGAGCGGCTGGCCAGCGGACGGTGCCGGCGGTCAGCCCACCCGGGTGAGCAACGTCACCGGCGCCCCGTCCCCGGCGTACCGGTAGGGCTCCAGGTCAGCGTCCCAGGCGGTGCCGAGCGCCTTGTCGAGGGCGTGCGACAGCGCCTCCGGGGCCCGCGCGGAGGCCATCAGCGCCCGCAGCCGGTCCTCGCCGAGTTGGATGTCGCCGGCCGCCCCGACAGTGGCCCGGAAGAGGCCACGGGCGGGCACGTACATGAAGCGCTCACCGTCGGCGCCGGGACTCGGCTCCTCGGTGACCTCGAAACGGATCATGGGCCACTGCCGGAGGGCAGCAGCCAGCTCGGCGCCCGTCCCCGGACGGCCGGTCCACCCGCACTCGGCCCGGCGTGCGCCGGGGTCGACGGGCTGAGCCGTCCACTGCAGGTTGACCGGCGCGGCTAGGACGCGCGCGATCGCCCACTCGACGTGCGAGCACACGGCGAGCGGGGTCGAGTGGACGTATACGACGCCACGCGTTGGCACGGTGACCTCCCGGAGAGCGAGGTGCGTCTTCCCCTACGACCTCGTCCACCAGAGTGGCTCGTGCAACACATGATTACCCGTGTGACGGATGGTGCGCCAGAGAATCGGAAAATTCGCCGGCCGGAATAGCCGGACGGGTGGTCTCCGTTGCCTCTCAGGACACCGCGACGACCAGCCTGATGTCGTGGTCCTGTACAGTTCCATCGGCGGCTTGTGCCGCGCACAACTTCGTGGGTCGACCCCGGTGGTGGCCCGCACACAGCCCCCGGACGTTCCAGTCCTCCCGTACGTCTTGCAAGGAGTACCTCCGTGGCGAGCAACACCTCTAAGACCGCGCGCGCGTCCGTCCGGGCCGGCCAGGCTGGCCAGGGTGGCGCCCTCAGCGTGCTGGGCGAGTTCAAGTACCTCATCCCGCTCAACGGCGGCAAGCACGCCTACGTGCGCAACCTGACCAACGGCAAGACCGCGCACCTGCGCACCGACTCCGACGCCTTCGTCGAGGAGATCCGGGTGCTGGCCGCCGCCGGCCACGCCGCCAAGATCCGGGCGGAGATCAACAACCTGGCTGCCGTTCACCCGAACGACGGCTGGGAGGCCACCGAGAAGCGCCTGGTCGCGGCCGGCGTCTTCGAGGGCTGAGCCCTCCCCCACCACAGCACCAGCAAACCGCCCGCCGGGAGTTCCCGGCGGGCGGTTTCGCGTTCGGCACTCAGGTGGGGTCGAGCAGGGCGACCTCGCCGGTGCGCAGGTCGTAGAGGCCACCCACCACCGCCACGCGACCGGCCGCGACCGGGCCGACCAGCAGGTCGTCCGCGCGCAACGCGTGGACCGTACGCCGCACGTGCCGGCGGATCGCCAGGGGATGCACCGCCGGATCATCGAGCCCGACCTCGGTGACCGCCGGAGCGATCTCGTCGACCAGGTGGGCGAGCGAACCGCCGGGCCGCTCCCCCGAGCGCAGCGCGTCCACCGTCGCTCCCACCGCCCCGCACCGCTCGTGCCCGAGCACCAGCACCAACGGCACGCCGAGCTGACCCACCACGTACTCGATGGAGCCGCGCACCGCACGGTCGAGCACGTGCCCACCGGTACGGATCACGCAGATCGCGCCGAAGGTCTGGTCGAAGATCGCCTCCAGCGGCACCCGCGAGTCGATGCAGCCGAGCACCACCGCGTACGGCTGCTGGTCCCCGGAGGCGGCCGCCGCGGCGGTGACGTCGTGGCCGTGCACGGGTTGGCCGCTGATGAACCGCCGGTTGCCGGCGAGCAGCTCGGCCAGCGCGGCGCGGGGCGTACCGCCGGCCTGCCGCCCCTGTCCCGCCACCTCCATGCCGTTCAGCTTGGCCCGCGGGCCGCGGCCACGGGCGGGGTCGGGAATGTTCGCCGGGCGCGATTGGCGGGGTGTTCCGGCGGGTAGCCGGTGTTACCGCCGGGTAATCCGGTGCTGGTGATGCCGGGGCGGCCCGGGGAGGTGGCGATGCCGGAGCGGTTCGAGGTCGGTATGCCCGACGGCGTACGGCTGCACGTGGAGGTCACGGGGCCCGCGGACGCCCCGGTCACTGCCGTCCTGCTGCACGGCTGGACGCTGGACGGGCGCAGCTGGCACCGGCAGGTGGACGCGCTCACCACCTCGTCCGGCGACGCGGTGCGGGTGGTCGCCTACGACGCGCGCGGCCACGGCCGGTCCAGCTGCATGGCGCTGCCCACCGCCACCCTGGCCCAGCTCGGCGACGATCTGGCGGCCGTTCTCGACGCGGTCGCGCCCAGCGGTCAGGTGATCCTGGTCGGGCACTCGATGGGCGGAATGACGATCATGGAGTACGCGCACCGCCACCCCGACCATTTCGCCGCCCGTACGGCCGGCCTGGTCTTCGTCTCCACCACCGCCGAGGGGCACACGCACACCGTCTACGGGCTCTCGCCGCGCATCGCCCGGCTGATCCGGCTCGCCGAGACGACGGGCGCCGGTGTCCTGGCCCGGTGCGGCTCGTGGCGCGCGCCCCGGGCGCTGCTGAACGCGCTGCAACCGAGCATCCGGTGGATGCTCTTCGGCGACCGCTGCGATCCCTCCGACATCCGGCTGGTGACCTCAGCGGTGGCCCGCGCCTCGCTGCGCTCGATCGGCGGCTTCCGCGCCTCGATCGGCGCCCAGCACCGGCTGGACACCCTCACCGCGCTGGCCCACCTGCCGGCCGCCGCCCTGGTCGGCGACCGGGACCGGCTGACCCCACCGCCGTGCGCCGAGTCGATCGCCGCCGCACTGCCGGCCACCGAGCTGACCGTCTGTCCGGGCGCCGGACACATGCTGATGATGGAACGCCCGGACGAGGTGAACGCCGCGCTGACCGGCGTACTGCATCGGGTGCTCGCCGCACCGGCGCGCGACGGGCTCGACGCGAGCGCGACCGGGACGCGTCGCTGAGCACGTTCGCGCACCTCGGGCGCGAAGCGCCGGGCCCGGGGCCGTACCCTTCTGCGGTTGGCCCGCGCGGTTCGCGCCGCTTGCCGGCGACATCGAAGGAGCGTGCGTTGACCGACCAGACCGCCCTGGAGCAGGAGATCGCCGTCGAGCAACGGCATCTCGACCGGGTGTACGCCCGACTGGCCGAGCTGCGCCAGTCCGCGGTTCGGGCCGAACGCGACGGCTACCGGATGGCGCGGGTCGGCACGTTCGGCGCGCTCGTCGAGCGCGACGCGATGGTCTTTCACGCCGCGCAGCGGCGGCACACTCTCGACGCCGAGCACGAGGGGCTGGTCTTCGGCCGCCTGGACCTGCGCGAGGGGCAGGTGCTGCACGTCGGGCGGCTCGGCATCCGCGACGAGGACGCCACGACGCTTGTCGTCGACTGGCGCGCGCCGGCCGCCTCCGCGTTCTACCAGGCCACCCCCGCGCAGCCGCTGGGCGTGGTGCGTCGCCGCACGATCGGGTCCCGCGCCGAGCGGGTGACCCGGATCGAGGACGACCTGCTGGACCCCACCGCCGCGCCGGAGGGGATGACAGTGGTCGGCGACGGCGCGTTGCTGGCCACCCTGTCCCGGGCCACCGGTCGGGGCATGCGCGACATCGTGGCGACTATCCAGCGGGAGCAGGACGAGGCGATCCGGTCGCCCGGCTCCGGGGTGACGATCGTCGCGGGCGGCCCGGGCACCGGCAAGACGGCTGTCGCCCTGCACCGGGCGGCCTTCCTGCTCTACTCCGACCGCAGCCGGTACGCCGGCGGGGGAATCCTGGTGGTCGGGCCGTCCACAGTCTTCGTCGAGTACATCGCCTCGGTGCTGCCCTCGCTCGGCGAGGACACGGCCACCCTGCACTCGCTGGGCACCCTCTTTCCCGGGATGACCGCCACCCGCACCGACCCGCCCGAGGTGGCGGCGGTGAAGGGCTCACTGCGGATGCGCCGGGTGCTGGAGCGCGCCGCCCGCGACGCGGTGCCGGGCGGCCCGGGTGAGCTGCGGCTGCTCTACCGGGGCACGCTGCTGCGGCTGGACCGGGCCGAGCTGGACCGGATCCGGGACCGCGCGCTGCACCGTGGCGCCCGGCGCAACGAGGCACGCCGGGCCGGCTTCGACGGTGTGTTCGCCGCGCTCTGGGCGCAGGCCCGCGCGGTGGGCATCACCCGGCTGCCGGAGCAGCGGGCCTTCGAGGGCGAGATCGCCGAGCGGCCGGAGTTCCGGGAGTTCCTCAAGGCGTGGTGGCCGCGCCTGCACCCCCGGCACGTGCTCGGCTGGCTGGCTCGCCCGGACCGGCTGCGTCGGTACGCCGGCGGGATCCTCTCCGGCGCGGAGATCAGGCTGCTCACCACCGCGTACCAGAGCCTGGAGACCGCGGGTCTGACCATCGCGGACGTGGCGCTGCTGGACGAGTTGGACGCGCTGCTCGGCAAGCCCATGCAGCCGGCGCGAGCCCGGCGCGATCCGTTCCAGCTCGCTGGGGGCGTACGCGAGCTGAGCACCGCCAGCGACCGGCAGCGGGCCGCCCGCGCGGCGGCCCGGGAGCGTCCCGAGGACTACCGGGAGTACGCGCACGTGGTGGTGGACGAGGCGCAGGACGTCTCGCCGATGCAGTGGCGGATGGTCGGGCGGCGGGGCCGTCTGGCCTCCTGGACCGTCGTGGGCGACCCGGCGCAGACCGCGTGGACGGGTGATCCCGAGGAGCTGACCCGCGCCCGGGACCAGGCGCTGGGCCGGCGCAAGCGGCACGATTTCACGCTCACCACCAACTACCGCAACTCGGCGGAGATCTTCGCGGTGGCGGCGGCGGAGATCCGCCGGCTCTACCCGGACCTGTCGCTGCCGACCGCCGTCCGCTCCACCGGGGTCGACCCGGTCGAGCTGGTGGTGCCGCCGGCCGGCTTGGAGACCGCGGTCGTGGAGGCGGCCTCCGGCCTGCTGGCCGAGGTGGACGGCACGGTCGGGGTGATCACGCCGGTCACCCGTCGCGACGAGGTCGCCGGTTGGCTCGGCTCACTCGGCGCGGCGCGGCTGCAGGTGGTGACCAGCCTGGAGGCGAAGGGCATGGAGTACGACGCTGTGGTGCTGGTCGCCCCGAGCGAGATCCGGGCCGATCCGGGCTCCGGCGTACGCACGCTCTACGTGGCGCTCTCGCGGGCCACTCAGCGGCTCACCACCATCGACCCGACCGGCTGACCTGCGGGTTGCGGGGTCGGCGGGTGGACCCTCCCCGTACAGTTGCATACATAGCGATGTGAGCATACATTTGACCGGGTCCCGGGTGGCGAAGGAGGGTGGATCTCGTGGGAGCAGGTCATGACCACCACCACGGGTCGGTCGCCAACGCCGCCCACCAGCACCGGGGCCGACTCTGGGCCGCGTTCGGGCTGCTCGCCACCCTGATGGTGGTCGAGGGCGTGACCGCCTTCCACACCGGCTCGCTCGCCCTGCTCTCCGACGCCGGGCACATGTTCACCGACGTGCTGGGCATCGGGATGGCGCTCGCCGCGATCACCGCCACCCGGCGGGCCACCGGCGACCCGCAGCGCACCTTCGGGCTCTACCGCCTCGAGGTGCTCGCCGCCCTGGCCAACGCCGTCCTGCTCTCCGGCGTGGCGGTCTACGTGCTGATCGAGGCGATCGGGCGGTTCGGCGACCCCCACGAGGTGCTGACCGGCCCGATGCTCGCGGTGGCCGTCCTCGGCCTGCTCGCCAACGTGGTCGCGTTCGCGCTGCTGCGCGCCGGCGCCCGGGAGAGCATCAACCTCCAGGGCGCCTACCTGGAGGTGCTCGGCGATCTGCTCGGCTCGCTCGGCGTGATCGGCGCGGCGCTGCTCATCGCGGTCACCGAGTGGTGGTGGGCCGACCCGTTGGTAGCGGTCGCCATCGGCGTGTTCATCCTGCCGCGCACCTGGCGGCTGGGCCGCGCCGCCGTCCGCATCCTGGTGCAGGCCGCCCCGGAACACCTCCAGGTCACCGCAGTGCACGACCGACTGGCCGCGGTGCCCGGCGTCGTCGAGGTGCACGACCTGCACGTCTGGACGCTCACCTCGGGCATGGAGGTGGCCTCCGCACACCTGATCATGGCGCCCGGCGGGGAGGTCGGCGCGGTGCTCACCGCGGCGCGCAGCGCCCTGCGGGAGGACTTCCGCATCGAGCACGCCACGCTCCAGATCGAGCCCGGCGCCGCCCCGGACGCCTGCGGTTCGATCGAGTGGTGATCCCTTACCTGACGAAATGACCGTTCAGCAGTCATTTTGGGTGGTGGCGCGGACACCTTCCGTCACATCGACTGCACACGCCCCACCTGCACCGGTAGGCTCGTCCCCGGCCACCACCCGGCGGCGCCCTCCCGGCGCCGGTGGCGGCCGCCGCCTAATCACCCGAGAGGGTGAACCGGGGAACCATGTTCCTGGGGTGCATCCGCGTCAGCGGTAGGGATCTTCCGTCCCGAACCCGTCAGCTAACCCGGTCGGCGGCTGACGGAAGGACATGCGTAGTGGCACCAGCACGACCACCCGCCGCCCGACTCGCGGCACTGATCGTCATGATGGTCACCCTCGGCGTCGCCCTCCCGGTGGGCGCCGCCACCGCCGCTCCCCCCGGCGGCCTGCGGGCCGCCGCGGCACCCGACGGCGACGAGGAGGGCGGCACCCCCGCGCTGCGGGCCCAACTGGAGGCCGCCAGCAAGGGCTACCTGGACGCGAAGCGCGCCCTGGACACCTCCGTCCAGCGACAGCAGCAACTCGCGGCAAAGCTGAAGACCACCGAGGCCGAGATGACCGTGCGCAACGGCAAGGTCGGCGAGATCGCCGGCGTGGCCTACCGCACCGGCCGGCTCAGCACCGTCTCGGCGCTGCTCAACACCAACACCCCCGAGGGCTTCATGGACCGGGCGGCCGCGCTGGACGTGGTGGCCGCCAACGAGGACCGGGTGCTGCGCGACCTGCACGCCACCCGGGACGAGGCCAACCGCACCCGCACCGCCCTGGACGGCGAGATCCGCGAGCAGCGCAAGCAGGTCGAGGTGATGGCCAAGCGCAAGGAGCAGGCCGAACGGGCCCTGACGGTGGCCACCAGCAAGCCGCGCACCACCGCCGCCGACACCAGCTCCAACCGGGGCACCTCCACCGCCAACGCCCAGCCCGCGCCGCGCAACTCCGACGGCTCCTGGCCGTCCGAGTCGTGCAGCATCAACGACCCCACCCCGGCCAGCGGCTGCATCACCCCCCGCACCCTGCACGCCCTCAACCAGGCGAAGGCCGCCGGCTTCACCCGGTACGTCTCCTGTCACCGCTCGGGCGGCTCGGGCGAACACCCGAAGGGTCGGGCCTGTGACTTCGCCGCGCAGAAGGGCGGCTTCGGCGGGGACGCCACCGGCGGCGACAAGACGTACGGCAGCAACTTGGCCGCCTACTTCATCCGCAACTCCGACCGGCTCGCCGTGCTCTACGTGATCTGGTACAGGCAGATCTGGCTGCCCAGCAGCGGGTGGAAGTCGTACAGCGGGGGGAACGGCGACCCCTCCAGCGACCACACCAACCACGTACACCTGTCGGTGTACTGACCCTGTCGGTGGCCGGCGCACCGTCGAGCGGGTGCGCCGGCCCCGGGTACGTCAGCGGACGTACCCCGGACGTCGCCGGCGGTCGGACGACCCGGCCGGGCCGGGCCGGCAGCATTCGGGTATGCCGCGAATACCGCCCGCCACCCGCAAGGCGCTGCTCACCCTGCACCTCATCACCTCGCTCGGTTGGCTCGGAGCCGACCTGGTGCTGCTCACCCTCGGCATCGCGGCACAGCGCGGCGCCGACCCGGCAGTGGTCTACCCGGTCGCCGGGCTCGTCGGCACGGTGCTGTTCGCGCCGCTGAGCGTGCTCGTCTGGCTCGTCGGCGTCGCCAGCGCGCTGCTCACCCCGTGGGGCCTGGTGCGCTACCGGTGGGTGCTGGTCAAGCTGGTGATCACCACGGTGATGGTCGGGCTGGTGCTGTTCCTGCTCACCCCGAACCTGCGGCACGCGAGCGCGCTGGGCGCCGCCCTGCCCGCCCGGGACCGCGCCGACCTGGTGATCGCGCCCGCGGTGTCGACCAGCCTCATGATCATCGCGACAGTGCTCTCCACGTACAAGCCCTGGGGACGCCGACCCGCGCGACCTCGCCGCCCCGGGACCGCACGAGCCGCGACGCAGGCTCCTCGCGCCGCCAGCACCGGGCATGATCGCGCGATGACGGGGTGACCAACGCCGTCACCATCGCGATGACGCCGGGGACGGGCGAGGTACGAGCCTGATCACGACGGCCGCGCGCCGGGTGCCAAGGGGGTGCGCACGTCCTTTGCTCTGCTTCAGCGGAGGCAACACGGATGGCCCTCGCCTGTCGACTCCGCTGAAGCAGAGCAAAGGACCACGCTCACGCATCCGGTCGCCGGGTCGGGCCAGGCCGGGTCGAGCCGGGTTGCGCCAGGCCAGGCCGCGTTGCGCCAGTCCGGGCCGCGTCATGCCAGGCCAGGCCGGGCCACGTCACGCCAGGCCACGTCACGCCAGGCCGGGCCACGTCACGCCAGGCCGGGCCACATCACGCCAGGCCGGGCCGGGCCGCGCCAGGCCGGGCCGGGCCGCGCCAGGCCGGGCCGCCTTGCGTTGCGCCGAACCGGACGGTCCCGGCTGCGCTGGCGTCGCGGCTATCAGGCGGCCTCGACGGGTCGCGGGCTCAGGGCGCGGGGCGGTCGAGGGCCGCGCCGAGGCGGGTGGCCAGGGCGAGGTGGGCGGCGCGGGCCTGGCCGAAGGCGTACCGGAACAGGGGTGTCGGCGCGCGCAGGGTGATGTCGACGTCGATCCGGACCAGCCCGTCCGGCTCGGCGCGCAGCCGCGTGTGGTTGCGGACGGTGGTGGCCGGCCACTGGCGGGCCACCGTGACGATCTCGTCCGGCTCGCAGATCAGCACATCCGCCTGGTAGGTGGTGCGAAAGCGCAACGGCCCCACCGCCAGCCTGTCGTTGATCGTGTAGCTGGCCTGCGCGCCCGGACGGGGCCGCACCCGGCGGACCCGGACGATCAGGGGGTGCAGGTCGCCCTGGCGGGTCAGGTCGCTCAACAACGCCGCAGCCTCGGCGAGTGAGCAGCGGGCCTGGACGGTGTAGCTGAAGCTGTCGCTGCTGAGCACACCGTCTCCCGACGTCGCTGGTCGCACGATCGTCCCGTACCCGGCGCACGCTGGCAACGCCCGGACGGACACCGTGCGTTGTCCCGGTATTCGCGCAGCGTTCCGATTACGGTCGGCTGATAGGAAATCACCGGTTGCGACGAAGGGTGGACGCATGTTCGGTGACGACCGGTGAGCGGGCACGTGATGGTCTTCGCGCCCACCCCACAGCTGACGGTGACCGTGGACCAGCCGAACGACCAGCCCGAACTGCACCTGCACCCCGGCGGCCAGGGCGTCTGGCAGGCCCGCATGGTGCTGTCGCTCGGGGTCCACGTGGTGCTCTGCGCCGCGCTCGGTGGCGAGATCGGTCAGGTGCTGGAGCCGCTGCTGGTCAGCGAGGGGGTGGACCTGAAGGTGGTGGTGCGCGACTCCGGCAGCGGCGGGTACGTGCACGACCGGCGGGGCGGATCCCGACAGGAGGTCGTGGACGTCCCCGGGGACCGACTGAGCCGCCACGAGCTGGACGAGTTGTACAACCTGGCACTCGGCGAGGGACTGCGCGCCGACGTGAGCGTCCTCAGTGGTCCGAACGCGCCGTGGCTCGTCCCGGCCGACCTGTACCGCCGCTTCGCCGCCGACCTCGGCGCCAACGGCAGCCGCGTGGTGGTCGACCTGTCGGGCGATCACCTGGGCGCCGTACTGGACAGCGGCGTGTTCTTTCTCAAGGTGAGTCACGAGGAGCTGATCCGGGACGGTCGCGCCCGCAGTGCAGATGGCCCCGAGCTGACCCGAGCGATGTACGACCTGCACGCCGCCGGCGCCGAGACGGTGGTGGTGAGCCGAGCCGACCAGCCGGCGCTGGCGCTCATCGACGGGGAACTCTTCGAGGTGCGGATGCCCCGGCTGGAGGCCGCCGATCCGCGTGGTGCGGGCGACTCGATGACCGCCGGGGTGGCGGCCGTGATCGCCAGTGGTGGCGACATCCGGACCGCCATCCGCACCGGCGCCGCGGCCGGAGCGCTGAACGTGACCCGGCACGGGCTGGGCACCGGACGGCTGGACTCGATCACCGGACTGGTGGAGCGGGTCCAACTGGTCCCGGCGGACAGCCGACAGCAGGAGCGGACCACCCCCGACGAACTGGCCGACCGGGTGGTCGAGCGATGACGCTGCGGGTGCTCGTCACCAACGACGACGGGATCGCCGCGCCGGGCATCCGGGCGTTGGCGCTGGCCGCCGCCCAGCGGGGCCTGGACGTGGTGGTCGCGGCGCCGCGGGAGGAAGCCAGTGGCGCCAGCGCCGCGATGAGCGCTGTGGAACGGGACGGACGCGTGGTGGTGCACGACCATCCGCTGCCCGACCTGGCGGGTGTGCCGGCGTACGGGGTCGCCGGCTCGCCCGGCTTCATCACGCTGATCGCGCTGCACGGCGCGTTCGGCCCGCCGCCGACGGTCGTGCTGTCGGGCATCAACCGGGGCGCCAACGCCGGCCGCGCCGTGCTGCACTCCGGCACGGTGGGCGCCGCCTTCACCGCCGCCTCGAACGGGTGCCGGGCGATGGCCGTCTCACTGGACGTGCTCTCCGCGGGCGAGGCGACGGCCGGCAGCGGCGGGGCCGCGGTGGACGCCGCAGCCCGGGTACGCGACGCCGAACGGCACTGGGACACCGCCGCGCGGGTCGCCCTGGACCTGCTCCCCCGGTTGACCGCCGCGCCGCCGGAGAGCGTGCTCAACGTCAACGCACCCGACCTGCCGCACGGACAGTTGCGCGGGGTACGTCGCGGCTCCCTGGCCAGCTTCGGTCAGGTGCAGATGACGGTGGCCGAGTCGGGGCACGGCTTCGTGCGTACTGCGCTGGAGGAGCCCGGCCAGGCCGCGCAGCCCGGGACGGACCTGGCGTTGCTGGCCGCCGGGTACGCGTCGGTGACGGCCATCCGGGCGGTCACCGAGGTGACCGACGTGGACCTGATCGGTCTGGACGAGCAACCCTGACGGCCGGCGCTCAGGCGCCCGGAAGCACCTCGGGGGTGGCGGCCCCGGCGAAGTAGGGCTCCGGTGCGCCGAAGAGACCGAGCAGACCGGTCACCCAGAGTTGACGGTGCACGAACCGGCTGGGCTCGGTGACCACCAGCTTGACGCCGCTGACCTCGGCGGTCTGGAAGCCGGCGACCATGGCGCTGATGCCGACCGAGTCGATGAAGGTGACCAGCCTCATGTTCAGCTCGATGCGGAGCGGGCGGCTCTTGGCCAGCACCTCCGCAATCGCTTCACGCACCTCGTACGCTGTGTCGACGTCGATCTCGCCCCGGGGGGCGATCTCCACGACACCACCGGACAGGACCGACTTCACGATCGACAGGCTCACGCGAGCACCTCCACCCGCCCGTCCCCCGGGCGTCTCATCAGTACGCGGGCCGCGACCGAGAGTATTCCTCCGACGGCCTCGGTCGCCACCCCTCGGGATGAGCAATTCACGGATCCGGGCGCACAAAGTCGCCCATATCCCCACTTTTCGGTATCTGATCAACCAATACTTTTCGTTATCTGACCACTCCACGATCGGTCGGAACCGACGCGTCGCCGGACCAGGGTAGCGGGCGCGACCCGACACGCCCGACAACCGACCCACCCCGTACGCCGGCACCGACTGGGACCGGCGTGTCGTGTCCGGGTCCCGCGAACGCGTCAGGTCCGATCCCGTCGGGCGGTTGCCGACGCCACCTAGCATCAGCCCCGGGACACCCACCGTGACGGAGAGGACCTTCGATGATCAAGCGACTGGCCGGGCTGGCCGGAGTCGGCGTGCTGCTCGCCCTCGTGCTGGCCTGCGGTTTCGGCGGCGGGGACGACGATGACGACGACGATGACGACTTCGCCCGCGGCGCGGCCGTGGTGGCGGTGCGCTGACGATCCGGTGAGCCGCGGCCGACCGGGTTTGCGCCCGACCGGCCCGGGGCACTGCGACATCAGCGAAACCTGCCGCGCTGGACAGACGCCGAGGTCCGAAGTGGCCGGCGGCTTCGGCACCCGAGGAGGTAACCACGATGTTCGGAACCAACCTGCTGGACCGGCGCAGCAAGCCGGAGCGGATCGCGGACCAGGCGTGGGAGCACCTGCTCTCCGCCGTCAGCTCCGCAGGCGACAGTGTCCGGGACACCGCCCGTTCGGCCCGTCGCAGCAGCGGCGATCTCGCCGACGGGGCGGGTGACCTGGTCGGCTCCGCGGCGGAGGAGGCCCGTCGTCGGGCCTCGCGCGCCTTCGACGCGCTCGCCGGGCGCCAGCCGGCGCTGCCGTGGACGCTCCTGATCGGGGCCGCGCTGGTCGGCGCGGCGGTCGGCTGGGCCGTCGGCTCCGCTGCCCGTGCCGCCGGCAGCCGGGACGACCGCGCGGTGGACGACGTCGAGTTCGTCGACGTCGACCGCCCCAACTCCCCCGTCGGCCTGGACGACTAGCTCCCGACAACCCGAACGGGCCCCGCCGACCTTCTGGTCGACGGGGCCCGTTCGCATTGCCCGCTCGGTGGCTCGACGATCGGGATCGGGCCGGTCCGCCGGGGTGCCGGACCCCTCAGGCAGCCCCGGCGGACCGGTGTTCTCGGGTGGCCCGGACGACGCCGGGCCACCGGGTCAGCGACTCGAGCAGCTCACGGTGGCCGGTGGCGCGTTGCTGCCGGTCCAGGAAGCGAGGAAACCGATCGTGGTGCTGGCGCCGGCGCCGAGCGCGCCGTTCCAGCCGCTGTCCACGACCGAGACGACCGCCCCGGTCTGGGTGTGGGTGCCGCCCCAGAGCTGACTGATCTGCTGGCCGTTGGGGAAGGTCCAGCCCAGCGTCCAGCCGGCGATGGGCCGGGTGCCCGGGTTGCTGACCACCACTTCCGCCTGGAATCCACCCGACCAGGAGCCGGTCACCCGGTAGGCCGCCGCACATCCCCCAGCCGGGGGCGGCGTGGTCGGAGGCGGCGTGGTCGGAGGCGGCGTGGTCGGAGGCGGCGTGGTCGGAGGCGGCGTGGTCGGAGGCGGCGTCGTCGGAGGCGGCGTCGTCGGAGGCGGGGTGGTCGGCGTGCCGCCGGTGCGGTCGGCGACCAGGATGCCGCGACCGTTGGTGCCGAGGTAGACGCGGCCGTAGACGCGGGGGTCGCCGGTCAGCGCCTCGGTCGGGTTGCCGTACTGGTGGCGGTCGTCGTTGATGCGGACCCAGGTCGTTCCGCCGTCGTCGGAGCGGTGCACGCCGGCCTGACCGTCCACGGTGCCGTAGAGGAAGACGGCGGGGTTGGTCCGGCCGGGGGCCGCCTTGCCGAAGCCGACGTTGCCGGAGGCGCTGACACCGCCCAGCTTGGTGAAGCTGGCACCGGAGTCGGTGGAGCGCCACAGCCCACCCGGCCCGGCCAGCCACAGCTCACCCGTCCGACCGGGCAGCGCCTTG
Organism: Micromonospora sp. DT63; assembly: GCF_049841615.1. Taxonomy (NCBI): domain Bacteria; kingdom Bacillati; phylum Actinomycetota; class Actinomycetes; order Micromonosporales; family Micromonosporaceae; genus Micromonospora; species Micromonospora sp. DT63. The sequence goes on along the minus strand of NZ_JBNCKQ010000005.1, from coordinate 112,588 downwards.
AACCGTACGTCGGTGGTGGGCAACCCGGTCGCCGCCGTGGCGGTGAAGGTCGCGCCGCCGTTGGTGCTCAGGTAGACCCGCCCGCCGCTGAAGCCGTAGAACCGGTTGCTGTCGACCCGGTCGGACTCAATGATCGCGTTGGCGGGGATGCCGGTGGACGGCGACCACGAGTTGCCGAAGCCGACGGAGTAGACGACGCGCTGGCCGGCGTCGCCGGGCGACCAGACGAACCGGCTGCCGTCGGCCGCCGCCGCGACCGTGCCGCCGGTGTTGACGCCGGACGGCTCGGTGCCCTGGAACCAGGTCGCGCCGCCGTCGGTGGAGAAGGCGACGTGGCTGTCGTTGGGACGGTCCGCGTCGGTGAAGTTGCCGGCACGGACCAGCACGGCCGGCTTGCTCTCGGCGTAGTCCAGGCTGGTGGTGCTCGTGAAGACTGGCTGGGTGAAGAGCATTGACGGGATGGTGTCGAGGTCGGTGTGTCGGAACCCGCCGACGTCGCCGAGCGCGCTGATCAGTGGCGCCCCGCTGGGCGGGCTGATCAGGTCGAGGACTGCGGTCTCCTCCAGGCCCCGGACCATCGGCCGGAGGGTGAGCTGACCGCCGGTGTCCCACTTGGTGAGGTCCGTGGTGCCGTAGATGGTGGCGCCGGTGCCGTACATCATCCGGTTGGAGTCGTGCGGGTCGATCTCGACCGACTCGTTCATCCAGCCGAGCTTGGGCGTCTCCTCCGGAGGCGCCGGGTTGGTGCCGAAGGTCAGCCAGGGCACCGAGCTGATGTCCATGGTGTAGCGCTTGGACCGCTGCGGGTAGCTGGTGAAGTCCCAGATCCGGGTCCAGCTCGCCCCGCCGTCGGTGCTGCGGAAGAAGATCGCGTCCGGCCACCAGGAGACCTGGGTGGCCACCATCAGCGTGTTCGGGTGCTGCCGGTCGATGGTCAGACCGCTGTAGCCGAAGTAGTCGTCGCCGCTCGTGGAGGGAATCGGGCTGATCCGCGTCCAGGCACCGGTCGAGCGGGTGAACTTCCAGACGTCGCCCTTGCCGCCGTCGTACGGGCCGCCGGTGTCGCTGGTGGCGATGTAGAGGTGACCGCCGACCGGGTCGACGACACCCTTGTGCGCCAGGTAGCCGGTGGGTTGCCCGGGGATACGCGTCCAGGTCACACCGCCGTCGGTGCTGCGGTAGACGGGATTCTCCTTGTCCGCCACGCCCACGTAGATCGTCTGGGTGGTGGACCCGGCGGTGCCTGTGCTCTTGTCGAAGCTGACCCAGGTGAGGCCCTGGTTCTGCCCGTTGTAGCCGTTCGGGTCACTGGGGTCGGCCCGGTAGTTGCCGGCGTTCGGGAAGGCGGTGACCCGGGCCCACGTGGCCCCGTAGTCGGTGCTGCGCCACAGCCCGTTGCCGCCCTCGGCGCCGTAGTAGACGATGTTGTTCCGGTTGGGGTCGACGGCCAGCCGCTCCCCCATGCCCCGGCCCGGCATGTTGCCACCGTTCTTGAACGGCAACTCGGTGATCTGCCAGGTGGCGCCCTTGTCGGACGAGCGCAGGATCGCGCCGTTGTTCGGGTCCCAGCCGTTGGTGTACATGCCGACGGCCGCGTACACCCGGTTGGTCTGCACCGGGTCGGTGGCGATGCTGACGACGCCGTTGTAGCCCCAGCGGTCCGCGCCGACCCAGTCGAGCAGCGGCGTCCACGACTGGCTGGACTGCTCCCAGCGGTAGGCCCCGCCGATGTCCGTCCGCGCGTAGATCAGGTTCTTCTCGGTGGGGTTGAAGACGATGCCGGGCACGAAGCCGCCGCCGCCGACCGGGACGTTGCGCCAGGTGTACGCCTCGGCGGCGGCCGGGGCCGCGGCAGAGCCCGCGGCGGTGATGGGGACCGCCACGACGGCCGTGGCGACCGCCAACGCCGACACGAGAGCGCCGGCCAGTGATCTGGGCATCTGTGGTTCCTCTCCGGGGGTGGAGACCCGGGAGACGGGATCGACCAGTGTGACGTCGCGGCTCGGGGGACGGGCGACGACGCGGGGAAGGATCGACCGGAGGTGGTGCGCCGTGGCCCGGGGGACGGACGACGACGCGGGGGGACGGATCGGAGCTTGCCCTGGCTCCAACCACCCGACGCGAGGCTCCCGCGATCGAGGAACGCACTCACCCTAACCGATTCGACGCCGCTATGGAAGCGCTCCCATCATCGACGGCGGTGCCCGGTCGACGCGCGGCACGGGCAGGTCCGGCCGGTCCGTCGTCCGGATCGGGTGAGGTCCGCTCACCCCGGTGGCCGGCACGATCGGACCCCGGCGGGCCTGCCGGCCACGGCCGTCACCCGGTCCGCCAGCCAGCGCACGCAGCGGAGGGAGGGCCCGATGGCCGTCGCGACGATCACGCGGACCGACCAGGACATCCAGTCCGCCGTACTCGACGAGTTGACCTGGGAACCCCGGGTGCAGCCGCACGAGATCGGCGTCACCGTCGCCGAGGGCGTCGTCACGTTGACCGGGCGGGTGGACAGCTACGCGAAGAAGTGGGCCGGGGAACGGGCCGCGCACCGGGTCGTCGGAGTACGGGCGGTCGCGAACGATCTGACCGTGCAGCTGCCCGGCGGCGACGAGCGTGCCGACCCGGACCTGGCCGCCGCGGCGGGCCACGCCTTGGAGTGGGACGCGTTCGTGCCCATCGAGAAGCTCCAGGTCACCGTCTCGGCCGGCTGGGTGACGCTGCACGGCGAGGTCGAGTGGGAGTACCAGCGCCGGGCCGCCGAACGGGCGGTCTGCCGGCTCACCGGCGTACGGGGGGTCAGCAACGGCGTCACCGTCCGGCCGAACGCGCCGCCGGACGGCGTGAACGTTGCCGATCAGATCGTGGACGCGCTGGCCCGGGCCGGCGCCACCGAGGCCGAGCGGATCACCGTCCGGGTGCACGGCGACACGGCGGTGCTCGCCGGACTGGTGCATTCCATGCCCGAACGCGCCGAGGTGGAGCAGGTGGCCTGGTCCGCACCGGGCATCCGGGAGGTTCAGAACCACATCGCTGTCGCACCGGTCCTGCGCTGAGCGCGCAACCACCCGGGGCGGGTGAGCCGGCCTCACCCGCCCCGCCGGCAGGCTGGGTGCATGAGTGATCCGAACGGGCTGATCCAACCCGGGCGCCCCGCGCCCGGCTTCACCCTGGCGAGCACTCCGGACGGGCGCCAGACCGGCCCCGAGCAGTTCCGGGGTCGCCCGGTCGTGCTCGTCTTCTACCCCGCCGACTGGAGCCCCGTCTGCGGGGACCAGATGTCGCTCTACCAGGCGGCGGCACCGGTGTTCGACCAGTACCAGGCGATGGTGCTCGGCATCTCGGTGGACAGCATCTGGTCGCACCGGGCGTTCGCCGAGAGCAGGGGCATCGCCTTCCCGCTGCTGTCCGACTTCGAGCCCAAGGGCGAGGTGGCCCGCCGGTACGGCGCGTACACCCCGCAGGGTGAGGCGGCCCGGGCGCTGGTGGTGCTCGACCAGGCCGGGACTGTGGCGTGGAGCTACCTGTCGGCACCCGACGTCAACCCGGGCGCGGACGGGATCTTCGACGCCCTGGACAACCTCGCCCGCGATCGGAAGGTGATGGCCGGATGACCACGCCACTTCAGGTCACCGCCCGGCTCCGGGAGCCGGTGACCATCGAGGACCACGTCCGCGGGCCGTCCAACGCCCCGGTGACGATCATCGAGTACGGCGACTTCCAGTGCCGGTTCTGCGGTGCCGCGTACCCGAACCTGCACGAGTTGCTGCGCCAGCGCGCCGACACGGTACGGCTGATCTACCGCTACTTCCCGATCGCCAACGTCCACCCGTACGCCGAACGGGCCGCTGAGACGGCGGAGGCCGCCGCGTCGCGGGGCAAGTTCTGGGAGATGCACGACTGGCTGTACGAACACCAGGACCAGTTGGACCCCGTGCACCTCTCGCTCGGCGTCGAGCAGCTCGGCCTGCCCACGGACGAGCTGAACGCCGAGGTGGAGCGCGGGGCGTACGCCGACCGGGTCCGTCGGGACTTCGTCGGCGGTATCCGCAGCGGTGTCAACGGCACGCCGACGCTCTTCGTCAACGACGTCCGGCACGACGGTGGGTACGACCTGCCCGACCTGCTGGCCGCCGTGGACGCGGCGGCGAACGCCTGACGTGACGCCGGTCCGGGCGGCTGCCCGGCCGCTCAGATCAGCCGCAGCTCGCGCGCCCGCCGGACCGCCTCGCGCCGGCGGGTCGCGCCGAGCTTGCGGTAGATGTTGCGCACGTGGGTCTTCACCGTGTTGATCGACAACGACAGCTCGGCGGCGATCTCCACGTTGGACAGGATGCTCTGCAGGTAGCGCAGGATGGTCAACTCCCGCTCGGTGAGCGGCTCGTCGAGCAGTCCACCCGGCTCGGCCGCCGGCCGGGGTGTGCTCTCCTCGACGCCCCGGACGAGATCGCTGACCAGCGAGAAGTGCGCGGTGCCGGCATCCAGGTGGGCGGCCAGCAGGTCCCGCACCGACGGTTGGGCCCGGGTGAACGCCCGGCGGCAGCCCTGCGGGCCGGCCAGGTCCAGCACCTGCTCCAGGACGCGTCCGGCCCGGCGTGCGTCCCCGGCCCGGTCGGCGAGCACCGCCTCCAGCAGGCCGGCGTCCAGGCGTACCGGAAGGGGCCAGTCGGCGGCCGGCGGCGCCTGCCAGCCCGGCAACGCCCGCCCGGCGGCGCCGAGGTCCCCGGCGCGCAGCTCCAGCCGGGCCAGCGCGACGTCGAGCGCCGGGGTGGCCGCCTCGCCGGTCACATCGGCCAGCAGGTCGCGGGCGCTGTCCAGGTCACCCCGCTCGGCCCGGGTCTCGACCTCGGCCGCCCGGAGCAGGCCGGACAGTTCGGCGGCGGCCGGCTCGTCGGGCAGCGCCTCCCGGGCGCGGGCGAGCAGCCGCTGGGCGGCCGCCGGGTCGCCGGCGTCCCGGTCGAGCGCCGCGCGACACCACGCGAAGACCGCCGCCGCCACCGGCTCCGCGCTCGACCCCGACCGGTCGGACGTACCGGCCTCGGCGAGGCCGACCCCACCGGCCGCTCCCGCCGGGCCCGCCGTGCCCGCCACGCCGGTGGCCGGGGCGGCGAGCGTGAGGTTCGCGACAGCTTCCTCGGGCTGGTCGCGGTGCAGGGCCACCACCGCCAGCGCCAGGTACGCGTAGCCGCAGTCGAGCCGGCAGGACCAGCCTCGACAGAGCGGCATGCCCAACGCGTCGCGGGCCGCCGCCTCGGCCGCGCCCAGGTCACCGCGCACGGCGAGCAGGAGCGCGGAGCGGCTGGCGGCGACCAGCTCGGTACGCGGCCGACCCGCCTCCCGGGCCGCCGCCCGGGCGCGGACGAACCGCCCGTCGGGCAGCGCGCCGGCCGACAGCTCGACGAGACCCAGCGCGGTGCCCGTGAAGGCCCGCAGGTCCGCGTCGTCGGCGTCCGACGGGCGGGTCGACAACGGCTCGGGCACCCGAGCCGCCCGGCCGTCCTGCCCGACCGCCTGGCGATCCGGCACCCCGACCGGTGGGCTGTCGGTCGGGCGGGTACGCAGCAGCCGGGCGGCGGCGGCACGCGCCTGCGGGAGGTCACCGGCGAGCCGGGCCAGGGTCAGCTCCAGCGCGGTGGCCAGCCGCAGGAACCGGTCCCGCCGCGGCACGGGTAGCGCGCCGGCCTGCCCGGCGGCCCTGCGCAGGTGGTCGGTCGCGGCGGGCAGGTCACCGGCGTACGCGCGCTCGGCGGCACAGGCCAGAGCCACCTCCGGATCGGCGTGCACCACCTCCGGCGGCGGGGACGGCGGGGACGACGACAGCGACCCGCCCACCGGGTCGCTGTCGTAGCGGGTCAGCTCCGGCCAGTGTGCGACGAACAGGTCGCCGGCCAGGTCCCACCGGCCACCGGCGAGGGCGTGCCGCAACCCGTCGGCCGGGCGGCCCGCGCCGGCGTACCAGTCGGCCGCTCGCGCGTGCAGCTCCCGCACCTCGTCAGCGGGCATCCGGGCCAGCTCGGCGCGGAGCAGGTCGGCGAGCAGCGGGTCACAGCGGTACCAGGGCGGGCGGGTGCCCTCGGGGTGCAGCAGGCCACCGGCCCCGGCCAGGTCGGCCAGCGCCTGCCCGGCGTCCGCGCGGCCGGTCAGCGCCTCGGCCAGATCGGCGCAGACCGTCTCGGCGAGGGCCGTACGGCGCAGCAGGTCCCGGTCGGCCGGGTCGACGGCGGCCAGCACCTCCTCGTGCAGATAGCCGGCGATCTCCGGTTGGTCGCCGCCGAACTGCCCCACCCAGCGCTCGGGGTCGGGTTGCCCGCGCAACGCCAGCGCGGCGATCCGCAGCGCCGCCGGCCAACCCCCGGTGCGTTCGCGTAGCCGGCGCACCGCCGCCGCCGGCAGTGGTGCGCCGTGCGCGGTCAGCAGGTCGGCCACCTCGTCGTCGGTGAAGGCCAGCTCCTGTGGGCCGATCTCGGTCAGCTCACCGGCGAGGCGCAGCCGGTGCAGGGCCAGCGGCAGCCCGGCCCGCGCACCGACCACCAGGTGCAGCCGCTGCTCGGAGTGCCGCAGCAGGAACTCCAGCCCGGTCAGCGCCGCCGGGTCGGTGATCCGGTGCAGATCGTCCAGGACCAGCAGGACGGGCTGCTCCGCCGCCGCGAGCCCGGCCGCCAGCAGCTCCAGCTGGTCCGGGCGCGGCGGGCCGGTGGGCAGCGGCGTCACCAGGTCGTCGTCCGCCGCCCCGGTGGCCGTGCGCAACGCCGCCGCCAGGTACGCCCAGAGCCGGTCGCCGTCGTCGCCGGTCTCCACCGACACCCACGCCGGCCCGGACGTCGACCCGGGGTCGGCCAACCGGACCCAGGAGGCGAGCAGTGTGGTCTTGCCCCAGCCGGCGGGCGCGGCGACCAGGGTGACCGGGCCGGCACCCCCCTCGTCGAGCCGGCGCAGCAGGCGGGGCCGGGCCACCACCGGCTCGGGCGGCACGGTCGGGGTCAGCCGCGACGCCAGCAGCGGCGGCTGCTCCCCCCGGCGTTGCGGCGCCGTGCCGACTCGCGCGTGATCCTGCTGCTCCGGCACCCGGCCCCACCCCCACGACGCGCTCCACCCCCGGTCGGCGAGCGGTTACCCGGCCCGAACCTGTTCACCCCTTCCGGGCGAGCCCGCTTCACCCGGCCGCGACCGATGATCACGGGACGTGGACCGGGAGGACGGATGGGACCGATCAGACGGCTGGCGCGGGCGAGATCCGCTCTCGGCGCCGGCGCGTGGGCCGGGGTGGCGCGGCTGGTGCGCGTACCGCTGCGGCGTGGCCGGCCCGGCGCGGACCGCTACCGGGGCGCGGCCACCGGGTGGGAGGTCGTGACGGTGGACCGGCCCCCGGACCAGGTCCTTCCCGGCGGCCGGTGGCCGGAGCCGTTGCGCGACCTGGACGGCGCGGTCGAGGTGCGGGTACGGCCGGCGCCCGGTGACCGGGGCACCGAGTTGGCCGCTCGCCCGCTGGCCGGGGCCGTCGCGGCGACCGGTCTGGCCGCGCATCTGGTCGGCGACGACCCGCGACTGCTGGTCCGCCGGACCCTGCGGCAGGTCAAGCAGCGCGTGGAGGCCGGCGAGGTGCTGCGCGCGGACCGCTCGGCACTGGACCGCGGGGCGGCCCGCGGGTGAGGGCGCTGTGCTGGGTGGCCGCCGACGAGCTGGCGGTACGCGAGGTGCCCGACCCGGAGCTGCGCAACGAGCGGGACGTCATCGTCCGCGTCCGCCGCAGCGCCACCAGCGGCGTCGACCTGCCGCTCCTGGCCGGCCGGGACCCGCTGCTGCGCGCCGGTGACGTGCTGGGGACGGAGTTCCTGGGCGAGGTCGTCGAGACCGGTCCGGCGGTCCGGCGACACCGGGTCGGCGACCGGGTGGTGGTCGGCGCGAGTGTCGCGTGCGGCGGTTGCTGGTACTGCCGGCGGGGACGGCACTCCTGCTGCGACAACGGCGGCACCGACGTGGCGAGCGTCGATCCGGGCCTGGGGCGTTCGGACGCCGGCTGTTTCGGCCGGCCCCGCGCGGCGGGTGGCTTCGCGGGCGGCCACGCCGAGTACGTCCGGGTGCCGTACGCCGACGTGGGCGCGTTCCGGGTGCCGGACGCGGTCGGCGACGACCGGGCGCTGTTCGCCGCCGACGCGGCGCCCACCGGCTGGCTGGCGGCCGAGCTGGGCGAGGTGCGACCCGGCGACGTGGTGGCGGTGTGGGGCGCCGGGGCGGTGGGTCAGTTGACCGCTCGCGCCGCGACCCTGCGCGGCGCTGCCCGGGTGCTCGTCGTCGACAGGCACGCCGACCGGCTGCGGATGGCCGAGCGGCACGCCGGGGCGGAGACGCTGGACTACCGCAGCACCGACGTCGCGGCGGAGCTGCGGGAGCGCAGCGGTGGACGCGGCCCGGACGTGTGCGTGGTCGCGGTGGGCGTACCGCCGACCAGGTCGGTCGCCGATCGGTTGACCGGCCGGGACGTCGACCGCCCGGACGCGGTGCGCGAGGCGGTGCACGCCTGCCGCAAGGACGGTGTGGTGGTGGTGCTCGGCGGGGCCCCGGGGCACGTGGACGCGTTCGCGCTGGGCGCGGTGACGGACAAGCGGCTCACCCTGCGGGGATCGCGCCGGCCGGACCTGCGCGACGTGCCGATGCTGCTGCACCGGATGGCCCGCGACGAGCTGCGCACCGAGCACCTGGCCACCCACCGGCTGCCGCTCGAGGACGGCCCCCGCGGGTACGCGCTGTTCGCCGACCGCGCCGACGGCTGCGTCCGGGCCGTGTTCACGCCGTGACCGCGCCTGCCGATCGGCGCTGGGCGATGGCGGGTGGCAGACTCGGGGGATGGCTGGGGAGCGGGCGTACGACGTGGTGCTGTTCGGGGCGACCGGCTTCACCGGAGGGCTGACGGCCGAGTATCTTGCCCGGCACGCGCCGCCCGGGTTGCGGTGGGCGCTGGCCGGGCGCAACGCCGATCGCCTCGCCGCCGTGCGCGACCGGCTCGCCGCGATCGACCCCGCCCTGGCCGACCTGCCGCTGCTCACCGCCGACGTGACCGACGCCGGTTCGCTGCGGGCCGTTGCGGAGAGCGCCCGCGTGGTCGCCAGCACCGTCGGCCCGTACGTCCACCACGGGCAGCCACTTGTCGCGGCCTGCGCCCGGGCCGGCACCGACTACCTGGACATCACCGGGGAGTCGGAGTTCGTCGACCTGATGTACGTCCGCCACCACGCCGAGGCGACCGCCAGCGGCGCCCGGTTGGTGCACGCCTGCGGGTTCGACTCCATCCCGCACGACCTGGGCGTCTGGTTCACCGTCAAGCAGCTGCCCGCCGACGTCCCGATCACCGTGGACGGCTACGTCCGCGCCGGTGGCCGGTTCTCCGCCGGGACGTACCATTCCGCCCTCACCGCGTTCGCCCGGACCGGGGAGGCCAGCCGGGCCGCCCGGGCCCGCCGTGCGGTCGAGCCGCGCCCGGTCGACCGCCGGGTCCGGGCGGTGCCGGGCCGGCTGGCCCGCTCGACGGAGCTGGGCATCTGGACCGTGCCGCTGCCCACCATCGACCCGCAGGTGATCCGCCGGTCGGCCGCGAGCCGCCCGGAGTACGGCCCGGACTTTCGCTACCGGCACTTCGCCGCCGTGAAGCGACTGCCGACCGTGCTGGTCAGCGCGGTGGGGCTCGGCGCGGTTGTCGGCCTGGTGAAGGTGCCGCCCACCCGGCGTTGGCTGCTCGGGCGGCTCGCCTCCGGGCAGGGCCCGACCCCGCAGCAGCGGGCATCGTCCTGGTTCCGGGTCCGGTTCGTCGGCACCGGCGGCGGCAGGCGCGTGGTCACCGAGGTCGCGGGGGGCGACCCGGGCTACGACGAGACGGCGAAGATGCTCGCCGAGTCGGCGCTGTGCCTGGCGTTCGACGACCTGCCGCCGACCGCCGGCCAGCTCACCCCGGTCGCGGCGATGGGTGACGCGCTGCTGGCCCGGCTGGTCCGGGCCGGGCTCACCTTCCGGGTGATCGAGCAGGACGAGACGACCCGGGCACGCCCGGCCGCTTGACCCTCGACCAGGTCGAGGGGGCAGGATGCCCGACGTGGTGAGCGACCTGCACAGCATCGGCGAGTTGGCCCGGGCCAGCGGCCTGACCGTCAGCGCGCTGCGCTTCTACGACTCGGCGGGTGTGCTGGCGCCGGCCCTGGTCGATCCGGTGACCGGCTACCGCTGGTACACCGACGAGCAGATCGGCCCGGCCCGGCTGGTCGCGGGGCTGCGCCGGGTCGGCATGCCGGTGCCCGAGATCGCCGCCGCCGTCCGCGCCGAGCCGGCCGAGGTGCACCGGCTGCTCGACGCGCACCTGCGCCGGCTGGCCGACGGGCTGGCCGACGCCCGCCGCGAGATCGTCCGGCTCCGGGCCCTGGTCGACCCGACGCCCACGACGGTGACCACGCTGCTGCTCTCCCCCGCCGAGCTGGCCGCCGCGCTCGACGCGGTGCGCTTCGCCGTCGGCGTGGACGCGGAGCTGCCGGCGCTGTCCGGCGTGCTGCTCGACGTCGAGCCGGACGGTGTGCGGCTGGTCGCCACCGATCGGCACCGGCTCGCGCTGGCCCGGGCCGGCGCGGCCGTCGACGGGCCGTCCGCGCGGGTGCTCGTGCCGGTGGACCTCGTCGACCGGCTACGCCGGCTGCTCGACCCCGCCGACGCCCGGCCGGTGCGGCTGACAGTGGCCGGCGTCGACCTGGCGGTGACGGTGGCCGGTCGGACGCTGACGGGCACCGCCCTGCCGTACGACTTCCCGGACTACCGTCGGCTGCTGCGCGAGGCGGTCGGCGCCCGGCCGGCCGCGTACCGCATCCCGGTGGACGTGGTGGCGCTGCGCGCGGCGCTGCGCGACCCGGCCGCCCCCACGCTGGCTCGCGAGTACGCCGGCACGCCGCTGGCGGTCTCCGTCCTCGGTCTCGACGACCACGGCGGCCTGCGCCTGCTGCACCCGGCCGAGCTGTCCACGGCCGACCCGACGCCCGATCCCATGCGCGGGCTGCGGTTCGGGGTCAACGGCGGGTATCTGCTCGACGCGCTGGACGCAGCCGGCGGCCCCCAGCTGGTGCTGGAGCTGGACGGGCCGATCGCCCCGCTGGCCCTGCGCCGGCCGAACGACGAGGACACCTTCTCCGTGCTGATGCCGATCCGGCTGTAAAACCCGTCGCGCTCCCCGTAGTCGGGTGGAAACGTGCGCGACGGTAGCATCTGTTGGTTCACCAGTGAACCCCGGACGGAGGCGTACGGAGCAGCATGCTCGACATGGAGTTGATCCGGAAGGATCGCGAGGCGGTGGCGACCGCGCTGGCGAAGCGTCTGGATCCCGCCGAGGTCGATCGGGCCCTGGACGAGATTCAGCGGCTCGACCAGGAACGGCGTTCCCTGATCACGGAGATCGATGCCGACCGGCAGCGCCGCAAGGCGGAGGCCCGGGCGTACGCGCAGGCGAAGCGCGCCGGCACCGAGCCGCAGGTCACCGCCCCCGACGCGGAGCGTAAGCAGCTCGCCGAGCTGGAGTCCCAGTTGGACGAGGTGCAGGCCCGGCTGCGCGACGCGATGAGCGAGCTGCCGAACCTGCCCAGCGACGACGTTCTGCCCGGCGGCAAGGAGGCGAACCGGGTCGTCAAGACCTTCGGCGAGCCACCGGCGATCGAGAAGGTCCGCGACCACGTGGAGCTGTCCCGCGCGCTGGGTCTGGTCGACTACGAGCGCGGCGTCAAGCTCGGCGGCTCCGGCTTCTGGATCTACACGGGGGTCGGCGCGCGGCTGGAGTGGGCGCTGCTCAACTACTTCGTCGACCAGCACATCAAGGCCGGGTACGAGTTCCTGCTCCCGCCGCACCTGCTGCTCGACTCGGCCGGTTTCGCCGCCGGCCAGTTCCCCAAGTTCTACGACGACGTCTACCACCTGGACTCCGACTCCGCGCCGCGCGGGCAGTTCCTGCTGCCCACGTCGGAGACGGCGATCCTGGGCGCGTACCAGGACGAGATCCTGGAGACCACGAAGCTGCCGTTGAAGGCGTTCGCGTACACGCCCTGCTACCGGCGCGAGTCGGCCGGGTCGCACTCGGACGAGCGCGGCACGGTGCGCGGGCACCAGTTCAACAAGGTGGAGATCTTCCAGTTCACCCTGCCCGAGCAGGCGGACGCGGCACTGGAGGAGATGCTCGCCCACGCCGAGAGCCTGGTCGAGGGGCTGGGTCTGCACTACCAGCGGACGCTGCTCTCGGCGGGCGACGCGAGCGCCTCGATGAAGAAGACCCTCGACATCGAGGTGTGGATGCCGAGCACGGGCAAGTACAAGGAGGTGTCGTCGGTCTCCTGGGCCGGCGACTACCAGGCCCGCCGGGCGGCCATCCGCTACCGCGAGCCGGGCGCCAAGCAGACCCGCTTCGTGCACACCCTCAACGGCTCCGCGCTGGCCACCAGCCGGCTCTTCCCGGCCATCCTGGAGCAGAACCAGCAGCCCGACGGCAGCGTCCTGATCCCCGAGGTCCTCCAGGACCGCCTGGGAACAGACCGCCTGACCCCGCGCTGAACCCGGCGTTGATCATGAAGTTATTGCCCCTCACCTCGGCGTGTCGGGGCAATAACTTCATGATCAACAGGGCGGCGGCGGGTCAGGGCTGCCAGGGTCAGCAGCGCCGCCAGGGTCGTCAGGAGCACCGCCGGGCCTACCGTGTCGACGGTTTCGGCCAGGGCGTGCTGCACCTGCGAGGCCGCGCGGATGATCGGATCTTCGAGAGCTTCCCGGCGGCCGGCGGCCAGCCGTAGCTCGTACCAGCCGTACCAGGCGACGTACCCACCCGCGAGCAGCAGCACCAGGCCGCTGAGCCGGGGCACCAGCGCGCCGGCGACCCGCAACCGGGCCACCAGCGAATCGCGCAGCAGCGCCACGCCGAGCGCGGCGACAGCGACCACCAGACCCATCCCGAGGGCGTACGCGCCGAACAGCGCCAGCCCGCGGCCGGTCGAGCCGGCCTGGAGGCTGGTCACCACGATGGCCAGGAACGGTGCGATGGCGCAGCCCAACGACGCCAGCGCGTACGCCGCGCCGAACAGCGCCATCGACGGCCAGGACCTCGTCAGCCGGGGCGCCCGCGCGGACCACCCCGGCGCGGGCAGCCGCCGACCGGCGAGCAGCCAACAGCCGGCCACCACCAGCAGCAGCCCGAGCGCCACGGTCAGCCACGGCAGCCGGGGACGCAGCCAGCCGGCCAGCGGCGCGAGCGCCAGGCCGAAGGCGCCGAAGACCACCACGTACCCCAGGGTGAGCCCGGCCGCCGCGGTGAGCGCGCGGCCGACCGCGCCGCGGGCGTCCGACGCTCCGGCGACCAACAGCGAGAGGTACGCGGGCAGCAGCGCGAAGCCGCACGGGTTGACCGCGCCGAGCATGCCGGCGGTCAGCGCGAGCAGCAGCGGGGCGGTCACGCCCCGGCCAGGGCGGCGACGCGGGCGCTGAGCGCCTCACCGTCCAGGAAGCCCTGATGGACGACGGTGCCGTCCCGGTCGATGATCACGAAGATGCTCTGCTCGGTCACCGTGAACCGCTTCCAGAGCACGCCCTTGCGGTCGTCGATCTGCGGCATGTCGCCGAGGTCGAACTCGCTGACGAAGTTCTTCATGTCCCGCTGCTCGCCGAGCCCGGCGACACCGACGATCGGCACGGTGTCGCGGTAGCGGGGCGCGATCTCGGCCACCGTCCACGCCTGGCTGGCGCAGGTGGCGCACCACGGCGCCCAGAACCAGAGCACCACCGGCCGGCCGGCCAGTCGCGTCGCGTCGAACGCGCTGCCGGTGAGGGTGGTGCCGGTGAAGCGCAGGATGTCCGGGACCGGGGCCGGCGCGGCCGACGGTGCGCCGGTCGCGGGGGCAGCCGGGGTGGCCGCGGAGCTGGCCGGGGTCGGCGGGGTCCCGGCGGCGGTGGCGTCGGGCGGCACCGTGCCGGTGCAGGACGCCGTGGCGAGCAGGGCGGCGACGAGCGCCCCCACGATGGCGGCGCGGGGCGGGTACGCCGCCGCTGTCCACCCGATCGGCTTGCGCATCCGCAGCTCCGTTCGACAGGTGTGGTGGTCAGTGCCCTTTCCTACTCGGCCTTCGCGAGACGCAGGGCGAGTTCCGGGCAGACCTTGACGGCCTTCAGGGCGCCCTCGCGCAGCCAGGTCGGCACGGGTGTGGTCGGGAACGCCGGATAGCCGTTGCCGTCCAGCCGGATGAAGTCCGGCACCACGTGCGCGCAGAGGCCGTGCCCGTCGCAGCGGGACCAGTCCAGGGTGAGCTTCTGCGGGTTGGGGTCGGGTGCGCCGGGCAGCCCCATGACGCCCTTGACCCGCCGGCCGCAGCCGTCGCCGGTGCTGTGCAGCCGCAGGTCCTCGGCGAAGACCTCGATCGCGGAGAGGGCGAACCGCGCCGTGCCGTCCGGGTGGCTGCACGCGCCGCGGCCCTTGACCTCGCCGGCGGCGGCCCGCACCACGTCGGCCGGTTGGCTGCCCGCCACGGCCAGGTCGACAGCGCGGGCCAGGTCCGGCAGGCCCATCTTGCACGGGCCGCACTGGCCGGCGGACTCCCCGGCCAGGTAGCGCACCACCTGGGCGGCCTCGCCGAGCGGACAGGTGTCCACACCGATCGGGACGATGATGCCGGCGCCGAGGGTGCCGCCCACCGCGGCCAGGCCCTTGCGGGAGACCTCGGCCTTCTCCGCGGCCTCCGGGGTGATCCACTTGCCGTGGTAGCCGCCCATCAGGATGCCCTGGACGTCCGGGACCTCGCACAGGTCGAGAACGTCGCGCAGCGGCATGCCCGCCGTGCACTCCACCACCGCCGGCCGGCCCGCCGCGCCGGTCACCGTGAGCAGCACGGTGCCCGGCTCGTCGTCGGTGCCGAGCGCCGCGTACTCGTACGGGCCGAGTCGCGCGCCGACGGCGAGCTGGGCGTACGTCTCGGCGTTGGACAGCAGAGTGGGCAGACCGCCGACGCCCGAGTCGCTGGAGCGCTTCTTGGTGCCCGGAGGGATGTGCGGCAGCCCGTTGATGCCGTTGACCAGAGCACCGCCCTCGCCGGAGATGAACCGGTGCGGCACGGTGACGATTGTTGTCGGCACCGGCATCCGGCGCTCCGCGAGAGCCTCCATCAGCGAGTCCCGGCCGACACCGTCGTCGGCGACGCCGATGACGATCTCCTCGGCGTCCAGCGCGTACGCGGCCAGCGCCGCGCCGTCGAGGATCAGGTGCGGAGCGCGGGTGAGCAGCACCTTGTCCTTCCAGCTGGCCGGCTCGCCCTCGGTGGCGTTGACGACCACCACCGCGGCGAGGTCCTGCCGCTCGCAGGACTCCAGCACGGCGCGCAGCTTGCGGGCGAACGGGAAACCCGCCCCGCCCTTGCCCTTGAGCTGCATGCCCTCGACGAGCCGGAGCAACTGCGCCGGCTCCATCGGACCGATCGGCCCGTGCACCTCCTCGTGCGCGGCCAGGTCGAGCCGGCCGAACTCGGCGAAGCCGGCGGTCAGCCGAGGCTCACCGACGCAGGCCACCGGCGGCACCGTCGTCCGCATCACTTCGCCTCACCCCGCAGCCCGGCCCAGTACGCCCCGTCCACGGCGTCCGCGCTGGCCTTGCGGCGCTTGGCGGACCGGCCCTCGCCGGAGGCCCGTCGGGCCCTCCGCGACGCCAGGTCGACGAGGGTGGGGGTGTCGTCGACGGGCGGCGGCACTTCCTCGGGCACGTACCGCGCCGGCGGGCGCCAGTAGTCCGGCTCCTCGGGCAGGTCATCGTCGACGCTGTGCCGGCCGCTGCCGCTGCGCGGCGCCGCCGAGATCGGGCCGGCCGAGATCGGCTCGGCGGAGACCGGGCCGGCGGAGATCGGCTCGGCAGCCTGCCAGCGGCGCGGGCTGTCCCACGGCTCCTCCGGCTCCTCGACCACCCGGCGGGGCGGCGCGGAGTACCGGGTGCCCTCGTCCTCGGAGCGGGACCGGCGGCTGCCGCGCTCGGCGGCCGGCTCCTCGGCGCGACGGCGTCGGGTCGGGGCGGCCTCCTCGTCCCGGTCCCGGCTGCGCGACGCGCGCCGCCGGGTCACCGGCTCCAACTCCTCCTCGTCGCGGAGACGGGTGCCGGTCTCCTCGACACTGCGCCGGCTCGACCGGCGGGTCGTGGTCTCCGCCTCGTCGCGCCGTCCACGCGTCGGTCGGTCGGCGTCCTGCCGAGCCGCCGGCGCCTCGTCCCGCCGTCGTCGACTGGGCCGGGTCGGCTCGACGAGCGAGCCGGGCTCGGGCACCACCGGAACGGTGAACCGCTCGGGGTCGCGCCGCCGGGGGCCGGCCGGGGCCGTCCAGGTGGCGGTGGTGGCCTCCGCCCAGGCCGGGCGCTTGTCCTCGCTCGTGTCCCGGCGGCGGCTCAGGCCGGCCAGCAGCGAGCGCCCGCGGCTCTCCTCGGTGCCCCGCCCGGCCAGCACCGCGTTCCGCACGGCGGCCTGGTGCTGCTCGCGGCTGCGCCGGCCGATGGTGACCGAGAGCCGGACCAGCAGCGCAAACACGACAAGCAGGACGCAGGCGAGGTAGCTGAGCACCACCCAGGACGCCGCGGCCCGACCGGCGTTGAGGCCGTGCAGGATCGCGAAGGGCCAGGCGAGGTACGCGGCGGAGTGCAGGGCCCGCCAGAGCCACTTCGGACCGACGCCGGCGAAGCGGGCCCGGATGATGCCGGTCCAGATCACGCTGACCATGAGCAGAGCGGCCACCGTGCCGAGGCCGACGTAGAGGCCGCGGCCACCGACGAACGGCACCAGCGAGTCGGTCGCCGCCGCGCGACCGGTAGCGATCTTGGTGAGGACGTGGAAGAACAGTCCGGCCACGCCCAGGACGCCTGTGGCGCGGTGCGCCGACTGCATCAGCACCCGGTGCGAGATGCCCAGCACCAGCCGGTCGGTGGCGAGCAGGCCCAGCATCACGGTGAGACTCAACGACACCAGGGAGATCACCCCGGCGAAGAACTCGGTGAAGAAGAAGCCGTACGCGTACGCCGTCTGACCGGCGCCGGTCAGCATTGTCGCCGCCCAGAGCGCGGCCAGCACGGACGCGATCAGCAACGTCGTCGCCGAGCGCGACCGGGTCCGCACCCCCCGACTGCTGGTGCTGGTCCGGACCTCGGTGGCCTTCTGGTTCTGCTTTGCCCGGGCCATCTGCTCCTCGATCGTCTCGCGGCGGCGTACCACCGGCCGACCCCTGCTCCCCCATCCAGTACGGACCGGCGGGGCGAGCGGATCACCCGGGGACGGAAATTTCTGGGCCGGATCGAACCGACCGACGCCGGGACGCGTGTAGCGGCCACCATGGACAGTGATCACCGTCCATGCATTGACAGTCGTTGCAACACGCTTGTAACCTTTCGGCAAATTTCAGCATGGGTTGCAAGATTCGAGCAACCGATGCGATTCCCCCGCCGCACCACCACCCCCACCCCCGCTCCCGTCAGGAGTCCCGATGCACCGACGTCGACGCGGCTCGGCGATCCTCGCCCTCGGCCTGGTCGCCAGCCTGCTCGTCCCCCTCACCGCGACAGCACCCCCGGCCGCCGCCAGCCCGTCCGGCGCCAAGAAGGTCATCGTCCAGCTCTTCGAGTGGAACTGGCCGTCGGTGGCCAGCGAGTGCCAGAGCACGCTCGGCCCGAAGGGCTACGGCTACGTCCAGGTCTCGCCCCCGCAGGAGCACGTGCGGGGCAACCAGTGGTGGCTGGCGTACCAGCCGGTCAGCTACCGGATCGAGTCCCGCAAGGGCACCCGGGCCCAGTTCCAGTCGATGGTCAACACCTGTCACGCGGCAGGCGTGAAGGTGCTCGTCGACGCCGTCATCAACCACATGTCCGGTCAGGACAACGGCGGCACCGGCTGGGCCGGCTCGTCGTACTCGCACTACGACTACCCGGGCATCTACCAGACCCAGGACTTCCACCACTGCGGGCGCAACGGCGGCGACGACATCGCCAACTACAACGACAGGTACGAGGTGCAGAACTGCGAGCTGGTCAACCTGTCGGACCTCAGGACCGAGTCGGACTACGTCCGGACGAAGATCGCGTCGTACCTCAACGACCTGCTCTCGCTCGGCGTCGACGGTTTCCGGCTGGACGCCAGCAAGCACATGCCGGCCGCCGACATCGCCGCGATCAAGGCCAAGCTGTCCCGCTCGGCGTACCTCGTGCAGGAGGTCATCTACGGCGCCGGCGAGCCGGTCCAGCCGACCGAGTACACCGGCAACGGTGACGTGCACGAGTTCCGCTACGGCAAGGACCTGGCCCGGGTCTTCCGCTCCGAGCGGCTCGCCTACCTGAAGAACTTCGGCGAGGGCTGGGGGCACCTGCCCACCGGGTCGGCCGCGGTGTTCGTGGACAACCACGACACCCAGCGCGACAGCAGCGGGGTGCTGACCTACCGCGACCGGGGGATCTACGCCCTCGCCAACGCCTTCATGCTGGCCTGGCCGTACGGCTCGCCGACCGTCATGTCCAGCTACACCTTCAGCAACCGCGACGCCGGCCCGCCCTCGGACGGCAACAACAAGACGCTGAACACCGCCTGCTACTCCGGCTGGGAGTGCGAGCACCGCTGGCCGGTGATCGCCAACATGGTCGGCTTCCGCAACGCCACCGAGGGCGCGGGCATGGCCAACTGGTACGACAACGGCAACAACCACATCGCGTTCAGCCGCAGCGGCAAGGGCTTCGTCACGCTCAACGACGAGGACTCCGCCGTGAACGGTCGCTCGTACTACACGGGGCTGCCCGCCGGCCGGTACTGCGACGTCATCCACGGCACGTACGCGGGCGGCACGTGCAGCGGACCGGTGATCACCGTGGACGGTAACGGCTGGTTCGCCGCGAACGTTCCGGCGCACGACGCGGTGGCCATCCACATCGGCGCGCGGGTCTGACCGACTCCGGGGCCTCCGGCCGGCGGGTATCGCCGAACCGGGGGCCCCGGACCGTCCACAGCCATAAAGTGGTTTGGTGCCGTTTGACCGAATGTCCCCGTACCGCCGCCGTGCCGGCTGGATCGCCGCCGGCATCGCCGTACCCGTGCTGCTGGCCGCCGCGCTGCTGGTCGGCCAGGCTCTCACCCCACGCTCGACGGCTCCCGAGAGTCGAAACGTGGTGGCAGCCGATCCGACGCCGAGCAGCGTCGAGCAGAGCCCGGAGGAGTCGGTCCCGCCGGCCGCGCCCGCCCCGGACGGCCTGCCGGTGCTCGACTACGACCCCGCACCCAGGGGTTTTCCCGCCGACCCGGCCACGATGGACGTCACGCCCCTGACCGAGGGCGTGCACCCGACCCGGCGGATCGCCGCGTACGACGCGCCCGGCGGACGGCCGCTGGCCTTCTTCGAACCGACGCTCGCCGGTGTCGAGCTGACCGTGCCGATCGCCCAGCGCCGGGTCGGCTGGACCGCCGTCCTGCTGCCCTCGGCCAACCGGCGCCTGGCCTGGCTGGCACCGG
Organism: Micromonospora sp. DT63; assembly: GCF_049841615.1. NCBI lineage: Bacteria > Bacillati > Actinomycetota > Actinomycetes > Micromonosporales > Micromonosporaceae > Micromonospora > Micromonospora sp. DT63. The sequence continues at coordinate 93,089 of NZ_JBNCKQ010000005.1, read as the reverse complement.
GCGGGTTCGACACCGTGGCGCTGCGCGACCAGATCGTGGTGGAGCGCAAGGTGCACCGCCTCACCTGGTACCGGGCCGGCAAGGCGGTGCGCTCCTGGGAGACGAGCCTCGGCCAGTCCGGGCAGGAGACGCCGCTCGGGCGGACCTTCGTCCTGGGGCGCACCCCGCCACCCGAGGAGGTCTACGGCGGGGTGGACATCTACGCCCTCGGGTCGGTGCCCGACGATCCGGAGGCGGTGCCGACCGGCCTCAAGGGCGCGCACATCGGCCTGCACACCTGGCACAACGACGACGACCTGGGCGAGAACACCACCAACGGCTGCATCCGGGTCACCCGCAGCGGCCAGCGGGAACTGCTCGCCGAGGTCCGACCCGGCAGCAGCCTGGTGGTCGTCGACCAGCTCCCCACCCCACCGCCGACCGCCTGAGCGAGGCCGCTCAGTCGCCGAGCAGCCAACCGTTCTGCTCGGCGATGCGCACCGCCGCCGCCCGGTTGCGGGCGCCGGTCTTGCCGATCGCCGCGGACAGGTGGTTGCGCACCGTCCCCTCGGACAGGTGCAGCGCCTTCGCCAGCTCGGCGACCGCGCCACCGGCGCGCGCCGCCCGCAGCACCTCGGTCTCCCGCTCGGTCAGCGGGCTCGCCCCGGTGGCCAGGGTCTCCGCGGCCAGCGTCGGGTCGACCACCCGCAGGCCCGCGTGCACCCGGCGGACCGCGTCGGCGAGCTGCCGGGCCGGGGTGTCCTTGACCACGAAGCCGTTCGCGCCGGCCTCCATGGCGCGACGCAGGTAGCCGGGCCGACCGAACGTGGTCACCACCAGCACCCGGCACGCCGGCAGCGCGGCCCGCAGCGCGGCGGTGGCGGCGATCCCGTCCAGGCCGGGCATCTCCACGTCCAGCAGGGCCACGTCGGGCGTGTGCTGGAGCGCTTCGGGCACCACCTCGTCGCCCCGGCCCACCTCGGCCACGACTGTCAGGTCCGGCTCCAGCGAGAGCAGGGCAGCCAGCGCGCCCCGCACCAGCGCCTGGTCGTCGGCGAGCAGCAGCCGGATCGGCGCCGACGAGCCGCTCACCGGGCCTCCGCCGGGGCGTGCACCCGCAGCAGGAATCCGCTGCCGTCCCGCCGCCGACCCACTGTCACCACGGCATCCAACCGGCGGGCCCGCTCTCGCAGACCCACCAGCCCGTACCCGCTGGTGTCGGGAGTGGACGGCCCCCGACCGTCGTCGCCGACCTCGACCCCGTCCGGGCGCACCCGGATCGTGCAGCACCGCGCCCCGCTGTGCCGGACCACATTCGTCACCCCTTCGCGTACCGCCCAGCCGAACAACCGGTCCCACTCGGGTGGCAGCTCCGGCGTCTCGGCCGGCACCTGGGCCGCGATGCCCGCCGCGGCGAGGGCGGACTGCGCGCCGGCCAGCTCACCGGCGAGGGTGACCTCCCGGTACGCCCCGACGGTCTGCCGCACGTCCGCCAGAGCCGCCCGCGCCAGCTTCTCCACCTCGGCGATCTCGGCGGCCGCCCGGACGGTGTCGACCTCGATCAGCCGCCCGGCCAGCTCGGCCTTGATCGCCACCACGGTCAGCGAGTGCCCGAGGATGTCGTGCAGGTCGCGCGCGGCGCGGGCCCGTTCCTCGGCGACCGCGAGCCGGCCGATCTCCTGCTGCGCGGCCTGCAACTCGCTGTTGCGCTGGGCCAGTCGGGACACGCCGAACATGGCGAACGAGGCGAGCAGCACCGCGAAGACGATGCCGTTCTCCGCCTCCCAGCCCGGCACCAGCCAGGACGCCAGCGCGGGAGTCACGGCGCAGAGCGCCACGGTGACCGCCGCCTCCCACGGCGGCAGCAGGAACACCCCGGCCGCGGCCACGTAGACCAGGGTCGCCAGCCAGTCGCCGTCGGTGCCCGGGATGCTCGCCAGGCCCACCGCGAGCAGCACCAGCAGGGCCACCCGTGCCCGCCCCGCCGGGATCGGCAGCAGCAGCTGGCGCAGCCGGCGGGCCCACTGGAACAGCAGCACGTAGCCCAGACCGAAGACGACCAGGGCGGTCACCCCGACGACCCGCCGCCACGGCTCCGGCTGCTGCAGCGCCGTGGAGATCGGCACATTGAGGAAGAACAGCCACACGGCGGCCAGCAGCCAGCCGATGTACCGCCAGTGGCGGTTCATCGGCTGGGGCTGCCCCGTCGGGAGGTCCATCGGCTCCACGCTAGCGGTCGCGGCGGTCAGACCCGAGCGGTGTCCCGGCGGAACAGCCGGGCCGCGCCGACGCCGAAGGCCAGAGTCCAGAAGACCATGTTGGCCACCCCGGCCATGCTCACCCCGTCGCCCGTCAGCGGTGCGCGGGCCAGCTCACCCATCCCGTACACCGGGGTGAACTTCGCGACCTGCTGAAGCACGTGCGGCAGCACCTCGACCGGCACGAACAGCCCGCCGAACATGGCCAGCACCGCCAGGATCGGCCCAATGAACTGCATGACGTTCTCGGCCGGCACCAGGTAGCCGATGAACAGACCGAACGCGGCGAAGACCAGCGAGCCGAGCCACGCGGCGAGCCCGGACAGCAGCCAGACGTCCAGCGGGAGGCGGACGCCGGCCGCGGCGCCGACCACGAACTCGATGACGACCGCGATCAGGCCGAGGGTCATCGCTGTCGCCACCTTCGTCGCCACGTAGGCGGTCGGGCGCAGCGGGGTGAGCCGCAGCTGCCGGCTCCAGCCCAACGCGCGCTCGGTGGCCACCGCGCCGCCCGCGCTGGTGGTCGCCACCATCGCCGCGTACACGGCGAGGCTGATCATGACGTACGCCGTCACGGGTCGGCCGTTGTCCAGCGTCTGCCCCCGCTGCGGCAGACCGAAGATGAGGAAGAAGACCGCCGGCATGATCAGCGTGAAGGCGAGGGTGCGGCGGTTGCGCAGCACCCGGCGCAGTTCGATGCCGAGGACTGCCGGGGCGAAGCCGCCCATCGCGGGCAGCCGGCGGTCGGGCTGGGTTTGACTGTCGGTGCGGGTGGCGGCGGGGGTGGCCGGCAGGGTGGACATCTCAGGCTCCGATGCGCTCGGTGGTCAGGGCGAGGAAGGCGTCCTCGAGGTTGCGGGAGGTGATCTCCACGTCCCGGGCGGCGGTCCGGGTGAGCAGGTGACGGGCGATCGCGTCCGAGTCGCCGGTACGCACGAGGACGCTGTCGCCGCGTACCTCCACGGCGTCCACGCCGGGCAGCGCGGCGAGCGCGGCCTGGTCCGCGCCGGGCAGGGTGGCCCGCACCGTACGGCCGGCGGCCAGGTTCTTGATCTCCGCGGTGGTGCCGTCGGCAACGATCCGTCCCTGCCGGACCAGCACGATCCGGTCGGCGTACGCGTCCGCCTCGTCCAGGTAGTGGGTGGCGAAGATGACGGTCCTGCCGTCGCGGGCGTCGCGGCGCAGGGCCTGCCAGAAGTCCCGGCGGCCCTCGACGTCCATCCCCGTGGTCGGCTCGTCGAGCACCATCAGGTCCGGGTCCGGCAGCAGGGCCAGGGCGAAACGCAGCCGCTGCTGCTGACCGCCGGAGCACCGCCCCACGATCCGGTCGGCGATGTCGGCGATGCCGGCGCGCTCCAGCACCTCGGCGGCCGGGCGGGTGTGCCGGTAGAAGTGGGCGGTCATCCGCACGGTCTCGCCGACGGTGAGGTCCTTGAGCAGCCCGCCGGTCTGGAGTACGGCGGCGACCCGACCCCGGGCCACCGCGTCGTCGGCGGTGCCGCCCAGGACACGGACCGTGCCCGCGTCCGGGCGGGCCAGGCCGAGCAGCATGTCGATGGTGGTGGTCTTGCCCGCGCCGTTGGGGCCGAGGAACGCCACCACCTCGCCGGGCTGCACCCGCAGGCTCAGCCCGTCGACGGCGGTGACCGTACCGAAGGTCTTGGTGAGGCCGTTCAGCTCGACGGCCGGATGCGTACTGGTCATGGCATAGATGCTCCGGCGTCGCGAAGGTCGGCTCCCGGAGCGGCCGTCACGTTCCGGCCGTGACATTTGTCAGGGCCCGGATCGCACGGAGAGGAACGGGCCGGCGAGCGAGGACCGCGGCGAGCGTGATGCCTCCGTGTCATCAATATGCCCCTGAGTCATCACGCTCGCCGCCACATCCGCCCCCAACCGAGGCATCGCGGGCGCGGCAGCGGGTAAGCGCGCCCGGACGCCGCGACACCGGGAGGACGCGATGGGTGCCACGCCGCAGGGCCAGGTCGACACGGTCGTACTGATCCACGGACTCTGGATGACCTCCCGCAGCTGGGAGGGGTGGGCCCAACGGTTCACCGAGCGCGGGATGCACGTCATCGCCCCCGCCTGGCCCGGCATGGACCGGTCGGTGGAGCAGTTGCGCGACGACCCCAGCCCGATCGCCGAGCAGAGCATGGCCACCATCGTCGCCCACTACGACCGGATCATCCGGGCGCTGCCTCGACCGCCGATCATCATGGGGCACTCGTTCGGTGGGCTGTTCGCCCAGGTCCTCGCCGACCGGGGCCTCGGCGCGGCGGTGGTGGGGGTGCACCCGGCGGCGATCAAGGGAGTGCTCAAGGTGCCGCTGAGTCAGCTGCGCTCCGGCTTCCCGATCCTGCGCAGTCCCGCCAACCGAAGCAGGGCTGTCCCCTTCACCCCGGACGACTTCGCCTATACGTTCGGCAACACCATGAGCCGGGAGGACTCCGACCGGGCCTGGCAGCGCTACGCCGTCCCCGGCGCCGGCCGGGTGTTCTTCGAGGGCGCCTTCGCCAACGTCGACCCGCGCTCACCCGCCCGCGTCGACGTCGGGCGCAACGACCGGGCGCCGCTGCTGCTGATGGCCGGCGGAGAGGACCACGTGGTGCCGGCGTCGGTGGTCCGCACGAACGCGGGGCTCTACCAGAAGTCCCGGGCGCTCACCGCGTACGAGGAGTTCCCCGGCCGGTCGCACTTCACGGTCGGGGCGCCCGGCTGGGAGGAGATCGCCGACTACACGCTGGACTGGGCGCTGCGGGCGGCGGCGCTGCCCCGGGAGGCGACGATCGCCAGCGAGGCCCCCCGCCGCTGAAGCGCCGGTCCCAGCCATCGCAGTTGGCCGGCGTTGTTGGCCTGCGGGACAGTAAGCACCCGCGAGTCGGCCCAGCCACGTTCGCCAGCTCGGCCGGCAGGTAACTCGGCACAGAGCGGTATGACACACAGGTATAAATATTCCCCTGTGTCATACCGCTCTCCGCACCAGCGCCTCGGGGCTGCGGACAGTACTTGGTGTCGGTTAGTGTTCGTCCCTCCACGGAACGTACGAACGTGATTCGCGTCGCGCGTAGTCGACCAGGAGGACAGCATGGCCAGCATCGAACAAGTGAAGGCCGCGCTCGCCCAAGCAGCCGACCAGAGCAACACCACGACAAACCAGATCCGCGCTGCCATCGAGAGCACCGAGCAGGTGCTGGCCCGCCTACGCGCGGTGGCCGCCGGCACCGGTCACCCGACGCTCGGCGAAGCCATCGCCCGCGCGGAACAGAGTAAGCAGCGGCTGGTTGAAGCGGCCACCATCATGCAGGGCAGCAGCCAAGCCGCCCGGCAGTACATGAGCGTGCTGGGCTGAACGTGAGCATCGGCGAGATCAAAGCCGCCCTCCGCGAAGTCGACGGCTTACTCGGCGAAGCCGCCGCTACGGTCGAGGAGATCGGTGCCCAACTCGCCGAGGCAACCAGCTTGACCCTCACCACCCTGCACGACAGCCAACATGACGAGGCGAACAAGGCCCGCACGGCGTTGACCTCGGCCAAACGCGAGGTGGAGCTGATCCTCCGCACGATCACCGTGATCAAGGACAACACGGGCAGCTATCGGGAGTCGCTCGGATGACTGGGCTTCTCACCCAGGTCGTGGCACAGCTCAACTCCGCCATTGAAAAGTTGGACGCCCTCGCCGTCAAAGCCGGCAGCGCCCAGCAGGACACGGCCGAAGCTCAGGGAAATCTTGGCCGGCTCGGTAGCGGAAGCGAGAACCCGAAACTCGGCCTGGCGATCAGCCAGAGCCGCACCGCTCTCGACAAAGCCGGCCGGCTCGGCCTGCTGACTAGCAACGCGGCGCACCATCTCGCCAACTACGTCAACGTGATCGCCCCGGGTTCCGTCCCCGCTCGTGTCGACGGGGACCACGGATCACCATCGGGCGAACGAGTGGTCGCAGAGGCAGAGAGCAGGGGCAGCCGAGCCGAAGCCTTCCTCCGGCGTCATGTCAAGAAGGCGGACGAGACCGAGGGCAACCTTCAGGACGCTGAGCAGGCCACGACGGCCGGGCTTCGTGAGTTGATGCATCAGATCAAGGGCGGCCCCGGCGGCACCGCGACCTCCACCGCCGCTCCCAAGCCCGCCCCGCCCGCAGATCGACCACAGTTGGAACACCCGGTCAGCTCCGTCATCATGGCGGCTGGAGCCGTGGCCGTCGGCCTGAAGGGCCTGTGGAACATGACCAAACGGCATCGCGAGAGGAAGCATCGTGACGATCAGTCCTGACATGGTCGCCTACATCCGCACCATGGTGACGGGCGACCACGCCGAGAACGACCGCATCGAGGCTCGCCTCGACAGTCAGGGCTGGGAGGGTTTCGCCACGCTGCTCGGTGCGGTCTTCTACCTCGCGGTCGACCGCCACTTCCCCAACGGCGCCAGCCCGGAGGAGGTGATCCGGTTCGTCAGCCACATGCGGAGCACGACAACCGGTGGTGCCGAGACTGACGCGACCAGCGCAGAGAAGCTGATCAGCGCCGCTCTCGACCCGACCATCGAGATGGACGTCGACCCTAAGATCGCGGGTCGTATCCAGGGCTTGGCCATTCTGCATACGCTCGGCGGTGGGAGGATCTCCGACGACGAACTCGATTCCCTCCTGAACGAAGCGGCTGTTTTGGCCAGCCGTATCTAACGTCCGGTGACGAGCCAGTCAGTGTGCCCTCAACTCCAGTCGAGCGAGATGTCGAGGATCTCCAGATCCGGCGGCACCGCCGGGGCGACCCGCTTGGGGTCGCGGGTCACCAGGTAACAGCGGTACAGCACGGCGGTCGCAACGGCGTGCGCGACGTCCAGCGGCACGTCGAACCGCGCTGCGATCCGGGCCACCCGGCGACTGGTCGGTGCGTCGTACACCGCGACTTTGATCTCCCGTTCCTCGCTCAGGAGCAGGTCGAGGAGGTGGACGGCGGGTGTGCCAGCCACCTCCAGCTGCGCCTGCCCCAGGCAGAGTGCCGGGATCCACACCTCCTGCGCCGGGTCCTCCTCGGCGAGGGTCAGGATCGCCCCCGGTTCGACGCTGTCGCCAGAGGCGTAGGCGAGCAGGGCGGACGTGTCCAGGACCAGACCGTTCACGCGGCGGCCGGCCCGTCCTGGTCGAACTGGCGGAGCCACTCGGCGTTGCGCGCGTGCTGCTCGTCGGTGATAGGTGCCAGGGCGGCAAGGTGGGACCGGGTCCGTTCGACGTCCTCGTCGGTAACCACGTAACCGAGCTGCTCCCACCGGGCCCGCAGGTTGTCGGCGCGCATTTTCCGGCGCAGGATCCCGGCGATGAAACCCGACGTGTTGCCCTGCGTCCGCTCCACGTACGCGGCCACGTCGTCGGGCAGGCTGATGGTGATCCGGCGAGTCATACTCTGACCCTACCCGCTGCATACCCTGGACCGACGCTCCTTAGCGCGGCATGTCGCATGGCTCGCCCAACCGGGGGTAACGGACAGGGATGAGGGCAAGTTTCCGGCTCGGACGGATCGCAGGGGTGCCGGTCGGGGTCAACTGGAGCGTTCTGGTCATCTTCGCGCTGATCGCGTGGGGGCTGGCCGCGAACCAGTTTCCCCGCTCGTACCCGGACCGCTCGCCGGTGGCGTACACCCTCGCCGGTCTGGCCGCGGCGGTTGTCTTCTTCGTCGGCCTGCTCGCCCACGAGGTCTCGCACGCCGTGGTCGCCAAGCGCAACGGGTTGACCGTCGACGGCATCACGCTCTGGCTGTTCGGCGGGGTGGCCGAGCTGAAGGGCGAGCCGCGCGACCCCGGCGCGGAGCTGCGGATCGCCGGCGTCGGCCCGCTGGTCAGCCTGCTGCTCGGGGCGTTCTTCGGTGTCATCGCTCTGCTGTTCGCGCTGGCCGGGCAGGGTGGACTGCTCTTCGGCGCGATCGCGTGGCTGGCCGGCATCAACGTGCTCCTGGCGATCTTCAACGTGCTGCCGGCCGCACCGCTGGACGGTGGCCGGCTGCTGCGCGCGGCGGTGTGGAAGGCCACCGGCGACCGGAGCCGAGCGTCCGTGGTGGCCGCCCGGGCCGGCTGGGTGCTGGGTGTGCTGCTGATCGGCCTCGGGCTGTGGCAGTTCCTGTCCGGTATCGGCTTCGGTGGGCTCTGGCTGGCGCTGATCGGCTGGTTCCTGATCGGCGCCGCCGGGGTCGAGGAGCGGCAGGCCCGCGCCGGAAGCGCGCTGCGCGGCATCCGGGTCGCCGACGTGATGACACCGCAGCCGCAGACCGCCTCGGCGGACATGACGGTCGCCGACTTCGTGGACCACTACCTTTTCGCGTACCGGCACTCGGCGCTGCCGTTGACCGAGGACGGCAGACCGACCGGCCTCGTCACCCTGGACCGGGTGCGGGGCGTACCGGCCGACCGACGGACGTCGACGACGCTGGCCGAGGTGGCCTGCCGGGCCGACCAGCTGGTCCTCGCGCAGGCGGGGGAAGAGCTCAACGACCTGCTCCCCCGGCTCAGCGAGTGCGCCGACGGCCGCGCCCTGGTGGTGAGCGACGACGGCCTGCTCACCGGCATCGTCTCCCCCAGCGACATCAGCCGTGCCGTTCAGCGCGGCAGCCTGCGCACCCCGGTCGGTCAGCGGGGGAAGTAGCGGTCCAGCAGGTCGGTGCGGAACGTGCCGGTCGGGTCCAGGCGGGTCAGCAGGGCGGCGAAGTCGGCGTGGCGGGGGTAGCGGGCGGCCAGCTCGGTCGGGGCGGTGACGAAGACCTTGCCCCAGTGCGGGCGGGGCGCGAACGGCGCCAGCCGGTCCTCCACCTCGGCCAGCACCGGCAGCACCGCGTCGGCGTCGTCGACCCAGGTGAAGTGGACCACGAAGCTGTCCCGCTGGTGGTTCGGGCTGAGCCACAGCTCGTCGGCCGCCACCGTCCGCAGCTCGCACACCTGCAACACGGGGGCGATCAGGTGCGCCACCTCGGCCAGCGCGGCGAGCGCCCCGGCCGCCGCCGTACGCGGCAGGTGGTACTCGGACTGGAGTTCGTCACCGCTGCTCGGGGTGAAGCCGAGCTTGAAGTGCGGCAACCGCTCGTGCCACGGGCCCGGCACGCCGAGCTGTGGGGTGCAGTTCTCGGCCGGCATGCCGAGCACCGGGTGTCGCGGCTGGTCGGCGGCCGTGGTGCCGAGCCAGTCCATCTCCGGCGGCGGCTGGTCCGCGAGCTGCTTGCGCCACACCTCCCGCAGACGCGGGGTACGCCAGTCGGTGAACACGCTCACGCTGTACGCCGAGTCGAACGCCTCGTCCAGCGCCTCGACGGGTAGGTCGAGGCGCACGTACTGGCGCAGCTCGAACGTCGGCACCAGATCCAGGGTTACCCGGGTGACCAAGCCGAACGCGCCGAGCCCGACCACCATGCCGGCGAACGTGTCGCCGTCGGTGTCGCGGTCCACGTGCGTCAGGTCCCCGTCGGCGTTGACCAGCTCCAGGGCGGCTACCGAGGTGGCCAGATTGCCGTGGGTGGGGCCGGAGCCGTGGGTGGCGGTGGCCACCGCGCCGGCGACCGAGATGTGCGGCAGTGAGGCGAGGTTGGCCAGCGCGTACCCCTGGCCGTGCAGGTGCCGGGCGACGTCGCCGTAGCGCAGCGCGCCGGCGACGGTGACCTGCCCGCGCTCGCGGTCGATCTCGATCGTCGGGGGCAGGCCGGCGAGCGAGACCAGATCCCCGGTGGTGTCGCCGAGGCGGTTGAAGGAGTGCCCGGTGCCCACCGCGCGGATCCGGGAGCTGCCGGCGACCAGCCGGCGCACCTCGTCGACGGTGGTGGGGCGGTGGAACTCCCGCGCGGCGTAGCGCACGTTGCCGGCCCAGTTGCGGCGTGGCACATCGGTGCTGGCCGTCAGGTGCTGTCCCTGCGCGGTCATGGGGCGGTCTCCCGATCGGTGGACTGGTGGTCGGCCAACGCGGCGACGAGGGCTTCCAGAACCGCATCCGCCTGGTACGTGGGGTAGCCGCGTTGAGCGATCGGCAGACCGGCGGCGGTGGCGCGTTCGATCTCGCCCCGGGCCGCCTGCCGGGTCGCCGCATCCCCGGAGATCAGGGCGTCCTGGCCGCGTCGGATCAACCTGTCGACCCGATCCATCTGGTAGCCACGCAGGCCCACCGGGAGGTCCGGGGCGGCGAAGGCGGCGCGGCGCAGAGCGAGCAGGTCGACGAACCGGTCCCCAGCGCAGCGCGCGAGCGCCTCGGCCACCTGCTCGGGTTGCTCCCGGACCTGGTCGAAGACCAGCAGCTCGACGGCTGGCCGGCCGTCGATCGGGTGGCGGGCGGTGACCGATTCGAATGCCGCACCCGGGGCGGGCACCAGCAGCAGGCGCGGCGGGGTGGAGTAGCCGTCGCGGCGGGGCGGCTCGTCGAGGACCAGCGCGTCGACCTCGGCCCACCGGATCTCCCGGCGCAGGCCGGGCCGCCGGATGCTGAGCCCTTCCGGGGTGATCCCGAAGCGGAACGGCCGCAGCGCGCTGACCAGCACCACCGCGCCGAGCGCGATCGCACCCACGGCGACGATCGTCCGTAGCAGGGCGCCGTCGCTGGGGTAGACCAACAAGAGCACCCCACCGAGTACGCACACCAGGGCGAGCACCCGGGCCCCCCGGCTCCGGCGCAGCTCCACGCTCGGACCCCCGTTCATGACCGTGGCGTCGGTCCTCGCATCCTCCGACAGACCGGGCGCCACGGACACCGGACGATCGGGCACGGTTGTTCTCGCCATCGTCGGGGAACCCTACGCCCATGAGCAGCTACCGTGATCCGGCCCCGCGGGGCGATGTCTTCCCCTCGGAGGAGGAGCTGGACCCGACCGGCAGCGCGGTCGAGCCGGCCAGCGCCCCGCCGGGCGCCCGGTTGTCGAGCCACCCGGCGCCCACGCCCGGCCCCCGTCCGACACCCGCCCCCGCGCCCGCGCCGACGCCCGTACCGTCGCCCGGTCCGCCGCCGCGCGAGCCTGGCGGCGGGTCACGGTCGATCGTGACGCGCCACCTGGACGGGTCGGTCGAGGTGGTCACCGACCTCGACGGCGACGGCCTCGCCGACGTCGTCCAGATCGACGTGGACGGTGACGGCGTACCGGACATCACCTATGTGGACAGCGACCGCGACGGCCGGCTGGACACCGTGCTGCGCGACCCGGGCCGCCCGGCCCACCACCGCGCCTGACGCGACGGCCGGCCGGCGGTCGGGTTGCCGGGCTCAAAGGTTCGCCATCACCTCGGTGGCGACCAGGTCGAGGTGGTCCAGGTCGGTCAGGTCGAGCACCTGGAGATAGAGCCGCTGGCTGCCGATCTTCGCGTACCGGCCGATGGTGTCCAGGACCTCGTCGGGCGTGCCGGCGAGACCGTTGGCCCGCAGCTCGTCCGGCTCGCGGCCGATGGCTGCGGCCCGGCGGGCCACCTCGGCGTCGTCGCGCCCGCAGCACAGCACCAGGGCGTTGGACCAGACCAGGTCGCCCGGGTCCCGACCGATCTCGGCGCACGCCGCGCGCACCCGCTCGAACTGCGCCGCCGAGTCTGCCGTCGAGGCGAACGGCAGGTTGAACTCGTCGGCGTAGCGGGCGGCCAGCCGGGGTGTGCGCTTCGGACCCATCCCGCCGAGCAGGATCGGCGGGCGGGGCTGCTGCACCGGCTTGGGCAGGGCCGGGGAGTCGCTGACCGGGTAGTACCGGCCGTCGTGGCTGAACCGCTGCCCGTCCGGGGTGGACCACAAACCGGTGATGACCGCGAGCTGCTCCTCGAGCCGGTCGAACCGCTCGCCCAGGGCTGGGAACGGAATGCCGTACGCGGTGTGTTCGTCGGCGTACCAGCCGGTGCCGATGCCCAGCTCCACCCGGCCGCCGCTCATCTGGTCCACCTGAGCCACGGTGATCGCCAGCGGGCCGGGGAGCCGGAAGGTCGCTGCGGTCATCAGCGTGCCGAGCCGGATGCGGCTGGTGTCCCGGGCCAGGCCGGCCAGGGTGGTCCACGCGTCGGTGGGGCCGGGATCGCCGCTCACCCCGCCCATCTTGAGGTAGTGGTCGGACCGGAAGAACGCGCCGAAACCGGCGTCCTCGGCGCGGCGGGCCACCGCGAGCAACTGGTCGTAGGTGGCACCCTGCTGGGGCTCGGTGAAGATCCGCAGTTCCATGCGTCCGAGCATAGGTAGCCGATCGGCGGACCGCGTCCGGACGGGCGGCCCGGCCATATTCCTTGACGGACATATAACGCTTGAGGCATATTGGCCTGGTGCCCACCGACGCCTTCACCGTCCTCGCCGAGCCCACCCGACGCCGGATCCTCGACGCGCTCCGCGACACCGACCGCAGTGTGGGCGAGCTGGTCGACGGGCTCGGGGTCAGCCAGCCGGCCGTTTCCAAGCACCTGCGGGTGCTCCGCGAGGCCGGCTTCGTCACCTGCCGGACCGCGGCCCGGCAACGGATCTACCGCCTCGAGCCGGGCCCGCTGCGGGCGGTGGACGGCTGGCTCGACCCGTACCGCCGGCTCTGGACGCGGCACCTGGACGCCCTCGAACGACACCTCGACAGTCAGGAGCAGTGAATGAACCGCGACGCGTTCCGCCCGAGCCCATCCGCCGAGGTGCGCGCCGAGCCCACCGACGGCGGCGCCGTCCTGGTCTTCGTCCGTGACCTGCGGCACCCGCCGGCCACCGTGTGGGCGGCGCTGACCGACCCGGCACAGCTCGCCCAGTGGGCCCCGTTCCTCGCCGACCGGAACCTCGGTGACCCCGGTGCCGCCGTGCTCACCCTCATCGACGGCGAGACCACCGCGGAACAACCGGCGACGGTACGCCGGGCCGAGCCGCCCCACCTGCTCGAATACACCTGGGGCGACGACCTGCTGCGCTGGGAGCTGACCCCCGTGGGCGCCGGCACCCGGCTCACCCTGCGGCACACCGTCGCCGACCGGGGCATGCTGCCGATGGTCGCGGCCGGCTGGCACCTCTGCCTCGACGTGGCCGAGAAGCTGCTCGACGGCGACCCGGTAGGCCCGATCCGGGGCGCCGAGGCCAAGGACTTCGGCTGGGCCGAGCTGCGCGACACGTACGCCGAGCGGTTCGGCCAGGGCTGAGGCGCGGCCCGACGCCGCGGACCGGACCTCAGAGCAGCCTGGCGAGGGCGTACGCCGAGGGTGTCTCCGGCGCCGCCTGGTAGGCGATGATCACCTGACCGTCGGCGCCGGCGACGGCAAGCGTCTCCCGCCGCAGGGTGAGCGGCCCGACGACGGGGTGGTGGAATCGCTTGACCTCGTCGCGTGTCGGCCGGACGTCGTGCGCGTTCCAGACGTCGCGGAAACGGCTGTCAGCCAGCAGCTCGGAGATGAGGTCGGTCGTCGCGGGGTCGCGCAGGTCGGCTTCGGCCCGGAGCGCGGCGACGCTCTGCGCGGCGATCTGGGCCCAGTCGGGGAACAGCATGCGCACCGTGGGATCGCGGAACATGCCGCGGACCAGGTTCTGACCGGGTGTGTAGAGCGGGGACAGCGCCATGGCGAGCTTGTTGGCCGCCAGCACGTCGAAGCGGCGGTCGCGGACGTACGCGGGTGTCTGGCCGAACGAGTCGATGAGCTGCTGCACGGCGTCGGAGGCCGCGGCGTGCTCGCGCGGTGGCGGCGCGGGGGTGGCCAGCGCGGTGAGATGTGCCCGCTCGTCCTCGTTCAACTGCAACGCGCTCGCCAGGGCGTTCAGCACCTGCGGCGACGGGTTGCGGTCCGTGCCCTGTTCCAGGCGGGTCAGATAATGCTGGCTGACGCCCGCGAGACGAGCCAGTTCGTCACGGCGTAGTCCTGGTACGCGTCGGCGCCCGAACGAGGTCATCCCCGCCTCGCCCGGCCGGACCCGCCCGCGACGCGCCTTCAGGAAGTCGCCCAGCGCGTTCTCGCCGTTCATTCCCGCCAGCCTAGCCCTGTCAGGGTTCTGGCAGGCCGGCGTCCGCCGGCGCAGGGTCGAGTCATGAAGACATGGTTCATCACCGGAGCGTCCCGCGGTTTCGGCCGCATCTGGGCCGAGGCCGCGCTCGACCGCGGCGATCAGGTCGCCGCCACGGCACGGGATCGCCGGACGCTTGAGGATCTGACCGGGGCGTACGGGGACCGGGTCCTGCCGCTGACCCTGGACGTGACCGACCGCCCGGCCGTGTTCGACGCGGTGTCCCGGGCCGCGGCGGCGTTCGGCCGGCTCGACGTCGTCGTCAACAACGCGGGTTACGGGCTGTTCGGCATGGTCGAGGAGACGACCGAGCAGCAGGCCCGCGCGCAACTGGAGACGAACTTCTTCGGCGCGCTCTGGGTGACCCAGGCCGCCCTGCCGGTGCTGCGGGCGCAGGGCACCGGCCACCTCCTCCAGGTTTCCAGCATCGGGGGCATCGGCGCCTTCCCCACCCTGGGGCTCTACAACGCGTCGAAGTGGGCACTGGAAGGGCTCAGCGAGGCCCTGTCGGCCGAACTCGCCCCGCTCGGGGTGAAGGTGACGATCGTGGAGCCGGGCCCATACGGCACCGACTGGTCCGGGGACTCGGCCGCGCACACCGAGCCGATCGAGGCGTACGAGCCGGTACGGCAGGCACGCCGCGCCGGCGCGTCCACGCGTACGCCCGACGATCCGGCGCTGACCGCCGGCGTCATCCTGCAACTCGTCGACTCCGCCGAGCCGCCGTTGCGCCTGTTCCTCGGGCCGTACCCGTACCGTCTCGCCGAGACGTTGTACGCGAACCGGCTCGCCACCTGGCACGACTGGCGCTGGCTGGCGGAGCAGGCCGGCCCGCCGCATGGGGCGTGAGCACTGGCCGGCGGACGGCGTGCCGGGCCCACTGCGAACGGTGGACGGCCGGGTCGACAGTACCGCCGGCTCCGGGCCCGCGTCAGACGTACGGCCGGGTGGCGTACGCGGTGCGCAGCGCGGCCAACCCGGCCGACTTCGGCGACAGCGTGCCCCACCCGGAGTTGAAGTAGTTGGTCCGCGCGATACGGGGTCCACGCTCGGCGTTGAGCTGGGCGATCGCCGCGGGAACTGTAGCGATCCAGGCCGCCTGGTCCGGGATCTCGGCCGACCGCACCCCGTACTCCGCGATGATCACCGGTCGGGACAGCGCCACCGGGCCGAGATCCGCGACCGCCCAGTCCTTCGTCCGGCGGAAGCGGGCCAGCGCGGTCTGGCCGACCGCTGTCGCGTAGGCGTTCCACTGCAGGTAGTCCAGCCGCGACATCAGCGACTCCGGGTGGGTGCGCTGGAAGCACGCCCGGTCGAAGCCGCCCAACCCGACCGAGAAGGTCGTCCCGGCGGGCAACGTGCGGGCCTTGAACCAGGTGACGATGTAGGTCATGGCCTGCACCGCCCGCGCGTCGGACTCGGCCCAGGTGTACGCCTTGCCCGCCTCGGTCGTGCCGAACTCGTGGTCCGTGTCCAACTCGGACGCGAGCTGGATGTTCACCCCGAAGCCGAGCGTCCGGTACTGGGACAGGGCGCGGGCGAACAGACCGTCGCACTGGCCGTTGAGCACCTGGGTGTACCCGTACGCCTTCGGCCAGGTGGTGCCGGGTCGCTGCTGGATGGTCATCGACGGTGCCGGCACGGTGTAGCTGACGCCGTCCACCGTGAAGGTCTGCGGCCCGGCGTCGCCAGCGCCGTAGTGCTTCAGCTCCAGGACCATGTTGATCTGCACCCCGGCCTTGCCCAGGTTGATGAGCCACGGCCGGTTGTAGCCGGGAAAGACGTACCCGTCGGCGAAGCTGCGGTACTGGGTCAGCGAGCGGAAGTTGCCGCCGGCCATGTCGGCCGTCGGGTCGGCGCCGCCGGACAGGTAGTAGCCGCCGAGGACCGGTTGGCGCAGGCTGTAGTCGACGCCGGCCGTCGCGGTGTTGCCGGCCGCGTCGCGGACCTGGACGGTGACCCGGGGCATCAGGCCACCGCCCGGTACACGGCGACCGAGCCGTTGTCGGAGACCCGGGACCAGGTACGCCCGGAGTTGTCGCTGACGGTCACGGTCAGCGGGTCGATGACCGCGGTGACCTTGACCGGCGCGCTGCTGTTGCCCTGCGCGTCGGTGACCACGATGGTGACGGTCAGCGGTTTGGTGTCGGCGTCGGAGTACGTGACGGTCAGCAGCATCTGGTCGCCCGGTGCGAAGACGGACGCGTTCAGGGCTGCGGTCGCGGTAGGAGCCGCCATGTCACTGCCTCTCTGATGAGGTCGCCGGGCGGACGCGCGGGTGAGCGACGCCGGGCCAGGCGAGATCCACGATGCGGGAAGGCTGGTGGAGCACGGGAGCGGCGGCGCGGCCGGTGGACGGCGGCGCCGGCGGTGGGCGATGGCCACCGCCGCGGGCACCCGCGGCGGTGTGGGCGACCGCGCCGTACGTCTGGTCGGGCCGGCGGCTGTGCCGTGCCCGCCGTGGCGGGTTCGGGCTGGGCGAGGGCGGCACCGACGTGGACGATGCTGTCCGCGTTGGGCCGGAGGACTGGGATGTGGCCCGACATCCGTCCGCCTCCTCGTCTGCCCTAAGCGTGCTCTACCAGGGGCTTTACCGTCTTGTCCGGTTAGCGACAATCGCCCTGGTGTCGGGCCATGCGTCCGGCGCGCGGTGCTGGGCTACCGGCGTGCCGCGAGCGGACGACAGGTGGTGTCCTTCGCCTGTCGCGCCGGCCTCCGGCAACCGGCCCGAGCCGTCCCTGCTACCGCGCCGTGCCCGCCACGGCCCAGGCCCGCGCGGTGAGCCGGATCGAGCCGTCCGGTTCGATCGGCAGCCGGGCGGCCAACAGATCCCGCAACGCCGCCCGTTGCGGCTCGCCCAGCGACGTGACGTACGACGGGGCGCTGCCCTGCCCGCCGAGGAACGGCCGCCAGTAGTCGTCGAAGTCGGCGAACACCGTCGGCACGTCCACCGGCCGGACCGACACGTCCCGCAGGCCGGCGTCCACCCACAGGTCCCGCAACGGTTCAGGCCGGCACATGCTGAACCGGCTCGCCTCGTCCCGCCCCGCCGCACCCGGGTCGAGGTGGGCGACGGCGGCCCAGAAGTGCCGCATCATCGCCATGCCCTCCGTGTAGTCCCACACGTACGCGGACACCGCCCCCGCCGGCCGGACGACCCGGGCGAACTCGGCGACCGCCCGCGCCGGCTCGGGCACGAAGTTGAGCGTCAGCCCGCTGACCACCACGTCGACGGCGTCATCGGGCACCGGCAGCGCGCGGGCGTCACCGACGTGGAAGCTCGCCCGCGCGTCCTGGACGCGGGCACGCGCCTGGGCGACGAAGCCCGCCGAGGGGTCGATGCCGGTGATCCGGGCGGGATCGGCCTCGGCGAGGACCGTCGCGGTCAACGCGCCGGTGCCGCAGCCCACGTCCAGCCAGTGCCGCCCGGGTGCCACGGCGAGTCCGCGTACGAAGTCGGCCGCGACCAGGCGGCTCCACCGACCCACGTACGCCTCGTACGCGTCGGCGTCCGCCCACACCGGGTGTGTCATGTCCGCACGATACGACAGCGTCCGTGGGCGCAAGGGCGAAGCGCCTCGTTGCCCTGGGCTGGCACACTGCCGCCGTGACGATGACCCAGACGTCGGCGGTGCACCGGGTGCACGCGTGGCAGCGCCTCCTGGTGGTGGCCGCGCTGGTGGCTTCCGTGGTCCTTCTCGGCTGGGCGTACCAGACCGGGGGCGACACCCTGCGTTTCCGGTTCGGGTGGGTCGCGGTCGTGCTGACCGCGGTCCCGTTGTTCGTCACGCGGGGGCGGCAGTTCACGTACGCCTGCCTGGCTGTGGGTGTCTCGTTGCTCGTCCTGGCCTGCGGGCCGGTGCCGGCCGGGCTCCTGCCGGCGATGCTGGTCCTGCTGGCCACCACCGCGGACCCGCGGCGGTCGCCGTGGCGGGCCCGGCTGTCGGTGCTCGTCGGCGCGGCGCTGGTGGTCGTCCCGGTCGTGGCGTCAGCGGGAGCGGTGCACGACTCGCTGACGTCCCCGCCGGTCGGCTTCGTCGTCCACACCGACGCGGATACCGAGGTGACCGACCTCGTCGGGCCGGGAGACGTGAGCGTGGTCGGCGTGCACACCCGGTACGACGACGGCGACGGGGGGCCGATCAGCTTCGTCGAGTTCACCCCCGGTCTGTCGGCCGACGGGCAGGATCAACTGCGCCGCCAGCTGGCGCTGAAGCCAGGCGTGTCGAAGATCTGCTCGTGGTACCGGAACAATCACCTGCGGTCCGCCTGCTGAACCGCCGGTTCCGACCGTCCGCCGCGCCTCGCCCACTGCTCGGCGGGCCGCGCGACGGACGCGGCTACTGTCGAGCCATGCCGCTGCGTCCGGATGAGGTCGAGGTGTTCGAGCGCTCCAGGGGCCGCCTGGAGGCGATCGCCTACCGGCTGCTGGGCTCGGCCAGCGACGCCGAGGACGCGGTCCAGGACACGTTCCTGCGCTGGCAGTCCGCCGACCGGGAGCACGTCGAGACGCCCGAGGCGTGGCTGACGAGGGTGCTCACCAACCTGTGCCTCAACCAGCTCACCTCGGCGCGCGCCCGGCGGGAGACGTACGTGGGGACGTGGCTTCCCGAGCCGGTGCTCGCCGGGGACCGGATGCTCGGCCCGGTCGACACCGTCGAGCAGCGCGAATCGGTCTCCATGGCGGTGCTCACCCTGCTGGAGCGGCTGTCGCCCAACGAGCGCGCGGTGTACGTGCTGCGCGAGGCGTTCGGCTACCCGCACGGTGAGATCGCCGAGATCCTCGGCGTCAGCGAGTCGAACTGCCAGCAGATCTACCGGCGTGCCCGGCAGCACGTCACCGCCGACCGGGCCCGCGCGGAGGTCGACAGCGCCGCCGCGCGCAAGATCGTCACCGAGTTCCTCATGGCGGCCAACAACGGCGAGGTCCAGCGGCTGGTGGCGCTGCTCACCGACGACGCGACAAGCGTCGGCGACGGCGGCGGCAAGATCCCGGCCCGGACCACGCCGATCAGCGGCGCGCTGGCGGTGGCGAAGTTCCTGCGGGGCCTGTTCCGGCCCAGCGACGCCAAGCGGAACCTGGTCAGCGGCAGCCCGGCCCTCTACGCCGAGGTCGTCAACGGCGGCCCGGCGGTGGTCGTGGTGACCGGTGACCAGGTCGTCGGCGTCATGTCCCTGGAGGTGACACCCGACGGTGTCGCGGCCATCCGCATCCAGGTGAACCCCGACAAGCTCGAACGCGTCACGCGCCAGTGGTCCACCACCGAGCACTCGGAACCGCTCCTGCACGTCTGGTGACCCAGGTCATAGCCACCTCCTGTCAGCAATCGCGTCGCCGTCCGGTTCAGGAAGCGACCATCACCGAGACAGGAGTGCCGCCATGAAGCACCGCATCGTCGTCCTCGGAGCCGGATACGCCGGAGCGATCGCCGCCGGGCGTCTCGCCCGGCGACTGCACCCCGACGACATCGAGATCACCGTCGTCAACGCCGAGGCCGACTTCGTCGAGCGGGTCCGCATGCACCAGCTCGCCACCGGCCAGGACCTCAAGCGCCGCGAGCTGAGCCAGGTGTACGCGGGCACCGGCGTGCGGGTGCGACGGGCCCGGGTCACCGCCGTCGACGTCGACCGCAGGACTGTCGCGCTGACCGACGAGAGCGGCGCCGACGAGATCGCCTACGACACCCTCGTGTACGCCCTCGGCAGCGCCGCCGCCGACCACGGCGTGCCCGGTGTCGCCGAGCACGCGTACGACGTCGCCGGCCGGCCGTCGGCGCTGCGGTTGCGTGACCGCCTCGGCCAGCTCGCGGCCGGCGCGACGGTGCTCGTCGTCGGCGGGGGCCTCACCGGCCTCGAAGCGGCCACCGAGATCGCCGAGGCCCGGCCCGACCTCGACGTCGCGCTCGCCACCCGCGGCAGCCTCGGTGACTGGCTCACCGGAAAGGCACGACAGCACCTGCGGGGCGTCACGGCCCGGCTCGGCATCACCGTCCACGAGCACACCGACATCGCCCGGGTGGAGGCGACCGGCGTCGTCACCGTCGACGGTCGGACGATCCCAGCCCAGGTGACCGTGTGGACGGCCGGCTTCGCCGTCCACCCCCTCGCCGCCGCCACGACCCTGACGGTCGCGGCCAGCGGGCAGATCGTCGTCGACGACACCATGCGCTCCGTCTCGCACCCCGACGTGTACGCCGTCGGCGACGCCGCACTCGCCGCCGGGCCGGGCGGCAAGCCCCTGCGGATGTCCTGCGCCTCGGGAGGCCCGATGGCCTGGCAGGCCGCCGACGCCATCGCCGCGCGCCTGACCGGTCAGGTGAAGATCCCGAAGGCCCCGCTGGGCTACTTCAACCAGTGCATCAGCCTCGGCCGCCGCGACGGCATCATCCAGTACGTGACCGCCGACGACCGGGCCAAGCCGTCCCTGCTCACCGGACGGCTGGCGGCCCGCTACAAGGAGGTCGTGTGCCGGGGCGCCGCGTGGAGCATCACCCACCCCATCCCGTACCCGGTGCGCCGCCGCCGCGTCACCGCCAGCCGGACGGAGACCGCCGCGACCCTGTCGTGACCTCGCTGTCAGGAGAACGGGTCGGTCCCCGAACCCACGCGTCACACGGGCAGCGCCCCGCAGACCGGTGATCCGGTCCGCGGGGCGCGGTTGGAGCAACAGGTGCCGCCGCCTCAGTGGACGGTGCACAGCGCCGCGTCGACGCTGCCGTTCACGTCGGCGAGCATCTGCTCACCGGTCGGCAGACCGGTCACGGCGACGACGGCGCCGCGGCCGTCCTCGGTGACGAGGTTGCGGGTCTCGAAGCCCTGGATGTCACCGCCGTGGCCCCAGGCGTCGCCGCCGCAGGGCAGCTCGTGCCGGGCGATGCCCAACCCGTACTCGTACTCGCCGGACGGCTCGAAGCCGGGCGCGGGCACTGTCGTCATCATGGCCGCCTGCTGCGCGGGCTTGAGCAGCCGGCCACCGACGAGCGCCTCGAAGAAGGTCCGCAGCTCGTCCGGGGTCGAGACCAGTTGGCCGGCGGCCCAGCCCAGGGACGGGTCCATGTCGGTGACGTCCACCCACGCAGCGCCCGGGGCCACCGCGACGTAGCCGTGGGGGTGCGTGCCCCGAAGGCGCTGCTCCCCCACGCCCGGCCAGTACGTGTCGCGCAGACCGAGCGGCCTGATGACACGGTCGGTGATCTCCTCGCCGATGGGACGTTCGGTGACCTGCTCGACGATGAGCCCCGCGAGGACGTAGTTGGTGTTGCTGTACTCCCACTTCACCCCGGGCGCGAAGTGCGGGGCGTTCGTGAGCGCGGCGTCCACCAGCCGGCGCGGCTGGTAGTACGAGTGACTCTTGTCGATCAGGTCCTGCGGCTGCGTGAACAGCACGTCGTCGTAGTCGGGCAGGCCGCTCGTCTGCTGCAGCAGCTGGCGTACGGTGATCGCTCCGCCGTCGTTGCCGTTGCCCCGTACGACGCCGGGCAGGTAGTGCTCGACAGTGGCGTCGAGGTCGATGCGGCCCTCCCCCACCAGTTGCAGGACGACCACGGCGGTGAAGGTCTTGGTGTTGCTGCCGATGCGGACCTGGCCGTCGCGGGGAACCGGAGCGTGCGAGCGGAGGTCGCGCACGCCGGCGGTGTAGTCGTGGACGCGTCCGTCGGCTCCCCGCACCGAGGCGAGCACGCCGGGAAAGCCGTCCTCGCTGACCAGCTGGTCCAGGTGCCGCTGCACGGCGTCGCGTGGGCCGGCGGGCCGACCGGATTCGGCCGCGGCGAACGCCGGAGGGCCGGTCAGGACGGCGACGGCGGCCAGCGTCCCGGCGGCCGCCCGCAGGGTCCGGCGGCGGCGGGCGGACGTGCGCTCTTGCAGGGGCATGACGGGCTCCTCGGTATCGGACTCGCTTGACCCCATCAATGGTTCAAGGATTCCGATTCCGGGACGATCCCTCCTGCTGCCCTCCTGCGGTACAGCCTGCGCTACCCCGTAGCGGAGCGGGAGGCGGTCAGGCCGACGCGGAACGTTCCAGATCGTGTCGACTGAGGGCGGCGCGCAACCCCAGCCCCTCGGCGGCGAGGTTCTGCCGTCCGCCCTGCTCACGGTCGATCGCGCACACCACGGTGTCGATCACCGCGCCGCTGGCGCGCAGTTGCCGGCACGACGCCAGTAGCGCCCCGCCCGTCGTGACGACGTCCTCGATCACCACGACGCGCCTGCCGTCCACGGGGCCACCCTCGGCCGCCTTGCGGGTGCCGTACTCCTTGGCCTGCTTGCGAACGAAGACCGTCGGCAGCCCGGTCATCTGTGACATGACCGTGGCGATCGGTATGCCACCCATCTCCATCCCGGCCAGTACGTCGCACCCGGGCAGCAGGGCGACCATCGCCTCGGCCACGTCGCGCAACAGAGCGGGCTGCCCCTCGAACAGATACTTGTCGAAGTACTCGGGGCTCACCTGACCGGATCGCAGCCGGAACGATCCGGTCAGGTGACAGGCTTCGTACACGCGACGCGCGAGTAGGGACGGCACACCCGTCAGCCTCGCATCCCGGCTGGCGCGGTCATTGGCCAGGCTCACCCGCTAGCCGGCGTCGGGGCCCTGAATCCTGGCCAGCGCGGCGGCGAACTCGGCGTCGGTGAGCGCGCCCCGCTGGTGCTGCCGGGTCAGCGCGTGGACGTCCCGTCGCTGCTCAGCCGTCGGGCCGCCATGGTTGGTCACGGACCGGCCAACCCCCGCGGACCGGCGTCCCGTGGCGGCACCGGCGGTGGACTGCCGCGCCGGCCCATCGGCCTGCACGGCATCTCGGGGCTGCGCGTCGCGCTGGTGTGCCCGCAGTGTCGTCAGGATCTCGTCGTAGTGCTCCGGCCAGGTGGCCAGCCGTCCCAGTTCGGGCCGGAACGTGAACGGCCGCAGCAGGTCACCGCGCTGGAGCGCGGTCTGGACCGCGACCCCGTCGGTTCGCTCGATGATGATCGCGGAGCGACCCATGTCCAGTCCCGCGATGGTGGCGATGCCGCTGTGGATGGACGCCACCGATGCCCACGGAACCGTTGTCGTGCGCAGTAGCGTCCGGGACCGGACGCCGGCCGCGCTGACGTAGACCCCGAGCATCGCCTGCCGTACGGCGACGGCGAGACAGATGGCCATCCACGCCCCGAAAAGGATCGCTACCGGGGTCGGCACCGGCATCGGCCACCCGCGCACGTACGCGATCACGAGTAACGAGACGGCACCGGCCACCCCCACCAGCCCCAGCATCGCGAAGCCGGTCGTGGCGTCGAGAGAGTACGGGCGTTGCCACTTACCCATGCCGTCATGGTGACCGGTGGCGTCCACCCGCCGGATGTCCTGGACCGCGCGTGCGGGTGCTCAGTACCGGACGCCGTTGCCGAGGAAGGGCGACGGCGGGCTGGGCTGGCCGTCGACAGTCGCGCCGGCGAAGGCGAGCCGCGGCGCGAGGTACCGGTTGTTGTCGGCCGGGAAGTTGAGTGCCGGTGCCGACACCTCGTCGAGCCGTGCCGTCTGCTCCGGCGACAACCGCACGTCCACGGCGGCCAGGTTCGCCTTCAGTTGGTCGAGACGCCGCGCCCCGATCAGGACCGACGACACACCCGGTCGGGCGCCGACCCAGGCCAGCGCCACCGCCGCCGGTGTCACGCCGGCGTCGGCCGCGACCTCGTGCAACACGTCGATCACCTGCCAGTCGCGCTCGCTCGGGCCGCCCACCAGTGCGGCGCGGGTCGTGTCGATGTCGCTGGCGCCGCGCACGTACTTGCCGGAGAGCCAACCGCTCTTGAGCGGACTCCACGGCAGGACGCCGAGACCGTGCTCGCCCGCCATCGGGATGAGCTCCCCCTCGACAGTCCGTTCGAGCAACGAGTACTCCAACTGCATCCCGATCGCCGGCGTCCAGCCCCGGAAGTGCGCGACGACCTGCGCCTCGGCGGCCTTCCACGCGGGCAGGTCGGACAGGCCCACGTAGCGGATCTTGCCGGCCGTGACGAGGTCGTCGAGGGCGCGCAGCGTCTCCTCGACCGGTACGCCACGGTCCCAGTTGTGCAGCCAGTAGATGTCCAGGTGGTCGGTGCGCAGCCGGCGCAGCGACTCCTCGGCCTGGGCGACCACCGCCTTGCGCCCGGCGCCACCCCCGTTGGGGTCGCCCGGGAAGAGGTTGCCGAAGAACTTCGAGCCGAGAATGATCCGGTCACGCAGGCCGGGCCGGGCGGCCAGGTAGTCACCGATGATCTTCTCGGAGTGACCGTTGGTGTAGATGTTTGCGGTGTCGATGGAGTTGCCGCCACGTTCCAGGTACTCGTTGATCATCGCCTCGGACTCGTCGACCGGGGCGCCCCAGCCGTGGTCCTCGCCGAAGGTCATGGCACCCAGCGTGTACGGGCTGATGCGCAGGCCGGAGCGGCCCAGCGTGACAAAGTGATCGAGTGGCATGCGCCCAGTACACACCCGGAAACCGCCGACCCCGTAGGTCGATACTGCCAGCGCATTGCCTGATCCTGCCATTCTCGGCAGGATGGGCCCATGACCGCTCTGCCGGAGATCCGCGACCTGGTGCTGCGCCACGCCGGCCGGCCCACGCCCGGCGGTCTCGTCCTGCACCGCACCGACACGCCCACCGAGCCGATGCCGGCCCAGACCGCGCCACTCTTCGCGCTTGTCGCGCAGGGCGCGAAGTACGCGGTGCTGGGCGACGGTGTCTTCTCGTACGGCGTCGGGCAGTTCATCGTCGCCTCCATGGAGCTGCCGGTGATCAGCCACGTCAGCCAGGCCAGCCGCGCCGAGCCGTACCTGGTGCTGGGCCTCGCGCTGCGGCCGTCGCTGATCGCGGACCTGCTGTTGGACGCGCCCCCGGCCACCGGCGAGCCGGCGGCGGGCATCGCGGTCAGCACCGCCGACGACGACCTGCTCGACGCGGTGGTGCGGCTGCTGCGGCTGCTCGACCGCCCCGACGACCAGCGCGTGCTCTGGGCGGGTGTGGAGCGCGAACTCGTCTGGCGGTTGCTGACCAGCGAACAGGGCGGGACGGTCCGCCAGATCGGGGTGGGCGACGGCAACGTCGTCCAGATCGAGCGGGCGATCCGGTGGATCCGCGAGCACCACGCCGACCTGTTCCGCGTCGAGGACGTGGCGCGCGTGGCCGGGATGAGCGTGACGTCGCTGCACCGCCACTTCCGGGCGATCACGACGATGACGCCGATCCAGTTCCAGAAGTTGGTGCGCCTGCAGGAGGCGCGGGCCCGGCTGCTGGCCGATCCAGGTGACGTGGCGGCCGTCGGGTTCGCGGTCGGCTACGAGAGCGCGTCGCAGTTCAGCCGCGAGTACCGACGACTGTTCGGGCTGCCGCCGGGCCGGGACGCGGCCCGCCTCGCCCGGCTCGACCCGGCGCGGCTGGCAACTGTGTGAGGCCCCGAAATCGGTGGCACGATCCGGCAGCGGGGTGTTTCCTGACACCGGCCTGATCAACACCAGGGTGGGAAGGAACCACGTGATCGTCGTCTCCGCTGCCTCCGGAGCACTCGGCCGGCTCGTCGTCCGGCAACTCCTGACGCGGGTCCCCGCCGATCGGGTCGTCGCGGTGGTACGCCAACCCGCGCGCGCCGCCGAACTGGCCGCGCTCGGCGTTGCCGTGCGGCACGGCGACTACGACGATCCCGCGAGCCTCCGCTCGGCGTTTCGCGACGCGGAGCGGCTGCTGCTGATCTCCTCGCCCGAGCTGGCTCCGGACCGCCGGGTCGGGCACCATCTGGCCGCGCTGGAGGCAGCCACCGCCAACGGCGTACGCGCGATCGCCTACACCAGTTTCCTGGGCGCCGACCGCGACGGCTCGGGAATGAACGCCGCCCACCACGCCACCGAACGGGCGATCATCGAGAGCGGGATCGCGTACGCGATGCTGCGGAACCCGTTCTACAGCGAGGCGTTCCTCAACGCCGGCCTGCGTGCCGCCGCCGCGTCCGGGACGCTCACCAGTGGCACCGGCGGGCGTGGGCTCAACACCGCACTCCGCACGGACCTCGCCGCGGCGGCGGTGCGCGTGCTGACCGACGACGCATACCTGGGTCGTGGCTACGACCTGACCGGCCCCTTGTGGACGTACCCACAGCTCGCCGAGGTCCTGAGCGACGCCACCGGGAAGACCGTCGACTATCACGAGGCCACCGACGAGACGCCGGGGCCGATGGGCTTCCTGATGGGCCTGGCCCGGTCCGGGGCGCTGGAACGGCAGACCGAGGACCTGACCCGGCTGCTCGGCCGCCCACCGGCGACCCTCCGGCAGGCCGTGGCCGGCGCGTTGAGCGAGACCTGAGCCGCAAACCCTACCGCGCCGTGACGCGCCGATCCCGCTCCGCCTCCACCGACCGGTCGACGCGGAGCGGACTCATCGACAGCTAGAACCCACCCCACGGGCGGGCCGAACACTTCCAGGTCTTCCCGTCGTTGTGCGAGACGCAGACCACGAGGACCTTCCCGACGAGTGGCAGCCCGACAGTGAAGATGTGGATCCTCGTCTTCACATAGGGGACGCCCGACTTCTCGGCGACGTCGCCGAGCGCCCACCCGGTGTCCGGCCCCGACACGCTCGCCACCCGGCGCAGCGAGTCGACGTCCCTCCCGGCGAGCAGCGTCTCGACCTCCTGCGTCGACGGTTCGCCGTCGCCGGTCAACGTGTCGACGGTGTACGGGCCCTCGGCGGCGACGCCGTTGGCCTTCTCGAAGGCAGCCTTCATCCCGCCCACAGTGGTGTCGCCGCCGAGGTCGAGGGTGAGCGTCTGGTCGCCGCGACGCGACAGGACGCACTCCCAGAAGGACTTGCCCGAGGCCATGCACATGGTCAGGCACCACTCCCGGCCCTCCGGCGTGGACGAGGCGAAGAGCAGGGAGGACGTCGCGGTCCCACTGTCACCCCTGCCGTCGTACACGCCGTCCGCGAGGTCGGCCATGGTCGTGTCAAGGACGTCCCGGCCGCCGGACATCACCCCCAGGACCGTGACGCCGTCGACCTCTCTGCCGGCGACGAGCGCTTCGAGTTGGTCGGCGGTGAGGGTCCGGCCTCCGGTGTCGACGGCCAGCACCGTGTCCAGGTCGCCGACGGGTTGGCCGGTCATCTCCTCGAACCGTTGAAACATGATTCCCGGAGCGCCGGGCTGGTCGGTGACCGTCTGCCGGGCCGCGTCGTCGGCGGCGTGCGAGGGAGCGTACGAGGCCACCAGCGCGACGACCAGTGCCGCGGTGACGATGGTGACGCGCCTGATGACGTCCCGCAGAGCTGTCGGGGTCGTACGGGCTACCAGCGACATGTGACCACCACGCCCAGGCCGCTGGGAGAGGGCCCCCAGTCACAGTGCTCGCCGATCCACTCACCGATGTCGCTGATCGTGTCCGCGACCCACGCGAGCGCCGACCTGATCGCGCCCAGGATGCTGAAGTAGACGACTGTGGACTCGGGGGTGCCGCCGGCCTCGTCGATGATGTCCTTCGTCGACGCGGCGGGATCCGGCTTGTCGATGGTCTTCAGCACGCGTACGCCTGTGGTGTCCTTGCCGGCCAGCAGCGCCTCGACCTGCTCCGGGGTGCGTTCCTTGCCGTCGTCGACCGCCACGATCGCGCGGTCGATCAGCACCTCGCCGCTGCCGGTGACGGCCTGGGCGATGGCGGTGATCTCGCGCAGTGTGAGGTCGTTGCCGAGCGCGGGACCGGTGAACCGTCGGACCGAGACGGTGCCGGACGGGTCGATCCAGAGCTCGTCGGCCACGATCATGTCGTCCGCCTCGTACGGGGCCCAGGCGAACGTCCACTGCCCGGCGACGCAGCGGAACTGACCGTGCTCCCGGCCCTCGGGTTCGGTCTCGGTGCGGACGATCCCGCCGCGGTCGTCGAGGTACTGGACCAGACAGTCGGTGCCTCTGGTCGGCGGCTTGTCGGTCCGGGCCACGGCTGGGGAGGCCGTGGCCAGCGCCATCGCGCCGACCACCCCCACCACCGCGAGGTTACGTGCCGAGCGACTCATCGGATGCTCCATTCCTGGCGAGGGAAACTGGTGCCCGAAGAGTGCCGGGCCGGGCTGAAACGGCCCGGAAACGGCGCTGAAAGCGCGGGGCGTCAGGACAGCCGGGTGCCGTCGAGCTGTTCGAGGTCGGCACGCAGCGACTCGGCGTCGGCGTCGCCGAGGTCGTCGAGGATGCTCAGGGCGCGGCGCCACGCGGCACGGGCGGCGCCCAGGTCGGCGAGCGCCCGGTGGCTGCCGCCCAGATTGACGTACGTGCTCGCTACCGCGTACCGGTCGTGGACCTGCGCGAAGAGTTCGAGTGCGTGCTCGTAGCAGGCGACCGCCCGCCGGTCGTCGCCGAGCTGGTGATGGGCGTGGCCGAGGCTGTCCCACGTGTCGGCCTGTCCCTGCACGTCGTCCACCTCCTGCAACACCCGCAGCGCCTCGCCGCACGACGTGAGGGCCCGGTGGTGGTTGCCGAGCAGCCCTTCCTGCCAACCCACCGCGTTGAGGGTGTACCCCTGCCCGGCCCGGTTCCCGGCCCGCCGGAACAGCGTCAGCGCCCGCCGGGAGTGGCTGAGCGCCTGCTGGTGCCGCCCCTGCCGCTCGGCCAGCTGACCGAGGTTGAGGCAGGTGTGTGCCCGCCCGGCGTCGTCACCGACAGCGGTGAACAGGTCGAGCGCGCGCCGCAGGTGGTCGTCGGCCTCGTCGTACCGCCGGAGCCGGGAGCAGGCGAGGCCGAGGCTGCGGTGGGCGTGGCCCTGCCCGGCCCGGTCGCCGATGCGGGACGCGGCGGCGAGCGCGATCCGCTGCGTACCGAGCCAGTCCTGCCAGTGCCCCTGCCGGTGCAGGAAGCCGGCCATGGCCCAGGCGAGCCGCCACGCGTGCCCCTCGAAGCCGGACCGCGCCGCGAGCGGGACGGCGGCGAGCAGGACGGGGACCTCGGCGGTGAACCACGCCGTGGCCGCCGACCTGCTCCTGGGGTTCTCCGGCGTCACGTCGGGCCGGGGCGGCGGGAGACTGATCTCGCTGAAGTGCGGGTGCAGTGCGAGGTCCGCGGCGTGTGCCGCGCGCAGGCAGTGGTCCAGCAACCGGTGCACGGCGTCGCGCCGGTGGGCTGGTGACTCCGCGTCGTCGGCGAGGCTGGCCGCGTACGCGCGCAGCAGGTCGTGGAACGCGTACCGCCCGTAGGTGTGCTCGGTGAGGAGGTTCGCCCTGGTCAGTTCGGTGAGCAGCGGACCTGTCGCCGCCGGGGCGACGCCGGCGAGGCTGGCCACGGCCGGGGCGCAGATGTCCGGGCCGGGATGCAGGCTCAGCAGCCGGAACAGCCGGACCGCTTGCGGGCTGAGCGTTCGGCACGACCAGGAGAACACCGCCCGGACGTCGGTGGCCTCGTCGCCGCCGTGAAAAGCGTTCAGGTCGCCCAGCTCACCGGCCACGGCGGCCAGGGAGAGACGCCTGTTGGTGGCGGCTCGGGCCGCGACGATGGCCAGCGCGAGGGGCAGCCCCGCGCAACGGTGGGCGATGTCGTCGGCAGCGGCGGGTTCGGCGGCGACCTGGTGCGCTCCGAGCCGGCGGACCAGCAGGTGGCGGGCTTCGTCGGGGCTCAGCAGGTCCAGGATCACCGGCTGGGCGCTCTCGGTGACGACCAGCGGGGTGAGCTGGTCGCGGCTGGTGATGACCGCCAGGCAGTCGGGTGAGCCGGGCAGCAGCGGTCGGACCTGTTCCGCGTCGCGCGCGTTGTCCAACACCACCAGCAGGCGCTTGCCGGCCACCGCCGTGCGGTACGCGCTCACCATCAGGTCCTCGTCGCTGGGCATCCGCGCCGCCGGAACGCCGAGCGCCTCCAGGAATCCGTGCAGCGCTCGCGCCGGTTCGGTAGGGGTGGCCGCCGGGTCGAAGCCGCGCAGGTTGACGTAGAGCTGGCCGTCGGGGAAGCGCCCGGCGGCGCGGTGTGCCCAGTGCACGGCGAGCGCGGTCTTGCCGACGCCCGCGGTGCCGGACACCACCACGGCGCCGCCGGAGTCGACGAGCGTGTCCAGGGCGGCGAGTTCCGCGTCGCGCCCGGTGAACGTCGGTACGGCGGGAGGCAACTGCGCCGCCACCGCCACCGGCCGAGCCGTCGCCGTCGGGGCGGGCGCGGCGATCGCGGTGTCCTGGCGCAGGATGGCGCGTTCCAGATCCCGTAGCCGCGGACTGGGGTCGATGCCGAGGTTGTCCCGCAGGGCGGCGCGCAACCGCCGGTACGTGGTGACCGCCTCGCCCTGCCGGCCGTCCCGGTACAGGGCGAGCATCAGCTGTGCGTGCAGGTGCTCGTCGAAGGGATGCTGCCGGACGAGGCGTTCCAACCCGGGGACGAGCCGGGCGTGTTCGCCGACCGACAGCCGGGCCTCGGCGAGCGCGCGTTCGGCCTCCAACCGCAGGCGTGCCAGGTGCTCGGCCTGCTCCTCGAGCCAGGCGGACCCGGCCACGTCGGCCAGCGGCGGGCCGCGCCACAGCGCCACCGCCTCCGTCAGGTGGGTCACCTGCTCGGCCCGGTCCGTCGCGCGGCGGGCCAGTTCCAGGAGGTGCTCGGCGACCTGGACGTCCGTGGACTCCGGCCCGGTGTTGAGCACGTAACCGGGCCGACGTGCCACTATCGATCCGGGCTCGCCGAGCACCCCACGCAGGTAGGAGACGTGGCGCTGGAGCGTGTTCTCCGCGGTGGCCGGCATCCGCTCGCCCCAGACCACGTCGATGAGCCGGTCGACGCTCACGACCCGGCCCGCGTGCAGCGCCAACGTCGCCAGTACCGCCTTGCGGCGCAACCCGTTCACCGCCTGCGGGCCGTCGGCGGCAACCACCTCCACCGGGCCGAGCAGCCGGACGCGTACGCCCGCGCCAGCCATCGACATCACCGAATCAGGCTAAATCCGCAGGCCGCAGGCTCGATCCGTTCGTCGCGCAATGGACACGACGCCTGACCGCCCGGTGTACGGGCCGACGCGGGTGTCGCCCGGCGTGCCGTCCTAGCTGGTCGCGCGGGTCCTCGATCAGCCTCGTCGGGACGTCAGCCGCGACGGGCGGCCTCGCGGATCATCGCGTCCGTCTCGGGATCGGGCATGAGCTCCCGGACGTCCTGCGCACACCGGCACGAGGCGGCGATCCTGGCAGCCCACGCCAGCGCGTCCTCGCGGGTGGGCACGTCGACGACCGAGAACCCGCCGACGACCTCCCTGGTCTCCGGGTACGGACCGTCGGTGACCGTTCCGTCCGTGGCCACGATGCTGGCCTGCTGCCTCTCCAGTCCGCCGCCGAACACCCACACGCCCGCGTTCACTGCCTCCTCGACCACCGCGTGCGAGGCCTTGCCGACGTCGGGCCAGTCCTCGGCGGGGATGTGGTCCATCGCGCCCTCGTTGAACGAAATCAGGTACCGCGGCATGACACGACTCCCTCGTCCCGGCGGTCTCCTCCGACCGCCTCCTGTCTGTACTACGAACGGCTCGGCACGGATTCGACGCTACGCCGGGCCGCCGGATCGAACGGCCCCACCGGGATGCTCGCGGCCGGCACTGTCACGACGCGTGGTTACTGTGTCGGAGATCGAAGCATCGAGAGGGGCGGCACAGGCGATGACGACGCCCAGGCCGGGACGACGGGTACGAGGATCGAGCACCGGTCGCCCACTGATGGCCGCCCTCGACCTGTTCGGGCGGCGCTGGAACCTGCGGATCGTCTGGGAGTTGCGCCATGGGCCGGTCGGGTTCCGTGCGCTGCGGGAGCGCTGCGACGACATGTCCTCCAGCGTTCTGCGGCAACGGCTCACCGAACTGCTCGACGCCCGTCTCGTCGCGCAGCAACCGGACACGACCTACGCCCTCACCGAGCTCGGCCACGACGCCTGTCAGGCCCTGCGCCCACTCGTCCGCTGGTCCGACCAGTGGGCCTCCGCCATGACCGAGGACGGCGCGCTCTAGCACAGCGCAACCCTGGCGCTTCTAAAATCGAATCGCTATGGTGCGGTGGCACCCGTAGTCGCGGGAGGTGACCATGGCTCGCATAGCTCCGCTCGACGCGCCGTTCACGGCCGACGTGGCAGCACAGCTCGCCACCATGATGCCGACCGGCGTGCCACCGATCGCTCTGTTCCGCACGTACGCCAAGAACCTGCCGATGACCGTTGCGATGAGTCAGTGGGGCCGATACGAACTCGGTCGGCACCTGTCCCTGACGCTTCGCGAACGGGAGATCGTCATCCTTCGCACCTGCGCGCGCTGCCGCTGCGAGTACGAGTGGGGCGTCCACCTGATGGTCTTCGCCCACCGCGCCGGGCTCACCCGCCCCGAGATCGCCTCGCTCACCGACGGTGTGCCGGACGACGCGTGCTGGACCACCGGTCGCGAACGGGCGCTCATCCAGGTGGTGGACGCCCTGCACGACTCGTCGGACATCGACGACAGCCTGTGGCAGTCCGCCCGCGAGGTGCTGGACGAGCCGCAGGTGCTCGACCTGCTGCTGCTCTGCGGCTGGTACCACGCGATCTGCTTCGCCGCCCGCGCCGCCCGGGTCGACCTCGAGCCGGGTGCCCCTCGCTTCACCGACGTCAGGGCCTGATGCCCGGCCCTCCGGTGATCATGGTGGACGCCTGCACCCGCGACGGGCGCGGCGGCAGCCCCACCGCGGTCGTGCTCGACGTTGCCAGCCGCACCGACGAGGAACGGCGCGCTGTCGCATCGACGGTCGGCGCGTCCCACACCGCGTTCGTCGACAGCAGCGGCGTGGGCCCGCCCCGCGTACGGTTCTTCACGGGCGAGGGAGAAGTCCGCAACTGCGGCCACGGCACCATCGCCGCGCAGGCCGTCCTGCTGCACCGCGCCGGCGCCACCGAGCACCGCGGCCACCAGAACACCGGCGGCCGCACCGTCGCCGTGACCGCCACCCGCCGCCGTGACGGCATCGAAGTCTGGTTCGAGCAGGGCGTCATCGCGCTGTCGGGCCGCGCCGAACCGGCCGACAGCGCCGTCATCGCGGCCCTCGGTCTGACGCCTGGCGACATCGTCGCCGACGACCTGCGGGTCGCCTCGCCGGGCACGCCCCGGCTCCTCGTCCGGGTCCGGGAACGCCGGACGCTGTCAGCGCTGCGGCCCGACGTCGCCCGGCTGGCAGCCGAGTGTCGCCGGCTCGGCTATCTCGGCTGCTTCGCCTACGTGCTCGCGCCGACCGCGGGACCAGCCACCGCCCGCATGTTCGCCCCCGCGATCGGTGTGGACGAGGACATCGTCAACGCCAACAGCGTCGGCTGCCTCGCCGCCCACCTGCTCGACACGTCCCGCGACAGCGGCATCGCCGTTCACCAGGGTGACACGCTCGGTCGTCCGTCAGCCGTCCTCGCCACGGCGACACGGACCCCGGACGGCATCGTCGCCAGAATCGGCGGCCTGGTTCACCACCCGAGGGCACAGCCGACCGCCTCGCGGACCACCTGAGTCGCCACCGTCCCCTGTCGACACGGCAAAAAGACGCATGACGAGCGGACGGTGTCCGCCCTGGACGGCCGCCGGTGACGCCATCACCGCACCCGTGGGCGGACGACAGGAAGTGATTCCGTCTCCTAAAATCGCGGTGAGGCATGGCTGAGCGCGGATCCGGGGGTTGAGATGGCGTCGACGGACCCGTACGGGATCGACAAGGTGCTCGCCGACACGATGCGTGCGCTGTCCGCGCAGCAGTCGGGCGGGGCGCAGGAGGCCGACGTGCCCCAGCCTGAGGGGCGCGGTGAGGCGGCGGACGGGATGGTCCGGGTCTCCGCCGCGCCGCCGGGCCGGCTGACCACGTTGGAGGTTGACCCACGCCTGCGGCGACTCGACCTCACGACCCTGACCGAGCACATCATGACCGCCGTCAACGACGCCCTGGCAGATCTGCAGCAGGCGACGACGGCCACCGCCGGGCCGGTCGATCTGAGCGACCTCGGGCGGCAGCTGACCGAGATCCAGCAGGATGCCGCCAGGCAGTTCACCACGTTCCTCGACGGGCTCGCCGACGCGCAGGACCGGCTGGGCCGTCGAGGCGGGTGACGACGCCGTGCAGATCGACCCGGAGAGCCTCGCGGCCGCCGGCACCACCATGCGGTCGCTGGCGGACGGCTTCGCCGACAGGCTGACCGCCTTCCAGGCCCGACTGGCGTCGATAGGTCCCGCGTTCGGCGACGACGAGACCGGGTCACTGCTCGGTGTGGCGTACGGCGAGGCAGCGTCCTTCGTCTTCGAGTCACTGGTCGAGGCGCTCGACGAGCTCGGTTTCGCTGGCGACGACCTCACGGCGATGGCTCGCTCCCACGAAGCGAACGAGGCCGACAACGGCGACCTCTTTCGCGTACTCCTCAGACGGATGGATGGCTGACGCGTGGGTCTGCAGATTCCGGGCGAGCTGCGCAGCCTGCTCGACATCCTGGGCTACACCTGGCCGGCTTCGGACGAACAGAAGCTCTTCGAGCTCGGCCAGGCGTGGTGCGAATTCAGCAATGAGGTGGCCGAGTTCGTCCAGCAGGCGGAGACGGCCGCCAGGAACGCGCTGACCGGCAACGAGGGTGTCGACATCGAGGCATTCCGGGCCTGGTGGGGCCAACAGGAGAGCCCGATCGACAGCCTGCAGAGCAACGGGACCGGCGCCGTGGTCGGCGGTGCCGGGCTCATGATCTGCGCCGCGATCGTGCTGGCCCTGAAGATCGCGGTCATTGTGCAACTGACCCTGCTGGCGATCCAGATCGCGCAGGCGATCGCCACCGCCGGCCCGACGTTCGGTGCGTCGCTGCTGGAGATTCCGGTGTTCCAGACACTGACGCGCACCATCGTCGGCAATCTGATGCAGGAGGCCCTCTGGCGGTTGGCCGATGGGTAAGAACCGCACCGGCAAGATGGCCGCGAAGTTCGCCCGGGAATGGGTCAGGGACCTGCGCAAGGTCAAGCGTCGACGCCGTGGCGATCCGGGCGCACGCCCCACCAGGAACGCCTCTCCCGCCCGGCAGGCGTCCTACCGCGCCCGCCAGGAGGCCGACCGCCAGCAGCGCAACGGTCGGGTCAATGGCACCGCCGAGGCCGTGACCACTGCGGACGGGCGGCACACCGCCGTGTCGGTGAGCGACGGCCCCGACAAGATCTATCCGCACCACCGCGAGGTGGCCGGCGCGCTCGACCGCGTACCGCAGAACCTTCGCGCGCCGTGGCACGGAAACTGTGCGCTACCGCAGTCGTTGTCGAAGCTGCTGGACCGTGGCGTCGACCCGCGTGGTGGCGCGATCGGCGCCGCGCGGATCCGCGCACCGGGCAACCCCGGCCACGGGGCGCACAACCCGTGCTGCAACAGTTGTAAGGCGTTGCGCAACGAGTTCGACCTGAGGGAGGTGCTGTGATGCGGGGAGACGACCGCGCACTGCCGGACCGTGCGGCCCAGACACTCAGGACGGCAGGTTGGACGCCACGCCGCCGGGTGGACGTCGACGAGTGGGAGTCTGCGCTCGCCCCGGAGGGCTTTGCCATGCACGCTCCCGCTCGCGCCTTCCTGACCGAGTTCGGTGGACTCGTCGTCCCGGTGAGCGGTCCCGGTCGGGACTCCGCCCGCATCGGCGTACGCCTCGACCCGACGCTGTGCCTCGGTCAGAAGGTGTGGTTCGACAGTCTCTCCGGACCCACCGCCGGTCAGCTCTACCCCCTCGGCGAGGAGCACGACGGGCACGCCAGCCTGGCCATGGATGCCGACGGCACGATCCATCTGCTCTTCAACGACCAGATCAAGCGGATCGGCCCCGGCCTGACCGGCCTGGCCCGACTGCTCGAAGGCGAAGAGGCCCCGGCCGGGCAGTGACGGGTGCCGGGCCCTCGGCGCAAGCCCTGGCCTGCGGCTTCGCGGGTCTTGGACCCCCGTTCGTATCCGTACTGGTGGGGCGGGCGGGACTCGAACCCGCGACCGAGGGATTATGAGTCCCCTGCTCTAACCGGCTGAGCTACCGCCCCGACACCGCGCGGATCTTATCCCGCTCGGTGGATCACGGGCCAGCACCGGTGTGGCCCCGCCTCATCCCCGCCGCCGTCGCCACAGCAGCACGATGGGCAACGCGAGGATAACAGTGAGCAGCCAGCCCACCACGATGACGCCCCAGAACCATTCCTCGCCCGGCTCGGTGCCGGCGGCGACCATGAC
The DNA here is from genome assembly GCF_049841615.1 of Micromonospora sp. DT63. Taxonomy (NCBI): domain Bacteria; kingdom Bacillati; phylum Actinomycetota; class Actinomycetes; order Micromonosporales; family Micromonosporaceae; genus Micromonospora; species Micromonospora sp. DT63. The sequence goes on along the minus strand of NZ_JBNCKQ010000005.1, from coordinate 56,737 downwards.
GTACGTCAGCAGCAGGCTCACCGCGCCCACCACCAGGACGGCCACGCCGCTGACCACGATCGCCGCGATCTCCCACCAGGGGCGGTCGGCGGGCGTCGCGGCCGGCTGTTCGGCTGCCGACGGCTGCGGGATGGCGTCCGGCGAGCGGGCCGGCATGGCGATGTGCCGGTCGGCCGGCACCTGGGCGTCGATGACCGGAAGCGCCGCCGGGTGCAGGTTGAACATCGTCGGCTCGACGTGCAGCACGATGGCGTCCGCGCCGATCAGTTGCCGCGCCCCGTCGGGCCAGGCGAGCATCGCGGAGCAGTCGGCGTACCTGACGGTCAGCGGCCCGTCGGTGCCCAGGTAGGTCACCCCGTCCACGCCGATGCGGAGCGCGCCAGCGCCCTGCTTCGCCGCGTACGTGGTGCCGTCGACGGTGTCGCTGGAGTGGGTGGGGGCCGCGACGAAGCCGGCCCAGTCGGCGCGGAGACCGCCCGGCACCATGAGCAGCGCGGACGACGTCACCTCGCCGGCCACCTGGTGCAGGTCGGCGAGGCTGACGGCCTTCAGCTCGGCCCGGTGCTCGTCGATGCTGAGGTTCGGCTCGCCGGTCAACACGTTGAGGGCGTACCCCGGCAGGCGCGCGGCGTCGACCTCGGCGGTGCCGAGCACGTCCTGCCGCTTGGCGACTGTGGCGTCCAGGTCGGCCTGCTCGATCCGCCCGACCCGCAACTTGGCCAGCACGTCGACGAAGCCGCCCAGCACGGCGTCCTGCTTCTCCGCCAGCGCGTCGGCGAGCGCCCGCAGCGTGGCGTACCCGTCGCCGCGCGGCTCGTACCCCGTGGTGGTGGTGTAGGAGAGCCCCGACTCCTGGCGCAGCGACCGGTACAGCTCCCGCTCGAGCACGCCGGAGAAGACGGTCGCAGCGGTGCTGCGCCGCACCACCGAGTCGAGCACGACGGCGCGGGCGCCGCTGACGAAGTACGCCGGGGTCTGCGGCAGCGCCGACGAGACCGCCGGCACCGGCTGCCGGACCCCACTGGGCAGCGCGAGGCGCAGCCCGGCGGGCACCCGGTCGCCGGCGATCCAGAGCACCGCGTTCTCCCGGGTGAACGAGCGGGCCGCCCACTCGCGCAGGTGGTCGGCGGTGAGCGCGCCCAGGCCCCACTCCGGGTAGCTGCTGAGCCCGAAGTCCCGCGCGCCGTGTCGCCACAGTGGGATGTCGTCGATCGCGGCGGCGCCCCGGCTGCTCCACTCGGTGCGCAGGATGTCCTTCTCGACGTCCAGCCGCGCCACCGGCAGGTCGGCCAGGTGCCCGCAGACGGCGGTCAGGAACGCCGCGATGTCCGCCTCGGAGCCCTGGGTGTGGAACATGGTGAACGCCGGGGCGGTCACGCCGTTGACGTGATAGTCGGCCAGGCCGAGCGGTGCGAGCGCGAGGTGCTCGATGAGGTGGGTGATGCCGGCGCGGCTGAGCGTCTCGTCGGCGGTGCCGACCCGGAAGGTCAGCCCGGCGCGCATCGGCCCACCGGTGGGGGCGAGCAGCGTGGGCACCCCGTCCACGTCCAGGTGCTGGATCATGACTGGCCACCCTTCGCGTACGCCTTGGCGCGGTACTTCGTGAAGCCCTCGGCGTCGTCGACGTAGGCCCAGGGGTATTCGGTGCCCAGGTTGCCCAGGGCGGTGAACTGGCTGGCGGCGGCGGGCCACTGCTCGGTGAGGCTGAACATCAGCGCGAACGTCGAGCGGATCCAGACCCAGCCCGGCCGGTCGACGAAGTCCGGGTGCAGCACGGATCGCTGCCCGGCCTGCATCACCTCGTCCACGACGGGCGCGCTGCGCACGTACGCGGTGCGCTCCCGGTCGGTGTCGAAGTCCAGCCAGCGTTCCAGGTGCGCCTCGGCGACCAGCACGGCGTTGGGCGCCCCGGCGGGCGCGGCCTGCGCGCACTCGCGGGCGAACGCGAAGGCCCGGTCCCAGTCGCCGCTCCACTTCGGGCAGAGCTGCTGGAGCAGGGCCGCCTGTGCGGGGGCGTGGTGGGGGTGCTGCTGGGCGAGCCGGTCGTAGCGGCGGCGTGCCTCGTTCTGGCCCAGTTGCAGACCCCGGGCGATGGTGATCCGCTGCGTCCAGGCGGCCGCGTCGTCGGGGTACCTGGCGGTGACGTCGATGAGCACCTGCTCGGCGCGACGCAGGTGTTCGTGGAACTGCTCGAACTGCGACCGGCTGACGTGTTGGGCCCGGTAGGAGCTGCGGATCCGCCAGCCGTCGCAGATGAGGTGCGTGCCGTGCAGGGTGCCCGCCAGCCGGTCGGTGTTGTCGTCGTCGTACACGCGGTGCAGGAACGCCGCGGACGCGGCGTGGTCGCCGGCCTCCCTGACGAGCAGGGTGTGAAAGGCGGGGTCCCGGTCGGCGAACACGGCCCGGACGGCGGGCCAGTCGGCGGCGTCGAGCGCCTTGCGCAGGTCGTTGACCTCGGGGTACGCGGCAGCGGCATCGAAGGTGGGTGCCGGGAGGGGGGCGGGCATGGCGGCGATCATAGGTGATCAACTACGGCTGCGGTGTCCTCGTTCGAGGCGGGCTCAGCCGGCGCGCAACTCCTTGAGCACCGCCCCGGCGGCACGCCAGCCGCTGGCGAGAGCGCCCTGGATCGATGGACTGTCGCGGTGGTCACCGGCCACGAACAGCCCCTCCCCCATCGAGACGGGCTTGCGCAGCCGCCCCTGCGGCGGCGGCGCGGCGGGCAGCGCGTCCGGAACGACCACTGTGGTGAGGTGGGTCCAGTCGGTGGTGGATCGACCGTACAGCCGGGTCAACTCGGCCCGGATGGTCGACTCGGGCGGGGCCGTGGGACCCACCACCGACGTGGCCACGAGGTGCCGTCCGGCGGGCGCGTAGGTGCGGGCGGCGTTGCTGAGCACCACAGTGTTCGCGACGATCTCCCGCCGGTCGCCGTCGACGAGCAGGATCGGCTCGGCGAGCGGCGGCTCGGGCGCGCTGTGGTAGTACGTGGTGTAGCTGTGCATGCGTACCGTCGCCAGAGCCGGCAGCAGCGCGGGCGCGGCGTGCGGATCGACGGCGACCACGACGGCCCGGCAGCGGATGTCGCCGGCCTGGGTGCGGACCAGGCCGGGCGCGACCTGCGCGACAGGGGTGTCCAGGTCGAGCAGGTCGGTGGGCAGTGGGTCGGCGATGGCCCGGGGCAGCGCGGCCATCCCCTCGGCGGGCAGGCCGATCCGACCACGGGCGAATGAGCGCAGCACCATCGCGAGCACGTGGCTGGACGTGGCCAGCTCCCGGTCGATGAACACGCCGGACAGGAACGGCCGCAGCAGCTCCTCGATGATCGCGTCGGAGAGACCGGCACGGCGCAACGCCGTCTCGGCGCTGGTCTCCGGCGCGGTGAGCAGCCGGGACACCGGCAGCGTGGCGCAGCCGGTGGCGAGCGCGGCGAAGCGCAGCCGGTCGAGCAGCGAGCCCACGCCGGCCAGCGCGGTACGCGGCCCGCCGGCCGGCTCCCGCAACGGGTTGACCAGCCGCAGCAGGTCGTCGCCCCGGCGCACCAGCACCCCGGACGTGAAGTAGCCGAGGTTGAGCCGGTCGGTGTCGAGCAGCGTGCCGAGCCGCGGGTAGGCCGTGTTGAGCACCTGGAAACCCCTGTCGATCAGGTAGCCGTCCACGACGTCGGTGGCGACCCGGCCGCCCAGCCGGCCGCCGGCCTCCAGCAGGCGCCAGGGCACGCCGGCGCGGTGCAGCCGGCGGGCGGCGGCGAGGCCGGCCAGGCCGCCGCCGACGACCACCACGTCGGTCTCAGCCAGCATCGCGCGCCTCCCGCTCACCGTTCGCCCGGGACAAGCGGCCCGGCCACCAGATCTTCGGCCCGATGTCGTACGCGAGCGCCGGCACCAGCAGCGACCGGACGATGATCGTGTCGATCAGTACCCCGATCGCGACAGCCGTGCCCAGCTCGACGAGCACCACCAGCGGCAGGACGGCCAGGGCGGAGAAGGTCGCGGCGAGCACGATGCCGGCGGAGGTGATCACCCCGCCGGTGACGGCGAGCCCGGCGAGCACACCGGCGCGGGTGCCCCGCTTGACCGACTCCTCGCGGACCCGGCTCATCAGGAAGATGTTGTAGTCGATCCCGAGGGCGACCAGGAAGACGAACGCGAACAGCGGAAACGACGAGTCCACGCCGGGGAAGTCGAAGACGTGGCGGAACAGCAGCGCGCAGAGACCGAGCGTCGCCGCGAAGCTGAGCAGCACCGTGCCGATGAGCAGCACGGGAGCGAGGAGGGCCCGCAGCAGCAGGGCCAGGATCACCGCGATGACCACCAGCACCACCGGGATGATGACGTTCTGGTCGCGTTTCGCGGCGTCGGAGGTGTCCACGTTGATGGCGGTGAAGCCGCCGACGACGGCGTCCGCGCCGGGCACCTGGTGTACGGCCACCCGCAGGTCGCGGATGGTCCGCTCGGCCCCGTCGCTGTCGGGCGGGTCGGCGAGCGTCGCCTCCAGCTGCACCCGCCCGTTGACGACCTTCGGCGGGGCATTCTGCTCGGGTGGGCCGGTCTGCGGGCCGTTGGAGAGTGGACGGACGTCCGCGACGCCGCGTACGCCCTGGGCCACCTGCGCCACCTGCCGCGCGCTCTGCTCGGTGGCGAAGATGGTTGCCGGGCTGCCGGTGCCGGCCGGGTAGTGCCGGGCGATGACGTCCTGACCGTCCACCGAGTCGGTGCGCTGCGTGAACAGGTCGGACTGGCCGAGGGTCGTGGCGCCGAGCTGGGTCAGGCCGAGCGTGAGGAGAGCCAGGACGACTGCGGTGCTCAGCCAGATCGGTCGGGCGTGCCGGGCCACGAAACCGGCGATGCGACTCCAGATGCCGTGCTCGGCCCGCGGGTCGGCCTGGTCGACGTGGGGCCGTCGGGGCCAGAACGCCCACCGGCCGCCGAGCACCAGCAGCGCCGGCAGGAAGGTGAGCATCACCAGCAGGGTGGCGGCGATGCCGATGGCGGCGACCGGGCCGAGCGCCCGGTTCGAGTTGAGGCTGGACAGCAGCAGGCAGAGCAGACTGACGATGACCGTGCCGCCCGACGCGATGATGGCCGGAGCCGCACCCCTCCACGCGGCACGCATCGCGTCCCACGGGCGGTCGTGCCGGTGCAGCTCCTCGCGGTAGCGGGCGATCAGCAGCAGCGCGTAGTCGGTGCCGGCGCCGAAGACCAGCACGGTGAGGATGCCCTGCGCCTGGCCGTTGAGCTTGACGATGTCGGCGTCCGCGAGCAGGTAGACGAAGACCGAGGCCAGCGCGTACGACATTCCGGCGGCCAGCAGCGGAAAGATCCACAAAACGGGGCTGCGGTAGACGATCAGCAGGATGATCAGCACCACCACGAGCGTGACCAGCAGCAGTGGCCCGTCGATGGCGGAGAAGACCTCGATCAGGTCGGCGAGCAGGCCGGCCGGGCCGGCGACGTCCACCGTGAGCCCGTCCCGGTCGCCGCCGGCGATGTCGCGCAACTGTTCGACGACCGAGCCGATCTCCTCGCCCTCGGCGTCGTCCACCGGCACGACGACCTGGAGTGCTTGGCCGTCCTCGCTGGGAATCGGCGGGGGCAGCGGGTTGACCACGCCCGGCACCTGGGCGAAGCGGGCGGCGTCGGCGCTCACCCGCTGCCGGTCCACGTCGGTGATCCCCGACGACCGCTCGTAGACGACAAGCGCCGGCACGGTCTCCCGGTCGACGAACCCAGCGGCGAGGTCCTGGGCACGGGTCGCCTCGGCGTCGGTGGGCAGGAAGGCGGCGTTGTCGTTGGTGGCGACCTCGCTGAGACGTCCGGCGTACGGGCCGGCCACACCGCCGATCACCAGCCAGGCCAGCACGACCGCCACCGCGACCAGTGTGGCCCGGCCGAAGCCGCCTCGTCCCGACATTGCGATCACCCCAAGAATCGACGCATCAATCGACGCAGCTGGAGTCTAGGTCGACATCGACCATCCTGCCGGGCACGAGACCCACAAGCAGCCCAAACCCCCCATTCCGCCCACGCCCCCCACGCACGCCGCGCCGCCGCCCCAAGATCGTCACAACTTCGGGGATGTTGCTGCCTCAGGCACGCGGGAGACAGCAACATCCCCGAAGTTGCTGCCGCGAATACCGACCCACCCCGCCAGCACAGTCGCGGCCTCAGAACCCGCGCCGATCTTGCAGTTTCGGTCGTGGATATGCGCAGAGCGCCCCTTATGCCGGGACAGTAAGTGCAAGATCGCGGAGGCAGGGGGCGGAGGCGCGGGGGGCAGCAGAAACGCCCGTCGGCGTGTTGCCGACGGGCGTTGGTGGAGAAGCTCCCCCGATTGGACTCGAACCAATAACCTGCCGGTTAACAGCCGGCTGCTCTGCCAATTGAGCTACAGGGGATCGTGCACCGCCTGGAACCGGATCTCGCCGGTGCCGTGCGACGGGACAAGAGTACAGGACATTCCCCGGTGGTGGTCCAGTGGGTTCCACAGGCATCGGCCCTTGATCCAGATTCGCAGGTCAGCGCCACGGCCGGATCGCAATCGGGGCAAATCGCCATCCCGGCACAAGCAGGCTTGAGCGGGGAGCAGGATGGGTAGTTAGCTGCGGACAGAGGACGCAGGCGCGAATTTGTCGCGCCCGACGGGGCAACCCGCCGGCGCGACGGCGCGTCAGGTACGGAAGGAGCCGCCATGCGCGGAAAGATCATGTTTCTTGGCGGGCTGGCTGCGGGATTCGTCCTGGGCGCCCGTGCCGGCCGGGAGAAGTACGAAGAGCTCGTGGTCCGGGGCCGCAAGGTGCTCGACCACCCGACCGTCCAGGAGGCGGCCGGGGTCGCGCAGGCCCAGGCCAACAAGCTCTACAGCGAGGGCAAGGACAAGCTCGGCCAGACCAAGCTGGGCGAGAAGCTGGGCACCGGCAACGGGAGCACCGGCAAGCAGGAGCTGACCGCCGCCGACGACGCGTTCGCCGGCACGCCCGCCACCGTGGGCGCCAAGGCGGGCAGCAGCTCGGTCGGCACGACCTCCGGGTCGCCGTCGGCCACCAACCCCCGCACCAAGCCGTCCGGCTCGGGCACCAACGCCAGCACGCTCTGATCCATCGCACGCAGACCCATCGCACGTCGACGGGCCGGTCGCCGAGAGGCGACCGGCCCGTGGTCTGTCCGAGCTGTGGTCAGTCCTTGCTGCTGAACGCCGCGTCGAAGGCGGCGCTCGGGGCGTCGAAGGCGAGCCGGCGGACGAACTGCAGCGCCTCCGGGGCGCCGACCAGGCGGTCCATCCCGGCGTCCTCCCACTCGACGGAGATCGGGCCGGTGTAGCCGATCGCGTTCAACGCCCGGAAGCAGTCCTCCCAGGGCACGTCGCCGTGGCCGGTGGAGACGAAGTCCCAGCCGCGGCGCAGGTCGGCCCAGGGCAGGTGCGAGGCGAGCCGGCCGCGCCGGCCGTCGCCGGTACGCACCTTCGCGTCCTTGCAGTCGACGTGGTAGATCCGGTCGGCGAAGTCGAAGATGAAGTTCACCGGGTCCAGCTCCTGCCAGACGAAGTGCGACGGGTCCCAGTTCAGCCCGAACGCGGGCCGGTTGCCGATCGCCTCCAGCGTCCGCTTGGTCGTCCAGTAGTCGTACGCGATCTCGCTGGGGTGCACCTCGTGCGCGAACCGCACCCCGACCTCGTCGAACACGTCGAGGATCGGGTTCCACCGATCCGCGAAGTCCTGGTAGCCGCGCTCGATCATCGACGGCGGCACCGGCGGGAACATCGCCAGGGTGTGCCAGATCGACGACCCGGTGAACCCGACGACGGTCTTCACCCCGAGCTTCGCCGCGGCCCGCGCGGTGTCCTTGATCTCCTCGGCGGCCCGCTGGCGGACCCCCTCGGGCTCCCCGTCGCCCCAGATCCGGGCGGGCAGGATGTCCTGGTGCCGCTCGTCGATCGGATGGTCGCAGACGGCCTGACCGACGAGGTGGTTGGAGATCGTGAAGACCTGAAGGTTGTGCTTCGCGAGCGTCTCCCGCTTGCGGTCGACGTACGAGTCGTCGGCGAGCGCCTTGTCGACCTCGAAGTGGTCGCCCCAGCAGGCGATCTCCAGGCCGTCGTAGCCCCACTCGGAGGCGAGCCGGCAGACCTCCTCGAACGGAAGGTCGGCCCACTGGCCGGTGAAGAGCGTGATGGGTCGCGCCATTGTCCTTCTCCCCTGATGTGATGGGGATTCCGTTGTGCGGACCGGGGCGAGGGTGACCGGTCAGACCGGTGCGTGGCACCGAGGCGGAACACCGGTGGGTGCCGAGCGCACCTGAGCCCGACGGGTTGCGCCTCCCACCGAGCCACCGGCCACCGTCACGGTCGCCGCCCCCACCCTATTTCCGCCGGGGTCATCGCGAAAGCCCCGCAGGGTCACTCGGCCGCTTCTTCGGGCGCGGGCAGGACCGCCCGGACGGTGAACCCGCCGCCGGGATTCGGGCCGGCCGAGAAGGTGCCGCCGGCCCGCTCGGTGCGCCCGCGCACCGCGGCCAGCCCCCGCCCGACGCCCCGGGTCTCCCCGGCCGGCGTCGCGGCACCGGCGCCGTCGTCGCGTACCTCGATGGTGATGCCCTCGGCGTCGTAGCGCAGCCGGACCGCGACCGCCGCGCCGGGGGCGTGTCGGCGCACGTCGGCCAGCGACTCCTCGATGATCCGGTACGCCGCCACGTCGACCGCGCCGGGCAGCGGCCGGGGTGCCCCGCCGAGGCTCCAGCGCACGGGCTGGCCCGCGGCGAAGCCCTCCGCCAGCGCGTCGAGACGGTTCAGGCTGGGAGCCGGCCCGGTCAACGGGTCGGGCTCCTCGGCCCGGTGCAGCGCTGCGCGCAGGCGGTGCCCCTGGGTCCGCGCCATCCGGCGCCATCGCGCGAAACGCCCCATGCTGGTCAAGGTACGGCAGGCTCCTGAGAGCGGGCCCGCGGCGTCCACACAACGCCCCCACCGCACCGGTGGCTCCGACCATCGAGAGGCGTATACCTGTGAGTCATATCTATGACTCACAGGTATACGCCTCTTCGGTGACATCGGCCTCGCCAAGGACGCGCCCGGTGAGGCGGAGCGCGTCCGGTGTCGCTGAGCGGGCGGCGTCGGGAGCGGGTGGCTCGCAGGGGCCGTCGGCCGCGACCGGCGGCCCCTGCGCGCTCAGTGAGCCTGGTGGGCTCGGTGCGGTTGGCAGGTCAGGGCAGGGTCCACTTCTGGTTGGCCGCGCCGTTGCAGGTCCAGAGGTGCACGACGGTGCTGTCGGCCGAGTTGTTGCCGGAAACGTCCAGGCACTTGCCCGAGGCCGTGTTGCGCAGGCTGCCGTCGGACTGGGCCGCCCAGTTCTGCGCGCCGGTGCCGTTGCACGTCCAGAGCTGGATCTTGGTGCCGTCGGCGGTGCCGCCGCCGGACACGTCGAGGCACTTGCCCAGCGCCTTGATCGTCGAGTTCGGCGTCACGGTCCAGGTCTGCGCCGTACTGCCGTTGCAGGTGTAGATCTGGATCTGGGTGCCGTCGGCAGTGGCGCCGCTGCGCACGTCGAGGCACTTGCCGCCCAGGCCCTTGACCGGGCCGACCCCGGTGCTGCCGCCGGTCCCCTTGACCAGGGTGAAGTCGTCCACGTCGAAGAGCCCGGTGCCGCTGCCCCCGAACGTGAGGTAGAGGTTCTGGGCGCCGGACGGGACGTTGGACAACGACGCGGTGACGTTGGCGAACGTCGTCCAGCTGCCGGTGTTGGGCACCGTGACCGTGCCGAGCACCGGACCGGTGGCCGAGCCGGTGCGGACTGCGATGGTGCCGCCCGCGCCGCCGGAGACGACCCGGGCGGTGAACGAGGTGACGCCGGTCAGGTCCACGCCGTTGTACGCCGCCCAGTCGCCCGGGTCGATGTAGCCGACGGTCTGGCCGCCGTTGGCACCCGCCTTGGTGAACGCGGAGACGCCGTTGGCGGAGCTGAACGCCTCGGCCTGGATCGTACCGGTCGGCGGAGGCGTGGTGCCCAGTTCCTTGATCCGGATGTTGCGGAACGAGGCGTCGTCGCCGGTGCCGTGGTTCTGGATGCCGATGTGGCCGGCCAGCGACCGTACCGGATTGGTGTTGGTGAAGTCGTTGATCTTCACCCCGTTGAGGAAGATCTGGAGCCGCTCGCCCTCGACCAGCAGCTCGTAGGTGTTCCACTCCCCCGGCGCGTTGAGCGCCGCGTCGCGGGCCGCGAGGTCCGCGGACTTGAAGGTGTAGACCGAGCCGGTGGTACGGTCCGCCGCGTCGGTGGCGTCGATCTGGATCTCGTAGCCATTGTCCACCGCCGACCACGGGTCGCTCGACGGCGGGAAGCCGATGAACACGCCCGAGTTGTCGTCGCCGGCCAGCTTCCAGTCCAGCTTCAGCGAGTAGTTGGTGAACTGCTTCGCGCTGTACCAGTACAGGCCCATGCCGCCCACCGAGGTGAGGGTGGCGTCGGAGTTGGTGAAGTTGCCCGGCCCGGCCTGCGACCAGCCGGTGGTGGAGCCGTTGTAGAGCGGGGTGTAGCCGGTCTCGGGCCGGCAGTCGGCCTTGCTCCGACCGGAGGCGTACCGGATGCCGCCGAGCAGGTGGTTCCGGAAGTTCGGCTCCGCGTACGACGCCTGGGTATGCCCCGCGCCGGTGTAGAAGGAGCGGCCACCGTTGTAGCTCTTGCACCAGCTCAGCGGGTGGTCGGCGCCCATGCCGCCGCCGGAGTACGACGACTCGTCCAGGGTGGCCAGCACGTGCGCGGTCGACCGGGCGTTGGTGCGGTAGTTGTACCACTCGTCGGTGCGGGTCCAGGTCTGCGGCAGGTGACCGGTGGCGGCGTGGCCCCGGTCCTCCACCTTCATGTTGGCCTGCTGGATGGCCGGGTGCGAGGCGAACCACGCGCCGACCAGGTTGCCGTAGAACGGCCAGTCGTACTCGGTGTCGGCGGCGGCGTGCACACCCACGTACCCGCGACCGGAGGCGATGTACGACTCGAAGGCGGTCTGTTGGCTGGCGTTGAGCACGTCGCCTGTGGTGTTGAGGAAGACGACCGCCTCGTACTGGGCGAGGTTGCTCGTGGTGAACGCGGCGGCGTCCTCGGTGGCGGTGACGGTGAAGTTGTTCGCGGCGCCCAGGTCACGGATGGTCTGGATGCCGACCGGGATGGCGTCGTGCCGGAAGCCGGCGGTCTTGGAGAAGACCAGCACGTCGTACGGGGCGTCGGCGGCGCTGGCCGGGGTGGCGGGGGTGGTGCAGGCGATGACGGCGAGGACGGCGGTGGTGGCGCCGAGGACGGTTCGCAGGAGTCTGCGCATGTCGCTCTCCTATCGACGGTGGGAAGGGGCCCCCGCGCGACGGGGGCCCCTTCGCTCAGCTCAGGGCAGGGTCCACTTTTGGTTCGCGGCGGCGGTACAGGTCCAGAGGTGCACCACGGTGCTGTCCGCCGAGCTGTTGCCGGAGACGTCCAGGCACTTGCCGGACGCCACGTTGCGGAGCGTGCCGTCGGCCTGCGCGGACCAGTTCTGCGCCCCGGTGCCGTTGCAGGTGTAGAGCTGGATCTTGGTGCCGTCGGCGGTGGCGGCACCGGCGACGTCGAGGCACTTGCCCAACGACTTGATTGTGGAGTTCGGCGTGACCGCCCAGGTCTGGGCCGCGCTGGCGTTACAGGTGTAGATCTGGATCTGCGTGCCGTCGGCGGTGGCGGCGTTGCGTACGTCCAGGCACTTGCCGCCCAGACCCTTGATCGGACCGGTCCCGCCGGTGGGGGCCGAGCCGGTGGTGAAGGTGAACGCGTCCAGGTCGTAGAGCGCGCCGGTGCCCGTACCCGCGAACGTCAGGTAGAGCGTGGTGGTGCCGGTCGGCGGGTTGGTGATCGCTCCCGTGACGGTGGTGAAGGTTTCCCAGCCGCCGGTCACCGGGACGGTCGCGGAGCCGAGCACCGTGCCGGTGGCCGAGCCGGCCCGCACCTGGAGGGTGCCACCGGAGCCGGCCGACGAGACCCGGGCGGTGAACGAGGTGACGTTGCCGAGCCGGTACGGCTGGAACGCGATCCAGTCGCCGTTGTTGATGTCGCCGACGGTCTTGCCGCCCTCGGCCGGGGTCTTGCTGAACACGTTGATCCCGGACGAGCTGCCGAAGAACTCGGCCTGGCGGTGACGCGGCGGCAGCGTGTGCTGGGTGTGCGTGGTCAGCCCACCGGCGTCGGTGTACTCGGCGTCGAAGATGGCGAAGATGTTCGCCGCGTCGTCGTGCTCACCGTCGACGGGGATGGTGATCGAGCCGGAGCAGCCGGTCTTCGAGGTGATCTGGTGCCCGTGCTGGTCGTGCCCGAGCACGTAGGTCATCTTGACCTTCGTGCAGTCGATCGTGCCGTCCTCCGGGTCGGTCACCGTGATGCTGTACGGCACGGTGTCACCGAAGCTGAACAACTGCCCGTTGCCCGGGTTGTTGATGGTCACCGTCGGCGCGGTGTTGCCGACGTTGATCTGCACGCTGGCGCTGCCGGTGGCACCCTGCGGGTCCCGTACGGTCAGCGTCGCCGTGTAGGTGCCGTTGGTGCTGTACGTCTTCGTCGGGTTCGCCGCCGTGGAGGTGGTGCCGTCGCCGAAGTTCCACGAGTAGGTCAGCGCCCCACCCTCGGGGTCGGACGAGCCGGCCGAGGAGAACGTCACGGCCAGTGGGGCCGCGCCGGAGGTCTTGTTGGCGCTCGCGGCGGCGCTGGGCGCCCGGTTGCCGCCGGCGACGTAGTCGAAGCGGTAGAGCGCCGAGTTGGCGTCGCCGTTGAAGTAGCCGGTGCCGTAGTCGAGCACGTAGTAGGCGCCGTCCGGGCCGAAGGCCGAGTCCATCACCTGCTTGCCGACCCACGGGAAGGTGTCGATGGTGCCCCGGGAGCCGTCGGAGTTGACGTGGATGGGCTTGATCCAGCCCCGGCCGAACTCGGTGGCGAAGAACTGCCCGTCGAACGACTGCGGGAACTTGGTGGTGGAGGTCGACGAGGCGTTGTACCGGTAGACCGGGCCGCCCATCGGCGACTCGGAGCCGCCGCCGAACTCGGTGGGGGTGCCGGCGTCGCCGGCGTACCGGATCCAGGCCGGCTGGGCCGGCGGCAGGGTGGTCAATCCGGTGTTGCGGAACGAGTTGTTGGTCGGCCCGCCGGTGCAGTTGTACTTCGCCCCGCTGGCGTTGGTGGCGAAGTCCCACTCGTTGTACGTCTCGGTGGTGGTGTTGGTGCCGGTGCAGTACGGCCAGCCGTAGTTGCCCGGCGCGGCGACCCGGTTGAACTCGACCTGGCCGGACGGCCCGCGGGTGGAGCTGGTGCTGCCGGCGTCCGGCCCGTAGTCACCGACGTAGACGACGCCGGTGCCCTTGTCCACGCTGATCCGGAACGGGTTGCGGAAACCCATGGCGTAGATCTCCGGCCGGGTCTTGGCCGTGCCGGGGGCGAACAGGTTGCCCGACGGGATGGAGTACGTGCCGTTGGCGTTCACCTTGATCCGCAGGATCTTGCCCCGCAGGTCGTTGGTGTTGCCGGCGCTGCGCTGCGCGTCGTACGCCGGGTTGCGGTTGGTCCGCTCGTCCAGGGGCGAGTAGCCGGCCGACTCGAAGGGGTTGGTGTCGTCGCCGGTGGACAGGTAGAGGTTGCCGGCGGCGTCGAAGTCTATGTCCCCGCCGACGTGGCAGCACAGTCCGCGGTCGGCCGGTACGTCGAGGACGTCGACCTTGCTGGCCTGGTTGACGGTGAAGTCGCTGTTGAGGGTGAACCGGGAGAGGCGGTTCACGCCCTGCCAGGCCGAGAAGTCGGTGCCGGTCGCTGGCGCGTCCCCGGTGGGGGTGGACAGCGGCGGCGCGTAGTAGAGGAAGATCTGCCGGTTGCTGGCGAAGTTCGGGTCGACGCCGACGCCCTGCAACCCCTCCTCGTCGTGGTTGTAGACCGACAGGGTGCCGATCACCGACGTGGTGCCGTTCGCGTCGGTGCGGCGCAGCGTGCCGTTGCGGGCGGTGTGCAGGACCGAGCGGTCCGGCAGCACGGCCAGCGACATCGGCTCACCCATGTCGGACACGCCCCGGGCGAGTTCGACCTGCTGGAAGTCGGTGGCGTTGATCGTGTGCGCCTGGGCCGGTGTCGAGCTGGCCGCCAGGGTGACCGTGCCGGCCGCGGCCACGAGGAGCAGGGCCGATCCGGCGGAGAGCCATCGTCGGGATCGACGAGGGGGTGCGTCCTTGTTGGACATCTGTGCTGTCCCTTCCTGACGAGTGAGGCCAGGCCGGGCGCGCGCCGTCGCGCCGGATGCCGTAGCGGTGGTGGGGGTCGATGGGTTACCGCGCCGCCGGTTCACCTCGACGAAACAATGTCGTGTTGGCCCCGACACTAAGTCGCGCATGTCGATGTGTCCATACCTTCCGACGATCCAGCATCAACTTTCGTCGATTTGATCGAAAGTTGCCGGGTCGGGGCCGTACGGAAGGGTCCGGGGCGTCGCGTGCCGCACGCACCGAGGGGCGGCACGCGACGCCGACACGTCAGGACTGCCGACCGGTCACCTGACTGGCCAACCCCACCAACGCCGCCCGTACCGAATCCGGGAGCGGGACCGCCGCCAGCGCTCCCGTCGCGGCCTCCTTGCGAATCCTGATCATCTGCTCGATCCGGTCCCGCGCGCCGGTGGCCTCGATGATCTCGCGCAGCTCGACCGCGCCGTCCGCGTCCAACTTCGGATTGCCGAACAGCTCGCGCAGCCGGACGGTCTGCGACCGGTCGGCGGCGCTGCGGGCCAGCGCCATCATCACCGTGGGCTTACCCTCGCGCAGGTCGTCGAGGACCGACTTGCCGGTGACCGCCGGATCACCGAAGACGCCCAACACGTCGTCGCGGAGCTGGAACGCGTCGCCCAACGGATCACCGAACTCGCCGAGAGCCGCGATCAGCTCCGGCCCCGCCCCGGCCAGCGCCGCGCCGATCTGCAACGGCCGGGTGACCGTGTACCGGGCCGCCTTCATCCGGATCACGGTGAGCGCGCTGGCCACCGAACCGTCACCCACCCCGGAGACCAGGTCGAGGTACTCCCCCGCGATCACCTCGGTACGCATCAGCGCGAACACGGCGTAGCCCCGGTGCACCTGCTCGGTGGCCAGCCCGCACTCGTGGAACATCTGATCCGACCAGGCCGCGCAGAGGTCCCCGCAGAGCAGGGCGGTGTTGCGCCCGTACGCCTCGGGGTCGCCACGCCACGACGAGCGGGCGTGCAGGTCGGCGAAGAGGCGGTGCACCGACGGTTCGCCCCGGCGGCGGTCGCTGCCGTCCAGGATGTCGTCGTGGATCAGCGCGAACGCGTGGAACAGCTCCAGCGCCGCCGCGGCCACCACGATCGGGCGGCCGTCGGCGGCCCCGGCAGCGCGCCAGCCCCAGTAGCAGAACAGCGGACGCAGCCGCTTCCCGCCGGCCAGCACGAACCGTTGCAGCGCGGTGAACACCCCGCGCGGCGCTCCGTCGGGCCAGTCGGGGCCCTGCCGTTCGAGGAAGGCGGCCAGCTCCGCGTCGAAGCGCGCCCGCAGCCTGCTCGCGTCCGCCGGAGCGACGGTGGCCGTCACGATCCCACCCCGGACCGGCCACCGTCACCGTTGGCCAACCCGGCCAACTCCAGCAGCAGCGCCTTCACCTCGGTGGCCGCCACCCGGTCCCGGGCAGCGGACCTGTCGGAACAGAGCAGCACCGGGGCGTCCGCCGGGTCGCTGGGCAGCCGCCCGTGCGAGCCGCGCACCGCCCGGGCGCCGGCGTCCAGGCCGACGGCGCTCATCAGGTAGCGCATGCCGAGCTTCTTGCGGGCCAGCGCCACCCCGGCCCGAGCCTTCGCGGCGCCGGGGTTGGCCGGGTCGAAGAACAGCTCGGCGGGGTCGTACCCCGGCTTGCGGTGGATCTCGACCAGCCGGGCGAAGTCCGGCGCGCGGGCGTCGTCGAGCCAGTAGTAGTAGGTGAACCAGGAGTCCGGCTCGGCCACCAGCACCAGCTCGCCGGCGCGCGGGTGGTCCAGCCCGTACGCGGCCTTGCCGTCGGCGTCCAGCACCTCGGCCACCCCGGGCAGCCCGGCGCAGAGCTTCGCCACCGCCGGCACGTCGGCCGGATCCTTGACGTAGACGTGCGCGACCTGGTGGTCGGCGACCGCGAACGCCTTCGACGTCCACGGGTCGAGGTACTCCATGCCGGCCTGGGTGTGCACCCGCAGCAGCCCTTCGGCACGCAGCAGCCGGTTGACGTCCACCGGCCGGGACACGTCGGTGATGCCGTACTCCGAGAGCACCACCACTGTCGCGTCGCGGGCCCGCGCGGCGTCCAGCAGCGGGCCGAGCACCGCGTCCAGCTCGGCCGCGGCGGCGGCCGCCTGGGCCGACGAGGGGCCGAAGCGTTGCAGGTCGTAGTCCAGGTGGGGGACGTAGACCAGGGTCAGGTCGGGTGACACGTCGGCCAGGATCTGCTCGGCCGCCTGGCAGATCCACTTCGACGACGGCAGCCCGGCGGTCGGCCCCCAGTAGGTGAACAGCGGGAAGGTGCCAAGCCGCCCGGTGAGCGCGTCGTGCAGCTCCGGCGGGTCGGTGTAGCAGTCCGGCTCCTTGCGGCCGTCGGCGTAGTACACCGGTCGCGGCGTGACGGTCCAGTCGACGTCCGCGCCCATGGCGTACCACCAGCAGACGTTGGCCACCGTGTAGCCCGGTTCGGCCCGCCGCGCCGCCTGCCAGAGCTTGTCCCCGCCGACAAGCGCGTTGTGCTGGCGCCACAGGAACACCTCGCCCAGCTCCCGGAAGTACCAGCCGTTGCCGACGATCCCGTGCCCGCTGGGCTGTTCGCCGGTGAGGAAGGTGGACTGCACCGAGCAGGTCACCGCCGGCAGCACGGTGCCCAGTTCGGCCCGGAAGCCGCCGTCGGCGACACCGCGCAGCCGAGGCATGTGCGCCAGCAGGCGGGGGGTCAGCCCCACCACGTCGAGTACCACAAGTCGTCGGCTCATCGCGTCTCTCCCGCGCTCACTGTGCGTTCCGGGGTCAGCCCGAGGCCGACCAGTTCGTCTCGGGCGAAGGCCAGCTCGGCGGCGATGCCGGCGGCCAGCTCCGCGTCGGTGCCCGGCCGCCGCGCGGCCGGTAGAACCCCCCAGGTGTACGTCTCGACGTCGAGGTGGTCGCACCCGGCGGTCGGCCCGCTGTAGAGCGCTCTCAGCGCGGCGCGCAGGACGGGCAGGGTCGAGCCGAGCGGTTCCTCCGGTGGGGCGTGCAGCGGCACGTGGTAGTGCACCCGCCACGGGCCGGGCAGCGCCCGGTCCAGCGCCTCGTCCAGGTCGTCGGCCGCGTACGCCGGGTCGGCCGGGTCGGCCAGACCGGCGCAACCGGCGCTCCGGGTCTGGTGCAGGAAGCGCGGCTCCACCCAGCGGCGCAGCGCGTCCGCGCCGCCGGCCGGGTCGGTTGCCTCGACGGCGGCGGAGACCTGCACCTTCACCACGGGCAGTCCGGCGGTCCGCAGTCGTTCCAACGCCTCGGCCGGCTCCTCCCAGGCGCACGCCAGGTGGGCCAGGTCGACGCAGACACCCAGCCGGTCGGTGTCGATGCCGTCCAACAGCGAGGCCGCCTGCCCGGTGCTCTCCACCACGCAGCCGGGCTCCGGTTCGAAGGCGACCCGCACCTCGCGGCCGGTGTCGCGCTGCACGGCGGCCAGACCGGCGGCGAGCTGGTCCAGCCGACGGTGGGCGGCGTCGGCCCGCCCGGTGTCCCAGGGCCGCCGCCAGGCCAGCGGCAGGGTGGAGATCGAGCCCCGGGCCGCGTCGTCGGGCAGCAGGTCGGCGAGCACCCGGGCCAGATCCAGCGTGTACGCCAGCCGCTGCTCGGTGGTCCAGTCCGGGTGGTACACGTCCTGCTTGACAACGGGGGCCTGGAAGGCCGCGTACGGGAAGCCGTTGAGGGTGACCACCTCCAGACCGCGCGCGTCCAGCTCGGCGCGCAGCCGCAGGCGCAGCGCCGGGTCGGCGGCCAGCTCGGCGGCGACCGGGGCGGCCAGCCACAGGCCCAGGCCGAGCAGGTCGCTGCCGAGCGCCTCCCGCACCGGCACGGCGTACGTGTCCAGTTGACCGAGGATGCCGGCGAGGTCCTCGGCGGGGTGCACGTTGGTGCAGTAGCCGAGATGGACGGTGTCGCCGCCGGCATGTCGCAGCCGCATCAGCTGCCGCCGCGCAGGATCGAGTTGCCGGTCTGCGGGTCCACGGCGGTGACGTCGAGGTCGCTCAGGTCGAGCCGACCCGACTGGCCGTAGAACTCCACGGGGTTGCGCCACAGCACCCGGTCGACGTCGTCGTCGCTGAACCCGGCGAGCAGCATCGCCTCGCCGGTTGCCCGGGTCAACAACGGATCGGAGCGACCCCAGTCGGCGGCCGAGTTGACCAGCATCCGTTCCGTGCCGTACTCGCGCAGCAACTCGACCATCCGCTGCGGCGTCATCTTCGTGTCCGGGTAGATGGAGAAACCCAGCCAACAGCCGCTGTCCCGCACGAGCTTGACGGTCACCTCGTTGAGGTGGTCGACGACCACGCGACCGGCGTCGATGCCGGATTCGGCGACCACGGCGAGGGTGCGCTCGCAGCCGCGTGCCTTGTCCCGGTGCGGGGTGTGCACCAGCGCCGGCAGGTCGTACGCCACGGCCAGGGCGAGCTGCGCGGCGAACGCCTCGTCCTCCTCCGGGGTCATCGAGTCGTACCCGATCTCGCCGACCGCCACGACCGCGTCCTTGTCCAGGTAGCGGGGCAGCAGGTCGAGCACCGGGCGGCAGCGCGGGTCGTTGGCCTCCTTGGGGTTGAGCGCGATAGTGGCGTGGTGCCGCACCCCGAACTGCCCGGCCCGGAACGGCTCCCAGCCGATGAGCGAGTCGAAGTAGTCGATGAACGAGGCGGCGCTGGTGCGCGGCTGGCCCAGCCAGAACGCCGGTTCCACCACCGCGCGGACCCCGGCGGCGGCCATCCGTTCGTAGTCGTCTGTGGTGCGTGAGGTCATGTGGATGTGGGGGTCGAAGATGCGCATTCACGCCTCCCGGGGCAGTGCGGCGGTGAGCCGGTCGAGCAGGTCGGTGGCGTCGGCGGGCATCTCCCGGCCGGCGGCGTGCCGCTCGGCGGTGAGCGCGGCCAGCATCGCGGCCAGCTCCCCGTCGGCGCGGGTCTCCAGGTCGGAGACCACTGCCAACGGCACGCCGCTGAACACGCACTTGAGCACCGCCTGCCGCCAGGCGGCCTCATCGAGGTGCCGGGCGTACGGGCCGAGGGCGGCGGCGACCAGCCGGGTGTCGTTGGTCCGGATCGCGTCGTGCAGCAGCGGCACCCCGGCGGTGCCGATCGGCAGCAGCGGCAGGGCCCGCAGCACGGCCCGCCGCTCGGCCGCGTCACCGTGCTGGTAGAGGTTCTCGGCGTACGAGGCGTGCTCGCCGGGCAGGGCGGTGAGCAGCAGCACCCGGGCCGCGTCGTCGGCGGTCCAGCCGGGGGCGTCGGGCAACGCGGCCCGACCGCACCGCCGACCGACGGCGGGAAAGAGCCGGGCGATCGCGGTGGGCTCGGCCGCGACCTGGCGCAGCGCCTCGTCCAGCCAGTCGGGATCGGGTACGCCCCGCAGCGCGGCCCGTAGTGAATCCGGTGTCATCCCGTCTCCTCCCCTTGTGCTGCTGGTCCCCTCGTGTGGCTGACGGGCACCCCTGGCACACCCTTTGCTCTGCTTCACTCCACGCGACGGTCGGTGTCCGGATATCGGACGCCCGCTGTCGCCTCCGTTGAAGCAGAGCAAAGGGCGTCGGCGGGTACCTCGATGCGCCGCGCGCCGGCCTTTGCAGCGGCGGTTGCGGCGGCGCGGAGGAACTCGATCGAGCGGGCGGCGACCGCCGGTGCGGCGTGCGAGTCGCGGGGCAACTCGACGGCGACCAGCCCGGGGTAGCCGGCCTCGGCCAGGGCCGCCAGCACCGGCGGGAAGTCGATCTCACCGGTGCCGAACTCCAGGTGCTCGTGCACGCCCCGGCGCATGTCGTCGATCTGCACGTTGACCAGGTGGTCGGCCACCTCGGCGACGCACTGCGGCACCGGCCACGGCTCCAGGCACCGGCAGTGGCCGATGTCGAGGGTGATGCCGAAGCGGGCCGGCGCGTCGAGCACCGCGTGCAGTCGACGCCAGTCGGTGATGCTCTCGACCAGCATGCCCGGCTCCGGCTCGAAGCCGAGGGTGACGCCCGCGCTGTCGGCGGCGTCGACCACGCTGGCGCAGCCGGCGACCAGCCGGTCCCAGGCGCACTGCTGTGACACCGTCTCGGGCCGCACACCGGCCCAGAACGAGACCGCCTCGGCTCCCAGGTCGGCGCCGATCCGCACCGCCCGGCGCAGGAACTCGATCCGCCGGGTGGGGTCGTCGTGCAGCAGCGTCGGTGCATGCTTGTGCCACGGGTCGAGCAGATAGCGGGCACCGGTCTCGATCACCACCCCCAGACCCAGCGCGTCCAGCCGCCGGGCGACCGCCGCGATCCGGCGGGTGAGCCCGGGTGCGAACGGGTCCAGGTGGTCGTGGTCCAGGGTGAGCGCCACGCCGTCGTAGCCGAGGTCGGCGAGGACGGCGAGCGCGTCGTCGAGCCGGTGGTTGGCGAAGCCGTTCGTGCCGTACCCGAGGCGCAGCGCCGTCGCGTCGGCGCTCGACGGCTCGACAGTCCCGTTGCCGGACTGCGCGGTTCCGAGCTGCGCGGTTCCGGACTGCGCGGTCTCGGGCTGCGCGGGTCGGGGCCGGGGCACGGTCATGTCGGGGAGACCTTCCGGGCCAGCCGACGGCCCAGCGGCGCCGCCGCCGCGACGGCCAGCCCGAGCAGACCGGCGCCGCCACGTGCGGTAAGCGCCCCCTGCAGGGCGGGAAGGCCGGTGATCCCCGCGCCGACGGCCGCGCGGACCTTCCCGGCCGAGGGATCCCGGACGACCTGGGCCTGGGCGGCGCCGTAGCGGGCGGCGTACCACCCGGCCAGCAGCGCGGGCAGCGCGGCGGCGACTCCCGCCGCCCGGGCCCGGCCCGCGCTCACCTCGGCCCGCCCGTCGGCGCTGGCAGCCCCGCCAGCGCTGGCTGCTTCGGCGCCGGGGACGGCAGCGCGGCGGGCGCCGGGGACGGCAGCGCGACGGGCGCCGGGGACGGCGACGGCGGCGCTGGCGGCGACCAGGGCGGTGCCGGCCAGTGTGCGCATCGGCAGGGCCGCGTCCGCGCCGGTGACCTCGCGCCGGGACAGGGTGGTGACCGTCCAGGTGTGGGCCGCCACGGTCGCCGCCGAGGGAAGCGCCCGCCACAGGTGGCCGCCGGAGGCGCCCAGCAGCACGTCCAGCCCTCGGCAGGCGGCCATCACGGCGGGGCCGGCGGCGGTGTTCTTGGCCAGCAGGTCGTACCCCCAGATGCTGGCGGCCAGCGGCACCGCGAGCGCGGCCGCGCGGCGACCGCCCACGGCGGCGGCCAGGCCCACGCCGGCGGCGGTGAGGCCGGCCGCGAGGCCCAGCGCGGCGGCCGGGGTGACCCGGCCGCTGGGGATCGGTCGCTCGGGGCGTTCGACGGCGTCCAGCTCCCGGTCGGCCCAGTCGTTGGCGGCCATGCCGGCCCAGTAGAGCAGCACCGACGCGCCGGCGAGGGCGGGGGTACGCGGGCCCAACGCGCCGGCGGCCGCCGCGCCGGCAACCACGTCACCGGGGACCGAGAGCGCTGCCGGTGCCCGGACCAGCTCGGCCACGTCAGCCAGCGTGGTCATGGCCACCGTCCAGGCCGGCGTGCAACCGCTGGGTGAAGTCGGTCAGCCGGGCCCACTGCTCGGCCAGCGAGTGGGTGGGCGCACCGAGCGGGTCCTTGAAGAAGAAACCCAGGTCGGCCAGCGGCCCCACCTGCCCGGCGGCGTGCGCGGCGGCGGTGAGCCGCGCCAGGTCGAGCACCAGCGGCGCGGCCAGCGCGGAGTCGCAGCCGTGCCAGGTGAACTCCATCCGCATCCCGGTGCCGAGGAAGCCGGCGAACGTGATCAGATCCCAGGCGGTCTTGAAGTCGCCCAGCTCCTCGACGTACTCGATGCGGGTGTTGCCCTGCGGGACGTAGCCCAGCGTCTCGCCGAGCACGCGTTGCTTGCTCTGCACCTTGGCCGCGTTGGCGGCCGGGTCGGCGAGGGTGGCGCCGTCGCCGCCGCCGAGCAGGTTCATCCCGGACCAGGAGCGCACCGCGAGGTTGCGCATCGCGAACATCGGCGCGAGGACCGACTTGACCAGGGTCTCACCGGTCTTGCCGTCGTGCCCGGCGTACGGCAGGCGCAGCTCTTCGGCCAGCGCGGCCAGCGCCGGCAACCGCAGCCCGGTGGACGGGGTGAAGTCGACGTACGGGCAGTCGGCCAGCAGCGCCGCGTACGCGTACAGGGAGCTGGGCGGCAGCACCTCGTCCGGTCCGGCGAGCGCGGCACGCAGCGCCACCGGGTCGGCGTGCCCGGGGTGCGGTCGAGGCGCCGGTTCGGTGGCGGAGACGTTGACCACGACCACGCGGTCCAGACGGTTGCGCTCCCGGAAGGATGTGAGGTCACCCACGATGGTCGCGACCCGGTCGGCCTGGGTGCCGCCGAGCGGGGCCGGACGCAGTTCCTGCTCGACGGCGGCCAGCTCGTCGGGGAGCGCGGCGACCAGCCGACCGGGTATCACACCGGTGTCGGCCAGGGCCTCAGCGCGCTTGCTCAACGGGGTGGTGGCCACGTCGTGGCCTCCGAAGACCAGGTCCGCGAAGGACGGGAGGGCGGGACCGCGCAGATCCGGCAACTCGGTGACGCAGCCGGTCGGCCCGGCCAGGCCGGCCCGCAGCGCGAGCCCTCCGACGATGCTGGTGGTCGCGACCGAACCGCGTGCTCCTACCAGCCAGACACCCGTTCGCATGGTGCTCCTTCCCATCCAGGAGGAACCGTCGGTTCGATTTAAATATAGGAATATCAGAATATTTCTCGAAAAGCTACGGCCTTGAGCGGATGGGCCCCGCCCGCCCGACCCGTACCGGAACGACACCGGATCCGGCGTCGGCGTCGGCGGCGACGACGACGGACCGGTTACCGGTACGGGTGCGGGCAGACGGGGCTGGCAGGCAGGGTCGGTCGGCGTCTCGACCCTGCCTCCCCCGCATCCGACTGGGGCGTTGGCGTGCCCCGACCGGACGTCTCAGGTTGCCGTGCCCACCGGATCGTCGACCGAGGTGCGGTCCGTCGCAGGGCGGCGTACCGAGGCGGGACGGGTGGGGGCAGCGGCGGGCGGTGTCATCGGGTCCTCCGGATCGCCGGGGGTGGTGGCGGTCCTCCGGTGCGGCCGGGGAATCCCGGTCCGGTCGCACCGGACGACCGTCCTGCTCGTGCGCCACCGGGCCACACGGCCCGGCTGCACACTCTCCGGAGCCGACCTCGTCCCGACCGCGGGGCGCAAACCGCTGTCGGTCCCTCGCCGGTCGGCTCCGGAAAGCCGGTCGGGCGACGGCGGCGCGAGCACCGCCGTCGCGGATGGTCAGGGGGTCAGACGGCCACCGCGGTCAGCGCCGGTTCCACGTCGGTCCAGGAGGAACCGACGTCCGCCGAACGGGTCACCGCGTCCAGCACGAGCTGGACCTGCAACGCGTCGGCGAAGGAGGGCGCCGGGTCGGTGCCGGTGGCGATCGCCTCGATGAGATCGCGCATCTGGTGGGTGAAGGAGTGCTCGTAGCCGATGATGTGGCCGGGCGGCCACCACGCCGACATGTACGGGTGGTCGCCCTCGGTCACCAGGATCCGGCTGAAGCCCTGTTCCAGGGTAGGCCGGGTGGCGTCGTAGAACTCCAACTCGTTGAGACGCTCCAGGTCGAAGACCACGCTGCCCAGCGAACCGTTGATCTCGACTCGGAGGGCGTTCTTGCGGCCCGTGGCGAAACGGCTCGCCTCGTACGTCGCCAGGGCGCCACCGTCGAGCCGGGCCACGAAGATCGCGGCGTCGTCGACGGTGACCGGCCCGGTGGGCGCCGAGCCGCCGTCCACGGTGGCCGCGAGACCGCTCGACTCGGCCGGCAACGGCCGCTCCTTGACGAACGTCTCGGTGACCGCGCTGACGCCGGTGATCCGCTGGCCGACGACGAACTGCGTCAGGTCGATGATGTGCGCACCGATGTCACCGAGCGCGCCGGAGCCCGCCCTGTCCTTCTGCAACCGCCAGACCAGCGGGAACTGCGGATCCACGATCCAGTCCTGCAGGTACGTCGCTCGGACGTGCCGGATCACCCCGAGTCGTCCGTCGGCGACCATCTGGCGCATCATCGTGACCGCGGGGACCCGGCGGTAGTTGAACCCGCACATCGAGCGCACCCCGGAGGCGCGGGCGGTGTCCGCCGCGGCGGTCATCGCCCGCGCCTCCGCCACTGTGTTGGCCAGCGGCTTCTCGCACAGGACGTGCTTGCCGGCGGCGAGGGCGGCGAGGGCGATCTCGGCGTGACTGTCGCCGGGTGTGCAGATGTCAACCACGTCGATCTCGTCGGAGTTGATCACGTCGCGCCAGTCCGTCGTGTACGCGTCCCAGCCGAGCCGGTCGGCGGCCTCGGCCACCTTCGGTGTGTCGCGGCCGCAGATCAGCGACATCCTGGCTCGTGCCGGCAGGTCGTAGACGCGGTTCACGGTGCGCCACGCCTGTGAGTGCGCGGCGCCCATGAACGCGTAACCGACCATGCCGATCCGCAGTTCTCTGTCTGTCGTGGACAAGGTGGGTCTCCCCCCGTGTATCAGAACCCGAGCTTGAGGTAGCTGCTCGCGTTCTCCTTCGTGATCGTCTCCGAGGCGAGCACGATCTCCTTGGGCACCTGGAGTTCCACCAGGTCGGACATGCCCTTGCCCTGGCCGATGAGGCGGGCGAGCGAGATGGCCGAGGAGGCCATCGACGGGCTGTAGGTGACGGTGGCCTTCAGCACGGTGTTGTCCGCCTGGATGTCCTCCATCGCCTTCTTCGAGCCGGCGCCGCCGACCATGAAGAACTCCTTGCGGCCGGACTGGTTGATCGCGGCCATCACGCCGACGCCCTGGTCGTCGTCGTGGTTCCAGATCGCGTCGATCTTCGGCAGGGCCTGGAACAGCCCGGTCGCGGCCTGCTGGCCGGAGTCGACGGTGAATTCGGCCGGCCGGCGGTTGGCCACCTTGAAGCCGCTCGCGGCGAGCGTGTCGTTGAAGCCCTTCGACCGCTCCTGGGTCAGCTCCAGCGCGTCGATGCCGGGGATCTCACCGATGATCGGGTTGCTGACGCCCTTGGCCTTGAGCTGCGCGATGATGTACGTCGCCGCGGCGACGCCCATGCCGTAGTTGTCGCCCTTGATCTGCAGGCGGTACGCCCGGGCGTCGGGGAAGGCCCGGTCCAGGTTGACCACCGGGATGCCGGCGGTCATGGCCTCCAGGCCGAACGCGTTGAGTTCCTTGCCGTCGTGCGGCAGCACCACGATGACGTCGGGCTTCTGCGACACCAGGGTGGACAGCGCCGCCCGCTGGGCCGCCGGGTCCGCGCCCGCCGCGACGGGCTTGAGCTCCACGTCGGAGTACGCGCCGGCCTGCGCCTTGGCGTTGTTGGTGATGGCGGCGATCCAGCCGTGGTCGTCGGCGGGGGCGGAGAAGCCGATGACCACCTTCTTGCCGGGCTCGTTGTTGACGCCGGTCGCCGCCGCCTTGGTCTGCGCGGTGGTGGGCGACGACTCGTTGCTCGTGCAACCGGCCAGCAGTACGCCGGCGCCGACCGCGACCCCGCCGAAGAGCATTCGGCGGCGCGACAGGTCGGGACTGTGCTGGGTCATGACGACCTCCTGTGTTCGCAGGTGGTGGGATGAGTGGAGGGTGCGTGGTATCCGGTCACCGTCGATGCTCGGGTGACCCTGCGGTGGTGCGGCAAGGTGGTGCGGGTGCTGGTGGTTGGTCAGCTGCTGGTGAGCCTGTTGCGGCCCAGGAACTGGGTGATGCTGCGGAACTGCACCTGCTGGACCAGGACGGCCGCCACGATGATGCCGCCCTTGACCATGTTCTGGGCCTCGCTGGAGAGGCCGTTGATGGCGAAGAGGTTGGTGATGGTCGAGAAGATGATCACGCCGAGCAGGGAACCGATGATCGTGCCCCGCCCGCCGCTGAGCAGCGTGCCACCGATGATCGCGGCGGCGATCGCGTCCAGCTCGTAGAGGTTTGCCGTCGCCGCCTGGGCCGAGTTGGCCTGCGCGGTGAGCATGATGGCGGCGATGCCGCAGCAGAGGCCGGACAGCGCGTACAGCAGCAGGGTGTGCCGCCGGACGTTGATGCCGGCCAGCCGGGCCGCCTCGGGGTTGCCTCCGACGGCGACCGTGCGCCGGCCGAAGGTGGTGCGGTTGAGCAGCACCCAACCGGCCGCGACCACAGCGGCGAGGATGTAGACCAGCAGCGGGATGCCGAGCACCTTCTCGCTGGCGATGTTGTTGATGAAGGTGTTGTTGGACAGCTGGGTCTGCTTGTTGGAGATCTCCGCCGCCAGACCGCGGGCGGCCACCAGCATCGCCAGGGTGGCGATGAAGGGCACCAGCCGGCCGTACGAGATGAGGATTCCGTTGACCACGCCTACCGACAGCCCGACGACCAGGGCGGTGAAGATCATGCCGCCGGCGCCGTAGCTCTGCGTGGCGACAGTGGTGGCCCAGACCGCGGAGAGCGCGACTATCGCGCCGACCGACAGGTCGATACCGCCGCCGATGATGACGAAGGTCATCCCGACGGTGACCACGCCGACCACCGAGGCCAGCTTGAGGATGGTGAGGGTGTTGTCCCACACCCAGTCCGGGTTGGAGTAGAGGTCCCACCGGCTCACGGCGCCGATGATGACCAGGACCACCAGCACCCCGATGAGGCCGAGGTTACGGCGGGCACCTTCGCCGCTGTCACCCCGCCACCACGAGAGCCGGTTGCTGGTCGTCGCCGCCTCGCTGGCCACCGCCGTCTCGGCGGGATCCACCGGCGGCGACTGCGCCGGCAGCTGCGGGCGCTCCGGGGTCGCGGTGGGGGTGGGAGTCGCGTCGCTCATGCCGGTGCGCCTTCCATCAGGGACCCCGCCATCACGAGGTCGAGCACAGTGTTCTCGTCGAGTTCGCCGGCCAGGGCCTCGCGGACCACCCGGCCCTCCCGCATCACCAGGACCCGGTCGGCCAGACCGAGCACCTCGGGCACCTCGCTGGAGACCAGCAGGACCCCGACGCCCTGGGCGGCCAGACCCCGGATCACCTGGTACAGCTCAGCGCGGGCACCGATGTCCACGCCTCGGGTCGGCTCGTCCAGGAGCAGCAGTTTGGTGTCGCCGAGCAGCCACCGCCCCACCACCACCTTCTGCTGGTTGCCGCCGGAGAGGGTGCGCACCGGGCGGCGGACGTCGCGGGGGCGCAGTTCGAGATCGTCGGCGATCCGGTTCGCCTCGGCCTGCTCGGCCGCCACGTTGGTGAAGCCGAACCGGGCGTACCGGCTGAACGTGGAGAGGGTGACGTTGCGGTAGATCGGCTCACCGAGCAGCAGCGCCTGACTCTTGCGCTCCTCGGGCGCCATGCCCATGCCGGCCCGGACCGCCGCGCCGACACCCGCGCGCAACGCCCGGCCGGCCATCCGGACCGTGCCCGCGTCGGCTCGGCGGGCGCCGTAGATGGTCTCGAGCAGCTCGGAGCGGCCCGAGCCGACCAGCCCGGCGATGCCGACGATCTCACCGGCCCGGACATCGAGCGACACGTCGGCGAACTCGCCGGCCCGGGTCAGCCCCTCGACCTGGAGCAGCTCCGCGCCGGCCGGACCGGCCGCCGGGCGCTCCGGGAAGACGTACTCGATGCTGCGGCCGGTCATCCGGCTGACCAGGTCGCGGGTCGGGGTGTCGCGCGCCGGCAGGTTCGCCGCGGTGGTCCGGCCGTCCTTGAGTACGGTGACCCGGTCGCCGATCTCGCGGATCTCCTCCAGGCGGTGGGAGATGTAGATGACGGCGATGCCCTGGGCGGTCAACTCCCGGATGATCCGGAACAGGTTGCCCACCTCGTCGTGCGCCAGCACCGCGCTCGGCTCGTCCATGATGATCAGTCGCGCCTCGTGCGACAGCGCCCGGGCCATGCTGACGATCTGCTTGCCGGCCGCCGGCAGCGCGCGGACCATCCGCTTGGGGTGGATCTCGCCGTGCCCGAGCCGGCCGAGGATCTGGCGGGTTCGTCGGACCATTTGCCCGCGACGGACGAAGCCCAGCCGGCGCGGCTCGTGGCCCAGGAACGCGTTCTCCCCCACCGACAGGTCCTCGACGAGGTCGAGCTCCTGGTAGATGGTGGCGATACCGGCGCGCATGGCAGCCTGCGGGTTGGCGAAGCTGGTGGGCTCGCCCCGCCACTCGATGAGACCGGAATCCGGTTGGTGCACCCCGGCCAGCACCTTGATCAGGGTGGACTTGCCGGCGCCGTTCTGCCCGAGCAGGCAGTGCACCTCGCCGGCACGCACCTCCAGCTGCACCCCGTCGAGGGCGCGTACGCCGGGGAAGGTCTTGACCACGTCGGTGAGGCGCAGGACCACCTCGCCGGCGACGGTGTCCGCGGGGGCCTCGACCAGCGACGCCCCGGCGACGGCGGCGTTCTCCTCGGGCTGGGCCACAGTCTCCTCCTCGCTCACGGTGGGTTTCGCGCCTGACGACCGCAGGTTCATGAGGCCTCGCCGAAGGCGACGTCGCTGGCGAGCACGGCCGCGCCGGCGACGCCGGCCCGACCACCCAGCTCGGACAGCACGACGGGCAGGTTGCCGGTGGCCAGCGGCAGCGACCGGCGGTAGACCACGCTGCGGATCTCGGCGAGCAGGATGTGCCCGAGCTGGGCCAGCCCACCACCAATCACGATCATCGACGGGTTGGTGAAGCTCACCAGGCCGGCGAGGACCCCGCCGACCCGCCGCCCGCCGTCGCGGATCAGCTGGATACAGGTCACGTCGCCCTCGACCGCGCCCTCGGCGACGTCCAGAGCGGTCACCACGCCCCGCAGGCTCATCCGCTCGGCCAGTGCCGGCGACGCCCCGCTGCGGGCGGCGGCGGTCGCGTCCTTGGCCAGCGCGGCGCCACTGAACAACGCCTCCAGACATCCGACGTTTCCGCACGAGCACATCGGCCCGTGCGCGTCGACCTGGATGTGGCCGATGTCCCCGGCGCAGCCGTCGGTGCCGCGGTAGACGTCGCCGGTCAGGTAGATGCCGCAGCCGATGCCGGTGCCGATCTTCACGAAGAGGAAGTCGTCCACCGAGTGGGCGACCCCGCCGTGCCGCTCGCCGATCGCCATGATGTTGACGTCGTTGTCGACCACCGCCGGGCAGCCGTGCTCCCGGCTGAGCAGTTCGCGGACCGGAAACCGGTCCCAGCCCGGCATGATCGGCGGCGAGACCGGGACGCCGTCGCGGAAGCTGACCGGGCCGGGAACTCCGATGCCCACCGCGTCCAACCGCTCGTACGCGCCGTCGACCCGGGCCTTGTGCAGCAGCTCGTTGACCCGTTGCAGGGTCACTTTCGGTCCATTGCGGATGTCGGCCGGCTCGGCGTAGTGGGCCACCGGTTCGAGACGGCCGTTGACCACCTCGACGTCCATCGAGCTGGCGCCCAGGTCGACTGCCGCGAAGCGCAGTTTCGGGTTCAGCTCGACCAGGGTGGAGCGACGCCCGCCGCGGGAGGCGGCGAGCCCGGCCTCGGCGACGTAACCCAGTGCGACCAGCCGGTCCAACTCGGCCAACAGTCGCGGGCGGGGCATCTGGAGGCGGTCACCCAGCTCGGCCCGGGACACGGCCCCCTCGTCGCGGAGCAACCGCAACAACCGGACGTGCAGGGGCTCAACGGTCCGCACCGGGGAGTTCACCTCTTCATCGAACTCGTTCACATCGACGCAACGCCGAGGTGTTGTGTCCGACACAGTAGGAGCGTTCCGCACCGCCTGTCCAGAGCTTCAACCGTTCCGGTGGCAACTTTTGTCCGTAAGAGCAAAAGCTAATAGTGGATCAAGAAAAGGGCCTGCGGAAACGAACCGGGGGCGGGAGCGCCTCGCGCTCCCGCCCCCGGGCGGTGTCGGACGATCGGACCTACATGCGCCGTAGGTCGGCCGTCGCATCCAGGGCACGGATCTGCACGGCGTTGCCGCTGTCGTACACCTCCACCGGCTCGGTCGTGAACTGACCGTGCTCCCCCGCGCTCAACCGCACCGCGGGATCCACCACGATCTGCTTCGGCGCGACGTGCATGGCGTACACCCCGTCGATCTGACCGTCGGTGATGCTGGTGCCGACCATGACGGCGGTACGACCGCGGGCGTCCTTGGTGATCGCCACCAGGCCGCGGTCCGTGGGAATGGGCATGACTACCTCCTTCTGACTTCCGTTCGTGATCAGTCGTCCCGCACGCAGTCGTGCAGGGGTGAGTGCGCGGCGACCGGCGAGCCGAACATGATCTGCCGCCAGTCGCCGGTGAAGGTGAAGAAGCCGGCAGTGGTCCGCACGCCGAGGCGGCCCGGGATGCGCGACCCGGAGACGTGCTCCGGCACCGACCCCATCCCGTACACGCTCTCCAGGGACGGCCACACGGAGATGCTCAGCAGCGTCCGGGTGCCCCAGTCGACGATCAACCGGCTGCCGACCAGCTCGGGCAGCCGTCGCCGGACCGCCCGCTTGATCCGCAGGTGCAGCACCACCAACCGCAGCAGGACGAGCCGCGACGGGCACTCGAACCGCGTGATGACCACCTGCCCACCGGCCGGATCTGGCCGGAAGACCGGGGTCACCCCCAGCTCAGCAGCGATGCCTGAGCCACGGCCGCGACCAGCAGCGTCGCGCCGGACCACCGGCGGATGATCCTCTGCCAGTCCTGCCATCTCCGTCCCTTCTCCTCGTCGATCGGCGTCGTCGTCGGCTTACGGATGCTCAGCGCCACCATCGACAGCACCGCCAGGACTGCCACCACGACCAACGTCGTCGGCAGCGCCGCCGGACTCAGCAGCACCAGCGCGGCCAGGGCCACCCACAGGAACGAGGTGGTCTTCTGGGTGGTGAACAGCAGGGCCAGGTCGAAGCCCCACACCACTCCCAGCGAACCGGGAGGCAGCGTCCGGGCCAGCGACTGCGGCACCTGCCGCCACACGTGCGGAGTGCGTTGCCGCAGATCCGCCACACCGAAGCCCAGCGCCACCACGATCACCAGTCCGACCCGCACCGCTTCCGGCAGCACCGCGGTGATCCCGCTGGCGAGCAGGTAGAACGGGACCGCCAGAACCGCCGCGCCGAAGATCCCACCGACCAGCAGGCCGAGCAGGAACCGACTCCCGCCCCACCGGTCGTCCCGCAACATCGGGCCGGCGACCCCGGCCATGGAGACGCCTCAAGGGCTGTAGCCCTGCAGGATCGCCCCCAGCAGGGCGACGCCGATCCAGACCTCCATCCCGGTCAGGCCGTCAGCAGTTCGAGGTGCAGGTGCACTTGCCGGCGGAGGCGTTGTACGAGCCGTCGGAACGCTTGCGCTCGCAGCACTGGCAGCGGTAGATCGGTCCCACCGTGCCGAACGTGCAGGTCCACACGTAGTGGCTGGCCGCCAGGCAGGTCGACATGCTGATGTTCGGTGGCACGTACTCGAGGCTGCAGCAGTTCCAGTTGGCCGCCTGGGCCGGCGACCCCTTGGCGAAGACCGCGACGGCGGCGGCCAGTCCGCCGGCGCCGATCCCGCGCAGCACGCCCCGTCGTTTGACCGAGGACTTGGGGACAGCAGTGGTCATGACACCTCCTGTGTGAGATGGGCTGCCGGGTCGCGTGCCTCGTCGCACGCCACCCGGGGTCCTGGCGCGCTCACGCCTCCTGGGCGGAGTGGGCGGAGTGCAGGTGGCCGGTGGCGGCGAGGGCGCTGTCGAGCGTCCAGAAGAGCAGCGCGGTGTCCAGCCGACCGTGCCGGAACAGCAGGGCCGCCGGGCTGGAGTCGATGTTGAACTCCCCGGTGCTCCAGGCGCCGCCCTGGTCCAGGTACGGCCGGGCCCGCTCCAACTCGTGCCGGCGGATGAAGTCCTCACCGCGCTCGCGGACACCGCAGGAGACCACCACGCTGAGGTCGACGCCGCGGTCCAGCGCGCCCGGGACCTGGGCGGCGATCTGCTCACAGCTCGCACACGAGGAGCTGAGCACCAGCACCAGGGCGCGCTCGCGGTCGCGCAGGTGCACCAACTCCGCCGGCCAGTTCAGCGACTCGGCGCCCAACCGGGCGTTCTCCAGCGGTTCGACCTGGGCCGACGGCTCGTTGCTCTGCTCCGGCAATCGCGCCGCCAACTGACCGAGCATCGCGAAAAACAGCACCATCGTTCCGGCGAGAACCAGCAGGACGAAAGCAAGGAACATGGTCATGGCGTTCATTACCCTTCGTGGTGGAGAAGCGCCCGTCACACCCGGTCGGATTGCGGGAACAGCGGTCGTACGATCGGGAGAATCCAGCGACGGTTGGCGTAGAGCGACAGCAGCAGCGCGGCGAGCGCGGCACCGATCACCGGCCCGGCGGGCTGGTTGGCGGCAGCGTCGACGACGGCCAGGTTGCCCACCGCGACGGCCAGCAGACCGACACCGATGGCGATGTTGACCGGTCCGAAAGGAGCACCCTCGGTGCGGCCGAAACACCCGCACGGCTCCTCGCTGCCCCGGACCGCGCCGACCAGACCGACCACCGCGAACGACAGCCCCAGCGCCGCCACCAGCAGCGCACCCGCACGTCGAGAGGGCTCCACGACCAGGGCCACCGCGGCGCACAGTTCCAGCAGGGCCACCAGCCGCACGAGGCCGGACCCGGACGCCCAGGGCAGCCCGATCTCGGAAAGAGCACGTCCCAACTGCGTGCCGTCCACGGTCTTCGCGGCGGCAGCCTGCATCAGCAACGCCGCCGCCACACAGTTGACGAATAGGATGCCGACAATGGATATTGAAGCCACAACGGGCTCCTTCCCCGCTATTAGCGGAAGCGCGTCGTTACTGGCACTCTGACCCATCGGCTCATTCGTACGGCACATCCCCGGCACCGCGACCGCACGGATCCGTCATCGTCATGTCATCGGCGGGCATGACTCGGCCGACGACCGTGCCGTGAGCCTTGGCACGGCTCTGCGGGCCACCCGGCCCACCGAACGGAGAAACGTGGAATTCGCCATTCTCGGCCCGCTGGAGGTTCGCTCCTCAGGCACGCCGGTGGATCTGCCCGCGCCCCGTCAACGACGGATCCTGGCCGCGCTCCTGGTCGCCAGCGAGGGCTGGCTCTCGGTCAACCGCCTGATCGAGGCATGCTGGGACGACGCGGGGCCGTGGACCGCCCGCAAGCAGGTACAGAACCAGGTCGGGGCGCTGCGGCGGCACCTCGTCCGACACGGCGGTGACGCCAACATCGTGGTCACCCGCCCCGACGGCTACCAACTGGACGTGTCCGACGCGTACGTGGACGCGCGGGAGTTCGCCGAGACCGTCCGGCGGGCCCGGCAGGCCGCCGAGGTCGACACCGCCCGCGCGGTAGCCCTCTACCAGGGCGCGTTGACCCTGTGGCGCGGTCCGGCGCTGGACGGGCTGAACAGCCCCGCACTGGAACCCGCCGCGGCGCGACTTGCCGAACTGCGGCTGCTCGCCGCCGAGGAGCGCTACGACCTGGAGCTGCGGCTCGGCCGACACCGCCAGGTGCTGGCCGACCTGATCGAACTGGCCGCCGAACACCCCTCCCGGGAGCGCCTACAGGCGCTGCTCATGCTGGCGTTGTACCGGGAGGGGCGACAGGTGGAGGCACACGGCGTCTACCGGCGTCTGCACGACCACCTCGCGGAGGAGCTCGGAACCGGGCCCGGTGGCGAACTCCGGCAGCTGCGCGAGCGGCTGCTGTGCGATCAGGTCAGCGCTTGGCAGCCGAATTCCGCTTCTTCCTGAGCTTGCGGTCGTCGCGCAGCTCCAGGTACGGCTCGTCGTCGACAGCGTGGCCGGCCGAGATGGCCCGGCCGCGCTCCAACTCCGCGTCGAACTCGGCGCCCAGCAGGATCGCGATGTTGCTCAGCCACAGCCAGACCAGAAAGACGATCACGCCGGCCAGCGCGCCATACGTCTTGTTGTACGAGCCGAAGTTGCTCACGTAGAGGGCGAAGAGACCGGAGATCACCAGCCAGATCACCACGGCGAGCACCCCACCCGGGCTGACCCAGCGGAACCCGCCGTGCCGGGCGTTCGGCGAGGCCCAGTAGAGGATCGCGAACATCAGGCTGACCAGGAGCAGCAGCACCGGCCACTTGGCGATGTCCCACACCGTGACGGCCGTCGAGCCGAGGCCTACCGCGTTCCCGACCAGTTCGGCGAGTCGGCCGGTGAAGACCACGATCACCGCGCAGGCCAGCAGGAGCACGCCGATCACGGCAGTCACGCCGACCCGGATCGGCAGGGTCTTCCAGATCGGCCGACCCTCCGGCACGTCGTAGATCGTGTTCGAGGCGCGCATGAACGCGGCGATGTAACCCGACGCGGACCAGAACGCGGCCAGCAGACCGATGATCGCCGCGATGCTGGCCAGCCCTCCGCTGCCCTGCGCCTGTTGGATCGCATCCTCGATGATCTTCTGGATGCTCTCGTTGGGCACCGCCTGGTTGACCGTGTCCTTGACGCCCTCGGTGGCGCTGGTGCCCAGCAGGCCGAGGATGGAGATCAACACCAGCACGCCCGGGAAGATGGACAGCACTCCGTAGTAGGTCAGCGCCGCCGCCCAGTCGGTCAGACTGTCGTCCTGGAACTCGGTGACCGTGCGGCGCAGCGCTGCCTTCCAGCCGCTGCCGGGCAGGTCGGTGGGGCTGTCCGGCCCGGCGTCGGGCCCGACCGGCCCGCCGCGCTCACGGTGGTCGGACGTCTCGTCGGAGGCCATCGCCCCTCCTCTTCGTCGGCGGTGTCGCCCGAAGGACATGCCCCACGAACAGCGGCGATAACCCCTACGGGTAGAGCAACCTGCCCATCCGGCGCGACGCCACGAAAAGGCCGACCGCCAACAGCGCCAGCAGATAGAACACGTCGAGCAGCCAGAGCCAACCCCCGGTGCCCAGCGCGACGCCGCGAATCAGGTGCACGGCCCGGTACAACGGGGTGACCTCGATCAGCCAGTGCAGCAGGGTCGGGTAGGCCTGCGCCGGCACGAAGGTGCCGGAGAAGAGGAACAGGGTGAACTGCGCGGACGCCACCAGGTCGAAATCCTGCCAGCTGCGCATGACTGTGGAGACCGCCATGCCGAGCGCCCCGAACGCGAACCCGACCAGCACCGCAGCGGGCAGCGCGGTGACCGCGTGGACGACGCTTGTCAGATCCAACGCGACCATCACCCCGAGGAACGCCGCCGAGTAGGCGCTGCCCCGCAACATCGCCCAGCTCAGCTCACCGAGGGCGATCTCGAACGGCCGTACCGGGGTGGCGATCATCCCGTCGTACAGCTTCATGTACTTCATCTTGCCGAAGAAGTTGAAGGTGGTCTCGGAGAGCGCCCCGGTCATCGCGGAGGCGGCCAGCATCGCCGGAGCCACGAACGCGGCGTACGACACCAGCCGCCCGTCGGGCAGCGGCAGGTCGCCGACAAGCGTCCCGACACCCACGCCGATGGAGAGCAGGTAGAGCAGGGGCTCCACGAAGCCGGAGAGCAGCAGCAGCCAGTAGACCGACTTCAGCGCGGCGAGATTGCGCTCGACCACCGACCCCGACCGCCGGGAGGCGGCGGAGACGTCGACCAGCCGGGGCAGCACCAGCGTGACCACGAGATCTCCCTAGACGACGAGCTTGCGGCGGAAGGCGCGCAGCGCCAGCAGCCAACCGACGGCCGCCCAGGCAGCCAGGTAGAGCAGGTGCCCGGCGACCGACCACTGTGGGGCGACCCCGAGCGTCGCCGCCCGGCAGAGATCGACGGCGTGCCACAGCGGAGTCGCGTACGCCAGCCAGCGCAGCGCCTCCGGCAGCGACTCGACCGGGAAGAACACGCCGGCGAACAGCGTCATCGGGATGACCGCGAACCGGAACAGCATCGCCAGCCAACTGTCACTGGACACCACCGCGGCGTACGCGAACGTCGGCGTGGCCCCGGCCAGCGCGAGCAGCGCCACCACCGGCAGGGTGGCCAGCGCCCACGGCGAGCGCAACGCCCCGAACAACCCGGTGACCAGCAGGAAGGCCGCGATCGTCGTGAGCACCCGGAACAGCACGAAGGCCAGGTGCCCGGCCAGGATGTCGGCCACGCGCAGCGGCGACGCCGTCTGCGCGAAGTAGGTCTTGATCCACTGGAAGTTGCTGAACACCGGCCACGTCGAGTCGCCCACTGTCACCTGGAGGGCCGTCGAGGCGATCAGCCCCGGGACCAGCCAGTCGAGATAGCGCACCCCGTCGACGCCCTGGTCGATGTACGCGCCGACGCCCAGCCCGAAGCCGAACACGGTGAGCACCGGCAGCAGGAACGACGAGAACACCCCGGCCCGCCAGGTGCGCCGAAGACCCACCAAATAGTGCTCGAACACCGCGTACGCCGGCACCCAGGGCACCCGCGTCCGCTGCGCCACACTCACCATGACCACCCCCGTCCCCGACCTTCCTACCCCCGGGGTACGACAGGCCGCCGGTCACCCTACGGCGACCCCGTCGACGTGTCGCCCGGGTTTCCCCCGTAGCGCGCCACGTCGGCGGCGGGCCGGCGCGATGATCGACTCGGGTTCGCGGATTCCGGGGTGTCCCGGTCCCGCGGATGCCCCGGTTTACAGGAAGCCGAGTGGACCTTGACGGTGCCGGCACCGATCGGGCGGGCTGCGCGACCGTCCGGGGACCTACCGCCGGACGGCGTCGGACCCGACGAACGTGCGCCACGCGTCGGGCGTGAAGACGAGCACCGGGCCGCCCGGATCCTTCGAGTCACGAACGGCCACCAGCCCCGGAAGGCTGTCGGCCACCTCCACACAGGCACCGCCGCTGCCGTTGCTGCGGCTGCTCTTGCGCCACCGGACGTCGGTCAGCTTCATGTCTCCGCCACTTCCGCAATCAGGTCGAGGGACTGCTGCTGCGATAGTGCCTCACCCCGGATCGATTCCCACACCTCGACCATCTGCCGGACGTACTCGGGGCGGTCGATCACCTGACCGTGGCGCTGCCCGTCGAGGTAAACGACATCCTCACCGGAGGATGCGGTGGCGATCACGAAGGGACCATCGAGCCCAGCGTACGCACCGGCGATGAGCGGCACGACCTGGATTCGGACCCGGGGCAGGGCCGAGCCGAGCTTCACGAGGTGACGCAACTGCTCGCGCATCACCTCCGGGCCGCCGACACGACGGCGCAGCGTGTACTCGTCGATGACCACGCTGAGCAGCGGCGGCCGGTCCCGGGTGAGCACGCCCTGCCGGTCGAGCCGAGCGGTCACCTGCTGTTCGACCTCGTCCGCCGCGAAGAGCCCGGCACCGGCCAGGATGGCGCGGGCGTACCCCTCGGTCTGCAACAGGCCCGGCACGTAGACCGGCTCGAACCACCGCAGCGCGGTGGTCTCCTGTTCGACGCCGGCCCAGTCGCGGAACCACGGCACAACGGCCTCGCGGCTGATCCGCCGCTGGATGCGCTCGAAGCGCCCGTCGGTCGCGAACACGGCGTCGCACCGACGCGCGAAGTCCAGGCTCGGCCGGCGCTCGGAGGTCTCCACCTTGGCGACAAGTGCCCCGGAATAGCTCAGCGCTTCCGCCAGCGTCGCCTGGGACATGCCGCTGGCTGCCCGGGCCAGCCGTAGCTCCTCCGCGAAGTGCTCCAGCATGGACGAACTCTCCACGGACAGCCTCCGTACATCTTCGTACCGTGCCGGGCCGATCACCGTACGCCCTGGTCGTCGGCGCGCGGAACCTCCCACGGTAGTCGCGTCCTCAGCAGACTGTCACGCAGCGGGACCGCTCACGGGGTCGGACGGCGGGCGGAACCAGGCCGGGGGGCGTTCCGTGACCGCACACGGTCCGGGACGCCCCCGCCCACCCGATGGAGGTTCCCGGTGCGACTCGCCTCGTCAGCTCGCGACCACGGAGGGCTCTGATGCCTCGCTACCGCCCGCACGTGGCGGCGCGTCCCTCCTGGCGCTGCCGGGTCTGTGGTGCGGCGTGGCCGTGCTCGCCAGCGCGTCTGGCGTTGCTGGGCGAGTACCGCGAGAACCGGGCCGGCCTGCTGATCTACCTCGCCACGCTGCTTCAGGAGGCGGACGGGGACATCGGCGGCAGCACCGCGCCTGACCTGCTCACGAACCGCTTCCTGACCTGGGCCAGAGCCCGCTGACCCACCGGCCGACCGGCGCGTCAGACCGGCCGGCGGACCGGGTCGGGCCGGTCGGCAGGGACGGGTCAGGCCGGCCGGTACGCGCGGGCCAGCGCCTGCACGGCGTAGCCGAGCAGCAGTACGCCCGCACCCGTGCCGATCACCAGGCCGGGGGACACCGCCGAGGCGAGCCCGACGACGAGACCCGCCACCGCCACCACGCACAACGCGACACCGAGCGGCCGCAGCAGTGGGTCCCCCAGCAGCGGGGCGAGGGGAAAGAAGTGCAGTCCGACGATCAGGCAGACAAGCACCGGCACGTACGCGGACCAGCCGGCAGCGACCAGCACTGCCGCTCCCAGCCCGGCGGCGACGAACTCGGCGACGACGATGAGCAGGTAACGGCGGTCGGTGGCCCGGTTCCGCGGGCCGACCGCGCCCCGGGTGCGTGCCGACAGCACGCCGCCCAGCACGGCGGTCAGGAGTGCGGCGACGCTGCCCACCACAAGCAGGGCGCGCAACGGCTGCTCGGCCGCCGGCACGCTGAACCAGACCATCGCGAAGATGCCCAGGTAGAGAGCGGTCAGCCCGGCCTGGTGGCGGCTGCTGGTCACCAACGCGGACATGGAACCTCCCCTGATCAACCCGCGTCAGGCGGATGCGTCGACCGGGCCCGCCGATGGTACGCAAGATCATTCACGCCCGCACTTCGCAGCGACCACGGGGATCGGCACGCTCTGAAGGATCGCGTCCCCCGTCAGTCGACAAGGGTGCGGCCGGTCAGGTGCAGGAAGACGTCCTCCAGGCCGCTGCGCCGCACCAGGACGTTTGCCGGGTTGAGCCCCAGCGCGCCGACCTCGGCGACCGCCGCGTCGCCGTCGGGCACGTAGAGCAGGACCCGGTCGGGCAGCACCTCGACCCGCTCGCCCACACCGTCGAGCTTGCCGGCGAACGGCTCCTGCGACTCGGCCGCGAAGCGCAGCTCGACCACCTCGCGGGTGGAGTGCTCCTCGATCAGCGCCCGGGGTGAGCCCTCGGCGACGATCCGCCCGCCGTCCATCACCACCAGCCGGTCGCAGAGCTGCTCGGCCTCGTCCATGTAGTGCGTGGTGAGCACCAGTGTCACGCCCTGCTGCTTGAGCCGGAACAGTCGCTCCCACACCAGGTGCCGCGCCTGCGGGTCGAGCCCGGTGGTCGGCTCGTCGAGCAGCACGATCTCCGGATCGTTGACCAGGGCGCGGGCGATGGTCAACCGGCGCTTCATGCCACCGGAGAGCGGCTCGACCTTACTGTCGGCCCGCTCGGTGAGCTGGACGAAGTCGAGCAGCTCGGCGGCCCGTTCCCGGGCGGCCCGCCGGGAGATGCCGAAGTAGCGGGCGTACACCGTGAGGTTTTCCCGGACGGTCAGCTCCGGGTCGAGGTTGTCCATCTGCGGGCACACGCCGAGCCGGGCCCGGATCGCCGGCCCGTCGCGGACCGGATCCAGGTCGAGGATGCGCAGCTCGCCGTCGCTCGGCGGGGAGATGCAGCCGACCATCCGCATGGTGGAGGACTTGCCGGCGCCGTTGGGCCCGAGGAAACCGAACGCCTCACCCGAGCGCACCTCGACGTCGATGCCGTCGACGGCGGTGAAGTCGCCGAACCGCTTCACCAGCCCACGAGCCTGAATCAGTGGTCGCCCCGAAGTCACCGCCCGACCCTAGCCGCCGGGTCCGACACCCCTCCACGCAAATACGCACGCGCCCGACCCGCCGGAAGCAAACGCCGCTCAACGCCCCACTACGACGGGCAATCGACAGGTATCGTCCTCACGTGTCGCCCGCCAGCTCGCCCGATGGTCCGCCGTCACCCGCCCGGCCAGCCAGCTCACCCGGCGACCGGCCTGCCACGAACGCCGCCGACGGGCCACCCCGACCACGTCCAGCAGCCGAGACCGCAGACCTGGCCGAGACCGCAGACCCAGCCGGACCAACCGACCAGACCGCAACCACAGAACCGGCCGTGCCGACCGGACAGACCGCGACCACAGAACCGGCCGGACCGGCCAGCGCGGCCGAGCGGGCGACCCGGGACCTGGCGGCCCAGTTCGAGGACGAGAAGCCCGGTCGGGTGCTGTCCGGGCCCGCGGCTCTGCTCCTCGGCACGGTGGCGCTGGCGGTCGGCGCGCTGGCTCTCTGGCAGGTGTTCCGCCCACTCGCGCAGGGCAGCAAGTACTACCTGATCATCTTCTTGGCCGGCGTGCTCCCCCTGGTTTTCCTCGCCTACCCGGCCGGCCTACCGCGCTGGGCCCGCCCGCGCCGACGCAGCGACAGCGGCGACATCGCCAGGCCCACCGTCACCGACTGGGTGCTGGCCGCCCTGACCGTGGCGGCCTGCCTGTATCCCGTCCTGCCGATCCACATCGGTACGGGTGGCGGCGGCTACAACGCGTTCCTCGACCGGCAGGGACTGCTCGCGCCGAGCGACCTGGTGCTGGGTACGGTGCTGCTGCTCCTGCTGCTGGAGGCGTGCCGCCGCACGACAGGTTGGATCCTGCCGGCCGTCTGCCTGCTGTTCCTCGGGTACGGCTACTACGGCGGGTTGCTGCCGCAGTCCTGGCCGGTCGCGCACGCCGGGCTCGACTTCAGTCAACTGGTCGACGCGTTCTACAACTCCGACAGCGGTTTCTACGGCACCCCGTTGGACGTGGCCGCCTCGTACATCGTGCTGTTCACCATTTACGGCGCGGTGCTGGAACTGTCCGGGGCCGGGCGGTTCTTCGTCGACCTGTCGGCTGCGGCGTTCCGCCGCTCCCGTACCGCCGCCGGCCGAACGGCGGTGGCCTCGGGCTTCCTGCTCGGCACCGTGTCCGGCTCCGGCGCGGCGACAACTGTGAGCATCGGCGCGGTCACCTGGCCGCTGCTGCGCCGCGCCGGTTATCCCCCGGAACGGGCCGGCGGCATGTTGGCCGCGGCCGGGGTGGGCGCGATCCTCTCCCCGCCCACTCTTGGTGCGGCGGC
The DNA here is from genome assembly GCF_049841615.1 of Micromonospora sp. DT63. Taxonomy (NCBI): domain Bacteria; kingdom Bacillati; phylum Actinomycetota; class Actinomycetes; order Micromonosporales; family Micromonosporaceae; genus Micromonospora; species Micromonospora sp. DT63. The sequence goes on along the minus strand of NZ_JBNCKQ010000005.1, from coordinate 15,439 downwards.
GTTCATCATCGCCGAGTACCTGGGCGTGTCCTACCTTCAGGTGCTGGGCTGGGCGACGATACCGACGGTGCTCTACTACCTGGGCATCCTGCTCGCCGTGGAGATCGACGCCCGCCGGTCGGGCGTACGCCCGGTCGTCCTCGACGTCGACTCGCCGTGGCGGCTGCTGGGCCGGTTCGGCTACCACTTCGCGTCGCTGATCGCGATCATCGTTCTCCTCGCGGTAGGTGTGTCCGCGACGAGGGCCGTCGTCTTCGCCATCGTCCTGGCCGCCGCGCTGTCCTACCTGGACCGCACGCACCGGCTCACCCCGACCCGGCTGGCGACCGCGCTCGTCACCGGCGTACGCGGGGTCCTGGCCGTCACGGCGGTCTGCGCGGCCGCCGGCATCATCACGGCGACCACCACGAAGACCGGTCTCGGGCCGCAGGCGGCGGCGCTGCTGATCGGCGGGGCGCAGGCGGCCACCTCGGACCCGACGCTGGTCCTGGTGCTCACGGCGCTGCTCGCCGCCGTCGCGCTCACTCTCTTGGGCCTGGCCGTGCCGGTTACCGCTTCGTTCGTGATCGGTTGGGTGATCGTCGGCCCGGCCCTGCTCGACCTGGGCGTGACAGCGCCCGCCGCGGCGATGTTCGTCTTCTACTTCGCCGTGCTGTCCGAGGTGTCTCCGCCGACCGCGCTCGCCGCGGTCGCCGCGGCCGCCGTCACCGGAGGCCGGCTGGTGCCGACCATGTGGCAGACCCTGCGGTACGCGCTGCCGGCATACCTGATCCCGATCGCGTTCGTCATCACCCCCGCCGGGCTGGGCCTGCTCGGCATCGGCGGTGTCCAGCGGATCGTCGTCGCCGTCCTGGTCACCGCGCTCGGCGTGGCGGTGCTCGCTGTCGCTGCCGGTGGTTGGCTGCCCGGCGTGGGTCGGGCCGGCGCCCCGGAGCGGGTGCTCGGCGCTCTCGGCGGCGTCACACTGCTCTGGCTCGAACCCGTGCCGGTCGCCCTGGGCACGACGCTGGCCGCCGTCGCGGCGACGGGTGTGTTCCTGCGAGGCCGATCCGCCAGTCGACAACCGACCAACCCTGTCAAGGAGAGACCGTGAGACGAATCGACGTACGGCTCGCAGCGGGCCTGAGCGTGCTCGCCCTCGTCACGACGGGCGTCACCGGCTGCGGAGGCCAGCAGGGCGGCGCGGCCAAGGACGACACGGCCAGCGAGGTCACCTGCGAGGTGACCCGGGAGACGCGCGTGGGCATCGCCACGGGCAACGCGACAGGTGTCTACTACGTGGTCGGCAACGCCCTGGCCGGCCAGTTGTCCGGGGCGACCGGCGGCAAGCTCACCGGCACCGCCGCCGAGACCGGCGCCTCGGTGCAGAACGTCGAGCAGTTGGTCAGTGGCAAGTACGACGTGGCGTTCTCGCTGTTCGACACGGCGGTCAACGCGGTCGAGGGCAAGGGCAGCTTCAGCGCGCCGCAGCCGGTGCAGGCGCTGGCCCGTATCTACGACAACTACACGCAGGTGGTGGTCCGTAAGGACTCCGGAATCACCTCGGTGGCCGGGATGCGCGGCAAGCGGATCTCCACGGGCTCCCCGAAGTCCGGCACCGAGGCGATCGCGAACCGGCTGCTGGAGGCTGCCGGCCTCGACCCGGCCAAGGACGTCCGGGCCCAGCGACTCGACCTCGCCAAGACCGTCGACGGAATGAAGGACGGCAGCATCGACGGGTTCTTCTGGTCCGGTGGCCTGCCCACCGGCGGCGTGACGGACCTGTTCACCACCGCTGGCGACACTGTGGCGTTCGTCGACATCTCGGCGCTGCTGCCGAAGCTGACCGCGCTGAGCCCCGGCTACCAGTCCGGCACGATCGGTCGGGACGTGTACCGGACGGCGTCCGACACCCCGACCATCGTCGTACCCAACGTGCTGCTGGTCCGCGAGGACCTGGACGCCAACGTCGCCTGCGCGATCACCCGGACGGTGTTCGACAAGCGCGACGTCCTGGCCCAGGCCAACCCGGCGGCCAAGGGGATCTCGCTGGAGAAGGCCCGCAGGACCCTGCCGGTGCCGCTGCACCGCGGCGCCGAGAAGGCGCTGACGGACCTCGGCGCGAAGTGACGGCCGGTCAGCTGTCGGCCGGGGCGGTGGCGGCGCGGGACGCGCCGACCAGGCGGTCGGTTTCGGCGAGCAGGGCCTCGTCGTCCGCCGGTGTGCCGGGATCGAGGCGGACCGTCCAGGTCAGACCGTCCACGCCGGCCACCCGCCGGGCCGCGACCCGGGCCGCGCCGCCTGGCACCGGGTGGTGTTCGGTGTACGCGACGGAACGGGTCACCCGTGCCCGCACCTGGTGCGGCAGCTCACCCGGGTCGAGCAGCAGGTACGTCTCGGCCGGCCCGTCGACGACCACTGTGTAGCCGTCGCGCTCGACTACCGTCTCGGCGGGCGTGACGGTCAGCTCCCGACCGGACCAGACCGCCTTGAGGACGTCGTGCCAGCCGATGCGGTGCCCCCGACCGGGCAGCCACAGCCCGAGGTTGCTGGCCACGACGACCCCGTCGCCCTCGCCGTTGCCCGCCGCCGACCAGGCGAGCACCCGCTCGTCGGCGGCCAGCGGTGGCCGGTCGGCCGGCGGCAGCTTCGGCTTGCGGCTGAACAGTCCCATCTAGAGCCCTCCCGCGGCCTGCTCGCGCAACGCCCGGGCATGCTGCTCCAGCGACAGCAGTTCGCCGAAGGCCGCGAAGTACTCGTCCTTGTTGTTGACCGGGTTGATCCGCTGGATGCGCGACTTGAGGTCGCGGATGCGGGCCGTCACCGACCCGAACTGCACCCGGGCCATGGTGATCGACACGTAGCGCGGGTCCGGTTCACCGTCGATCCGCAGCGGCTCCACGGCCAGCTCGCCGACCAGCGCCGCCGAGGCCAGGTCGTCGCACGCGTCGCGGACCTTCTCGATCCAGACGGCGCCGCCGGTCGCCGACACGGCCCCACCGGCCTGCGCGACGGCAGTCCGCACGCCGACGTGCACCGGGTTGCGGTATTCGGTCGCCTCGACCGCGTCGAACATCGGCCCGGCCAGCACCGGCTGTTGCAGGGCGAGCTTCAACGCCTCGCGTTCGACCATCGACTGCGGGCTGTCCACTGCCGGTTCGGGACGGGCCGGGGCGGGTCGTGGGGCGGGTGCGGCGTCCCGCCCGCCGCCGGACGGCGGAGTGTTGGCGGCGGCGAGCACCGCCCGCTGCACCGGCTCGATCTCCATGCCGAGGTCCATGGCGAGCTTGCGGACGTACTCCGGGCGCTTCTCCCGGTCCTTCAACTGCGCGACAAGCGGCGCGGCCCGGCGCATCGCCTCGACCCGGCCATCGACGGTGTCCAGGTCGAAGCGGCTGATCTCGTGGCGCAGCGCGAAGTCGACCAGGGGCTCGCGCCGGGCGACCAGGTCGCGGACCGCCAGGTCGCCCTTGGCCAACCGCAGGTCACACGGGTCCATGTTGTCGGGGCTGACCGCGATGAACGTCCGACCCACGAAGCGCTGGTCGTCGGAGAAGGCGCGCAGCGCCGCCTTCTGCCCGGCGGCGTCCCCGTCGAAGGTGAAGATGATCTCGCCGGCCACCGAGTCGGTGTCCAGCAGGAGCCGGCGCAGCACCCCGATGTGGTCCGCGCCGAACGCGGTGCCGCAGGTCGCCACCGCCGTCGTCACCCCGGCCAGGTGGCAGGCCATCACGTCGGTGTACCCCTCGACGATCACCGCCCGACCCTGTTTGGCGATCTCCCGCTTGGCCTGGTCGATGCCGTAGAGCACGTGCGACTTCTTGTAGATCGGCGTCTCGGGGGTGTTCAGGTACTTCGGGCCGTCGTCGTCGTCGAAGAGCTTGCGCGCGCCGAAGCCGATCACGTCGCCGGCGAGGTCCCGGATCGGCCACAGCAGCCGGCGCCGGAACCGGTCGATGAGCGTGCCCGAGCGGGCTTCCCGGGACAGCCCGGCGGTGACCAGTTCCTGATGGGTGAAGCCCTGCTGGCGCAGGTGCTTGGTGAGCAGGTCCCAGCCGTCCGGCGCGAACCCGCACCCGTAGCGCTCGGCGGCGGCCCGGTCGAAGCCCCGTTTCGCCAGGAACTCCCGGGCCGGCCGCGCCCCGGCGGTGCTGAGTTGCGCCCGGTAGAAATCGACAGCGGCGGCGTGCGCGGCGACGAGGCGCTGCCGTTGGCCCTGCTGCGGGCGGGGACGCGGGGTGCTCCGGTCGTCCTCGACGTAGCGCAGCTGGATGCCGGCACGCCCGGCCAGCCGCTCGACCGACTCGACGAAGCTGAGGTGCTCCGCGTCCATCAGGAACTTGATCGCGTCGCCGCCGGCCCCGCAGCCGAAGCAGTACCAGACGTTGCGGGCGGGCGAGACGTTGAACGACGGGCTCTTCTCGTCGTGGAACGGGCACAGGCCCTTGAGGTTGCCGCCGCCGGCGGACTTCAACGTGACCGTCTCGGAGATCACATCCCCGATCGAGGTGCGTTCCCGGACCAGTGCGATGTCCTCGTCCCGGATCCGCCCAGCCATGCGCCACCCCCTCGGCGTACATCCTGCCCTGCCGGACCGATGACACGCCGGCCGGGGGACACCGGTGTGGCGGGGGCCGCCGTCGGGCTCGCCCGTTCCGGCCCGGCCGCCGGGCCCGCGCGGGGACCATGACCAGATGCGCAGGGTACGCGGTGACGGCGCCCGCCGGCCGCGCCGGATCCTCGGCCGGCTGGGGCTGCCTGGCGTGGCGCCCGCCCAGGACGAGGCCGGCCACCGGCACGCCACCTGGCTCGAACTCTTCCTCGACCTCATCTTCGTGTACGCGCTGGCGGCCGTCGTACGTCGGCTCGGCGACGACCCGACCCCGGCGCCGACGGCCGTGCTGGCCGTGATCGGGCTGTTCCTGGTGATCCAGTGGTGCTGGCTGGGGCAGGTCTTCTACGACAACCGGTTCGACCCGGACGACGCGCTGCACCGGCTGCTGGTGCTGGTCGCCCTGGTCGGCGCCGGCGCGATGACGCTCGGCGTCGACGAGGTGCCCGAGAGCGTGCTGCTTCCGGTGGGATACCTGATCGTGCGGGGTGTGCTGCTCCTGCTGTATCTGCGGGCCCGGCCGACCAGCCCGATGGCCCGGACCGTGACCACGATCTACCTGCTCGGGTTCGGGTCGGGCTGGCTCATCTGGCTGGCCTCGCTCGTCGCACCCACCGGGTCGCGCCCGACGCTGTGGATCATCGCGATGGTCATCGAGCTGGCCACCCCCTGGGTCGGCCGGCGCTGGCTCAACGATTGGCCGGTGGACAACCGGCACCTGCCCGAGCGCATCGGCCAGTTCACGATCATCGTGTTGGGCAGCGCGATGGCCAACCTGCTCTTCGCGGTGCCGGATCACCCCCCGCCGCACATGATCCTGACGGCCGGGCTGGCCTTCCTCATCCCGGCGGCCGTCTGGTGGGCCTACACCGCCTTCGTCACCACCCGCGTGCTGCAGAGCCGACTGCGCGGCGGGCAGGCGTACGGCTATCTGCACTTCCCGCTCGGCGGTGCCCTGTTGCTGCTGGGCTGGGCCCTCGGTCAGGTGGTCCGACTGGTCGACGACAACGTGGCCCGCATGCCGCTCGAACTGCGACTGGCGCTGGCCGCCTCAGTGATCGTCTGGACGTTGTGCGGCCTGGCCCTGTCCTGGCTGTGGGCCAGGCCGAGCGCGGGCCGGCTGGCGATCACCGGCTACGGGATCGTCTCGGTCGGCGTGGTCACCACCTGGGTGCGTGAACCGCGGCCGATGCTGCTGCTGCTCGCGGTGGCGATCGTCGGGTACGCCGTGCTGCTCAGCCGGGCCCTCGGCAAACTCGACGAGGACCCGGCAGCTGGCGCCTGACGGTCAGGCCGCGGCCGGCTCCTCGGCGGCGACCTGCCGGTTCCAGTCCGCCTTGCTCGAGCGCCAGCCCTCGTCGTCCATGCCGCGCCGCCAGTAGCCGGAGATGGAGAGCCGGTCGGCCGGCACGCCGCGCTCGCCGCGCAGCAGTCGGCGCAGCTCCCGGACGAACGTCGCCTCGCCGTGCACGAAGGCGTGCACCGAACCGGGCGGGAACTCCAGCTCGCGCACCGCCGCCACGAGGGCGTCGCCCACCGGTCGGTCACCCCGGTGCAGCCAGGTCAGCTCCACGGCGCCGGGGCTGAGCAGCTGCTGCTCCTCCGCCGGGTCGGCGATCTCGACGAGGACCCGGGCCGCAGCGCCCAACGGCAGCCGTTCCAGGGCGGCGGCGATCGCCGGCAGGGCGCTCTCGTCGCCCACCAGGAGGTGCCAGTCGGCGTCCGGGTCCGGCGCGTACGCCCCGCCCGGGCCGACGAAGTGCACCGGGTCGCCCGGGCGCAGCGCCGCGGCCCACGGGCCGGCCAGCCCCTCGTCGCCGTGGTGCACCACGTCCACGGTCAGCTCCCCGGCGAGGGGGTCCCACCGCCGCACGGTGTACGCGCGCAGCCGGGGCCACTGCTCCCGGGGCAGGTCACGGCGGATCGCGGCGAGGTCCAGCGGCTGCGGGTACGCGACGCCGGGCACCGGAAAGACCAGCTTGATGTAGTGGTCGGTGAACTCGCCCACCGGCAGCCCGGTCAGCTCGTCCCCACCGAGGACGAGCCGGATCAGGTGCGGGGTGGGTCGCTCGGTGCGCAGCACCTGGACCGAGGTGACGTTCCTTGGGCGTTCCGTCATGCAGTTAGGTTAGCCTAAGTTGCCGCATCCGCCTCGGGCGGTGCGCCGCCGCCGGCCAGACGGGCGTGCCAACTCATCGCCCCCGGGTCGGTGAGCGAGGCGATCTGGTCGATCACCACGCGCAGCCGAGCCGCGTCGTCGGGCGCGGCCCGCCACAGCGGGGCGAACACCGGGTCGAGCCCGTCCGGGGCCCGTCCGACGAGCGCCGCCGCCAACTCGGCAAGCATCGTCCGCTGCCGCTCGTAACGGCCCCGAAAGCCGGTGCGTCGCATCACGTAGCGCAGGGCGATGCCCTTGAGCAGCGCGCACTGCGCCCGGACGCGTCTCGGCACCACCAGATCGGCGGCGTAGCGGCGGTGCGGCCCGGGCCCGTACCGCTCCTCGGTGGCCGTCACCGCCGCCGACACGAACCGACCGGTCAGGCCGCTCGTGGTGGCCTTCAGCGCTACCTGGGCGCGGTGGCTGCCGTCGTACCCGGCGAGCGGGGCGAGCAGCGGGTCAGCCAGCAGCTCGACCAGCACCTCGGCCAGGTCGGCCGGCGACTCCCCGGAGTAGGCGGCGGCCACGTCGGCACAGAGCGCGGCCCGCTCGTCGGCGTCCACGAGCAGCGGGCGCAGCCCGACGTACCCGCCGTGGATCCCGTCCTCCACGTCGTGCACCGAGTACGCGACGTCGTCGGCCCAGTCCATCACCTGCGCCTCCAGGCAGCGCCGGTCGCCGGGCGCACCGGCCCGGATCCAGCCGAAGACCGCCGCGTCGTCGGCGTACACCCCGAACTTGCGCTGCCCGTCGCGGCGCGGCCAGGGATACTTGCCGATCGCGTCGAGCGACGCCCGGGTGAGGTTCAGCCCGGCCGACGAACCGTCCGGGGCGAGCACCTTCGCCTCCAGGCGGGTCAGCACCCGCAGCGTCTGCGCGTTGCCCTCGAAACCGCCGCAGGGCGCGGCGAGCAGGTCCAGAGCTGCCTCGCCGTTGTGCCCGAACGGCGGGTGCCCGAGGTCGTGGGCGAGCCCGGCGACGTCCACCACGTCCGGGTCGCACCCCAGCCGGGCGCCCATCTCCCGGGCGATCTGGGCCACCTCCAGCGAGTGGGTGAGCCGGGTCCGCAGGAAGTCGTCGGTGCCGGCGGTGTGCACCTGGGTCTTGGTGGCCAGCCGGCGGAACGCCGCGGAGTGCAGCACCCGGGCACGGTCACGCTCGTACGGTGAACGGCGATGCCCGGTGTCCTTGGGCGGCTCCTCGACCAACCTGGCGTCGGCGCGGTTCACTTCTGGCGCAGGACGCAGAACTCGTTGCCCTCCGGGTCGGACAGGACCGTCCAGTCGACGTCACCCTGACCGATGTCGACGTGCCGGGCGCCCATGTCGACAAGACGCTCGACCTCGGCCTCCTGGTCGGCCGGGCGCAGGTCGAGATGCAACCGGTTCTTGCGCTCCTTGGCGTCGGTCACCGGAACGAAGACCAACCCGGGAAGGCGGTCGGCGGACTGGCGGATCTCCACCTCGTCCGGTCTCTCGGTGACGACCTGGTATCCGAGCGCCTCGGCCCACCAGCGGGCCAGTCGGGCCGGATCGCGGGCGTCGATGGTCAGGTTCTCCCAGACGCTGGTCATACAGCCACCTCTCCCGTCGACGGCGGACACAGCCGGCCGTGTGTGAGCGAGCCAAGGTTACGCCCGCCGATGCCGCTCGACCTGCCCGCGACGCAGCACCGGCGCGCGCGCAACCGCCGATCGGCCCCCAGTTGCCGACCGATCGCCGTGGGTTACGGGCTCGCGGGTACACGTGGCCACCGGTAGCGTTCCCAGCGCGGAACGTGACCAACCGATCGAGGCGCGGAGCCGACCGGCAGGGAGACGCTCGTGGATGCAGGCATGGTGGTGGGCAACGAACTGCTCGGGCTGCGGCGACGCCGACCCGAGGTCGCCGGCGCCGTACTGGCCGGCACCGACGGGCTGCTCATCTCCAGCGACCTGCCGAGCACCGACGCCACCCACCTCGCCGCGCTCGCCGCGGCCAGCTACGGGCTCGGCCACCGGGTCGCCGACACGGTCCGGCGGGGTGAGTTCCGCGAGTCGGTGGTGTGCATCTCCGACGGCTGCGTGGTCACCTACCCGGCCGGGCGCAGCGCCCTGCTGACACTGGTCACCGGGTCGGCGGCGAAGGATCTGGACGGGCTGCACGAGGAGGCCCGGGCGGTGGCGCACCGGGCCGGCCGTGTGCTGGACACCCGTGGCGGCGGGATCGGCGCCACTGCGGTGCCCGACGCGCACGCGCCGCTGGCCGTGCGTACCCCGATGGCGACCCTGCCGACGCAGCTGCGCCGCTCGGCCCGACCCACCTGGCGTCGCCCGCCGATCTGAGCGCCGACGCCGGCCCGGCCTGCCGCCGGTGTGGGCGCTGGCGACGCGTCGGCCCGCCGCCGGTGTGGGCGCGCTGGCGGCGGCCCGGTCGTTCGGGCCGCCGCCGGCGCCCGCGTCAGCGGCTGTCCGACCCGTCGGTCTCCACTGCCGCCCGGCCGGCCTCCAGGCGGGCCACCGGCACCCGGAACGGCGAGCAGGACACGTAGTCCAGGCCGACCTCGTGGAAGAAGTGCACCGAGTCCGGGTCACCGCCGTGCTCGCCGCAGACACCGAGCTTCAGCCCGGGCCGGGCCGCCCGCCCCTCCTCGGCGGCGATCCGCACCAGCCGGCCCACGCCGTCACGGTCGATCGACTCGAACGGCGAGATGCCGAAGATGCCCAGCTCCAGGTAGCGCCAGAAGAACGCGCCCTCGACATCGTCGCGGGAGAAGCCCCAGCCCATCTGGGTCAGGTCGTTGGTGCCGAAGGAGAAGAACTCGGCCGCCTCGGCGATCTGCCCGGCGGTCAGCGCCGCCCGGGGCACCTCGATCATGGTGCCGATCAGCACCTCGACGCCGCTGTCCCGGACCACCTCAGCGATGATCTTCTCGGCCTCGGCGCGGACCGTCTCCAGCTCCTGCACGGCTCCGACCAGCGGCACCATGATCTCCGGCTTGGCCACCCGACCCTCCCGGGCGCAGGCCACCGCCGCCTCCGCGATGGCCCGGACCTGCATCGCGAACAGGCCGGGGATGACCAGTCCGAGGCGGACGCCGCGCAGCCCGAGCATCGGGTTCTCCTCGTGCATCCGCCGGACGGCGGCGAGCAACGCCTCCTCCTTGGCCACGTCCTCGCCACGTTCCTGCGCGACCGCGACGTTGACGGCGAGCTGCTCCAGCGGCGGCAGGAACTCGTGCAGCGGCGGGTCGATCAGCCGGACGGTGACCGGCAGCCCGTCCATCTCCCGGAAGATCTCCTCGAAGTCGGCCCGCTGCAACGGCAGAAGGGCCTCCAGCGCCGCCTCCCGCTCGTCCGCGGCGCGGGCCAGGATCAGCCGCTCGACCAGCTCGCGCCGGTCACCGAGGAACATGTGCTCGGTGCGGCACAGCCCGATGCCCTCGGCGCCGAAGCGCCGGGCCCGGGCGGCGTCCGCGCCGGTGTCGGCGTTCGTGCGGACCGCCAGCCGCCGCTTCCCGTCGGCGCGCGTCATGATCCGGTGTACGGCCCGGACGAGCGCGTTGTCGATGTGCTCGGGGTCGAGGCTGCCCTCGAAGTACTGCACGACCTCCGACGGCATGACCGGCACCTCACCGAGGTACACCTTGCCCGTGGTGCCGTCGATGGACACGACGTCGCCCTCGTTGACGGTCTGCCCGGCCACCGTGAACCGCTTCGCCGGCACGTTCACGTCGATCGCGTCGGCGCCGGAGACGCAGGTCTTGCCCATGCCCCGGGCCACCACCGCGGCGTGGCTGGTCTTGCCGCCGCGCGAGGTGAGAATGCCCTTGGCGGCGATCATGCCGTTCAGGTCGTCCGGGTTGGTCTCCCGGCGGACCAGGATCACCGACTTACCCTCGGCGGCCAGCTCGACGGCCCGCGCGGAGGTGAAGACCACGGTGCCGGACGCCGCGCCCGGTGAGGCGCCGATGCCCGTGGCGACCGCCTCGAACTCGTGGTCGAGCTGGAAGCGAGGAAACATGAGCTGGGCGAGCTGCGCGCCGTTGACCCGGTGCAGCGCCTCGTCCTCATCGATCAGGCCCTCGTCGACGAGTTGCCCGGCGATCACGAACGCTGCGGCGGCCGTCCGCTTGCCGACGCGGGTCTGCAACATCCACAGCTTGCCGCGTTCGATGGTGAACTCGATGTCGCACAGATCCCGGTAGTGCTCCTCCAACCGGGCCATGATGCCGAGCAGCTCGTCGTAGGACGACTTGTCGAGCTGCTCCAACTCCTGCAACGGCACGGTGTTGCGGATGCCGGCGACCACGTCCTCGCCCTGGGCGTTGGCCAGGTAGTCGCCGTAGATGCCCTGCGCGCCGCTGCCCGGGTCGCGGGTGAAGGCGACCCCGGTGCCGGAGTCGGGGCCGAGGTTGCCGAAGACCATGGTCACCACGTTGACAGCGGTGCCGAGGTCGGCCGGGATGCGCTCCTGGCGGCGGTAGAGCACCGCGCGCTCGGCGTTCCACGACTCGAACACCGCCCGGATGGCCAGGTCGAGCTGCTCACGCGGCTGCTGCGGGAACTCCCGACCGGTGTGCTTGGCGAAGATCTTCTTGTACGCGTCGACCAGCCCGCGCAGGTCGTCCGCGTCCAGGTCGAGGTCGTTGTGCGTGCCCTTGGCGCTCTTGGCCTCGTCGAGGGCGTGCTCGAACTCCTCGCCCGGCACCTCGCAGACGGTCTTGCCGAACATCTGGATCAGCCGGCGGTAGGAGTCCCAGGCGAACCGGTCGTTCCCGCCGGCCTGGGCGGAGAGCCCCACCACGCTCTGGTCGTTGAGGCCGACGTTGAGGACGGTCTCCATCATGCCGGGCATGGAGAACTTGGCCCCGGAGCGGACGGACACCAGCAGCGGGTCCTGCGGGTCGCCGAGGCGCTTGCCCATCGCCCGTTCCAGCGCCTCCAGGTGCGCCTCGATCTGACCGGCGAGGCCGTCCGGCTCCCGCCCGGTCGTGAGGTACGCCTGGCACGCCTCGGTCGTGATGGTGAAGCCGGGCGGGACGGGCAGGCCGAGGTTGGTCATCTCGGCGAGGTTCGCGCCCTTGCCGCCGAGCAGATCCTTGAGATCCTTGTTGCCCTCGGAGAAGTCGTAGACGTACTTGTGTTCGTCGGTCTCTTGCGCTGCCACCAGAGCCTCCCACGCGCGCCGGATTGACACTTAACGAAGGTTCAGGGCGAAGGTTAAGCGAAGATCGGGTGGCCTGGGACCGTTCGGTGACAATAGGCACAGCCATCACGACTATCCGCGTTCGTACCGGTTTTTGGGAACGCTTCCACGCGCACGATCACGCAATATCCCCGGTCCTCGTATTGTTGACGCCACTGGTTCTGCCGAAGCTCGCTTTTGCCATATCCGACGCGAAATAACCCCTTCCGGAGCCGTCGTCGTGTCCTCCCTCCCGATCTCCTCCCCCACCCCCGAGCCGTCCGCCGCCGCCGACCCGGTCGCGCTGCCCGCGCACCAGCCGGAGGCCGCGGACCTGGCCGCGCTCGCCGCGCGAACGGCCGGCGACGACCTGCTCGCCCCCGCGGTACGCCTCGACGGCGTCGTACCGGCACCGGAACGGGTCGAAGCGGATCCCACCGCGTCCTTCGTGCTCACCGCGGACACGGCCATCCGGGTCACCGCCGACCCGGGCGCCCGCGCGGTGGCCGACCACCTCGCCGAGCTGCTCCGACCGGCAACCGGGTTCCTCCTGCCGGTGGCCGACGACACCCGTACGGACGGGCCGACCGGCACGCTGACGCTCACCCTGGCCGCCACGCCCCCCAGCCCGGCGCCCGCCACCGGGCGACCGACCACCGACCTCGGGGCCCAGGGCTACCGGCTCGACGTGACCGCCGCCGCGGTACGCCTCGTCGCCGACACCCCGACCGGCCTCTTCTACGGCGTCCAGACGATCCGGCAACTGCTCCCCGCCGCCGTGGAGAGCCCGACCCCGGTGACCACGCGCTGGGCGCTGCCCGGCGGCACGATCCTGGACCGCCCCCGCTTCCCCTACCGGGGCGCGATGCTCGACGTCGCGCGACACTTCTTCACCGTCGAGGACGTCCTGCGGGTGATCGACCACCTCGCCCGCTACAAGCTCAACCACCTGCACCTGCACCTCACCGACGACCAGGGATGGCGCATCGCCGTCGACTCCTGGCCGAAGCTGGCCACCGTCGGCGGGGCGAGCGAGGTCGGCGGCGGCCCCGGCGGGCACTTCACCAAGGCGGAATACCGGCGGATCGTCTCCCACGCGGCCGCCCGGCACGTCACCGTCGTCCCGGAGATCGACCTGCCCGGCCACACCAACGCGGCGCTCGTCGCGTACCCCCAGCTCGCACCGGACAAGCTCGCGCCGCCGCCGTACACCGGCACCGAGGTCGGCTTCAGCTACGTCGACCCGGCCGACGAGCAGACGTACGACTTCATCGCCGACGTCCTCGGCGAGGTGGCCGCCCTCACCCCCGGTCCGTGGCTGCACATCGGCGGCGACGAGGCGTTCAAGGTCAAGGGTGCGGTCTACACCGATTTCGTGGAGAGGGCGCAGCGGATCGTCGCCGACACCGGCAAGGCCGTCGTGGGCTGGCACCAGCTCGCTCCGGCGGCGCACCTCGACGGGCGGGTCCTGCAGTGGTGGGGCACCGACGCCGACGATCCCACCACTGCCGACGCGGTCCGGCGGGGCGCCCGGCTGATCCTCTCCCCCGGCAACCACGCCTACCTGGACATGAAGTACGCCGAAGACACCCCGATCGGGCACGACTGGGCCGGCCTCATCGACGTACGTCGGGCGTACGACTGGGATCCGGGCACGCACGTCGCCGACGTGCCCAGCACTGCCGTGCTCGGCGTGGAGGCCCCGCTGTGGACCGAGTCGGTCACCTCGCTCACCGACATCGAGTTCATGCTGTTTCCCCGGCTGCCCGCCATCGCCGAGCTGGGCTGGTCACCCCGCGCCACGCACGACTGGGACGGGTTCCGCGAGCGCCTGGCCGGGCACGGCCCGCGCTGGTCCACCGCCGGGATCACCTTCCACCGCTCCCCCGAGATCCCCTGGCCGGCGACCCCCACGGTCCCCCGACAGAACCGCGCACCCCGGAACGACACGGAATCCCACTGAAGCACGACAGACCGCAAGGTCGCGCCCTCCGGTCCGGTGGGCGGTTTGTCCGGTGGCGTGAGAAGTCGAGTCGATCAACCCGGACGGTCGTCGGATGCTCGGGTCCGGTTGGTGGTTTGTCCGGTGCCGGCGGTGGCCTGATCCCCAGGGCGCCGTGTCATGGGGTGCCGGCCCCGGCGTCGGACACCGCTGGCGGCGGGCGTTTTGCCGTCGGACACCGCTGGCGGCGGGCGTTTCGGCGGGCCTGGTCGTGCTCGATCCGTGGATTAGTGGCCTCGCCCGCGTCGCGAGGGCCGTGTTTCCCGGATCGAGCGCGATCATCCGGTTGGGCGTCTTGCCGCCCCGGCTTGATCGACTCGGGTTCGGCGATGTCGCGGTATCCCGGGCGTCCGGATACCGCGACTTCAGCGAAGTCGAGTCGATCAACCGCCGCCGGTGATGGATGTCCGTGTTCCCGGACCGAGCACGATCATCCGACTGGGCGCAGGTCCCGTGCGGGGGTGATCGACTCGGGTTCGGCGATGTCGCGGTGTCCCGGGCGTCCGGATACCGCGACTTCAGCGAAGTCGAGTCGATCAACCGCCGCCGGTGGTGGATGTCCGTGTTTCCCGGACCGAGCACGATCACCCGGTTGGGCGCAGGTCCCGTACGGGGGTGATCGACTCGGGTTCGGCGATGTCGGGGTGTCCCGGGCGTCCGGATACCGCGACTTCAGCGAAGTCGAGTCGATCAACCGCCGCCGGTGGTGGACGTCCGTGTTTCCCGGACCGAGCACGATCACCCGGTTGGGCGCAGGTCCCGTGCGAGGGTGATCGACTCGGGTTCGGCGATGTCGCGGTATCCCGGGCGTCCGGATACCGCGACTTCAGCGAAGTCGAGTCGATCAACC
>NZ_JBNCKQ010000005.1:0-577 GCF_049841615.1 Micromonospora sp. DT63 | reverse complement strand
TACCCGCGGGTGGTGGTGGATGTCCGTTTCCCGGTGGGCGGTCTGTCAGGTCATGGCGTGGGGTGTCCTGTGGTCGGTGGCACTCTGGCGGCGGAATCGGTGACCCGCCGGGGTCGTTATACCTGGCATGCCGCCGCGACCTTCGAGCTAGCGGCGCACCGCAGCCGCCGGGAACACCCACCCGGCCGCCACGGTTACACCCCCCGCACCGCCAAGCACCACCGCAAGTCCGTGTGACAGCCCCCGGGAACACCCGCCCGGCCGCCACGGTTACACCCGCGCACCGCCAAGCACCAGCGCAGGTCCGTGTGACAGCCCGCCGGGAACACCCGCCCGGCCGGCACGGTTACACCCCCCGCACCGCCAAGCACCAACCGAACACCCCCGGGCAAGCCGCGTTGTGGAATGCCTCGCCGGCCCGGGTCGTTGCACCACCTCCGGGACACCCCCGCGCAGGCCCCCGGGGCCGCCAGGCCACGTCCCCCCGTGAACTTTCCCGCCCCGACACACGCACCCCCGTTCGTGTCGGCGCGTATCCCCCGATGCAGAGGAGCACGCCATCATGCGTACCGATCTG
>NZ_JBNCKQ010000004.1:604181-688805 GCF_049841615.1 Micromonospora sp. DT63 | reverse complement strand
ACCACCCCAACGACGATCACGAAAGGGTGTTGCAACCATCGGTTGAGCCCGCCCAGCTGACGGAAACTGTCCAAGATTGCGAAGAAGCGCCGGGTGCCGCGTCCGTGCCCGGCACTTTGCCCATGCTCGGGCGGCGGTCAGACCTCGTGGACCTCGATGACCCGGGTGTTCGGGGCGGTCTCGCCGAGAGCGGTGCGCAGCGCCGCCCGCTCCGGGTCGACGAGGAACGACTCGTACCCGGCCCGGTCGTCGAAGGTGATCACGTGGACCTCGTCTCGCCCGTCGGTGCCGCGCAGCCGTCGCTCCAGCCGGCCGCCGTGCCGGCCGAGCAGCGCCAGCACGGTGTCCTCGTAGCGCTGCCCAACGGCCTCGGCTCCGGCCGGATACTCGACGACCGCGACAAGGGTCAGCATGACGGCCACGCTACCCATCGATGCCGACGGCCGTGGCGCTGGCTTCCCAGAGCCGGGCCGCGAGCCGCGGGTCGGCTGCCTTGCGGTACGGCCGGCGGGGCCGGCGGTTGTAGTAGTACCCGCCGTTGACGAGCCGGGCCGGATCCCGGTTGGCCAGCCAGAGCAGCGTCTCGGCGCCCTTGGAGGGGCTGCGGAACGGCAGGAACCGCATGCCGAACGCGACAATCGCACTGTCGTTGGCAAACCGGGTACGCACCACGCCGGGGTGGAAGCTGTGCGTGGGGATGTGCGGCCAGCGGCGGGCCGCCTCGGCGGCGAACAGGATGTTGGCCTGCTTGCTGGTGCCGTACGCGCCCATCGGCCGGTAACGGCGCAGCGGCTTGTTGAGATCGGCCGGGTCGAGCCCGCCGAAGCGGTGCGCGCCCGAGGCGGTCACCACTATCCGGCCCACCCGGTCGGCGAGCAGGTTGGTCAGCAGGAAGGGGGCCAGGTGGTTGGCCTGGATCGACAGCTCGAAGCCGTCGACAGTGGTGAGCGGCTGGAGCGCGATGGCCCCGGCGTTGTTGGCCAGCACATCGATCCGGTCGTACGCGTCGCGCAGCCGCTCGGCGAGCCCGCGTACGTCGTCGAGCACCGCGAAGTCGGCCCGGAACAACTCGGGCCGCGCGCCCGAGGTCTCCCGGACCCGTTCCGCCGCGGCCTGTAGGCGGGCGGGATCCCGCCCGACCAGCACCACCTGGTCGCCGCGGCACGCGAAGCTCACCGCGGCGGCCAACCCGATGCCGGAGCTGGCCCCGGTCACCACCACCAGTCGACGCCCAGTGAGATCTTCCACAGGTCCATTCACCCCGGTCATGGCGCGAGGTTACCGTGACGTCACCACGCCCTTTGGGATCGTTAAGTTTTCTTCGGAGTCACGTGGCGTCGGCGTGTCCGCCGGTCGCTGGAAGGAGCACATTCATGGCCGCAGTCGGTCGTCCCCGCCGGTCCTGCCTGGCCGTGCCGGGTTCCAGCGTCAAGATGCTCGGCAAGGCGCAGGGTCTCCCCGCCGACCAGGTCTTCCTCGATCTGGAGGACGCCGTGGCCCCGCTGGCCAAGCCGGATGCGCGCAAGAACATCGTGGCCGCCCTCAACGACGGTGACTGGGCCGGCAAGACCCGGGTGGTCCGGGTCAACGACCTGACGACCCCGTGGACCTACCGGGATGTCATCGAGGTGGTCGAGGGCGCCGGCGCGAACCTGGACTGCATCATGCTGCCGAAGGTGCAGAACGCCGCGCAGGTGCAGTGGCTGGACCTGACGCTCACCCAGATCGAGAAGACGATCGGCCTCGAGGTCGGTCGGATCGGCATCGAGGCGCAGATCGAGAACGCGGCGGGTCTGGTCAACGTGGACGCCATCGCTGCCGCCTCGCCGCGCGTGGAGACCATCATCTTCGGCCCGGCCGACTTCATGGCGTCGATCAACATGAGGTCGCTGGTGGTCGGCGGCCTGATCCCGGACTACCCGGGCGACCCGTACCACTACATCCTCATGCGGATCCTGATGGCCGCGCGGATGCACGACAAGCAGGCGATCGACGGCCCGTTCCTGCAGATCCGCGACGTCGACGGGTTCCGCGAGGTGGCCAAGCGCTCGGCGGCGCTGGGCTTCGACGGCAAGTGGGTGCTGCACCCGGGCCAGATCGACGCCGCCAACGAGGTGTACCAGCCGGCCCAGGCCGACTACGACCACGCCGAGCTGATCCTCGACGCGTACGAGCACTACACCTCGGAGGCCGGCGGCAAGCTCGGCGCGGTGATGCTCGGCGACGAGATGATCGACGAAGCGTCCCGCAAGATGGCTCTCGTGATCGCCGCCAAGGGCCGCGCCGCCGGAATGAGCCGTACCTCGTCGTTCACCCCGCCGGCCCAGTGACGCCTCGGGCCGGGTCGGTCGCCGCCGGCTGCCGACCCGGCCCAGCAGTCGGCGGTACGCGACCCGCCGGCCGGCTCAGTAGCTGCTGCCGCTGTCGTTGCCGGTCGTGACCGCGAGGACGATCGCGACGACGTAGAACGCGATCCCCAGCACCATCAGCGCGGTGATGATCCAGCCGACGATGATGCCGGCCTTCGCCATTCCCTCGCCGCCCTCGCCGCTGACCCGGATCTGCTTCTGCGCCACGTGGCCGAGGATCGCCCCGATCGGCCCGGTGACGCCGCAGGTGGTCAGGCCGGCCAGGGCCAGTACGAGCGCCGCGATGGCCAGCCCGTTGGTCTTCGGCGGTGGCGGGTAGCCGTAACCGGGGTGCGGCGGATAGCCGGGTGGCGGGTACGCCCCCGGCGGCAGCTGTCCACCCGCGTACGGGTCGACGGGCGCGTACGGGTTCGTGAGGCCGGGTTGGGTCGGTACGGGCTGGCCGGCCACCAGGGTCGGGTCCGGGGGTGCGCTCGACGGTTGAGCCGACCAGGTGGGGTCGGTCCAACCGCCGGGGGGTGGGGGATTGGTCATGCGAACTCTCCGTCGGCTCGGGTGCGCCGACAGAGTAGCCAGGGGTGCCTAAACCCGATGCCCCCGCTCCCGGGTGCCGCGTTGCTCGGGCCGGTCGTAACGGGCAGGATCCCTGGCATGGCAATAGACGCGCGCGCCGCGGACCGTTCCGGCAGCCGACCGCGACGGGACGTGAGCCGCCCGGGTACGGGCCGCCGCGGTCGGGCGGCCACGCCGGCCGGCGCTCCCGGCCCGGACGAACCGGTCGCACTCGCCGATCCGGTGACCATGCGGCTCGACGGCCGGGTGGCCCTGGTGACCGGGGCCGGCAGCCCGGACGGCATCGGTTACGCCACCGCCCGGCGGCTCGCCGACCTGGGGGCGCGGGTGGCCATCGTCAGCACCACCCGGCGCATCCACGAGCGGGCCGGTGAGCTGGGGGCGACCGGGTTCGTCGCGGACCTGACCGACGAGTCCGAGGTCGGCGCGCTGGCGGACGCGGTGGCCGAGCAGCTGGGTGACGTCGAGGTGCTGGTCAACAACGCCGGTCTGGCGAGCCGGGCCAGTCAGGGGGTGCTGCGTCCCGTCGCGCAGCTGACCTACGACGAGTGGCGCGGCGAGATCGACCGCAACCTGTCCACCGCGTTCTTGTGCAGTCGCGCGTTCATCGGCGGGATGGCCGAGCGGGGCTGGGGGCGGATCGTCAACCTGGCGGCCACCGCCGGGCCGGTCAACGCCCTGCCCACCGAGGCCGCGTACGCCGCCGCGAAGGCCGGCGTCGTCGGGCTGACCCGTGCCCTGGCCATGGAGATGATCGCCGACGGGGTGACGGTGAACGCGGTCGCGCCGGGCACGATCTACACGGCGGCGTCCACGATGGCCGAGATCAAGCAGGGCCTGGGCACGCCTGTCGGTCGACCGGGCACCCCGGACGAGGTGGCCGCCGCGATCAGCTTCCTCTGCTCGCCGGCCGCCTCGTACATCACCGGCCAGATGCTTGTGGTGGACGGCGGCAACAGTGTCCGGGAGGCGCGTTTCCGCTGACCGGCCCGGCGGGTCAGTAGCCGCTGCTGTCGCCGGTGTTGCTGAAGATGACCAGCGCCAGCCAGCCGCAGCAGGCCAGCAGGGTCAGCGCGGTGAAGGCGTAGCCGAGGATCAGCCCCCAGGTGGCGAGCTGGTCGCCGTCCTCGCCGCTGGTACGGATCTGTCGCTTGGCCACGTGGCCGAGGACGGCGCCCGCCGGCGGGAACACGAAGGCGAACACCAGCGACAGGATCGCCAGCACGTTGGTGCCCCGACCCGGGCCGGACGGCGGTGGGCCGTACTGGCCGTAGGGGCCCTGCGGCGGGTACGGCGGCTGCTGCCCCCAGTGCGCCGGCTGGTGCGGCTTCTGCTGCTCGTACGGCGACGGCTCGTCGGCGGGGGGCCCGTACGGTGAGCGTTCCGGCGGCCCGAACGACGACTGGTCCGGCGGCGGCGGGTACGGCGACTGGCCGGCCGGCGGTGGCGCGTACGGCGACTGGTCCCGGGGTGGCTCGTAGGGTGACGGCGGCGGCTCGTCCCCCGGGGGGCCCGACGGTGGCGGGTAGCTCACAGCTGTCCTCCTCCTGCCGGTGCCGGAAAAGTCCTTCTTGCCGGACGGTACCCGCAGCGGTGAACCTTTTCACAGCGGTTGTGTGGACTGGTCACCTTGGCCTTGCCGGCCGGGAGGCCGATACTGACCGAGCGTTCAGTTACCCATGAGTAGTGCGCTGATCCCCGGAGGCTGAGATGGCCCGACTCGCCCAGACGCCCGGCCTGACCGATGTGCAGCGATCGATCCTGGAGACCGTCCGGGAGTTCGCCGACAAGGAGATCATTCCGCACGCCCAGCGGCTGGAGCACGCCGACGAGTACCCCACCGACATCCTCGACGGGATGCGCGAAATGGGGCTGTTCGGCCTCACCATCGACGAGGAGTACGGCGGGCTCGGCGAGTCGCTGCTCACCTACGCCCTCGTGGTGGAGCAGCTGTCCCGGGGCTGGATGTCGATCTCCGGCATCGTCAACACCCACTTCATCGTGGCGTACCTGATCTCCCAGCACGGCTCGGCCGAGCAGAAGGCCCGCCTCCTGCCGAAGATGGCCACCGGCGAGGTGCGCGGCGCGTTCTCGATGTCCGAGCCGGAGACCGGCTCCGACGTCTCGGCGATCAAGTCCCGGGCCGTTCGCGACGGTGACAGCTACGTGCTCAACGGGCAGAAGATGTGGCTGACCAACGGCGCGTACTCCTCGGTGGTGGCCACCCTGGTCAAGACCGACACCGGCGCCGAGTCGGTGTACGGCAACATGAGCACCTTCCTGCTGGAGAAGGAGCCGGGCTTCGGCGAGACCGCCCCCGGCCTCACCATTCCCGGCAAGATCGAAAAGATGGGTTACAAGGGCGTCGAGACCACCGAGATGGTGCTCGACGGGGTGACCGTGCCCGACTCGGCCATCCTCGGCGGCGCCGACAAGGTTGGCCGCGGCTTCTACCAGATGATGGACGGCATCGAGGTGGGCCGCGTCAACGTGGCCGCCCGCGCCTGCGGCATCTCCATCCGCGCCTTCGAGTTGGCAGTCGCGTACGCCCAGCAGCGCAAGACCTTCGGTCAGCCGCTCGCCAGGCACCAGGCGATCGCGTTCAAGCTCGCCGAGATGGGCACGAAGATCGAGGCCGCGCACGCCCTCATGGTCAACGCCGCCCGCCTCAAGGACGCCGGCCAGCGCAACGACGTCGAGGCCGGGATGGCCAAGCTGCTCGCCTCGGAGTACTGCGCGGAGGTCGTCCAGGAGGCGTTCCGCATCCACGGCGGCTACGGCTACTCCAAGGAGTACGAGATCGAGCGGCTGATGCGCGAGGCCCCGTTCCTGCTCATCGGCGAGGGCACCTCCGAGATCCAGAAGACAATCATCTCCCGCGGCCTGCTCAAGGAGTACAAGCTCTGAGCTGCCCCTGGTCCGGCTCGACGGCCAGCTCCATGATCGACCCTGGGTGGGGGAGAGGGGTCAGGGGAGGCGGGTCAGGCCGGCGGCGGCGCGCTCGACGATGAGGCAGCGGTCCTCGACGTAGTCCATCCCGGCCTCCTCGGCGATCCGTCGCGCCTCGGCCGAGACGATGCCCAGTTGCAGCCAGACGGCCGGAGCGCCGATCGCCGCCGCGTCCCGGACCACCTGCACGGCGTCGGCCGCCGGCCGGAACACGTCCACCAGATCCACCGGGTGCGGAATGTCGGCCAGCGTCGGGTACGCCCGCTCGCCGAAGAGCTCGTCGACTGTCGGGTTGACCGGGATGATCCGCCAGCCGTACTGCTGCATCTGCAACGGCACGCCGTGCGCGGCCTTGCGCGGGTCGCGTGACGCGCCCACGACGGCGATGACTGCGGAGTCGGCGAGGATCTGCTGAGCGGTACGCACCCGCCGACTGTAACGCCGCCTGCTGGCTAGAGCAGGGTCAGCTGCTCGGCTGCCGGCGGTGGGGGTGGCTCGGGCAGCCGACGGTTGTCACCCAGCTCGCCCCGGTGCAGCCCGTGGCGGCGGGCCGCGATCCGCACCCGGGCGGTCAGCTCCCGCTGGTACGCCTGCGGGGCGTACGCGCCGGCCCGGTAGAGCTCGCGGTAGCGGGGCGCGAGGTGCGGATGCTCCCGAGCGAGCCACTGCGCGTACCACTCCCGGGCGCCTGGGCGCAGGTGCAGCGCCAGTGGGGTCACGCTTGTCGCACCGGCCGCCGCGATCGCCGACACGGTGGCGTCGATCGACTCGTCGCCGTCGCTGAGCCCGGGCAGGATCGGCGCCATCAGCACCCCGACCTCGAAGCCGGCGTCGGTGAGCCGGCGGACGGCGTCCAGGCGGCGGCTCGGATGCGGCGTGCCCGGCTCGACGCCACGCCAGAGCTGCTCGTCGACGAAGCCCACCGAGTAGGAGATGCCGACCCGGGTCACCTCGGCGGCCTGGCGCAGCAGCGGCAGGTCCCGCAGGATCAGCGTGCCCTTGGTCAGGATCGAGAACGGGTTGGCGAAGTCGCGCAGCGCCGCGATGATCTGCGGCATCAGCCGGTAACGCCCCTCGGCCCGCTGGTAGCAGTCCACGTTGGTGCCCATCGCCACGTGCGCGCCCCGCCACTTCGGCGCGGCCAGCTCACGCCGTACCAGCTCACCGGCGTTGACCTTGACGATCACCTGCCGGTCGAAGTCCGCCCCGGCATCGAGGTCGAGGTACGTGTGAGTGTTTCTTGCGAAGCAGTTGTGGCTCACCACGCCGTCGGCGATGAAGTCGCCAGTGCCGGTGGTGATGTCCCAGAGCGGCAACTCCAGCCCGAGCGCTTGAACGCCCGCAATCCTGAGGTTGGCCTGGCACTTCAGTGCGGTGCCCTCGATCGAGCGCTTCCTGGTGATGGCCGGGTCGGTCAGGTGGAAGAACCGAAGCCGGGCGGGAAGGCCACCGGTCAATCTGATCTGCCGCACGCGGTTGGGTTTACCGGGGTCTTCGAGCACGCAGCTGAACCCGAACCGGCGCAGTGCCTCAGTTGTCTGGTCGAGGATCGCATCGTCGCTGTTGCAGATGCGCAGGATGCCCCTACCACAGCTGCCCTCGGCGTCGAAGATGCCGGCCAGGAAGCCAAGCCGCCACTCGTCGCTGGGGTTGACCGGCCACTCGATCAGCTTGGTAATGCTCTCGATGTCGCGCTGTTTGGAGGTGCGGATTGCAGAAAGAGCCTTGCGGGTGGCGCTGGCGGGCATGAACGAGAAACGCCGTGTCTGGATGCCCTCCTGGGCAAGGTAGCGCTCGCTCCGGCTCAACGCCTCGTCGTCGATCAGCGCCAGCCGGAACCGGTGCACGACGCCGTAGGAGTACGAGAAGGTGCCGAGATGCGCGTCACCGCGGATCATCCCGCAGAGGTAGCCTCGGCGGTAGTCGGGCGATTCCTTGGGTCCGGTTGCGAAACGGCCCGTGCCGATCAGGCGATTGTTGGTGGTCAGGTAGGGGCGTTGGCCGACACCCTGCATGGCGCCGGTGACGTACTTCCAGCCACGGTCCGAGAGAAACCTGTGGTCACCGCTAGCGATGAGCGTGGTGCCGTCCGTCAAGGTGACGCGGTACGCGGGCTTCACGGTGGACCACTTGTCCAGCACGGTGGTGACGACGTAGCGGCGGTAGGCGCCGCGCCGTTCCGTCCCGTAGATCCGGTCCCCTGGTTCCAGCTCACTGATCGGTTTCGTGCGACCGTCCGCCATCAGGATCGGGGTGTCCGCTCCCAGGCAGTACACACACGCATGGGAGCAGCCACGGTACGGGTTGATGGTCCACTCGAAGGGCACGCGGGACTGGCCGGGCACCCGGTTGAGAATGGACTTCGCCTGCACCTCGTGAAAGGTCATCCCGGCGAACTCGGGGGTGTCGAAGGTGCGCACGACGGCGCCGGGCAGCGCCAGCGGCAGGGGTGGCGTCGCTGGCGCTGCCCGCTCGGGGTCTCCCTCAGCCGGGGGAGCGGTGAGGTTGTCCCAGCGCATGGCCACTATTCGAACACGTGTACGAGGTGCGCGCAAGTGACCCGCCGGACACCGGAGCCCACCCGGCGGTCGCGCGGGGGAGGATGGACACCATGGAGAGGTCGACCTTCGTCTACGACGGGGACTGCGCGTTCTGCACGACTTGCGCGGAGTTCATCGAGCGCCGCATCCCCACCGCCGCCCGGGTGGTGCCCTGGCAGTTCGCCGATCTGGACGCGCTCGGCCTCACGGTCGCCCAGTGCGAGGAGGCCGTGCAGTGGGTCGGCGCGGACGGCTCCCGCGCCGCCGGGCCGGACGCCATCGCGAAGCTGCTCGCCGCGAGCGGTCCGCTCTGGCGGGTCGCCGGAGCGGGGCTGCGGTTTCCGCCGGCCCGCGCCGTCGCCTGGCCCGCGTACCGCTGGGTGGCGCGCAACCGGCACCGGCTCCCGGGTGGCACGGCCGCGTGCTCGCTGCCCCAGGAGGCCCGGGAGCGGCTCTACGGGCCGGCCGGCCGCCCGAGCGCCGGGGCCTGACCCCCGGGCGGTGCCGGCTCCGCACCGGCTCCCACCGGAGCTGGGTCGGGAGGCGTCGGCTCGGTCTCGACGCGCGCCGGGCTGTCCGTCGCCGACCCGCGAGTTCCGCGGCCGACGAGCCGGCTGGCCCAGACCAGCGGGCGGACCCGCTCCAGCGGCAGGAAGCTCGTCATCGCGGCGAGGTGCGGCGCAAACGAGATCGTGATGGTCGCGATGGTCACCACGTGGAACGAGTAGAAGAAGCCGACCATGGCCAGGCGCCAACGGGCCGGCAGCAGGAACACCACGGGGCTGAACAGTTCGAACGCCACGATGCCGAACTGGGCGACGATCAGCAGGTACGGCACCTGGGCGACGAGGTCCGCCAGGTCGGTGCCGCGCCGGATGATGGCCCGTGCCAGCACCGAGCCGGTCAGCCAGTCCAGGCCGCCGAAGCGCAGCTTCGCCCAGGCCGCCAGGAAGTACGTGCAGATCACCGCTATCTGGGTGACCCGCAGCGCCCAGCCGCCGGCCTCGGTGCGGGTGGTGTCGCCGTGGCGGGCCCGGCCGGCGGTGGGCAGCACGGCCAGTGCGACGAGGAGCCCGAACCGGTCGTGGTCGACCTTTCCGTAGCTCATCGCGATGATCATCCACTCGAGGTAGAGCGCGCAGACCGACCAGCCGAGCAGCCGGGGCGCCCGGCCGGTCGCGGCGAGCAGGGCGAGCAGCAGCAGCGCCCAGAAGATCACGGCCACCAGCGTCGGCGTCGGTGTCGGCAGGGGGAGCAGCCGGCCGATCAGCAGTGGTTGGTACAGCTCGCCGGGCACGCTGGCCCTGGTGCGTACCCACGGGGTGAAGACCACCAGGTCGGCGGCGACGAACAGGTAGATCAGGGTGCGGAAGGCGGCGATCCGGCCGCGCGGCACCGCCTCGGTCAGCCAGCCGCTCATCGGGCGACCTGCCAGCGGACCACCGTCTCGTCGGTGTGCTGCCCGGTGGGCCGGCCGGCGCGGATGCCGTGCCAGCGGATGACGATGCGGACCTCGACCAGCGCCGGGGCGGCCGGGTGGCGTTCGGCGTACGCGTCGGCCACCTCGGCGAGCAGCGTCGGGTCGGCGGCGTACCGGTCCTGCTGGCCCTCGATCTCGGCGCGGCGGATGCCCGTGGCGCCCTGGTCGAGGTCGACCACGGCCCCGGTGCTGTTCACGCCCTCGACCCGGGTGTCCGGGGCGGGGGCGTTCGGCGGGTTGGAGGTGGCGTACATCCGGAACGGGCCGAACGGAAAGTCGTCGTCGCTGCCCCAGAAGGTGCCGAGCAGCAGCAGGACGAGGCCGAGAGCGGTCGCGCCCAGCCGGGTCGCGCGCCCGCGGGTGGTGAGGGTCTCCATCGGGTCGTGACGATACGGGATGTACCGGCCGTGTCGGGTCCCTCCGACGGTCAGTTCCGCCTGCCCAGGTCGGTGATCATGAGGGTGTGCCCGGGTACGACGAAGGGCCGGACCCGAATCGGGCCCGGCCCTCGCGCGCCGTCGCGGGGACGGCTCAGTGGTTGTGCTCGGCCAGCTGCTTGCGGACGTCGTCCATGTCCAGCGCCTCGACCTGCTCGATCAGGTTCTCCAGCGCGGACTCGGGAAGCGCGCCCGGCTGGGCGAAGACGATGACGCCGTCACGGATCGCCATGATCGTCGGGATCGACCGGATGTCGAACTTCGCCCCCAGCTCCTGCTGGGCCTCGGTGTCGACCTTGCCGAAGACGATGTTCTGGTGCTTCTCCGAGGAGCGCTCGTAGACCGGGGCGAACCGCTTGCACGGGCCACACCAGTCGGCCCAGAAGTCGACCAGGACGATGCCGTCGTTGCCGGTCACCTCGTCGAAGTTCGCCGAGGTCAGCTCAACGGTTGCCATTGCACTCTCCGATCACCGCGGTTTGTCTGCGTCCCGTAGAACCAGGGCTGACCGTATCGAATTCCCGGGCCGTCCAGCACGAAACGTGCGCAGGGCTGCCCGGGGTCCTCGTCGGCCATCGAACTATGTCAGTTCATCCCGTCCTGCGGAACGCAAGTGCATGACGCACTTGCGTGACCTGGGGTGATGGGAGCGATTCCAAGGAGATCCACCCGATCGAGCGCTACGAATCGGTAACTTGAGCCCTGACGAGGAGGTATCCGGCCTGCGGAGATCGCTGATCAACCCGCTCTCCGTCACGGAGAGTAGTGTTACAAAAAGATAAATGTGACCTCGATCTCTGTCGTACCTACGCCGCCGTAGGGCAGAATTCCTCGCATCAGAGCGTGGGCGGCGGGTGCCGGGGAGGGCCCCGCCGCTCATTGCGTCTCCCCTCGGGTGAGTGACCGGTGTGACATTTCCGCCGGGGTCGCGCCCCGGCCGTCGCCTTAACCACCGGTAAGGCATGCTGTGCCGAACTCCATCGCCGCCCGTCGAAGGGGACCAGGATGCAGTTCGGCCGCTACTACGAGGAGTTCGAGGTCGGCGCGGTCTACCGGCACTGGCCGGGCAAGACCGTCACCGAGTACGACGACCACCTCTTCTGCCTGCTCACCATGAACCACCACCCGCTGCACATGGACGCGCACTACGCCGCGACCGCCAGCCAGTTCAAGCGCAACGTGGTGGTCGGCAACTACATCTACTCGCTGCTGCTCGGCATGTCGGTGCCGGACGTCAGCGGCAAGGCCATCGCCAACCTGGAGGTCGAGTCGCTGCGGCACGTGGCGCCCACCTTCCACGGCGACACCATCTACGGCGAGACGACGGTGCTGGACAAGCGCGAGTCGGGCTCCAAGCCCGACCGGGGCGTCGTGTCCGTGGAGACCCGGGGCTACAACCAGGACGGCACCATGGTCTGCGTCTTCCGCCGCAAGGTCATGGTCCCCAAGCGGGAGTACGCGGCCGACGCCGTAGCCGAGGGAGTGGACCCGGAGCGGCCCAGCTTCCCGAGCCCGCGCTGACCCTCCGGGCGGCGCTGAGCAGCAGTCGTCGCCGCCCTGGCACGGGCCTCCATCCCCACCGCAGGTTCTGCCGGGGAGGGGGCCCACCGCCCGTTTCGGGGCTTATGCTGGCGCCGGAGGTTCCGATGAGCCACTCCGTCGCCGGAGAGCCGCCCTCTGCCGGCCGCCGCGCCGCACCCTTGACCACCGCCGTCTACTCCGCCGCCGAGTGGGACCTGCTCACCAGCCTGCCCGCCCGGGTGCTCGTGGCCGCCACAGCGCCCGGCGCCGGCCGCCCGGAGCGGGGGGTGATGGCGGGCCTCGCGGGTCTGGACGCGGTGGCTGCCGGCCGCGGGTTCGACAGTGATCTGGTCCGTGCCGTGGTCGCCGCGATCTACGCCCGCCACGACGGCGCCCCGGCGCCCGCCGAGCGGCTCACCGACCTGGTGGACCTCCTGGTCGCGTGCCGGGCGGCCGTGCGGGTCCTGCACCGGCGCGCTGATCCCGCCGACTCGGCCGCGTACCGCCAGTGGGTGCAGTCGGTCGCGGCCCGCGTCTGCCGGGCGGTGCCCGGCCCCGGCGGACGTCCGGCCAGCCCCGCCGACCGACGCTTCCTGGACCGGCTGGGTGACGCGCTCGGCCTCGGCTGAGGTCGGCGGGCCGTCGCGGCGGACGCCGAGGTGGCCCGTACCCTCTGATGACCGTGACCGACGACCAGCTTGAGGTGGGCGTGGGCCCCTGGCCGGGGGACCCGCCCGAGGACCCGCGCTACGACCCGGCGTTGCTGGCCGAGGGGGACCGGCGCAACGTGGTCGACCGCTACCGCTACTGGCGGCTCGACGCGATCGTCGCCGACCTGGACCGGCGCCGGCACGGCTTCCACGTCGCCGTCGAGAACTGGCAGCACGATTTCAACATCGGCACGGTCGTGCGCAACGCCAACGCCTTCAATGCCGCCGAGGTGCACATCGTCGGACGGCGGCGGTGGAACCGGCGGGGCGCGATGGTGACCGACCGGTACCAGCACGTGCGGCACCACGAGACGATCGAGGAGTTCGTCGACTGGGCGGCGGGGCGGCGGCTGCCCGTGCTCGGCATCGACAACCTGCCCGGCTCCCGCCCGCTGGAGACCGGCACCCTGCCGCGGGACTGCGTGCTGCTCTTCGGCCAGGAGGGACCCGGTCTGTCCGAGCCGGCGCGGGCCGCCTGCGCCGCGCTCTACTCCATCGCCCAGTACGGCTCGACCCGGTCCATCAACGCCGGCGTGGCCAGCGGCATCGCCATGCACGCGTGGATCCGTACGCACGCCGGGCCGCCACCGGACTGACCCTCGCCCCGCCGGCGCAATCGGCGTTCCGGCTTGACGTGCCAGCGATGCCGGGTGACGGTGGGGTTGTGAGTGTCGCGGTGAGTTGTCCGAGATGCGGGGGCCCGGTACGGGCGCCGGATCTGATGCACACCGAGTCGAGGTGCCTGCGCTGCGGTCCCGTACCGCCGCTGCACGTGCCCGAACACATCGGAGCGGAGATCGTCGCGAGCGTGGTGGAGCGGATCGCCGCGACCGGCGGTCCACCGGGGACGCCGCTGTGGTGCCCGTGGCCGCTGCCGCCAGGGTGGACCCTCACCGGCGTGGCGTACGCCGGTGACGACCGCACCGGCGTACGGGCGACTGCGGTGGCCTGCGCGGGGCCCGCGCCGCTCGACGACGGCCCGGCGGATCTGGTCTTCGTGGCCGAGGAGCCGGGCGTCGGCCTGGGCACCCGACTCGCCGGCCTGGCCGGCCCGGATCCCGGACCGGAACTCGCCGACGCGCTGACCGACCCCGGCCCGGGGCACCCCGAGCACGTGGGGCAGGCCAGGATCCGGGTCGGCGGGCACCCGACTCCACTGTGGTTGGTGAATTCTCCGACGGATCGAAGCGCGTACGCCGGCGAGGCTCGGGGAATGTGGCTGCATGCGATAGCCTGGCCGGCGAGTGCGGGTCACCTCCTCGCGGAAGACGTCGTTTTGCACGACCTGACCGAGTGGACTCCGCCCGAACTCGTGTACGGCGCACCATCCCCGTACCTGTCCGGGAGGGCTTGACAGCCTTCCGGGTTTGACGGAGAACGGACGCAGATCTTCACTGTACGACACCACACTGATACTCTGGGTGCCGCTGCGGTAATGGGACCCGGCGCCGCGCGAGAGGATGGCCCGCCATGGTCAAGAAGGTCCTCACCTGGGCCGGAATCGCATTCTTGATCTTCTTCGTCGCCTATCGGCCAAACTCTGCGGCTGATGTGTTCAAGTCGCTGGGCGGCGGGATCATGGACATCGCCCAGGGGTTCGGCGACTTCTTCACCAGCCTCGTCGCCTAACCGTCGATGGGCAGCCCCTCCGGTCCACCCTTCGACCCGGACGACCCCGACCGGGACCGGCGCGACACCGAGCCGATACCGCGGATCGGGCCGGATGACGGCCCGGGCTACGGAGCCGGTCCCGGCCTGTCCGACGGGCCGTCCCTTTCGGACGACGTCGGCTATGGCGAAGGGCCCGGCTATGCCGGCGAAGGGCGGTCCGGCCGGGGCTGGATCCGCGACCCCGAGGCCGCCTACCAGCCACCGCAGATCTCCGAGGACGAGCTCGCGGGGCTGCGTGCCGACGCGACGGGGGCGACTCCCCGGCGGGTGCTTCCGCTGGAGGACGAGCCCAGCTCGCTGGTCGCCCGCTACCTCTTCCCCACCGAGCGCTACCGGGGCGAGTGGAAGCGGCACTGGATCCACCTCACCAACCCGCTCCTGATCGGCATCGCGGCGACGTTCGTGCTCGGCTACCTGTCCGGCTTCCTCGCCGGCAACAACGTGGGCGCGTTGACGACCATCGCGGTGCTGCTCTGGTTCGCCGTCATGGGCTGGGTCGCCTGGAAGGTCGCCGACTGGTGGTATGACCGGTTCATCCTGACCAATAAGCGGGTCATGGTGGTCAACGGCATCGTCACCCGCAAGGTGGCCATGATGCCGCTGGTCCGGGTCACCGACATGAAGTACGAGCAGACGCCGACCGGCCGCGCACTCAACTACGGCACCTTCGTCCTGGAGTCCGCCGGCCAGGAGCAGGCGCTGCGGGAGATCAAGAACCTGCCCAACCCGAACGAGCTGTACCTGCGCGTCGTGGAAGAGATGTACGAGCCGCAGGCGGTCGAGGCGCGGTTGGGCAAGGAGGCCGACGAGGCCAAGGCCGACGACGGGGCGTGAAAGTTTTCGTCCGAACATCGGAGCAAGTGCGCACCTTTCGTCATGGACCGGAACGCCTCTGACGTGGCACTCTGCCAGGACGGTGTGGGTGCGGAGGTGTGTGGTGGCGAGCAGGGACCCGTTGGAGGAGGAGTTTCGCGAGTTCGTCGCGGCTCGCTCCGCCGCCCTGCTCCGTACCGCCTATCTGCTCGCCGGCGACTGGGCGACGGCCGAGGATCTGCTCCAGACGGCGCTGACCAAGACCTACCTCGCCTGGAAGCGGCTCGGCGGGATCGAGGCCGTCGAGCCGTACGCCCGTCGTGTGATGGTCAACACCTCGACGAGCTGGTGGCGGCGACGCTGGCACGGTGAACGCCCCACCGAGGTGCTGCCCGAACGGCCCGGTGTCGACGAGATCGAGCAGCAGCTCGACCGTGACCTGCTCTGGCGGCACCTCCGGGAGCTGCCGAGCCGGCAGCGGGCGGTGCTGGTCCTGCGCTATTACGAGGACATGTCGGAAGCGCAGACGGCCGCGCTGCTGGACATCTCCCCGGGCACGGTGAAGAGCCAGGCCTCCCGGGCACTGGCCACGCTGCGCCGACGGATGGGCACCGCCACCCCGGACCTGGTCGATGCCCCCGGTACCGACGGTCGCGCTGCTCTCTCCGGCCGGGGCCGCGACGCCGCTCTCCCGGGTCGCGCTGCTTCCTCCGGCGGTGGGGCTGCTCCCGCCGGCCGGGGGGATGCCGCGGGAGCTGGCCGAGGTGCCGACGCTGCCCGACCTGGGCCGGCCGGGAGGGATTCGGGGGGTCGTGCCGTGGCGACGCCGCGTCCGGCGGCCGGCCGGGCCGTGCCGGGAGCTGTCGTACCCCGCCCGTCCGTGCCTCGCCCGATCGCACCGGCGGTCGAGCTGCCCACCGCTCCGGCGGCCGTGCCCGTCGGCACCGGCGCCGGAGATCAGCAGTGAGCGCATTCCCGCGGCGGCCCGACAACCTGACGGGCGGTCCGCAGCGTCCTAACCAGGTGCGACGTGACCAGCTGGAAGGTGCGGTGCGGGAGACTCTCTCGCACCAGGTCGCCGTCACCCGTCCGCTGACCGCCGACCCGGCCGGTCAGGCCATCCGCCGGGCCAACCGGATCCGACGGCGCCGTGCCGGTGTCGGTGTCGCGCTCGGAATGGTCACCACCGTGCTGATCGGCGCCGGCATGACGCAGCTCGCCGACGAGACCGGCCGGCAGGGCCCGCCCATCGTCGTGATCGGCGATCCGGATCTGTCGGCCCGGCCGCTTCCCTCGGCGCCCGTTGCCCCACCCGCGTCATCGCCCGGAGCGCCACCCGGCCTGCTCCTCGACGGCACCCTGATCAACCCCGACGGCAAGCGGCTGGCGCTGCCCAGCGTCGGGCCCGCCGAACGCGCCCACAGCCTGCCCAGCGGCGCCGGCCTGCTGGTGGTCGGTGCCCCGACCACCGCCGGCCGTTCCCTCTGGGTCGCCCGGGACGACGGCCTGGTGCAGGTGCTGCTGGCCGGTGCGGGCAAGATCGTTCTCGCGCCCGACGCCAGCCAGGTCGCCTGGCGCGACGGCACGGACCTGCTCGTGGCGGGAGTCGTCGGGAGCCAGCTCATCGGCACGGTGCGCATTCCGGTGCCGGACGGCGCGGAACCCGTTCGGTTCGTCGGAAACAGCGTGCTGGTCCGGCTCGACCGGAACGGGCCGAGCCATGCCCTGTGGCGGCCGGGCACGGAGGAGCTGACCGCGGTGTCCGAGCGGGGCACCCTGAACGTCTACGGTGCGCTGCCCGACGGGCGGCTGATCGGTCAGGTGTCCGCGAGCGGGTCCGGTGGGACCTGCCTGGCGGCGCTCGACCCGAAGCGGGCCCTGAAGCCGGTACGCACCGCCTGCGGCATCCAGTTGAGCCGGGACGGCGCGGGCGGCGTGTCCGGCGACGGGCGATGGCTTCTGGTGAACGGGAAGGTCGGCGCGAGCGATCAGGCCCTCCTGGTCGATCTGCAGCGACTCGGAGCGACGGTGAACGCCATGCCGGCCGGTCCGGCGCTGAGTGGCGCGGTCGCCTGGACGACCGGGACGGACGTCTCCTACGTCGACAGCGCCGGCAAGCTGGTTCAGGTCGACGTCGACCGGGTGCGCGCCGGGCAACCGGCCGAGCCGGTGCCCGTGGACGGCCTCGCGCCCGGTGACCGGCCGGTCCTGGTCACCGGCTCCTGATCCGCACCCGGCCCCCGTTGGTCGTGGCGTCCCGCGCTGCGGCAACCGGCTCGGCTCGCTGGTGCGCGCTCCGGTGCCCTGCGCCGGGAGCGGCCCGTGGCCCGGCGTGCGCTGAGGGGCACGCCCCGGGGCTGGCCGGCACCTACGCGAGCCGGATTCGGGTCCGCTGGGTAGCGTCGGGAGGTGACCTCGCGTACCGGCCCCGCGCCGCGGATCGACCTGCACGCCCACTCGACCGCCAGCGACGGCACGCTCAGCCCCGCCGACCTGGTCCGCGCCGGTGCCGACGCGGGCCTCGACGTGCTGGCCATCACCGACCACGACACCACCGCCGGTTGGGCGCCGGCCGTGCGGGCGCTGCCGCCCGGTCTGCGCCTGATCCGAGGCGCCGAGCTGTCCTGTCACTGGTCGGGCGCGCGGCCGCCGGTGCCGCTGCACCTCCTGGCGTACCTGTTCGACCCCGACCACCCGGAGCTGGTCGCCGAGCTGACCCGGGTGCGGGCCGCCCGCGAGGAGCGCGGCGAACGGATCGTGGCGCTGCTGCGCGCCGACGGCATCGACGTGCACTGGCCGGACATCCTCACCGGGGCGGACGGCGGCACGGTGGGTCGCCCGCACATCGCGCAGGCGCTGATCCGCGCCGGTCTGGTAGCCAGCACCAGCGAGGCGTTCGGGCCGGACTGGCTGGGCGAGCGGTACCGGCTGCCGAAGGAGGACATCGACGTCTTCCGTGCCGTCCGGCTGGTCCGGGCCGCCGGCGGTGTACCGGTCTTCGCCCATCCCCGCGCCACCCGACGTGGCCGGGTGGTGCCCGACGAGCTGATCGCCGAGCTGGCCGCCGCCGGGCTGGCCGGCCTCGAGGCCGATCACGAGGACCACAGCCCGGCCGAGCAGGCGCACGTACGCGCGCTCGCCGCCGAGTTGGGCCTCCTGGTCACCGGCTCCTCCGACTTTCACGGCACCCACAAGAGCGTCCAGCTCGGCGCGTTCACCACAGGAGTCGAGGCGTACGAGCGGATTGTCGCCGCCGGGGTGACCGAGGTCGCTTCGGGCTGATCCGCGTATTTCGCCCACCACGGCGCGGCTAGGTTTCTCACGTGGATCTGAAGCTGTTCGGCGAGGTTTTCGTGACCCTGCTGGTGATCACCGACCCGCCGGGCATGATGCCGATCTTCCTGGCGCTGACCGGGCCGTTGCCCGCGCGCGACCGTAACCGGGCAGCGTGGCAGGCCGTCGCGCTGGCTCTCGGCGTAATCGTGATCTTCGCGGTGGCCGGGCAGACCCTGCTCGACTATCTGCACGTGGACCTGCCCGCGTTGCAGGCCGCCGGTGGGCTGCTGCTCGTCCTGGTGGCCCTGGAACTGCTGACCGGCAAGGCCGACGATCCCAGCCAGCAGGTCACCTCGAACATCGCGCTGGTGCCGCTGGGCACCCCGTTGCTGGCCGGACCGGGCGCCATCGTGGCGACCATGCTCTTCGTCCAGCAGGCCGACGGGTTCGGCGACTTCACCGCCATCGCCGCGGCCATCCTCGCCGTCATGGTCGCGGTCTGGATCGTGCTGCGCTTCTCCGGCGGAATCGTGAAGATCCTGCGCCCCGGTGGCATCGAGGTGTTGACCCGGATCGCCGGCCTGCTCCTGGCCGCGATCGCCGTACAGCTCATCGCCGACGCGGTGGCGGCCTTCGTGACGCAGTACGTGAACATGGCCTGACCGCACACCCGGAATGTCGGCGGTGGATGGCAGGATCGCAGGCGTGCGACGAGCCTCTTCAGCCGGACGACCCGCCGCAGGCGGTCGAGCCCCCCAGCAGCGCCCCGGTGGCGCCGAGCAGCTCGGCTTCGAGGGGATGCCGGAACGGCTGTTCGTCTGCACCCCGAGCAAGCTCGGCGCGTACGCGGACTGCCCCCGCCGCTACCGCTACTCCTACGTCGACCGGCCCGCGCCGCCGAAGGGGCCGCCGTGGGCGCACAACTCGCTCGGCGCCAGCGTGCACACCGCCCTCAAGAACTGGTACGCGCTGCCCGCCGACCGGCGGCACCCGAAGGCGCTGGCCCTCCTGCTCAAGGGCACCTGGGTCCGTGAGGGCTACCGCGACGACGCGCAGGAGCGGGCCGCCTACCAGCGGGCGCTGGCCTGGCTGGAGGCGTACGTCGAGACGCTGGATCCGGAGTCCGACCCGCTCGGTGTCGAGCGGGTGGTGGCGGTCAAGACCGCCGTGCTGGCCTTCAACGGCCGCGCCGACCGCATCGACTCCCGCCCCGGGCCGGAGGGCCCGGAGCTGGTCATCGTCGACTACAAGACGGGCCGCACCGGGCTGGACTCCGACGACGCCCGGGGCTCGCAGGCGCTGGCCCTCTACGCGTACGCGGCCGAGCGGGTGTTCCGCCGGCCGTGTCGCCGGGTGGAGCTGCACCACCTGCCGACGGGCACGGTCGCCGGCCACGACCACACCGTCGAGTCGCTGACCCGCCAGTTGACCCGGGCCGAGGACACGGCACGCGACATCATGGCCGCCGAGCGGGCGGTCGCCGAGGGCGGCGACGCCGACGAGGCGTTCCCGGTGGCGCCCGGCCCGCGATGCGGTTGGTGCGACTTTCGGCGGCACTGCCCGACCGGGGCGCAGACGCCGGGCAAGGAGCCGTGGGCGGCCGTGGACCGGCCCGCCGACGGCTGACCGTCAGCGGCCTGCCCGCACCTGACCCCGAGCGGGTCCGGCTGTCAGCCGGCCAGCGAGGTCGCGGTGTGCCGCTCGGCCCGCTCCTTGGCGGCCTGTATCAACGGCCCCTCCAGGTAGCGGCGCGGCACCGCGGCGAGCGCCAGGCGCAGGGCGCGCACCGTGAGGTCCGCCGACAGTTCGGTGGTGGGCAGCCCCAATCCGCCGTACATCCGCCGGGCCCACGGAGGCAGCAGCGCGAGCGCGGTACCGGCGATTCCCAGGTACGCCCAGCGCGGCGGGCCGAGGGTGAGGCCCAGCCGGGCCGGCAGGCTGAGTTTCCACGGCAGCGGTGGGGCGGTGAGGAAGATCGCCGTCTCGGCGGCCTCCCGGGTCATCCGCAGCTCCGGCCGCACGGCGCGGTAGTACGCCGCCACCTCGGCGGCGGTGCCCGGCACCGTGGCCGGATCCAGCCCGACGAGAGCTGCCGACCGACGCTGCTCGGTGTAGTAGCCGTCCACCTCGTCGTCGGTGAGCGGCAGGCCCGCCCGCCGGGCCGTGGTGAGGAACGATTCGACCTCGGTGACGTGCACCCAGCGCAGCAGGGCCGGGTCGTCGATCCGGAACTCCTCGCCGGTGGCGGTGTCGGTGGCCCGCAGCCGGTCGTGCAGGCGACGCAGCCGCGCCCCGGCCTGCTCCGCTTCAACCGTGGTGCCGTAGACGGTGGTCGCCACGTAGGTGGCGGTGCGCACCAGTCGACCCCACGCGTCGGTGCGGTAGTTGCTGTTCTGCGCGACCCCGGCCATGGCCCGGGGGTGCAACGCCTGGAGGTAGAGCGAGCGCAGGCCCGCGACGATCAGGATCGGCTCCTCGTGCACCTTCCACGTGACCGAACCCGGACCGAAGAGGCCGAGGTCATCGGAGTCCACCGACCAAGCGTGCCACGGGCCGCCGGTCGGTGCCGGTGGAGCGGGGTCAGCTGTCGGCGGCGCGTCGCGACTGGCAGCTCGGGCAGAGACCCCAGAAGGTCACCTCTGCCTCCTCCACCTCGAAGCCGTGCGCGGTGCCCGGCTCCAGGCAGGGAGCGCTGCCGACGGTGCAGTCGACGTCGGCGATCTCGCCGCAGCCCCGGCAGACCACGTGGTGGTGGTTGTCGCCGGCGCGCGCCTCGTACCGGGCGGGACTGCCGGCCGGCTCGATCCGGCGGGACAATCCGGCCCGGCTCAGCGCCCCCAGCACGTCGTAGACCGCCTGCGTGGAGACCGAGTCGAGGCGTTCGCGGACCCGCCGGGTGATCTCGTCGACCTCCAGGTGACCGCCGTCGGCGAGAACGTCGAGCACCGCGAGGCGCGGTCGGGTGACGCGGAGGCCCCTCGATCGCAACAGCTCCTCGCCACCGGACATGCGCCAATGACAGCACGTACGACCAGCAGCGACAACCGTCGCTTGCCCGGGGTGGCCACGGACACAGCCCGCAGGACCGACCAGCGGGGTCGCGCCGTGCTGAACCTGATCGCCGCCGCGCGCGTGTCTCCGGGCGAGAGCTCGGGGACGACCGGCGGTCCGTACGCTGGCGCTCCCCGCACCGTGATCCACCTGGAGGTGTCGATGTTCGAGGAGATCCTGGGTCTACCGGTACACGTCCTCGTGGTCCACGCGGTGGTCGTCATCGTCCCACTGCTGGCTGTGCTGGCCATCGGATACGTGGGGCTGCCGCGCTGGCGGCACCGACTGGACTGGGCGCTGGGCATCCTGGCCGTGGCCGCGCCGGTGACCGCGTTCGTGGCCGTCGAGTCCGGTGAAGCCTTCACCGACGCCCTGGTCGCCCGCGGCTACCAGGGCCAGATACTCGACCAGATCTTCGAGCACTCCCGTTACGGCGACATTCTGTTCCGGATCGTGGTGCCCCTGGGGATCGTGGCCATCGCGCTGCTCGTGGCGACCAGTGGGCACCCGCGCGTGCCCAGGCTGCCGGCGCTGGTGACGCCGGTGCTGGCGGTGGTTACCGTCGCGCTGGCCATCGCCGCCCTGGTCTACGTCTACCTGACGGGTCACTCCGGCGCCGAGGCCGTCTGGGGCACCACTCTCTGACCGGCGGTCGGACGCCGCCTCAGAAGATGAGGCGCGAGCAGAGCAGGCAGACAAGAGCCACCAGCACCACGGCGGCTGCGGCGCCGAAGCCGTAGGTGACCCGCTGGGAACGCTGTTCGGCCGCATCCAGGACGGCCATGTCCTGTGGCGGGAGCTGTCGGGGCGGGGCCGGCTCCAGGTGCACCGGGGGACGCCAGCCGGCCGGCGGCGGCACGCTCGGGGGCGGTCCCGCGTACCCGCTCGTGGGCGTGGTGGCGGGTGGGGGTCGGTCCGCCATCGGGCCGTCGCCGGTCCCGGGCCGGCGCCAGTAGTCGTCGTCCGGGGTGCTGCCACCGCTGGGGGTCGTCACGGCGTTCGACGCTACCAACGGAGCCGGCGGCCCGGTCGCTTCTGGTCGATGTGCCGACCGCGGCGAGCGACCGCCCGTTGTCGCCTGCGCTAGTCTTGCCGCTCGTGAGCACCGAGGACCCCGGCACGCAGGGCGCGCGCGGCGATGACGACCGCACCGTCGACCTGAGCGACGACTTCGTGGTGCTGCCCGAGCAGACCTCGGACGACACCGACCAGGGCTGGGGCGAGCGGAGCAGCGGCAACGACGACTGGCTCCTCTCCCAACGCCCCCCACACTGGGACTGACCCCGACGCCGCGCCCGCAGGGCGGGCGACCGTCGGCACGGCGGGTCGGGTGAGCCGGGCCCACCGCCCGACCGCGACCCCGGGGCGGGCCACCGTCGGCACGGCGGGTTGGGTGAGCCGGACCCACACCCCGGCCGCGATCCTGGGCAGGGCGACTGTCCGCAGGGCGGGTTGGAGGAGCCGGACCCGCCGCCCGGCCGCGGCCCGGGGCTGGGCGACCGTCGGCACGGCGGCGGGCTGGGTGAGCCGGGCCGGTGCCCTGACTGCGCCGTTGGCCGCCGGGCAGCCGGTCGCGGTGCGACCGCCGGTCGGGGTGTCCATGCCGGTGGGGGTGTGCAGGATCGCGGCGGCGAGGCCGAGCAGCGCGGCGACCAACCCGGCCCGCAACAGGGTGCGACCGCCGGGTAGGGCCGGCCGGCGCAGCGGGCGCAACGCCCGAGCGGAGTCCAACGTGCGGGTGATCATCTGCCGCCTCCGTCCCGGGTGCCGTCGTGGTGACACCCGTAGAGCGGCACGGTAGGCCGGCAACGGCCCGCCCTGCGGACCCCTCGTCCCCGCCTGTGGACAACTGGCCGGCCTGTGGATAACGCCCATTTACCGGCCGGATCTGCTATCGCGAGGGGCGCGGCCGCGCTGGCACGGGGGCCGCGCTGGCATGCGGGCCGATCAACTCGGGTTCCTGGAATCCGGGCGATCAACACCGCCGGGACAGGCCGACTTTCGGGAACCCGAGTGGATCAAGACTGGAGCAGCGCCGCCCGGTCGATCGCGGGCGGCGCTGTCGGCGAGGGTGAGGTTGGGAAGGCTGGGTCAGGAGGCGGAACTGGCCGCCGGAGCCTTGCCGCCGCCCGACCCACCGGACGACGACCCACCAGACGACGATCCGGAGGACGATCCACCGGACGACGAGGACGAGGACGACGACCCGGAATCCCCACCCGAGGACGAGGACGACGAGGACGACGAGGACGACGAGGACGACTCGGACTTGGCCGGCTTGCTCGGCGTGCCGCCGGCGGAGGTCTCGGAGCCGGACGCGCGGGAGTCGGTGCGGTAGAAGCCCGAGCCCTTGAAGACGATGCCGACCGAGTTGAAGACCTTGCGCAGCCGCCCCTGACACGCCGGGCACTCGGTCAGCGGCTCGTCCGAGAAGGACTGCACCGCCTCGAGCTGGTGACCGCACGCGGTGCAGGCGTACTGGTACGTGGGCACGTTCTCCTCCGGTATCTGAGCTCGGCCAGTTGGCACTCGACGTATTCGAGTGCCAATGGTGCGTCATTCGCCCCGGGTTCGTCCAGCGGACGTGTGGGGCGCGACACCCTGCGCCGTACCCGGGCCGTCGTCAAGCGTACGCATCCCGTCGGTGGGGGTGACGACCGCGCGGACCGGACGGTCGTGCGGCTCCGCCGGCAGCGCCTCGACCAGCTCCCCGTCGTGCAGCGGGACCACGGTCAGGACCGCCCGGGGCACCCGTGCCAGCGCCCGGTCGTACGAGCCGCCGCCGCGCCCCAGCCGTCGGCCGCGCCGGTCGACGGCGAGCGCCGGCACGACGACCAGCTCCGCGCCGGTGACCGCGGCTACGCCGAGGCGGGGGCCGATCGGCTCCCGGATGCCCCGGCCGGCCGCCGCCAACGCGTCGGGTCCGGAGTACGCCGCCCAGTCCAGGTCCAGGTCGGCAAGGAGCACCGGCAGCAGCAACTCGGCGTCGGGCGGCAGCGCCGACCGCAACACCTCCGGCAGGTCGGCCCCGCCCGGCTCGGAGCCGACCGGGACGTACGCCGTCATCCGGGCCGGGCGCAGCCGGCGTACCAGGGCGACCAGCTCGGCCTGGACGCGCCCGGCGGCCTCGGCCCGCGCCGGAGCAGTCAGGGCCCGGCGGCGGGCGAGCAGGTCGACGCGGGTTTCCTGCTTCGCCACTCGGGCCACTTCCGCTTCATAAGAAAATTCCGGCACGCAACACTCCTGACGCAACGCCACTCCCACGGTTGCTCTGTGTCAGCATCGCAAGCAACGGAGGCGGAACTTCCGGGGGGACCGAGTGACGCTACGCGGGCGGTTGACTGCAGCCTTCCTCGTGGTGGTGCTCGGCCCGGTCGTGCTCGGCGCGTTCTTCGTCGCCTCCACCGTCGCGGCAGTCGACCGCAGCCGGTCCACCGAGCGCCTCGCGGTGGCGGCCTCGACGGTGCGTACCTCGGTCGACGCGCTCTGCCAGCAGCTGCGCGCTGCCGCCGACACGGTCGCCCTCACCGGTGACCCGGCCATCGCCGCCGGCCAGCTCGTCGGCCGTGGGCTGGCGGCAGCGGTGCAGGTCACCGACGTGAACGGACGCGTCACGTACGCCTCGCCCGGCGCTCCGCCGACGCCCTGGCGGGACTGCTCCGAGCAGGCCACCGAACCGTCCGGCCCGGTCCGCGCGCTGGCCGCCCGGGTCGACCGCCGCGACCCGGCCGGCGCGCTGCTGGGCACGGTGGCCGCCGCGCACCTGGTCGACCCGGCCTTCGTGGCCCGGCTGGCGGCGGTGACCGGGGTCGCGGTCACCCTGCTCGACGGCGGTGCGAGCGCCGCCCGCTTCACGCACACCACCGAGTCCCAGCAGGAACGCGACGCGGTGCTGGCCGCCGCCGGGTCCGCCAGCGGTGAGCGGGTCACCGAGAGCACCAGGGGTCGGTACGTGCGCCGGATCGGGCCGTCCGCCGGCCAGCCGCTGCCGCTGGTGTTGTCGGTGCCGAGCGAGCGGCCGCCCG
Organism: Micromonospora sp. DT63; assembly: GCF_049841615.1. Classification (NCBI taxonomy): domain Bacteria; kingdom Bacillati; phylum Actinomycetota; class Actinomycetes; order Micromonosporales; family Micromonosporaceae; genus Micromonospora; species Micromonospora sp. DT63. The sequence continues at coordinate 663,390 of NZ_JBNCKQ010000004.1, read as the reverse complement.
GGCTGCACGTCACGCTGGCCGGCGTGGTCGTGCTGGCCGGGCTGCTCGCCGTGTTCACCGCCTGGCGTCTGGCCCGGGTGACCACCCGGCCACTGGTGGAGCTGGCCGGAGCGGTCGACCGGGTGGCGCACGGCGACCTGACCGCCCGGGTTCCGGTGCGCAGCCGCGACGAGCTGGGACGGCTGGCGGCAGCGTTCAACCGGATGACCCGCGAGACCGGGTCGTACGTCGCGGCGCTGACCAGCAGCCGCGACCAGCTACGTGGGCACCTCGCGGTGCTCGGCGACACCCTGGCCAGCACCCACGACCTGCAACGCATCCTGCGGGTGATCCTGCACAGCGCCATCGCGGCCACCGGGGCGCGGGCCGGCGCGGTGCTGCTGGTGGAGGCCGGCGGGGTGCTCGTCGCGCAGTGCAGCGAGGGGTTGGACGGGCGCTGGCCGGCGGGGGACCCGGACGGGTCGCAGGGCCTGCGGGTGCCCGTGGGCGTCGGCGTGGTCGGCGCGGTGGCCGCGACCGGCGAGCCGCAGCGGGGCCGGCTGGAACCGACGGAGGCTCCGACCGGCGAGCCCCGCTGCCGCACCTACGTCGCGGTCCCCTTCTCGACCCCGGGCGGAGCGACCACACCGGGCGGCCCGACAACGACCACACCGGGCGGCCCGACAACGACAGTCCCGGGCGGCGAGCGGTGTCTCGACGAGGCCGGCGCCGCGGCGGCACTCGGTGTGCTGGCCCTCTACGACCGGGTGGGCGCGGACGAGTTCGACGACGACGACCTGGACACCCTGCGCACCTTCGCCGGCCACGCGGCAGTGGCGGTGGAGAACGTCCGGGTGCACGAGGAGGCCCAGCGGCTGTCGCTCACCGACCCGCTCACCGGCCTCTGGAACTACCGCTACCTGCGCGAGTCGATCCGGCGGGAGGTGGAGCGGGCCAGCCGGTTCGGCCGGATGCTCAGCGTCCTCGCCCTCGACCTGGACCGCTTCAAGGACGTCAACGACACGTACGGGCACGCGGCGGGGGACACCGTGCTGGCCGAGTTCGCCCGGCGGGTACGCGGCGAGATCCGCGAGGTCGACCTGGCCTTCCGGCAGGGCGGCGAGGAGTTCGTGCTGCTCCTACCGGAGACCGACGCCCGGGGCGCCGCGATCGTCGCGGAGCGGCTCGGCGCGGCGGTGCGCGAGACGCCGATCGCCGTCGAGGCGTACGCGGGGCCGATAGTGGTCACCGTGTCGGTGGGCATCGCCGTCTACCCGGACCACGGCAGCACCGGACGGGAGGTGCTGGAAGCCGCCGACGACGCCCTGTACGCGGCCAAGGCGGCCGGCCGGGACACCTATCGCGTCGCCGAGGCCCGCCCCGACGTGCCGACGTGGGAGATACCGGTGCCCGCCGGCGCCGTCAGCCCACCCGACGGGCTGCCGCGGGCCGGCCGGCAGGTGCAGGTCCCGCGGGAGCCGGGCGGGCACGCCCGGTCGGAGTCGACAGCTGGCGTACCGGAGTCGAACCGGTCGGGGCCCGCGCACGCCCGCCCGGATCCGGCGGACGAGCCGGCGGCCACCGCCGCGGACGCCGCGCGGGCCGGCCCCGACGTCGGCCGGCCGGGGCCGGGCGGCGGCGCGTCTTCTGGGCCACACCCGCCGCGGCAGAGCCGTGGCCGATAGTCTCGCGGCATGTCGGAGCACTCAGCGAACCCCTCATCGACGGTCGCCGCAACCGGCCGTCCCCTGGCGGTCAAGGCCGTTATCCCGGCCGCCGGACTGGCCACCCGCTTCCTGCCGGCCACCAAGGCGGTCCCGAAGGAACTGTTGCCGGTGGTCGACCGGCCGGTGCTGCAGTACATCGTCGAGGAGGCCACCCAGGCCGGCATCGGCGACGTGTTGCTGATCACCGGTCGGGGTAAGACGTCGATGGTGGACCACTTCGATCGACGCCCCGACCTGGAGACCAGGCTGGAGGAGAAGGGCGACGCCGAGCGGCTGGCCGCCGTGCGCCGGCCCAGTGAGCTGGCCGAGATCTACACCGTCCGGCAGCCGGAGCAGCTCGGGCTGGGCCACGCCGTCGGGTACGCCGAGTCCCACGTCGGTGACCAGCCCTTCGCGGTGCTGCTCGGCGACGAGTTCGTCAAGCCGTCCGAGCCACTGCTGCCGGCGATGCTGGAGCTGCAGGCCCGCACCGGCGGCGTGGTGCTCGCCTTCTTCGAGGTCGACCCGGCCGACACCAAGCGGTACGGCATCGCCTCCGTCGAGCCGGCCGAGGCGGAGCTGACCGACATCGGCGAGGTCGTCAAGGTCACCGGCATGGTGGAGAAGCCGCAGCCGGAGGACGCGCCGAGCAACCTGGCGGTGCTGGGTCGGTATGTGCTGCCCGGCAAGATCTTCGACGCGATCCGCCGCACCAAGCCGGGCAGCGGCGGCGAGATCCAGCTGACCGACGCCATGGAGCTGCTGCGCACCGAGGGCACACCGGTGCACGCGATCGTCTACCGGGGCACCCGCTACGACACCGGCATGCCGCTGGGGTACCTCCAAACCGTCGTGCAGATCGCCGCCGAGCGCGAGGACCTCGGCGCCGAGTTCCGCTCCTGGCTGGCCGAGTTCGTCAAGGCCGACGCGGCAGGCGGATCTGGTACATGACAGCGACGGCCGACGCCGAGGCGGCCGCGAACGAGTTGACGCCGCTCGCCGACTACCTGGGCAGCGTGCTGCGCAGGTTACGAGCGCTGCCGCCACTCGACCTCGACCTCACCCAGGCGCACGGCAACGTCCTCGCCGAGGACGTCGTCGCGCCGCACGCCTTCCCGGCCTTCGACCAGGCGGCCGTGGACGGGTACGCGGCCCGGTGGGAGGACATTTCCGGAGGGGGCCGGGGCCCGAGCTACGTCCCGGCCCCCTCCGGCACGCCCGGCGGCCGGACCATCCGGCTCAACGTGGTCGGCGACCTCGGCGCGGCGAGCTGGCGGCCGGTGCGGCTCACCCCGGGCTCGTGCTTCTCGGTGGCCGCCGGGGCGCCGCTGCCGGTCGCCGCGGACGTGGTGGTCCCGGTGGAGTGGACCGACCAGGGCATGGCCGCCGTCGAGATCTTCCGCACCCCCAAACGGGGGTACGGGGTACGCCGCGCCGGTGAGGAACTGCCCGCCGGCACCCTGCTCGCCCGCGCCGGCACGTACGTCTCTCCGGCCCTCGTCGCCGTCTTCGCCGCGACAGGCATCGGTCACGTGGTGGTCCGGCCCAGCCCCCGGGTGGTCATCGTGGCCACCGGCGACGAGTTGGTCGACGTGGGCCGGGGCAGCCAGCCCGGTCAGGTGGTGGACGCGAACTCGCACGCGTTGACCGCCGCCGCCGCCGAGGTGGGCGCACTGGCGTACCGGGTGGGCATCTGCGACGACGACCCGGAGGGGCTGCGCGGGCTGCTGGAGGACCAGACCCTGCGCGCCGACCTGATCATCACCACCGGGGGGACCGGCACCGGCCCCGGGGACATGGTCCGGCGGATCCTGTCCCGCCGCGAGGGTGGCCGCGCCGGCCCGGTGACCTTCACCGACGTGGCGCTCTATCCCGGCACCGCCCTCGGGTTCGGCACCGTCGGCGCCGAGGAGGTGCCGGTGGTCTGCCTGCCCGGCGACCCGGGCGCCGCGCTGATCGGTTTCGAGGTGCTGGCCCGCCCCGCGATCCAACTGCTCGCCGGCGCCGAGCCGGTGTTCCGGCCCAGCGTCCGGGCGCACCTGCTGGAGACCGTGTCGTCCCCCGGCGGGCTGCGGGAGTTCCGCCCCGCGCACGTCGCGGAGCGTCGCGGTGGCGGCTATACAGTGCAGCCGCTGCGCGGTGGCCCGTTCACCCTCTCCGGCCTGGCCGAGGCGAACGGGCTGCTGGTGCTCGGCGAGCGGGTCACCACCGCCGCCGCCGGCTCCACCGTGGACGTCCTGCTGCTCGACAGGCGCCGGTGACGTTTCCGCGCGCCCAGCGGTCCATCGCGGGTCCACTTGCGCGCTTTACGGTCCCGCGCGGGAGACTGTGGGAGTGAGTCTCTTTGGACCGGCCCGAGCACCCGGTTGGCCGGCGGTGCTGGTCGACGGTCCAGTGCTGCTGCGGCCCTACCGGCGCTCCGACGCGGCGGCGTGGTCGGAGGTGCGTCGGGCCAACCGGGCCTGGCTGGCACCGTGGGAGTCGTCGCTGCCGGGCAGTTGGGACGAGTTGAACTCGCCTGCCGCGTTCCGCTGGGTGCACCGTGACCAGCGACGTTCCGCCCGCGAGGGTGAGGGGATGCCGTTCGCGGTCTGCCTGCGCGAGGCCGACCGGGACCGGCTGGTCGGGCATCTCAACGTGGGCAGCATCGTGCGCCGCGCCTTCTGCTCCGGCTACGTCGGCTACTGGGTGGACGCCCGGGTCGCCGGGCAGGGAGTGATCCCGACGGCGCTCGCACTCGCCGTCGACCACGCGTTCGGCCCGGGTGGGCTGCACCGGGTGGAGGTCAACATCCGGCCGGAGAACCGGCCGTCGCGGCGGGTGGTGGAGAAGCTGGGCTTCCGCGAGGAGTCGTACCACGTGCGCTACATGCACATCGACGGCGCCTGGCGGGACCACATCGGATACGCGATGACGAGCGAAGAGGTCGCCGCCGAGGGCGGTCTGCTGGCCCGCTGGCACCGGGTACGCGCCACCGCGCGGTGAGCCGTCCCACGGACGGGATCGGCGCGGCGCGGCGGCATCGCGGTCGGTGCGCCGTAACCTCAAGTAACTGCAAGCTGCGGCAAGCGCTCAACGCCCGGACGATCTACGCACCCAGGCACGATCGGTGGAAGATCCTGCGGTCGGGGAGCGGTTGCTCCGAATTCGGTGACGGGAGGGGTGAGGGTGCCGACCTCGGTGCTCCTCGCCGTCCTCGCCGCCGCCGGCCTGCTCGCCCTGGCCCCGGCGCTGGTTCGCCGGTACGACGCCACCGAGCGGCTGGTGGCGGAGCGGGCGCAGTCGACGGCGCGGGTGCTCCAACGCCGTCGACGGCGCCGCACTGTGCCAGGACGGCAGCCCGTGCACCCGCCACGCTCTCTCGTCGTCACACTGAGTGAAGATGCGACTACGGGCAGGTTGGCTGCGCCGGTCTCCGCGCCCCCAGCGGCACGCCGCTCCGGCCGCCTGCGGGCCGTACCGCCGGCACCCAAGCGTTCCCGCCGTCGTCCGCCGCGCCGGCAGCACACTCCCGCCGTGTACCGCCGACGTCGGGTGCTCGCCGCGCTGCTGCTGCTCAACGTCGTCGAGCTGATCGGCGTGCTCTTCGTCAGCCCCGGCTTCTGGATCGGATTCTCGGTCACCTTCCTGCTGCTGGCCCTGTACGTCGTACACCTGCGCGGGCGTGCCCTCGCCGGCCGCCGTCGCCGCCGCGCCCGCGCCCGGGAGGCGGCGTGGCTGGCCGCCCGCCAGGCCGAGGTCCGCCGCGAACAGGCCCGCCGCGCGGCGGCCCGCCGGGAGGCGCAGCGCCGCCTGGCAGCCCAGCGCGAGGGGGTACGCCGAGCAGCCATGGGCCTCGACCGGCCCGGCGACCTGCCGGCGGCCGTCAACGGCGGCTCGGTCTCGTACCGTCGCTCGGGCGGACTGCGTGGCCGCCCCTACGAGGCCGGCCGCGGCGCCTGACCCCGCCCGACCCGGCTGCGGCGCCTGACTTCGCGTTGCCCGGTGCCGCCCTGCCCAGCGCGTGGCGGCGCTGCCCGGCGCGTGGCGGCGTTGCCCGGTGCGTGGCGGGGCTGCCCGGCGTGTGGCGGGGCTGCCCGGCGTGTGGCGGGGCTGCCCGGCGTGTGGCGGCGCTTGATCGACTCCGGTTCGCCGAGGTGGCGGTATCGCCGGAAGATGATGCCGCCACATCGGCGATGTCGAGTCGATCAAGGACGTGCGGGCGCTTGATCGACTCGGCTTCCTGGAAGTCGGGGTGTCGGGGCGTCCGGGATGCCCCGGTTTCCGGGAAGTCGAGTCGATCTCCGTACTGCTGTCAGCGCCGCACCGGGGGCGGATTCGCGGTGGAGGCCGGCGACCTGTTAGCCTTGCTGCCGGCCCGCCCGGTGTAAGCCGGGTGGGACCGAAGCCGGTTCGCCGGTGGGGGGCTGTGGCGCAGACTGGTAGCGCACCTCGTTCGCATCGAGGGGGTCAGGGGTTCAAATCCCCTCAGCTCCACCAAGAAACAGCAGGTCAGGGCGGGTTCTCGGATGACGGGGAACTCGCCCTTGATCATTTGTCCGTCGTTTGTCCGCCGGGCAGAGCCCCATACCGCGGCACTGGGCGGCACAACTCGGCTATTAGGTGACAATTGCCGGATGGATCGGGTGCTCAACGTGTTGGTGGCGCTGCCACCCGTCCTGGTGCTCGTCCTGGCGTTCCTCCTCCCGGCGCTGGAGGCGTCGACCTTCCTCGGCCTGGTGGTGCCGGGGGAGGTGGCCGTGCTGGTCGGCGGAGTCGTCGCCCACTCCGGGAGGCTGCCGCTGTGGGCGGTGGTGGTTGTGGCACTGGCCGGGGCGGTGCTCGGTGACCAGGTGGGTTTTCTGGTTGGCCGTCGTTACGGCCGGCGGTTGCTGAACCGGGCGCCACGCCGGTTCGTTCGCTCTGGTGAAGTGCGCCATGCGTTCGACCTGATCCGTCGGCGGGGCGCCGCCGCAGTGGTGTTCGGCCGCTGGGCGGCCGCGCTGCGGGCGCTGGTGCCGGGTCTGGCGGGCATGAGCGGCATACCGCGGCGTACGTTCACGGTCGCCAACGTTGCCGGCGGGGCGCTGTGGGCAGCGGCGGTGGCGGTGCTCGGTTACCTGGCTGGCGCCTCGTACGGGCTGCTGGAGCGGCGGCTCGGCCTGGGCGGGGAGGTGCTGCTTGCGGTGGTGGCGCTGGTGATCGTGGCACGGATCTGGGGTGGCCGGCGGGCTGCGCGCCGCGAGCGGGCGGCGCGGGAACCGGCGAAGCCCAGTGACGGTCGCTGACGATCGAGGCTGTCGGCGGACAGGCTGTCCGTGACCGTGCCGCTGGCCATGGACACCAGGTTCGCCCGTCCCGCGGGCACCCGATCGTCGGTGCTCCACCTACGCTCTCGTCCGTGAATCTGCGCAAGCTCGTGATCGCGGCGGCCTGGACGATCCCGGTGGTGGCCATCGTGTGCGCCGGAGCCGGGTTCCTCCTGGTCCAGAAGGACGCGGCCGACCGACGTACCTGCCAGGAGTCGGTGAACGCTTCGCAGGCGAAGGTGCGCACCGATGCGTGGGACCCACCGGCGGACCTGCCGGGCGTCGGCACGGATCCGGAGATCCACTGGCAGGTGCGGCCGTTGAGCAACCCCTGTTCGTTTGGACCGGGGCCGACTGACTGGGCGTACCAGGGCGTGGTCAACCTGCGCCCGGAGGATGCGCGGGTGCTGGCGGACCAGTACGACTTCGTGCCGTACGCCACTCTGGACCCGGATGAGCTGCCTCTGTCCAACAGCCCGGCGGGTGTATGGCCGGCGCTCGCGTCGTATCTGCCCGACAAGCCACGGTGGCAGTACAGCTCGTCGTACAGCGTGGGAAGTCACGTCGCGGAGCTGAGCGCCGTGTTCCTCGATGTGGAGCACCACACGCTCTTCTTCCACCTCTTGAACAGCTAGCAGAAGCGTTCGGTGGTCACGGCGATCAGGCCGTGCCGCCGCAGCAGGTGCGTCAGGTCGGTCAGGGTCGAGCGCACCGCCCCGGCCGCGCCGGTTCCCATCAGGACTGTCACGTCAAGAGCCCAGGCGAGGGTGTGGCCGACCCGTCGCAGGTCCCACGAGAACTGGTGGCCGCCTCTCTCGTGGTGGCCGCTGGCGGCGGACCCGGCGGTGCCGCCGTCCGTCGTCCGCCAGATGGCCCGCAGGGTCGCCACCTGATCCGCGCGGAGGTCCTTGGCGAAGAGGACGCGGTACACGCGTCGCTCCTGGAAGCCCTCTGGTGGCTGCGTCGGGCCGAGCCGCAGGGGCGGGGCGGCCGCGAAGGCCTGATGGTCACGAAAGTGCGTGCGCAGGACCGCCTCGGCGGGCAGGTGCCCACCTCCGAGGCGACGGTAGGCGGCTGCGGCGTCGACGCGTGCGATGGGAACTACCCGGGCGAGCACTGCCGGATCGGTGCGCAGGCCGCGACTCAGCGGGGCGGAACTCCACCAACCGGCGTTCGGCGTCCAACCCACGCTGTGCAGCCCTGTCGTGGTGAAGTCGTCGTGCCGGGTGAACTCCTCGACGAGGAGGCCCTCCGCCCCATGGTCGCCCGGCGCGGGCAGGACCAGGTGATAGTCCAGCGAAGGCCCCGAGGGCGGCCGATCGGTCCTCACCAGCCTCATCCTCCAACCACGCCGCACCTCGGGCAAGATTCGTCGCCGGCGCCGCCCTGCGGGTCGGGGAGAACAACAACCAGTACCTGACGACCGGGTGACTCCGGTCCGCTGGACGGGCTGCTGAGCGCGCGACAAACGGGGGCGTGGGGCCGGTCCGATCAATCGGGCCGGCCCCACTGCACGTCACGGCTTCCAGGAGCCGGCGGTCGCGAACTTGTGCTGGTACTCCAGCACTCCCGCGGTGTCGTGCACGTCGAACACGACGCTGCCGGTGCGCCTGGTGCCGGCGGTCAGGTCGTTGGCGGCCGGCATCGGTTTGCCGCAGCCGGAGAAGGCGCCGGCGATCGCGTTGGTCTCCGTGCCGTCGGCGGCGACCCACTGGAAGTAGAGCGGGTTCGCCGAGGCGGTGCCCTTGGTGACCGCCACCGTCACGTCGGCGATCACGTACATGCCCTCGTCGGGCTTGAGGCCGTACGACGTGCAGGGCTTGGTGGCGGTGCTGAACTTCGTCACGGTGATCTCGACGGTGCCGCCGTTGTCGTCGATGACCAGGGTCTCCCCGGCGGACATGTTCCGGGTTTCGCCGTCGGTGGACGCCCGGGGCGACGGCGCGGTGGCCGGTGGCTGCCCGACGCCACGGGTCACTCCCGGGGTGGGCAGCGCGTCGGTCACCTCGTTCGCGGCGCGGTTCGCGCCGATGACCACCGCCACGATGCCGCCCGCGCAGCACAGCAGGGTGAGCACGGCCGCGGTCACCGCGATGGCCACCACTGTCTTCTTCGATTTGTTCGTCTGCACGGGCGACGGCGGCATGAGCGGGTAGCCCGGCACACCCGGCGGTGGGTAGGCCCCAGCGCCGGCCTGCGGGTAGGCGCCGCCGGCCTGCGGATACGCGCCGCCGGAGAACGGTGGCTGCGGCGGGTTCGCCGCTGCCGACCACGGGTTGGGCGGCATCGGCGCCTGCGGGACCGTCGGGTCGGCGGCGGACTGCTGCGGCTGCGGTGTCGCCGCGAACGGTTGCGTCGGCGGCTCCAGGTTCGGCTGCTGAGGGTCCTGCGGCCCGGCGGGGGGCTGGGGGTGGGTCACCGTACTCCTTGACGCGTCGTACGTGCGGTTCGGGAACCCGCCGACGCTACCGTGCGTCGCCGACCCGCCGGTCGCCGCGCCGGCTCGTGTCCCACCGTCCGCGAGTCGTCGACGGACCGGCCAGCATGGACGGTGCCGGGGTCAGCGGAGAGTGAGGACGGCGGCGGTGCGGATCAGGCCGTCGGCGACCACGAACCGGCCGGTGATCGTGCTCGGGGGATCGGCGACCTCCGCCGCGTCCACCCGCGCCGGTGCGATCCGGGCGGTGAACGTGCCGGCGTCCGGGTCGATGTCCAAACGGGCGTCGTGAAAGTCCAGCCAGCTTCCGACGACGGGGTGCCAGACCTTGTAGACGGTCTCCTTGGCGCTGAACAGCACCACGGGCCAGAAGGTGTCGGAGGGTAGCCGCGCGAGGCTCTCCTCCTCCTCGGGCAGCAGCACGAGTCGGCGTACCCCCGCATTGATCTCGCGGTGCCGTTCGGCGTCCATGCCTACCGATCGCAGGTCGGTGGCGCGCGCCGCGGCGGCGGCGCAGTAGCCGGTCGTGTGGGTGATGGTGCCGACCACCCCGGCGGGCCAGATCGGCGCGCGGTCGGCGGCGGCCGGCACGGCCACCGCCGGCAGGCCGAGGTCGGCCATCGCCCGACGGGCACACACCCGGCCGGCGGTGAAGTCCCGTCGACGGGTCTGCACCGCCCGTTCACCGAGGCACGCCTGTTCGGCGGTGAGGAGTTCCCCGGTCCAGTCGTCGGGAGCGGCGACCGCCACGGCGACCGTCGGAGGCAGGAGGTCACGCACCGCCGTCACCTACCGTCCGGTAGCGAAGGGTCATCTGTTCGACCGTCAGATTTCCGACTCCCACGACGGGAGAAGGTACCGCAAAGATGTAACACCGGAGGGACGCGTCGCGCCCTCCAAGATGGCTCCGGGGGGACCACCATCAATAGCTGGCCAGTCCCGCGAACATCTGGAGAGGACCTGCGATGAGCGATGGCACCGAACCGCCGGGGGGTCGGGCCGACGACCACGCACCGACGACCCCGGGCTGGAGCTGCGGCTCCTGCGGCGACGAGTGGCCGTGCGCGACGAAGCGCAGCCGGCTGATCGCGGAGTACGGGGATGATCGGGCCATGCTCAGCGTCTACCTGGGCTCGTGTCTCGCCGCTGCCGCCGAGGACCTGCGAGCGGCCCCGGTGATGTCGTTGCAGGATCGGTTCATCGGCTGGCTGCCACGCGGCGCGAGACGTCGCTGAGCCCGCCGGTGGCCCCGCCCGACGTCGGGCGGGGCCACCGGGCGGCCGGGCGGGTTCAGGCTCGGCGGGGCCGGCGGGTCAGGGCGAACCCGAACACCCCGGCCACTGCGGCGAGCACGCCGCCGATGCCGGTCCAGATCCACCGCGAGCCGAGATCCGGCAGCCAGTCCGTCAGCGAGTCGCCCTCGTCGTCGGCCTCCGGGTCGGGCGTCGGTACGGCGTTGAGTACCGTGCCCGCCCTGGTGTTCGCCACCAGCGGCGCGGCCAGCTCCCCGTCGTCGGCCGAGGCGCCCCGGTCCGCGAGGACGCCGACCAGCAGGTCCACGTCGACGGGTGCGCCCAGGTCGGGCTCGGGCAGGTCGATGACGGAGAGCCGGACGACGTACGTGCCGGGCAGCGGGTCGGCCGACCACGGCTCCGCCCAGGGCCGCACCTCGCGCAGCGTGCAGCCCAGCGCCACGCTCGACGCCTTGCCGTCCACAGTCGGGGTCTGCGCCCCGGCGGTGCACGCCTGCCGTCGGCGCAGCCCGTCGAACACGTCGATCGTCCAGGTGGAGGCGCCGCTGCGTGCCTTCGGGAAGGTGACGGTGGCGCTGATCTCGTGCACCTGCCCGGCGGTCGCCGGGAACGACCAGTAGAGGTAATCGCCGACCGAGGCGTCCACCCGCACCGGTTGGCCGGCCGTGATCGGCGTGGCGGTGAGGAACGAGGTGCCGGCCCGGGTCACCGGCGTGGCGCCGGGAGACGGGGTGGGGGCGGCCACGGCAGCCCCGGGCAGCAGCGCGGCCCCGCCTGCGGCGAGCAGCGCCGCCAGTGACCGGAACAGTGCGGTACGCATCAGTTCTCCCTCCAGGTGGCGACCCACCAGCGGGTGAGCAGGCCGGCGATCAGGCCGGTGAGCAGGCCAGCCACGGTGAGCAGGGCGAGCAGCACCCAGCCTCGGCCGAGGTCCGGCCCGTCCGGGGTCCCCGCGGCGGCGACCACGTCGATGGTCAGCTCCACCGGCATGCCGGGCGTCGCCGCAGTGCCCGGGCGTGCGGCGAAGGAGTTGCTCACCACCAGGCAGACGGTGGTGGGCTCGACGACGGGCGTCGAGGTCTCGGCGGTCTCGTTCTCGTCGTCGGCGGCGTCCTCGTCGTCGGCGGTGGCCGACCAGCGCAGGCCGGCGGAGAGCACGTCGGCCCGGCCGCTGCCGGCGTCCGCGCCACGGACCAGTTCCCGACCATCCGCCGCGGTGGCCCGCAGCAGCACCCCGTAGTCCCGGTTCACCGGCCGGTCCAGCGCCATGCTCACCGACGCGCGCAGCTCCTGCCCGGGGCGTACGGGCACCCGGTAGTAGCGGTGCTCGGAGAACGCCTCCCGGTCGGCGTACACGCCCGGGGCGAGCAGCGGCGCGGAGTCACAGGCGTTCGCGCCGCCGACCACTGTCGGGGCCCGGGTGTGGGTGTCACCGGCCCGCTCGACGAGCTGTTTGATCCGGCCGGTCAGCTCGTCGGCGCTCTGGGCGGCGGTGTAGGTGCCTCCGGTCGCCCCGGCGATGCAGAGCAGCTGGCGGCGTACCTTCTCGTCGGGCGCGAGACCGAGCGTGTCGACGACCAGGCTGGTGCCCTGCGCGGCCAGTTCCCGGGCCACCTGGCACGGGTCCGGCGGTGCGCAGGTGTCCTCCCCGTCGGTGATCAGCACGATCCGCCGGGTGGTGGCGCCGGTGCCCAGGTCCTGCGCGGCGGAGCGCAGCGCGAGCCCGACCGGGGTGAACCCGGTCGGCCGGAGCGTCGCGACCGCCGCCTTGGCCCGGGTCCGGTCGACCGGCCCGACCGGAACGATCTGCTGGGTGTCCTGGCAGCCGACCTTCTTGTCCTTGCCCTTGTAGGTCGCGCCGAGCACCCGGATGCCGAGCTGGGTCTCCTCCGGCAGCGCGTCCACCACCTCGTTGAACGCCTGCTGGGCCACCGAGATCCGGCTGCGCCCGTCGATGTCCGCGGCCCGCATCGAGCCGCTGACGTCGAGCACCAGCTCGACCCGGGGCGGCTCGGCCGCCTGCTCCTCGTCGGCCGCCGCCGGGACCGGCCCGGTCAGCGCGGTGGTCGCCAGCAGTCCGAGGAGGACGGCCGCCGATCGTCTGAAGTTGATCACGGCCGGCAGTGTAGTGAAATCCACTTTGGATGATCATTGGGGTGGTTGGTCGTCCCGGATGACCGGTGACGCGCGGGACCGGCCGGGTCAGGCGGGCGAATCGAGCAGTGCGACAAGCCGCTTCGGCGCGATCTCCCGGTACGCGTCCCGGCACAACTCGTCGATCTCGGCCCAGTCGACGGTGCCGTCGAGCCGTACGCCGAGCCATCCCCGGCCGCCGACGTAGGGCGGGCGGAAGAAGCGGGCCGGATCGGCGGCGGTCAGCTCCGCCTGGGCGCCGGTCGGCGCGGCGCACCAGAGGTGGGGAAAGTCGTTCTGGTGGTGCCCGTCGGCGTGCAGGGTGACGAACACGCTCTTGTCCCGGACGAACCAGGTCGGTGACCCGTGGCTGGGGCGTTCGGTCACCTCGGGCAGCGCGAGGCAGATCGTCCGGACCCGCTCCAACAGCTCCACGGCATCCCGCCTCCCGTCACGATCGCGACGCCCACCACGGCGAGCCTAGTGCCTCGCGCCGCGTCGCCGGCAGCCCTCGCGGCGGCCTCCGTCGGCGTCGGGACGCAGGTTCGGGGCGCTGGGTCCACGCCAGGTCACCCTCGGTCAACGGTTGGAGGGGAGTAGTGGTGCCGGGCGGAATCCGTCGGAAATCTGACCCAAGTTGACCCGTTGTGCCGGTGGTGCGCGGTGGTTAAGCTCTTCATGCGCGCCCCAATCGCCCGCTTCCCCCGTGGCAGGCGATCGGGGCGCGCGTCTTTGTGTAAGAGGTCGGGCCCGCACGCGAGACGCGTGCGGGCCCGATTTCCGTCGCGCTGTGCGGCGCGTCGCCTGCCGGTGCTTATATCCAGCGGCCGTCGAGCCACATGCGGGACAGCCAGTCCGAGTACGGGATCACCCGCCCCACGAAAATCGGATAGAAGTACGCGAAGCACAACCCCACCAGCAACACGTACGCCCCGGCCGCGACGCTGCCCACCAGCCGGCGTTCGTAGCCCGCGTCGCCGGGCACCAGGGCTGCCGTCTCACCCACGTCACCGCCGGGCGGAGCGATGAGCGCGCCCAGCACGTACACCACGGCCAGCACCAGGAACGGCAGCGCCGGCGCGACGTAGAACGAGAACATCGTCCGGCCGTCGAGAGCGAACCAGAACCAGGGCAGCAGCCCGGCGGCCACGGTGAGCAGGATCGCGCCGGCCCGCCAGTCCCGTCGGGCGATGCCCAGCCAGACCAGCGCCACCAGGGCGGGCAGGAACGACCACCACAGCAGCGGGGTGCCGAGCAGCAGGATCTCCGAGGCGCAGGTCGGCGCCCCGCAGGCGCCGTCGCCGGACCAGTGGAACGCCACCGGCCGCCCGAGCAGCAGCCACTGCCACGGCCACGACTGGTACTTGTGCGGATCGTCGAGCTGGGCGTGGAAGCCGTACGCGGCACGGTGGTACTCGAAGAGGTTGACCAGCGGGCCGATCACCGGGGTGTCGCTGAGGGAGCCGGTCGGGTACGCCGTCGACGACGCCAGCCGGTAGTAGCCGTCGTCGCTGAGCAGCCACCCCGACCAGGTCGCGAGGTAGGTGCCGACCATCAGCACGCCGGCCAGCACCAGCCAGGGGACCTCGTCGAGCAGAGTGTCCCGCCAGGGCCTGCGGACGCCCGCCGAGCGGCGGACCCCGACCTCCCAGAGGACCACGAACAGGGCGAACACCGGCACGAAGTAGAGCGCGCTCCACTTGACCGCGCAGGCGCAGCCGATCAGCACCCCGGCGGCGAGCCGCCACCACGGCCACGTGCGCCAGCCGGTCGGCGGTCGACCCGCGCGACCCGGCAGGCTCGGGTCGAGCCCGTCGTCCAGGGCGCGCGCCCAGCGCCGGCGGCGGGCGTCCCGGTCGAGCACCAGCGCGCCGAAGGCGGCCAGCACGAAGAACAGCAGGAAGATGTCGAGCAGCGCCGCGCGCGACAGCACCAGGTGGAAGCCGTCCAGCGCGAGCAGCAGGCCGGCCGCGCAGCCGAGCACCGTCGAGCGGAACAGCCGCCGGCCGATGCGGACCAGCAGCAGCACCGACAGCGTGCCGATCACGGCCGCCGAGAACCGCCAGCCGAACTCCGGCGCGGTGGTGAACAGGTGCCCACCGACGGAGACCTTCGACTCCGCGTCCTGGTAGCCGAAGGCCCACTCGCCGACGCCGATCAGCCACTTGCCCAGCGGTGGGTGCACCACGTACGACGGGACGTTGTCCTTGTAGTTCCACTCGACGCCCCGGCTGATCAGCCCGTACGCGTCCTTGGCGTAGTACGTCTCGTCGAAGATCTTGCCCTTGGGGCTGGACAGGCCCACGAAGCGCAGGATCCCCGCGATCACCACCACCACGGCGGTGGCGAGCCACGAATACGGGTCCATCCGGCTGTCGACGGTGGCGAACCGGCGACGGACCACGGCGGATATGCCCCCGCCGTCGGCACGTGGTGCCGCCGGTTCCTGGTGGGGGCTGGGCTCGCCGGACACCTCGACCGTGTCTGCCGGGTCGGCGCTCGGGCTCTGCGCTGTCGACGCACTCGTCACCCGGCGATCGTAGGCTGCCAGGGTGTCGTGTGGCGCCCGTCGTCCCTGATACCGGTATTCGCTGTCGATGAAGGAGACGAATTCGTGGGTGAAATGTCCGAAGCTGGGCGCCTGATCCTGCTCGGTGCCCCGCTCGGCAACCCCGCCGACGCCTCGGCCCGACTCCGGGAGGTGCTGAGCACCGCCGACGTGGTCGCGGCCGAGGACACTCGCCGACTGACCCGGCTGGCCCGCGACCTCGACGTCACGGTCGGCGGCCGGATCGTCTCCTACTTCGAGGGCAACGAGGAGCGGCGTACGCCCGAACTGGTCGAGGTCATCCTCGGCGGGTACGTGGTGGCGCTGGTGACCGACGGAGGGATGCCGAGTGTCTCCGACCCCGGCTACCGGCTGGTCCGGGCCGCGCTGGACGTCGGGGCGCCGGTCACCGTCGCGCCCGGACCCAGCGCGGTGACCACCGCCCTCGCCGTCTCCGGGCTGCCCTGCGACCGGTTCTGCTTCGAGGGGTTCCTGCCCCGCAGCGGGGGCGCCCGCCGGTCCCGGCTGCGCGCGCTCGCCGCCGAGGAGCGCACCCTCGTCTTCTTCGAGGCGCCGCACCGGATCGGGGCGGCGCTCGCCGACCTGGCCGAGACGTTCGGGGTGGACCGGCCGGCCGCGCTCTGCCGGGAACTCACCAAGACCTACGAGGAGGTGCTCCGCCGCCCCCTCGGCGAGTTGGCCCGGTGGGCCGCCGAGAGCGATCCGCGCGGGGAGATCACCCTGGTGGTGGCCGGCTCGCCGGTGACCGCCCCGGAACGCCCCGACGACGACACCCTGCGCGCGGCCGTCGCCGAGCGGGAGGCCACCGGCCGGTCCCGCCGGGACGCCATCACCGACGTCGCCACCGAATACTCGCTGCGCCGACGCGAGGTCTACACGATCGTGCACAGCTGACTCCCGGCGCACTCACCACGCGGCGGCGAGGAAGCCGACTGTGATCAGCGCGGGGCCGGCGAGAGCGGCGGCCACCGCCCAGCGGCGGTGTCGCCGGCCGGGCAGCCGGGCCGACCCCGTCCACCGGACGATGCCGGCGGCGCAGCCGAGCACCGCCAGCAGCCCGGGCAGCCAGCGCAGGTGACGGCCCGCGCCGGTGTCGGCGTACGCGGTGCCGCTGTCCGGGCCGGTCATCCGCGCCCGCAGCGCCGCCCCGGGGGCGCCACCTCCGGCGGGTACGCCGCTGACCCGTACCCCGTGGGCCAGGAACCGTCCGTCGTCGGCGGTGAAGATGCCCCGGCACCGCTGGGTCAGACCGCCTCCGGTGCAGTTGTCGATCACCACAGTGCCGTCGCGCCCGTGCCCGACCGCGAGCCAGAACGGGCCGGCGCTGACCCAGGCGAAGAAGGCCGCGACCAGGCTCAGCAGCACCAGCGCGGTCAATCCGGGCAGCGGGTCCGGCAAGGTCCGCGAGGAGTCACGGCGAGCCCGCGTCGCGGCACGGCGCTGGGGGGCGACGTCCTCCCGGACGGGGGTGCCGTCCCAGTGCACCTGCTCGATCGGTGCCCAGAACGTGCCCTCGTCGTCCGGTGGCCGGTCCCCGTCGACCCGGTGCACATCCCGGCGACGGCTCTGCTGGCGTACCGGCACCCGACGTGGCACCGCGTCCACCGGCGCCCCGGTGGTCGGCTCCACCTCGACCGGGGCCCCGGTCGAGGGCTGCGCCTCGGCCGCCCTTCGGGCCGCTTCGCGCCCGGTCGCCGCGCCGTCGGCCGACGGGGCCGGCGGCTTCGGCGGCTTCGGCGGGTTCGGGCGGGCCGGGCTGGGCACGGGCGCCTGCGGGCTGGGCCGGGCCGGGGTGGGGGCCGGCGCGGCAGGCGTGGGCCGGGCCGGGCCGGCCGCGAGCTCCGTCGAGGTGTCCCGCCGTGGCACGGCCGCCCGTCCGGCCGGCGTGGGCCGCTGGTGGCCGGGCAGGTCGGGTTCGGCGGCGGGGACCGGCCGGGGTTGCGGCGCGACCCCGGCCCGGGGTGCGCCGGGCTCGTCGTCGCCGGTCGGCCCGGTGGGACGCTCGTCGTGGTCCCGGGCCGCTCCTCTGCCAGTCACGACGTTCATTGCACACCGGTGGCGGAGGCAGATCGGGCAGTTGGACCGCGTGTCGACGACAAATCGGACCAATGGGCGGGGTGGTCGGTCCGGTCCGACGGCCCAGCACCCCCCATTGGTTCGCGGACGCCCCGGGCGGGTCACTAGGCTTGCTGCTCATGAGTCACGTTCTCGCGGCAGTGGCCTGGCCGTACGCCAACGGCCCCCGCCACATCGGCCACGTCTCCGGTTTCGGCGTTCCCTCCGACGTCTTCGCCCGGTACATGCGGATGGCCGGCCACGACGTGCTCATGGTCTCCGGCACCGACGAGCACGGCACCCCCATCCAGGTGCAGGCCGACGCCGACGGGGTGACCCCGCGCGAGCTGGCCGACCGGTACAACAGGGTGATCGTCGAGGACCTGCACGGCCTCGGGCTCTCCTACGACCTGTTCACCCGCACCACCACCCGCAACCACTACGCGGTGGTGCAGGAGCTGTTCGAGGGGATGTACCGCAACGGCTACATCGTGCCGAAGACCACCATGGGCGCGATCTCGCCGTCCACCGGGCGCACCCTGCCCGACCGGTACATCGAGGGCACCTGCCCGATCTGCGGGTACGACAGCGCGCGCGGCGACCAGTGCGACAACTGCGGCAACCAGCTCGACCCGATCGACCTGATCGACCCGAAGTCGCGGATCAACGGGGAGACCCCGAAGTTCGTCGAGACCGAGCACTTCTTCCTGGACCTGCCCGCCCTGGCCGACGTGCTCCGTCAGTGGCTGGACACCCGCGACGGGTGGCGGCCCAACGTGCTGCGGTTCTCCCGCAACCTGCTCGACGACCTCCAGCCCCGGGCGATCACCCGGGACCTGGAGTGGGGCGTGCCCATCCCGTTGGACGACTGGCGGGACCGGCCCGACAAGCGGATCTACGTCTGGTTCGACGCGGTGATCGGTTACCTGTCCGCCTCGATCGAGTGGGCCCGCCGCTCCGGTGACCCGGAGGCGTGGCGCAGGTGGTGGTCGACCGACGGCGAGGGCAAGGACGCCAGGTCCTACTACTTCATGGGCAAGGACAACATCGTCTTCCACTCGGTGATCTGGCCGGCGCTGCTCTCCGGCTACTCCGGCGAGGGCTCCCGCGACGGCGAGCCGGGCGAGCTGGGCCGGCTCAACCTGCCCACCGAGGTGGTCTCCAGCGAGTACCTGACCATGGAGGGGCGTAAGTTCTCCTCGTCCCGCAAGGTGGTCATCTACGTCCGTGACTTCCTGGAGCGCTACGACGCCGACGCGCTGCGCTACTTCATCGCCGCCGCCGGCCCGGAGAGCAACGACACCGACTTCACCTGGGCCGAGTTCCTGCGCCGCAACAACGACGAGCTGGTCGCCGGCTGGGGCAACCTGGTCAACAGGTGCGTCTCGATGGCCGCGAAGAACTTCGGGGCGATCCCGTCGATCGACCCGGCCGGCCTCACCGAGGCCGACGAGGCGCTGCTCGCCGTCGCCCGCGCCGGGTTCGACACGGTCGGCGACCTGATCGGCCGGCACCGGCAGAAGCAGGCCATCGGCGAGGCGATGAAGGTCGTCGCCGAGGCCAACAAGTACCTGTCCGAGCAGGCGCCGTGGAAGCTCAAGGCCGAGGCCGACAAGCCCCGCCAGGGCACCATCCTGCACGTCGCCCTCCAGGTGGTCAGCGACGCCAACACGCTGCTCACCCCGTTCCTGCCGCACTCCGCGCAGCAGGTGCACGAGCTGCTGGGCGGCACCGGCGTGCACGCGCCGATGCCGGTCATCGAGCAGGTCGACGACCTGGACGGCGGGCCGGCGTACCCGGTGCTGACCGGGGACTACACGGTGGGCGCGCGCTGGGAGTCGGTGCCACTGGAGGTCGGTCGGCCGCTGGCCGCGCCGAAGCCGGTGTTCCGCAAGCTCGACCCGTCGATCGTCGACGAGGAGCTGGCCCGACTGGCCGGCTGATCAGCGAACGGCGCGCGGCGGTGGGAGCTCCCACCGCCGCGCGCCGTCACATCACGTACCGGGTGTCCATGACCTGGTCGTTGCTCACCTCGGCGCCCGGCGCCCAGGTCTCGTAGACACCCCGGTCGTGGCACTGCGCGCCGGTGGCGACCACCGCGTCCGGGTCCGGGAAGCGCAGCCGGAGCCGCAGCCAGCCGGCCTCCTCGCGCAGCACCAGGCACGACACGCCCCGCCACTGCGCGAACCGCAGCCGCCGGGCCACCGCCTCCACCGGGTAGCGGGCCGCCCGGGTCATCGCCAGCACCCGGAACCCGCCGGGCAGGTCGGCGACCGCCTCGTACTCCGTATCGCCGTAGAGGCCTACCAGCTGGGTGGAGCGCGGGGCGTCGCCGGTCGGCACGTACTCCTGGTCGGGGGAGAGGCCCGGCACCGCGGCCAGCAGGTGCCGCCACTGCGGGCCCACCATCCGCAGCCACGCGCGCTGCTCGGCCTGGTAGCTGTAGAGCACCACCTCGACGCCCTCGGCGGGGTAGGCGACAAGCGTCGCGTTCGCCGGCATGGGCAGGTCCGCGAAGTCCCGGGTGATGAACTCGGGGATGAGCTGGCCGTTGCTCGGGACGAAACCGGTGCCCAGCACCGGAGGGCCCAGCCGGTCGCGGGACGCCAGCGCCGTCAGCCCCCGGTGCGCCTCGCCCACCGGCACGTCGTAGTCGCCGGGGTCGGCGGCCCGCCAGCGCAGCGCGTACGCCACGTCCGAGCCGTCCCGGTCGACGTCGCCGTCGGTGCGCAACACGGTGGTCGTCGACGGCGTACGCAGGTGCGCCACGTCGTGCTCGCGGTAGCAGAAGCCGTGCGGCAGCCAACCCCGCACGTACCCGGCGAGCTGCCGGGCGGAGAGCACCTTGACCATCCGGGTGCCGCGCCGGATGACCGCCGACGCACGCACCGCGGCCAACACCGGGTCACCCGCCGCCGACGGCTGCTGGCTCAACTGGTGTACGTGCGACCAGCCGTGCTCCCGGTGCGCCGGCATCATCAGCGGTGTCTCCGGCTCCTCGGCCGGCACGACGGCACCGTGCACCGCGCTCACCTCGGTGACGTGCACGAACCGGCGCCACGGCAGGGCGCTGCCCGGACGGGGCGCCCACTCGAAGCCGGCCACCTCCTCGGCGCTGAACAGCTCGTACGCGGCGCCCCGGGCGATCTCCTCGGCCGGGTACACGCCGCCGCCGAACGCCACGCGCAGCCCGGTGCGCTCACTGGCGGGACTGCTGAGCTCGCTCACCCGGCGACGGTAGAGTCGCGCGGCGTAGTCGAGGTGAACGCCGGGTGGCGGGCGGATGGACGGCCCCGGTGTGTGATGCTGTCGCTGATGAGCGAGCCGACTGAAACCCGCCGCGAGCGTGCCGCCCGGCGGGCCGGAGAGTTCCCGCCCGCCCCCGAGCCGCTGCCCCGGCCGGTGCTGGACAGCCACACCCACCTGGACATCACCGTCAGCGAGGCCGGCGTACCCGGCGGCGGGCCGTCCGACGACCCGATCGGCACGGCGATCACGGTGGCCGCCAAGGTGGGCGTGGACCGGCTGGTCCAGGTGGGGGTGGACGTGGCGTCCTCGCGGTGGGGCGCGGACATCGCCGAGGCGTACCCGGCCGTGCTGGCCACCGTGGCGCTGCACCCCAACGAGGCCCCCCGGCTGGCCGACCTCGACGAGGCGCTGCGGGAGATCGAGTCGCTGGCCGCCCGCGACCGGGTCCGGGGGATCGGCGAGACCGGCATGGACTTCTTCCGCACCGGCGACGAGGGGCGCGCGGCGCAGGAGACGAGCTTCCGGGCGCACATCGCCATCGCCAAGCGGTACGGCAGGACGCTTGTCATCCACGACCGGGACGCGCACGCCGACGTGCTGCGGATCCTCGACGACGAGGGCGCACCGGACACGGTGGTGCTGCACTGCTTCTCCGGCGACGCCGAGTTCGCCCGCGAGTGCGTGCGCCGGGGCTACCTGCTCAGCTTCGCCGGCACTGTCACGTTCGGCAGCGCCACCGCCCTGCGTGCGGCCGCCGCGCTCACCCCGCTGGACCAGATCCTGGTGGAGACGGACGCCCCCTACCTCACCCCGACCCCGCACCGTGGCCGGCCGAACGCGTCGTACCTCATCCCGCTCACCGTCCGGGCGCTCGCCCAGACCACCGGCAGCGACCTGGACGAGCTGTGCGCGGCCATCTCCGCCACCGGCGACCGGGCCTTCGGCCCGTGGTGAGCCCGGCCCGCCGGCCGGTCCCGACGACGCCGCTACGCTGCCAGGCATGACCGGTCTCCTCGGCCCGGCGGAGATCCGGGAGCTGGCCGCCCGGCTGGGCGTCGCGCCCACCAAGAAACTCGGCCAGAACTTCGTGCACGACCCGAACACGGTGCGGCGGATCGTCACCGCCGCCGGCCTGACCCCCGACGACGTGGCCCTGGAGGTGGGCCCCGGCCTCGGCTCGCTCACCCTGGGGCTGCTGCCGGTCGCCGGGCACCTGCACGCCGTGGAGATCGATCCGACGCTCGCCGGTGCGCTGCCGGAGACCGTCGCCCGGCACGCCGGTGCGGACGCCGCCCGGCTCACCGTGCACCGCGCCGACGCGCTGCGGGTCAGCGCCGCCGAGCTGGGTGACCCGCCGCCGACCGCGCTCGTCGCGAACCTGCCCTACAACGTCGCCGTGCCTGTGGTGCTGCACCTGCTCGCCGAGCTGCCCAGCCTCCGGCACGGTCTGGTGATGGTGCAGAAGGAGGTCGCCGACCGGCTCGTCGCCGGTCCCGGCTCCAAGGTGTACGGCATCCCGTCGGTCAAGCTCGCCTGGTACGCCCACGCCCGGGGCGCGGGCAAGGTGCCGCCGAACGTGTTCTGGCCGGTGCCCAACGTCGACTCCGGTCTGGTCGCCTTCACCTGCCACGAGCCGCCCCGCGCCGACGTGCCGCGGGAGCGGGTCTTCGCCGTCGTGGACGCGGCGTTCGCGCAGCGCCGTAAGACCCTGCGCGCCGCGCTGGCCGGCTGGGCCGGTGGCCCGGACCGGGCCGCCGCCGCGCTGACCGCCGCCGGCGTCGACCCCGGCGCCCGGGGGGAGTCCCTGACCGTCGAGCAGTTCGCCGCCATCGCCGCGTCGGCCCCGGCCGGTACGGTGGCCGCGAAGTAGGCTGACGCCGTGTCCGCCGACTCCGCCGAGGAGCTGATTTTGAGCAAGCCGTTCGACATTCGCCTGCGCACGCGGGACCTCACCCCGTGACCGAGGCCTGGCGACCGGACGACGAGGACGAGCGACGCGGGGCCGCCGGTCCGGTGAAGGTCCGGGTGCCCGCCAAGGTGAACCTGCACCTCGGGGTGGGCCCGCTGCGCCGCGACGGCTACCACGAGTTGAACACCGTCTATCACGCCATCTCCATCTACGACGAGCTGACCGCCCGGCGGGGCGACACGCTGGCGTTGACCATGGAGGGCGAGGGCACCGGCGAGCTGGCGCTTGACGACTCCAACCTGGTGATCCGTGCCGCGCACGCCCTGGCCGGCTACGCGGGGGTGCTGCCGCACGCCCGCCTGCACCTGCGTAAGCAGATTCCGCTCGCCGGTGGGCTGGCCGGCGGCAGCGCGGACGCGGCCGCCGCGCTGGTGGCCTGTGACGCGCTGTGGGGCACCGGGCTGTCCCGCGACGAACTGGCCGGGATCGCCGCCGACCTGGGCTCCGACGTGCCGTTCCTGATCTACGGCGGCACGGCGCTGGGCACCGGCCGGGGTGAGGCGGTCAGCCCGGTGCTGGCCCGGGCCACCTCGTGGCACTGGGTCGTGGCGATCGCCGATGTCGGCCTGTCCACCCCGGCCGCGTACCGCGAGCTGGACCGGCTGCGCGACTCCGGTGCCGCCGGGGCTCCGCTGGGCAGCACCGACGCGCTGCTGGGCGCGTTGCGTCAACGTGACCCCCGGGTCCTCGCCCGAACGCTGGGCAACGACCTGCAGGACGCCGCGCTGGCCATGCGGCCCGCGCTGGCCGACACCCTCAAGGCCGGCGAGGCAGCCGGCGCGCTCACCGGCATCGTCTCCGGGTCCGGCCCGACCTGCGTCTTCCTCGCCGCGGACGCCGCCGACGCCGAGCGGATCGCCGCCGAGCTGACCAGCGCCGGTGTGTGCCGGGAGGCGCGGGTCGCGCACGGGCCGGTGGCGGGTGCCCGGGTCGGCTGAGGTCGCGTCCCGGGCGGCCCGCGCGGCGCGGGTGGCCGGGACGTCCGCGTACCCTTGGTTCAGGCGTCCCGAGGTGCCCGCCGGCACCCGGACGCCTTGATCTTGAAGGGTGGAACGTGGCCAACATCGTCAATCTGGACCGGGTGTCCAAGGGGTACGGCGCCGCCGGGCGGCTGCTCACGGACGTCTCGCTCGGCCTGGACGACGCCGACCGGATCGGTGTGGTCGGCCTCAACGGCGCCGGCAAGTCCACCCTGCTGCGCCTGCTCACCAAGCAGGAGGACCCCGACGACGGCCGGGTCACCCACCGCCGTGACCTGCGTGTGCTCTGGCTGCCGCAGCAGCTCACCCTCGCCCCGGACGCCACAGTCCGGGACGTCGTGCTGGGCACCGCCTGGCTCGGTGAGGGCATGGGCGCCGAGCACGAGTGGGCCGGTGACGCCGGGGTCCGCAACATCCTCGACGGCCTCGGCATGCCGCACCTCGGTCTCGACCAGCCGGTCGGCCCGATGTCCGGTGGCGAACGGCGGCGGGTGGCGCTCGCCGCGCTGCTCGTCCGCGACTCGGACCTGCTGATCCTCGACGAGCCCACCAACCACCTGGACGTCGGCGGTGTCGACTGGCTGGCCCGGCACCTGGTGGGCCGCAAGGGCGCCCTCGTGGTGGTCACCCACGACAGGTGGTTCCTGGACGCGGTCTGCACCACGACGTGGGAGGTCGCCGACCAGACCGTCCGGGCGTACGAGGGTGGCTTCGCCGCCTGGACCCTCGCCCGCGCCGAACGTGAACGTGTCGCCGCCGCCACCGAGGCCCGTCGGCAGAACCTGCTCCGCAAGGAGATCGCCTGGCTGCGCCGTGGCCCGCCGGCCCGGACCTCCAAGCCCCAGTTCCGCATCGACGCCGCGAACGCGCTGATCGCCGACGTGCCGCCGGCCCGCGACACCATGTCGTTGCAGCGCATGGCCGTGTCCCGGCTCGGCAAGCAGGTGTACGAGCTGGAGAACGTCGAGCTGCACGCCGGGCCGAAGGAGATCCTGCGGGACGCCACGTGGCTGGTCGGCCCGGGTGACCGGATCGCCATCCTCGGCGCCAACGGCGCCGGCAAGACCACTCTGCTGCGGATGCTCGCCGGCATCACCCGCCCCGACGGTGGCCGTCTCGGCACCGGCTCCACGGTGCGACCGGCGTTCCTCTCCCAGGAACTCGCCGAGCTGCCCGGGCACCTGCGGGTATTGGAGGCCGTCGAGGAGGTCGCCCGCCGGGTGCAGCTCGGCGACCGCGAGGTCTCCGCCGCCCAGCTCGCCGAGGTCTTCGGGTTCGACGACCGCCGGCTCTGGACGCCGGTCAGCGACCTGTCCGGCGGTGAGCGTCGCCGGTTGCAGATGCTGCGGCTGCTCGCCGGCGAGCCCAACGTGCTGCTCTTCGACGAGCCCACCAACGACCTGGACACCGACACCCTGGCCGCGTTGGAGGACCTGCTCGACTCGTGGCCGGGCACGATCATCGTGGCCAGCCACGACCGTTACCTCATCGAACGGGTCACCGACACGGCGTACGGGATGTTCGGCGACGGCCGGCTCGTGCACCTGCCGGGTGGCGTCGACGAGTACCTCGCCCGGACCGCCGAGCGGGCCGGCGCCACCCGGGCGGGCAGCACCGGCCCGGTCGCGCCGGCCGGGCCCACCACGGGTGGCATGTCCGCCGCCGAGGTGCGCCAGGCCCGCAAGGAGCTGACCCGGCTGGAACGGCAGCTCGGCAAGCTCGACCAGCGCGAGGTCACCCTCCTCGACCAGCTCGCCGCCGACGCCACCGACTACGCCAAGGTCGCCGACCTGGACACCCAGCTCAAGGATCTGCGCGCCGAACGGGAGCGGATCGAGGAGACCTGGATGACCCTCGCCGAGGACCTGCCCGAGAGCTGAGCGGGTCGGGCACGCCGGCGCGGGGGCCGTGTGCGGCGTCACACCGACACATGCGGGACAATCGTCGGCGACACCTCACCCTTGGAGACCCAGACATGGCCCACACCCCCATCAACCACCCCGCGCGGCCGATCTACCGGGCGATCGGCGGGCTGACCGGTCTGTACCTGGTGGTCTTCGGCGTGCTCGGCATCATCGCGGGCGCCGGCAACGAGATCCTCGCCCAGGACGACACCCGCGTCCTCGGCCAGGGCACCAACCTCGGCTTCTCGCTGCTGTGCGTGCTGCTCGGGCTCGTCGTGCTGGCCGGCACCGCGCTCGGCCGCAACATCGACGTGGCGATCAACCAGTGGCTGGCGTACGCCCTGATGGTGATCAGCCTGGCCGGTCTGGCGTTCATCCGGACGGACGCCAACTACTTCAACTTCAGTATCTTCACCGTGATCGTCGTGATGACGGCCGCCCTGGTGCTGCTCATGGCCGGCATGTACGGCAAGGTCGGCACGGAGGATGAGGCGGAGGCGTTCCAGAAGGCTCGTCTCGTTCTCTGAGTTCTTCCGCGGTTACGGCCGTGGGTTTTCGCCGGAGCCCGAGCTGCTCCGGGCGGTCAGGCTTGATCCCTGCGCAGCTCGGGCTCCGGCGAAAACCCGACCTGGTCCAGCCCTTCGGCGGACCGTTCCGGCTTTGGTGTTCTTCGGACAGCTGGCTCTTGCTTGGGCGACAATCCTCCTGAAATGGTCTAACTCAGGTGGATGGGGTCTGGTATGCCGCACTTTCCGGTGAACCATCCGGCACGGCCGCTCTACCGGGTCCTCTCCGGCCTGATCGGCGTCTACATCCTGGTCTTCGGCGTCTGGGGTGTCGCCGAGACGATCGGCGACCCGCTCTTCGCGCGGAACAGCACCTGGGCCCTCGGCCTCCGGACCAACCTGGCCTTCTCGCTCGCCTCGGTGGTCTTCGGCGTCGTCCTGATCATCGGGGCGTCCCGGCGCAGCAACCTCGGCCACTACATGAACCTCACCGCCGGGGTGGTGTTCCTGGTGACCAGCATCCTCATGATGTCCGTGCTGCAGACCGACGCGAACTTCCTCAACTTCTCGATGTCGACAGTGATCGTGTCGATGCTGTTCGGCCTGATCCTGCTCGGCACCGGCCTCTACGACAAGATCGGCCCGTCGGAGCACGCCGAGGCGGAGCTGGCCCGCCGCAAACATCCGGTGGCCGACGCGCACCGGAGCTGAACCGCGGTCAGCGGCGACGGGCGGTGATCAGCGTGGGCTTCGCCTCCAGGTGCGACAACCCGTTCCACGCCATGTTGACGAGGTGCGCCGCCACCGTCTCCTTGCGCGGCTTGCGCACCTCCAGCCACCAGCGGCCGGTCAACGCGACCATGCCCACCAACGCCTGCGAGTAGAGCTCGGCCAGCTTCGGGTCGTACCCGCGGCTCTTGAACTCGGCGCCCAGGATGTGCTCGACCTGGTGGGCCACGTCGTTCATCACGCTGCTGAAGGTGGCCGTGCCGGACATCAGCGGCGACTCGCGGACCAGCACCCGGAACCCGCTGGTCTCCTCCTCGATGTAGCCCAGCAGGGCCATCGCGGCCTGCTCCAGCAACTCACGCGGATGCCCCGCCGTCAGCGCCGTGGTGATCCGGTCCAGCAGGGCCCGGACCTCCCGGTCGACGACTACCGCGTACAGCCCTTCCTTGCCACCGAAGTGCTCGTACACCACGGGCTTGGAGACCTTGGCGCGGGCCGCCACCTCCTCGATGGAGGTGGCGTCGAACCCTCGCTCGGCGAACAGCTGCCGGCCGATCGCGATCAACTGCTCCCGCCGCTGCGCGGCGGACATGCGTACCCGTGAGGGGGGCTTGGGTTTCGCCGCCGCAGCCGGCACTGCGCGCCGGCTGCCGGCTTCATCACTGACCTCGGGCATGTCGC
This sequence comes from Micromonospora sp. DT63, assembly GCF_049841615.1. Lineage (NCBI taxonomy): Bacteria > Bacillati > Actinomycetota > Actinomycetes > Micromonosporales > Micromonosporaceae > Micromonospora > Micromonospora sp. DT63. Next base: position 635,952 of record NZ_JBNCKQ010000004.1, on the reverse strand, counting down.
CGCCTCGCTGGCGCTCGGTGACGCCCTGCCGTCCGATGGTGCTTCCGCTGTGCCCGCTCACGTCGTCGCCTCACTGGCGGGCGGCCGGGCCGCCCTGCCGTGCCGTCCGACCGTACCCGGATCGGGCCCGGCTCCCCGTGCGCCGAGCCGTCCGGTCCCCCCGCTCCGCTCGGTCACCCGGCCATCCTGCCAGGCGACCTCTCGTGGCACCGCCCGGTTTACCGGGGTGCGACAGGCTTCACGAGCTTGGCCGCGAGGCGTTCGGGCTTCGGCCAGCGCACCTGCGACGCCGCGCCGACCTTCTCGAACAGCCAGATCACCCGGGCCGAGATGTCCACCTGACCGCGCAGCACACCGTGTCGCGCGCTGGTCGGGTCGGCGTGGTGCAGGTTGTGCCAGCTCTCACCGAACGACAGGATCGCCAGCGGCCAGAAGTTCGACGCGCGGTCGCCCTGGCGCATCGCGAACGGGCGCTCGCCGTACACGTGGCACACCGAGTTGATCGCCCAGGTGACGTGGTGCAGGAGGCCGATCCGGACCAGTCCGGCCCAGAAGAACGCGGTGAGCGCGCCCTGCCACGACCAGGTCACCAGGCCGCCGATCAGCGCCGGGCCGAGCAGCGAGACGGCCACCAGCACGGGGAACAGTCGGTCCACCCGGCTGATGTCGCGGTCGGCGATCAGATCCGGTGCGAACCGCTGCCGGTTGGACAGTTCGCGGCGGAACAGCCAGCCCACGTGTGCGTGGAACAGACCCCGCGTCAGCGCCCAGAAGCTGGTGCCGAAACGCCACGGCGAGTGCGGGTCACCCTCCAGGTCGGAGAAGGCGTGGTGCCGCCGGTGGTCGGCCACCCACTGGATGATCTCGCCCTGGACCGCCAGCGAACCCGCGACCGCCAGGGTCACCCGCAGCCACCGCTTGGCCTTGAACGAGCCGTGCGTGAAGTAGCGGTGGAAGCCCACGGTGATGCCGAGCCCGGAGACCACGTACCAGACCAGGCCGATGACCACGTCGGTCCAGCCCAGCCAGCCGCCCCAGGCGACCGGCACGGCGACCAGCAGGGCCACGAAGGGGATCACGACGAAGGCCCACAGGGCGGCCAGGATCCCGGAGGACTGACTGCCGTCGGTGAGCGGTTTCGGGCCGGGGCCGGCGGTGTTGGGTTCGAGGACGGTAGTGGACATGGCACCTCGCAGAGGGGACGGAAACGATCACTAACCTACGCCTACGTCACCGTAACTTACGGCTCGGTAGATCGCACGGGGAAGTTTGAAAAACCGTCGTACTTAGGCGCTGAAGACCTGGTCATCGCGGTTTTGACCGGTGCCGAGGTGCGTCCCGGGGCCGCCGTTCGAGCGGGGTGTCGCCGACGCCAAGGTCATCAACCGCGCGCGCTGGGCGGCCGGGTGGAGGGGATCATGAAGCGCATGAGTGCTGGCGTCGCGGCCGTCGGGCGTTAAGGTGTAGCGGCAGGATGCTCGCCCCAGCGGCGACGGCGTTCTCGACGTTGCAATCGGCCGTGGTGTAATTGGCAACACCCGGGTCTTTGGTACCCGTATTTCAGGTTCGAACCCTGGCGGCCGAGCTGTCCCTACAAGTCCGTTTCGGGTTCTGCTGGGGGTAAGAGGACGCGCTGCCGGGCTGCGTGGTTAGCATGGCCGCGAGAGTGTCCGCCGTCCCGACGGGAGCCACGTCGTGCCCCAGCCCCACCTTCGTACCGTCGTCGTGCTCGCCGCGGGTGAGGGCAAGCGGATGAAGTCGACACTGCCCAAGGTGTTGCACCCCCTGCTCGGCCGTACGCTGCTCGGCCACGTGCTGAGCGCTGCCGGGCCGCTGGCCGCCGACCGCACAGTCGTCGTGGTGGGCCACGGCGCCGACCAGGTCCGGGCCCACCTGACCGAGATCGCCCCCGACGCCACGCCCGTGCTCCAGGCCGAGCAGCTCGGCACCGGGCACGCCGTGCGGATCGCGTTGGACGCCGTGCCGGAGGGCGCCGGCACGGTCGTGGTGATCAACGGGGACGTGCCGTTGCTGCGACCGGAGACGGTGGGCGCGCTGGTGACCGCGCACGAGGAGGCCGCAGCCGCGGCCACCGTGCTGGCCGCCGAGGTGCCCGACCCGGCCGGGCTCGGGCGGATCGTCCGGGACGCCGACGGCCGGCTGGAGCAGATCGTCGAGGAACGCGACGCCGACGCGACCCAGCGCGCGATCCGGGAGATCAACGCCGGCATCTACGCGTTCGACGCGGTGCGGCTGCGCGACGCGCTGGGCAAGCTCTCCACCGACAACGACCAGGGCGAGGAGTACCTGACCGACGTGTTCGGCCTGCTCCGCTCCGTCGGCGAGCCGGTCGCGGTGCACGTGGCTGTCGACCACGTCGAGACGCTGGGCTGCAACGACCGGGTGGAGCTGGCGTCGCTGCGGCGGCTCCTGCGTGACCGGGTCAACGAGGCGTGGATGCGCACCGGGGTGAGCCTGCTCGACCCGGTGACCACCTGGATCGACGTGACGGTGGCGCTGGACCGCGACGCGGTCATCGACCAGAACACCCAGCTGCGCGGGGCCACCGTCGTCGGCGCGGGCGCGCTGGTCGGGCCGGACGTGACGCTCATCGACACGATCGTCGGCCCGGCCGCCTCGGTGGTGCGCAGCCACGCCGTGGGCGCCGAGGTGGGCGCGGGTGCCAGCGTGGGCCCGTACGCGTACCTGCGGCCGGAGGCCCGGCTGGGCGAGAAGGCGAAGGTCGGCACGTTCGTCGAGGTGAAGAAGTCCGAGATCGGGCCTGGCTCGAAGGTGCCGCACCTGACGTACGTGGGCGACGCGACGATCGGCGAGCAGACCAACATCGGCGCCGCGTCGGTCTTCGTCAACTACGACGGGGTCAACAAGCACCGCACGGTGATCGGCAGCCACGCCCGGACCGGGGCGGACAACATGTTCGTCGCGCCGGTCGAGGTGGGTGACGGCGCGTACACGGCGGCCGGCTCGGTGATCGTGGACGACGTGCCGGCGGGCGCGATGGGTGTCGCCCGCGCGCGTCAGCGCAACATCGAGGGCTGGGTGGTGAAGCGGCGGGCCGGTACGGCGGCGGCCGAGGCCGCGCAGCGCGCCGGCGACGCGAAGGGTGCGTCGGAGATTGCCGGGACCGCAAGCGACAGTGAGGCAATGCACGGGCGGGCCGAGACGGTGGGCGGTGCGTCCGGCGCGGGAGATACTGCAACCGAATAGTCCCCGACCCACCACCACCGGGCCGGGTACCGCCGACAAACGGGAGCAGACGGGCCCATGGGCAGCATCGTCGCCGAAAACCGCAAGAGCCTGATGCTCTTCTCCGGACGGGGTTTCCCGGAGCTGGCCAAGGAGATCGGCGAGGTGCTCGGTGTGGCACCGACGCCGGCCGACGCGTACGAGTTCGCCAACGGCGAGATCTTCGTACGATTCAAGGATTCGGTACGTGGTTCGGACGCCTTCGTGGTGCAGTCCGTGACACACGGGGTGAACACCTGGGTCATGGAGACCCTGATCATGGTGGACGCGTTGAAGCGGGGGTCGGCGAAGCGGATCACCGTCGTGCTGCCGTTCTACCCGTACGCGCGGCAGGACAAGAAGCACCGGGGTCGGGAGCCGATCTCGGCCCGGCTGGTGGCGGATCTGCTGAAGACCGCCGGTGCGAACCGGATCCTCACTGTCGACCTGCACACCGCGCAGATCCAGGGCTTCTTCGACGGGCCGGTGGACCACCTCTTCGCGATGGACATCCTCGCCGAGTACGTGGAGCACAAGTACGCGGGCCGGCCGATGACAGTGGTCGCCCCGGACTCGGGTCGGGTGCGGGTGGCCGAGCGCTGGACCGACCGCCTCGGCGGGTGCCCGCTGGCGTTCATCCACAAGACCCGCGACCCGATGAAGCCGAACCAGGTGGTCGCGAACCGGGTGGTCGGTGAGGTGGAGGGTCGGGTCTGCCTGATCGTCGACGACATGATCGACACCGGTGGCACGATCTCCAAGGCCGCCGACATCCTCAAGGAGTCCGGTGCGGCGGAGATCGTGGTGGCCTCCACCCACGCGCTCCTGTCGGATCCGGCCACCGAGCGGTTGAAGAACAGCCCGATCAGCGAGGTGGTGGTCACCAACACGCTGCCGTTGCCGCCGGAGAAGCAGCTGGACAAGCTGACCGTGCTGTCGATCGCGCCGCTGCTGGCGAGGGCGATCCGGGAGGTGTTCGACGACGGCTCGGTGACCACCCTCTTCGGTGGCCTGAGCTGAAGGTGGCCGAGTCGGCCGGCAGGACCTGACAAACTGGTCGAAACGGGCTGGCACGCTGGCGGGAAACACCGTCGGCGTGCCGGCCTGGAGCCGTGATCGGGGACTGCCGGAAACCCGGGAAACACCTCGGGTAGACTGGTGCGGTTGCCACGGCGAGGGTGCCCGGCGGGCCGCTGAAAAGCGCCGCACGGAGGCACCGTCATCGACGCGGTGCTCCGGGCAGTCGTTCATGACGCATGAGCCCCAGCGAGCCCCTCGCCCCAGCACCGCAAGACGACAAGCCGCCGCAGCGAAAAGCATCAGGAGTTTCCCCGTGTCCGAGGTAAAGATCAGCGCCGAGCCCCGTACCGAGTTCGGCAAGGGTGGTGCCCGCCGTACCCGCCGGGCCGGCAAGGTGCCCGCCGTGCTGTACGGCCACGGCGAGAAGCCCAAGCACATCGCGCTGCCGTCGCGGGAGTTCGCCGCCGCGATCCGCAAGGGTGGTGCCAACCAGCTCTTCGCGATCGACATCACCGATGGCACCCAGGTGCTGGCGCTGCCGAAGGCGATCCAGCGTGACCCGATCCGGGACACCTTCGAGCACGTGGACCTCATCCTGGTCCGCCGGGGCGAGAAGGTCACCGTCGAGGTGCCGGTCCAGCTGACCGGCGAGGCCGCGCGGGACACCCTGATCGTGCACGACCACGACACCCTCTCGGTGACCGCCGACGCCACCAAGGTGCCGGACCACCTCGAGGCGTCGATCGAGGGCCTGGAGGCCGGCTCCTCGGTGACCGCCGGCGACGTCCAGCTGCCCAACGGTGTCGAGCTGGCCGTCGACCCGACGCTGCCGGTCGCCGCGGTGACCGCCGCGCCGACCGCCGAGCAGCTCGAGGCGACGCTGCCCGAGGTCGAGGAGGCCACCGAGGAGGCCGAGGCCGAGACCGGCGAGGTCACCGAGGGCTCCGAGGGCGCGGACACCGCCGAGGGCGCCGAGAACACCGAGGCTCGTACCGAGGCCTGATCGGTTCGTACCGTGCGGCAGGCGTCCCCGATTTTCGGGGGCGCCTGCCGGCGTATCGGGAGTCGGTGAAGACGGCGGGAGGGGCGGGTCGTGACGGACGAGGCGGGGCCGTGGCTGGTTGTCGGCCTGGGCAATCCGGGCCGGGAGTACGCCGGGAACCGGCACAACGTCGGGTTCATGGTGGCGGATCTGCTGGCGGGGCGGTTGGGCGCGCGGTTCGGTAGGCACAAGCGGGCGGTGGCCGAGGTCGCGGAAGGGCGGCTGGGGTTCGGCGGTCCGAAGCTGGTGCTGGTGAAGCCACTGACGTACATGAACCTGTCCGGTGGGCCGGTCGCGGCGCTGTCGCAGTTCTACAAGGTGCCCCCGGCGCAGGTGATCGCGGTGCACGACGAGCTGGACATCGGCTTCGGCCAGGTGCGGATCAAGTGTGGCGGCGGCGAGGGCGGGCACAACGGCCTGCGGTCGATGTCCAAGTCGTTGGGCACCAAGGACTACGTCCGGGTGCGGTTCGGCGTGGGTCGGCCGCCGGGGCGGCAGGATCCGGCGGACTACGTGCTGTCGGATTTCGGCGCGGCGGAACGCAAGGAGCTCGATTTCCTGGTGGACAGGGCCGCTGACGTGGTGGAGTCGGTGATCGTCAAGGGCGTGGAGCCGACCCAGAACCTGTATCACGGCGGTTGAGCCGGGCGGGGCGTACCGGATCGGAAACGGTTGGCCGGTAGTCTGCGCCTTTCGGCGTGCCGTGACCGGCGACGCGGGTCGCGGCCGATCGGTGCGTGCGGGCACGGGCCGCGGCGAGGCGACGGGAGCGGGCAGATGGGCAGTCCTCCGATGATCGACGGGGCGTTCGCCCGGTGGTTGGCCTCGCGGGCCGGTCAGGCGCTGCTCGACCTGCGGACGGAGTTGGGCTTCGCGGACACGGGCGCGCTGAAGTCGGCCGGGGACAAGGTGTCGCACGACCTGATCCGCACGGAGTTGGCGCGGTGGCGGCCGGGCGACGCGGTGCTCTCCGAGGAGGACGAGGGCTCGCGGTTGGCCTGGGCAGCCGAGGTGAACACCGGCGCGGTGTCCCGGCTGACCGCGGACCGCGTGTGGATCATCGATCCGTTGGACGGCACCCGGGAGTTCGCCGAGGAGGGCCGCTCGGACTGGGCGGTGCACGTCGCGCTCTGGGCGCGGAGCGCGCCGAGCCCGCACGGGCTGGTCGCCGGGGCCGTCGGGTTGCCGGCGCAGCACCGGGTGCTGGGCACCGACTACCCGCCCGCGTACCCGCCGATGACTGTCGAGGCGGCGACGGCCGGTGAGCGCAAGATCCGCCTGGCGGCGAGCCGGAGCCGACCGCCGGTGTTCCTCACCGACCTGGCCGAGGACGTCGGCGCGCACCTCGTGCCGATGGGTTCGGCCGGTGCGAAGATCGCCGCGGTGGTGACCGGCGAGGTGGACGCGTACATCCATGCGGGTGGGCAGTACGAGTGGGACTCGGCCGCCCCGGTTGCTGTGGCGACGGCCACCGGACTACACGCTTCCCGGATCGACGGTTCTGCGCTTCGATACAACGAGGCGGATCCGCGCCTGCCGGACCTGCTGGTCTGTCGCAAGGATCTCGCCAACCGGTTGCTTGCAGCGCTGCAGAGGCATTCCGGGTAGCCTGAGCGCACTTCTTGACATGTCCGACCGGAAAGGTCTGGAAATCGGATGAGCGAGCGAGTGTCATGACGTCCCCCGCGGCCTACCGGGTCTCCCACCTGGACGCCCTCGAGGCGGAGAGCATCTTCGTGATGCGCGAGGTTGTCGCCGAGATGGAACGCCCGGTGCTGCTCTTCTCCGGCGGCAAGGACTCGATCGTCATGCTGCGGTTGGCGCAGAAGGCGTTCGCTCCGGCCAACATTCCCTTCCCCGTCATGCACGTCGACACCGGGCACAACTTCCCCGAGGTGCTCGAATACCGCGACCAGCGGGTCGCCGAGCTGGGGTTGCAACTCGTGGTGGCGAGCGTGCCGGAGGCCCTGGCCAGCGGGCTGGTCCGCGAGTCGGGCGACGGGATGCGCAACCGGATCCAGACGCCGGTGCTGCTGGACGCGGTTGAGAAGCACCGCTTCGACGCGCTGTTCGGCGGCGCCCGCCGCGACGAGGAGAAGGCGCGGGCCAAGGAGCGGGTGTTCAGCTTCCGCGACGAGTTCGGCCAGTGGGATCCCAAGAACCAGCGCCCGGAGCTGTGGTCGCTCTACAACGGCCGGCACCACCCGGGCGAGTCGATCAGGGTCTTCCCGCTGTCCAACTGGACCGAGCTGGACGTGTGGCACTACATCGCCTCCGAGCGCATCCCGCTGCCGTCGATCTACTACGCGCACGAGCGCGAGGTGATCGAGCGGGACGGGATGTTCTACGCGGTCAACGAGTTCTTCCGTCCCCGCGCGGGTGAGGAACGGTTCAAGGCGCAGGTGCGCTACCGCACCGTCGGCGACGCCTCCTGCACCGCTGCGGTCCGCTCGGACGCGGACACGGTGGAGAAGGTCATCGAGGAGGTGGCGGCCACGCGGATCACCGAGCGGGGCGCGACCCGTGGTGACGACCGGGTCAGCGAGGCCGCCATGGAGGACCGCAAGCGGGAGGGGTACTTCTGATGACCACCGAGATCGTGGCCCCGGCCGCCGCCGGCACCGAGGCCACCGGTGAGGCGCGGCCGATGGACCTGCTGCGGTTCGCCACCGCCGGCAGCGTGGACGACGGCAAGTCGACACTGATCGGCCGGCTGCTCTACGACACCAAGTCGCTCTTCAGCGACCAGCTGGAGGCGGTGGAGGCGGTCAGCGCGGCCCGTGGCGACGAGTACACGAACCTGGCGCTGCTCACCGACGGCCTGCGCGCCGAGCGCGAGCAGGGCATCACCATCGACGTGGCGTACCGGTACTTCGCCACGCCCCGCCGCAAGTTCATCATCGCGGACACGCCCGGGCACATCCAGTACACCCGCAACATGGTCACCGGGGCCTCGACGGCCGACCTGGCGCTGATCCTGGTGGACGCGCGCAAGGGCCTCGTCGAGCAGTCCCGCCGGCACGCGTTCCTCTGCTCGCTGCTGCGGGTGCCGCACCTGGTCCTCTGCGTCAACAAGATGGACCTGGTCGACTGGTCGCAGGAGGTCTACGAGCGGATCGCCGACGAGTTCACCGCGTTCGCCGCGAAGCTCGACGTACCCGACCTGACCGTGGTGCCGATCTCGGCGCTGCGCGGCGACAACATCGTCGCCCGGTCGGAGAACATGCCGTGGTACGAGGGTCCGTCGCTGCTGCACCACCTGGAGCGCGTGCACATCGCCAGCGACCGCAACCTGGTCGACGTCCGGTTCCCCGTGCAGTACGTGATCCGCCCCCAGTCCACGACCGTCACCGACTACCGGGGCTACGCGGGTCAGGTCGCCTCCGGTGTGCTGAAGCCGGGGGACGAGGTAATGGTGCTGCCGTCCGGCTTCACCAGCCGGATCGCCGCCGTGGAGACCGCCGACGGGCCGGTCGCGGAGGCGTTCCCGCCGATGTCGGTGACGGTACGGCTGGCCGACGAGATCGACATCTCCCGGGGCGACATGATCTGCCGGCCGAACAACGCGCCGGCGGTGGCCCAGGACATCGAGGCGATGGTCTGCTGGATGGACGAGACCACCCCGCTGCGGGTCGGCGGCCGGTACGCGATCAAGCACACCACCCGGTCGGCCCGGGCGATCGTGCGGGGGCTGCACTACCGGTTGGACATCAACTCGCTGCACCGCGACGAGTCGGCCGACGAGCTGCGACTCAACGAGATCGGCCGGGTGCGGCTGCGCACGACGGTGCCGCTGCTGGCCGACGAGTACCGCCGTAACCGCACCACCGGCGGCTTCGTCATCATCGACGAGGCCACCAACCGCACGGTCGGCGCCGCCATGATCGTCGAAGCCAGCTAACCCACCCGCGCCCCGCGCCAACAAGATCACAACCGATCCACGAAGTAGTGGCCTCGCCCGTCGGGCGAGGCCACTACTTCCATGAACAAGCACGATCTCCCCGGCCTCCAGAGGCGCCGGCCCCGCCGCCCGCCGCCCGCCGCCTCGACCGGTGATCAAGAGGTTTGCGTCAGTCCGAGCCCGGATTCTGACGCAAACCTCTTGATCAACCCGGAGGTGCGGGGGTGGGGGTGCGGGCGGAGGTGCGGGTGGGTCAGGGCAGGCGGGTTGCGCCGGGGGCGGGGAGGACCGGGATCGTGGTGGGGGCGGTGAAGGCGCGTTCGGCGTACGCGGCCGTGACGGCTGCCGCCACCGCCTCGACGCGGTCGGTGTCCACCAGGGCGAGGACGCAGCCGCCGAACCCGCCGCCGGTCATCCGGGCACCGAGCGCGCCGGCCGACAGGGCCGCCTCGACCGCCGTGTCGATCTCCGGCACGGTGATCTCGAAGTCGTCGCGCATGGAGACGTGCGAGGCGGTGAGCAGCGGGCCGATGTCCCGGACCCGGCCGGCGCGCAGCAGCGCCACCGTGTCCAGCACCCGCTGGTCCTCGGTGACCACGTGCCGGACGCGCCGTCGGGTCTCCTCGTCGTCGAGGCGGGCCAACGCGCCGTCGAGCTGATCGACTGCCACGTCACGCAGCGCGGCGACGCCGAGCGCCTTGGCGGCCGCCTCGCAGGACCGGCGGCGGGCGGCGTACTCCCCGTCGGCGTGCCGGTGCGGTGCGCGACTGTCGATGACCAGCACGGCCAGCCCGGCGGCGTCCAGGTCGAACGGGATGTGCTCGACGGACTCGTCGCGGCAGTCGAGGAAGAGCGCGTGCCCTTCGCGGCAGCGGATCACCGCGGACTGGTCCATGATGCCGGTCGGCGCACCCACGTAGACGTTCTCCGCCCGCTGCGCCAGCCGCGGCTGCCGCTCGGGGGACAGGTCCAGCCCGCCGAGGTCGAGCAGGGCGGCGAGCACCGACGACTCCAGCGCGGCCGACGAGGAGAGCCCGGAACCCAGCGGTACGTCGGAGGCGATCGCCAGCCGGGCGCCGGGCACCGCGTGGCCGGCGTCGCGCAGCGCCCAGACGACCCCGGCCACGTACGCGCCCCAGCCGGTCACCCGACCGGGCTCGGCCACGTCGTCCGCGCCGAAGGTGATCGTCTCGTCGGACAGCTCGGACCAGACCGTCCAGCGCTCGTCGTCCTGCCGGTCGGCGGCGACCACGGTACGCAGTGGCAGCGCGAAGGGCAGCACGAACCCGTCGTTGTAGTCGGTGTGCTCGCCGATCAGGTTGACCCGGCCGGGCGCGGCCCAGAGGCCGGTGGCCTGACCGCCGTACTGGTCGGTGAAGCCGGCGGCGGCCCGCTCGACGACGTCACCGGTGGGGCTGCTCATGACTGCTCCAGGACGTGCGTGCGGTAGAAGGCCCAGGCGTCGCCGACCATGTCGTGCAGGGTGGGCTTCTGCGGCACCCAGCCCAGCTCGTCCCGGGCCAGCGCGGAGGAGGCGACCAGCTCGGCGGGGTCGCCCTCGCGGCGCGGCGCCACCTCGACCGGCAGTTGGTGCCCGGTGACCTCGCGGACCACGTCGACCACCTGCCGGTTGGTGAAGCCGTTGCCGTTGCCGAGGTTGTAGATGCGGTGCTGGCCCGGAGTGGCGGCGTCCAGCGCCAACAGGTGGGCGCGGGCCAGGTCGGCGACGTGGATGTAGTCGCGGACGCAGGTGCCGTCCACAGTGGGGTAGTCGTCACCGAAGAGCTGGAGCTTCTCCCGCCGACCGGCGGCGACCTCCAGGGCGATCGGGATGAGGTGCGTCTCCGGGTCGTGCCGCTCGCCGAGCGCGATGTCGCCGGTGAGGTGCGCGCCGGCGACGTTGAAGTAGCGCAGCGAGACGGCGGCCAGCCCGTGCGCGATTGCCTCGGAGGTGAGCGCCATGTCGACGGCGAGCTTGGTGGCGCCGTACGTGTTGGTGGGCGCCTTGACCGCGGTCTCGGTGATCGGCAGTTCGGTGGGGTTGCCGTAGACGGCGGCGGTGGAGGAGAAGACCATCCGGGGCACCCCGGCGGCGCGGACGGCGTTGATCAGGGCGAGCGAGCCGACGGTGTTGGTCTGCCAGTACAGCTCCGGCTTCACCATCGACTCGCCGGCGGCGATGAGGGCGGCGAAGTGCAGCACGCCGTCGAAGCCGGCGTCGGGGGTGAGGATCTGGGCGGCGTCGTGAATGGACGCCTCGACGTGGGTCGCGTCGGGAGCGAGCGCCTCGCGGTGACCGGTGCGCAGGTCGTCCAGGACGACGACCTGGTGGCCCGCGTCGAGCAGCATCCGGGTCACCACGCTGCCGATGAACCCGGCGCCCCCGGTGACGAGCAGTTTCACGTCGTTGCCTCCTGCCTGGCCCGCCGGGACGTGGCCTTTGGTGATCACCCTACGGCGGCGGATGGGACCGGAGTCGAGCACGCCGCCAACCCATTCCATCATAATCTCTCACGTTTAAACAGAGCCGCACATCGCCGGTGACTCGGCGCGATCCCCGGTGCGGCGGGCACCCGGTGTCTACCATCTCTGTCATGCGGGAAGCGGCCCGTTCCGGGCTCCGGCGACGCGTGCGGGGGAAGCCCCGCCGCGACCCCGGCCCGCTCGCCCGAGCCCTCGCCCGGATCCTGGTCCGCACGGCCGACGGCGCCACCCGCCTCGTCACCGACCTGCTCGGGGCCGGCCCGGCGGCCGGGCGGGAACGCATCTCCGAGGCCGAGCTACGGGACCTGCTCGCGGTGAACACGGTGCTCGACCCGGACGAGCGGCGGATCATCGACGAGGTGCTGGTGGCCGGCGCGCGTCTCGTCCGCGAGGTGATGATGCCCCGCACCGAGGTGGTCTTCCTGCCGGCCCGGCTGACCATCGCCGAGGCCGCCCGGTTGGTGCGGGCCGAGACGCACACCCGTTACCCGGTGACCGACGGCACCCAGGACGACGTGGTCGGGTTCGTGCACCTGCGGGACGTCCTGCTGCGTCCGGACGCCGACCCGTGCGTCACGGTCGGTGAGCTGACCCGTGAGGTCAAGCAGGTGCCGGGCAGCAAGCCGGTCCTGGCCGCGCTGACCGAGATGCGCCGGGAGGGTCACCACCTGGCGGTCGTGATCGACGAGTACGGCGGGACCGCCGGCATCGTCACCCTGGAGGACCTGATCGAGGAACTCGTCGGCGAGATCCACGACGAGTACGACACGAACCCCGACCCGCCGTACGCCGGCCTGCCGGCGGTGGTCGACGGCCGGCTCAACCTCGCCGACTTCGCCGAGCGGACCGGCGTGACGCTGCCCGCCGGACCGTACGAGACGGTCGGCGGGTACGTGATGGCGGTGCTGGGTCGGCTGCCGCTGCCCGGGGACGAGGTGCCCGTGCCCGCCGAGCCGCCCGACGACGGCGGTCCCGATCCGGTGGACCCGGCGGACGGGTGGCTGCTGCGGGTGCTGGCCCTGGACGGCCGCCGCGTCGCCCGGCTCGCGGTGTCGGCGCTCCGCGTGCCGGAGCAGCGGCGCGCGGGCTTGCCACGCGAGGTCAGCGCCCCGACACCGGCCGGCCGTGGCCGACGCGCCGGCCCGTCATGACGGCCCCGCCCGCTTGCTGACAGAATTATCGCCATGCCCGACGTTTCCGAGCGACCCCGCGTCTTCTCCGGCATCCAGCCGACGGCCGACTCGTTCCACCTCGGCAACTACCTGGGAGCCGTGCGGCACTGGGTGGCCCTGCAGGACACCCACGACGCGTTCTACTGCGTGGTGGACCTGCACGCCATCACCGCCGGTCACGATCCGGCGCTGCTGCGCCAGCGGACCAGGGTGGCGGCGGCCCAGCTCTTCGCGGTCGGTCTCGACCCGGAGCGCAGCACCCTGTTCGTGCAGTCGCAGGTGCCCGAGCATCCGCAGCTGGCCTGGGTGCTCGGCTGCATCACCGGCTTCGGCGAGGCCAGCCGGATGACCCAGTTCAAGGACAAGTCGCAGAAGCAGGGCAACGAGCGGGCCAGCGTCGGGCTCTTCACCTACCCCGTTCTGCAGGCCGCCGACATCCTGCTCTACCAGGCCAACGCGGTGCCGGTCGGCGAGGACCAGCGTCAGCACCTGGAGCTCTCCCGCGACCTGGCCCAGCGGTTCAACTCGCTGTTCGGCGCGACGTTCACGGTGCCCGCGCCGCACATCGTCAAGGACACCGCCAAGATCACCGACCTGCAGGACCCGACGGCGAAGATGTCCAAGTCGTCGTCCTCGCCGGCCGGCATCATCGACCTGCTGGACGATCCGGCCCGGTCGGCGAAGAAGATCCGCTCCGCAGTGACCGACACCGGTCGGGAGATCGTCTTCGACGCCGAGACCAAGCCGGGCGTGTCCAACCTGCTGACCATCTACTCGGCGCTCAGCGGGCGGGGCATCGACGAGCTGGTGGCAGCGTTCGCCGGCCGCGGCTACGGAGACCTGAAGAAGGAGCTGGCCGAGGTCGTGGCGGAGTTCGTCCGCCCCATCCAGGAGCGCACGCGCACCTACCTCGACGACCCGGCGCAGCTGGACAAGCTGCTCGCCGCCGGCGCGGAGAAGGCCCGGTCGGTGGCCGGCACGACCCTGCGGTCCGCGTACGAGCGGATCGGTTTCTTCCCGCCGGTGCGCGGCGAATAGCGCTGCGGGACAGGTGGGCGGGTCGGTGGCCGACGTGGCGGCGCGGAGCGTGGATCGCAGTGGCGGGGTGCCGCCGTCCGGCGACACCGTCCAGATCGGCATAGCTGTGGACATCCCGGAGCCGTGGGGGGCCCAGCTCACCCGGCGACGGGTCGAGGCGGGCGATCCCCTCGCGGTGCCGGCACACGTGACGCTGCTCGGTCCGACCGAGATCCCGACCGCCGTCCTGCCGGGCGTCGAGCGGCATCTCGCCGCCGTGGCCGCCGCGCATCTGCCGTTCACGCTGCACCTGCGGGGCACCGGCACGTTCCGGCCGGTGACGCAGGTGGTGTTCGTCGCGGTGGCCGCCGGGATCAGCGAATGCGAACTGCTGGCCGCCGCGATCGCGACCGCGCCGGGCCTGCACCGCCAGACCCGCTTCCCGTACCATCCGCACGTCACCGTGGCGCAGGACGTCGCACCGGAGGCGTTGGACAAGGTGTACGAGGATCTGGCCGACTTCTCCGCGATGTTCGAGGTCGACGGGTTCACCCTCTTCTCGCACAGCGGGCAGGCCCGGTGGCAGCCCCGCCGGGACTTCCGCCTCGGCGACTGACGGTCGGCGACCCGCCGGGCGGCGAGCACTCTTGCGCCGGTTGCCACGGCGGCGGTGGGAGATCGGCGAGGATGATCGCGTGAACGTGATCGGCCGTATCGAGGCGGGCATCGACCGCTGGGTGGGTGCCGCGCGCAGCCGGTCGAACCTGTTCGACCACGTGTGGCGGGCCGGGGCGCTCTACGCCGAGGTGCTGGCCGGGCGGCTCGCCGCGGCGATCGCCTACTACGGCTTCTTCGCCGTCTTCGCGCTGGCTCTGGTCGCGTACTCCATCTTCGGCGCGATCCTGGAGGACAACGACGAGGTCTCCGCGGCGGCGGCCGGGTTCCTGAAGGAGAACCTGCCGTTCCTGGACGCGCAGCAGATCGCCAACTCCAGCGGCACGGTCGGCGTGGTCGGCCTGGTCATCCTGGTCTTCACCGGGATCGGCTGGGTGGAGGCGATCCGCTCCTCGCAGCGCCTCATGTACGCCCTCAACCAGCAGCCCGGCAACCTCGTGGTCCGGCGGCTCGTCGACCTGGGGGTGATGATCGGCGTCTTCGTGCTGCTCGGCCTCTCGGTGGCGGCGGTGGACGCGCTGGAGTCGCTGCTGCGCTTCCTGCTGCGCAGCACCGGGTCGGTCGGCCTGACCACGGTCAGCGCGGTGCTCAGTGTGCTGGTCAACGCGGTGCTCGCCACCGCGCTGCTGCTCGCGGTGCCCCGGCTGCGGATGAGCCGGTCCCGGCTGCGCCCGGTGGTGCTGCTGGTGGCGATCGGCATCACCCTGCTCAACACGGTCGGGCGGTACTACGTGGTGCGTACCGAGCGGAACCCGGCGTACACGGTGGTGGCCGGCGCGGTCGGTCTGCTGCTCTATCTCTACCTGCTCAACCAGCTGGTGCTGTTCGGGGCGGCGCTGCTCGCGACCAGCACGAGCGGGCGGGTGGTGGATCTGGCGGAGGGTGCCCCGCCGGTGGATCCCGACGAGGACACCGATCCCGGTGCGCCGGGGGGTGCGAGCTGATGGCGGAGGTGCCTGACGTGCTGATCACTGTCGACTCCGACTCGCCGGTGCCCCCGTACGAGCAGGTGCGGGTGCAGCTCGCCGAGTTGATCGGTGACGGCCGGTTGCCGGTGGGCAGCCGCCTGCCCACCGTCCGGCAGCTCGCCGCCGACCTGCGGCTGGCCGCGAACACGGTGGCGCGGGCGTACCGGGAGCTGGAGGGGGCGGGGCTGCTGGAGACCCGGGGGCGCAACGGCACGTTCGTCGCACCCGGCCGCGACGCCGCCGTCGACCGGCTGCACCGCGCCGCCGTCGAGTACGCCGCCGAGGCACGGCGGTTGGGCGTACCCCCGGAGCGTGCCCTCGCTCTCGTGCGTGCCGCCCTCGACGCCACCCGGCACGACTGAGCCGCGCAGGCCGAGGAACGTTTCCCGATGAATGTGTGACATTGACCGGTGTTGCGGCCGTGCGTACCCTGCGAGGCGGCCAGCGGTGGGTGGCGCCACCGCCGATCAGCCGTGACACGGGGAGCACGATGTGAGTGGGACCGAGCGGGAAGCCGGATCACCTCCGGCGGGTCGTGGGGCGACGTCGAGACGATGGCTCCTGCTGGCGGTGCCTGCCATGGCGCTGGTGCTGGCCGGGCTCGCGGCTGTGTCGGTGGTGCGCGACAGGGACAAGCCCCCGCAGCGGTCCGCCACCCAGCAGGGAACGCGAGGGGAGCCGGGGGAGTACCCGTCCAGCTCGCCCACTCGCTCCGGACCGTTGCCGGTGTTCCCCGGCATGACACCGAGCACCGTCATGGACGCCTGGGCCGGGCGGTGGCCCGTCCCGGTGACGGTGGACGGCTCGCTGCACATCATCAAGGTGACCCTGCCCGGTAAGCAGGGCCAGTTGTCGGCCGCGGTCGGTCAGCCCTCGAAGGACCGCAAGAACGAGGTGGCCCAGGTCCTCTGCATGGTCAAACTGGCCGGTGCCGTGCAGCGGCAGTTGTTGCAGACGCTTGTCGACGGCTGCATCGGTCCGGTCCTCGGGGCGAAGGAACGCAGGGCGGTGCTCGACTGGCTGATCGGCGTCGACTTTTCCGCTCCGACGTACGAGTTCCGGCGGACCTCCGGGTACGAGCTACTCGCCAACCACAACTCCGACGAGAACTTCGCGCTCAACCTGTTCGCGCGTTGACCCGGGCGACACGCCGGTCGACGGCTGACCGGTCCCCCATTGGCCGCCGGACGGGCGGTAACTGAACAGAACCGCACCGACGCTCGCGTTCGCGGACCATGATGAGCGCGTGGGCGCACTCATGACACTGGACCTGCCGGCCGACTCGCCGATGCTCGGCCTGCCGTGGATCATCACCTTCGGGCCGCTGGGCGACCTCGACGAGTGGGAGCCGGTGGTCTGCGGGCCGTACGAACGGCCGCACGCGTTGGCGTTGGCCGAGGCGGTGGTGGCCGAGGAGCAGTTGATGGCGGTTGTCGAGCCGCTGCTGCCGGCGCTGTCGGCCGACGAGATCCGCAGCGAGATCGCCGCCGCCCAGGTGGCCGCCGAGGACGAGGTCCGGCAGGTCGAGGGAGCGGACCTGTACGGAGACTTCGAGGACGTGATCGACGAGGAGTTGGACGCGGCGGCCGACGAGGCGGGCCACGGTGAGCCCGCCGAGCCGCCGGACGAGGCCGAGGTGCGTGCCGGCTTCACCCGGATCGCGGCGCTGCTCACCGCGAAGTGACGCGACCGCTCAGCGGGTCGGCGGCCCGTCCAGCACGCAGAACTCGTTGCCCTCGGGGTCGGCGAGCACGGTGAACCGCTCGGTGCCGGTCTGGCCGACGTCGACGTGCCGCGCGCCGAGGCCCACCAGCCGACGTACCTCCGCCTGCGGGTCGGTGTCCGCGACCAGGTCGAGGTGGAGACGGTTCTTGCCCTGCTTGGCGGTGCCGGAGCCCTGCAACCAGATGGTGGGCGCGGCGGCGGACGGCTGCTCCGGCGGCCAGAGCTTGGCGCTGCCGTCGTCGCCCTGCTCGACCTCGTAGCCGAGCACCGCCGACCAGAACGCGACCATCACGTCCAGGTTCTCGACATCGATCGTGTACTGCGCCATCCGTACCGCCATGGGGTTCACCTCCGTCGCGACGGCGATACCCACGGGGGCGACGAGGCACACCACCTGTCGCACACGGACACCGGCGCCGCGCGGAGCGGACTCCGCGTGACGCCGGTGCACCTCACCCCCCACCACAAGGGGCCGGTAGCCCAGTCGCCCGTTGGCGCGGGGCACGACGGACGACCAGGTCGAGTTGGGCTTACCCGCTCAGCGCCGTTCCAACCAGGCGGACGCGTCGATGGGCAGCAGGTGATCGGTGAGCGGCGCGCTCGCGACGATGGGCTCGCCGTACCCGTCGATGGCCACTGGCGCTCCGCTGAGGTTGACGACGCAGGTCAGCGCGGTGGTGCCCGCGGTGCGGGAGAAGGCCAGCACGCCCGGTTCGGCCGGCAGCCAGGTGACCTCGCCGGCGTCGACGGCAAGCGCCGGGTGTTCGTGACGGATACGCAGGGCGGCCCGGTACAGCTCCAGCGTCGAGTCGGGCGTACCGGCCTGCGCGGCGACCGACAGGGCACGCCAGGTCGCGGGTGCGGGCAGCCAGCTCAGCTCGCTGCCGGCCGGCCCGAAGCCGTACGGCGCCAGCTCACCGCTCCACGGAATCGGCACCCGGCAGCCGTCGCGGCTCTCGCCGGTCCGCAGGAACGCCGGGTCCTGGCGCAGTTCGTCGGGGAGGTCGAGAACCTCGGGCAGGCCCAACTCCTCGCCCTGGTAGAGGTAGGCGCTGCCGGGGAGGGCGAGCATGAGCAGGCTGGCGGCGCGGGCCCGGCGCAGCCCCTCGGCGCCGTCGCCGTAGCGGGTGACGTGCCGCTGCTTGTCGTGGTTGGACAGCACCCAGGTGGTGGGGGCGCCGACGACTGTCGCCTCGGCGAGGGCGGTGTCGATCACCTTGCGGAACGAGTCGGCCGACCAGGTGGCGTCGAGGAAGTCGAAGCTGAACGCCTGGTGCAGCTCGTCCGGGCCGATGTAGCGGGCCAGCCGCTGCGGTGTCTCGGCCCACGCCTCGGCGACAGCCATCCGGCCGCCCGGGTAGCTGTCCAGGATGGGCCGCCACGCGCGGTAGATCTCGTGCACCTCGTCCTGGTCGAAGTAGGGCAGGCGGGCCCTGCCGAGCAGGTCGACCTGGCGCTGCCCGGTCGTCGCCGTGCCGAAGCCGACGTCCGGCAGCCCTTCGGCCTTGATCATGCCGTGGGCCACGTCGACGCGGAAGCCGTCCACGCCCCGGTCCAGCCAGAACCGCAGGACGTCCTCGAACTCGGCGCGGACCTCGGGGTGGCGCCAGTTCAGGTCCGGCTGGGCCGGGTCGAACAGGTGCAGATACCACTGGCCGTCGGCGATCCGGGTCCAGGCCGGGCCGCCGAAGATGCTCTCCCAGTCGTTGGGGGGCCTGTCGCCGTGCTCGCCCCGGCCGTCGGCGAAGTGGTAGCGGGCGCGCTCGGGCGAGCCGGGGCCGGCGGCGAGGGCGTCGACGAACCAGCGGTGCGCGCTGGAGGTGTGGTTGGGCACCAGGTCGACGATGATCCGCAGGCCGAGGGCGTGCGCGTCGGTGATCATCGCGTCGAAGTCGGCGAGCGTGCCGAACATGGGGTCGACGTCCCGGTAGTCGGCGACGTCGTAGCCGCCGTCGACCATGGGGGAGGTGTAGAAGGGGGTCAGCCAGAGGGCGTCCACCCCGAGGTCGCGCAGGTACGGCAGCCGCTCCCGGATGCCCGCGAGGTCGCCGACGCCGTCGCCGTCGCTGTCGGCGAAGCTGCGCACGTAGACCTGGTAGACGACCGCCGAGCGCCACCAGTCGTCGTCGGTGCGGGGCGGGGTGATGGTGCTGACGGCCATTGGTGATGTTTCCCCGTCTGTCTCAGGCTCGGGCGCGGCTGTCTGAGCAATATGCCGCCCGCCTCTGCAAGAGTCAAGCAGATCTTGCGTAAGGAAATCGCACGGCGGCCGGGGCGACAGCTGTCGAGCCCCGCGCGACCAGCTCGGGGCGGAACAGGTACTCCGAGTGCGGGGCGCCGTGCCCGTTGATCTCGTCCACCAGGGCCCGGACCGCGGCGACCGCCATGGCGATGACTGGCTGCCGCACGGTGGTCAGCGGCGGGTCGGTGAACGCCATCAGCGGCGAGTCGTCGTAGCCGACCACGGAGAGGTCGCCCGGAACTGTCAGACCGCGTTGCCGGGCTGCCCGCACCGCGCCGAGCGCCATCAGGTCGGAGCCGCAGACCAGGCCGGTGACGCCCCGGTCGAGCAGGCGGCCGGCCGCCGCCTCGCCACCCTCCACACCGAACAGCGTCAGCTCGGCCAGCGGGCCGAGGTCGGCCTCGGCGACGCCGGCCAGGCGCGTCATCGCCGCCCGCCAGCCGGCCACCTTGCGCTGCACCGGCACGAACCGGTCCGGGCCGGTGATCAGGCCGATCCGCCGGTGCCCGAGCGCGACGAGGTGGGCCACGGCGAGTTCGGCGGCCTCCCGGTCGTCGCAGGAGACGAAGGGGGCGCCGATGCCGGGGACGTACCCGTTGATCATCACGACCGGCAG
This sequence comes from Micromonospora sp. DT63, assembly GCF_049841615.1. NCBI lineage: Bacteria > Bacillati > Actinomycetota > Actinomycetes > Micromonosporales > Micromonosporaceae > Micromonospora > Micromonospora sp. DT63. The sequence goes on along the minus strand of NZ_JBNCKQ010000004.1, from coordinate 615,844 downwards.
CGGCCGGGCGATCAGCGCCCGGTAGCGGTCGTGGTTGGCTGCGGTGTCGGCGTGCAGGCCGGAGACGAAGACGATCCCCGAGACCTGCCGGTCCAGCAGCATCTCCACGTATTCGTCCTCGGTCACGCCGCCGGCGGTTTGGGTGCAGAGCACCGGGGTGAACCCGCTCTGCGCCAGCGTCGACTCGATGACCTGCGCGAACGCGGGGAAGATCGGGTTGTCCAACTCGGGCACCACCAGGCCGACCAGGCCGGCGCTGCGCTTGCGCAGTCGGGCCGGTCGCTCGTAGCCGAGGACGTCGAGGGCGGTCAGGACGGCCTGTCGGGTCTCCGGGGCCACGCCGGGGCGGTCGTTGAGCACCCGCGACACCGTGGCCTCGCTGACTTCGGCCTGCTGGGCGATGTCGGACAGTCGAGCGCGCATGGCGGCACTTTAGCCCACCGGCAAGTTCTTGCGGGGCGCTCTGCAAGCCCTTCCATTATCTGCAACGTCTTGCTAACGTCCCCGCAACATAGGCGAGCAGCGGCGCAGCATCGCTGCGTCGGTTGGCAAAAACTTTCAACTTCCCACTGGCGGACCGCCCTTCCCCCGGCGGCTCCGCCATGACGACAGGAGTACCGATGCGCATCCGTACCGCGGGTGTGGTCGCCCTCTTCACCCTGGCGCTCGCCGCTTCCGGCTGCGGTGGCGACGACAAGAGCGACAAGCCAGGCGCCGGCGCCTCCCCCCAGGCCGCCGGCGGCAAGCTCGTGATCTGGGCCGACGACAAGCGGACCGCCGCCCTCAAGCCGTTCACGGACAAGTTCGGCCAGGAGAACGGCGTCACCGTCGAGGTGCAGGCCGTCCCCAACGAGGACCTCCAGAACAACTTCGTGACCGTGTCGAGCCAGGGCGGCGGCCCGGACGTGGTGATCGGCGCGCACGACTGGATCGGCAACCTGGTCCAGAACGGTGCCATCGACCCGGTGCAGCTGCCCGACGAGCAGAAGGCCACCTTCAACGAGACCGCCATCAAGGCCGTCACGTTCAACGGCCAGCTCTACGGCGTGCCGTACGCGCAGGAGAACCTCGCGCTGATCCGCAACACCGACCTGGCCCCCGAGGCGCCGAAGACGATCGAGGACCTGGTCGCCACCGGCAAGCAGCTCAAGGCGCAGAAGAAGGTCACCGAGACGCTCTGCCTGCAGGTCGGCCAGAAGGGCGACGCCTACCACATCTACCCGCTGTACGCCTCGGCCGGCGGTTACCTCTTCGGCACCACGGCGAACGGCGACTACGACCCGAAGGACCTCGGCGTGGGCAAGCCGGAGTCGATCGCCGCGTTCAAGAAGATCGCCGCGCTCGGCGAGAAGGGCGAGGGCGTGCTGAAGCGCTCGATCGCCGACACCAACTCGACAGCCACCTTCACCAGCAAGAAGTGCGCCTTCCTGGTCTCCGGACCGTGGGCCACCGCCGACGTCAAGAAGGCCGGCATCACGTACGACATCTCCGCCGTTCCCGGCTTCGCCGGTGGCAAGCCCGCCGCCCCGTTCGTCGGCGTCCAGTCCTTCTACGTCGCCGCCAAGGGCAAGAACAAGGCTCTGGCCCAGGAGTTCGTCGCCAACTACGTCGCCAAGCCGGAACTGGCCGTGGCGCTCTACCAGGCCGACCCGCGCCCGCCGGCGCTGACCGCCGCGCTGGACCAGGTCAAGGGCAGCGACCCGGACCTGGCCAAGTTCATCGAGGCCGGCAAGAACGGCCAGGTGCTCCCCGCCATCCCGGCCATGGCCGCGATCTGGGACCCGTTCGGCAAGGCGGAGGCCGCAGTCATCGGCGGCGCCGACCCGACCAGCACGGTCACCGCTGCCGGCAAGACGATCGCCGGTTCGATCAAATAATGAGTATGCCGCTGTCCGGCCCGGGGTCTGCCCAGCAGACCCCGGGCCGGGGGCCCGTGGGTAGCGGGTCCCCGCGCACGTCCCGTACCGCGCGGAACCACGCGCCGATCACCGCGGCCGGTCTCGCCGCGAAGGTGATCCTGCTCGGCCTGGTGGCCGGAATCGCGATCTGGGCGGCCTTCCCGCTCGTGGAGGCCGGGCAGTGGATCGGGCTGGCGGTGCTGGTGGTGACGACCGCCGCGCTGTTCTACCTGTACGCGGGCCGCCGGCACGTCCCGGCGAAGTACCTCGTACCGGGAACGCTCTTCCTGATCGCCTTCCAGATCGTGCCGGTGCTCTACACCGCGAGCACGGCCTTCACCAACTTCGGCGACGGCCACCGGGGCAGCAAGGACGACGCGATCGTCGCCATCGAGAGCTCCTCGGTGAAGCAGGTCCCGGGCTCCACCCAGTACCCGCTGTCCGTCGCCACCACTGGCGACCCCGCCACCGGCGACCTGGTCTTCCTCATCACCGACCCGGAGACCAACACGGTCTCCGTCGGCGACACCGGTGGCCTGCGCCCGCTCGACCCCGACGCGGTCACCGTCGCCCTAGGCGGAAAGGTCACCGCGGCCGACGGCTACACCGTGCTGACCATCGGCCAGGCCAGCGCGCGCAGCAAGGACATCACCGACCTGGTGGTGCCGACCGCCGGCGGCGCGCTGCGCTCGTCCGGCCTGTCCCGGGCGTACGAGGGCAAGGCCGTGCGGGCGTACGACGCGGGCTGCGACTGCGTCCGGGACAGTGACAGCGGCCGGACCTGGACCGCGGATGGCGAGGCCGGCGCGTTCGTCGCCGCCGACGGCGAGCGGCTGGCCCAGGGCTGGAAGGTGAACGTCGGGCTGTCCAACTTCACCCGGGTGCTCACCGACGAGCGGATCTCCGGGCCCTTCCTCGGAACGCTTGTCTGGAACTTCGCCTTCGCGATCGGCTCCACCGGCGGCACGTTCATCCTCGGCATGCTCATCGCGCTCGCGCTGCACTCGCCCCGGATGCGGGGCACCAACCTCTACCGGATGCTGCTGATCCTGCCGTACGCCATGCCGTCGTTCGCGATGCTGCTGGTCTGGCGGGACATGTTCAACACCGACTTCGGGCTGATCAACAACCTGTTCGGGCTCGGCGTCGACTGGTTCGGCCAGGACTGGACGGCCCGCGCCGCGGTGATCCTGGTGCAACTCTGGCTCGGCTACCCGTACATGTTCCTGGTGGCCACCGGCGCGCTCCAGGCCATCCCGCGGGAGCTGACCGAGGCCACCTCGGTCGACGGGGCCTCACCCTGGCAGTCGTTCCGGGCGGTCACCCTGCCGCTGCTGCTGGTCGCGCTCTCGCCGCTGCTGATCTCGTCGTTCGCGTTCAACTTCAACAACTTCAACGCGATCTACCTGACCACCGAGGGTGCGCCGTTCCCGGCGGACAACCCCAGCAACGGGGCCACCGACCTGCTGATCACGTACACCTACCGGCTGGCGTTCGGTGGGCAGGCCGCCCAGTTCGGCTTCGCCGCGGCGGTCTCGCTGTTCATCTTCGCCATCGTCGCGGTGGTGTCGGCGGTCAGCTTCCGGCGGACCCGGCAACAGGAGGAGGTGTACGCGTGACCACGCTCACCGGCACGAGCCGCCCGACGGCGGTCGACCGCCCGGCGCGAAGGCGGAGGAACCGCTGGTTTGCGCAGGTCGGCTGGCGGCACCTGGTCGGTCTGCTCGGCGTGCTGTTCAGCCTCTTCCCCCTCGTCTTTGTCGTCTCGGCGGCGCTCAACCCGCTCGGCACCCTCTCCTCCACCGAGCTGGTGCCGACCGGCGGGGTGTCGTTCGAGAACTTCGGGGACCTCTTCGCCCGCACCGATTTCGCCAACTGGTTCCTGAACTCGCTGCTCATCGCGGGGGGCGCGTCGTTCGCCTCGGTGTTCCTCTCGGCGCTCGCGGCGTACGCCTTCTCCCGGATGCGCTTTGCGGGGCGACGGGTGGGGTTGCTGTCGCTGCTGTTGATCCAGATGTTCCCGCAGTTCCTGGCGATCGTGGCGATCTTCCTGATCTTCGGCACGATCACCGACCTGTGGCCGGCGGTCGGCTTCAACACCCCGTGGGGTCTGCTGCTGCTCTACCTGGGTGGAGCGCTGGGCGTGAACACCTGGCTGATGAAGGGCTTCTTCGACACCCTGCCCCGGGAGCTGGACGAGTCGGCCACCATGGACGGCGCCTCGCACGCACAGGTCTTCTTCCGGATCATGCTGCCGTTGGTGGCGCCGATCCTCGCGGTGACCGGGCTGCTCGCGTTCATCAACACCATCAACGAGTTCCTGATGGCGAGCGTCTTCCTCACCGACACGGACGCCAAGACCCTCGCGGTCGGCATGCGGGGCATGCTGCAGGGCGGCGAGCGGAACACCAACTTCGGGATCTTCGCCGCCGGCACCCTGCTCACCGCGATCCCGACAGTGCTGGTGTTCCAGTTCCTCCAGCGCTTCATCGTCTCCGGCCTCACCTCCGGCGCGGTGAAGGGGTGAGCCCCCTCGACGCGCCGACCGGCCGACCCCCTACTACGAACCGTCGTTGATGGGGGAGGATGGGCGGCGTGGAAGCACTGCGACTCATTCTCCTCTATGTCCATCTGATCGGCTTCGCCCTGCTGCTCGGCGGTTCGATCGCCCAGTACGTCAGCGGGAAGCTGCGCATCAACTCCGCCATGCTCTGGGGCGCCGTGATCCAGTTGCTGACCGGCCTCGGACTCTCCGCGCCGCTGCGCGGCGGCGGTGACGACGAGCCGGACCCGGCGAAACTTGTGACGAAGTTGGTGATCGCGCTGCTGATCTTCGTCATGGTCTTCTTCTCGCGGAAGCGGGACGTGGTCAACCGTGGCCACTTCCTCGCGATCGTCGGCCTGACCCTGGTCAACGCGGCGGTCGCCGTCTTTTGGCGGTAGCGTCCGGGGAGGGGATGACCTCCGCCGAACCGGACGTTCGGGACGCCTTGATGCTCGGCTACCAGCACGAAGAGTGATGTGCCCCACCCAAGGGTTACACCCGGGTAACAGGCGCTCAACAGTCGTGCACGATTGTCGGCCGGTGGGTGGGCGCGGGCGTACGCTCCCGTCCGTAACGTGGGACAGCCGGCGGCACACCCGCAGGTCGGCTGATGGGCTGCCACCGCACTAGGCGCGGTGTGCAATGGGAAGGAGACGTCTTGCGCTCGGTGCGTGGGATGCGGATCGCCTCGATCTTCGCGGTAGGTGGGCTCGTGCTCAGCGCCGCCGCGTGTGGCGAGGCCCCCGATGATGACAAGAACGCCGGCAGTGGCGCCAAGAAGTTCAGCGCCTGCATGGTGACCGACGTCGGCGGCATCGACGACAAGTCGTTCAACACCTCGGCCTGGAAGGGCCTGCAGGAGGCCAAGGCCGCCAACGACAACATCGACATCAAGTACGTCGCGTCGAAGGCCGAGGCCGACTACGAGCCGAACCTGACGCAGTACGTCAACCAGAAGTGCGACTTCATCCTGGCCGTCGGTGGCCTGATGGCCAACGCGACCTCGAAGATCGCCAAGGCGAACCCGAACCAGCAGTTCGGCATCGTGGACGCCAACCCGGGTGACGCCAACGTCTACCCGATGCAGTTCGACACCGCCCAGGCCGCGTTCCAGGCCGGCTACCTGGCCGCCGGGATGAGCAAGAGCGGCAAGGTGGGCACCTACGGTGGTCTGCCGATCCCGCCGGTGACGATCTTCATGGACGGCTTCGTCGACGGCGTGGCGCACTACAACAAGACCAAGGGCAAGAACGTCCAGGCGCTCGGCTGGAACAAGGAGACCCAGAAGGGCTCCTTCACCAACGACTTCGCCAAGCAGGACGAGGGCAAGAAGGTCTCCGACGCGCTGGTCGCCCAGGGCGCGGACATCATCATGCCGGTCGCCGGCGGCTCCGGCCTCGGCACCACCTCGGCGGCGAAGGCCTCGGGCGGCAAGTACAACACCATCTGGGTGGACGTCGACGGCTGCGAGAGCACCCCGGACTGCGCCGCGATCATCACCACCGTGGTCAAGAACATCCCGGAGGCCGTCAAGGAGGCCGTGGTGAAGGCCGCCGGTGGCGAGAAGCTGCAGGCCAACCCGGGCTTCGTCGGCACCCTGGCCAACACCGGTGTCTCGATCGCCCCGTACCACGACTTCGACAGCAAGGTTCCGGCCGAGCTGAAGGCCGAGGTCGACAAGATCAAGGCGGACATCGCCGCCGGCACCATCACCGTCACCTCGAAGGCCCAGCCGACCAAGTGACAACCGCCCGGCCGCTCCGGTGAGATCATCGCAGGAGCGGCGGGGTACAGGTACGACCGATCCGGCCGCTCCGGCCCGCGGGTGACCACCCGTGGGGCCGGAGCGGCCGATCGCGCGCCACGGTGACCGGCCTGGTCCGGCCCGGTCGACCAGCAGCTACGCTGCACCATCGCTCGCACTCCAGGAGGTTGCGCTGAGACTCGAACTGCGCGGCATCACCAAGCGGTTCGGTGATCTGGTCGCCAACGACCACATCGACCTGACGGTGGAGCCTGGAGAGATTCACGCCCTGCTCGGCGAGAACGGCGCGGGCAAGTCGACCCTGATGAACGTGCTCTACGGGCTCTACCAGCCCGACGAGGGCGAGATCCTGGTCGACGGCACGCCGCTGAAGCTGAAGGGCCCGTCCGATGCCATCGCGGCCGGGATCGGCATGGTGCACCAGCACTTCATGCTGGTGCCGGTCTTCACGGTGGCCGAGAACATCATGCTCGGCGCCGAGCAGGTCCGGGGCGGCATCGCCGGCTTCCTGGACCGGCGGCGGGCCCGGCGCGAGGTCACCGAGGTGTCCGAGCGCTACAACCTGCGGGTCGACCCCGATGCGGTGATCGAGGATCTGCCGGTCGGCATCCAGCAGCGCGTGGAGATCGTCAAGGCGCTCACCCGCGACGTCGACCTGCTCATCCTGGACGAGCCGACCGCGGTGCTCACGCCTCAGGAGACCGAGGAGCTGTTGACGGTCATGCGGTCGCTGAAGGCGGCCGGCAAGTCGATCGTCTTCATCACCCACAAGCTCGGCGAGGTCAAGGCGATCGCCGACCGGATCACGGTGATCCGGCGCGGAAAGACCGTCGGCACCGCCTCGCCGGAGACGAGCCGCGACGAGCTGGCCGCGCTGATGGTCGGCCGCAGCGTCCGGCTCACCGTGGAGAAGTCGCCTGCCACCCCGGGCGAGCCGGTGCTGGAGGTGGCCGGGCTGGTCGTCGACGACGACCGGCAGATCCGGGCGGTCGACGGCGTGGACCTGACCGTACGCGCGGGCGAGGTGCTCGGCGTGGCGGGCGTGCAGGGCAACGGCCAGACGGAGCTGATCGAGGCGATCATGGGCCTGCGCCCGGTGCTCGCCGGCACGGTCAGCCTGAGCGGCGACCGGATCGACGGCTGGAAGACCAAGAAGGTGCTCCGCGCCGGCGTCGGCTACGTCCCCGAGGACCGCAGCGTTGACGGCCTGGTCAAGGAGTTCAGCGTCGCCGAGAACCTGGTGCTGGACATCTACGACCGGCCGCCGTTCGGTGCCGGGCTCGCCCTCAAGCCGGACGCCATCGCGTCCTCGGCCCGGGAGCGGATCGAGCAGTTCGACGTCCGTACCTCATCTGCGGACGCGGCGGTGGGCACCCTCTCCGGCGGTAACCAGCAGAAGGTGATCGTGGCCCGGGAGCTGTCCCGGCCGCTGAAGCTCTTCATCGCCGCCCAACCGACCCGTGGCGTGGACGTCGGGTCGATCGAGTTCATCCACAGCCAGATCATTCACGAGCGGGACATCGGCACGGCCGTCATGGTGGTCTCCAGCGAGCTTGACGAGGTGGTCGGGCTGGCCGACCGGATCGCGGTGATGTACCGCGGACGGATCATCGGCATCGTCGGTCCGGACACCCCCCGCGAGGAGATCGGCCTCCTGATGGCCGGCATTCGCCCGGACGCCGCTGCCGGCTCCGGCACCCCGGCCGAGCCCGACGTGGCCCCCGCTGCCGCCGGGACCGGCACGACTCCCGCCGCCAGCGAGACCGGCGTGGCCGACGGGAGCCCGGCGAGCGACGCAGGCTCCGCGAACGAGGACGAGGCATGAGCGACAGCAATCCGCAGTCGGGTTCCCCGGACAAGGAGCCGGCGAGCGAGGCGCAGGCGGCGCAGAACGCGCTCGGCAACACCGAGCGGGCCGGCACGACGACCACGCCCGAGGCCCCCGGGTCGCAGCCGAAGCCGTCCCTGGGCCGGCTCTTCCTGGACAACCTCTGGGCGGCCAACACCTTCACGGTGACCCTGCTGTCGCTGGTGCTGGCGATCGTCGTCGGCGCGGTGCTGATGATCGTCTCCGACCCGGACGTGCTGCACACCTACACCTACATCACCGCCCGTCCCGCCGATGCGCTCAACTCGAGCTGGACGCTGGTGAGCGAGGCGTACGCGAACTTGTTCAAGGGCTCGATCTTCGACCCCGAGGCGTTCTCCGGCTGGGTGAACGGCAGCAACGGCTGGCAGGCGGTGCTCGCGCCGATCTCCGAGACGCTGACGTACGCCGCGCCGTTGGTCTTCACCGGCCTGGCGGTGGCGCTGGCCTTCCGTGGCGGCCTGTTCAACATCGGCGCGCAGGGCCAGGCCACCATCGGCGTGATCCTGGCCGCGCTGGCCGGCTTCCTGCTGCCGTTGCCGCCCGGCCTGCACCTGCTGGTGGCGGTGCTGGCCGGCGCGTTGGGCGGGGCGATCTGGGGCTTCATCCCGGGCATCCTCAAGGCTCGCGCCGGTGCCCACGAGGTGATCAACACGATCATGCTCAACTACGTCGCCACGTACTTCCTGACCTGGCTCATCGTGCAGAACGGCGTGCAGGACCCGACCCGGACCGACGCGATCAGCAAGGCGGTGGACACCTCCGCCCAGCTGCCGCGCCTGCTCGGCGACAACCTGCGGGTGCACGCCGGCATCCTGCTCGCCGTGCTGGCCACCTGGGCGGTCGCCTGGCTGCTGAACCGGTCGACGCTCGGCTTCGAGCTGCGCGCGGTCGGCGCCAACCCGGACGCCGCGCGGACGGCGGGCATCAGCGTCACCCGGACTTACATCCTGATCATGGTCTTCTCCGGGATCCTGGCCGGCCTGGGCGGCTCGAACATGGTGCTCGGCTCGACGGCCAGCGCGTTGACCCCGCTGGTGGTCGCGCAGATCGGCTTCGACGGCATCCTGGTGGCGCTGCTCGGCCGGGTGAAGCCGTGGGGGGTGCTGCTCGCGGCGCTGCTGTTCGGCGCGCTCCAGGCCGGAGGCAACCGGATGCAGTCGTACTCCGGTATCTCGCTGGAGCTGGTGACCGTGCTTCAGGCGCTGATCGTCATCTTCATCGCCGCGCCGGCCCTGGTGAAGGCGATCTTCCAGCTCCGGGCCGCACGGGCCGCCCGGTTGCAGACGAGCCTGGCGAAGGGCTGGTAACGCATGTCCACCATGGCTGTCCCCGACGTCGCGGTCGCCGCGGTCGACGAGGGCTTCTGGACCCGGACCCGCAAGGTCGGTCTCACGCTGCTGGCGCTCGGTCTGCTGTCGGCGGTGCTCTTCGGGGCGCTCGCCACCGATCAGCAGGCCCGGTTCACGCTCAGCGATGACGCTGCCGGCGCCGCACTGGAGATCAACGGCACGATCGGGGCGATCCTGTTCGGGATCATCGCGATCGCCGCCGGCGCGGCGCTGCTCGCCGGTGTGCCGAAGCGCTGGTTCCTGCCCGTGCTCGCCGTCGGGTTGGTCGGCTTCGTGCTCTCCTTCCTCTGCTGGCAGGTCTCCGCCGCGCCGGCCGGGCAGAACTTCATGCCGCTGGTCAACATCATCCGGGGCACGTTCATCCTGGCCCTGCCGCTGATCTTCGGCGCGCTCGCCGGGGTGCTCTGCGAGCGGTCCGGCGTGGTCAACGTGGCCATCGAGGGTCAGCTGCTGATGGGCGCGTTCAGCGGGGCCCTGTTCGGCAGCATCTCCGGCAACGTCTGGGTGGGTCTGGTCGCCGCCGCCATCGGTGGCGCGTTCATCTCGCTGCTGCTGGCCGTCTTCGCCATCCGCTACCTGGTCGACCAGGTCGTCATGGGCATCGTGCTGAACCTGCTCGCGGTCGGTGTCACCGGCTTCCTCTACGAGCGGTTGATGCAGACCGACGCGGAGAAGTACAACAGCGCGCCGCGCTTCAGCAACTGGGAGATCCCCCTGCTCAAGGACATCCCGGTGCTCGGGCCGGCGCTGTTCCGCGGCAACATCTTCCTCTACGTCGGCCTGCTCCTGGTGCTGGTGATCCACATCGGGCTGTTCCGCACCCGGTGGGGCCTGCGTACCCGGTCGGTCGGCGAGCACCCGATCGCCGCCGACACGCTCGGGGTCAAGGTGCTGCGGGTGCGCTACCGCAACGTGCTGCTGGCCGGCGTGGTGGCGGGCATCGGCGGCGCGTCGTACACGCTGGCGCTCTACTCGTTCACCAAGAACATGATCGGCGGCAAGGGCTTCATCGCGCTGGCCGCGCTGATCTTCGGCCGGTGGAACCCGACCGGGGCGCTGCTCGCCGCGCTCTTCTTCGGCTTCGCCGACCAGCTCGCCACCTATCTGGGCGCGATCAACAGCTCGATCCCCAGCCAGTTCCTGGCCATGCTGCCCTACCTGGCGACCATCCTGGCGGTCGCCGGTCTGGTCGGCCGGGTCCGGGCACCGGCCGCCGACGGCAAGCCGTACATCAAGGGCTGACTCCCCACCCTCCACCCTGTTGACCAAGAGGTTCGCGTCAGGATCGGCGACTTTCCTGACGCGAACCTCTTGATCACCGTGCCGGGGCGCGGCGGGGTGGGTGCGTTCCCCGCCCTGCCTGCTTCTGACCTGGGCTGCTTCGGCAGAATGATGGGATGACCGACATTGACTGGGCGCGGTTGCGCGCCGCCGCCACCGAGGCGATGCGGCACGCGTACGCGCCGTACTCGACGTTCCCGGTCGGCGCGGCCGCGCTGGTCGACGACGGCCGCGTGGTGGTCGGCTGCAACGTGGAGAACGCCGCGTACGGCGTGACGCTCTGCGCCGAGTGCGGAGTGGTGTCCAGCCTGCACGCCACCGGTGGTGGTCGCCTCGTCGCGCTCTCCTGTGTCGACGCGACAGGTGAGCCGCTGATGCCGTGCGGCAGGTGCCGGCAACTGCTCTGGGAGAACGGCGGGCCGGAGTGCCTGATCGAGACGAAGGGCCGCCCGCTGCGGATGGCGGAACTGCTGCCGCACGCCTTCGGCGTGGAGGACCTGGAGGCGGTGACCGGCGAGACCCCGGTGCCGGTGGTCCCGGAGCGGCTGGCCGCCTGGCGTGGACGGGGCACCGTCTTCGTGCACCCGGACCTCTCGGACGGGCAGCAGGTCTGGACGGCGTACTGGGAGCGCTCGGCGGGAGACGACGCGAGCGCCGAGACCGGCGTGCTGGAGGAGGCTCCGAGCTGGGACGACCCGGACGAGGCGATCACCTGGGGGATGGCGCGCACGCCCCGGGTTGTCGTTGTCGACGAGACCGGGACGATCTTCTGGGCCGGCGAGGGGGAGCCGCCTGCGGAGATCCCGGTGCGGTGGGCTGGTGGCTGAGCTTGGGGCGGGGGCCGACCGTGCCCGGCTCCGGGCGGTCAGGCTTGATCCCTGCGCCGGGGCCCGGGGGGCCCCGCCCCCACCGGGGGACCGGGCGGAGGGGGGGGGGTGAGGAACACAGGCGGGGA
>NZ_JBNCKQ010000004.1:407212-604171 GCF_049841615.1 Micromonospora sp. DT63 | reverse complement strand
GGGGGGGGGGGTGGGGTGGGTGGGGGGGGGGGCGGCGGCGGGCGGGGGGGGGGGGGGGCGGGTTGTTTTGGGGGGGGGCCCGCCGGGGCCCCCCCCCCGCCCCGACGTGGTCACGGGCCGTCGTGGGCGGGATCTGCAACAGACGAGGAAAGATCATTCTGATGAGTAGTGGTTTTGCTGCTGTTGACGTCATTCGGGTCAAGCGGGACGGGGGTGTGCTGTCGGACGCGCAGATCGACTGGGTGCTGGACGCGTACACCCGGGGAGCTGTCGCCGACGAGCAGATGTCGGCGCTGGCCATGGCGATCCTGCTCAACGGCATGACCGGGCCGGAGATCGCCAGGTGGACCGCCGCGATGATCGCCAGCGGTGAGCGGCTCGACCTCTCGGCGGTCCGTCGCCCGACCGTCGACAAGCACTCCACCGGCGGTGTCGGTGACAAGATCACCCTGCCGCTCACCCCGCTGGTGGCCGCGTGCGGCGCCGCCGTTCCGCAGCTCAGCGGGCGCGGCCTCGGGCACACCGGCGGCACGCTGGACAAGCTGGAGTCCATCCCGGGCTGGCGGGCCTCGCTGAGCAACGACGAGTTCATCGCCCAGCTCGGAGAGGTCGGCGCGGTGATCTGCGCGGCCGGCGCCGGGCTCGCGCCCGCCGACCGCAAGCTGTACGCGCTGCGCGACGTCACCGGCACCGTGGAGGCGATCCCGCTGATCGCCAGCTCGATCATGAGCAAGAAGATCGCCGAGGGCACCGGTGCGCTGGTCCTGGACGTCAAGGTCGGCTCGGGCGCCTTCATGAAGTCCGTCGACCAGGCCCGTGAGCTGGCCCGCACGATGGTCGAGCTGGGTGGTGCGCACGGCGTGCGGACGGTCGCCCTGCTCACCGACATGTCCACCCCGCTCGGCCTGGCCATCGGCAATGCGGTGGAGGTGACCGAGTCGGTGGAGGTGCTGGCCGGGGGCGGGCCGGCCGACGTGGTGGAGCTGACGCTGGCCCTGGCCCGGGAGATGCTCGACGCCGCCGGCCTGCCGGACGCCGACCCCGCGGCGGCGCTGCGCGACGGGCGGGCGATGGACTCCTGGCGGGCGATGATCCGCGCGCAGGGCGGCGACCCGGACGCGCCGATGCCGACCGCGCCGGAGGTCGAGGTGGTCCGTGCCGAGCAGGACGGGCACGTCGCGGCCGTCGACGCGTACGCCATGGGGGTTGCGGCCTGGCGGCTCGGCGCGGGCCGGGCCCGCAAGGAGGACCCGGTGAGCGTGCCGGCCGGTGTGGTGTTGCACAAGCGGCCGGGCGATGTGGTGCGGGCCGGGGACGCTCTCTACGAGCTGCGGGCCGAGGATCCGTCGCGGATTCCGGCGGCCCTGGCGGAGGCAAGTCGCGCGGTGCACATTGCACCTAGCGCGCCACGAGCGACGCCCCTGGTCATCGAACGGATCGGCTGACCGGGGCGGCGTGGTGCCCGTCACCTGGGAGCGCTATTGTCGCAGGCCAAAGGCGTGGCGTGCAGACAGGAAGTTGCCCCGTGACCGTACCTGCCCCCGACCCGCGCGAGGTGCGCGAGGCGAGTCTGGACGAGCTGTCCCGGCTCGGCCTGCCGCTGCCGCCGGCCCAGTTCCCGCTCGTGTGGGAGCCGGGTGATGCGATCGAGCTGCGACCCAGGGCGGAGATAGAGGCGCGGATCGCCGTGCTGCACCTCATCCTGGCGCGCTGCTTCGGGATGCCCCCGCAGGCGGCGATGAGCTGGCTGCTCGGCTCGCACCTGGTCGAGATGGTCACCCCGCCGGAGTGGCAGTTCGTGATGGGCGGCAAGGGCGACCACCGGTCGTTCGTGCTGCACCACGACGCGCTCTTCGCGCTGGCCTGGGTGCTGGGGTTGAGCAAGCAGCTCGACCCCACCCTGGCGGTGGACGAGCGGTTGGTCGAGCGGCTGCCGCACATCGCCGAGGGGGAGACCTTCGGCCGCTGGCAGTCCCGGATCCTCGCCGCGCCGCAGCACCCGGCCGACGCGGCGGCCCTGCTCGACCTGCACTACTGCCTGGACTGGGCCTACCTGGAGACCGAGCGCGACGGCCGGCGGGCGCCGGGGCTGGTCGACGCCAACGCGATCGGGCAGCGACGCTGGGCGCTGGAGTGGGCGGTGATCCTGCGCGGGCCGTACCACGACGAGCCGCCGGGCTGGGAAGAGGTAGACCTCTCCACCTGAGCCCTCAGCGGCGTCGGTAGGCGTCCAGCCGGACCGCCACGCGCACCCGGACCGGCTCCGGCAGCGCGGCCAGCCGCTCGGCGAGCGAGGTCGGGTTGGTGTGCCAGGCGCTCGGGCCCATCCCGACCAGCGTGGCGACCTCCGGCCGGGTCAGCGCCAGCTCCGCGCGGTGCACGGTCGAGCTGACCGGCGTGAAGTGCCCGCCCAGGCTGGCGGCGACCCGGTCGGCCTTGTCCGGGTCCACCCGCAGCAGGTCGAGGGCGTCCACCAGTTCGGTGAGATGGTCGGCGGCGGGCGTCACCACGAGCAGCGTGCCGGCCGGGTCGAGCACCCGGTGGAACTCCGCGCCGTTGCGCGGGGCGAACACGTTCAGCAGCACGGCCGTCGAGCCGTCCGCGAGGGGCAGCCGCTGCCAGGTGTCGGCGAGCGCCGCGGCGGCGCGGGGGTGTGCCCGGGCGGCGCGGCGCAGCGCCGGCTTGGAGACGTCCAGGGCCAGACCCACGGCGTCCGGCAGCGCCGCCAGCACCGCGCCGAGGTATCGGCCGGTGCCCGCGCCGACATCCACCACCAGGGGGTACGCCTCAGAGCCAGTCGCCGGCTGTCCGGTCCGTACCCCTGCGGTTGCGTCCTTTGCTCTGCTTCCCTCCGTGCGACAGTGCGCTGCGGTAAGTGTTGCGTCGGTGGAAGCAGAGCAAAGGGCGGACGGAGGGGGTGCGGGGGGCGTCGCGCCGAGTCGCGCGACCGCCTCCGTCGCCGCGGCGGCGAGCGCGGCCGAGATCACGTCGTAGTGACCGGCGGCCTGGAACTCCGCTCGCGCGGCAATCATCTCGGCGCTGTCGCCGACGTGCGGCGCCCGGCCGGTGAGCAGGTTCACGTAGCCCTGCCGCGCGATGTCGAAGGTGTGCCGGCGTCCACAGCGCAGCGCCCGAGCGGTGCCGACGGTCGTCTCGACCAGGGATTGGCCGCAGACCGGGCAGCTCAGCCGGTCGAGGATGCGCGGATCCACGTCAGGCCGCCAAATCGTGTGGTGCGCGCATACCGGGCAGCCTAACGAGCCGCCCCGCTCCGGCCGCCCACGCCCGCTGACTAGGGTCTGAGCATGGTCGCAACTATCCGGTACGAGGACATCGTCAAGGTCCCGAAGGCGCTGCTGCACGACCACCTCGACGGCGGGCTGCGGCCGGCGACGATCGTCGAGCTGGCCGCGGAGGTGGGACACGAGCTGCCCACCACCGACCCGGAGGCGCTCGGACGCTGGTTCGTCGACGCCGCCGACTCCGGGTCGCTGGAGCGTTACCTGGAGACGTTCGCGCACACCGTGGCGGTCATGCAGACCGGGCCGGCGCTGCGCCGGGTGGCGCGGGAGTGCGCGCTGGACCTGGCCGCCGACGGGGTCGTCTACGCCGAGGTGCGCTTCGCCCCCGAGCAGCACCTGGAACAGGACCTGAGCCTGGACGAGGTGGTCGAGGCCGTGCTGGCCGGGTTCGCCGAGGGCACCGCGCAGGCCGTCGAGGCGGGCCTGACCATCCGGGTGGGCACCCTGCTCACCGCCATGCGGCACGCGGCGCGCTCCCAGGAGATCGCCGAGCTGGCGGTGCGGCACCGCGACGCCGGGGTGGTCGGCTTCGACATCGCCGGCGCCGAGGCGGGCTTCCCGCCCACCCGACACCTGGACGCCTTCGAATACCTGCAACGAGAGAACTTCCACTTCACCATCCACGCCGGTGAGGCGTTCGGTCTGCCGTCGATCTGGCAGGCGATCCAGTGGTGCGGCGCGGACCGGCTCGGTCACGGCGTACGGATCGTGGACGACATCGCCGCCGACGGCGCTCTGGGTCGGCTGGCCGCGTACGTGCGGGACAAGCGGATCCCGCTGGAGCTCTGCCCCTCGTCGAACGTGCAGACCGGCGCGGTGGCCTCGATCGCCGACCACCCGATCGGGCTCCTGCGCGACCTGCGGTTCCGGGCCACCGTCAACACCGACAACCGGCTGATGAGCGGCACCTCCATGTCGCGGGAGATGTCGCTGCTGGTGGAGACGTTCGGCTACGGCTGGCGCGAGCTGCAGTGGTTCACCATCAACGCGATGAAGAGCGCCTTCATCCCGTTCGACGAGCGACTGCGGATCATCGACGAGGTGATCAAGCCGGCGTACGCCAAGCTGCTGCCCTGATCCTCGTCAGCCGTGCGGGTGGCCGGCGAGCAGGCCGGCCACCCGGCGCAGCACCTCCCGGGCCCGGGCCGCCTCGGCGCCCAGCCCCATCTGCCGGCGCAGCACGGCGGGCTCCGCCCGCAGCAGGGCCACGCCGCGCCGGACCAGCACCCGGGGCGCCTTGCGCTGCTCGGACAGGTCGCGGGCCAGCCGGCGCAGGAAGGTCGCCCCGCGCGGACGGCGCAGCGCGTACGCCCCGGCGAGCAGCCCACGGCGGCGGCACTCCTCGACGATCTCGGCGGCGAAAATCCCTTCGGCGACGAAAAGTGGCGATCCGTCGACATCAAATGGCCGGGTGGCCACCCGTCGATCCGCGCCGATCGCATAAACCGGCACATCGGCACGGCCCTCGCGGGCAAGTCGAGCAATCGTTTCGACGGCGGTCAACGCGTCCCAGGACTGCGGCGATTCCCAATCGACCTGGCCGTTTCGTCGCGGCAACGTAGGGTCATCGCCGTCTTTGTAGAAGTCGTCCAAACACAGCACCGGCAGGCCGGTTTGCTGCGCTATGTACGACTTTCCGGAGCCTGAGGGGCCGGCGAGCAGGACAACGTGGTGGGGATGTTCCATTACCTTCAGTTACTCCGGCCAGACGGACTGCTATCAAATCGCATCAACATCTCATCACACCTTCGGCCGGGGACAACCTGGGCTTTCTTCTTGCCGACCGGCGTGATGGAATCTCGGGGGTCCGACCCGCCGGGTCGGTCGCTGGGCGTTGCCCGGGGCAACGCGTTCAAGCTGTAATCGCGAGGGCGGTGACGTGAGCAAACGGCCAAAGACGGCGGGCTCCTTCCTGTCGCGGCTGCGCCGGCCGGCCAGCCGGCTCCGGGACATGCCGATCTGGTCCAAGCTCGGTCTCATCATGATCGTGCCGACCATCGCCACGGTCGTGGTGGGTACCAGTGGTCTCGTCGACCACCTGGAGACGCTCAACAATGCCAACCGAGCCGGCGACCTGGCCAACCTGTCGAGCTATTCGGGTGACCTGGTCGACAAACTCCAGGACGAGCGGACCTCCGCCGTGCTGCTGTTGCAGGCCACCGGGACGCAGCCGAAGGCGCAGTACCAGGAGGCCTACAACCGGGCGAACACCCGGGTCGACCAGGCGACGAGCCCCTACCGGCAGCAGCGGGGCGACGTGGAGGACCTGCCGAGCAGCCTTGAGGGCCTGCTCGGCAGCATCGACCAGAACCTGCAGGAGCTGCCGGGCGTCCGCAGTCAGGTGTTCAACGGCAAGCTGAAGCTCGCCGAGGCCGTCCAGGCGTACGAGGGTCTGATCAACGACCTGCTCGCCATCCGGGACTCGGCCACCCAGCTCGCCGGCAACAACGAGCTCAGCGACCGGATGCGGGCCGCGGCAGCGGTCGCCCGGGAGAAGGAGTTCCTCTCGCTCCGACGGGTCGTCGTGCACCGCGCGCTCGGCGTGCAGGGTGGGCGCCGACTGACCCCGGCGCTGCGCACCGACTACATCGCCAGCGGCACCGGCCAGCAGCAGGCGCTGCAGAGCTTCAAGGCGGTAGCCAGCCCCGACGAGGCGAAGTTCCACGACCAGACCGTCGCCGGCGGCGACCGGCGCGAGGCGCAGAACTACACCGGCTGGATCGACGGCAACACCACAGGCGACATGAGCAACGCCCCGTTCGGCACCGACCAGTGGGAATCGGCCATGACGGCCAACGCCAAGCTGATCCGCGCCGTCGAGACGAAGCTCGACGGTGACGTGGTCGCCGAGGCCGACAACCTCCGGTCGGACGTCCAGCGCCAGGTGTTCCTGGAGACCGGCCTGCTGCTCAGCATGCTGCTGCTGGCCATCCTCTTCGCGTACCTGGTCGCCCGGTCGATGGCCCGCTCGCTGCGTGAGCTGCGCCAGGGCGCCCTCTCCGTCGCCCAGTACGGGCTGCCGCAGGCGGTGGCCCGACTCCGCGACCCGCAGGTCGTCGGGCAGCTCTCCCCGGTGCAGCTGGCCAACCAGATCGCCGAGCCGCTGCCCGTCCGCAGCAAGGACGAGTTCGGCCAGGTGACCGAGGCGTTCAACGCCGTCCACCTGGAAGCCGTCCGGACGGCCGCCGAGCAGGCGGCACTGCGCGCCTCCGTCGCGACGATGTTCGTCAACCTGGCCCGCCGTTCGCAGATCCTGGTCGACCGCCTCATCGGGCACCTCGACCGGCTGGAGCGCGGCGAGGAGGACCCGGACCGGCTGGCCGAGCTGTTCCAGCTCGACCACCTGGCCACCCGGATGCGCCGCAACGACGAGAACCTGCTCGTCCTCGCGGGCGCCGACTCCACGCGCGTGCAGCGCGAGCCGGCCGCGCTCATCGACGTGCTGCGCGCCGCGCAGTCCGAGGTCGAGCACTACACCCGGATCGAGTTCGGGGTCATCGACCGCGACATCGAGGTCGCCGCGCACGCGGTCAACGACCTGGTGCACCTCGTCGCCGAGCTGTTCGACAACGCCACCGCGTTCTCCCCTCCGGACTCGCAGGTCATGGTCGAGGCCCGTCGGGTCGGTGACCGCGCCTCGCTGTACGTGGAGGACCGCGGCATCGGCATCAGCCGCGAGCAGCTGCACGAGCTCAACGACAAGCTCGCGACGCCGCCGCAGGTGGACGTGGCCGTCTCCCGGATGATGGGCCTGGTCGTGGTCGCCCGCCTGGCGTCGCGGCACGGCGTTCGCGTCGAGCTGCGCCCGGGCGCCGACCGCGGCACGGTCGCCGACGTGACCCTGCCCACCTCGGTGCTGGTGCCCCGCGCGCTCTCCGGCCGGGTGCAGCAGCCGCCGGCCCTGCCCGCGGCCGGCCCTCAGCACAACGGGCCCGCGCCGGTCCTCGGCGCGCTGCCCGCGCTGGGCAACGGCCCGCGCCCCGGCGAGTCCGGCAACCAGGTCACCCTGGGCGGTCGGCCGTTCGACCCGGCATCGCGCAACGGCGCCGGCACGCCCGCCAACACCGGTGCGTACCGCTCGATGCCCGCCTGGTCGGACCTGACCGGCGCGAGCGCGAGCAACGGGGTCAACGGCGGCGACGGGTTCACGCCCCGGACGGCCAACGGCCAGACCATCGACCCGCTGCCGCAGCGGCGGGCCGGCGACGAGCCGACCACCACCGGCCAGCAGCCGACCATCCCCCGGCAGTTGCCCAGCAGCCCGGAGGCGCACCCGTACTCCGCGCCGCCGGTCTCCGCGCAGCCGTACCCCGGTGCGCCGGTCTCCGCCTCGCCGGCGTCCGGTCAGCCGTACTCCGGTCAGCCCTACTCGGGTGCGCCGTACGGCAGCCCGCCGGTGTCCGCCGCTCCGGCCTCCGGCCAGCCGTACGCCGGTCCGCCGGTGTCCGCGTCGCCGGTCTCGGCCTCCCCGGCGTCCGGCCAGCCGTACTCGGCGCCGCCGGCCTCCGGCCAGTCGTTCAGCGGCTTCACGCCCCGGTCCGCCCCGCCCGCCCCGGCGTCCAGCGCTCCGGCGCCGCCGGCCTGGCCGCCGGTGCCCGGTGGCGAGCGGGACACGCAGACCCCGCCGGTGCCCGAGCGGCTCGCCGCCGCCCTGGACATGACGACGGAGCTGCCCCGGGTGCCGCGCCCCGGCGACCAGCCGAGCACCGCGGCCCAGCAGTCGGCTCCGGCGCCTCAGGCTCAGCCGACCCGAGCCCCGCAGCCCCAGGCCCCGCAGGCCCGAGGCCCGCAGGCTCAGGCCCCGCAGGCCCAGGCGTCGCCGCCGCCGGCGCAGACCCGCCCGGCACCGCAGCAGCCGCAGGCCCAGAACCGCCAGCGGTACGCGGACGAGACCATGGAGCTGCCGATCTTCCGGGAGCTCGAGTCCGCCTGGTTCCGTACCCGCCGTCCGGGTGCGGAGGAGGCCGCGGCCGGCGACAAGCCGGCGGCGAACGGCGGTGGCGGTGACGCGACCCAGCAGTTCGCGGCGGTCGAGGCCAACGGTGGGGCAGTCCACAAGACATCACCCGGGACGACAGGTAACACGCCGATGGCAGACACTCCGACGGCCGGAGGAGCGCCGCGGGACAACGGGTCGACAGCGAACGGGGGCGCTCGCCCCGGCCTCGCCGAGAGCCTGCCGAACCGCCGGCCCCAATCGCAGACCAACGGCTGGCAGACCGCCGCCGACGACGGCTGGCGTGCCGCCTCGGCAGCGGCCACCGCGGTGCCGGTGAACGAGACCACCACGACCGGTCTGCCGAAGCGCAAGCCGATGGCGCAGCTGGTGCCGGGCGCGGTGGAGAAGCCCGCCACCTCGGTCCAGCGACGTTCCCCGGAGGCGGTCCGTGGCCTGCTCTCCGCCTACCACCGGGGCGTGCAGCGAGGGCGTAGCACCTCGGACAACCCGACCAGCCCGGAGGCGACTCCGGGAGGGCAGCAATCCTCGCAGTCTGGCTCAGGCCCAGCGGCCGGGAGCGGGCAGAAGGAGCAAGAAGGATGACAACTACGCAGGATCTTGGTTGGCTGCTGGCCAACTTCGCCGACCGGGTGCCCGGTGTCGCACATGCGGTCGCCGTCTCGGCGGACGGCCTGCTCCTCGCGTCGTCACGGGACCTGCCGCGGGACCGGGCAGACCAGCTCGCCGCGATCGCGTCCGGTCTGGTCAGCCTGACCCAGGGGGCGGCCCGCTGCTTCGAGGGAGGCGCGGTGCTCCAGACCGTCGTGGAGATGGACAATGGCTTCCTGTTCCTGATGTCCATCTCGGATGGTTCGTCCTTCGCCGTGCTGGCGGCCCGCAGCTCCGACGTCGGGCAGGTCGGCTACGAGATGGCACTACTGGTCGACCGGGTGGGCGACGCCCTGACCCCGCAGCCGCGCGCGGCCGCGGGCATGCTGGGCTGACGCCTCGCCGATCGTGCGGTCGGCGCAACTGAAACGACAAGAACGACGAGTTCCACCGGTGGGAGCCGGTACGGGGTGCGAAGGAGGTGAGCGGCGACATGGCCGATCGTGACGAACCGACCGGAGCGTTGGTCCGTCCATACGCCGTGACCCGTGGTCGAACCCGTCCCCGGCTCGACATCGCGCTGGAGGCGCTCGTCGAGACGACGGTGCGCGGCCGCACCACTGCCAATGGCAACGGTGGTGGCCGCGAACACCAGTACATCGCCGCGCTGTGTGACGGACGCGTGCAATCGCTCGCCGAGATCGCGGCGCGGATGCAGCTCCCGCTCGGTGTGGCCCGGGTGCTCATCGCCGACATGGCGACGGACGGCCTGGTCGCGGTCCACGAGCCGACCATCCTGGACGACTCCGACGACGCGGTGGGCACTGAACTGCTGGAGAGGGTGCTGAGTGGACTTCGCAGGCTCTGACATGTCGCACCGCCCACCGAACCCGAGTGGGCGCGTGACGTCGGCGAAGATCGTTATCGCCGGTGGATTCGGCGTCGGTAAGACGACGCTGGTCGGCTCGGTCTCGGAGATCACGCCGCTGACCACCGAGGCCATCATGACCTCCGCTGGCGTGGGCGTCGACGATACCCGGCAGGTGCCGGGCAAGACGACGACCACGGTGGCCATGGACTTCGGCCGGATCTCGATCGACCGTGACCTGATCCTGTACCTGTTCGGTACGCCGGGTCAGACCCGATTCTGGTTCATGTGGGACGAACTGGTGCGGGGCGCGATCGGTGCGGTCGTGCTGGTGGACACCCGCCGGCTGGCCGACTGCTTCGCGGCGATCGACTTCTTCGAGCACCGGCGGCTGCCGTACCTGGTGGCCATCAACTGCTTCGACGGGATGCAGTACCACGACCCGCAGGACGTCCGGGACGCCTTGGCGATCTCGAGCGACGTGCCGGTGGTGGCCTGCGACGCCCGTAACCGGGAGTCGACGAAGCACGTGCTGATCTCGCTTGTCGAGTACGTGCTCACCATGCGCCGTACGCGCGCCGTCGCCCCGGCCTGATCGGGACGCTCTCGCGCCCGGTGGTGGCCCTGGCCGCCACCGGGCGCTGAATGCTGCCCGGGGCGCGAACGGCTCGCCCAAAAGAGATCTTGGAAGGTGTCGCCCCGGTCTGGGGGCGGCTTCCTTCCAAGATCTCTTGCGTTGGTGGGCCATCCCTCGGGCCGCCCCGCCCGTGTAGCCCCGGGCCGCTCTGGTTGGCCCCTGAACGCACTTCCGCCCCCAGCCGGTGTCGGACTGGGGGCGGAAGGAACGCGTACGTGAGAGAGACGCTCAGGACTGGTAGCCGGCGGAGCGGTACTCGTACTCCCGGTCGTCGTCGCGGTCCCCGTGGTCGCGGCTGAAGTCCCAGCCACCGGCCGCCTCGCGGCCTGGCCGGCCGCCCACCGCGAACCCGCCGATCTCCTGCCCGCGACGCCAGCCGCGGAAGTAGCCGGTGGTGTTCTCCGCGAGGCTCGCCGCGTCCCGCACTATCCGCAGTGGACGCTCCTCGCGCAGCGGGGAACCCGGGACCAGATTTGCCTGCGGGACGCGCTTCGGCAGCCCGGCGTTGGTCTCGGCGCCCACCGCGGGACGGGCTGCCTGCTCGGCGGCCTGCCACCCGGTGTCGGCAGTGGTCGACCAGTCCAGGTCGGACTCTTCTTCGGTGTGCCCGACGAACCACGCCGACTTGGCCTGGGCGAAGATCAGCAGATCCCCGTCGCCCTCGTCGGCCACCGGCGGCGGCCGGTGCTCGACCGGGGGAGGCCGGTGTTCGACCGGGGGCGGCGGCCGGTGCTCGGCGGCCCGCTCGACGCGGGGCGCCTGACGGTTGTTGCGGGCGGCCTGCTCCCGGTCGACGAGCCGCAGCGGCGGCGTCTCCAGGCGGGGGTCACCGGCGGGCGGGTTGAGCCCTTCCCGCAGTGCCCGGTCCGCCAGCGGCGGCGGCTCGACCAGCCGCAGCATGGGCGGCTCCTGGGGCAGGTCGTCGGCCAGCCAGGGCGGCGTGACGCGACCGTCGGCCCGGCCCGGGTCGGTCGGGGCGTCGACGCGGTTGCTGCCGTACGGGTAGGCGACCGGGTTGTTCGGCGAACTGTCGGCCGGGTCCTCCGGGTTGTTGACCAGGGGCCAGTTCGCTCGGGAACCCGGAGGCGCCGTCGGCTCCTGACCCGGCCGGGGAGCGGGCACCGGGATGCTGAGGTCGGTGGCGCTGAACCCGCCGGTGGGCGGCTCCTCGACCGGCCGCTGCACGTGGCTCTGCCGCTCGCCGTTGGTCTTCGGGCGGGGCGGAATGACCGTACGCTGCCGCTCGGCCCGCGCGTGGTTGATCGCGGCGGTGGTGAGGGTCGGCCGGAACGGCTCGCCAGCCTCGGCGGGCGGCACGGTGCCCCGCTGGGTCGGCGCGATGGGGGTGATCCCCGGCGGCGGGGGCGGCGGCGACGAGACCGGCCGGTTGGTCGGACCGTCGATCCGGCTCGGCATGGGCTCGGCCCGCCCGGGAGGCGCCGACACCGGCGGGCCGGCGACCGCTGCCGGTGCGATCGGCGCGGGCGCGACCGGCGGAGGGGTGACCGGAGCAGGGGCGACCGGCGGCGGCCCGAGAGGACGCGGCGACGCCAGCGGGGCGCTGCCCGGCGCCGGCTCGGGTCGGCTGCGTCGGCCGGTGACCGGCGTGGGCTCGGCGGCGGCCGGCGTCGGCCGGACCGTGCGCATGCCGGCGAGGCCGGTCAGCTCGCCGACCGACTCGCCACGACGGGCTGCGGCCCGTCGGCCGGGGGCCGGGGCGGGCGTGCTGACCCGCGCGCTGAGCGCGCTGACGAGGGCCTCGCAGCCGGCGTCGCAGGCCCGTACGGAGGCGACGGCCTGCCGGACGGTCTCGGCCACGGCGGAGGTGAGCGCCCGGTTGACGGCGGCGCGGCGGGGTGTCTCCGAGATGGCGACCCGCAGCGCGGTGACCGCCTCGTTGATCTCCTCGGCATCGGCGACCCCGTCCGCCGCGAGATGCGCGGCGATGGCGTCCGCGGCGACGGACACCTCACGGCCACGGGCGATGGTGCCGCCGAGCATGCCCGGCTCGGGCAGCGCGTCCAGCACGGCCAGGGACACCGGCTCGGCCGGATCCGGATAGGCGCGCAGCGCCGCCGGGTAGAGCTCCCGCAGCACCTCGCGCAGCGCCACGGCGGCGGAGTGCCGGCCGCTGGCCAGGGCGGCGTGCGCGGCGAGCACCTGCTTGTAGCCGGCGAGGTCCCGGGGAGCGGGCAGCGTGACGGCGGAGAGCGCACCGGCCTGCAACGCGCGGGCCAGGCCGACGGCCCGACGCTCGGCCGGGGGTGACTGCATCTCCTCCAGGGAGTCGTCGTCGGCGAACCGCTCGGCGAAGTCGTCCACCGAGTCGTCGTCGGCGATCGCCAGGGGCCGACCCGCCGCGCTCAACAGCGAGGTGACCGTGTGGTCGTCGCTGTCGGCGGCGATGGCCGCACCGCTCGGCCCGCCCGACCGCTCCACGAGCAGGGCGACGAGCTGGGCGTAACCAGCCGCGTCGTCGCCGATCTCGCAGACATGCAGCAGACGGCCTGCGTCGTCGACCACAGCGGACGTCAGCGTCGAACCGGCCGAGGCCGGTCGGTCAGCCGGATCCGCCGAGGCCAGACCGCAGTACACGCGCACGAGCGCCACGGCGTCGTCCTCCTCCCGGGACAGGTCTTCCTACTGCCAGCAACTGATGCTCCCCGGTACGGGTCAGTCGCGCCAGTCCACCACCGCAGAGATCTTGCCGACAATGGTGCGCCAACCCAAACTCGCGGTCTGTGCCCCGATCTTCTTCAACCGTCGCCGGCCCATGAAGGCGCCGATCCCGCCGTTGGCCGTGGCCCGCAGCGCCTCGTCCAGGTCGTCGAGGCTGGAGCCGGCGGAGAGCATGTCCAGTACCGCAGGCAGGCGCAACGCGTACGACAGGTCGCGGGCGACCTCGCCGGCCTCGATCAGCAGGGTCGAATCCCAGCTGTCGTGACCGCCGCGCAGGTTCTCCACGACGAGGTCGAGTTCGTAGGTGTCCTCGTCGAGCGGCGCGATGTCGGCCGGCTCCACCCGTTCGGACAATTCATTCCAGCTGTCCAGTTGGGACAGATCGTTGGGTGCGCCGGAGCGGATGAAACTGACAAGCGATTCGGGGGTCTTGAACAGCAGCAGCTTGCCGCGGTGGCTGAGGAAGACCGGCACCTCCTCGTCGTCCGCCTCGTCGGCGACGTCCTCGGCCTCGGCCTCGGCTTCGGTCTCGTCGTCCTCGGCGGTCGCGTCGGCGTCCGTGGCGCTGTCGCGGCGACGGCGGGACGGCTCGTCCTCGTCACGGTCGGCGAACTCCTCGGCCAGCTCCTCGTCGAGGATGACGACGGTCTCGTCGTCCTCCTCCTCGATCACCTGGCGGCGGGCGAGGAACGGGTCGTCCTGGTCGCGCTCGGTCACGTCGGTAGGGGTCAGTGACCCCGCCGGCCGGTACGCCCGCAGCGTGAAGCCGGTGCCGGCGGGCAGGGCGATCTCCACCGGGTCGATCCGCAGCTCGTCCCAGAGCGACCGGTCGGCCGACGCGCGGGGGGTGTCGTCGGCCTCGTCGGCCTCGTCTGGCTCGGCCGGGCCGGTGGTGTCGTCGAGCTCGGGCTCGTCGGCGTCGGGCCGTTGGGGCGACTGGCGGGCCACGCTGACCTCCGTGTGCTTCGGGTTGCCCACCCGCCGGCGTCTCCGACCGGCGAGTGACTCTGGGCACATACCCTAGTCGGCGGCTCGGGAAGCGCGGAGCCCGCACCCCGGTGACCGGCCGGGAAACGTGTCGGGCCTGCGCGTGCGTGACGGTGGCGATCCGGGCGTTCGACAAGTAGCGTTGCTACGCATGAAGGCCCAGGCGCTGCACGGCCACCTCGACGCCCTTCTGCTCGCCGTTCTCGAACAGGGCGCGCTGCACGGGTACGCCATCATCGAGTCCCTGCGGGCGCGCAGTGACGGCAGTCTCGACCTGCCCACCGGCACGATCTATCCGGCGCTGCGCCGGCTGGAACGCGCGGGTCACGTGGCGAGCACCTGGAGCACTGTCAACGGTCGCGAGCGGCGGACGTACCAGCTCACCGACTCCGGCCGCCGCGCGCTGGCGGGCGAGCGCGCCGGATGGCAGGAGTTCCGCGTGACCGTCGGCCGTTTCCTCGATCCCGGCAGCCCGCCCGTCACCCCCGCCTGAGCCGTCCGGGGGTCGGCACGGCGGTGGCGGCCGGTCAGCGGGCGGCGGCCCGCAGCCAGCCGCGCGCGGCGCGGGTCAGCGAGAAGTGCGCCGCGCCCATCACGACCATGCCGACGATCATCGGTGGCCACGTCAGCGCCGCGTCCCACATATCGATCGACCAGGCGAAGAGTGCCCCGCCGGCCACGATGCCGAGGACCAGCGTGCCGATCAGGGCGGCGCCCACCGCGCGCTGCGCCGCCGCCAGGCCCGGTCGTGCGGACCGGGCGCTCGCCCGCACCACCAGCAGGCCGGTCACGGCCAGCAGCAGTGCGCCGAGCCAGATCCAGTCGACCGAGGCGGAGAGCAGCCGGTAGAGCGCCGGCGGCGGCGGACCCGCGCTCCAGCTCGACCCGCGCCACGTCAGGTCGCCGGCGGCCACCAGGATCCCGGCCACGGCCAGCATCCGCAGGGACAGGCCGCGCAGGGCGGCCACCGCCAGCTCCGCCTGCCAGGACGGCAGCAGCTGCGCCGGTGAGCCGAACTCGGCCACCGCCCGCAGCTGCGCCTCCGTGGGTGGCACACCGCTCTCGCGGTACGCGTCGACGGAGTCCTGCAGGTCGTGCCGCGCCTCGGTGAGCAGGTCGGACTTCAGCCGCGCCGGCCCCTGCAACCGGGACGCCAGCGCCCGCAGGTGCTCCTCGACCAGGAAGTCGTCAGCATGCCGCATGGCACCACCCTGCCACGGAGGCGAGCGCCTCCACGTCGGGGAGAACCCTGGTCCGTCCCCGAAGCGGGTCAGGGAGCGAGGGCCAGGTACCCGCGCTCGGCTGCCGCCTGGAGAAGCCACTGGTCCCGGTACCAGCCGGGGGTCGCGACCAACTCGGCGTGCCGGCCGCGCTGGATCACCCGGCCGCCGTCGAGGACGACGATCTCGTCGAGGTCGGCCAGCCCGCTGAGCCGGTGACTGATCAGCAGGACCGAGTGCCCGGCGGGGGTGGCGGCGAGGGCGGAGGCGAGCACCGCGTCGGCGGCCGTCGGGTCCAGCCCCTCGGTGGGCTCGTCGAGCACCAGCACCGGCGGCGCGGCGAGCAGGGCCCGGGCGAGCGCGAGCCGTTGCCGCTGGCCGCCGGAGAGCTGACCGCCCTCCTCGCCGACCAGGGTGTCCCAGCCGGCCGGCTGGGCGCGCACCCAGTCGAGCAGGCCGGCGGCCCTCATGGCCGCGGTCAACTCGTCCTCGTCGGCCCCGGCCCGCCCGAGCAGCAGGTTCTCCCGGACCGTGGCATGAAAGACGTACGCCTCGGCGAGCAGCCCGCCGACGCTGCGGGGCAGGTCCTCCTCGGCGTACGTCAGCAGGTCGCGCCCGGCCAGGGTGACGTGGCCGGAGGTGGGCCGGACCGCACCGGTCAGCACGGCGGCCAGGGTGCTCTTGCCGGCGCCGCTCGGGCCGACGACTGCGATGCGCCGGCCGGCGGGCAGGTCCAGGCTCACCCCGTCCAGCGCGGGTGCGGCGCCAGTGCGGTACCGCACGCTCACCTCGACGAAGCGCAGGTCGTGCGGCTCGGCCAGGTCGGTCGCCGGGGGAGCGGGCGTGGCGGTGGGCTCCTCGACGTCGAGGAGGGCCGCCACCCGGGCCAGGCCGGGCCGCAGCTGGGTCCACTGCCGGGCGGCCGAGACGAGGGCCAGCGCCACCTCCACGGCGGCCAGGGTCCCGACGGCCAGCACTCCGACCAGGACGCCCGGCACGTCGGAGGCCAGCGCGACAAGCACCACCGCGGCGGCGGTCAGTCCGGCCGTCAACACCCCCGCGGCGTCCACCGCGAAGCCGGTGGCGGCCAGCCGGCGTTCCAGGCGGGCGAGCCGGCCGGCCCGCTGTTCGGCGACGCGCAGCGCGGCGTCGGTCGCCCCGAACGCGGCCAGGTCGGCGGCGCCGTGGGTGAGGTCGACGGCGTCGGTGGCCAGCGCGCCGCGCAGCGGCGCCACCTCGGCGGCGCTGCGCCGGGTGACGGCTGTGGCCAGCGCGGGCAGCGCAACGGCGGCGACCACCAGCCCGAGCGCGAGCACACCGGCGGCCGGTGGTGAGATCAGCGCCGCAGTGGCCACCGCCAGCACCCCGACCAGTGCCGCCGCCGCGCCGGGCACCAGCACCCGCAGCAGCAGATCCTGGACCGCCTCGACGTCGGAGACCAGCCGGCTCAGGACGTCCCCCGAGCGGTGTCGGGTGTCGCGGCGGGCCGTGAGGGTGGCGAAGACCCGGGCCCGTACGTCGGTGATCATGCGGAGGACCGCGTCGTGCCCGGCGAGCCGTTCGGTGTAGCGGAACACGCCCCGGCTGATCGCCAGTGCCCGGACCGCGACGATCGCCACGGTGAGCCGGTCCAGCGGAGGCCGCCCGGCGGCGCTCATCAGCAGCCACGTCGCGGTGGCCATCAGGGCGAGCCCGGCGAACTCGGTGGCGGCGGCGAGCAGCCCGGCGCCGGCCAGCCGGCCGAGGTACGGGCGGGCCAGCCGCAGCACCGCGCGCTCGGCGCCGACCCGCCCGGCCGATGCCACGCCGGCCCCGACCTCCGGTCCGTGTTCCGCGCTCATCGTGTCGCCCTCGACGTCGGTTCGGGCGTCAGCTCGGTGACCCGGCCGTCCTCGATGCGCAGGACCCGGTCGGCGTCGGTCAGCAGCGCCGGCCGGTGCGCCACCAGCAGCGCCGTCCGTCCGGCGACCAGCCGCCGGGTGGCGTCGAGCACCACCGCTTCGGCGGCCGTGTCCAGCCGTGCCGTGGGCTCGTCGAGCAGCACCACCGGGGCGTCGCGCAGGAACGCCCGGGCCAGTGCGACGCGCTGCCGCTGGCCGCTGGACAGGCCGTGCCCGCGCTCGCCGAGCAGCGTGGTCAGTCCGTCGGGCAGGGCGGCCACCACGTCGTCGAGGGCCGCGTCGCGGACCGCGGCGGCGAGCGCCTCGGGCGAGGTGTCCGGTGCGCCGAGCTGGATGTTGTCGGCCAGCGAGGTGGCGAAGAGGTGGGCGCGCTGCGGCACCCAGGCGAGCTGCCGACGCCAGGCGTCCGGGTCGGCGGTGGCGAGGTCGACACCGTCGACCGTGATCCGGCCGCTGGTCGGGGTCACGAAGCCGAGCAGCAGACCGAGCAGGGTGCTCTTGCCGGCGCCGCTGGGCCCGATGATGGCGATCCGTTCACCGGGCCGGATGGTCACTGTGACGTCGCGCAGCGCGGTGGTCCGCTCGTACGCCACTGTCACGGCCTCGAACCGGATCTCGCCGCGACCGTCCGGGGTGGTCGCACCCTCGGCGGCGCGGGGGGTGGCGGGCACGGCCGAGACGGTGAGCGCCTCGTCCAGCGCGGTGAGCCCCTCCATGCTGGCGTGGAAGCGGCTGCCGGCGGCCCGCAGCGGCAGGTACGCCTCGGGGGTGAGCAGCAGCACCAGCAGCGCGGTGTGCAGGGTCAGCCCTCCGCCGAGCAGCCGGATGCCGACCGGCACCGCGACCAGGGCCACCGACAGGGTGGCGACCAGCTCCAGCACCAGCGCGGAGAGGAAGGCGATCCGCAGTGTCTTCATGGTGGCGACCCGGTGCCCGTCGGCCATCCGGCGGACCACCTCGGTCTGCGCGCGGGCCCGGCCGAAGGCGCGCAGGGTGGGCAGCCCGGCCACCATGTCCAGGAAGTGCCCGCCCAGCAGGGCCAGCCGGCGCCACTGCCGCTCGGTGGCGGCCTGCGCCTGCCAGCCGAGCAGCGCGCCGAAGACCGGGATCAGCGGCAGCGTCAACGCGATGATCAGCGCCGAGCCCCAGTCGGCGACGACGATCCGGGCCAGCACGGCCACGGGCACCGTCACGCTGAGCACCAACTGCGGCAGGTACCCGGTGAAGTAGGCGTCCAGCGCGTCCAGCCCACGCCCGGTCAGGGTGGCCAGCTCGCCGGCCCGTTGCCCCGCCACCCAGCCCGGCCCGTGCCGCCCCACCGCGCCGAGCAGGTCGGCCCGCAGCGTGGCCTTGACCGTGGCGGCGACCCGCGCGGAGACCGTGCCCTGTGCCCAGACCAGCGCCGACCGGGCGGCGACCGCGACCACGAGACCCGCCAGCGCCGGCCGGTTCAGCCGCTCGTCGAAGGCGGTGGCCAGCACCGCCGCCAGCGCGGTGGCCTGCGCGACGATCAACGCGGCGCCGAGCACGCCGAGGAGCGCGAGCACGGCGAGATCGCGCCGGGCCGCAGGGACCCGACGCAGCAGACGCGGGTCGAAGGGACGGCGGTTCACCAGTACACCGGTGCCCTGCCGTCGGTCCGTCCCCGGAAAACCCACCAGCACATCGCCTGGAAGCCTAGTAGGGCCGGCAGCAGCGGTAGCGCCACCCAGCCGAGCAGCCGCAGCGTCGGCGTGCTGGCGGCCGCGTCGGCCACCGTCAGCGAGGCGCCCGGGTCGGTCGTGGACACCAGCACGTAGGGCCAGAGAGCCGCGCCGACCAGCGCCACGGGCAGCCCCATTGCCGCGCCGGTGGCGATCAGGGCCCACCCCGGCCGCCGCCGTGCCAGCGCCGCGCGGGCCGCCAGCAGCGCCACCACCAGCAACACCGGCAGGAGTACGGCCACCGCCGGTCGCCCGACGGCGTCGCGTACCCGAGGGGAGAGCACGCCCACGACGGTGGCCACGACGACCGCGCAGAGCGCCACCGGCACCAGCCGGCGGGCCGTGCGGCCGGCCGCGTCGGCGGCGTCGGCCGGCAGTCGCAGCGTGAGGAATGTCGCACCGTGCACCGCGACCAGGGCGACCATGGTCAGCCCGGCGGTCGCCGCGAACGGGGTCGCCAGGTGCGACACCCCGGCGACGTGCCCGTCGGCCTGGCGGGGCACGCCCTGCAACAGCGCGGCCAGCACCACCCCCCAGCCCAGCGCGGCGAGCGCGCTGCCGACCACGATGACCCGGTCCCAGCGGGCGCGGACCCGCACGTCGCCCGGCCGGCTGCGCAGTTGCACCCCGGCGGTGACCAGGACGACGCCGACCAGGGCGCCGGCGACCGCCGGGTAGCAGCCGGCGAGCAGCTCGCCCTCCAGCACCGGGAAGGCGCCGAACAGGATGCCCACGGCGGCGACCAGCCAGACCTCGTTGCCGAGGAAGAACGGGCCGAGAGCGGTGAGCGCGGCCCGCCGCCCGGCCGGGGCGCCGCCCCGGGCGAGCAGCAACCCGACGCCGTAGTCGTAGCCGGCGAGCACGAGGTAGGAGGCGAAGAAGAGGCCGAGAAGGGCGTACCAGGCGAGATCCACGGTGAGTCTCCTCAGTCGCTCAGGCGAGGGCGGGTTCGGGGTGGGCCGGCTCACCGGGCGCCGCCGGTGGGCGGCCGAGAGCCGGGTCGGCCGCGCCACGGCCCGCGTGCCGGGCGAGCAGCACCCAGTTGGTGACGGCGAGGGTGCCCAGCAGCAGGCTGAAGCCGATCAGCGAGGCGAGCATCACCGGCGTGCCGACGGGGGAGACCGCCTGCCCGGTGGGGAGCAGCCCGTACGCCACCCAGGGCTGGCGGCCGACCTCGCGGGCGATCCAGCCGAGGATCACCGCGATGAACGGCAACGGCACGGCGAGCAGGATGAGCCAGAGGGGGAAGCGCAGTCGGATGATCCAGTCCCGGTAGAGCAGGGGCAGCAGCAACCACACGCAGCCGAGGGTGAAGCCGATGAGGATCATGAAGCCCAGCCCGACACTGGCCAGCACCGGCGGGGTGTAGTCGCCCGGCCCGAACCGGGTCGTCCACTCGCCGATCAGCGCCTGCGCCTCGGGGTCGTCCGCGCCGAACTTGGTCGGCTGCACCTCGCCGACCGGGCCGAACTGGGCGAAGCCGAAGCCCTGCACCATCGTGATCGCCAGTGCCGCCGTGACCAGGCCGATCCGCAGCGAGGTGCGAAAGAGCGCGAAGTCGGGCGTACGCCGGATCAGGTGCCAGGCGCTGACGGCCGCCATCAGCATCCCGCCGACCAGGAGCGCGGCGGAGACCACGTGCCCGAACGCCATGCCGAGGCTGGGGTTGGTGAGCAGCGCGCCGAAGTCGGTGAGGTGGGCGATGCCGTCGCGGACCTCGTACCCGACCGGGTGTTGCAGCCAGGAGTTGGCCACCATGATCCAGAACGCCGAGGCGTACGCGGTGAGCGCCACGCCCCACAGCAGCGCGAGGTGGACGCTCTTGCGGAGCCGGTGCCAACCGAAGATCCACATCCCGAGGAACGTGGACTCCAGGAAGAACGCCACAAGCGTCTCGATCGCCAGCGGCGCACCGAAGACGTTGCCGACGTAACGCGACAGGCCGCTCCAGTTCAGCCCGAACTGGAACTCCATCACGATGCCCGTGGCGATGCCGAGCACGTAGTTGATCACGTAGAGCTGGCCCCAGAACCGGGTCAGCCGCTCCCACTTCGCGTTGCCGGTGAGCACCCATGCGGTCTGCATGCCGACCAGCAGCGTGACCAGCCCGAGCGTGACGACCACGAACAGGAAGTGGATCGACGTGGTGGTGGCGAACTGCAGGCGGGCGAGGAGCAGCGTATCCATGGCCGGCTCTCCCTAGCTGTTGGCTCCCTTGTCGTAGCAACCCTACACGTAGCTTGCCTACATGTAACTACTACTACGGCCCGTCGTAGTAAATTCTACGACGGGCCGTAGTAGTAATGGGATCCGGGAGATGATCGCGCTCCACCGCGCCGGGGTGGGTGCGAGGCGCGCGCCAGCGGGCGGCGCGCGCCGGGGACGTGCGAGAGCGTGGGGCTCGGGCGTCAGCTCAGAAAGAGCGTGATCGGGAGGGCGACCAGGGTGGTGGCCACCGCGAGGGCCGTGGCCCCGAGGGCGCGGGGCGGCCGATCGGCGACCAGCAGGCGCTGGACGCGTACGTCCAGGTCGCGGTCGCCCAGGCCCAGCGCGCCGGCCGGGGTGACCCGGTGCCCGGCGGCGGCGAAGCGGCGCAGCGCGCCCGCCAGCGGAGCCTCGGCGTGCAGCTCGCGGGCCTTGTCGTCGGCGCGCATCTCGACCAGCAGGGCGACCCGCTCGTGTGCGTCACGGACCCAGCCGAACCACGGCAGCGCCCGGCACAGGGCGGTGAACGGCAGCAGCACCAGATCGTGTCGCTCGTGGGCGTGCGCGCGCTCGTGGGAGAGCACGGCGGCCAGTTCGGCGCGGTCCAGCAGGCTCAACGTGCCCGCGCTGACCACCACCTGCGGCTTCACCCCGGGCAGGCAGTACGCGGCGGCGCTCGGATGGTCCAGGACGAGCGCCCCGGGGGCTGCCGGGTCGTCCCGGGCCACCAGGGTCAGCAGGTCCCGGTGTCGGCGCTGGGCGCGGATGGTCCCGTGGATGCTGCGGACGGTGGTGGTGACGAGCACCGCTCCGATGCCGAAGCCCACTCCGACGCTGCCGAGGTGCAACGCGGTCTCGCCGATCGGCAGATTGCCGTGGGCGAGGTCGGTGGTCAGGGCGAGCAGGGCGCTGCCGGTCGGCAGGTCGTAGGCGCTCAGCCCGAGGGCCATCGGCAGGCCCATCGCGGAGAGGCCCAGCGCCAGCCCGACGGCCTGCCAGCAGATGATCGCCACCCGCGGGCTGCGCCACGTCCAGGTGGAACGGGCCAGCACCTGCGCGGTGAGATAGCAGGCCAGCATGGTGGCGGCGAAGTGCACGGCGTAGGCCATGGCGCGGGCCCTACCGCTCCGCTGCCTCGCCGGCCGGCCGTCGGCCCGCCGGCGGATCCACCCGGTCGGTCAGGGCGTCGGCCCCGCCCGTGTCGCTGTCGGCGGAACCGGGCCCGGCCAGCCCGGCCTCGCTGCCCAGGGCGGCCCGCAGCACCTCGGCCTCGGTGCCGGTCACCGAGCGGGCGAAGCGCACGAGCGCGGCGTCGCGGCTGCCGCCCAGGTCGAGGGCGTCGAGCATGAGCTGGGCGATGTGCGCCTCACGACTGGCCGCCGGCCGGTACCGCCAGGCGCGACCTTCCCGTTCCCGCTGCACCATGCCCTTGCCGGCGAGCCGGTCGAGGACGGTCATCACCGTCGTGTACGCCAGCTCGCGACCGTCGAGCGCGTCGGCCACCTCGCGCACGGTCACCCCGTCCGACGTGCCCGGGACCACGTCCCACAGCACGTCCATCACCGCACGCTCAAGATCGCCCAACCGAGTCACCCGGCAATCCTACCCCCGGTAGTAGACCCTGCGGTGGGCCGGCCGGTGGCACGGCCGGCCCGCGTTCCTGATCACGGAACGATGACCGCGCGACCCTCCAGCGTCCCGTCCCGCATCCGGCGGTACGCGTCCATGGCCTGGTCGAGGCCGAATGTGGTGATCTTGGGTCGTACCAGCCCACGCGCGCCCAGTTCCAGCACCTCGCCGAGTTCGGGACGGCTGCCCCAGTAGGTGGTCTGGATGCTGGCCTCGTAGGGGACGGCGAAGAACGAGACCGG
Source organism: Micromonospora sp. DT63 (assembly GCF_049841615.1). Taxonomy (NCBI): domain Bacteria; kingdom Bacillati; phylum Actinomycetota; class Actinomycetes; order Micromonosporales; family Micromonosporaceae; genus Micromonospora; species Micromonospora sp. DT63. The sequence continues at coordinate 581,250 of NZ_JBNCKQ010000004.1, read as the reverse complement.
CAGGGTGCCGCCGCCGAGGCCCACGACGGTCAGGTCCCCGACGGTCCGGACGACCGCCGCGCCGAGCTTCAGGGTGGGGTCGGCGCCGACGAAGTCCAGCACCACGTCCGCGCCACGACCGCCGGTCGCGCCCCTGATCTCGTCCGCCGCGCCCTCGCCGGAGCGTACGGTCAGGTCCGCGCCGCACTCCTCGGCCAGCTTGAGGGCCTCCTCGCGGGTGTCCACGGCGATCACCCGGGCCGCCGTGGTGGCCTTGAGGATCTGCACGCCCACGTGCCCCAGACCACCCACGCCGATGACCACTGCCGTGTTCTCGGGTGCGAGCTTCGCCCACGACCGGCGGACCGCGTGGTACGGGGTCAGCCCGGCGTCGGTCAGCGGGGCGGCGGACGCCGGGTCGAGGCCGTCGGGCAGCGGTACGACGTGCCGGGCGGCCGGAACGAGCAGGTAGTCGGCCATCCCCCCGTCGAGTCCCAGGCCGCCACCGCCCCCGGGGACGGGCGCACCGGCCGGGTTCTCGCAGTAGTTGTCGGCGCCCACCCGGCAGCGGGCGCAGATGCCGCAACCCCAGGGGCCGTAGACCGCCACCGGTTGACCGATCTCCAGCCCGGTGACGCCCGCACCCAGGGCGTGCACCCAGCCGGCGTTCTCGTGCCCGAGGGTGAACGGCGGGTTCCAGGGCACCGCCCCCGCCTCGAATTCGTCCATGAGGTGCAGGTCGGAGTGGCAGGCGCCCGCGCCCCCGACCTTGATCACGACCTCACCCGGGCCGGGCTCCGGTTGGTCGACCTCCACGATCTCCGGCTCGGACTTCCAGTTGGGCAGTCGCAGTGCGCGCATGCGTCGACTCCTGTTCGTCGGTGCTCGTGCGCCCCTCGCCTGCCCAACCAACCACCCCGCAAACGCCCGACACGCCCCCCACCAGGCACTTCACGGCCCGCAGAGCTAGACCCCCTTGGGGTGCCACACCGTCTTGGTCTCCAGCAGCGCGGTCATCCGGGTCACGCCCGGGTCGACGGACCAGTCGTGGCCGGCCGGGGCCGGCCGGAGCACCCGCTTGAGGTTCTCCGCGGCCTTGACCTCCAGCTCGGTGGCGAGCGACGCGTCGGTCACCCCGGTCAGGTCGATCGCGTTGACGTCCATGTGCGCGGCCAGCGCCGGCGCGGTCTCCGTGATCGCGCCGGTGAGGATGTTGACCACCCCGCCGGGCAGGTCGGAGGTCGCCAGCACCTCGGCCAGCGTCACCGCCGCCAGCGGCTCCGACGGCGAGGCCGCCACCACCACCGTGTTGCCGGTGACGATCGCCGGGGCGATCACGCTGACCAGGCCGAGCAGCGCCGGGCGTTCCGGGGCCACCACGGCGACCACGCCGGTGGGCTCGGGCGCGGAGATGTTGAAGTACGGGCCCGCGACCGGGTTGGCGCCGCCGTACACCTGGGCGAGCTTGTCGGCCCAGCCGGCGTACCAGACCCAGCGGTCCACCGCCGCGTCCACCTCGTCGCCGGGGATGCCCAGGGCCACGAACTGCTCGCGGCGGCCCTCCAGCATCTCGGCGGCGCGATAGAGGATCTGACCCCTGTTGTACGCGGTCGCGCCGGCCCAGCCCTTCACGGCGGCGCGGGCGGCGACCACCGCGTCCCGGGCGTCCTTGCGGGAGGCCAGTGACACATTCGAGGACTGCACGAGATACGACCGTCCCGACTCGCTGCGCGGGAACTTCCCGCCGATGAAGAGCTTGTACGTCTTGCGTACCGCGACCCGCTCAGACATTGAGGTACCCCTCCAGCCCGTGCCGGCCGCCCTCGCGACCGTAACCCGACTCCTTGTAGCCACCGAACGGCGAGGTGGGGTCGAACTTGTTGAACGTGTTGGCCCAGACCACACCGGCGCGCAGCCGGTCGGCCATCCACAGGATGCGGGAGCCCTTGTCGGTCCAGATGCCTGCCGACAGCCCGTACGGCGTGTTGTTGGCCTTCTCGACGGCCTCGGCCGGCGTGCGGAAGGTGAGCACCGACAGCACCGGTCCGAAGATCTCCTCGCGGGCGATCCGGTGGGCCTGGGTGACGCCGGTGAAGATGGTGGGCGCGAACCAGAAGCCCTGCTCGGGCAGCTCACACGGCGGTGACCAGCGCTCGGCGCCCTCGGCGGAGCCGGCGTCGGACAGCTCGCGGATCCGCTCCAGCTGGGCGGCGGAGTTGATCGCGCCGACGTCGGTGTTCTTGTCCAGCGGGTCGCCGACGCGGAGCTGGGCCATCCGCCGCTTGAGCGACTCCAGCACGCGGTCGGCCACGTTCTCCTGGACGAGCAGGCGGGAGCCGGCGCAGCAGACGTGTCCCTGGTTGAAGAAGATGCCGTTGACGATTCCCTCGACGGCCTGGTCGATGGGGGCGTCGTCGAAGACGATGTTGGCGGCCTTGCCGCCCAGCTCCAGGGTGAGCTTCTTGCTGGTGCCGGCGACGGACCGGGCGATGGCCCGGCCGACCTCGGTGGAACCGGTGAAGGCGACCTTGTCGACGCCGGGGTGCTCGACGAGCGCGCGGCCGGTGTCGCCGGCACCGGTGACGATGTTGACCACGCCGGCCGGCAGGTCGGCCTGCTGGCAGATCTCGGCGAACAGCAGCGCGGTCAGCGGGGTGGTCTCGGCGGGCTTGAGCACCACGGTGTTGCCGGCGGCGAGCGCCGGGGCGATCTTCCAGGCCAGCATGAGCAGCGGGAAGTTCCACGGGATGACCTGGGCGGCCACGCCGATCGGTCGCGGGTTCGGCCCGAAGCCGGCGTGCTCCAGCTTGTCGGCCCAGCCGGCGTAGTAGAAGAAGTGCGCGGCGACCAGCGGCAGGTCGACGTCGCGGGACTCCCGGATCGGCTTGCCGTTGTCCAGGGACTCCAGGACTGCCAGCTCGCGGGAGCGTTCCTGGATGAGCCGGGCGATCCGGTACAGGTACTTCGCCCGGTCCCGGCCCGGCATCGGACCCCAGACCTTGTCGTACGCCGTGCGGGCGGCGCGGACCGCGCGCTCCACGTCCTGGGCGCCGGCCTCGGCGATCTCGGCCAGCACCTCCTCGGAGGCGGGGTTGATCGACTTGAAGCTGCCGCCGTCGGTCGGGTCGACGAACGCGCCGTCGATGAACAGCCCGTACGAGGGCTTGAGGTCCACCACCGAGCGGGACTCGGGGGCGGGGGCGTATTCGAACATCGGCTATCAGTCCAGGGTGAAGTAGTCGGGACCGGAGTAGACGCCGGTCGTCAGCTTGGTGCGCTGCATGAGCAGGTCGTTGAGCAGGCTGGACGCGCCGAAGCGGAACCAGTCCGGGTCGAGCCAGTCCGGGCCGACGGTCTCGTTGACCATCACCAGGTACTTGATGGCGTCCTTGGTGGTCTTGATGCCACCGGCCGGCTTCACGCCGACCTGCCGCCCGGTCGCCGCGCGGAAGTCGCGGACCGCCTCCAGCATCACCAGCGTCACCGGCAGCGTCGCCGCGACGGGGACCTTGCCGGTGGAGGTCTTGATGAAGTCGCCGCCGGCCAGCATGGCCAGCCAGGAGGCGCGGCGCACGTTGTCGTACGTGGCCAGCTCGCCGGTCTCCAGGATCACCTTGAGGTGGGCGTCACCGCAGGCCTGCTTGGTGGCCACGATCTCGTCGTAGGCCTCCTTGTAACGGCCGGCCAGGAACGCGCCCCGGTTGATCACCATGTCGATCTCGTCGGCGCCGGCCGCGACGGCGGCCAGGGTGTCGGCCAGCTTGATCTCCAGCGGCGCCTGACCCGACGGGAACGCCGTCGCCACGCTCGCGAGGTGGACACCGGATCCGCGCAGCACCTCGGCCACGTACGGGACCATCGCGGGGTAGACGCAGACCGCGCCGACGTGCGGGCAGGACGGGTCGGCCGGGTCGGGGCGCAGCGCCTTCGCGGCCAGTGCGCGCACCTTGCCGGGCGTGTCCGCCCCTTCCAGGGTGGTCAGGTCGACCATCCGGATCGCCAGGTCGATCGCCTGGGCCTTGGCGGTGGTCTTGATGGAGCGGGTGCCGAGCTGTGCCGCCCGCTGCTCCGCGCCGACCTGGTCCACGCCGGGCAGGCCGTGCAGGAAGGTCCGCAGAGCGGTCTCGGATCGTCCCAGCTCGGAGAGGTCCGACCGGGCCGACGTCGTTGTCGCCGTCATGCCGAGAAGTCTACGCACGGAACCGCTGAGTGATCTTGGTCACGGTGGGCCCGACGTGAGCGGCGTCGCCGGTCCGACCGCACCCCCACCGGCACGTCGACCGGCCGGGTAGGTTGAGCGATCGTGGACGTACACGTCATTGACCACCCGCTGGCCCAGTCCCGGCTGACCGCCATGCGGGACGCGCGCACCGATTCCTCGACGTTCCGGGCGGCGCTGCACGAACTGACCACCATGCTGGTGTACGAGGCGGCGCGCACCTTCCCCGTCGAGCGGTACCCGGTGCAGACGCCGGTCACCGGCACCGAGGGCACCCGGCTGGCGAACCCGCCGCTGCTGGTGCCGGTGCTGCGGGCCGGTCTCGGCATGGCGGACGCCGCGCTCGGCCTGCTGCCCGAGTCGTCGATGGGCTTCGTCGGCCTGGCCCGCGACGAGGAGACCTACGAGCCGCGCGCCTACATGGAGTCGCTGCCCCGGGATCTCGCCGGCCTGCCGGTGCTGGTGCTCGACCCGATGCTGGCGACCGGCGGCTCGCTGGAGCACTCGTGCCGGCTGCTGGCCGACCGGGGCTGCACCGACATGACAGTGGTCTGCGTGCTCGCCGCGCCGGTCGGCATCGAGCGGCTGGAGCGCTCCGGTCTGCCGTTGCGCCTGGTCACCGCCTCGATCGACGAGGGCCTGAACGACAGCATGTTCATCGTTCCCGGGCTCGGTGACGCCGGTGACCGCCAGTTCGGCGGCATGCCCCGGTTCTGATCTTCCACCCGGTCCGTTCCGGGTGACGGCGGGTCCGCGCGCGGTGGTGCGTGGACCCGCTACCGTCTCGGGCCATGACTGGTGTTGCGCTCGCCGAGGAGCTGCTGCTCCTCGCCTACGACGACTCGACCGGCAAGGCGACCATGCCGCGGATCAGCCTGGACCTGGGCATGGCGGCCGCGGTGCTTGTCGAGCTGGCACTGGCCGGCCGGATCGCGTACGCCGACGGAAACCTGACCGTCGTCGACCCGACGCCCACCGGCGAGCCGGTCACCGACGAGGTGCTCGGCCGGATCGCCGCCGACACCCCGCACACCCCGGCCTCCTGGGTGCAGCGCCTGCGGCACGGCCTGCGCGACCGCATCCTCGGTGACCTGTGCGCCCAGGGCGTCGTGCAGGACGTCGACGAGACCGAGTTGGGCTTCATCCACGTGCACCGGTATCCGGTGGTGGACGCCTCCGTCGAGGCGGACACCCGCCAGCGGCTGACCGAGGCGCTGACCGGCGCGGCAGCCCCGGACGAGCGGACCGCCGCGCTGGCCACCCTGGTCGTGGTGCTGCGGATGGAGTCCGCGCTGGGGGTGAACGGCGAGGAGGCCGCCACCGCCCGCCGGCGGTTGGAGGAGATCGCCACCGGTGCGGGCTTCTCCGGTCAGGTGAGCACCGACGATTCGGTGGTCCGCCCCTCGGTCGGCCTGGTCGTCGCTGCCCTGGCCACGGCTGTCGACGCGGCGCTCGGCAAGCGCGCCTGACCGCCGGGCCGGCCCGCCTCCGCTGTTCCCTTTGCTCTGCTTCAACCCAGGCAACACAAACGGCTGCCTGGTGTTGCCTCCGCTGAAGCAGAGCAAAGGGAACAGGACAGGGTGGTGGGGTCGGTCGCGGTCAGATGCCGAGGGCGGCGGCGATCTCAGCGCGCAACTGCGCGACCGCCGCGCCGGCCCGGGTCCGCGCGGCCGCGACGTCGCCGTCCGGCACCGGCTCCACCACCTCGAGGTACGCCTTGAGCTTCGGCTCGGTGCCGGAGGGGCGGATCACCACCCGGGCCTTCGCGGTACGCAGGATCACCACGTCCGACTCGGGCAGCAGGTCCCGGACGCTGTCCACCGGCTGCCCCAGCAGGGTGGCCGGGGTGGCCGCCCGGATCCGGGTCATCGCGTCGGCGATGATCCGCAGGTCGTCCACCCGGGCGGAGAGCTGGTCGGTGTGGTGCACGCCGAACTCGGCGGCCAGCTCGTCCAGCCGGTCGGTCAACGTACGACCCTGCGCCTTGAGGCCGGCGGCCAGCTCGGCCACGGTCAGCGCGGCGGTGATGCCGTCCTTGTCCCGGACGTGCTCCGGGGCGACGCAGTAGCCGAGGGCCTCCTCGTAGCCGAAGACCAGCGGCGCGCTTCCGCCGCCGGCCCGGACGATCCACTTGAACCCGGTCAGCGTCTCGTCGTAGGGCAGGCCCCGCGCCGCGCACATCGCCCGCAGCAGGGACGACGAGACGATTGTGGTGGCGTAGAGCCCGGTCACCCCGCGCCGCATCAGGTGGTCGGCGAGCAGCACGCCCACCTCGTCGCCGCGCAGCATCCGCCAGCCCCGCCCGTCCTCGCCTTCCCGGACGACCACCGCGCAGCGGTCCGCGTCCGGGTCGTTGGCGATGGCGAGGTCCGCGCCGGTGGCGTCGGCCAGCGCGATCAGCCGGTCCACCGCACCCGGCTCCTCCGGGTTGGGGAACGACACGGTGGGGAACTCCGGGTCGGGTTCGGCCTGGTCGGGCACCACACCGGGGATCGGGAAACCGGCCCGGACGAACGCCGCCGTGAGCACCGCCGCACCCACCCCGTGCAGCGGGGTGTACGCCACCGACAGGTCCCGCGGCCCGTCCGGGTCGATCACGGCGGTGGCCCGCTCGACGTACGCGGCGACGAGGTCGTCGCCGAGCACCTCACCGGGCCGGCCCAGCGGCACCTGGGTCAGCGGGCCGACAGCCCGGATCGCGGCCTCGATGCCGGCGTCGGCCGGCGGCACGATCTGCGCCCCGGCGCCCAGCTCGCCGCCCAGCTCCGCGCCGAGGTAGACCTTGTAGCCGTTGTCCTGTGGCGGGTTGTGGCTGGCCGTGACCATGACACCGGCCACCGCGCCGAGCTGACGCACCGCGTACGCCAGCACCGGAGTGGGCAGCGGACGGGGCAGCAGCAGCGCTGGCCGGCCGGCGCCGGTGGCCACCTGGGCGGTGCGCTCGGCGAACTGGCGGGAGCCGTGCCGGGCGTCGTACCCGATCACCAGGGGGCCGGTGCCGCCCTGGGCGGCGAGCCAGCCGACGAGCCCGGCGGCGGCCTGGGTGACCACGGCGAGGTTCATGCCGTTCGGGCCGGCGCGCAGCGGGCCGCGCAGGCCGGCGGTGCCGAAGGTCAGGGGACCGGCGAACCGGTCGGCCAGCTCCGGCGCGCTCGCCGGCAGCCGGTCGAGCACCGCCGTCAGCTCGTCCCGGCTGGCGGGGTCTGGGTCGTCGGCAAGCCAACGTCGGGCTTGCTCGCGAATGTCGTCGATGTCAGTGGTGTCCGCCGCCATGCCCCTTGATAGCACGGCGGCGGATCACCGCTGTCGGTTCCCTCGGCTCAGCCGTCGCCGGTGAGCTGGAACGTGCGCACCATCTCGTCGAAGATCGGCTTGCTCTCGGCGAACTTGGCGTCGTTCGCGGTGAGGTAGAACGAGTACGCCTTGCCGTCCTGCGCCACGCCGCGCCAGATGCCGTGCCGCATGGTGTCGCCCGCGCCGCAGGTGTACTCGAATTCGGCAGCCGGCTTGTCGGCCAGCTTGGTCTCCGTCGAGGCGACCTGCGCGTACGGCTTCACGCAGGAGGTGCTCCGGGTCTTGAGGCCGTTCTCGGCGGTCTCGGCCCACCGGGTGGAGCTGCTGGACCACTTCTCGGTGATGATGCGCACCTTGCGGCCGCTGTCGTCCGGGTCAATGTAGTCGGTGTACGAGCCGCCGGTGGCCTTCTTCCAGCCCTTGGGCACCATGACCTGGATGCCGCGGGCCGCGTGCTCCTGCATCTCGACGCCCGAGGAGGCGGGCGCGGACGCGGTGGGCTGCGCCTGCGGGGTGCTCGGGGCGGGATCGTCGCCACTGGAGAGCGCCACGATGCTGATCAGCAGCACCACGGCCAGGCCGCCCGCCGCGGCGAGCTGCACCTTGCGCGGCCAGCCCTTCACCGTGGTGACGAGCTGGCCCCCGGTGGCGCGGACCTTGTCCAGGGCGCCGCCGCCCGAAGCGGTGGACGGTGTCGTCCAGGGCTGGCCGGTGCCCGGCACCGACCACTGGTTGCCGCCGCCGTAGGTGCTGCCGCCGATGCGCTGGGTGGCGTCGGGCGCACCGTAGCCGACCTGCTGCGTGGCGTCGGGCCGGCTGCCGTAGGTGACCCGCTGGGTGGCGTCGGGGTGCGCGCCGGCGTCCACCCGCTGGGTGGCGTCCGCGCTGCCGCCGTAGGTGCGCCCGGCGGCGGGACGGCCCGGGGTGGGCATCGCGCCGGTCGGCGTGTGCAGCGGACCGGCGAGCGCGTCGGCGCTGGTCTCGTCGAGCGCGGCGGCAGCGGTGGCGGCCGCGGTGGCCGGCTGCGGGCGTTCGCCCCGGCGCAGCGCGGCCAGCCGGTCGGTCAGCGACTCGTCCGGGGCGAGCATGGCCCGGCCGCCGATCTGGTTGTCCGGCTTCGGCTCCGGCTGGGCCGGTTGGTGGACGGGCGCCGGGCGCTGCTGCACGGGCACCACGGCGTACGGGTCGGTGACCGAGTGCACTGCGGTGGCGGTGCTGCCCAGCGGGCCGGCGAGCAGCTCGCGCAGCATCCCCCGGGAGGTGTGCACGTCCAGTCGGCGGGCCGGGTCCTTCTCGAGCAGACCCATCAGCACCCGGGTCAGGGGGCCGCTGCGCTGCGGCGGGGCCGGCGGGTCCTCGACGACCGCGTGCATGGTCTCGATCGGGTCGCCCTTGTCGAACGGCGGACGCCCCTCGACGGCCGTGTAGAGGGTCACGCCCAGCGAGAAGAGGTCGCTCGGCGGACCGAACTCCTGGCCCATGGCCCGCTCGGGCGAGATGAAGTGCGGTGAGCCGAGCACCATGCCGGGGGTGGTGAGCTGCACGTCGGTGGGCATCCGGGCGACACCGAAGTCGGTGAGCACGCAGCGCCCGTCGGTGCAGATCAGCACGTTGGCCGGCTTGACGTCGCGGTGCAGCACGCCGATCGCGTGCGCGACCTCCAGCGCGCCGAGCAGCGCGATGCCGATCTTGGCGACCGCGCGGGGCGCGACCGGGCCGTCCTCGATGACCATGTCGGCGAGGCTGCGGGCGTCCAGCAGCTCCATCACGATCCACGGCCGACCGGCCTCGGTGACCACGTCGTACACCTGCACCACGGCGGGGTGCTGGATGGCCGCGGCGGCGCGGGCCTCGCGCAGCGTCCGCTCGTACATGGCGTCACGGTCGCTGGGCGCCAGGCCCGGGGGAAGGACGACCTCCTTCACCGCCACGTCGCGGCGGAGCAGGGTGTCTGTGGCACGCCACACCGTGCCCATACCGCCGTTGCCCACCGCGGACCGCAGCGAGTACCGGTCACCAATTGTGGTGCCGGGCGCTGCTCGTCCGCTGGCGGGACTTACCTGTCCGCCGCTCCACGTCGGGATCTGAGTCACAGAAAAGCCACCGGGGGAAATCGAGGGGGGCTGGGACACAACCCCCCTATCTTGCTGGTTCCGACGCCCGATGCGAAAGCCGACGCGGCGGACGTTTACCGAAGTCCACAGATCGTGCCCAACCGTTCACCTCCCGTCGAGGTGTCGGGACGCACTGTGCGGTATCCCTCACCCGACGATGAGCCGGCGCGTCCTACCATCCGGGGATGAGCGAACGGCGGTCAAGCGAGTCCGGTTTCCCGATCAAGGGCGTCTACACGGCGGCCGACCTTCCGGAGGACCTGGACTCCCGGCTGGGCGGCCCGGGCGAGTTCCCGTACACCCGGGGGGTGTACCCCACGATGTACACCTCCCGTCCGTGGACCATGCGCCAGTACGCCGGCTTCGGCACCGCCACCGAGTCCAACGCGCGTTACCACCAGTTGTTGCGGGCCGGCACCATGGGTCTCTCCGTCGCCTTCGACCTGCCGACCCAGATGGGGTACGACTCCGACGACCCGATCGCGCACGGCGAGGTCGGCAAGGTCGGCGTCGCCATCGACTCCATCGAGGACATGCGGCTGCTCTTCGCCGACATTCCACTGGACAAGGTGTCCACCTCGATGACGATCAACGCCCCCGGCTCGGTGCTGCTGCTGCTCTACCAACTCGTCGCCGAGGAGAACGGGGTGCCGGGCTCGGCGCTCAACGGCACCATCCAGAACGACATCCTCAAGGAGTACATCGCCCGCGGGACGTACATCTTCCCGCCGAAGCCGTCGCTGCGGCTGGTCGCTGACACCTTCGCGTACTGCCGCAAGGAGGTGCCGAAGTGGAACACGATCTCCATCTCCGGCTACCACATGGCCGAGGCCGGCGCGACGCCCGCGCAGGAGATCGCGTTCACCCTGGCCAACGGCGTCGAGTACGTCCGGGCCGCGCTGGCCGCCGGGCTCGCGGTGGACGACTTCGCGCCCCGGCTGTCGTTCTTCTTCGTGGCCCGTACGACGCTGCTGGAGGAGGTGGCGAAGTTCCGCGCCGCCCGTCGGATCTGGGCCCGGCTGATGCATGACGACTTCGGCGCCAAGGATCCGAAGTCGATGATGCTGCGCTTCCACACCCAGACCGCAGGTGTGCAGCTCACCGCCCAGCAGCCGGAGGTGAACCTGGTCCGCGTCGCGGTGCAGGGCCTGGCCGCGGTGCTCGGCGGCACCCAGTCGCTGCACACCAACAGCTTCGACGAGGCGATCGCGCTGCCCACCGAGAAGGCCGCCCGCCTCGCGCTGCGCACCCAGCAGGTGCTGGCGTACGAGACGGACCTGACCGCCACCGTCGACCCGTTCGCCGGCTCGTACGTGGTGGAGGCGATGACCGCCGAGATCGAGGCCGCCGCCGTGGAGTTGATGGAGCGGGTGGCCGACCACGGCTCGGCCGTCGACGCGATCGAGGCCGGGTTCCAGAAGCGGGAGATCGAACAGTCCGCGTACCGGATCGCCCAGGAGATCGACTCCAGCGAGCGGGTGGTGGTGGGGCTCAACCGGTTCACGATCGACGAGGAGGAGCCGTACGAGCCGCTGCGGGTCGACCCGGCGATCGAGGCCGCGCAGGCCGAGAAGCTGGCCCGGCTGCGCGCCGAGCGGGACGCCGACGCGGTGACGCGTGCCCTCGCCGAGCTGCGGGCCGCCGCCGAGGGCTCGGACAACGTGCTCTACCCGATGAAGGAGGCGCTGCGGGCCCGGGCCACGGTGGGCGAGGTCTGCGGGACGCTCCGCGAGGTATGGGGGCTGTACCGGCCCACCGACCGGTTCTGAGGGGAAACGCCCCGGGTGTGTCCGCCCGGGTTTGCGGGTACGCCGACGGGATGCGTGCCGTGTGACGCACACGGTGTGCGGTCGGGCTGGGCGGACCTATGTGAGCGTCCTTGTCCGGCCCGTTGCGGAGCGTGGTCGTCTTATTGTCGGAGTGTCAGTTCATCACCCCGACTAATGCGACAATTCGCAGAGTGGGCCCATGGGCCGCAATGCGATTCGTGGCCACCCGGTCTGGTTACGCGTTGTAGGAGGTGAAGGGGCAGATGACGGCGTTCGAACGCGATCTACCTGCGGTCCCGCACCTCGACGAGCGCCCTCAGCAGGGCATACGTGACGCTACGCGGTCCGATCATCACCGTAACGAGGTTGCGCAGCGTCACCGCCGGAGGTCTAGGCTGTCTGCTGTCCCCGATGATCCATCCATCTCTAGTGATCGAGAATTCGACGTGACGAGTGCGTTGACGCTGCCCACCGGTGGCCAGCTGGCGTCGTCCTGGCCGGAGACGCCACCCGGGTCCCAGCCCCTTCCTCGCGACCTGGACCACCTCCTCGCCCTCCGGGTACCGGGGCTCATCGCCACGCGCCGTCACCTTCACTCGCACCCCGAGTTGTCCGGTACGGAGTTCGAGACGGCGGCCCTGATCGCCCGGGAGCTCTCGCTGGCCGGGCTGCACCCTCGGCTGCTGCCCAAGGGCAACGGCGTGATCTGCGACATCGACGGCCGCCCCGACGGCCCGGTCGTCGCGCTGCGCGCCGACATCGACGCCCTGCCGCTGGACGACATCAAGGACGTGCCGTACCGCTCGACCGTGGAGGGCGTCTGCCACGCCTGCGGCCACGACGTGCACACAACGATCATGCTCGGCGTCGGCATGCTGCTGGCCCAGCTCGCCGACCTCGGCGAGCTGGACGGCCGGGTCCGGCTGATCTTCCAGCCGGCCGAGGAGATCCTGCCCTGCGGCTCGCTGGAGGTCATCGAGGCCGGCGGCCTGGACGACGTCGTGCAGATCTTCGCGCTGCACTGCGACCCGAACCTGCCCGTGGGTCAGGTCGGCCTGCGGGTCGGCCCGATCACGGCGGCCGCCGACAACGTCACAGTCCGGCTCTCCGGGCCGGGCGGGCACACCGCCCGCCCGCACCTGACAGTCGACCTGGTCGACGCCCTCGGCCGGCTGATCACCGAGGTGCCGGCCCTGGTCAGCCGCCGGGTGCCGGCCAACAGCGGGCTGCTGCTGGTGTTCGGCCACGCCTCGGCCGGCACCCGTTACAACGTGATCCCCTCCGAGGCGTCCGCCTCGGGCACGCTGCGCGTCATGGACCGCGACACCTGGGAGCAGGCTCCCAAGATCGTGGCTCAGGTCGTGCGGGACGTGATCGCCCCGACCGGCGCCACCGTCGACCTGGAGTATCTGCGCGGCCGGCCGCCGGTGAGCAACGACGCCCGGGCGATCCAGGTGCTGACCGCCGCCACCGGCGCCGCGCTCGGGCCGGAGGGGATCGCTGAGACACCCCAGAGCATGGGCGGCGAGGACTTCTCCTGGTATCTGGAGTACGTCCCCGGCGCACTCGCCCGCCTCGGCGTGGGCCGTTCCGGGCCCAACGTCGACCTGCACCGCGCGTCCTTCGACGTGGACGAGCGGGCCATCCCGGCCGGCGTACGCGTCATGGTGCAGACCGCGCTGCGGGCACTGGCGGCTGCGCGCTGACCGGAGCGACCAGGGCCGGCGTCTTCCGGCGCCGGCCCAGCACCACCAGCAGGATCGCCAGCGGTACGCCGAACGCCACCAGCCACGGCAGCAGCGCGCCCAGGACGGTGAGCAGGATCGTCATCGAGGTGACGAACGCCTTCCAGCCGCCCTTGAGCCCGACCAGGAAGCCGGTCTCGGCCTTCTCCTCGCTGGTCTTCGCCGCCGGTCCGGCCAGCGACACCGTGATCGTGGACAACGCGGTCAGGTCTGCCAGCCGACGCTTCTTGGCCTCCAGCGAGGCCAGGTCCGCCTCCCGGCGACCCAACTCGTTCTCCAACGACACCAGGTCGGTGATCGAGTTGGCACGGGCGAGCAGCCGTCGTGCGCTGTCCACGCGCGCCCGCTGACTGATGATCCGGGCCTCCAGGTCGACGGTCTCCTCGGTGACGTCCTGGGTGTTGATCTCCCGGCTCTCCTGCCGGCCGAGCTTCGCGACCTCCTCCACGACCCCGGAGAACTTCGCCGCCGGCACTCGCAGCTGCAACTCCGCCACGGCGTCGGCGTCGGCGCTGCGCCGCTGGTCGCCGCCGATGAAACCACCGGCGCGGGTGACCACGGCGCTCACCTCACTCGCGGCGGCGTCCACATTGGCAACCTGCACCCGCATCGATCCGGTGTAGATGATCGCCCGCTGGTCGACCCGCAGGTCCGGAGCGCCGGCCCCGGCCGCCCCCGCCGCGTCCGTGCCGCTGCCCCGGTCGGCCGCCCCGCCCGCCTCGGCCGGCGCCTTGGCCGCCGGAGCTGCCGAGTCCGCCGATCCGCTGTCGTCGGCACCGCACCCCGCCAGGGCCAGCGCCGCCGCAAGTGTGCCCGCCGCCAGTAGTGCGCCACGGCGTCGTCCTGTTCGTCCGTCCATCCCCGCTCCCATCGTCGTCAGCTTCGGTGCGATAGCTCGGACGCGACGCGCCCGCCGACTGGTTCCGGCAGACTGCGCTCAGGACATCACGATTCGATAGTGGAGGAGTCACGATGCGGCTCACCAAGTACGCCCACTCCTGCCTCCGGGTGGAACACGACGGGGGAGTGCTCGTCGTCGACCCCGGGATGTTCAGCGACCCCGCGACGGCGTTGGACGGTGCGGACGCGGTGCTGATCACCCACCAACACCCCGACCACCTCGACCTCGCCGCGGTACGCCTGCAACTGGACCGGCAGCCGTTTCCGATCCACGGGCCCGCCTCGCTCGCCGAGGCCCTGGGGGATGCGGCCGAGACGTTGCGTCCGGTCAGCCCCGGTGAGTCGTTCACCGCCGCCGGGGTCGCCATCCGCGCGTACGGCGGGCAGCACGCCGTGATCCACCCCGACCTCCCGGTGATCGACAACCTCGGCTACCTGATCAACGACGTGGTCTACCACCCCGGCGACTCCCTCGTCGTACCGGACGAGACACCCGTCGACACGCTGTTCGCGCCGATCCACGCCCCCTGGTCGAAGTTCTCCGAGGTGCTCGACTTCATCCGGGCGGTCGCCCCGCGCCGCGCGTACGCCCTGCACGACGCCCTGCTCAACGACAACGGGCTGGGCGTGCTGAACCGCCAGTACGCGGCGATGTCCGGCACCGAGTACCAGCGCCTGGAGCCCGGTAGCCGGGTGGACGTCTGACGCGATGCCGGGCCCCTCCGCGGAGCTGGTGCAGCAGCTCTACCGCACTCCACCGGACCGTTTCGTGGCCGCCCGGGACGCCGCGGTGGCCGAGGCCCGCCGAGCCGGCGACCCGGCCACCGCCCGGGAGCTGGCCCGGCTGCGTCGTCCCACCGTCGCCGCCTGGCTGGTGAACCTGCTCGCCATCCGACGTCCCGAGCTGGTCGCCGACCTGGTCCAGCTCGCCGATGCCCTGCGGGCCGCCCAGCGGGAGCTGCGCGGGCCCCGACTGCGGGAGCTGTCCGCCCAACGCCGGGCGGTGGTCGGCGCCCTGGTCGCCGAGGTCCGCAAGCTCGCCGCCGCCGAGCCGGAGGCGCCGCCGGCCGGCCGACTGCCACTGGCCGAGGTGGAGGCGACCCTGAACGCGGCGCTCTCCGACGCCGAGGTCGCCGAGCAGGTCCGGACCGGGCGCCTGCTCCGCTCGGCCACCTACGCCGGCTTCGGTGAGGTGCCCCGACCGCAGCTGCGGCTGGTCACCGGCGACGAGGAACAGGAGCCGGAGGCCAGGCGCCCGGTCCGCCGGCCGGGCGTTCAGCGCGAGGGCCGCGACGCCGCCCCCGACCGGGCCGGGGAGCGGGCCGCGCAGGCCGAGCGCGCGGCCCAGCGGGCGGCTCGGGCCGAGCGGGCCCGACGCCGCCGGGCACTGGACCGCGAGCTGGACCGCGCCCGGGCCGACCAGCAGCGGGCCGAGGACGAGTTGACCGAGGCGACCGGGCAGGAACGCGACGGCGTCGCCGTACTCGACGGGATCGAGACCGAGCTGGCCGAGCTGGAGCGACGGCGGGCGGTCGCCGAGCAGGACCTCAGCCGCGCCAAGCTGGCCCGGCGGGCGGCCGAGCGGGCGCTGACGGTGGCCCGGCGGCGCTCGGGCGAGGTCGAGGCCGCCGTCGAGGCACTGGCGGCCGAAGAGGGGGATGCGGACGCGGGCGGTGGCGCGGCAGACTGACCATCGATGGACGACGACGAGCGGGTGGGCCGTCCGGGGCCAGCCGTCCCCGACCGGAGCGCCGTCGCCGTGCCGCGACCCCCACGGGCGGCGCCTCGATGACGCCGGAGCAGATCGCCGCCGCCAGCAAACCCGTCATCCTCGACCTCGGCGACGGGTTCAGCAGGTGCCCGAGCACGCTGCGCCGGGCCCGGCAGCTCGGCATCTCCGGCTGGGCCTTCTACATCTCCGGCCGGGCCGGCGCACTCGGTGACGTACGGGCGGAGACGGCCGCGGCGGCGATCGGCTTCGTCGCACCCGACGCGGTCGCCGACGGCTGGGACGCCGCCGCCCGGGTCCTGCGGCCGGCCGAGGTGGCCGCCGCGAGCCTCGTCGAGTGCTGCCGATGGGGGACGCAGCAGCTGGCGGTGCAGCCGGGGGCCGAGCGCCTGGCCGGCCTCGTCGAGCGGGCGGTGGCCGCCGCGGACGCCAGCGGCATGCCGCTCTTCGCCGCATGGCGGGCCATGCCGCTGCCGGATCTCTCCCCGGGCGCCCGGAGCGCCGCCGGGCTGCGACTGCTGCGGGAACACTTCACCGGCGCCTATCTGCTGGCGGTGCGCGCGGCCGGGATGACCCCGCTGGAGGCGGTGCTGGCCGGGCCGGAGGGTGAGGCCGGCGCCGTGGCGTGCGGTTGGCCGCCTCCGTACCCGCCGGTGGGGCCCTTGGTGCGTCGGCGGCTCTGGGCGGAGGCGGTGACCAACCGGCTGGCCGCGCCAGCGTTCGCGGCGCTCGGCCCCGCCGACGGCGCCGAGCTGGTGGAGCTGCTGCACCGCACCCGCGCCGGCCTCGCCGGCTGAGCGGCCGCGGCGAAAATAGGCGGCGTCGTCGGCCAGCTGCTGCCAGGATCTTCTGCCGTGACCCTTCCCGCTGGCTGGACCACACGCCGCCCCACCCTCGACGACGTGCCGGCGATCCTCGCGGTGGTGCACGCGGCCGACACCTTCGCCATCGGCCATCCCGACTTCGACGCCGAGGACGTCGAGCAGTCGCTGACGGCCCCCTACTTCGACCCGGCCCGGGACTCCTGGCTGGCGCTCGACCCGGACGGCGCCGTGGTCGCCTGGGCGACGGTGGACAACCCGACCGGGGTCGGACGGGAGTTCGTGGAGATCTACGTCGATCCGGAGCGGGCCGCCACCCTCCGCGCGCCACTGCTGGCCCGGCAGCTCGACCGGGTCGCCGAGCGGGCCGCCGAGCGGCGACTGCCGGCGCTCACCGTCCGGTGCGCGGCGTTCGCCCCGGAACGCGACTGGGCCCGGGACCTGCGCGCCGCCGGGTTCACCGTGGCCAAGCGGTACGTCCGGATGCGCCGGCCGTTGGCCGACCTGCCGACCGAGCCGTCACCGCCGCCCGGGGTCACGGTGCGGCCGGTCCGCCCGGACGACGAGGCCGAGCTGCGGGAGTTCCACCGGATCCACGACGTCGCGTTCGGCGACACCCCGGATCACGAGCCGCTGTCGTATGAGCGGTGGCGGGCCCGGATCGGTGACGTGACCGCCTGGGACGAGTGGTTCGTCGCCGAGGTCGACGGGGTGCTCGCCGGTGCCCTGCAGTCCTCCGACCAGGCGCTCGACCAGCAGCAGGGCTGGGTGAAGGGTCTGTCGGTGCTGCCCGCGTACCGCCGGCGGGGTGTCGGTGCGGCGCTGCTTCGCCGCGCGTTCGCCAGCTACGCGGCGAAGGGGCGGGAGTCGGCGGGTCTGGGCGTGGACCTCACCAACCCGACCACCCCGCTGTCGCTGTACGAGTCGGTGGGCCTGCGGGAGACCCTGTGGACCGACATGTACGAGCGGGTCGTCCCCGCCGCCGGTGTGTGATTGACGACCCCGGCCGGGGCCGGCGGGCAGTCGGGTCGGCGGCGGTTGCAGACTGGGGGCGTGGGATACGCGCTACGGGGACGCGGTGCCGGTGGGACGGGACCGCAGCTCGGTGACGTAGTCGTCCGGCGCACCCGCCTTCTCGGCGGCGTTCGCGATCTCGGACAGGTACCAGGAGGTCGGCAGGCCACCCTCGTACCCGTCGAACACGTAGATCCACGCGGTCACGTCGCCGTCGAGGGTCGAGACCCGGACGGTCAGCCGCCGGTACGTGCCGGCGGTCACGCCCTCGATCTCGTCGAGCTGGGCTGCGTCGTACGGGTGGATGTCGTAGATCGCCACGAACACCCGGTCGCCGGGGGACTCGACGACGGTGCTCACCGCGCCCTCCCAGCCGATGACGTCCTCCCCGGCGAAGGTCAGCCGCCACCCCTCCAGCCAGCCGGTGCCCACCATGGGCGAGTGCGGGCAGTAGGCCCGCATCCGGGCCGGGTCGAGGTTTGAGCCGTAGGCGGCGTGATGACGCACGGCGATGACGATAGCCCGGCGGGCCGGTGGGGGAGAATACGACTGTGCGTGTCGGACGCGTTCGGGAGAAGAAAGTCACTGTGAGCATCAACGAAGGGCGAACGTGGTGAGCGCGAGGAGTGCAGCGCAGCGGAGCCCCGCAGTCGCGAGCGAAAGGATGGCGCTGTGAGCCGGATCGTGATCATCGGCGGTGGGCCGGCCGGGTACGAGGCGGCGCTGGTCGCCGCCCAACTGGACGCCGATGTCACCGTGGTCGAGGCCGACGGCGCGGGCGGGGCCTGCGTGCTCTCCGACTGCGTACCGTCGAAGACGTTCATCGCCAGTTCCCAGGTGGTCACCGGTTACCGGGACACCGAGGAGTTCGGGGTGCACTCGGACGGCCTCGAGGCGGTCACCGTCGACGCGGAGGCCGTCCACGAGCGGGTCAAGCGCCTGGCGCTGGCGCAGTCGTCCGACATCCACGCCAAGCTGCTCAAGGCCGGGGTCACCTTCGTGGCCGGCACCGCCCGACTCGGCGAGGACGCCCTCGGGCACACCCACCGGGTCATCGTCACCCCCGCCGACGGCAGCGAGGAGTACTCGATCGCCGCGTCCACCGTGCTGGTGGCCACCGGCTCGACACCCCGCCAGTTGCCCACCGCCGTGCCGGACGGCGAGCGCATCCTGACCTGGCGCCAGGTGTACGACCTGCCGGAGCTGCCCGAGCACCTGATCGTGGTCGGCTCCGGCGTGACCGGCGCCGAGTTCGCCAGCGCGTACCTGGCGATGGGGGTCGAGGTCACCCTGGTCTCCAGCCGGGACCGGGTGATGCCGCACGAGGACGCCGACGCGGCGTCGGCGATCGAGCGGGTGTTCCGCAACCGCGGCATGAACATCCTCAACAACTCCCGCGCCGACGCGGTCCGGCGTACCGCCGACGGGGTCGAGGTGGAGCTGTCCGACGGCCGCAAGGTCGCCGGCTCGCACGCGCTGATCGCTGTCGGCTCGATCCCCAACACCGCGGACCTGGGCCTGGCCGAGTACGGCGTGGAGCTGGGCCGGGGCGGCTACGTCACTGTCGACCGGGTCTCCCGGACGAACGTGCCGGGCATCTACGCCGCCGGCGACTGCACTGGTGTGCTGCTGCTGGCGAGCGTGGCCGCCATGCAGGGCCGGATCGCGATGTGGCACGCCCTCGGCGAGGCCGTCCGACCGCTGCGGTTGCGGACCGTCGCGGCGAACGTCTTCACCGACCCGGAGCTGGCCACCGTGGGCGTCTCGCAGGACGAGGTGGACGCGGGCAAGGTGCCGGCCCGGCAGGTGATGCTGCCGCTGTCCGGCAACGCCCGGGCCAAGATGGACGACCTGTCGGACGGCTTCGTGAAACTGTTCTGTCGGCCGGCGAGCGGCCAGGTGGTGGGCGGCGTGGTGGTCGCCCCGAAGGCCAGCGAGCTGATCCTGCCGATCACCATGGCCGTGGAGAACAACCTGACGGTCAACGAGCTGGCGCAGACGATCACCATCTACCCGAGCCTGTCCGGCTCGATCACCGAGGCGGCCCGCCAGCTCATGCTCCACGAGCTGGAGTGATCGCCCCTCCTCGTCGATCATGAAGTTGTGGTGCGCGGTTTACACCACGATGCCCCTTTGGTGAGGCACCACAACTCCATGATGGACGGTCGCGCGGGTCTGGGTCAGCGCGACGATTGCCAGCACTGCCACCTCGCTGAGGATGAGCAGGCGTTCGGCCAGGCCGATCAGCACGCGGTCACCGGGGTAGGCGGACCAGATCATCGCCGCCGCCAGGGCCAGGCTCAGCAGGACGAGGGTGTGTAGCGCCCGGGCGGCCGACGCCAGCTCGGGCCGACGGGCGAGCAGCCAACCGGCCGTGGGCAATGCCAGAAAGGCGACCACCGACGCGTACCGGTGCACGTAGGCCGCGGTGGTCATGGCGGTGCCCGGCTCGTTCGTCGGCACCACGGCGGCCAGCAGCAGCCCGGCCACCCACGCCCCGAGCAGCACCTCCGCCGCTCGGCCGGGCGGCGGGCCGGTGCGGCGCAGCCCGTACATCACCGCCACTGTGGCGAGCGCCAACACCACCATTGCCACGTCGATGACGCCGCCCCGGTCGGAGACGGCGAAGTCGCTGATGGTCAGCGCCCACGGGTTGAGGTCGTCGTTGACTTCCAGGTGGCCGATCACGGTGAGCAGCGCCGCCACGGCGATCCCGCCGAGGGCGACCACACCGGTGTTCCGGGTTCCAGGCATGCCTCAGCCTGTCGCCGCGACCACCCCAGCCGGATCCGGGACGGTCACTGACCTCGCCCCCAAACTGCACCCCTAGAGGCTCTCCGCATCTCGCGCTGCCACTGGCGGGATCGCACCTAGGCGACGTTCAGTTGGATGTTCCCGATCCGGGCGACGACGTCGAGGTGGCCGCCCAGGCCAGTGACGTAGGCACGAAGGGTGTCCAGGCTGGTGTGCTCGCCATTCTCGATCTGGCTGATCCTGGCCTGGGTCAACCCTGCGGCCTCGGCCAGTTGAGCCTGGGTCATCCCCAGGTGCTTGCGGATCTCCGCCAGTTGCGCGCCGCTCACCAAGGCCAACATATGTTCACGCTGCTGAGCCCGGCGGGCGACCCGGTCCGGATGTTCCCAGGACGGATCACGTTCTCGAGCCCTGGCCCGCACGTCCCGCCAGTCCACTCCGTCGGTCATCTCTGTGTGTCCTTCAGCCTCGAGAGGTGCTCCTGGAATCGGTCGTCCGCCAATGGGACCGCCGCCTTGTACCAACTCTGCCACTGGCCTGACTTGTCGCCAGCGACCAGGAAGACTGCTTCTCGAATCGGATCAAAAGCGAAGATCATGCGGATCTCGGTGGAACCGGCCGAGCCTGGCCTCAACTCCTTCATGTGGTGGAAGATGCTGCCTTTGAGGCGGTCGACCACGGGACGCCCAAGAGCCGGGCCGTGTTCGGCGAGGAGATCGATGGCCTCGCTGACGAGGTCGGCGCTGGCAGGTTCCGTCTCGCAGAGGTGGAGAAACCACTTCTCGACCTCGGGATGAAGTTTGACCTCCCACAGCGCGTCAATATAAGCCCAGCTTATACTCGGCCGGTCTCGCGACGCTCAGTCGATCGGGACTTCGGCGGCGGCGGCGGTGCGGGCGTGGCGGGCGCTGACCACTGTCATCGCCCATCCGGCCGCGGCGAAGCCGGCCGCCGCGGCGGTGGCGATGATGGCCAGCCGCCAGGCCGACTCGGTCAGCGCGGTGCCGCCCAGGTGCCCGACCAGCGCCCCGTAGGTGGCCCAGCCCAGCGCGGCGATCGTCTCGTAGAGCGCGAACAGCCGGTACGGATATCGGCTGCGGCCGGCCGAGAAGCAGGCCGCCATGCGCCCGCCGGGCACGAACCGGCAGAGCAGGATGACAAGTGGGCCGGGTTGGCGTAATCCCTGCGTGACCCGGCTCGCCATCCGGCGGGCGCGGCTGGGTTCGGCGTGCCGGGGCGCCCGCCGGTCCGGTGCGCCACGGCCGAGCAGGTAGCAGGCGAGGTCGCCGGCGAACACGCCGAGCGCGCCGACGGCGATGGTGACCGGCAGGCTGAGGCCGCCGTACACGGTCAGCGCGCCACTGGTGATCATGACGATCTGGGTGGGGATCACCGGTACGAAGGCGTCCGCGATCAGCAGGCCGAGCAGCACCAGGTACGCCCACGTCGGCGACGCGACGTCAGTCAGTAGTTCGGGCACGCCTGCCACCTCGCCGGATGCGGCCGATTGAGTGTCTTGAGCCTGACGACGTGTCCGGCGTCACCGTGGACAGCCCCGGCCCGTCGTGACCGTCGACACCACAGGGCCACCCCGTTCCAACGAGGCGAACCACCCTCGGGTGACGGCTCGGCGGCCGTCCCACAGCGGCCCGAGGCGGTCGGCGGATCGGCGTCCCTCGGCGTACCGTGGGCGGCGCGGCCCAGCACGTCGGGTCCCCCGTTCCTGACGATTCGGGTCGCCCAGGGCCGCCGGCGGGTCCCGCGCCGGCGGCCCGCCTCCTCTCCCACCGTCGCAAATCCGGGTGCGTCCCCGACCGCCCGAGGGATACCGTCGCCGCATGCGCAGCGCGGTAGTGATGACGACGACGCCGGGTGTTCCCGGCGTGCCGCTCTGACGTAACCACGTCGACCAGGCCCCGGGGCGATCCGCCCCCGAGGGCCGCGCGGCGTTCGGTGTCCAGGTCGCCTCCGGGTCGTCCCCGATCCAGGAGCCCGACATGATCGACCACCGCAAGCTCGGCCGTGAGCTGGAGCTGTTCGTCTCCGATCCGCTGGCCGGCGCCGGCCTGCCCATCTGGCTGCCGGCCGGCGCCGCCGCCCGGCACGCCGTCGAGGAGTACGTCCGGGACCTGGAGCGCCGCTCCGGCCACCAGCACGTCTACTCGCCGCCGCTGGGCAAGCGCGAACTCTTCGAACTCTCCGGCCATCTCGGCTACTTCGCCGACGACATGTTCCCGCCGATGCGGCTCAGCGCCGACGACGAGTTCGTGCTCCGCCCGGCGCTCTGCCCGCACCACGCGCTGGTGTTCCGCGCCCGGGGCCGCTCCTACCGGGAGCTGCCGCTGCGGATCGCGGAGCTGGGCGGGATGTACCGCTCGGAGCGCTCCGGCGTGCTCGGCGGGCTGTCCCGGGTCCGTGCCATCTCGCTCAACGACGCGCACACCTTCTGCGCCCCGGACCAGGTCGGCGCGGAGGTCGCCGAGATCCTCCGGCTGATGCGCGCCGCGCACGGCGCGCTCGGCGTCCGTCCGGCGGGGTTCCGGCTGTCGCTGCGCGGGCCCGGCGGGAAGTACGTCGGCGACGACGCCCAGTGGGCCCGCGCCGAGGACCTGCTCCGCGGCGCGCTGGCCGGGGTGGAGTACGTCGAGGCCCCCGGGGAGGCCGCCTTCTACGGCCCGAAGATCGACGTTCAGATCGTCGACGCGGCAGGCCGCGAGTCGACCATCTCCACCATCCAGGTGGACTTCGACAAACCCGAGAAGTTCGATCTGTCGTACACCGGTTCCGACGGCAGTCGGCGGCGGCCGGTCATGCTGCACCGCAGCCTGGTCGGCAGCATGGAGCGGCTGTTCGCGTACCTCATCGAGGTGCACGAGGGCGCGTTCCCGGCCTGGTACGCGCCCGTCCAGTTGGTGTTGCTGCCGGTGGACGAGGGGCAGGCCGACGCGGCTGCGGAACTGGCCCGGGCGGCAGTCGACGGCGGCCTGCGGGTCGAGGTCGACACCGCCGGCTCGCTGGGCGCCCGGGTCCGGGACGCGGCCCGCCGCCGCGTCCCGTACCTCGGGGTGCTGGGCGCCCGGGAGGCGGCCGACGGCGCACTCGCCCTGCGTTTGCGCGACGGCCGCGCCCTGGCCCCGATGCCCGCCGCCGCCGCGCTCGCCCTGATCGGCCGGCAGGTCGCCGCGCGCGCCGCCGACCTGCTCCCGGCGGACTGATCCGCCCACCGGGCTGAGGTGGACCGTCGATCGTGTGGCGCGCACGGCGGTCCGCCTCAGACCGACGCCGGCTGGGCCCCGGCGGGCGCGGCTGGTTCCTCGTCGACCACGGCCCCGGTGAACTGCGAGCGGTAGAGCCGGTGGTACGCGCCGTGGGCGGCGAGCAACTGCTCGTGGGTGCCCTGCTCGACGATCCGGCCGTTCTCCATCATCAGGATCAGGTCGGCGTCGCGGATGGTGGAGAGCCGGTGCGCGATGACGAAGCTGGTCCGGTCCGAACGCAGCGCCGCCATCGCCCGTTGGAGCAGCACCTCGGTACGGGTGTCCACCGAGCTGGTCGCCTCGTCCAGGATCAGCAGGGACGGTTCGGCGAGGAACGCCCGGGCGATGGTGATGAGCTGCTTCTCGCCGGCGCTGACGTTGCTGCCCTCCTCGTCGATGACCGTGTCGTAGCCGTCCGGGAGGCTGCGCACGAACCGGTCCACGAAGGTGGCGCGGGCTGCGGCGACGATCTCCTCCTCGGTCGCGTCCGGCCGGCCGTACGCGATGTTGTCGCGGATGGTGCCGCCGAAGAGCCAGGTGTCCTGGAGCACCATGCCGATCCGTCCGCGCAGGTCGTCGCGGCGCATCGTGGTGATGTCCACCCCGTCGAGGGTGATCCGGCCGGCGTCCAGCTCGTAGAACCGCATCACCAGGTTGACCAGGGTGGTCTTGCCGGCACCTGTCGGGCCGACGATGGCCACTGTGTGCCCGGGCTCGGCGACCAGCGACAGGTCGTCGATCAGTGGCTTGTCCGGTTCGTAGCGGAACGAGACGTGCTCGAACTCGACCCGACCGTGCGGGTCGGTGACCCGGGCCGGCGCGACCGGGTCGGGGGTCTGCTCGTCGGCGTCGAGCACCGCGAAGACCCGCTCGGCCGACGCCACCCCGGACTGGAGCAGGTTCGCCATCGAGGCGAGCTGGGTCAGCGGTTGGGTGAACTGGCGGGAGTACTGGATGAACGCCTGCACGTCGCCGAGGCTCATCGTCCCCGAGGCCACCCGCAGTCCGCCGACCACGGCGATGGCCACGTAGCTCAGGTTCCCGATGAACATCATCGACGGCATGATGATCCCGGAGATGAACTGGGCGCCGAAGCTGGCCCGGAACAGCTCCTCGTTCTTCGCGTGGAACTCGGCCTCCACCTCACGCTGCCGGCCGAAGACCTTCACCAGCTCGTGACCGGTGTACGCCTCTTCGATCTGGCCGTTCAGCTCGCCGGTGTGCTTCCACTGGGCGATGAACTGCTGCTGCGAGCGCTTGGCGATGCGCTGGGTGACCAGCACCGACAGCGGGACGGCCACCAGAGCCACCAGGGCCAGCAGCGGGGAGATCCAGAACATCACGGCCAGCACGCCGATGACGGTCAGCAGCGAGGTGAGCAGCTGGCTCAAGGTCTGCTGGAGGCTCGTCGAGATGTTGTCGATGTCGTTGGTCACCCGGCTGAGCAGCTCACCACGAGGCTGGCGGTCGAAGTAGGGCAGCGGCAGCCGGTTGAGCTTCTCCTCCACCTCGGCGCGCAGCCGCAGGACGGTGCGCTGGACCACCCCGTTGAGCAGCCAGCCCTGCCACCACGACAGCACGCTCGCCGCCAGGTAGAGGCCGAGCACCAGCAGCAGCACCCGGCCCAGGGCGTCGAAGTCGATGCCCACCCCGGGCACCACGTCCATCCGGGCCAGCATGTCGGCGAAGCTGTCGTTACCGCTGGCCCGCGCCGCCGCGACGGCCTGTTCGGTGGTCGTGCCCGACTCCAGCCGCCGACCGATCACCCCACTGAAGATCAGGTCGGTGGCGTGGCCGAGGATCTTCGGCCCGGCCACGCTGAACCCGACGCTCACCACGGCGAGGGTGATGATCGCGGTCAGGTGCAGCCGGTGCGGGCGCAGCCGACCGAGCAGCCGTCGGGCCGACGGCCCGAAGTTCATCGACTTCTCGGCGGGCATCCCCGCGCTCATCCAGGGCGGCCCGCCGCCCGGCCGTCCGGCCGGCAGCCGCTTCGGCGTCGCCGCGCCGCCGCCGGGTTGCTGCGTGTCACCGCCCGGCTTCTGACTGGGTACGGTCGCGGTCCGCGACTCGTCGGCCTCGCTCATGCCGCCACCTCCGCCGTCTGCTGGGAAGCCACGATCTCGGCGTACGTCGGGCAGGTCTCCAACAACTCCGCGTGTCGTCCCACTCCGACGACCCCTCCGTTCTCGAGCACGATGATCTGGTCGGCGTCGACGATCGTGGACACCCGCTGGGCCACGATCACCACCGCCGACTGTGCGGTGACCGGGCGCAGTGCCGCCCGCAGCCGCGCGTCGGTGCCGAGGTCGAGCGCCGAGAACGAGTCGTCGAAGAGGTAGATCTCCGGCTGCCGGACCAGGGCACGGGCGATGGCGAGGCGTTGCCGCTGCCCACCCGAGACGGTGCTGCCGCCCTGGGCGATCGGCGCGTCCAGGCCGCCCGGCATCTGGGCCACGAAGTCGCGGGCCTGCGCGATCTCCAGCGCCGCCCACAGTTCCTCGTCGGTGGCGTCCGGGTTGCCGTAGCGCAGGTTGCTGGCGACCGTGCCGGTGAACAGGTACGGCCGCTGCGGCACCAGGCCGATGCGTCGCCACAGCTCGTCCGGTTCCAGCTCGCGGACGTCCACCCCGTCGACAAGTACCGCGCCGCCGGTGACGTCGACCAGGCGGGGTACGAGCGACAGCAGTGTCGTCTTGCCCGCGCCGGTGCTGCCGATGATCGCGGTGGTGGTGCCCGCGGTGGCCTTGAAGGAGATGTCGCGCAGCACCGGCTCGACCGCGCCCGGGTACTGGAAGCGCACCCCGCGCAGCTCCAGCTCGGCCCGGCTGGGCAGCTCGGTGACCGGCTCGGCGGCGGGGACCACCGAGGAGTCGGTGTCCAGCACCTCGACGATCCGCTCGGCGCAGACCGCGGCCCGGGGCACCATCATCAGCATGAAGGTGGCCATCATCACGGCCATCAGGATCTGCATCAGGTACTGCAGGAACGCGGTGAGCGCGCCGATCTCGATCGCGCCCGAGTCGACCCGCTGCGCGCCGAACCAGAGCACCGCCACGCTGGACACGTTCAGCACCAGCATGACCACCGGGAAGATCAACGCCAACAGCCGTCCGGTACGCAGGGCGGTGGCGGTCAGGTCGGCGTTGGCGACACCGAAGCGGTCCGTCTCGTACGGCTCGCGGACGAAGGCGCGGACCACCCGGATGCCGGTGATCTGCTCGCGCAGCACCCGGTTGACCGTGTCGATCCGGGTCTGCATGAGCCGGAAGCCCGGCACCATCCGCCGGATGATGGCACTCAGCGCGACGGCCAGCACCGGCACGCTGACCAGCATCAGCCAGGAGAGCCCGATGTCCTCGCGCAGCGCCATGAAGACGCCGCCGACGCTCATGATCGGCGCGGCGACCAGCATGGTGCAGCTCATCAGCACGAGCATCTGCACCTGTTGCACGTCGTTGGTGTTGCGGGTGATCAGCGACGGTGCGCCGAACCGGGCCACCTCACGGGCGGAGAAGAGGTTGACGTGCGCGAACAGCCGGGCGCGGACGTCCCGCCCGAAGCCCATCGCGGTCCGGGCGCCGAGGTAGACGGCGGCGATCGAGCAGACGATCTGGACCAGGCTGACCAGCAGCATCCAGCCGCCGGTGTGCACGATGTAGTCGGTGTCGCCCCGGGCCACGCCCTTGTCGATGATGTCGGCGTTGAGGCTGGGCAGGTAGAGCGAGGCCATGGTGCCCACGAACTGGAGCAGCACCACCGCCAGCAGCGGTCTGGAGTACGAGCGCAGTTGACCGCGCAGCAGTCTGATCAGCACGACGGTTCCTTCGCGTCGGTGGGTCGTCCGGTCATCCGCGGGTCGTCCCCGCTGCCGATGACCTCGAGCAGGAACTCCCTGATCACCTGGGCTTTCGCCGGGTCGGCGTCGACCGAGGTGAGCGGGCTTCCGGAGTGCATGAGGGCGCCGAGCGCGGCCACCCGCTCCCGCCCGGCGGGGGTGATGGCGAGTCGGATGCTGCGCCGGTCGCTGTCGTCGCGCTGCCGCTCGACCAGACCGTCGCGTTCGAGTGTGTCGACGATGCCGGTCAGGGTCGCCGGGCGGACGAACCCCTTCTCGGCGACCTGGCGGTGGGGCAGCTCGCCGTGTCGGGCGAGCGTCATCAGGGTGATCATGCCGGCCTGGGTGAGGCCGTGCTCCTCGGCGAGATAGCGGTTCCACCGTTGCCCGACGAGGTGCCCGGCCACCACCAGCAGCCGCCCGAGCGGCACATCCTGGAGGGTGACGAGTTCCACGGGGGTACATTAGCTCCCTGATAGTCAGGGGCCAAACGAAATAGCCGCAGCCGTGGCGACGAACACGAGTTGCAGCACGGTGCGTTGCCCGAGCGGGGTGACCGGGCGCCCGGCGAGGGTCATTTTCCGGCGTGCGGCCGAGACGTTGGCCGGGAACATCGCGAGCATGAGCAGGCCGAGCCCGGCCGCGGCCAGCCGGGCCGTCGCCGGGATCAGCAGCCCGGCGGCGCCGACCAGCTCCAGTACGCCGGTGACGGTGACCAGCAGGTCCGGCCGGGGCAGGCCGGGCGGGACCATCGCGATCAGGCCGGCCCGGCGCTGGCCGACGAAGTGGGCGAGGCCGGTCACGAGGAACAGCAGCGCCAGCCCGACCCGCAGCGCGGGATGCCAGCCGTCGAGTGCGTCGACGCCGGCCAGGCCGGCCAGTCGGGCCAGGGCGGTGCCGACCACAAGGGCGATCAGGGGTGCCATCGAAATCCTCCTCGGCATCATCTTGTCGATGACAAGATTGCGTACGGGGTGGCATCTTGTCAATGGCAAGATAAGATCCGGGAATGACCGGGACGCGCGGCTACCATCACGGCGACCTTCGTCGCGCCCTGCTCGCCGCCGCCGTCGAGGCGATCGACGAGGCGAGCCCGACGGCCCTGAGCCTGCGCGACCTCGCCCGGCGGGCCGGTGTCTCGCACGCCGCGCCGGCACACCACTTCGGCGACAAGGCCGGCCTGCTCACCGCACTGGCCGCCGAGGGTTTCGACCTGCTGGCCGAGGCGCTGGAGGCCGCCGACGACCTGTTGGCGGCCGGCGTCGCGTACGTCGACTTCGCCGTCCGGCACCGCGCGCACTTCGAGGTGATGTTCCGGCCCGAGCTGTACCGGACCGACGACGCGGAACTGATCGCCGCCCGGGGCCGCTCCGGCGCCGCGCTCCGCTCGGGAGTGGCGCGACTGTCCTCAGACGACGCGTCCGCCGACACCGACCGGGACGCGCTCGCCGCCTGGTCCATCGCGCACGGCTTCGCCACGCTCTGGCTGGCCGGTGCCCTGCCGGACCGGGTCGGCACCGATCCCCACGACGCGGCCCGTACGGTGCTGCGTCGCCTGTTCGACTGACCGTCGAAAGCCCTTTCGGGTCAGCTCTGCGGGCTGCCCGCCGGCCGGTCGGCAGGGGCGGTGGCGACGTACTCCCGCATGACCTCGGTGACGGCCCGCAGGAATGCGGTCGTCGCCGCCGCCTCGTCCGGGGTCAACCGGCTCACCACCTGGTCCACGCCGATGAGCATCGGTCGCAGTGCCGCCAGGACCTCGTCGTACGCCTGCTCGGTCACTTCCAGCGCGAGGCGCCGCCGGTCGTGCGGGTGCGGGGCGCGGCGTACGTGGCCGGCCTGCACCAGGCGGTCCACCAGAGTGGTGGCCGATGCGGAACGGATGCCGAGCCGGTGGCCCAGCTCGACCGGGCCGAGCGGCTCGGAGCTGGAGATCAGGTGGTCGATCGCCGCCGCGTCGGTGGTGCCGATCCCCAGCCGACGGGCCAGAGCGCCCCGGGTGTCGCCGGCCACGCGCAACAGCTCCCGCAGCGCACGGGCCGTCTCGCTGGTCGGGGTTGACGGGGGCCGCGCCATGGGTAAAAGCTAGCAGCCCGGGTAGCTAGAAAATCTAGCTACCAGAAGGAGAGAGTCAATGGCCGAGAACGGGCGCGGACGCTGGTGGGGGCTGTTCGCGATCAGCCTGGGCGTCGCGATGATCATCGTGGATGCCACGATCGTGAACGTCGCCGTCCCGCAGATCATCCGGGACCTCGACATCACCTCGACGGACGCGCAGTGGGTCCAGGAGGCGTACACCCTGGTCTTCGCGGCGCTGTTGCTCGTCGCCGGTCGCTTCGCCGACCGGTCCGGACGCCGCCGGATGTTCGTGACCGGGGTGGTCGTCTTCGTGGCAGCCAGCGTCCTGGCCGCCCTGGCCGGCTCCGGCGAAACCCTGATCGCCTCCCGGGTGCTCCAGGGCGTCGGCGGCGCGATGATGCTGCCCACCTCGCTCTCGCTGCTGAACGCCAACTTCACCGGACGGGACCGGGGTATCGCCTTCGCCGTCTGGGGCTCCACCATCGGCGGTGCGGCGGCCCTCGGCCCGCTGCTGGGCGGCTGGCTGACCACCGAGTACTCGTGGCGCTGGGCCTTCGGCATCAACGTCCCCGTCGGCGTGGCAGTCGTCGCGGTGACCCTCGCGCTGGTCGCCGAGTCCCGCGACGACCGCGCCGAGCGGGGCATCGACATCATCGGCGCGCTGCTCTCCGTGCTCGGCATGACAGGCGTCGTCTTCGCCCTCATCGAGGGTCGCACCTACGGCTGGTGGCAGCGGGAGAAGCCGTTCAGCCTCTTCGGGCTGGACTGGAACGTCACCCTCTCGCCCGTACCGGTGGCCGGTCTGCTCGGCCTCGCGGCGCTCGCCGTCTTCCTCGGTCACCAGCTCCGCCGCAACCGCGTCGGCCGGCCCGCCCTGCTCGACCTGTCGCTGTTCGGGATCGGGTCGTTCCGCAACGGCGTGCTCGCCGCCGCCATCGTCAGCCTCGGCGAATTCGGGCTGCTCTTCGCGCTGCCGCTGTGGTACCAGAACGTGCTCGGCTACAGCGCGTTCGACACCGGTCTGGCGTTGCTGCCACTCGCCGTGGGCAGCTTCCTCGCCAGCGGCATCGGCGCCCCGCTGACCCAACGCCTCGGCGCCGCCCGGGTCGTCCAGCTCGGCGTCGCCGCCGAACTGGTCGGGGTCGCCGGGTTGGGCTTCGTCGTCGCACCCGACACCCGCTGGTGGGCTCCGCTGGGCTTCCTCTTCGTCTACGGCATCGGCGTCGGAATGGCCACCGCCCAACTGACCGGGGTGTCGCTCTCCGAGGTGCCGGTGCAGCGCAGCGGGCAGGGCTCCGGCGTGCAGAGCACCGCCCGGCAGGTCGGCTCGGCGCTCGGCATCGCCGTACTGGGCACCGTCCTGTTCGCCAGCCTCGGCGGCATCCTCGGCGACCGGTTGGCCGACCAGCCGGGCCTCGACGCCGGGCAGCGGGACGAGGTGGTCACGGCCGTCAAGGAGAGCGCCGGAGCGGCTATCGGGGGCCTGGCGGAAGACCCGCGTACCGCCCCGATCGCCCGGGAGGCCCGCATCGCCTTCTCCGACGCGACCCGGTACGCGGCCTTCGCCGCCGCCGGCTTCCTCCTGATCGGCCTGGTGGCCTGCGCCCGGCTGCCCCGCACCCGCCCCGAGCCGTCCGCCCCGAGCGGCGCTGCTACCAGCTCGTCGGCAGCGGCATCCCCTCGGTGAAGCCGGCGGCGCTCTGCACGCCGACGATCGCGCGCTCGTGGAACTGCGTCAGGTCCCGTGCTCCGGCGTAGGTGAAGGCGCTACGGACCCCGGCGATGATCTCGTCGATCAGGTCCTCGACGCCGGGCCGGGTCGGGTCCAGATACATCCGCGCCGAGGAGATGCCCTCCTCGAACACCGCCTTGCGGGCCCGGTCGTACGGGCTGTCGTCGGCGGTACGCGCGCTGACCGCCCGCGCCGAGGCCATCCCGAAGCTCTCCTTGTACCGCCGACCGTCCGGCTCGGTGTAGAGGTCACCGGGAGACTCGTAGGTGCCGGCGAACCAGGAGCCGATCATCACGTTCGACGCGCCGGCGGCGAGCGCGAGCGCCACGTCGCGCGGGTGCCGCACGCCGCCGTCGGCCCAGACGTGCCGGCCCAGCTCGCGGGCCGCCGTCGAGCAGTCGAGCACGGCGGAGAACTGCGGTCGGCCCACGCCGGTCATCATGCGGGTGGTGCACATCGCGCCCGGCCCGACACCTACCTTGATGATGTCCGCGCCGGCCTCGACCAGGTCGCGTACCCCCTCGGCGGTGACGACGTTGCCGGCCGCCACCGGAACGCCCGGGTCCAGCTTGCGGACCGCCCGCAACGCCGAGATCATCCGCTCCTGGTGGCCGTGCGCGGTGTCCACGACAAGCGTGTCCACGCCTGCCTCCAGCAGCGCGGCGGCCTTGCCGGTGACGTCGCCGTTGATCCCGACCGCCGCGGCGATGCGCAGCCGCCCCCGGTCGTCCACGGCCGGCGTGTAGAGGGTGGCCCGCAGCGCGCCCTGCCGGGTCAGCACGCCGACCAGCCGACCGTCGGCGTCCACCACCGGGGCGAGCCGGCGCCGGCCGGCGGAGAGCAGGTCGAAGCCGGTACGCGGGTCCGCGTCCGCCGGGACGGTGTGCAGCTCGGTGGACATGACGTGCCGCAGCTGGGCGAACCGGTCCACGCCCGTGGTGTCCGCCTCGGTGACCACGCCCACCGGCCGACCGGCCTCGTCGACAACGATCACCGCGCCGTGCGACCGCTTCGGCAGGAGGTGGATGGCGTCCCCGACGGTCTCGGTGGGGCCCAGGGTGATTGGTGTGTCGTAGACCAGGTGTCGCTGCTTGACCCAGGCGACGACGTTCGCGACGACCTCGATCGGGATGTCCTGCGGGATCACGGCGATCGCGCCCCGCCGAGCCACCGTCTCGGCCATCCGCCGCCCGGCGACCGCCGTCATGTTCGAGACCACCAGCGGGATGGTGGTGCCGGTGCCGTCACCGGTGGACAGGTCGACGTCCAGCCGGGAGCCGAGGTCGGAGCGGGCCGGCGCCATGAAGACGTCGGTATAGGTCAGGTCGTGCGCGGGAACCGCGCCGTGAAGGAAGCGCACCTGAACATCATTCCTGCTCGCGCCCACTCCTGCCGCCGCTGGTGGCTCAAACCACCCCCACCCCCCGGTCCTGTGCGGCGGGTCACCGGCCGGCACGTGCGCCGGAGCCGCCGTTGGGTGGTGGGGTCCGTCACGAGGTGGGCGGTTCCGGCGGATCGGATCGGTCGCGGGTGGCTGTCTCGTAGGCCGAGCGAAGCTCGTCGACCGCTCGCCGGGCGTGCGGATCGGGCCGGGGGACACCGAGGTGCACCTCGCGTAGGTCGTCCATCAGGCGGGTGATCAGTTCAGGGCCGCCGTCGCGGAGCAGTTCGGCGCGCACCCGGAGGCGACGTTCGCCACCACGGTGGGCCAGCCCCCACGAGCCGAACGCTGCCATGATCGGCAGTGTCTGAATGCCCGCCTCGGTGAGCGAGTAGGCCGCCCGTTGCCCCCGTCGGGCGTCCTCGCGGGTGAGCAGGCCCGCGTCGACGAGGCGCCGCAGGCGGCTGCTGAGAATGTTCGGCGCGATGCCCTCCTCGCTGCCGGCGAGCAGCTCGCGGAAGTGCCGCCGGTTGCCGAACATGATGTCCCGAAGCACGAGCATCACCCACGGATCGCCCAGAACCTCCACCGCCTGATTGATCGGGCAACCCGAGCGTGGCACCGAATCCATCACGCCCTCCCCGGCAAGTGATTGCACTCTGCTATCACTTCATCCTAGGGTAGGTCGAAGCAGTTGCATATCGCTATCACTGAGGGAGGGCCCATGTCGGGGCGGTTCGTGTACTGGATGAACGTGTCCGCCGATCTGTTGATCGAGCGGGCGCCTGGCGAGCAGGGCGGTGGAGAGTGGCTGCGCATCGGGGAGTCACTGCACCAGGAGTTCAACACGCGGGCGCGGGCGCTGTCGCTCCTGGTCCAGGGGCGCACGATCTACGAGACGATGGAGGGCTTCTGGCCGGCGGCGCGCGACGACGAGTCGTTGCCCGGCTACCTACGCGAGTACGGCGAGATCTGGACCTCGAAGCCCAAGGTGCTGGTCTCCCGCACGCGTACCAGCGCCGACCACAACACCGAGATCATCGGTGGCGACGATGCCGTCGGCGAGCTCGCGGAGCTGCGGCGACGGACCGACGGTGACATCGGCGTCGGCGGCGCCACACTGGCCACGGCGCTGCTGCGGGCCGGGCTGCTCGACGAGCTGCTGCTCTTCACGCACCCGGTCATCCTCGGCGCCGGCCGCCCGCTGTTCGACAGCCTCGACGATCCGCTCCAGCTGGACCTGATCGAGCAGGCGCGCTTCGACGAGGGCGTCACCCTCCACCGGTACGCCGTCCGGAACGCGCGCACGCCGCTGCCGCCGACCGCGTAACCGACCCACACCGCAGGGGTCGGCCGCGGCTGCTCCACCCGCAGCAGAGATCTCGCGCTCGCCCCTCAGGCGATGGTGCAGATGGCGGCGCCGGCGGTGATGACGGCACCGACCTCGGCGGTGAGCCCGCTGACCGTACCCGCCTTGTGGGCGTGCAACGGCTGCTCCATCTTCATCGCCTCGAGCACCACCACCAGGTCGCCCTCGGCCACCGTGTCCCCCTCGGCCACCGCGATCTTGACGATGGTGCCCTGCATGGGGGAGGTGAGCGCGTCGCCGCCGACCGGGGCGCCCGCCTTGGCTCCGCCCCCGCGCCGGGCCGGCTTGCGGGAGGCGGGTGCCGCGGTGGTCGTACTCCCGCCGAAGCCGGCGGGGAGGCTGACCTCGATGCGCTTGCCGGCGACCTCGACCACGACGGTGTCGCGTTCTTCCGGCGCCTCGACGGCGCCGGCGGCGGCGACGAACGGCGGCACGGTGTTGTGAAACTCGGTCTCGATCCACCGGGTGTGCACGGTGAACGGTTCGGCGGTGAACGCCTCGTCCCGCACGACCAGGCGGTGGAACGGCAGCGCGGTGGCCATCCCGTCGACGACCATCTCGTCCAGCGCGCGGCGGGCGCGTTCCAACGCCTCGGTCCGCGTCTCACCGGTGATGATCACCTTGGCCAGCAGCGAGTCGAAATTGCCGCCGATCACGTCGCCGGCCGAGATGCCGGTGTCCACCCGGACGCCCGGGCCGGTGGGCAGGCGCAGCGTGGTGACGGTGCCCGGCGCGGGCAGGAAGTTGCGGCCCGGGTCCTCGCCGTTGATCCGGAACTCGATGGCGTGCCCGCGCGGCGTCGGGTCCTCGGTGATCCGCAGCTTCTCGCCGTCGGCGATCCGGAACTGCTCGCGGACCAGGTCGATGCCGGCGGTCTCCTCGGTGACCGGGTGCTCGACCTGGAGCCGGGTGTTGACCTCCAGGAAGGAGATCGTGCCGTCTTTGCCGACCAGGTATTCCACAGTGCCGGCGCCGTGGTAGCCGGCCTCCCGGCAGATCGCCTTGGCGCTGTCGTGGATCTGGGCGCGCTGGGCGTCGGTGAGGAACGGCGCGGGGGCCTCCTCGACGAGCTTCTGGTGCCGGCGCTGCAACGAGCAGTCCCGGGTGCCCACCACGATCACGTTGCCGTGCTGGTCGGCGAGGACCTGCGCCTCGACGTGCCGGGGCTGGTCCAGGTAGCGCTCGACGAAGCACTCGCCCCGGCCGAACGCCGCGACCGCCTCGCGGGTGGCCGACTCGAAGAGCTGGGGGATCTCCTCCATGGTCCGGGCGACCTTGAGGCCGCGCCCACCACCGCCGAAGGCGGCCTTGATGGCGACCGGCAGCCCGTGGTCGACGGCGAACGCCATCACCTCGTCGGGGCTGCCCACCGGGTCCGGGGTGCCGGGGACCAGCGGAGCGCCGGCGCGCTGGGCGATGTGCCGGGCGGTCACCTTGTCGCCCAGGTCGCGGATCGCCTGCGGGGTGGGGCCGATCCAGGTCAGCCCGGCGTCGATGACCGCCTGGGCGAAGTCGGCGTTCTCGGACAGGAACCCGTAACCCGGGTGTACGGCGTCGGCGCCGGCCCGGGCGGCGACGTCGAGCAGCTTGTCGATGCGCAGGTACGTCTCGGTCGCGCTGTCCCCGCCGAGCGCGTACGCCTCGTCCGCGAGGGTGGAGTGCAGGGCGTCGCGGTCGGAGTCCGCGTACACGGCGACGCTGCCCAGGCCGGCGTCACGGCAGGCGCGGGTGACCCGGACGGCGATCTCGCCGCGGTTGGCGATGAGTACCTTGCGCACCTCGTGGCTCCTCCCGGCAGGTTACTGACCGGGAGTGTATCGGCCACCCGTGCCGACCCTAACGATCGCTCAGTGTGGGGTGCGGCACTGAAGTTAGTCAAACTTGGCTATTACGCTTGTGTGGTGTCTGCGACTCGAATGATGATTCTCGGTCTGGTGCGGTGGATGCAGCCCGTGCACGGCTACGACGTGCGCCGTGAGCTGCTGAGCTGGAGCGCCGACAAGTGGGCGAACGTGCAGCCCGGCTCGATCTACCACGCGCTGCGCAAGCTCACCGAGGAAGGCCTGCTCCGTGCCGTCGCCACCGAGCAGGTCGGCGCCCGTCCGGCCCGGACCACCTACGAGGTGACCCCCAAGGGCGAAGACGAGTTCGAGACGCTGCTGCGCAACTCCTGGTGGAACCTCACGGAGCCGTCCGACCCCTTCGCGGTGGCCTTCTCCTTCCTGCCCGCCATGCCGCGCGCCGAGGCCGCCGCGGCCCTGCGCAACCGGGCCAATCTGCTGCGCGCCGGCGTCGAGTCGATGCGCGCCTCCCTGGAGTCGGACTGGGTGCGTAACCGCAAGCCGGCGCACGTGGGTTGGATGTTCGAGCTGTGGGCGGCGCGGGCGGAGGCGGAGATGGGGTGGTGCGACCGGATCGCGGAACGGATCGACTCGGGAGTGTCGTACCTGCCTGCTGAGCTGGAGAACGCCGAGGGTTGGTCGGGGTGGAAGGACCGCCAGGAGTCGCGGCCTCCGACTGCCACGGAATAATCAACGTTGACTAGAAGAGTTATATCGCGTTAGCCTGCTGGCGGCACAGCGGGGGAGTGCGCCGTCCGGCGTCGTCCCACTCGACGGCCGGCGCGACCGGCCCGACCGACCAGGAGCACAAATGATCGAGACCAGGGGGCTGCGGAAGTCGTTCCGCTCCCGCGCGGGTCGAGAGACGAAGACGGTTGACGCCGTGCGGGGCGTCAACCTTCAGGTCGCCGAGGGTGAGATCTTCGGCTTCCTCGGCCCCAACGGCGCCGGCAAGACCACCACGCTGCGGATGCTCGCCACGCTCATCGAGCCCGACGGCGGCGAGGCCACCATCGCCGGAGCCGACCTGCGCAAGGATCCGGCCGAGGTTCGCCGCCGGATCGGGTACGTCCCGCAGGGCGGCAGCACGTGGGACGAGTCCACAGCCCGTGAGGAGCTGGTCCTGCACGCCCGGATGTACGGCATCGGCAAGGCCGACGCGCAGCAGCGGGCC
Organism: Micromonospora sp. DT63; assembly: GCF_049841615.1. Taxonomy (NCBI): domain Bacteria; kingdom Bacillati; phylum Actinomycetota; class Actinomycetes; order Micromonosporales; family Micromonosporaceae; genus Micromonospora; species Micromonospora sp. DT63. The sequence goes on along the minus strand of NZ_JBNCKQ010000004.1, from coordinate 544,241 downwards.
GCCCGCGCGCTGGCCGCCTTCCAGCTCACCGAGTACGCCGACCGCAAGTGCAAGACCTACTCCGGAGGCCAGCGCCGGCGGGTCGAGATCGCGCTCGGCATCATCCACGAGCCGAAGATCGTCTTCCTGGACGAGCCGACCACCGGCCTCGACCCGCAGAGCCGCGCCCACATGTGGGACGAGATCCGGCGACTGCGCAACGACGGCATGACGGTCTTCATCACCACGCACTACCTGGACGAGGCCGACGCGCTCTGCGACCGCATCGCGATCATGGACAACGGCGAGGTCGTCGCCGAGGGCACCCCGGCCGAGCTCAAGCGGGAGATCTCCGGCGACGTCGTGCTCGTCGGCCTCGACCTGGCCGCCACCCCGCAGGCCGCCCAGGCGCTCGACGGCGAGGCGTACGTCAACAAGCTGGAGACCGCCGACGAGGGCGGCCTGCGCCTCTACGTCGACGAGGGCGCCACCGCCATTCCCCAGGTGCTGCGCCGACTCGACCACGCCGGGCTGGAGCTGCGCTCGATCGAGCTGCACCGGCCCAGCCTGGACGACGTCTTCCTGACCAAGACCGGCCGCTCGCTGCGCGAGTCCTGACCACCGGAGAGACGACTCATGAAATTCGCCCGCGACACGTGGCTGATCTTCCAGCGGCAGATCCAGCTCCTGCTGCGCAACCCGGTCTGGGTCTTCGTCGGCGTGTTCCAGCCGGTGATGTACCTGCTGCTCTTCGCCCCGCTGCTCAAGCCGGCCCTGAACGCGCCCACCCAGGCCGCCGCCTACAAGATCTTCGTGCCGGGTCTGCTGGTGCTGCTGGCCATCTTCGGCGGCCTGTTCCAGGGCTTCGGCCTGATCGCCGAGCTGCGCGCCGGCGTCATCGAACGGTCCCGGGTCACCCCGATCAGCCGGCTCGCCCTGCTGCTCGGCCGCTCGCTGCGCGACGTGGTCTCGCTCATCGTGCAGGCGGTCATCATCACCCTGCTGGCGCTCCTGTTCGACCTGCGGGTGTTCATCGGTGACCTGCTGCTGGCGTACCTCATGCTCGCCCTCATCGCGCTCATGACCTCGGCCGTCTCGTACGGCGTCGCACTCAAGGTCAAGAGCGAGGACGCGCTGGCCCCACTGATGAACACCGTGGCGCAGCCGGTGCTGCTGCTCTCCGGCATCCTGCTGCCGCTGACCTTCGCACCGGGCTGGCTGCAGGGCATCGCCGACTGGAACCCTTTCTCCTGGGCGGTCGACGGCACCCGCGCGCTCTTCGCCGGCGACCTGGGCAGCGACAAGGTCTGGCAGGGCCTCACCATCACGGCGGTCCTCGCCGCGCTGGGAGTCTTCTGGGCCGCCCGCCAGTTCGCCCGCAGCGTCCGCTGACGCTCGCCCCTGGGCCGGCCTGACCCCGGGCCCGGCTTGATCGACTCGGGTTCCTGAAAGTTGGGGTGTCCTACCGCCGAGGATGCCGCGATTTCCAGGAACCCGAGTGGATCAGAGCGCGGCGGTCAGCGGACCCGGGCGAGGGTGAGGCCGTCCGCGATCGGCAGCATCACCGGGTCGACCCGTACGTCGGCGAGCACCTCGTCGTTGAACGCGGCGATCGCCCGGTCGTTGGCGTCCCGCGGGGCGAGCACCCGCCCGCCGCGCAGCACGTTGTCCACGGCGATCACCCCGCCCGGCCGCATCCGGGGCACCAGCTCGGCCCAGTAGACCGGGTACCCGGTCTTGTCCGCGTCGATGAACGCGAAGTCCAGGTGACGCTCGTGCGGCAACTCCCGCAGCGTCTCGCCGGCCGGGCCGATCCGCAGGTCGATGCGGTCCTGCACGCCGGCGCGGGCCCAGTACCGCCGGGCGATGCCGGTGAACTCCTCGGAAATGTCGAAGCAGGTCAGCCGCCCGCCCTCGGGCAACCCCCGGGCGATGGCCAGCGCCGACAGGCCGGTGAACGTGCCAACCTCGACCGCCTGCTGTACGTCCAGCAGCCGGGTCAGGAACGTCAGGAACGCGGCCTGCTCCGGTGCCACCTGCATGGAGGCGTGCTCGGGCAGCAGCGACCGGGTCTCCTCGGCGAGATCCTGGATGATCTCGTCCGGTGGGGCGCCGTGCGCGACCAGGTAGGCGTGCAACTCGTCGGTGAGCGGGATCGACTTCGTGGTCATGACCGGACGTTACCGATCGGCTCGACCGATTGGCCGCCCGGCGCGACAGTTGTCCACAGGTCCGTGATCTGCAGCCCCAGTTCGGCGAGGAGCCGACGCAGCAGCGGCATCGACAATCCGACCACGGTCCCCGGGTCGCCCTCGATCCGTTCCACGAACGGCCCGCCCAACCCGTCGATCGTGAACGCGCCCGCCACCGCCAGCGGCTCGCCGGTGGCGACGTACGCGGCGATCTCGTCGTCGCTGATGTCCGCAAAATGGACTGTCGTCGAGGCAACCGCCTCCGCGCGCCGCCCACTGACGCCGTCGATCAGGCAGTGCCCACTGTGCAGGACACCGCTGCGCCCCCTCATCCGCAGCCAACGCTGGGTGGCGTCGGCCGGATCCGCCGGCTTGCCGAGAATCTCCGAGTCGAACTCGAGCACCGAGTCGCAGCCGATGATCAGGGTCCGCTGACCGGTGCCTGCGGTGCTGGTGCCTGTGTTCGTGCTGGTGCCTGCGTTCGGGCTCGTGCCTGTGTTCGTGCGGGTTGGCTCGGCTGCCGTTGCGGCCGGGCTCAGTCGGGCCAGGACTGCCTCCGCCTTGAGCCGAGCCAACTCCAGACACAGGTCCTCGGCCCGATCGGTCACCACCAGGGACTCGTCCACCCCGCTGACCAGCACCTCCGGCTCGATGCCAGCGGCCTGGAGAGACTTACGACGGGCGGGGCTGGCCGAGGCGAGCACGAGGCGGAGCGGCAGAGAATCAGACACCAGCCCGACGTTACCGGCTCACCACCCACCACACCGGTCCACCCGCCCCGCGTGGCCCCCAACGCCGTGCTCCTCACGCCACGGCCCCGCGCTTCATGCCCACGCGGCCTGGCGCTTCATGTCCACGCGGCCTGGCGCTTCATGTCCACGCGGCCTGGCGCTTCATGTCCACGCGGCCTGGCGCTCTTGATCCACTCCACATCGCCGATATCGGCCTTTCAACCAGCCACGAAAGACCCACATCGCCGATATAAAGTCGATCAGCCCTTCGGCCCCTCCATGATCGACTCGACTTCATGGATATCGGGGTATCCCGCCGCCCGGACACCCCGATATCAAGGATCCCGAGTCGATCAACGCGCTCCGGCCGATCAGCGACTGATTCTGGGCGGCGGATCATCACCACGCCGCCGACGTCGCACCACCAGCGCCCATCCGACGCCAGCGGCCACGATCACGGCGAGAGTGGCGAGACCGCGAGCTGTCGCGCCATCATCGCCCTCACCGGGCCGAGCGTCGGCCGTCGTGGTCGGGCCAGCGCCGGCCGGAGCGCTCACCGACTCAAACCCCAGCGGGGGTACGTCTGCCGTCAGCGCTGCCACAAGATCGATCACGCCGTACCCGTACTCGTCGTCCCGGCCCGGCGGACCCTTGTCGATGGCTGTGGCCGTAAGCCGATGGGCCACCTCCTGCGCCGGCAGGTAGGGGTACTTCGACCTGATCAACGCCGCCGCTCCAGCCACAATCGCCGTCGCGTCAGAGGTGCCTGTGCCTTTGCGGTACTTGCCGTTAATGCTCGTGCTGTAAATGTCAACCGCCGGCGCAACCACGTCAATCTCGGGGCCCGTAACGGAGATATCGGCATGATTCCCATTCCGATCTACCCCCCCCACCGCGATAACTGCATTCTCTGATGCTGGGTAACCGACTTTGGTGTCCTCCGGTTTGTTGCCGGCGGCAGCAACCAGAACGATATTCGCGGCGAGTGCTGCTTTGATGGATCGCTGCAACGGAATGCCAGCACCGCCGACCGACGGTATGCAGATCACATCAGCGCCTTGGCGAACAGCATAATCAATGCCGGCGGCCAAGGCGTCAGCCTCCCCTTGGCCGTTGGTGGGAGTATCGCGGATCGGGAGTATTTTTGCATCGGGAGCTAGCCCCAAGGCGCCAAGATTGCCTCCTTGCCCATGGGCCGCGATCAACCCCGCCATACCGGTGCCGTGACTATTCTGGTCATTCTGACCATCGCCGTTGCCGTCGGAGACCATATCGATCCCACGAAGCAGGTTGTTCCGCAAATCGGGGTGCGGTTGAACGCCTGTATCTGGAACTGCGACGATTACCCCGCGGCCGCGTGTGATCTCTTGGGCATCAGAGGTTTTCAGATATTTTAGGTGCCATTGATCCGTGCGGACCCGTTCGACCTCACTGGGTTCGCTTGTCGGCTGGCGAGAGTTGCTCTTCGCGGGTAAGGCTATTGGTGCTATTAGCGACAGAAGGGCGGCCAATGCTGCCAGGCTCTGTCGGCTGGATTGACTCACCGATCGAGGCCGATGGCCGGTCCTGGGTCAGATGGGCCAGGCTCCTCCGGCGGGCGAACAATAGGGTTGACGCCATGGTCGGTCTTCCACGGATGGTCGGGATCCCAAGCGTGCCTATCTTCTTCATATCCGTTCCTCCCGGGACGGCCAGGAGGGTAGCTTGGTCCGTAATTGCCGCCCGTACCAGGGGCGCCACCGATAGGCGAGAAGCCGTGTCCTCCGGCTGCACTACGGCCACTGCCCGGACGCGAGCCGGCACTGCCGGTCGGCGTGGTGCCAGCACCGCCACCGCCTATTACGCCGCCGATCGGATTAACCTTCCGCGTTGGATTGCCACCGGAGGCAGGCGAGCCGAGTCCGGAGCTAGGCATGCCGCCGATGAGGCCGTTAGTTGGTGCCGCTCGGGCCGACGGGGCCGTCGGGATGTGGGACAAACCCTTGGTTGCTCCGCTGGCGGTCCGCCCGATAGCGTCGGTTTGCCCTTGCGGCGGCACCTGCGGCCTAACGAGCGAGGTGGGTGGTGTTTGAGCTGTCGGCCCGAAGCCCGTCGCCGCTATGTTCGGTGTAACTCCCGGTAACCCTGCGTTGGCGAGTGGTGGTGCTGGTGCAACGCCCGCGCCGGCACTGCCAAGTATCGGTCCCACGGTAGATGCCTGAACGGGATGCGAGCTGCCGGCTGGATTTAACAAGGGGCGGCGAACGGCTGTGTCGGGGGTGATTGGCACTGGAACGATCGGCGGAATCGTCGGTCCGGTGCTGGCATCGTAAGCATCTGTGCTGGCGGGGTCTCGCCTTAACCTCGGGGGCGGCGGCGGGGGTTTTTGGAGGGTGGCTTGGGCTTGTTGGAGTTCGCCGCTGAGGTTGAACATCATGGCCCGCGCCTGCACGTTCAGCCGTTCCAGCTCGCCGTCCGTCACCGGTGACTCGACAACCCGGTTACCCATGATCGCTTTGGGGTCGGCGGCTGTCGCGTCGTACGCCTGCTTCTGCTGGAGCTTGGTCGCGTACTCCTCGTGGATCTTGCGGAGCTCGGCGCGGGTGGTGCCGATGGCCTGGGTGGCGGCGGACAGCGCGGTGTAGTTGGCGGCGGCGGCGTCGTGGGTGTGCCGCACCTTGGCGATCAGGTCGTCGAGTTGGGCGAGGTACGTGCCGGAGGCGGCGCTGGTTTCCGGGGGCCAGGCTTCGGCGAGCCCGCGCCGGTACTCCTGGAGTCGGCCGAGGTGGATCTGGGCCAGGTCGCAGACCTTGCGCCAGCCGGCGACCTGTTTCCAGTGGTTGGTGGTGTCGTGGTCCTGGAGGCACGCCCACATGCTGTTGACGTCCATCAGGTGCCAGTCGGTCTGGCCGGAGGTGCGGCCGCCACCTCGTTCGATCATGGCAGGACCACCGGCCTCTGGCTCTCGGGGCCGGTGGGGTCGGTCAGCGTCGGCGTCCGGCCGCCGGGCAGGACGGTGCCGGGGTCGGCGAGGGCCCGCTGGACGTCCACGGCGCGGGCGGCGGAGAAAGCGTCGCTGTCGGCGTACTGGGTGGCGACCCGGTCGGCGACGGCGGCGAGGTGGCCGGTTGCGCCCCGGACGGCGTACACCATGTCGGCGGTGGCCTGCTGCGTCTCGTGGTGGGCGTGCAGGAAGGTGACCAGCTCGATGAACGCGTCGCAGGGGTTGGGCACCTTCGCGGACATGTCGTCGGCGATGTACGACAGGTGGGGTGCGTAGTTGCGTTCGACGTCGGCGGCGAGCCGGTCGGCGAACTCGCGGAGCTGGCGGATGTCGGCCTCGATGCCGCCGTAGCTGTGCAGCCAGGGCGCCGGCTGGTCCTCTTCGGGGATCATCGATCCTCCCTATCCGTCACGGCACCGTTTCCCTGAGTGAGGTTAACGGCTGCACGCCATCCTGGCAGCCCCCACCGGGGCGACCCGGGTCAGCGAGAAAGACGAGGAAGGCCGGAGGCACGCCAGGTGTCGGGGCGGGCCGGGCGACCGCTGCGGGCCCACGCGGACGTGACAACCGGCGCGGGGGCGGCGGCCGGGCGGGACCGCACGATCACCGCGCCGACCAGAGCGGCCAACTCCTCGGCGGTGGGCACGCCGCGAACGACCCGGAACAGCGGCTCTTCGGCAGACATGCCGCCAGGGTACGCGGCTCGAAGTCATCCGCAGCGAACAGTGGCGTGCCGGCGGTGTGAGCGTCGGCGGCTCCGGGTACCGTCTCACCGATGTCGAACGCGCTTCCCCAACTCGTCGCTGACCGATACCGGCTTCTGTCGCCGCTCGGCCAGGGCGGCATGGGTCGGGTGTGGAAGGCGCGCGACGAGGTGTTGCACCGCGACGTCGCCATCAAGGAGTTGGTGCCGCCGCCCGGCCTCACCGACGAGGAACGCCGCGAGATGCGGGAGCGGTCGCTGCGCGAGGCGCGGGCCATCGCCCGGCTCAACCACGTCAACGTGGTACGCATCTTCGACGTTCTGCGCACCGATGGCGACCCGTGGATCGTCATGGAGTACGTGGCGTCGAAGTCTCTGCAGGACACCCTCGCCGAGGACGGGCCGGTGTCGGTGGCCCGCACGATCGAGATCGGCCTGGGCGTGCTGGGCGCGCTGAACGCCGCCCACAAGGCGGGCGTCATGCACCGCGACGTCAAGCCGGGCAACGTGCTGCTGGGCGACGACGGCCGGGTCGTGTTGACCGATTTCGGTCTCGCCACGATCCCCGGCGACCCGAACGTCACCCGCACCGGCATGGTGCTCGGTTCGCCCGCGTACATTTCGCCGGAGCGGGCCCGGGAGGGCACCGCCGGGCCGGAGGCCGACCTGTGGTCGCTGGGCGCGACGCTCTACGCGGCGGTGGAGGGCAAGTCGCCGTACGCGCGGCCGTCCGCGATCGCCACGCTTGCCGCGCTGGCCACCGAGCCGATGCCGCCGCCGAAGAACGCCGGCCCGCTCAAGGCGGTGCTCACCGGGCTGCTGCAGAAGGACCCGAACGAGCGGATCACCGCGGAGGTGGCCGAGCGGCTGCTGCGCCGCGCCGGAGGCAAGCGGGCGCGGGGGATCTCACTGCTCGATGGCGTACGCCGGCCGGGGCCGAACGGTCCACGGGAGCCGCGCCCGCCGCTCGTGCCGGCGCCGCGCCCCGCCGAGGAGAGCGCCGCCCGCCCGGTGTCGCCGCCTGCACCGCGTACCCCGCCGCCGGTCGCCGCGGCCGCGGCCGGGCCGGCAGTCGTCGACGCCTCGCCGACGGAGGTCGTGCCCGCGGGCGCGGACGCCGAGCCGACGGCCACGGTGCCGGCCGAGCCGACCGCGACGATCGACCGCCCGACCACGGCCGAGGCCGAGCCGGCCGTGACGGCGGCCGCCGACGACGGTGAAACGGACGCCGACGACGAGCCGACGGCCGTCGACGGGCCGCCGGTGGCGCCGGTGGCGCCGGAGCAGCGCAAACCTTCGGCCCCGACGTCGGTGATGCCCCCGGTGAGCCCGGCCGGGCGCGCGGCGGTGCCGGCGTTCGACGGTACGAAGCCGAACAACACCCGCCGGAACGTGCTGATCGGGGCGCTGGTGGCCCTGCTGCTGGTCGGCCTCGTGGTGATCGTGCCGATGCTGACCAACGGCGACGACAACGAGAGCCCGCAGGCCGACGCGACGAGCGGGGCGGCCGCGACGTCGGCCCCGGCGCAGTCCTCCGCTCCGGCAGCGCCTCCGCCCACCACCGGCGCACCGACGCCCTCGGCCACGCCGTCGGCCGACCCGAACGCGCTGCCCGCTGGCTGGAAGCTGCACAAGGACCCGGCCGGCTTCACGCTGCCGATCCCTGACGGCTGGATACGCAGCCAGCCCGATGGCAACACGGTCGTCTTCGACCAGGCCAACGGACCGGGTGAGTTGCTGGTGCAGTGGACTCCCAACCCGAAGAAGGACGCGGTCAAGGACTGGGAGAGCCTTGAGAGCGGTCGCAAGAACCTCGTCAACGACTACAAGTTGATCGGCATCAGGCGGTGCACGTTCTGGAAGACCTGCGGCGACTGGGAGTGGCTGGAGACCCGGGACGGGACTCGGATCCACGTCCGTAACCGGGGTTTCGTGACGGCCAGCAACCGTGGCTACGCGCTGCGGTGGGAGATCGCGGAGAAGGACTGGCAGGCCAACCTGCCGAACTTCGACCGGATCGCCAAGGGCTTCGTGCCCGACCGTCAGGACTGAAACTCATTCGCATGACCTTGCGTCGTCCGGGGTAATTGACCTTCGACGACGGAAGGAGGTACGACATGGGTTACCGACGGAGGGACGCCAAGCCCCGACTGGCACTGTGGATGCTCGTCGCGTTCGGCGACGCGGTGCTGCTGCTGGTCGCCGCGGGGGTTCCGGCGTTCATCGCACTGCTCAGTGTCGTGACCGTGGCCGTCTGCGGGGTGGGCGCCTGGCGGCTGAGCCGGCGGGGAGCGCTTGCTCCCGAGGAGGCTCGGGCGCAGGCCCTGAGCGAGACCCAGATGCCGGCCCTGAGCCGACGGCGGGCCTGACCCGTACGCGGTGGCGTGGCGGCAGCCGGACCGATTGTCGACCGTGAGGTGACCGTCGATCCCGCTGCCGCCAACCGCCCGATCAGGTGTTGTTGGCCAGTGCGATCAGTCGGCTCCGGTCACCGTTCCAGTAGTTGCGGTCCACGTTGCCGCTGATCCCGGAGACGGCGCCGCTGCTGGTGTACTGCCAGAAGCTCCACACCGGCGCACCGGCCGGCAGGGCACCCGGCGTGCTCGCCCAGCGGGCAAGCCAGAGCGGGTGGTTGGCCCACGGGCCGGTCCAGCTGCCCGTGCACTGGTTCCACCAGCTGGCGGTGGTGTAGATGACCGCGTACCGGCCGGTGCGGGACCGGTAGGTGTTCAGGAAGTCCTGCACCCAGTTGCGCATCCCCGTGGTGCTGAGCCCGTAGCAGTAACCGCCAGCGTACGGATTGCCCTCGATGTCCAGCGCCGCCGGTAGGGTGCGGCTGTCCGCCGACCACGCGCCACCGTTGGACGCCAGGTAGTTGGCCTGGGTCGAGCCAGCGGAGATGTTGGGCCGGGCGAAGTGGTACGCCCCGCGGATCACCCCGGCGTTGTAGGCGTTGACGTAGTTCGCGTTGAAGCGCGGGTCCTTGTAGCTGGTGCCCTCGGTCGCCTTGATGAAGGCGAACTCGATGCCCGCGTTGCGGACGCTGGTCCAGTTGATGCTGCCTTGGTAGTTGGACACGTCGACGCCTGCGGTGGTGGCTGCCGCCGCCGGGCCGGCGGTCGCGACCACTGTCGCCGCGGCGGCGGCGAGGACTGTGAGGCCGGCCGCGAGCGCGCGGCGCAGCGATGATCGGGTACGGGCCATGAGTGCCTCCAGGGACGCCGGTCTATTGACGCCCATCTTTGGAGGTAAGTGCCCTTGATCGCAATAGCTGTAGAGAAAACTTTCATCGACGACTGTCGGTGGCTCCCGGGGATTGCCGTGCGGAAGCGATCAGCGCAGGGTGGCCGGGTCGAGCTGCCAACGGAACGGCTCGACGATGCTCAACGTTTCACCGGCCTTGGCGACCTGATCCTCGACGTAGTGCTCGCCGTCGAGCCGGTAGAGCCGCAGCGAGTGACCATTGCCGTCCTGCTCGACCAGCAGGTACCAGGGGATTCGCGCGATCGCGTAGAGCTGCATCTTGACCAGGCGGTCAGCAGCAGCGTTGCCCGGCGAGACGATCTCGCCGACGAGGGTCACCCGCTCGGCGTCCAGAAAGGCGCCGTCGTCGTCGATGTCGGTCACGGCGAGATCCGGAATGACGACCCGGTCGACGCCGAGCCGGACGTTGATCGCCTCATAGACCAACAGACCGCCAGGATCAGCTGCTGCCTCGATGCTGTTCGCCAGTCGGCGTGACACCCGCTGGTGCCATCGGCTCGGGGCAGGGCTCACGATCAGGCTCCCGTCGAGCAGCTCGATGCGGTCCGGGGTCTCACCCAGGGCGAAATAGTCGGCCTCGGTCCAGAGCCCGACGTGGTGTCCCAGGGGTTCCGCGCTCATCGGCCCTCACCTCCCGCTTCACTCGCCACCCGATCAGTCTCACAGGATACGAGCCGGTGCCTCGGCAGCGACACGGAACGCCGCCGGTAGGCTCGCGCCCCATGATGTCGATCGACGGACTGGGCGAGATGTGGGACACGCTGTTCGGCGCGCAGCCGGACCCGCCCCCGTTGCTGGTGTTGATCACCGCGGCCGTCGCGCTGGTGGTGGTGTCCACCCGGCTGCCCTGGCGGATCGCCCGCAACGCCATCACCATCGCCCACGAGGGCGGGCACGCGCTCGTCGCTCTGCTCACCGGTCGTAAGCTGCGTGGCATCCGGCTGCACTCGGACACGTCCGGGCTGACGCTCTCCGCCGGTCGGCCCACCGGACCGGGCATGATCCTGACCCTGCTCGCCGGGTACGTCGCCCCGCCGCTGATCGGGTTGGCCGGCGCGTGGCTGCTTGGGGGTAACCGGATCACCCTGCTGCTCTGGGTCGCGGTGGTGCTGCTGCTCGCCATGCTCGTCATGATCCGAAACGCGTTCGGTGTGGTGTCGCTGCTGGTCACCGGGGCGCTGGTGTTCGCCGTCTCCTGGTACGCGACGCCGCAGGTGCAGGCCGCTTTCGCGTACACCGGGGTGTGGTTCCTGCTGCTGGGCGGGGTGCGGCCGGTGGTGGAGCTGCAACGGCTGCGCTCGCGCGGCCGGATGCCCGCCTCCGACGCCGACCAACTCGCCGGACTCACCCCGTTCCCGGCGTTCTTCTGGGTCACGGTCTTCGCCCTGGTCAACCTGGCCGCCCTGGTCGCCGGCGCCCTGCTGCTAGCTGGCCCCATCCTCACCGACGCCGGCCTAACCCTCTAATCCCTGGCCCCCTCCCCGTCGATCATGGAGTTGTGGTGGCCACCAAAGCCGCAATCCTTATGCATTCGGGCACCATGACTCCATGATCGATGGGGTGCCGCGGGGCGGCGGGCAGAATGGGCCCATGCGATACGTGATCATCGGGGCGGGCGCGGTCGGCGGGACCATCGGCGTACGACTGGCGCAGGCCGACCGGGACGTGACAGTCGTGGCGCGCGGCGCGCACCTGGACGCGATCCGGGAGCGCGGCCTGACGCTGCGCCAGCCCGACGGCGACGTGACCGCCCGGCTCGCCGCCGTCGACGGCCCGGACGACCGGCCGCTGCCGGCCGACACGGTGCTGGTGCTCACCGTCAAGTCGCAGGACACCGAGGCAGCGCTGGCGACCTGGGTGGACGCGCCGGTCGCCGGTGGTGGCACGGCCGGCGAGCGGCTGCCGCTGGTCACCGCGCAGAACGGGGTGGCCAACGAGCGGGCCGCCCTGCGGCTCTTCGCCGACGTGCACCCGGTCTGCGTCTGGCTGCCCGCCACCCACCTCGACCCGGGCGTGGTGGTGGCCAACGGGCACCCGCACCCCGGGATGCTCCACATCGGCCGGTACCCGGGCGGCGCCGACGACACCGACCGGGCGATCGCCGCCGACCTGACCGCCGCCGGCTTCGTCGCGCCGGTGCGAACGGACGTGCTGCGCTGGAAGTACGGCAAGCTGCTCAACAACCTCGGCAACGGCCTCCAGGCGTTGCTCGGGCAGGACATCCCCGACGCGTTGGCCGAGCGGGTACGCGCCGAGGGCGTCGCCGCGCTCGCCGCCGCGCGCATCCCGCACACCTCCCCGGACGAGGAGAAGGCCGAACGCGGCGACCTGGTGCAGCAGCGCCCGGTCGACGGCGCGGGCCGCTCCGGTGGGTCCACCTGGCAGAGCCTCGCCCGGGGCGCCGGCTCGACCGAGGTCGACCACCTCAACGGAGAGGTCGCGCTGCTCGGCCGGCTGCACGGCGTGCCGACGCCGGCCAACGTGGCCGTGCAGCGGGCGGTACGGCGGGCCACCCGGGAGCGGATCGCGGCCGGCGCGTTCCCGCTCGCCGAGCTGGAGAAGATGATCGCCTGACCGGGGCAACCGACGGCCGTGTCCGGCGCGTGTTCCCTGCGACCGACACGGGGAGGTAGCGGGTGCCGGACGTCGACGGGTTCGACGAGTTCTACCGGGGGAGCCGACAACGGCTGCTCGGTTTCGTCTACGCCCTCACCGGCGACCGGGTCGAGGCTCAGGACGCGGTGCAGGAGGCGTACATCCGGGCGTGGCAGCGCTGGTCGACGATCAGCGGGTACGACGACCCGGAGGCGTGGGTGCGGGTGGTGGCCAGCCGCATCGCGGTCAGCCGCTGGCGCAGCCTGCGCAGTCGCGCCCGCGCGTACCTGCGTCACGGCGCCACCGAGACCGTTCCCGGGCCGGGCACCGACACGGTCGAGGTGGTCGCCGCGCTGCGTCGACTGCCCGAGGAGCAGCGCACCGCCATCGCCCTGTACTACCTGATGGGTATGCCGGTCGCCGAGGTGGCGCGGGAGACCGCCGCCCCGGTGGGCACGGTCAAGGCCCGCCTCTCCCGGGGGCGTACCGCGCTCGCCGGTCTGCTCGCCGTCTCTGATCTGGAGGAGGCCACCGATGCGTGACGACGACCTGGCATTCGTCGAACGGGTCCACCGTGACCTGCGTGACGTCAAGTGGCCCGAGCCGCAGGAGATCCGGGCGACGGCCCGCAGGCGTCGGCGTCGCACTGTCGCGCTGGCGACTGTCGCGGTGCTCGCGGCGGTGACCGGCCCGGCGTACGCCCTGACGGCCCGGCCGGAGGCTCCGCCCGCTGCCACCATGCCTGCGCTGCCGCAGAGCCCCGTCCGGGCGGACATCCCCCTTGACTCCCTGCTGGCCGTCACCGAGGTGCCGGTGAAGAACGCCGTGCAGCTCGGCGACGCCGGCCTCGGTGAGGTCGTCAGGTTGGATCCGACGTTGCAGAGGTGCGGTGACGACCGGGGCGTGTCGGCGATCCCCGCGTACTCCCGTTACTCGCGGTCGCAGACGCTGCTGTCGCGGAGCAAGGACGGCAGGGCAGCGGTACGCGTCGAACTCAGCCAGGACGTCTACCGGCTCGATCCGCTGGTGAGCGCGCGACTCTTCACTCACCTGAGGGCGCTGCTCGACGCCTGCCCCGAGTGGCGTTTCGCCGAATCCGTCGAGGCGGCGGGCGAGACGACGCCGAACGAGAGCAAGCACGCCTGGGAGACGGCGGCGAGCAACTTCGCCGGTGACGAGTCGATTCTGGTGCGGCACGTGCCGTTCGCCCCCCGTGGCCCGGCCTCCGGAAGGACCCTCGAGCGCTCCAGCCCGGTCGGGATGACAGTCGTGGTCCGGGTCGGCGACCTGGTCACTGTCCTGGAGCCCAGTCCGGACCTGGGCCTGGGCGACGCGGATCTCGAGGCGCTGGGCCGCACGGCCGCCCGGCGACTGTGCCCCGCTGCCAACCCGGCCTGCTGACCCTTCTTGATCCGCGCAACATCAGGGATGTTGTTGCCTCCCGAGGCCGGGAAGCAGCACTTTCCCCGAAGTTGCGCGGATCACGCGAGCAGGGCCGCGCGGATCACGCGAGCAGGGCCGCGCGGATCACGCGAGCTGCGCCGCGCGGATCACAGCGGGATGTTGCCGTGCTTCTTCGGCGGCAGGGTCTCGCGCTTCGTGCGCAGGACGCGCAGCGCCCGGACGATCTGGGTGCGCGTCTCGTGCGGCGGGATCACCGAGTCGACGTACCCGCGCTCGGCGGCCACGTACGGGTTGGCCAGGGTGTCCTCGTACTCGGCGATCTTCTCGGCCCGCACCGCCGCCGGGTCCTCGGCGCCGGCCAGCTCCGAGCGGTAGAGGATGTTCACCGCGCCCTGCGCGCCCATCACGGCGATCTGCGCGGTCGGCCAGGCGAAGTTCAGGTCCGCGCCGAGGTGCTTGGAACCCATCACGTCGTACGCGCCGCCGTACGCCTTGCGGGTGATCACGGTGACCTTCGGGACTGTCGCCTCGGCGTACGCGTAGATGAGCTTGGCGCCCCGGCGGATGATGCCGTCCCACTCCTGGCCGGTGCCGGGCAGGAAGCCGGGCACGTCCACGAAGGTCAGCACCGGGATGTTGAACGCGTCGCAGGTGCGCACGAACCGGGCGGCCTTCTCCGAGGCGGCGATGTCCAGGGTGCCGGCGAAGTGCATGGGCTGGTTGGCGACCACGCCGACCGGGCGGCCCTCCACCCGGCCGTAGCCGACCACGATGTTCTGCGCGTAGAGCGGCTGGACCTCCAGGAACTCCCCGTCGTCCAGGACGTGCTCGATGACGGTGTGGATGTCGTACGGCTGGTTCGCCGAGTCCGGGACGAGCGTGTCCAGCTCGCGGTCCTCGTCGGTGATCGTCAGGTCGGCGGGGGCCTCGAAGACGACCGGCTCGTCGAGGTTGTTCGACGGCAGGTACGACAGCAGGGCCTTGACGTAGTCGACCGCGTCGTCCTCGTCGGTGGCGAGGTAGTGCGCGTTGCCGCTGCGGGTGTTGTGCGTGCGGGCCCCGCCCAGCTCCTCCATGCCGACGTCCTCGCCGGTCACCGTCTTGATCACGTCGGGGCCGGTGATGAACATGTGCGAGGTCTGGTCGACCATCACGGTGAAGTCGGTGACGGCCGGGGAGTAGACCGCGCCGCCGGCGCAGGGACCCATCACCAGCGAGATCTGCGGGATGACCCCGGACGCGCGGACGTTGCGGAAGAAGATCTCCCCGTACAGGCCGAGCGACACCACGCCCTCCTGGATGCGGGCGCCGCCGGAGTCGTTGATGCCCACGACCGGGCAGCCGATCTTCATGGCCAGGTCCATCACCTTGACGATCTTCTCGCCGAAGACCTCGCCGAGTGAGCCGCCGAAGACCGTGAAGTCCTGGGCGAAGACGCACACCTGCCGGCCGTCCACCGTGCCGTAGCCGGTCACCACGCCATCGCCGTACGGGCGGTTGCGCTCCAGACCGAAGGCCGTGGACCGGTGCCGGGCCAGCTCGTCCAGCTCGACGAAGGAGCCCTCGTCGAGCAGCATCTCGATCCGCTCGCGGGCGGTCTTCTTGCCCCGCGCGTGCTGCTTCTCGACCGCACGCGCCGACCCGGCGTGCACCGCCTCGTCGACCCGGCGCTCCAGGTCCGCCAGCTTGCCCGCGGTGCTGTGGATGTTGGTCCCGGTCTCGGTAGTCACCCAGGGAATATAACGATGGTTCAGGTCGGTGCTGCTGTGCAGTACGCCTCAGTACCTCCCGCGGTCACCGCCGTAGGCTGACGGGATGCCGGGTTCCCCGTACACCGATCTGGACCGACCGCCGCTGTCGGCGGCCCGGCTGCGGCGCGCGCTGGTCGCGCCGAACGGGCCGTGGGCCCGCCTGGAGCTGCACGCCGAGACCGGCTCCACCAACGCGGACGTGGCCGAGGCCGCCGCGGCGGGCGAGCCGGAGGGCCTGGTGGTGGTCGCGGAACGGCAGACCGCCGGCCGTGGTCGGCGCGGCCGGGTCTGGCAGTCGCCGCCGCGCGCCGGAATCGCCACCAGCGTGCTGCTGCGGCCCGGCGAGGCCGTGCCGGACCGCGGCTGGGTCGCGGTGCCGTCCACGGCGTACGGGTGGCTGCCGCTGCTCGCCGGCGTCGCGCTGGTCGAGGCGGTGGCCCGGTTGGCCGAGTTGGAGGCCACCCTCAAGTGGCCCAACGACCTGCTCATCGGCGACGCCAAGTGCGCCGGGGTGCTGGCCGAGGCGGTGCCCGGGCGCTCGTTCGCCCCATCGCCGGCCATCGTCCTCGGCGTCGGCCTCAACGTGACCCTGCGCGCCGACGAGTTGCCGGTGAACCCGACCGGGCTGCCGGCCACCTCGCTGCAACTGGCCGGCGCGACGGCCACCGACCGGGATCCGCTGCTGCGGGCTCTGCTGCGGGCACTTGCCGACTGGTACGACCGCTGGCGCTCGGCCGGCGGTGACGCCGTGGCCAGCGGCCTGCGCGACGCGTACGTGGCGGCCTGCGCGACGATCGGCCGCGAGGTACGCGTCCTGCTTCCCAACGGCGAGGACCTGACCGGCACCGCCACCGGCATCGACAACGACGGCCAGCTCCAACTGACCACCCCCACCGGAACCCGCGTCGTATCCGCCGGAGACATCCTCCACCTCCGCTAACCCCGCCCCCACGCCCCCGCCCCGACCGCCCCGCGATCTTGCAGTTTCTGTCCGGGCGAAACGGGCAGAGGCCGCGTAACGGCGACCGAAAGTGCAAGATCGCGGAAGGTGGGGTGGGGCCGCGTGGCGGATGTTGTGGTGGGGCTTGGGGGGTTTACCGTCTGCGCGTCGAGTAAATGGCGTTGGAGGTTGTCGTGGCGTTTCCCGAAGACGTGCTCACGAAGGACGAGCACGTCGTGCTGCACCTGCACCCGCACTGGAAGGCGCTGATCCGGCCGATCGTGGTGCTGGTGCTGGCCATCGCCGCGGTGGTGGTCGGCGTGCTCCTGCTGCCCGAGAGCAGCGGTGGTTCGATCGCGCTGGCCGTGATCGGGGTGATCGCCCTGGTCGCGGTTCTCTGGCTCGGTCTGTGGCCGTTCCTGGTCTGGCGTACCACCCACTACCTGTTCACCAACGAGCGCGTGCTGTTGCAGCAGGGCGTCTTCTCCCGGGACCGGCGGGACCTTCCGCTCACCCGGATCAACGACCACTCGATGAACCAGCACTTCTTCGAGCGGCTGCTCGGCTGCGGCACCCTCACCATCGAGTCGGCGGGCGAGCGCGGCCAGTCGGTGCTCGCCGACGTGCCGGGTGTCAGCCGGGTGCAGACCACCCTCTACGAGCTGGTCGAGGCGCAGCACGACAAGCACTCGCTGGGCGACGGGGAGATGCGCGACATCCTCGCCGACATGCGCGAGGGCAAGCCGCTGCGCGACACCACGAGCTGATCCCGTTCAGCGCTGACCGTCCCGGCCCGAGCGTCGGGGCGGGACGGTCAGGCGTGCTGTTCGGCCACGGGCCCCGCGGCCGCCGACGGCCGCCCAGCCTCGGACGGCCCGGCCTCCGCCGGTCCGGCCCCGGCTGGCCCGCCATCCGCGGATCCGGCCTCAGCTGGGGATCCGGCCTCGGCTGGGGATCCGGCCTCGGCTGGGGATCCGGCCTCGGCTGGCCCGGTTTCCGCCGGTCCGGACTCGGCTGGTCCGCTTTTCTGCGGGCCGCTCTCGGCGGGTGTGGCCTCGGGGTCCGTCCCGACCGGGCGTAGCGCGAACCAGCCACGGAAGCGGGTCCGCAGCACCTCCTGCTCGGGCCGGTTGTCCGGGCCGAGGCGGAGCATGGTGCCGGTGAGGATGACGGTGCCGAGCCCGGGACGGGCGGCCGACGGGCGGGCGCCCATCACGTCGACCCGGACGGCGAGACGGTCCCCGGCGCGTACCGGGGCGAGCCACCGCAACTCCTCCAGACCGGGGGAGGCGTCCGCCGCCGCGCGGGACAGCAGGTGATCGACGTACGCCCGCATGAACAGGCTGACCGTGTAGAAGCCGCTGGCGATCACTCCGCCGTGCCGACTGGCCTCGGCGAGCTGCGGGTCGACGTGGTACCACTGCGGGTCGAAGCGGCGGGCGAAGGCCAGCATCTCGTCGCCGTCCACGGTCACGGTCCCGAGGTCCACGGTGAGCCCCGGGACGAGATCCTCGAAGAACAGCGCGGCGGGCGCCCCGGTGCCGGAGCGGATGGCGGGAGGCGTCACCGGCGGGGCGCGCGACGGGTGCCGGCGTGCAGCTCCGCGGCGAGTTCCGCGTCCAGGTCGGCGGGGAGGCCGGCGGTCAACGGTGTGGGCCGTTGCTGGGCGGGAGCGGCGCCGGTCGGGCCGGGTGTCGGGTCGGGGCGGTCACTGGACTGCGCCTCTTCCAACTCGGAGACGGATTCGGCCAGCTCGGCGACCGGGTCCATCTCGGCCATGGTGTCCCACTCGTCGCGCGGGATGTCGTGCCAGGTGGGCTCGGCCTTGGTCTCGTCCTCGGTCGGCGAGACGGGCTGGAAGACGAAGGTCCGGTACGACCAGAAGCGGAACAGCGTGGCCAGCAGCACACCTGCGGTCTTGGCCACGTTCAGCCCCAGCAGGCCGTGCACGCCGAGCCCGTACTTGGCCGCGGCCACGGCGCCCAGTTCGATGAGCAGGCCGGCCCCGTTGAACAGGAAGAACAGGACGTACTCCCGACGAAGCGCCGATTTCGGGCGATCCCGGTACGTCCAGTGGCGATTCATCAGATACGACGTGATCGTCGCGACGACGGTCGCGATCACGGTCGCCTTCAACTGACCGTTGACGAAAACGGTAAGTGCAAGGACATTGAACACCGCGTAATTGATGACGGTGTTGATGCCGCCGACGATGCCGAACTTGAGCGCCTCGTTGATGAACTTCTGCCAACGCTCAGGCAGCAGACGGACAAGACGCATGCGAAACACCTTAGGGCAGTCGGTGAAGCCGGCGATCACCGGCCGGACGAGGTGGGCGGCAGGTCACGCACCGTGGTCTCGGTCGTGCTCCACCTGCGGAACGATCGGAGTTCCCGCTTCGACGAAGACGAACCGCCGGTAGGACCAGAATCGGAACAGCGTCCCGAGGCCCGTGCCGACGATGAAGCTGGCGATGTTGTCGGCGAGCTGGGTCTGGAACACGGCCGGCCAGATGCTGCCGAGCCCGTACCGGCTGATCGCGAGGCAGGCCACCGCGATGCCGAGGCCGACGGCGTTGAAGAAGAAGAACAGCGCGTACTCCCGCGCAGGGTTGCTGCGCTGGCGGTGCCGCCAGGTCCAGAACCGGTTGCCGAGGAAGGCAAAGGTCGCCGCGATCACTGTCGAGATCGTCTTCGCCGTCACCTGCTCCATGCCGCGCGCGGTGGTCAGGTAGTTGAAGAGCGCGAAGTCGATGAGGAAGGCGATCCCGCCCACGGTGGCGAACTTGCTCAGCTCGCGCACGAGGTGACCGAAACGGTCGAGCAGTCCGCGGACCAGACCCGGTCGGGTCTGCCGGGGACCCGGTTGTTCCCCGGTCATCGTGGCGGCCACGGGGCGAGCCTACCGGCTGTCGGCCAGTCGGCGGGGTAGCAACGGCGACCGGACATCGTCGCCCGTGCCGGCCCTTTCACCCGGTACGTAGCAGGTGAACGCAGCGTGACCAAGGGGGAGGACTGACGCGCCCCGGAACGGGAATCCCCGCACCGGTCGGCCGGGCGGGTTGGCGGCCCGACCGCAAAGCGCGTCGACCGGGGTGCACGACAAGATTTGCGTGAAACTGCGCAGGAAAGCGGGTATCAGATCGTGATGCCGCAGCGTCGCCGTACCTTGTGCAGTTCTTCACAACCAGTCCCACTGACTAGGAAGGCTGCCCGGTTTACGCTGAGGCCAATCCCAGGTTTCCACGAAGGCGGCGCATGGCGTCGCTGAGACTCGTGCATCCCATAGATCGGTCAGCGTCGACCACAAGGAGATGTGTCATGGTTGCTCCGGCTGTAGTGCGGGGTATCGATCAGGCCCCGACGTCCCATCCGAAACTGCTTGCCTGGGTCCGTGAGGTCGCAGAACTGACCACCCCCGACCGGGTCGTGTGGGTGGACGGGTCGGACGAGGAGTGGCGTCGCCTCACCGATGAGTTGGTCGAGGCCGGCACCCTCATCCGCCTGAACCCCGAGAAGAAGCCGAACTCGTTCTACGCGCGCACCGACCCGACGGACGTCGCCCGGGTCGAGGAGCGCACCTACATCTGCTCTGTCGACGAGGCGGACGCCGGCCCCACCAACAACTGGATGGCGCCGGCCGAGATGAAGCGGACGATGACCGAGTTGTACCGCGGCTCGATGCGCGGGCGCACCATGTACGTCATCCCGTTCGTGATGGGCCCGGTCGAGGCCGAGAGCCCGATGTTCGGCGTCGAGATCACCGACAGCCCGTACGTGGTCGCGTCCATGCGCATCATGACCCGGATGGGCGCGAAGGTCCTCGACGCGATGGGGGACGACGCGGACTTCGTGCACGCGTTGCACTCGATCGGCGCCCCGCTCGCCCCCGGTCAGCAGGACGTCGCGTGGCCGTGCAACGAGACCAAGTACATCTCGCACTTCCCGGAGACCCGGGAGATCTGGTCGTACGGCTCCGGGTACGGCGGCAACTCGCTGCTCGGCAAGAAGTGCTACTCGCTGCGGATCGCCAGCGTGATGGGCCGGGACGAGGGCTGGCTCGCCGAGCACATGCTCATCCTCAAGATCACCTCGCCGGAGGGCAAGGTCCACCACATCGCCGGCGCCTTCCCGTCCGCGTGCGGCAAGACCAACCTGGCCATGGTGGAGCCGACCATTCCGGGGTGGAAGGTCGAGACGATCGGCGACGACATCGCCTGGATGCGGTTCGGCCCGGACGGCCGGCTCTACGCCGTCAACCCGGAGTACGGCCTCTTCGGCGTCGCGCCCGGCACCGACTGGAAGACCAACGCCAACGCCATGCGGACGCTGGACCGGGGCAACTCCGTCTTCACCAACGTCGGCCTCACCGACGACGGTGACGTCTGGTGGGAGGGCATGGGTGAGCCTCCGGCGCACCTGATCGACTGGAAGGGCAACGACTGGACGCCGGAGAGCGACAGCCTCTCCTCGCACGCGAACAGCCGGTTCTGCACCCCGATCACCCAGTGCCCGATCCTCGCCGACGAGTACTTCGACCCGAACGGCGTGCCGATCGACGCGATCCTCTTCGGTGGCCGCCGCCGGGACACCATCCCGCTGGTGACCGAGGCCCGCGACTGGGTGCACGGCGTCTACATGGGCGCGACCCTCTCGTCGGAGACCACCGCCGCCGCGTCCGGCGCGGTTGGCGTGGTCCGTCGGGACCCGATGGCGATGCTGCCGTTCATCGGCTACCACGCCGGTGACTACTTCCGGCACTGGATCGAGATGGGCAAGGGCGCCGACGGCGACGAGGCCAAGCTGCCGAAGATCTACTACGTGAACTGGTTCCGCAAGGACGCGGACGGCTCGTTCCTGTGGCCGGGCTTCGGGGAGAACTCCCGGGTGCTCAAGTGGGTCGTCGAGCGGATCGAGGGCACCGCCGACGCGGTCGAGACCCCCGTGGGCATGGTGCCGACCGCCGACGCGCTCGACGTCGAGGGCCTGGACATGACCCCGGAGGACGTCCGGATCGCGCTGAAGGTCGACCCGGACGAGTGGCGCAACGAGCTGCCCCTGATCACCGAGTGGTTCGAGAAGTTCGGTGACAAGCTGCCCGGCGTGCTCTGGGCCGAGTTGGACGCGCTGCGCGCCCGCCTGGACGCCGTACAACCGCAGCGCTAGGTGTGAACATCGCCCGCCGCGGGCAACAACGGATCCCATGAGGACGGCCGCCGAGACCGAGGTCCGGCGGCCGTCCGCCGTCCGGGTGCTCACCTTCCTGCTCGCGACGACGGCGGCGGCGACCGTCGTGGTCGAGCTGCTCAACTGGTGGTACGCCCCGGAGCAGGGCTTCGGCCTGGCCGTGCGCACCGGTTGGGCGATGCTGCGCTCGTTCGGTTTCCTGCTGCTGATCGGGCACGTCCGCCGGGGCCGCACGGTGGCCCGTCCGTTCGGGCTGATCCTCGCGGTCACCACGATCTTCGCCGTCGGCCGGCTGATCGTGCCCCGGCAGGGCGTGCCGCCGCTGCCCGGGCTGCTCGGCTTCGCCCTGCTCACCGCGCTCTGTGTGGCTGTGGTGTGGATGCTCTACCGCTCGTCGGCGCTCGCTGGGCATCTCGTCCGACACCGGCCCCGGCTGGTCATCGACCGGGCCGGCATCTCCTGGCGCGAAATCCCGCCGCGTCGGCCGCAGGCCAGCGGTTGGCTGCTGACCAGCCGGGTCGCGGCGTTCACCTACAGCCCGCTGATGCTGGTGCCGGCGCTGGTGGCCGGAGGCGCGATCCTGGACGATCGTCTGTCCGCCGTACCGGCCGTGCTGTTCTGGTTCGGCGCCGGCATCGCGGCCAGCTACGCGGTGCTGTTCTGCACCGCGTTCCTGATGCGTGGCAAGGACTGGGCGCGGGGCCTGCTGGTCGTCGTCACGCTGGCCGTGCTGGCCGTTGACCTGCCACTGTGCTGGTGGCTGCTGGGCGTGGACGGCCTGATCCGCGACGGCGCCCCGCTGCTCGCCGCCGCCGCGCTGGCCCTGTACGGCCTGCGCCGGGCCTCCCGCGCCCCAGACGCCGCCGCCCCGGTCTAGAAAGCCCCGCCGGGTTGCCCCCGTTCGCGCGCTGCGCGAACTGACGGGCTCGGTGGATGTTGTGAGGGTTGGCCCTGGGTGTGGGCTGGTTCTGGGGTGGGTGGGGTTGGCGGGTGTTGACGGGTTGGCCTGGTGTGGGGCTGGCCTGTGGCTGGCGGTGTCGGCGGGTGTTGTCGGTTGGCCCTGGGTGTGGGGCTCGGCGTGGCTGGCGGGGTTTGCGGGGTCGGTAGGTGCAGTCGAGCTGCACCGGGTTTGGGGCTGGCCCGGCCCTGCGGCTGGCGGTGTTGGCGGGTGCTGTCGAGCTGCACCGGATGTGGGCCGGCGCTCCGCTGCCCCTGCAGGGCGCTCCGGCAGTGGGGGGAACTGGCGCCTGGGTGGGCCGCGGCCGCGGCTCCCGGCCATGATCAACTCGAGATCGCCGATATCGGGGTGACCGGGCGCCCTGGACACCCCGATATCGGCGATCCCGAGTCGATCAATGCCTGACGTCGAGCCATCGGAGGCACTCCGCCCCACCAGCGGGGCAGCTCGACAGGGAACGCAGCAGGCGGGCAGGGTGCCGCTCCGGATCCACGGATCCGCAGGTCCGCGCGTCCGCAGGTCCGCGCCTGCACGGGTCCGCGCATCCGCGCATCCGCGCGCCGACGGGTCCGCGCGCCGACGGGTCCGCGCGCCGACGGGTCCGCGCGCCGACGGGTCCGCGCGCCGACGGGTCCGCGCGCCCGCGGGTCCGCGCGCCCGCGGGTCCGCGCCGCGCCTCCGCAGGTCCGAGCCTCCGCTTTAGGGCCGCTGCCTCGTCGTCGCCGGTTGCGGGCCGCCGGTTGCGGGCCGGCGGTTGATGGCCGCGCGAGGTGGCCGCCGGTCCAGGGTTTGTGGGGTCGAGGGGGCTTGGGGGGTGTTCGGCTGCGGGGTCGTTCGGCTTCGGGGCGGCCCGACCGTGCGGCGGCCGTGCAGCGGCCGTGCGGCAGCGGCGCGGGCGGGCCGCGAGGGGGCAGGATGGCGGGTGATGTCGGTCACCGTGGCCGGTGTCGATGGCCCAGGTGATCGCCGGGCGGGACGGGTACGAGCCCGCGCCGCCCCGGTCGGAGGGAGGCGCACGGTGAGCGACGAGTTCGACGTGGTGGTGGTGGGGGCGGGGCCGGCCGGGGCGGCTGCGGCGCTGACGGCGCGCAGGGCGGGCGCCAGTGTGTTGCTGTTGGACCGGGCGGACTTCCCTCGGGACAAGGCCTGCGGCGACGGGATCGCCGCGCACTCGGTGGACGTGCTCGCCGAGCTGGGCGTGACCGAGGCGGTGGCCGGCTACGCCGCGCTGCCCGCGCTGCGAATGGTCTCCCCGGGCGGCCAGGCGGTCGCTCGGGCGCTGCCCCGGCCCGCGTACACGGTGCCTCGGGAGGTCTTCGACGCGCGGCTGGTGGCGGCCGCGGTGGCCGCCGGGGCGCAGTTGCGCCGGCACAACGTCCGGCGGGTCCAGCCGCGCTCCGACCGGGTGGTGCTCGACGGGGAGCTGTCCGGCCGGGTGGTGGTGGGTGCGGACGGCGCCGGGTCGGTGGTGCGCCGGGCACTCGGCCACCCGGTGAACCCCGACCGGCACCTGGCGCTGGCCATCCGGGGGTACGCCCCGGCGCTGCCCGGCCCACCCGAGCAGCTCATCGTCACGTCGAAGGCACGCTGGCCGGCGTACGCCTGGTCGTTTCCGATCGGCGACGGGCGGGCGAACGTCGGGTACGGGGAGGTGCTGCGCGGCGAGCCTCTGAGCCGGGCGTACCTGCTGGACCGGCTGGCCGCGCTGCTGCCCGGCACGGACCTGTCGACGGTGACCGCGCTGCGCGCCCACCACCTGCCGCTGTCCACGCACCGGCCGGCACCGGGTCGGGACCGCACCCTGCTGGCCGGTGACGCCCTGTCGCTGATCAACCCGTTCACCGGGGAGGGCATCTTCTACGCGCTGCTCTCCGGTGCGCTGGCCGGCGCCGCGGCGGCCCGTGCGCCCGAGGCGGCGGCGCGGCGCTACGCCCTCGGTCTGCGTCGTCGCCTCGGCACCCACCTGCGGCACAGCTCGGTCGCCGCGTGGCTGGCACGACGGCGGCGGGTGGTCGACGCGGCGGTCCGGGCGGCCCGCCGGGACGACCGTGTGTTCGACGATGTGGTCGAGCTGGGGCTGGGCGACGGGCGGCTCACCGCCCGTACGCTGGGCATGATCGGCATCGAACTGTCCGGCGGGGATCGGCCTCCGAAGGGGTGATCCCGCTGGCGGGTCGCTACGCTGCTAGGTGATGACGCTGCGGAACCTTATCTACTCCGTGTACGAGCGCCGGCTCACGGCGAAGCTCGCGGGCAAGCCGGTGCCCCGACACGTCGGGGTGATGTGCGACGGCAACCGCCGGTGGGCGAGGGAGATGGGCTTCGTCGACCCCAACGACGGGCACCGGGTCGGCGCGGCGAAGATCAAGCATGTCCTCGGCTGGTGCGACCAGGCCGGCATCGGGCACGTGACCCTCTATCTGCTGGCCACCGACAATCTGCGCCGTCCCGCCAGCGAGTTGGACCCGCTGCTGCAGATCATCGAGGACCTGGTGGTGGAGCTGGCCGAGGAGGGCAACCCCTGGCGGCTGCGTATCGTCGGCGCGCTTGATCTGCTGCCCGCCCAGACGGCGGCGGCGCTCAAGGGCGCGGAGGAGCGCACCCGGGACCGCAGCGGCGGCGCGGAGGTCAACATCGCCGTCGGCTACGGCGGCCGACGGGAGATCACCGACGCGGTCCGTTCGCTGCTGCTGGAGCACGCCGCCTCGGGCGGCACGATCGAGGAGCTGGCCGAGGTGCTGGACGTCGAGCACATCGCCGAGCACCTCTACACCCGCGGCCAGCCCGATCCCGACCTGGTCATCCGCACCAGCGGGGAGCAGCGGCTGTCCGGTTTCATGCTCTGGCAGTCCGCGCACTCGGAGTTCTACTTCTGCGAGCTCAACTGGCCGGATTTCCGGCACATCGACTTCCTGCGCGCGCTGCGCTCGTACGCCACCCGCCAGCGCCGGTACGGCGCCTGAGCCCTGCTGCGGGCGGAGGCGAGCCCGGTCAGGGCAGCCGGGTCAGGGCAGCCGGGTCAGGGCCCGGGTGAGGAAGTCACCCAGCGCGGCCGGGGACTCGATGGTCAGGTCGGCGGCGTTGGCCACCTCCTGACCGGTCTCCGGGTTGGCGACGGCCACGCAGACGCCGAAGAAGTCCGGGTCCGCCTCGGCGCGGGCGCGTAGCGCCGCGAACGCCTTGATGTCCGAGACGTCGTCGCCGAAGTACCAGGCGCCGGTGGCGCCCTGGACCACCTCGCCGATCACCATTCCCTTGTCCCGGTCGACGGGCGGCTTGAGCTCCAGCACCATCCGCCCGGCCTGCACCCGGAGCCCCAGCCGGTCGGCCTGCGCCTGACCCCACTGCTGCACGGTCGCGCCGAGCTGCGGCGCGGTACGCCAGTGCAGCGCGACCGAGAGCCGCTTGAACTCGACGAGCGTGCCGGGTGGCAGTTCCGCCCGGGCCAGGTCGGCCAGCTCGGCCATGGTCGGCACCCACGGCAGGGCGGTGGGCTCGGTGACGGTCTCGCCACCGGAGTGGCTGTGCTCCAGCCCGTAGAGACCGTAGAGGTCGACGCCGCTCAGCTCGCCGAGGCGGTCCCGGAGGAACTCCACGGGCCGCGCGGAGACGATCGCGATCCGCTGCACCATCGGGGCCAGCGCCTCGATCGCGGCGAGGGCGTTGGGTGCGGGGCGGA
Organism: Micromonospora sp. DT63; assembly: GCF_049841615.1. NCBI lineage: Bacteria > Bacillati > Actinomycetota > Actinomycetes > Micromonosporales > Micromonosporaceae > Micromonospora > Micromonospora sp. DT63. The sequence goes on along the minus strand of NZ_JBNCKQ010000004.1, from coordinate 517,876 downwards.
CCGCCGTCGGGTCGTCGTCGACGGGCGCGAGTGTGCCGTCGAAGTCGAAGAAGAGCACGGTCCCCGCCGCCCGGCCGGCAGTGAACTGCCATGCCTGATCGGCGTCCAACGGGGTCCTCGGCTGGTGGTTGCCCAGATTCAACGGTGGCACGCGCGTCAGCGTACCCCGGCGTTGAGGGCTCATTCCTGGCCGAGCACCACCGCTCGGCGGCGCGCGATCAGCGTTCGGCGGCTCCCCGTCCGCGGCGTCCGAATGGCACCACCGCAGCGTCCTGCCCGTGGCTGAGCAGGTAGCCCTCCACGAAGCCGGTGTTGCGGTCCCCGGTGCGGGTCTCGATCTCGTTGAGTCGTGCCACCAGGAACTCGGTGAGTGCGCTGATCCGGTCGTTGAGCCGCTCGTGCAGCTCCGCGACGACGGCCAGGATGACCGCCGTGCCGGCGCTGATGAGGGCGAGAAGGTTGACGGGCAGCGGCAGCTGCCCACCGTTGACCGCGAGGGTCACCACGTTGCCGGTCGCCCACAGTGTCATCGACACCGTGGCGACCACGACTGCCCACCACTTCAGGGTCATGGACAGACCCCTCCTTATGTCCCGCAGGGCTGGGTTCGGCCTTGTCCCGTCCCCCCGCCGATGACGAGCCCAAGCAGTACGAGTACGGACGCTAGCGTGCCCGTTCCGACCCCGGAGCGAAACGAATGAACCTGACCAGGCGTTCTTTCGCCATCTGAGGAACTAGCCTGCCTGATTGCCTCTATTTCGGACATCGACCGGCAACGTTGGGCGGTATGCGAGATATCTGATGGTTTCGCGGATGTGGAACTTCTCCGCGTCCGACACGTTCGGGTCGACGAGGCGGCGCAGCAGAGCCTCCACGTCCGGGTCCATCGGTGGGGCCGGCTGGCCGGCGCGCGGGCCGGTCGCGGTGCGGTCCCAGCCGAGCGCGGCGAAGGCGGCGGCGGGGTTCAGGCCCAGGCCCTCGCAGAAGGCGACGACGCGTTCGGCCTCGGGGTCGCTGGCCCAGTCTCCACGGACCCACCGGTTGATGGTCTGCCGGGAGACGCCGGTACGTCGGGACACCTCGGTGCCGCTCCAGGCCCGCGTCGCCCGCGCCTCGTCGAGGGCACGCCGAACGAAGGTGGCGAAGGCGATCTTTCGCGCATTGGCCGTCTCGGTCACCCCGTGACGGTACGACCAGCCTGGTTCGGGCGTACGCCCAGGCACGCTGCTGTCACGCTGACGTGACGGCTCTCTCGGATTCGTGGTAAACGATCCAGCGCCGCTCTGGAGGGGTGTCACCCGGGCAGAATAGATGCCCGTAGTGGCGAATGTAAGAGGACGAAAAGCTGATACTGTCACGCTCATGGGACAATCTACGGTGTGTCACGTGCATGAGACGACTGGTGCTCACATGCGTCACGCCCCCGGTGCCGAGGGGGTGTGGTGACCGAGCTCGCCACCCGAGCCCAGGCCTTCGGGCTGATCGCCGAGGGAGTGGCCGCGGGGCTGAGTGCCCCGTGGCGCCTCTATCTCGCCCGAGGCTGCCGATACCTGTCGCTGAGCGTGGGCGACCGCACCGAGTGGAACGCCTGGCGTACCCACCTCGGCTGCCCCGAGTTGAGCGTCCGTGTCTACGACGCCGGCGGGGAGATTCGCCGCTCCTCCGTCGCCGAGGTCGTGCTGGACGGCTGCCGGATCAGCGTCGAACTGGTCGAGGAGGTCAGCACCGACGACCTGGACCGGCTGCTGGTCGCGGATCCCACCGCCGACCCCACAGCGGCCGAGCCGGAGGAACGATGACGCGGCGTCCGGGCCGGGCCGGGGCCGCCCGATGAGCCCGTTCCTCGTGGTCTTCCTCGTCCTGGTGCTCGGTGCCACCAGCTACGCGGCTGGTCGGCTGCACGGGCAGCTCAGCTACCGCATCGGCTACCGCTTCGGCTATCGACAGGGCTACTTCGACGGTGACCGGGGCGCCTGGAACCGGCGTCGACGCGACGCCCAGGCGGCGATCGCCTCCGCCCTGTCGGTCTCCTCGGCGGGGGCCGTCCGCTCCGCCGGCACGGTGGCCCGCCCCGGCACCACGTACACCGGCTCGTCGTTCACGGCGCCGGCCGCCCCCATCACGGGGCGGCACCCGACCGGCACGCTCGTCCGACGGACCGGCTGAGCCGGCCGGCGGGCCGCCCCGGCGGTCCCGCCGACCGGTGCCGAAAAGCGCGGTGCGTCGTCCGCGGCGGACACGCACCGTCGGGGCCACGTCAGACCGGTGACGGTGGCCCCGGCCGGCCGGGATGCGCGCAGGGGGCATGCATCCCGGCCGGCTCGCCGCGCCCCGCTGTCGACCTGGCGGCGCGGTGTTCACAGGGCTGTCTCCGGAGATCCACGATCACGGCACTAGCCGGGACGGTCCGCCGCCGCTAGCGTCTAGGCATGGCACGGGGTTCTCCCGAGCCAGCCGGTCCGCCCGGATCTGCGACCTCGCGCACGGGGTTCCGCATCCGACCCCGTGTCCCCGGGCACCGGACGAGGCGGAACACGGGTGGCCGGGTGCCCATCCGTCGGAGCAGGCCTGTGACGACTCGCCGTACCACCGCCGGTGCCGACCAGATCCCGGCCGCGACTGCCACGACCCGCCGCGCCCCCCGGAGCCGCCGTAGCGCGGCAACCGCGCCGGCTGACCCCAAGGAGCCGCGACCAGCGGGCCAGGCTTTCGTTCTGGACACGTCCGTGCTGTTGTCCGACCCGGCGGCGTTCCACCGCTTCGCCGAGCACGAGGTGGTGCTGCCGCTGGTGGTCATCACCGAGCTGGAGGGCAAGCGGCACCACCCGGAGCTGGGCTGGTTCGCCCGGCAGTCGCTGCGCATGCTCGACGAGCTGCGGATCCAGCACGGCCGGCTGGACACGCCGGTGCCCGCCAACGACGCCGGTGGCACGTTGCGGGTGGAGTTGAACCACACCGACGACGGCGTGCTGCCCCCCGGGTTCCGCACCGAGAGCAACGACGCCCGGATCCTCTCCGTGGCGCTCAACCTCGCCGCCGAGGGCCGGGACGTCACCCTGGTCAGCAAGGACATGCCGCTGCGGGTCAAGGCTGCCTCGGTGGGTCTGCGCGCCGACGAGTACCGCCACGGCCAGGCCAGCGACCCGACCTGGACCGGCATGTCCGAGCTGGAGTTGGGCGAGGAGCAGATCTCCGCGCTGTACGCCGGCGACACGCTCGACGTCGACGAGGCGGCGGGTCTGCCCTGCCACACCGGCCTGGTGCTGCACTCGACGCGCGGCTCCGCGTTGGGCCGGGTGCTGCCGGACAAGTCCGTCCGGTTGGTCCGGGGCGACCGGGAGGCGTTCGGCCTGCACGGCCGCTCGGCCGAGCAGCGCGTCGCCCTCGACCTGCTGCTCGACGAGACGATCGGGATCGTCTCGCTGGGTGGGCGGGCCGGCACCGGCAAGTCGGCGTTGGCGCTCTGCGCCGGGCTGGAGGCGGTGATGGAGCGTCGCCGGCACAAGAAGGTGATCGTCTTCCGCCCGCTGTACGCCGTCGGCGGCCAGGAGCTGGGCTACCTGCCCGGGTCGGAGTCGGAGAAGATGTCGCCGTGGGCGCAGGCGGTCTTCGACACGCTCGGCGCTGTGGTGCACGAGAACGTGCTGGAGGAGGTCACCTCGCGGGGCATCCTGGAGGTGCTGCCGCTGACCCACATCCGGGGGCGCAGCCTGCACGACGCCTTCGTGATCGTGGACGAGGCCCAGTCGCTGGAGCGTGGCGTGCTGCTGACCGTGCTCTCCCGGATCGGGCAGGGCTCCCGGGTGGTGCTCACCCACGACGTCGCCCAGCGGGACAATCTGCGGGTCGGCCGACATGACGGCGTGACCGCGGTGATCGAGGCGTTGAAGGGCCATCCCCTCTTCGCCCATGTCACGCTCAGCCGGTCGGAGCGGTCGCCGATCGCCGCGATGGTGACCGACCTCTTGGAGGACATCCCACTGTGATGGGGGTTTTGTAGGCTTTCGTCCAGATTTTCGGTGTGGTGCAGATCACAAACAGGCCGGTTGGTTTCCCATCAGCCTCACTGTGCGCGATCGTGTCCCACGAGCGCCCACGCACCACAGGCATCGTTGGTGATCGTTCGTCCAGGCTCTGGACGGCATCGGTGACGGTCGGTGCGTCGGCGCGACCGGCTCACCGGTCGGGGCGCTCACGGCACGGCTGAGGGCCCACCTGGCCTGGCGCCGCGTCGTGTCCTTGCCCCCAACGAAGGGACCACTTCGTGAGTCGGCTGTGGAGCCGGTTGGGCGCCCGTACGGCCGCTGTCGCGCTGCTCTCCGTGGGCGTGGCCGGTGGCTTCTATCTGGGCCAAGACCGGGAAACCCAGCAACAGGGTCTGACCGCGCAGGAGAGCGTCGAGGTCGATCGGATCGACTTCGCCTACCAGCGCGAGCGCCAGGCCAGCCACCAGATCGCGTTCGCCCGGCAGCGGGCCGCCGAGTACCAGGCCAAGCTGCGGGCGGCGGAGGCCGCCAAGGAGGCCGCCGAGCGGGCCCGCCGCGCCGAGGCCGCCGCGGCGTCGCGCAAGCGTGAGCGCGAGGCCGCCGCCAAGGAGGTCACCAAGCCGTACGAGGGGCCGATTCCGGCGTCCTGCGCCGAGTACAGCGGCAACCGCAAGATCGGCTGCGCGCTGATGCTCGAAGCGGGCTTCGGCATCGCCGAGTTCCCCTGCCTGGAGAAGCTCTGGACCAAGGAGAGCGGCTGGAACCACAAGGCCAGCAACTCCTCCTCCGGCGCGTACGGCATCCCGCAGTCGTTGCCGGGCAGCAAGATGGGCTCGATCGCCGACGACTGGCGGACGAACCCGGCCACCCAGATCAAGTGGGGGCTGGGCTACATCAAGGGCCGGTACAAGACGCCCTGTGGCGCCTGGAGCAACTTCCAGAACAACGGCAACTACTGACGTCGTCGAACGGCGGGGCGGGTGGGCGACCACCTGCCCCGCCGTCGCGCGTACGACAGGCAAGCGAGCGGGACGCGAGTGGCGGTCGGCCCCTTTTGCTGATAGCAGTTGGGGGGTGAGCCTGCAGCCGCCAAGCGGCGACCCCTACCGGTTCGGCACCGAGGCGTTCTACGCCGCGCTCGGCCGGGCCTTCGTCGCCATGTGCGCGGTGGTCCCGTTCCTCTTCCTCATCGAGGCCGTCGACCAGGGGCTCGCGTTCGGCCTGGACGCGACGGCCGGCATCATCCCGCACCGCATCGACGGCCTGGACGGCGTCTTCTTCTCGCCGTTCCTGCATCACGGCTTCGACCACCTCTACAGCAACAGCATCCCGCTGATCCTGTTGGGCACCTTCGTGCTGGCCGCGGGCGCCCGCCGGTTCCTCTGGTCGACCCTGATCATCATCCTGGTCAGCGGGCTCGGGGTCTGGTTCACCGGCTCGCCCAACTCGGTGGTGGTCGGCGCCAGCGGGGTGATCTTCGGTTACCTGGGCATCCTGCTCACCCGGGGCATCGTCGAACGCAGTTGGTGGAACTTCGCCGTCTTCCTGCTCGTCGGTCTGCTCTACGGCTGGCAACTGGTCGGCATCCTCCCCACCGACGAGCGGATCTCCTGGCAGGGCCACCTGTTTGGGCTGCTCGGCGGCGTGGTGGCGGCGATCCTGTTCCGCCGTCGCCGCCCGGCCGTGGACGGCCCGGACTACTCGGGCTCCCCCCTCAGCCTGCCCTGACCTGCTCCTCGGCACGCCCCTGGGACATGCTTGCCCGACCGCTGTGCCCCGCCTACCGTCGAGATCAGCACGCGTTGATCCGTGAGCGGAAAGCGACGGTACGCCATGCGCGAGGTCGATGTCGCCGTGATCGGGGCCGGTCCAGCCGGCCTCTTCGCCGCGTACTACGCCGGGTTCCGAGGGTTGTCCGTGGCGGTGATCGACGCGCTTCCGGAGCCGGGCGGCCAGGTCACCGCCATGTATCCGGAGAAGTTGATCCTCGACGTGGCCGGCTTTCCCGCCGTGAAGGGCCGCGACCTGGTCGCCAACCTGGTCGCCCAGGCGGCGCCGTTCGGCCCGCAGTACCTGCTCGGCACGAGGGCCGAGAAGCTGTCGTACGCCGATGACCGGCCGGTGCTCGGCCTGGCCGGCGGAGAGCAGCTCGCCTGCGGCGCGGTAGTGGTCACCGGCGGGCTCGGCAGCTTCAGTCCACGGCCGCTGCCCTGCGCCGACGGCGCTCCCGGCGCCGGCATCGTCTACTTCGTCACCGACCCGGCCGAGCTGACCGACCGGGACGTGCTCATCGTCGGCGGCGGCGACTCGGCCTTCGACTGGGCGCTGGCCCTGCAACCGGTGGCCCGCTCGGTGACGCTGGTGCACCGGCGGGAGAAGTTCCGGGCGCACGCCTCGACTGTCGCCCGGGTGTTGTCGCTGCCGGTGCGGGTGGTGGTCAACGCCGAGGTCACCCGCCTGATCGGCGATGCCACGGTGACCGGCGCCGAGGTGACCGTACGCGGCGGCGCGGCCGAGACCCTTCCGGTGGACACTGTCGTCGCCGCTCTCGGCTTCACCGCCGACCTGGGCCCGCTCGCCGAATGGGGCCTCCAGCTGGACCGCCGGCACATCCTGGTGGACAGCGCCATGGCGACGAACCTGCCCCGGGTCTTCGCGGCCGGCGACATCACCGAGTACCCGGGCAAGGTGCGGCTCATCGCCACCGGCTTCGGCGAGGCCGCGACGGCGGTCAACAACGCGGCGGTGGCCATCGACCCGGCCGCCCACCTGTTCCCCGGGCACTCCTCCGACGCCGGCTGACCGTCGGTATCGGACACACACCGCCGCGTGTCCGGACCGAGACGCGCCGGGCCGATCCTGAGGGGATGACGGGGCCCGAGACATCACCTGACGGCGCTCCCACGACACTGTCGTGGCTCTGCCACCCGGCCACCGTGGTGGCCCTGGTGGTGCTGGTGGTCAACGACCGCATGCTGAAGGCGGCGTTTCCCGGCCTGCTCACCGGCAAGCTGAGTGACGTCGCGGGTCTGGTGCTCGCGCCGCCGCTGGTGGCGGTGCTGCTCACGCTGCTCGCGCCGCGCCTGCCGGCCCGGGCGGCCGCGCTGGTCGGCCTGATCGCGGTGGGCGTCGGGTTCGCGCTGGTGAAATCCAGTGGGTACGCCGCTGAGCTGGCCTCCTCGGCCTGGACCGCGCTGGCCGGGCCGTCACTGGTACGAGCCGACTGGACCGATCTGCTCACCCTGCCGGCGCTCGGTCTGGCCTGGTGGAGTTGGACCCGGGCCCGGCGGCGACCGGTGCGTCAGCGCGCGGCCCGGCTGGTGCGGCTGCTGGTCGTGCTGCCGCCGGCGGTGCTGGCGGTGGCCGCCACCAGCGCTGTCCACTACCCGTACGCGCTCGGCACCACGACGCTCGACGGCCGCCCGGCGATCTCGATCGGCTCCGGCTTCCAGGATCCGTACATGCCGGACAAGCCGGCCGACGGCCGTTGGCGGGTCAGCGAGGACGGCGCGACCACCTGGCGAGAGTCCACCGACAACGAGGAGGCCCGGCTGGACGGTCTGGACTCCCCGCGCCAGCAGGCGTGTGCGCCGGACGACCCGCGACGCTGCTACCGGGTGGCCGCCGGGCACCTGCGGGTGGAGCAGAGCGACGACGCCGGCATGACCTGGCAGGTTTCCTGGGAGGTGGCGGACGCCCGGCGTGACGAGTTGGCCCGCCGGTACGACGACCCGGGTGACTTTCGCCGGCACTTCTCATCTCGCGAACTCGTCGTCTACCCGCACGCCGGGGGCGGCCACGAGGTGCTGGTCGCCAACGGCCGGGACGGATTCGTACGCCGCCTGTCGGACGGCGGGTGGCGGCGCGAGGGCTTTCTCAGCCTCCAGTCGTACATGGCTGACACGCCCGAACTGCCCGACGTGTACGACGGCGGGCGGGTCCAGCGCGCGATCGACGTGTGGCTCGCGCTCGCGCTCGCGTTGCTGCTCGGCTGCGCGGTCACCGTGGTCGCCGGTCATCTGGCGATCCGACGTGGTGGCGGCGGTCGCGGTTGGGGGATCGCCGGGGCCCTCACGCTCCTGCTGGCCGGGCTCGTGTTGAACGCTTCCTGGTCCCAGGTCGACGGCACCGGCGTGGTCACCGTGCTGGTCGTCGTGCCATTGGGCGCGGTGGCGGTGGCGGTGCTGCTGCTCGTACCGTGGCTCGGCCCCGCACCGGGCCGTTGGGTGCTGTGGACCGTGGGCAGCTTCCTGCTCACGATGGTCCTGGCCGGGCTGCCGATGGTCGGCTGGCTCAACGGGACCCCGGAACAGGCCTGGGTCGCGGTCCCGCTGGCCCTGCTGGCCACCGTGCCGGGACTGCTGCTGGCCGTCCGGCTCGCCAGCCTGGCCGACCCGACCCGCGAGGAGAACCGGCGCGACACGCCGCCCTACCCGCCGTACCAACCCCTGCCGCCGCGAGTGCCGCTGCGCTGACGGTCAGCGGCGGGCCGGTGGTGCCAGCGCGGCGATCAGCACGGCCACCATGGTCAGCGCGGCCCCGAGCAGGGTGTTCACACCAGGGTGTGAGGCCGCCGTGGGCAGCACCAGGTCCAGCAGGACCGCCCCCACGATCTGGCCGGCGATGGTGGCCAGGCCGAGCAGCAGCACACCGGTGAACCGCACGATCGCTGCGGCGATGGCGATGAACACGATGCCGATCGGGCCGCCCAGGTAGAGCCACGGCTCGCTCGGCAGGTGACCGGTCGGCCACCCTCGTACGGCGACGTCGATGGCGAACGCGACGAGCAGGGTGGCCGTGCCGACGGCGAAGTTGACGAGCGTGGCGGTCAACGCGCTGCCGGCAGCCGCCCGGACCCGCCCGTTGACCGCCTGCTGCCAGGCCGTGCCCACCCCGGCGACCAGGGGCAGGAGGGCCAGCGCCAGCGCGCCCGGAGCACTGAGCCGGTCGCCGACCGCCAGGCCGACCGCCAGCACGGTGAGGACCGCGCCGGCCAGCCGTTGCCGGGTGACCGGCTGCCGGCCGGTCGGCCCGATGCCGGCGCGGTCCACGGCGAGGCTGCTGCCGGACTGTCCGGCGACCACGGCCACGGTGAAGACCGCCACGCCCAACGTGCCGATGGTGAGGCCCTGGGAGGCCACCAGGAACGCGCCGCACATTCCGCCCAGGCACTGCCACGGTCGCAGCGCGCCCGCCGCGAGGGCACGACGCAGCGCGACCAGCCCTCGTCGCCCGCCGGGGGTGGCGGGCACCAGCACCAGCAGCACCACCAGACCCAGCCCGAACGAGACCACCGCGGCGGCGAACCCGTCGGCCAGGCGTACGCCCAGTTCGCCGTTGATCCGGGACTGCACCGCCACCGCGACTCCGGAGAACGACGCCAACGCGACACCGGCGATCCGGCGGGTCGCGGAGAGGGCCTGCGGCGTCGCGGCGTCGGTGGCGATCACTCCTGCTCGGCCAGCGGACGACCGTCGAAGTCGACAGCGGAGTAGAGCGCCAGCTTCTCCAGCCGGTGGTACGAGTCGATCACCCGGATGGTGCCGCTCTTGGAGCGCATCACGATCGACTGGGTGTACGCGCCGCCGGCCCGGTACCGCACCCCGCGCAGCAGGTCCCCGGAGGTGACCCCGGTCGCCACGAAGAAGCAGTTGTCCCCGGTGACCAGATCGTCGGTGCCGAGCACCCGGTCCAGGTCGTGCCCGGCGGCGAGTGCCTTCTCCCGCTCCTCGTCGTCGCGCGGCCACAGCTTGGCCTGCATCGCCCCGCCCATGCACTTCAGCGCGCAGGCCGAGATGATGCCCTCGGGGGTGCCGCCGATGCCCATCAGCACGTCGACGTCCGACTCGCCGCGGGCCGCCGCGATGGAGCCGGCGATGTCGCCGTCGGAGATGAACCGGATGCCCGCCCCGGTCCGGCGGATCTGGCTGACCAGGTCGTCGTGGCGGCTGCGGTCCAGCACGCAGACCGTCACCTCGGACACATCGGTGCCCTTGACCTTGGCGATCCGGCGCACGTTCTCGGCGACCCCGGCGTTGATGTCGATCACATCCGCGTACGCGGGACCGACGGCGAGCTTCTCCATGTAGAAGACCGCGCTCGGGTCGAACATGGCGCCCCGCTCGGAGACGGCGAGCACCGCCACCGCGTTCGGCATGCCCTTGCTCATCAGGGTGGTGCCGTCGACCGGGTCGACCGCGACGTCCACCTCGGGGCCGGTGCCGTCGCCGACGTGTTCGCCGTTGAAGAGCATCGGGGCGTTGTCCTTCTCGCCCTCGCCGATCACCACGACGCCGCGCATCTGGATGGAGTTGATCAGCTTGCGCATGGCGTCGACGGCGGCGCCGTCGCCGCCCTCCTTGTCGCCCCGGCCGACCCAGCGGCCGGCTGCCATCGCCGCGGCCTCGGTGACCCGGACCAGGTCGAGGGCCAGGTTACGGTCGAGATCCTGTGGGATCCGCGTCCTGGTGTTCGTCATGACGGCTGCTCCTCCTCGCGACGGTGCGGGGACGGCCGGCGGCGGAGCGGTCCCGCGCCGGCTTTGTCGCTGATCCTCACACGATGGCCGACCGGGCGTCGGCGCGGGGCGGTGATGGGCCGGATACCGCCGGTCGGGCGGCTGCGAAGATAGCAGGGTGGAACCCGCACAGCCTGCCGACCGCGTACCCGCCGACCGCACGCCGCCCGGTGGCCAGCCGCCGGTCGACCAACCCGCCGGCGCCGAGCCCGCCGCGACCGGTCCGACGACGCCGGGCACCGGCGAACCGGCCCTTGTCGCCGGTGAGTCGTCTCCGGCTGCCGACGAGCCGGCCCTCGTCGCCGGTGAGCGGGCGCCGGCTGCTGGTGAGCCGTCGCCGGACCCGTCGCCGCGGCCTTCGGCCGCCCGGCCGGGTGCGGCCGCCGGTGGGCCCGGCGACGCCACGGGGACCGGTGAGCGGTCCGCGCCGCCGCCACGGGTGGCCGCGGCGGCGACCAAGGCCGAGCGGTCGCCCAAGGACATGGCGATCTCGCTGCTGGTGCTGCTGATCCCGATCGCGCTGCTGCTGGCGTTCTACCGGGGTTTCCTCGGCGGCGATCAGGCCACCACTGTCGATGCGGCCCCGGCGATCGAGCAGGCGCGGTCGGCGAACACCTTCCCGGTCAGCGAGCCGCAGGGGCTCGGCTCCGGCTGGCGTACGGTCAGCGCCCGCTACCAGACCGTCGAGGGCGGCGCGAACCTGCGGATCGGCTACCTCACCCCGGAGGGGCGGGGTGTCCAGCTGCTGCAGAGCAACGTGCCGGCGGAAAAACTGCTCCCCGCCGAGCTGACCGACCAGAGTCAGCCGCAGGGCCCGACGGAGCTGGCCGGGCGCACCTGGCAGCGCTACACGGCCCGGGGGAACCAGCAGGCGCTGGTGCTGCTGGAACCGGCCCGCACGGTGCTCGTCGTCGGTGACGCCCGGGACAACGAGCTGCGCGAACTCGCCGGCGCGCTGCGCTGACAGTCCGACATCGATACGCCCCCCGCGACGCTGGGGGCGTATCCGTTACGCTCCCTCGGCTCGGTCCGGTCCGCACACTGCGGCCGGGCCATGTCCATCTTCGTGAAGTGAGATCTCAGTGAACATTCGACGGTGGAGCTTCGGCTTCCTCGCCGCCGCCCTGCTCATCCCCGGCCTGGCCGCGTGCAAGTCCGACGCTGCCGAGCCGGCCGCTGCACCCAGCCCGTCCGCGCCGGCGGTGCCGGCCGACCCGAAGGAGGCGCTGCTCGCCTCCACGAAGGAGGCGGCCAAGGGCGACTTCACCTTCACCCTGACGGGCGCCGACCTGACCGGCGGCGGCCTGGTGCACAAGCCCAGCAACAGCGCGCAGCTGACCATGAAGCTGGGTGACGCCTCCCAGGACGTGTCGATGGAGATGGACCTCATCTACATCGACTCGGAGAGCTGGGTGAAGATGGACATCGGCGGTGCCATGGCCGCCATGGTCCCCGAGCTCGCGAAGAACAAGGGCAAGTACCAGCACCTCGACAAGACCAAGGTCAAGGGCATCAAGGACCTCCAGCTCGACCCGGAGACGCTCGACCCGATCGACAGCGAGACGCTGGTCAAGGGCGTGACGGACGTGCAGAAGACCGGCGAGGGCACGTACGCCGGCAAGATCGACATCAGTGCCTCCACCGACTCGGTCGCCCTCGACGAGGACGTCGTCACCGCGCTGGGCGCGCAGGCCAAGGCGCTGCCGTTCACCGCCAAGCTGGACCCGCAGGGCCGCCTCACCGAGCTGGTCATCTCGGTGCCGGCCGCCGGCGAGACCGCCGCGCACGACGTCAAGATCGCGTACTCGGGCTACGGCACCGGCACCGGCGCGAAGAAGCCGTCGGCGGACAAGGTCGTCGAGGCCTCGGCCGAGACGTACGAGATGTTCAAGTAGGTCGGCACGACGGATCGGGGTGGCCCTGGGCCACCCCGATCCTGCATTTCGGGGCAGGTTGGCGCGAGCAACCGGACGATAAGGGTGATTGTTCGACGCGTCGACGGGGAACAAAGAGGGAGTGATCCGGGCGTGCCGCTCGTCCCGGATCGCGCGACGTGGCCGAAGGGCTGCCGCGTCGCCCGGTTTCCGGCGCCGACCAGGTCGTCGGGTGACCCCCTTGGGAGACACGTATGACTGTTCGACGACTCGGTGCCGGCCTGGTAGCCGCCGCCCTGTTCACGCCCGCCCTGGCCGCCTGCGCCGGCGGTACCACCGGCACCGCCGGATCGACCGCGTCCCCCACGGTGAGCGCGTCCGGCGTGCCCAGCGCGTCCGGCGGCACGCCCGTGGCGGGCGACGCCAAGCAGGCGCTGCTGGATTCCACCAAGGAGATCAGCAACGGCAACTTCCGGTTCAGCCTCTCCGGCGCCGGCTCGGTCGCCGAAGGCCTGGTGCACCAGCCCAGTCAGAGTGCCGCGATGAAGATCTCCATCGGCGGCCCCTCCTCCGACCTGGCGATGAAGCTCGACGTGATCCACTTCAAGCCGGACAGCTGGGTGAAGCTGGAGCTGACCGGCCCCACCGCCGACAGCCTGCCCGCCATCAAGCAGCTCAACCTCGGCAAGTACCAGCACCTCGACCAGGCCCGCATCAAGGGCAACAAGAACCTCGGCTTCGACTTCGAGAAGGTCGACCCGGCCGGCAGCGCCGTGCTGACCCAGGGCATCACCGAGGTCCGCAGCACCGGCACCGGCACGTACGCCGGCACCCTCGACGTCACCAAGGCCGCCGAGGCCGGTTCGCTGAACGCCGCCACGATCGCCGCGTTGGGCACCCAGGCCAAGACGATTCCGTTCACCGCGAAGGTCGACCCGCAGGGCCGGCTCAGCGAGCTGGTGCTGCAACTCCCGGCCGCCGGGCAGACCGCCGCCCAGGAGATCAAGATGACGTACTCCGACTACGGCTCCGCCACCGCCGCGCAGAAGCCGCCGGCGGACCAGGTCGTCGAGGCGCCGGCCGAGCTCTACAGCCTGTTCAGCTGACCGTCGTACGCGGGTGGGGCGGCTCCGGCCGCCCCATCCGTGATCAGGACGCGGGGTCCTGCCGGGCGGCGTCGATCCGCGCCCGAGCGCCGTCCAGCCAGCGCTGGCAGATCACCGCCAGCGCCTCGCCGCGCTCCCAGAGCGCCAGCGACTCCTCCAGGGACGTGCCGCCGGCCTCCAGCCGCTCGACCACCGAGGCCAGTTCGGCGCGGGCCTGCTCGTAGCTGAGCCGCTCGTCCGGCCCGGCCTTCGTGTCGTCAGTCATCGCGTCCATCTCAGCACACCCCTGTCCGGGTCACCGCGTCGCCACTGCGCCGTCGACAGTCGCGGCGAGCTCACCGTCGGCGAGGCGGACCCGCAGCGGGTCACCCTTGGCGACCTCGGCCGCCGCCCGCACCACGTGACCGTCGGCGCGTTGCACGATCGCGTACCCCCGGTCGAGGGTGGCGGCGGGGGACAGGGCGCGCAGCCGGGCCACTGTGTGCCGCAGGTCGTCGCCGGCGCCGGCGAGCCGGTGGTCCAGGCAGCGGCCGGCGCGCTGGCGCAGCGCGGCCAGCTCGGTCGCGCGCTGCTCCACCATCACCTGCGGCCGGGCCAGCACCGGCCGGGACCGCAGACTGTCGAGACGGTGGGACTCCCGGTCGACCAGGTTGCGGACCGCCCGCTCGAGTCGGTGCCGGGCCTGGCCGATGAGGCGTACCTCCTCGGTGAGGTCGGGGACCACCCGCTTGGCCGCGTCGGTCGGGGTGGAGGCCCGCAGGTCGGCGACGTAGTCGATCAGCGGCGCGTCCGTCTCGTGGCCGATCGCGCTGACCACCGGCGTACGGCAGCCGAACACGGCCCGGCAGAGCGCCTCGTCGGAGAAGGGCAGCAGATCCTCGATGCCGCCACCGCCCCGCGCGATGATGATCACATCGATGCTCGGGTCGGCGTCCAGGACCTTGAGCGCGTCGACGATTTGCGGCACGGCGGACGGGCCCTGTACTGCCACGTTCACCGTCCGGAACTCCACGGCCGGCCAGCGCCGACGGGCGTTGGTCAGCACGTCCCGCTCGGCGGCCGACGCGCGACCGGTGATCAGCCCGATCCGGCCGGGCAGGAACGGCAGCCGGCGCTTGCGCGCCCGGTCGAACAACCCCTCGGCGGCGAGCAGCTTCTTGAGCTTCTCCAGCCGGGCCAGCAGCTCACCGAGCCCCACCTGCCGGATCTCGTCGGCGCGCAGGCTCAGCGTGCCCCGGGCGGCGTAGAACTCCGGTTTGGCGTGCAGCACCACGCGGGCGCCCTCGCGCAGCTCCGGCGCCCCGGCGTCCAGCACGTCGCGGTTGGTGGTGACGGTCAGGCTCAGGTCGGCGGACGGGTCACGCAGGGTCAGAAAGACAGTGGTGGCCCCGGGGCGGCGGCTGATCTGCGCGACCTGCCCGTCCACCCACACCCAGCCGAGCTTGGCGATCCACGCCCCGACCTTCTGCGAAACGACCCGAACCGGCCAAGGCTCCTCCGCGCTACTGGCCCCGCCGCTCCCCGCTCGCGCCCCACCCTCAGTCACCCGCCCACCCTACGACCCAGCCCATCTGGACCGTCGATCATGAAGTTGTCGCCTCCGCAGCGGCGTGTCGGGGCAACAACTTCATGATCAGCGCAGAGTGGGGGGTGGGGTCGTCGCCCGGTGCCGGTGGGAGAGCCGGCACGTACGATGGGGGGGTGACTGATCTCCGGACCGGCAAGCGCGTGCTCCTGGCCAAGCCCCGCGGCTACTGCGCGGGTGTGGATCGCGCCGTGCAGACCGTCGAGGAGGCGCTGAAGCTCTACGGCGCCCCGATCTACGTGCGTAAGCAGATCGTGCACAACAAGCACGTCGTGCAGACGCTGGAGGCCCAGGGCGCGATCTTCGTGGAGGAGAACGAGGAGGTGCCCGAGGGCGCCACAGTCATCTTCTCGGCGCACGGCGTGGCGCCCGAGGTCTACGAGCAGGCACGGGAGCGCTCGTTGAAGGCCATCGACGCGACCTGCCCGCTGGTCACCAAGGTGCACCAGGAGGCGAAGCGCTTCGCCGCCGAGGACTACGACATTCTGCTGATCGGCCACGAGGGGCACGAGGAGGTCATCGGCACCGCCGGTGAGGCTCCCGCGCACATCCAGCTCGTGGACGGCCCGGACGGCGTCGACAAGATCACCGTTCGCGACCCGGAGAAGGTCGTCTGGCTCTCCCAGACCACGCTCTCGGTGGACGAGACGCTGGAGACCGTCGCCCGGCTCAAGACCCGGCTGCCGCTGCTGCAGTCCCCGCCCAGCGACGACATCTGCTACGCCACGTCCAACCGGCAGCACGTCGTCAAGGAGATCGCCCCCGAGTGCGACGTGGTGATCGTCGTCGGCTCGACGAACTCCTCCAACTCGGTCCGGCTGGTCGAGGTTGCCCTGGACGCCGGCGCCCGCGCCGGTCACCTGGTCGACTTCGCCCACGAGATCGACGACGCCTGGCTGGCCGACGCCCGCACGGTCGGGGTGTCCTCCGGGGCCAGCGTCCCGGAGGACCTGGTCAACGATGTGCTGACGCACCTGGCCGCACGCGGGTTCGACGACGTGGAGGAGATCACCACCGCCAACGAGCGGCTGACCTTCTCGCTTCCGCAGGAGCTGAAGCGGGACATGAAGGCCGCCGCGAGCCGCGGCTGAGCACGTTCGGGCGCCGGGGCACGCCGTGCCGCCGGTGATCAGGAGGCGAATCACTGTGGGAACGCCACGCGGTCCCGGTGCGTCGAAGGCGGCATGAGGACCCTTCGGCTCGTCGTCCCCGCCCTGGTCGCCCTCGCGGCGCTGAGCGCCTGCGGGGGGACGGACGGCTCCACCACCCCCGGAGCGCCGTCGGCAACTGCCGGGCAACCCACTGCGGCGTCGCCCAGCAGTCCCGCACCGGCGATCACGCCCTCGGACCCGCTCAAGTCGCCGGGCGGGCCCACCGTCCCGCCGCCGGTCGGCGCCACCGAACTCACCGGCACGATCACCGCCGGGGTGGAGCCGAACTGCCTGCTGCTCGACGGCTATCTGCTGGTGGGCGGCCCGCGGGACGTGCTGGCCGCCGGCACCCGGGTCACCGTCACCGGCCGGGTCGAGAAGGGCATGATGACCACCTGCCAGCAGGGCATGCCCTTCGTCGTGGAGAGCGCCAATCGCAGGTAGGAGCAGGCGCGGCGCGGTCAGCGGTCGGCGTCGTCCAGCAGCTCCGGTGCCTGGGGCTGGCGGGGAGTCAGCTCGATCTGCGCGGGGGTCGCCAGCTCGTCGTCCGAGACGCCCAGCTCGGCGAGCTTGCGGGCGCTGACCAGCACCCGCGCCTCCAGCGAGCCGACCGCCCTGTTGTACGCGGTCACCGCGCCGGCCAGCGACGAGCCGAGCTTGCCCACGTGGTCACCGAGGGTGGAGAGCCGGCCGTACAACTCCCGGGCGAGGGTGTGGACCGCCACCGCGTTGCGGGCCAGGGCCTCCTGCCGCCACGAGTAGGCCACCGTGCGGAGCAGGGCGACCAGGGTGGCCGGCGTGGCCAGCACCACGTTGCGGGCGAACGCGTGCTCCAACAGCGTCGGGTCGCGTTGGAGCGCGACGTCGAGGAACGGGTCGGCGGGCACGAACAGGACCACGAACTCGGGTGAGCTGTCGAACGCCGACCAGTACGACTTCGCCGCCAGCGCGTCGACGTGCCCGCGCAGGTGGCGGGCGTGCGCGTCGAGGTAGGTGTCCCGGCCGCGCTCGTCGCGGGCCTCCATGGCGGTGAGGTACGCGTCGAACGGCGCCTTCGCGTCCACCACCACCGACCGGCCCCCGTGCAGGCGGACCACCAGATCCGGGCGGACGACCTGGTCGTCGGTGGCGGCCGTGACCTGCTCGGAGAAGTCGCAGTGCTCCAGCATGCCGGCCGCCTCGACGATCCGGCGCAGCTGGTGCTCGCCCCAGCGGCCCCGCACCTGTGGCGCGCGCAGCGCGGCGACCAGCTGCTTGGTCTCGGTGCGCAGCTCACCGGAGACCGCGTTCATCGAGCGGACCTGCTCGCGCAGCTCGGCGTACGCGTCGGCCCGGTCGTGCTCCAACTCGGCGACCCGCTGCTCGTAGCGGCGCAGGCTGTCGTGCAGCGGCGCCACGGCACGGGCCACCGCCTCCTGCGACTGCGCGGTGGCCTCGTAGCTCAGCGCCCGCATGGACTGCTCCAGCCGCCCCTCGCCCTCCCGCGTCGCCGTCAGGGTGGCATCCAGCCTGGCGATGTCGGCCGCCGACCGGGACCGGGCCGCGAGCCAGCCCACCGCCCCGCCGGCACCGAGGCACACGATCACCACCAGCAGCGTCGAGACGTCCATCACCGGAGCTTGCCAGACGGGTACGACGTGACACCCGGGGGTACGTTCGATGACATGGAACTTGTGCTGTGCCTCGCGATCGTGCTGGTCGGCGCGCTTGGTGCCGCGGCGCTCATCCGTGCCCAGGGCACCGCCCGCCGGCGCACGGAGCTGGGCGACGCCCGCGCCGAGGCGCACCGCTGGTACGAGCGCCTCGGTGGTCAGCTGTTGACCCTTCAGGGCGACGAGCCGGCGGTCCGCCAGGCGCTGGCCGACGCCGGTGAGCGGTACAACGCGGCGGGTTCGCAGTTGGAGCAGGCGCGTACGCCGCACCAGTTCGCGCTCGCCCGGGAGACCGCGCTGGAGGGACTGGCGTACATCCGGGCGGCGCGGACCGCGCTGGGGATCGATCCCGGCCCCGAGGTGCCGGCGCTGGCCGCCGCGCGGGGCGTCGGGCAGCTCACCAAGGAGCGCGAGGTCGACGTGCAGGGGCAGACCTTCCGGGCCGGCCCGCAGCCCGGTCGGCAGACGCCGTACTACTACCCCGGTGGCCGCTACCAGGGTCGGCCGGTGCCGGCGGGCTGGTATTCGACGCCGTGGTGGAAGACCGCGTTGGGTGCGGGGGCCGGCGTGCTCGGCGGCATGTTGATCGCTGACGCGCTGTTCTCGCCGGCCTTCGCCGACCCGGGCTACGGGTACGACGAGGGCTACCAGGAGGGCTTCGGTGACGGCGCCGACTACGCAGGCGACCAGGGCGGCGATGCCGGCGACCAGGGCGGCGACTTCGGCGACCAGGGCGGCGACTTCGGCGGCGGCGACCAGGCTGGCACCGTCGGCGGCGGCGACTATGCCGGCGGTGACTTCGGCGGCGGCGGCGACTTCGGTGGCGGCGACTTCGGCGGTGGTGACTTCGGCGGCGGCGACTGGTGAGCACCGCTGGCTGAGCATGCGGAACGGGCCCCGGTCGTGGTGACCGGGGCCCGTTGCCGTGCTGCTTGATCAGCCGGTGTTGCGCATGCCGGCGGCGATGCCGTTCACCGTGGTGAGCAGTGCCCGCTCCAGGGCCGTGCCGTCGCTCGGGGCGCGTCGGCCACCCGGGGCGGTGGCCACCGCACGGCCGGCCGCGCCGGATTCCCGGTACTGACGCAGCAGCGCCACCTGGAGGTGGTGCAGCGGCTCCAGGTAGGTGTCCCGGACGGCCAGGGTGCGCTGGAGCACCGGCGAGTTCTCCAGCAGGGCGGGCGAGGCGGTGACCGCCAGCACCTCGCGCTTGGTCAGCTCGTACTCCTGCTCGATCTGCTCGAAGATCGGGTGCAGCTTCTTCGGCACGAGGGTCTCGACGTACCGGCGGGCGATGCTGAGGTCGGTCTTGGTCAGCATCATCTCGACATTCGACAGGAACGTGCGGAAGAAGTGCCAGTTGCGGTGCATCTCGGCGAGCACGTCCGCCAGACCGGCCTCCCGGGCGGCGGCCAGGCCGGAGCCGACGCCGAACCAGCCCGGCACGATCTGCCGGGTCTGCGTCCAGCCGAACACCCACGGGATGGCCCGCAGCCCGGAGAGCCCGGCGCCCGTGTTGGGGCGCTTCGCCGGCCGGGAACCGATGTTCAGCGCACCGAGCAGCTCGGTGGGGGTGGACGCCCAGAAGTACGCCGGCAGGTCCGGGTCCTCGACGAGCGACCGGTACGACCGGAACGCCGATTCGGAGACCACGTCCATGGTCGCGTCCCAGCGTTCCAGCATCTCGGCCGGCTGCCGGGGCGCGGTGTGCAGGAGCGTCGCCTGGAGCACGGCGGCGAGGGTCAGCTCCAGGTTCTCCCGCGCCAGCGAGGGCAGGGTGTACTTGTCGGAGATCACCTCGCCCTGCTCGGTCACCTTGATCGCGCCGTCCAGCGTGCCGTACGGCTGCGCCAGGATCGCCTCGTGCGTCGGGCCGCCGCCGCGGCCGACGGTGCCGCCGCGACCGTGGAACAGCCGCAGGCGTACGCCGTGCCGGGCCGCCACGTCACGCAGCGCGCGCTGGGCCCGGTGGATCGACCACTGGCTGGTGGTGATCCCGGCCTCCTTGTTGGAGTCGGAGTAGCCGAGCATGACCTCCTGCACGTCGCCCCGGGCCGCGACGAGCGCCCGGTACGCGGGCAGCGACAGCAGCTCGTCGAGGATCTCCCCGCCGGCGTTCAGCTCGCCCGGGGTCTCCAGCAGCGGCACGAAGCCGATCCGGGCCCGGCCGCTGTGCACGTCGACCAGCCCGGCCTCGCGGGCCAGCACCACGGCGGCGAGCACGTCGTCCACGCCGAGGGTCATCGAGATGATGTACGACTCGATGACCTCCGCGCCGAACCGGTCCTGCGCCTCGCGGATCGTGCTGAACACGTCGAACGTCTTGCGGGCCGACTCGGTCAGCGGGGTGTCCAGGGTGGACAGCGGCCGCCGGCCGGTCAGCTCGTCGGCGAGCAGCTTGGTGCGCTCCAACCGGCTCAACGCCGGGTAGTCGGGCACCTCGCCGACCGCCTCGTAGAGCTGGGTGAGCACCTCGTGGTGCTTCTCGGCGTGCTCCCGCACGTCCATCGTCGCCAGGTGCAGGCCGAACGCGGAGACCGTCCGGATGGTGGAGGCGAGTCGGCCGACGGCGGTGAGCTGCCCGGAGTTGCGGGCCAGCGAGGCGCGCAGCAGGTCCAGGTCGGCGATCAGCTCGGCGGAGCCGCGGTAGTCGCGGCCCGGAACGTGGGCGGTGCCCTGGCGGAGCCGCTGCCGGGTGTTGGCCAGCTTCGCCTTCACGCAGCGGGCCTTGAGCCGGTACGGCTCCTCGGCGTTGACCCGACGGAACCGGGGGGCC
Organism: Micromonospora sp. DT63; assembly: GCF_049841615.1. Taxonomy (NCBI): domain Bacteria; kingdom Bacillati; phylum Actinomycetota; class Actinomycetes; order Micromonosporales; family Micromonosporaceae; genus Micromonospora; species Micromonospora sp. DT63. The sequence continues at coordinate 497,232 of NZ_JBNCKQ010000004.1, read as the reverse complement.
ACCTCGGGCAGCGCGTCGAGGTCGGCGGCGAGGCTGGCGGAGAGGTCCAGCGACACCCCGCGCAGTCGGCGGGACACCGACACCTCGTTGATCAGGTGGTCCATCGCCTTCTCGGTGGCCGCGATGCCGTGCTCGTGCTGAATGGTCAGCACCTCGCGGGTGACCGCCGGGGTGACGAACGGGTTGCCGTCCCGGTCGCCGCCGATCCAGGTGCCGAAGCTCAGCGGGCGGGCCGTCGGCGACGTCTCCACGCCGAGGGTGCGCAGCGTGTCGGCCAGGTCGTCGAGCACCTGCGGGGCGGCCTCGGCGTACAGGTCGCGCAGGTAGTAGATGGCGTTGCGGGCCTCGTCGGTCGGGTCGGGCCGGTCGAGCCGCAGCTCGTCGGTCTGCCACATCAGGTCCAGCAACTCGGCCAGCCGGCGGTTGGCCGGGCCCTCGTCGCTGGCGCCGTAGAGGATCGCGTTGGCGGTCTCGGTGTCCAGCTCGTCGGCGATGGCGCGCAGCTTGGACAGGATCGAGCGGCGGGCCGCCTCGGTCGGGTGGGCGGTGAAAACCGGGCGGACCGCCAGCCGGCGGGCCGCGGCGGCGATCTCCTCGGCCGGCACCCCCCGCTCGGCGATCATCTTGGCCGCCTGGTCCAGCCAGCCGCCCTGCACGGCGCGACGGCGACGCAGGTCCCGGGCGCGGTGCACCTGCTCGGTGATGTTGGCCAGGTGGAAGTAGGTGGAGAAGGCGCGGGCCAGCTTGGTGCCGGTGGTCACGTCGAGCCCGCCGAGCCGCTCGGCGGCGGCCGGGACGTCGGAGCGGACCTGGGCGCGGATCTCCTCGACGAGGTCGAGCAGCGGGCGGCCCTCCTGGCGGGCCAGGGTCTGGCCGAGGAGGGTGCCGAGTCGGCGGATGTCAGCGCGCAGCGCGGCGTCCGGGCCGTCGTGGTCGTGCTGGTCGGTCACGATGCGCTCCTTACGTGAGTACGAAGGACAGCGCTGTCCGACTCCCTGGATGGTATCCACGTCGGGGCGGCTGGCAGGAGGGGCTCTCCGCATGCCGCGTCGTGACACGGAACACCCCGGAGATCACTTCAGGCTCTTGCGCCGGGGGTCGCCCGACGCCCCCGCACCCGGGTCGCGCCGAGCAGGGCGGCCAGCGCGAGCACCGCCCAGAGCGCCAGACCGGTCACCGGCCAGCCGATCGAGCGCCTGTCGAAGTACACGGCTGACTTGATCAGGTCGGTGGCCAGGCCGGGCACGTTCCATCGGTGCATTCCGCGCAACCAGGTGGGCAGGAACTCGGGCGCGTAGATGCCGCCGGAGCCCGGATTGCCGAGCACCACCAGCAACAGGATGACCAGCCCGGTGCCGAGGACGCCCAGCCATCCCTGGACCGCCGCGGCGACCATCGCGGCGGCGAAGGCGGCCAGCATCCCGGCGCCGGCGACCGCCGGCAGGTCGTGGTGCCAGACGTCCAGCACCGGGCCGACGATCACCGCCCCGACGATGCCGAGCGCCACGCTGTAGACGGCGAGCGCCCCGATGCGCAGTCCCGCGCGGCGCAGGGTGCGCGGGGCGGTACCGGCGGAGACGCCGAGCACCGTCGAGGCCAGGTATCCGCCGAGGACGTACCCGATGGCCAGGTAGAAGGGGACCAGGCCGCGGGGGTCGGTGGCGGCGACCGGCACCTCGTCGGTCACCCGCAGCGGCAGTCGGGCCTGCTGGGCGGCGCTGGTGAGCACCTGGGTGACCAGGTCGGTGGCGGACGGTGCGCCGGCGCTGGCGGTGGTCAGGACGAGCCCGCCGTCGGGGGCGGAGCTGAGCACCGCGTACACCTCGCGGCCGGTCAGGCCGTCGTCGGCGGTGCCCGGGTCCGCGTACTCGATGGCTTTGATCCTGTCGGTCCGGTCGCGGACGGCGGCCAGGACCGTGCGGGCGGCCTGGTCGCTCGCCGCCACGCCGACCGGCACGTCCCGGGGGTGGGGCTGGTGCAGGGCGCCGACGTACGCGGCGATGAAGGCGGTGGCCAGCGCGAGGGTGCCGAGCAGGAGGCCTGCGGTGCGGGGGAGCCAGTCGCGTACCCGGACCTCCGGCGCCTCGTCCACCAGATCAGCCTAGGGCGACATTTGCCCTGTTTACGGCATTTCTCGGCGAGTGGTGAAGGTGAGCAATTTTCTTCAAGACCGTCCGGGGGGCGCTCGGGAGGATGGTCTCCGTTGGTCCGGGAGCCACCCCGCAGAGGTGGCCGGATCGGGGCATGCGGGCCTGTTCGGGGAGGTCCGACGCCTCGGCCGGACCTGTCGCGGGCCGCTTCGGGCGTGCCCGAAGGAGGTGCCGTACGCCCCCCGTGCGGCACCTCCGCCGGCCTCCGGGCTCAGGCTGTCGCGGACGGGTCCTCGCGGGTCGCGGTGAGCAGGCGGCGCAGCCTGGCCGGAGGGTGACCCACCTGCTCGCGGACCACCCGGGTCAGGTGTGCCTGGTCGGCGAAGCCGTACTCGCTGGCGAGCGCGCCGAGCGGGCGGCCGTCGGGCTCGGCGAGGGTGTCCAGCACCGCACGCACCCGCAGCCGGTTGCGGTACGCGGTCAGGCTGCTGCCGGTCATCCGCTGGAACACCCGGCTGAGGTGGTGCGGTGAGCTGCCCACCTCCCGGGCCACCTCGTCAAGGCCCATCGTGAACCCCGAGTTGGCCAGCACCTCCCGGGCCCGGTCGGCGAGCCGCCGGTGCGCGGCGAGCGTCGCCGGCCGGCGGCGGACCGCCCGCTCCACCGCGCCGTCCTCGCCGTTCTCGCCGTTGGAGGCGAGGGCGCTGTGGCTCAGCAGGCGGGCCAGGAACCGCTGGAGCCGCTCGGCCATCTCGAAGCCGTCCAGCCCGCGCCGGAACTCGGCCACCAGCAGACGGTGCGCCAGGTCCAAGGTGGCGTCCGAGGTGCCGGCCCAGCCGGCCCGGTCCATCCAGCGCTCCGCGTCCGGCCGCTGCGCCAGCACCGCCGAATCGATCTCCAGGCAGGTGTACGAGTCGCCGCAGCCGAACGGGTGCGCCACCGCCATCTCGTCGCCGGGCCGGGTCAGCAGCATCGACGTGGCGTCGGAGACCTCGACCCGCCCGTTGAGCCGGCGCCGGTACGCCCCGGAACGCCCCAGGATGACCTTGTGCCGGTCCTCCGCGACAGTCTCCGTCCAGCCGTGGTTCTCCACGATGCAGCGCACCTGGTAGATCAGCATGCCGTCCGGATGCCCCAGCACCCGCCACCGGGCCGGCGTGGTACGACGACGCGGATCACTGCCGACTCCCTCAGCGGGCATCGTCCCCCCTTGCACGGCGATCTCGCACTACCCGGCTCGATTCTGGTCACTCACCAACCCCTGGTCCACCCCGAGCGACGGGTCGCTCCGCAGCGGCTCTTCGGGTCTGTGCCGGCCCGTGCTGGCCCGTGCCGGTCCGTGCTGGCCCGTGCCGGCCCGTGCCGGCCCACCTGGTCGGCTGTGGTCGACCGGCTCGGTTTGCGCCTCGGTCGGCTCGATCCCGTGGTCGGCGGGTTCGCGGGTCGGGGAGTCGGCGTGGATCAGGGATTGACAACGGCGAAGGCGCGGACCGGGAAGGTGCCCATGCCGGCCACCATCGGTGGGGCCGCGGTGAAGCGGAACCCGCTCGGCGGCAGCGCGCCCAGGCCGGTCAGGTGCTCCACGATCGGGACGCCGGCGGCGAGCAGCGTGCTGTGCGCGGGGCGTACGCCTCGGGCCGCCGGGCTCATGTCGTCGATGTTGATCGAGTCGATGCCGACCAGTGCTGCGCCGGCGTCGACCAGCGCCTGCGCGGCGTCCCCGGTCAGGTACGGCGCCTCCGGTGCGCCGTACCGCTCGGTGCCGAAGTGCACGTCCCACCCGGTGTGCAGCAGCACCGCGCGCCCGGCCACCTCGTACGGAGCCAGCATCAGCCGGTCCACGGCTCGGGTGCCGGCCGGTACGCGGACCAGCAACCCGGGCAGGTCGGCGAGGCGGTCCAGGGACACCCCGGTCAGGTCGTCGCCGCCGGACCAGCGGTGGGCGGGAGTGTCCACGTACGTGCCGGTGTTGGCGATCATGTCGATCCGGGCCACGTGGAACTCGGTGCCCGGCGCGTACCGCTCGCGGGATTCCGCGAAGGTCAACCAGTCGGCGATCCTCGGAGGGGACCACCCCGGCAGCGTGGTCATCCCGTCGCGGATCACGTGGCTCAGCTCGACCAGCCGACGATCGGCGCCGGACTCCTCGACGCCGGCGCCCCGACCGCCCTTGTGCGGCTCCTCGATGATCGTCTTCGCGCTGATCCGGACCTCGGCGACCATCAGCAGTCCGAGGTGGCGGACGAACAACGCCGCCAGATCGTCGTCGGTGATCTCCCGACCCGGAATGTCCAGCCGGAACCCCTCCGTGCGCAGGCCGCCGCCGTTGGCGAAGCTCACCTCCGCGTCGAACTGTGCGCGCCACTGCTCACTCATTCCGAAACCCGACCACGCCTGCCGGCGCCGGTCAAGATCTTTTCGCGGCGTGGGTGGCCTGTAGTCGGCTGCCTGTGCTCGGCTGCCTGTGGTCGGCGTCGTCCAGGTGGCCAAGATCGTGCTCGAACCAGGAAAGAGTGCGATCCGACGGATTCGAGACCACTACATCCTGGATCGAGCACGATCTTGGTCGGTGTCGCCCCGTGCAAGGCGGCAGCGCGCCCCATCACCCCCGCGCAATGGCGTGTCCGCGCTCCGGGACGGCCGAGGACGCTTCCAACCCCGCAAGATCCGCGCAACATCAGGGAACTTGCTGCCTCCCGCGCTCCGGAGGCAGCAACTTCCCCGATGTTGTGCGGATCTTGGGGCGAGAGGGACTGCGGAGGGGCGGACCCGTGCCGGGTGCGGACCTGGTCGGGGTGCGCGGGCCAGGGGCGCGGACGACGCGACCTGGGCGGAACGGGGTGGGTGTCGGTGCGCGGGGATAGGCTGGTTGGCGTGCACCCCCCGTCCGGTTGGACGAGGGGCCCAAGTGGTGTGCGCCGACTCCCCTGGAAGGATTCCCTTGCTCACCGGTCTGTTCTCCGCCGCTCTGGCCGACCCCGGGCTGACCCGGGCGCGTGACCTGGCGCGCTCCGGTGCCGCCCAGGTTGACGGCCTCGACATCACCGCTCCCGCCGCGCTGCGCCCGTTCGCGGTGGCCGCCGTCGCGGCCGACCCCGACGGCACCGGTGGCGGGGCCGGGCGGCCCGTGCTGGCGGTGACCGCCACCACCCGGGAGGCCGACGACCTGGCCGCCGCGCTGGGCGCGCTGCTGCCGCCGGAGCAGGTGGTGGTCTTCCCCTCCTGGGAGACGCTGCCGCACGAGCGACTGTCCCCCCGCTCCGACACGGTGGGCCGCCGGCTGGCCGTGCTGCGCCGCCTCGCGCACCCCGAGTCGACCGACGCGCACGGCGGCACCGGGCCGCTGCGGGTGGTCGTGGCGCCCGTCCGTTCACTGCTGCAACCGCAGCTCAAGGGCCTCGGCGACCTGGAGCCGGTGCAGCTCGCCGCCGGCGAGGAGGCGGACCTGGAAGAGGTCGCCCGCCGGCTGACCGACATGGCGTACGCCCGGGTCGACCTGGTCACCAAGCGAGGCGAGTTCGCGGTGCGCGGCGGGATCCTGGACGTCTTCCCGCCCACCGACGAGCACCCGTCCCGGGTGGAGTTCTGGGGCGACGAGGTGGAGGAGATCCGCACCTTCGCCGTCGCCGACCAGCGGACCATCGAGCAGGTTCCGCTGCTCTGGGCGCCGCCCTGCCGTGAGCTGCTGCTCACCCCGGCGGTGCGCGAGCGGGCCGCCGCGCTCGCCGAACAGCACCCCGAGCTGGCCGAGATCCTGGACAAGCTGGCCGAGGGCATCCCGGTGGAGGGGATGGAGTCGCTGGCCCCGGTGCTGGTCGGCCCCGACTCGCTGGAGCTGCTGCTGGACGCCATGCCGGCCGGCACCCACGTCCTGCTGTGCGACCCGGAGCGCATCCGCACGAGGGCGCACGACCTGGTGCGTACGTCGGAGGAGTTCTTGCAGGCCAGCTGGGCCGCCGCCGCGGTCGGTGGCCAGGCCCCGGTGGACGTCGGCGCCGCCGCCTTCCGCACCCTGGGCGAGGTCCGCGCCACCGCGGCCACCCTCCGCCAGCCGTGGTGGACGCTGTCCCCGTTCGGCCTGGTCGAAGCGGAGACCGCCGAGACACGGCAGCCGTGGGAGGACGCGCCCGAGCAGGCCAGCGTGACCCCCGACGACGCCATCGCGGTGACCCTCGCCGCGCAGCCGGCCCCGCTCTACCACGGCGAGACCGCGCGGGTGGTCGACGACCTCAAGCGCTGGGCCGGCGAGGGCTGGTCGATCGCGCTGGTCTTCGAGGGGCACGGCCCCGCCCAGCGGGCGGTGGAGGTGCTGCGCGACGCCGGGCTGGGCGCCCGGCTCACCGGGGAGGTGCCGACCGCGCCCGCCCCCGGCGAGATGGTCGTCACCTGCGGCGCGCTGGGCAGTGGGTTCGTCGACGAGGCGTCCCGTTTCGTGCTGCTCACCGGCAACGACGTCACCGGTGGTCGGGGCGCCTCGACGCGGGACATGCGCAAGATGCCGAGCCGCCGGCGCAACACCATCGACCCGCTGGAGCTCAAGGCCGGCGACTTCGTGGTGCACGAGCAGCACGGCATCGGCCGCTACGTCGAGCTGGTGCAGCGCACAGTCAACGGCGCGAGCCGGGAATACCTGGTCATCGAGTACGCGGCCAGCAAGCGTGGCCAGCCCGGCGACCGGCTGTTCGTCCCGACCGACCAGCTCGACCAGCTCTCCCGCTACGTGGGCGGTGAGCAGCCGACGCTGCACAAGATGGGCGGCTCGGACTGGCAGAAGTCCAAGGCCCGCGCCCGCAAGGCGGTCCGGGAGATCGCCGCCCAGCTCATCCAGCTGTACGCCGCCCGCAAGGCGTCCAAGGGCCACTCGTTCGGCCCGGACACGCCGTGGCAGCGGGAGTTGGAGGACGCCTTCCCCTGGCAGGAGACGCCGGACCAGCTCGCCGCTATCGACGAGGTCAAGCGGGACATGGAACAGACCGTCCCGATGGACCGGCTGATCTGCGGCGACGTCGGCTACGGCAAGACCGAGATCGCGGTCCGGGCGGCGTTCAAGGCCGTGCAGGACGGCAAGCAGGTGGCGGTGCTGGTGCCGACGACGCTGCTGGTGCAGCAGCACTACAACACCTTCGCGGAGCGGATGAGCCAGTTCCCGGTGCAGATCCGGCAGCTGTCGCGGTTCCAGACCCCGAAGGAGACCGAGCGGACGTTGGAGATGGTCGCCGACGGCACCGTCGACATCGTCATCGGCACCCACCGGCTGCTGCAGACCGCGACCCGGTTCAAGCAGCTCGGCCTGGTGATCGTGGACGAGGAGCAGCGCTTCGGTGTCGAGCACAAGGAGCACCTGAAGACGCTGCGGGCCTCGGTGGACGTGCTGAGCATGTCGGCCACCCCGATCCCGCGCACCCTGGAGATGGCGATCACCGGCATCCGGGAGATGTCCACCATCGCCACTCCGCCGGAGGAGCGGCACCCGGTGCTCACCTTCGTCGGCGCGCAGGACGACCGGCAGGTCGCCGCGTCCATCCACCGCGAGCTGCTGCGCGACGGGCAGGTGTTCTACCTGCACAACCGGGTCGAGTCGATCGACCGGGCGGCCCGGCGGCTGCGGGAGCTGGTCCCCGAGGCGCGGGTCGCGGTGGCGCACGGCCAGATGGGCGAGGAAGCCCTGGAGAAGGTGATGGTCGGCTTCTGGGAGAAGGAGTTCGACGTCCTGGTCTGCACCACGATCGTCGAGTCGGGCATCGACATCCCGAACGCCAACACCCTGATCGTGGAGCGGGCCGACCTGCTCGGCCTGGCCCAGCTGCACCAGATCCGTGGCCGGGTCGGCCGCGGGCGGGAGCGGGCGTACGCGTACTTCCTCTACCCGCCGGAGAAGCCGCTCACCGAGCACGCCCACGAGCGGCTGGCCACCATCGCGCAGCACACCGAGCTGGGCGCCGGCATGTACGTGGCCATGAAGGACCTGGAGATCCGGGGCGCCGGCAACCTGCTCGGCGGCGAGCAGTCCGGGCACATCGAGGGCGTCGGCTTCGACCTGTACGTGCGCATGGTCGGCGAGGCGGTGTCCGCGTTCAAGGGTGAGCGGCAGGAGGAGGAGACCGACGTCAAGATCGACCTGCCGATCGACGCGCACCTGCCGCACGACTACGTGAGCGTGGAGCGGCTGCGCCTGGAGATGTACCGCAAGCTCGCCGAGGCACGCGACGAGGAGCGTCTGCGCGAGGTCGTCGCCGAGATGACCGACCGGTACGGCGAGCCGCCGGCCCCGGTGCAGAACCTGGTGGCGGTGGCCCGGTTCCGCCTGCTGGCCCGCCGGTACGGCCTGAGCGACGTGACGATGCAGGGCAAGCACATCCGGTTCGGGCCGCTGCCGCTGCCCGACTCGAAGCAGATGCGGCTCAAGCGCTACCACCCGGACGCGGTCTACAAGCAGGCCACCGACCAGGTGAGCGTGCCCCGACCGACCACCCGTCGGATCGGCGGCGAGCCGCTGCGCGACCAGGCGCTGCTCGAGTGGTGCGCGCAACTGCTCTCCGACGTGCTGGGCGCCCCCGCCCCGCTGGTCGCCGCGGCCGGGTGAGCGCGGCGGCCCGACGGTGCGGGTGCGTCGGAGTCGCCGGGCCGGGCGCGACGGGTGGAGGTGGGGGGCGTCACAGCGCCGGGTGATGGCGTGAGAGAGTGACGGACATGCGTGCTCGCCGTCTTGTCGCCGCCGCCACCGTGGCGGTCGGGATCGTCGCCCTCTCCGGTTGCCGTGCCGAGCCCGGTGTCGCCGCCTATGTCGGGGACCACCGCATCACCCAGGATGCGGTCACCGCCATGCTGGACGATCTGCGGGCGAAGAACCCGACGCCCCCGGCGGACGACCCGTCCGCCGCCGCGCGTCCGCCGCTGCCCGGTCCGGCCGAGGTGGCCAGCGTGCTGGTGCTCGGCGAGGTGTGCGGGCGGGTGTCCAGGGAGAAGAACTACCAGCCGCGCGCCCAGGTGTCGCCCGAGCAGGCCGCCCAGCAGTTCGGGCTCGCGCCCGAGACCCGGTACGCGCGCTCGGTCGCCGAGCTCTACACCTGCCTGTCCGGGGTGCCGTCCGGCGAGGCGGTCGCCCCGACCGACAAGGAGTTGGCCGACGTGGTCGCGGCGGGTCGCAAGGCCGCCAAGATCCCGGCCGACGTGAGCGACGAGGACGCCGCCCGTCAGCTCGACGGCGAGCAGTCGCGTGACCAGTTGCGCGCCGCGCTCGCGACCCGCCGGGCGCTTGTCGAGGCGGTCGAGAGCCACGACGTGACAGTCAACCCCCGGTACCGGCCGCTGGAGTTCCCGGTGCTGACCTTCGAGGGCAACGCTCCCGCGGTGAGCGTGCCGCTGGGCGAGGCGGGCTCCGGAACGGTCACCGACGTCTCCACCCCGGACGCGGTGCCGTCGAGCGCGAACCCGGACGCCGAGGGCACGGCCAGCTGAGCATGACGGCACGGATCGTCCTGCTGGTCACCTCACCCCGGTTGCCGGCCGGCCTGCTGACCTCGGCCGCCTGGGATGTCGTACGCCAGCATCCGGTCCTGGCCGGTGCGGAGAGCGAGTTGACCACGGCCGTGCGTCAGGCGGGCGCCGAGGTGCGGATCGTGAACGGCCCGGCGACGCAGCCGCTGCTCGACACGGTAGCGGCGCACGGTACGGCGGTCTGGTTGGCCGGCCCGGCCGGCGACGAGGCCCTGGCCCGGGAGTTGGGTCTGCGGCTGGCCCGGGAGCCGGGGCTGGCCGAGTTGGAGCTGATGTACGGCTCGTGGGACCCGCCGGGGGCCCGGCTGCTCGACGCAGTGGCCGTGCTGGACCGGCTGGCCTCACCGGGTGGCGACCCGTGGAAACGGGCGCAGACGCACCGCAGCCTCGCGGGCTACCTGCTGGAGGAGAGCTACGAGGCGTACGACGCGATGGTCGAGGACGACACCGACTCGCTGCGTGAGGAGTTGGGCGACGTGCTGTTGCAGGTGGTCCTGCACGCCCGGCTGGCGGAGGAGTTGCCCGAGGGCGAGCGGTGGACCATCGACGACGTGGCGGGTGGCCTGGTCGACAAGATGATCCGGCGTAATCCGCACGTCTTCGCCGGCGCGGAGGCGGGCACGTTGGAGGAGATCACCGCCAACTGGGAGCGGATCAAGCGGGTCGAGAAGGCGCGCGATTCCGTCCTGGACGGTGTGGCGCTCAGCCAGCCCGCCCTGGCCCTGGCCGCGCAGGTCCTGGAACGCGCCACCCGTAACGGCATCGAGGTCCCGCCTCCGCCGGTCGCCACGCAGGTGGACGCCGAGGCGAGACTGGGCGCGAGCCTGCTGGCGGCAGTCGTCGCGGCCCGTGAGGCGGGAATCGACAGCGAAGCGGCCCTGCGCCGAACCACCCTGGCCTACGCCCAGGCCGTCCGAGCCGCCGAAACCGCACCCCCACCCCCACCCGTCGACCCGAGTTGATCAAGAGGTTCGCGTCGGAATCCGGCTCGGATCCGACCCAAACCTCTTGATCACCGAGGTGGGCGCGGAGGGCTGGGTAGGGTGGGGCCGGTGGAAGAATTTGGGGTGCTCGCGGAGCGGGTCGTTGAGGCTCTGCTGGAGTCGCGGCCGGGTGTCGCCACCGCCGCCGGGGATCATCGGTTCGACTCCCGGCTTCCGGATCTGTCCGCCGACGCGCTGGCCGCCGACCGGGTGATGCTCTCCGACGCGGCGAACGCGTTGTCCGAGTTGGACCCGGACTCGCTGGACGTCGACGAGCAGGTGGACCACGCGCTGCTCACCTCCTTCGTGGACCGGGAGTTGTTCGAGCTGACCGAGATCCGGTCGCACGAGTGGGATCCCCTGCACCACAACCCCGGCCCGCTGCTGCACCCGTTGCTGGCCCGCCCGTACGCCCCGGCCGAGGTGCGGTTGACGCAGCTGGCGGGGCGGCTCGCCGCCGTACCGGATGCGCTCGCCACCGCCCGCGCGACGCTGCGGGACATGCCGCGGATCCACGCCGAGACGGCGGTGGGGCAGTTCACCGGCACTGCCGCGCTGATCCGCGACGAGTTGCCGCCGCTGCTCGCCCAGGCCCCGGGCAGCCTCGGCCAGGTCGAGCCGGCGGCCACCGCCGCGATCGCCGCGCTGGAGGAGTTCGTCGCCTGGCTGCGCGCCGGCCTGGCCGCCGACGCGGGCCCCGGCCGCGACCCGCGACTGGGCCGCCGCCGCTGGGAGGCGCGGCTCTGGCACACCCTCGACACCGAGCTGGGGGCCGCCGAGATCCAGCGCCGCGCCTGGGCCAACCTGGACCGGGTGACCGCGGAGATCCGGGCGGCGGCCGTCGAGCTGGTCGGCGGTCCGGCCGACGACGCGACGGTACGCCGGGCGCTGGACGTGCTCGCCGCCGAGCACCCGGACGACTCGACGATCGTCGAGCTGGCCGGGGTGACCCTGGACGAGGCTACCGACTTCGTCCGCCTCCACGACCTGGTGACAGTTGTCGACGACCGGTGCGTGATCCAGGAGATGCCGGAGTTCGCCAGGGGTGTCGCGGTGGCCTACTGCGACGCGCCCGGCCCGCTGGAGACCGCCGCCCTGCCGACCTTCTACTGCATCGCGCCCACTCCGGCGGACTGGTCGGCGCGGCGCGTGGACTCCTTCTACCGCGAGTACAACGACCACATGGTCCGCAACCTCACCGTGCACGAGGCGATGCCCGGCCACTTCCTCCAGCTCGCCCACGCCCGGCGGCACGCCGGTGGCACGAGGGTGCGGGCGTTGGCCCGCTCCGGCCCGTTCGTCGAGGGGTGGGCGGTGTACGCCGAGGAGCTGATGGCCGGGCTCGGCTTCGGTGGCCTGCCGGTGCGGTTGCAGCAGCTCAAGATGCAGCTACGCATGACCATCAACGCGCTGCTCGACCAGTTGGTGCACGCCGAGGAGCTGCCCGAGGCCGAGGCGATGGCGCTGATGACCGGGCGCGGCTTCCAAGAGGAGGGCGAGGCGGCCGGCAAGTGGCGCCGGTCGCTGCTCACCTCGACGCAGCTGTCCACCTACTTCGTGGGGTACAGCGAGATGGCGGAGATCGCCGCGGCCCGCCCGGACGGGGTGTCGGTGCGCGACTGGCACGACGCGATGCTCGCCCAGGACTGCCCGCCCCCGCGCCACCTGCGCACCCTGCTGGGCATCTGACCGGGTCGGTCGGGCCGGTCAGGAGCCGCCCGGCCGACGGTCCACCACGCCGGCTCCGGCGGGCGGGTCGAACGCGTTCGTCTCCACCGTCTCGGAGTAACTGCTCAACGCCAGCTCCATCGGCTTGCCATCGACCGCGCCGAGGAAGCTGCCGAGCACGCCCTCGGTGGTCACGCAGGCGCTGAAGTCGCCGTCCGAGCGCTGCACCTCGACGCATGCGGCGTGATGCCCGGCGACTGTGGTGTCGCTCTGCTTGATCACCGCCTGCGGGTCGAGTGCGGCGGCGGTCAGCAGCCCGACCACCACCGGTGGGGTGACGAGACCCTGCCGGTTCGCCTCGGTGAAGAGCGCCACGGTGGGCTTGGTGCCCGGGGTGGGTGGCGCCACGAGCGTGCACGACATCCGACCTGCGGTCGACGTGCAGCGGGTGACGGCGTCCGGTGTGACGGTGAGCCGCCCACCCGGGTAGGTGTACGCGGAGCGGGCCGGATCCTGCGCCTGCACGATCGCGGCGCTCTGGCCGCCGGGCAGTTGGTAGTCGGCCGAGTAGGTCAACTCCAGCGCCCGGTCGAGGCGGGCGGCGAGGTCGTTGACGAGATCCGAGCGACCCATGGCGGTGCCGGCGTCCTCGTATGTCTGACAGCCGGTGACCGTGAGCGACGCGATGACCGACACGGCGAGCATGCGGAGGGTGGTCGAGGCGGCGGGCATGACGACCAGCCTGGTGGATCAAGTCGGCGCAGCGCAAACCCGTTGCCGGTTGACGCCCGGAAATCCGGGAATGTCCGTCAGTGCGGGGCGACTCGGGTGCGCGGGCGACGCCGTGCCCGATCCCGCCGCCCGATACGCTGCGTTCAACACCTGCCTCAGCCGCACCGTCGCGGCCCACCCACGGACCGGATCACAACAACGAGGAGCGACTCAGTGGCAACCATCGAGGGAATCGTCGCCCGGGAGATTCTCGACTCGCGGGGCAACCCGACGGTCGAGGTCGAGGTCGGCCTGGACGACGGCACGGTGGCCCGCGCCGCAGTGCCCTCCGGCGCCTCCACCGGCGCGTTCGAGGCGATCGAGCTGCGCGACGGTGACGCCGACCGCTACCAGGGCAAGGGCGTGGAGAAGGCGGTCTCCAACGTCGAGGACAAGATCGTCGACCAGATCATCGGGTACGAGGCCAGCGAGCAGCGGCTCATCGACCAGAAGATGCTCGACATCGACGGGACCGACAGCAAGTCGGAGCTGGGCGCGAACGCCATCCTCGGGGTCTCCCTGGCGGTGGCGAAGGCGGCTGCCGGCAGCGCCGAGCTGAGCCTCTTCCGCTACCTGGGCGGCCCGAACGCGCACCTGCTGCCGGTGCCGATGATGAACATCCTCAACGGTGGCGCGCACGCCGACTCCAACGTCGACATCCAGGAGTTCATGGTCGCGCCGATCGGTGCGCCCACCTTCCGTGAGGCGCTGCGCTCGGGCGCGGAGGTCTACCACGCGCTCAAGTCGGTGCTGAAGAAGAAGGGCCTGTCGACCGGGCTCGGCGACGAGGGTGGCTTCGCGCCGAACCTGCCCACCAACGCGGCCGCCCTGGACCTGATCGCCGAGGCGGTCGAGAAGGCCGGTTACCGGCTCGGCACCGACATCGTGTTCGCCCTCGACGTTGCGGCCACGGAGTTCTTCGACAACGGCACCTACACCTTCGAGGGCGCCGCGAAGTCCGCCGAGGAGATGAGCAACTACTACACCAAGCTGGCCGGTGACTACCCGATCGTGTCGATCGAGGACCCGCTGGCCGAGGACGACTGGACGGGCTGGCAGACGCTCACCGCGTCGATCGGCGACCGGGTGCAGATCGTCGGCGACGACCTGTTCGTGACCAACCCGCAGCGCATCGCCCGCGGCATCGCGGAGAAGGCGGCCAACGCCGTCCTCGTCAAGGTCAACCAGATCGGTTCGCTGACCGAGACCCTGGACGCCGTGGACCTGGCCCACCGGGCCGGCTTCAAGTGCATGATGAGCCACCGCTCCGGCGAGACCGAGGACACCACCATCGCCGACCTGGCGGTGGCCACCGGCTGCGGCCAGATCAAGACCGGCGCACCGGCCCGCTCGGACCGGGTCGCCAAGTACAACCAGCTGCTCCGGATCGAGGAGGAGCTGGCCGACGCGGCGCGCTACGCGGGCGCGGGTGCGTTCCCGCGTTACCGTTCGGCCTGAGAGGTTGTCGGGAAGCCCCACTGCGGGGCTTCCCGACGCACTCGGCACCACACGTAGCCTCGGGGGAGGGGTGTGACGATGCAGCGCCGCACACCGGGTGGTCAACGTCCCGCCCGTCGACCGGGTCAGTCCGGCCGACCGGGTGCCGGCCGGGCCACCCGTGGGTCGCTCCGGGACGCCGGCGTACGCGCCGAACCGCGCGGTGCCGCCGGTCGGGCGCCGGGCGCGGTCCGGGGCGCCGAGGGCGTGCGCTCCGCGAACCGTCCGGCCGCCGCCCGTCGGACGGCCTCGGGCGGTGCCGTGAAGCGGCTCGCCGCACCCCATCCCCGTCGCTTCACCGGCCGGGCCACGGTGCTCTGCGCGGTGCTGATCGCGCTCGCCCTCGCGTACACCTATCCGGTGCGCGTCTACCTGGACCAGCAGGCCGACATCGAGCGGATGGAGGCCGCCCAGGCGGCGCAGGAGGAGGAGATCGCCAAGCTGGCCGCGGAAGCGGCCAAGTGGCAGGACGACGAGTACATCACGACGCAGGTTCGGGAGCGGTTCTTCATGGGCCGGCCGGGCGAGAAGATGATGGTGGTCTTGAACGACCCGGAGGGTGCCGCCCGCGACGCCGGGAAGTCGCCCGGCTCGGGCGCCCCGGCCGGTCCGACGACCTGGTACGACACGCTCTGGTCGAGTGTGCGGGCGGCGGACAGCCAGCAGCCGGGCAAGTGAGCCACCGACCAGCACACCAGGAGAGACGAGCACCGTGACTGTCGCACCACCGCCGGAGTCGGCGGCGGATTCCGTACCCCTGCCGCAGCGGGAGCCGGCCACCGAGGCCGACCTGGCCGCGGTGGCGGCGCAGCTCGGCCGCACGCCCCGGGGCACCCGTGCGGTGGCCCACCGCTGCCCGTGCGGCCTGCCCGACGTGGTGGAGACGACGCCCCGCCTCGCCGACGGCACCCCGTTCCCGACGCTGTACTACCTGACCTGCCCCCGGGCGACCGCGGCGTGCAGCCGGCTGGAGTCGGCCGGGCTGATGCGGGAGATGGCCGACCGGCTGACGACGGATCCGGAGCTGGCCGCCCACTACCGGGCCGCGCACGAGGACTACCTGGCCCGCCGGGAGGCGATCGGCGAGGTGCCGGAGATCGCGGGCATCTCCGCAGGTGGGATGCCGGGCCGGGTGAAGTGCCTGCACGTGCACCTCGGCCATGCCCTGGGTGCTGGCCCCGGCGTGAACCCGTTCGGTGACGAGACGTTGGCGCTTGTCGAGCCCTGGTGGGCGAGCGGCAGGTGCGTCGACGTGCCCCCGGCCGAATGACAGCTCAGGCCGAGGGGCAGATCCTGGTGCGGCGGGCCCGCACCGGGGACGTCCGGGGCATCCGCCGGTTGGTCGACACGTACACCGACGACCGGCGGCTGCTGAGCAAGGCCACCGTCACCCTCTACGAGGACGTGCAGGAGTTCCGCGTGGCGGTCCGGCCCGACGACGGCGTCGTGGTGGGCTGCGGGGCGTTGCACGTGATGTGGGAGGACCTGGCCGAGATCCGCACGGTGGCCGTCGACCCGTCCTGCCGGGGCCAGCGGATCGGGCACCGGCTGGTGGGTGAGCTGATCGACGCGGCCCGGGAGCTGGGCGTCGCGCGGATCTTCGTGCTCACCTTCGAGACCCGGTTCTTCGGCTCGTTCGGGTTCCGGGAGATCGACGGCGCTCCGGTGCCGCAGCCGGTCTACGAGCAGCTGCTGCGCTCGTACGACGAGGGTGTCGCGGAGTTCCTGGACCTGGAGCGGGTCAAGCCGAACACGCTGGGCAACACCCGGATGCTGCTGCGTCTGTAGCGGCCCGGCCGCGTTCGGCGTCGAGCTGTCGGGGCCGGTCACTCGGTTGAGCGTGATGCCTGTGCGGCATCAAGATGACACAGAGGCATCACGCTCATCGGCGACCAGCCGGTCCGTCCCGCCGATCGCGTCGGTGCCCCGGCGGGTGGCTGTCGTAGGGTTGCCGGGTGACGACGCGTGTGGCGGCCATCGACTGTGGGACCAACTCGATCCGACTGCTGGTCGCCGACCTGCCCGACGAGTCGGCCGGGCCGCAGGCTCCGCTGACCGACGTGACCCGGCGGATGGAGATCGTCCGGCTCGGGCAGGGCGTGGACCGGACGGGACGGCTGGCGCCGGAGGCGATCGAGCGGACGCGGGTGGCGCTGGCGTCGTACGCCGCCGACATCGAGAAGCTGGGTGCCCAGCGGGTGCGGATGTGCGCCACCTCGGCCTCCCGGGACGCTTCGAACGCCGCCGACTTCGCGGAGATGGTGCGGGCGACCCTCGGGGTCGAGCCCGAGGTGGTCAGCGGCGACGAGGAGGCCCGGCTGTCGTTCACCGGCGCGGTGCGCGGGCTGCCCGCCGACGCGGTGGAGCCGTTCCTGGTGGTCGACATCGGCGGTGGCTCCACCGAGTTCGTGGTCGGTGACCGCGCCGGCGGCGTCCGGTCGGCCATCTCCGTGGACATCGGCTGCGTCCGGATGACCGAGCGGCACCTTCCGGGCGACCCGCCCACGCCGGAGCAGGTGGCGGCCGCTGAGGCCGACATCGCCGCCGTCGTGGACCGGGCGCTCGCGGCGGTGCCCGGCCGCGAGGCCGCCACGCTGGTCGGCCTCGCCGGGTCGGTCACCACAGTGGTCGCCATCGCTGTGGGCCTGCGGGAGTACGACCCGGAGCGCATCCACCACGCCCGGGTGTCGTACGAGGCGGTGGCCCAGGTGACCGCGGACCTGCTGTCCCGTACCAGCGCGCAGCGGCTGGAGATCCCGGTGATGCACCCGGGCCGGGCCGACGTGATCGGGGCGGGCGCGCTCGTGCTCCGCGTGATCATGGAGCGGGCCGGGATGCCCTCGGTGGTCGCCTCCGAGCACGACATCCTCGACGGCATCGCCTGGAGCCTCCAGTAGGCCACCAGCGCCCTTGACCGACGTCGTGTTGATCTGAGACCGGACGCGGCCCGTCGGGGCGGAATCGTTGACGCTACTGCGCATTGCGCACTAGTGTGCAATGCGTGGACACCACACAGTTGTTGAAGGGCGTGCTCGACCTGGCCGTCCTGGCCGTCCTGAAGGAGGAGGACGGCTACGGTTATGACATCCTGCGCCGCCTCCGCGAGGCCGGCCTGGAGGAGATCGGCGACGCCTCGGTCTACGGCACGCTGCGCCGTCTCTTCGCCGCCGGCCTGCTCACCACGTACGTCGTGCCGAGCGAAACCGGCCCGCACCGCAAGTACTACTCACTCAACGCGGCCGGGCGTGACCAGTTGACCCGCTCCGGCAAGCTCTGGCGCTCGTTCGCCACCACAATGGACACTCTGCTCGACGATCGGGGGCTGGCGGCATGACCGTCACGGAGCAGGAGATCACCGACTACGTGGCGCGGGTCCGGGCCGCTCTGGCCGACCTTCCGCCCGACCGGCTCAACGAGCTGACCGAGGATCTCGCCGACCATCTCACCGAGGTCGCCGCCGAGGCCGAGGGCACCCTCGTCGAGCGGCTGGGCGAGCCGGAGACGTACGCCGCCGAGCTGCGCGCCGCCGCCGGCGTCGGCGTGGGTGGCGGGCGCAACCTCGACCAGCGGGTCGCCACCGCAGTGGTCCGGCTCCGCGGCCGGCTGCGCGCGATCGACACCCGGCTCGGCCCACCCCTGGGGTACGCGACGGCCAGCGACTTCCTCGGCCTGCTGCGCCCGGGTTGGTGGGTGCTGCGCGGCTATCTGGCGGCGATGCTGGTCACCGTGATCACCACGGGTGGCAGCTTCGGCCTGCTGCCCCGGTTCGGTGGGGAGCTGCTGGCCGGCCTGATCCTGCTGGTCGGTTTCGTGCTCGCCTCGATCTGGCTCGGTCGCCGATCCGGTCAGTTGAGTCGCTGGCCACGGTCGGCGCTGCAGGTCGGCAGCGCGGTGCTTGTGGTGTTCGCGCTCTCCGCCCTGATGCAGGCCGAGGACCGGATGCGCTACGGCGACTACGGCTACGACCCGACGTCGGTCGACAACCCGTACGACCGGATCCGGGACGTCTTCGTCTACGACAGCGAGGGTCGGCTGGTGGAGAACGCCCGGCTCTTCGACGAGAACGGCAACCCGATCCGACTCGGCTATCCGGACTGCGCCGACCCCGCCGCGGCCTACGGCAACCCGCTGCTGCGGGCGTACCCGTACTGCCCGGACCAGGCGCCCTTCGGACCGCGGGGCCCGGGTATGCCCGGCCGGCCGACGAGCGGACCGCAGCCGACCGACACGTCGACGCCGAGCGAAAGCCCCGCGGTTCCGACCCCTTCGGCGAGCCCGAGCGTGACGCCGAGTGTCACACCGAGTGGCGGTCCGACCCCTACCGCGACGAGCTGACGGGCGATGTGAACCACATCATGCACACGATGCTGGGAAATAGCTGAACGGACGAGGCGAGCGGGGCGACGCCGGAAATCAATGATCGTTACGGTGTCGTCTGCTCATCCACCCCTCGGAAGGAACCCCCGTGTCAGAGCAGGTCGCACCGCCCCCCGCGTCCGACGCCGCGCCGCAGCAGCCGGCCGTCGAGACGCCGCCCCCGGCCGAGCCGGAGGCGAAGAAGTCCGGTGGGAAGAAGGCGCTCGGCATCATCGGCGCGATCGTCGTGTTTCTCGTCGTCGCCGGCCTGAAGTTCGGTCTCGGCGCGGCGATCGGCAACTTCGTGAACAAGGACGAGACGGCCGACGCCAAGGCCGGTGACTGCATCGCGGAGCTGCCCGAGATCAAGGGCACCAAGGAGGAGGAGGTCGACGGCGCCAAGGTCGTCGAGTGCACCTCCACCGACGCCGCGTACAGCGTGGTGGGCCGGATCGACGGGCAGACCGAGGCTCAGGCCAAGGCCGACACCACCTGCAACGAGTTCTTCAAGGAAGACCAGGAGGGGTACGTCTTCTACAGCATCGAGTCGGGCAAGAAGGGTTACGTGCTCTGCCTGACCAAGAAGGCCTGACCGAAAAGGTCAGACCGAGCTGAGAGACCGATGACGGCGGCGGGGGAGTGTTCCCCGCCGCCGTCGGCGTACTCCCGGTCACCGCCCGGCGAACAGGAGGTGAATGCCACTGTTCCGGCGTCTTCCCGGCGGAGGCGCGGCATGGCAGGCTACCGGCACGTAGGACCACTGGGCGACCAGCCAACGATGACTGACCGCTAGGAGGACGGCCGATGGGCGACATGGTGAGCTACCGCAGCAACGGGGGTACGAGCGAGGGGTATCTCGCGATACCCGCCAGCGGCACGACCAGCCCCGCCGTCATCGTCATCCAGGAGTGGTGGGGTCTCGTCCCGCACATCCGGTCGGTTGCGGACCGGTTCGCCGAGGCCGGCTTCGTCGCCCTCGCCCCGGACTTCTACCACGGTGAGACCACCAGCGAGCCGGACGAGGCGCAGCGTCTGCTGCTGTCGATGCGGATGGACGAGGCGGCGAAGGACATCGCCGGTGCCGCCGACTACCTCGCGGGGCGGCCGGAGGTCGCCGGCAAGGTCGGCGCCGTCGGGTTCTGCGCCGGCGGCAGCCTGGCCCTCTGGTCGGCGACGCTCTCCGAGCGGATCGTCGCCACCGCCGGCTTCTATCCGGTGCTGCCCTGGGAGTCGATGCGCCCCGACTGGGTCGACTACGCCGGCAAGACGGCAGTCATCCACTGCTCCGAAGAGGACGGCACCTCGACCGCCGACGGTGTGCAGACCGCACGGCGGGCCATCGAGGAGGCCGGCGGCACCTGCCAGCTGTACGACTACCCGGGCACCTCGCACGCGTTCTTCAACGACGACCGGCCGGAGGCGTTCGACCAGCGTTCCGCAGCCAGCGCCTGGGCCCGCACCCTCGAACTCTTCCGGGCCAAACTTGGCTGAGTCGCGTACCCCCGACCAGGTCGTCGCCCGCGCCGCGCGGGCGACCGACCTGGCCGACCTCGACGCGGCCGTCAGTGACTGTTTCGCCTGTCCGCGGCTGGTCCGGTGGCGGGAGGAGGTGGCCCGCACCCGGCGGGCCGCCTTCCGCGACCAGGAGTACTGGGGTCGACCGGTGCCGGGCTTCGGCCCCGCCGACGCGCGGATCGCCATCCTCGGGCTCGCGCCCGCCGCGCACGGCGGCAACCGCACCGGCCGGATCTTCACCGGCGACCGCTCGGGTGACGTGCTCTTCGCGGCCCTGCACCGGGCCGGGCTGGCGAACCAGCCGACCAGCGTCTCCGCCGACGACGGGCTGGCGCTGCGCGACACCCGCATCTTCTCGGCCGTCCGCTGCGCCCCGCCGGACAACAAACCCACCCCGGATGAACGCGACACCTGCGCGCCCTGGCTGCACCGCGAGGTCACGCTGATCCGGCCCACCCTGCGCGTCGTGGTCGCGCTGGGGGCGTTCGCCTGGGCCGCGTGGTGGCCGGTGCTGCGCCAGGTGTACGGGCAGCGCCCGCCCAGCCCGCGACCGGCGTTCGGTCATGGGGCACACTGGTCCGGCGCGGCCGTGCCGGAGTTGCTCGGCTGCTATCACGTCAGCCAGCAGAACACCTTCACCGGGCGGCTGACACCGGGGATGTTGGACGATGTCTTCGGCCGGGCCAAGCAGCTGGCCGAAGTGGACTGAGAACGCGTGGGGTGGTGGCGATGACGAGCGCAGCACGCCCGCCCACACCGTCCCCGGTCGCCGGGTCGGGTGTGGTCCGCCCGGTGCTCGGCCTGCTGCGCCGATGGTGGCCGGTGGGTGCGGTGGCGGCGCTGCTCGCGGCCGCCGCGCTGGCGTCGGCGCACTCGTCGATCGGCGCCAGTCAGATCCCGCCGGCCGCGGAGGACGTCCCCTGGGTGCCCGAATATCCGACGGACACGCCGTCGCCGCCCCCGTCGATTCCGGTCGAGCCGAGGGACGCCGGCGAGGCCACGCAGGCGCACATCCCGCAGTGGATCGCCACCGTGGCGATGGCTCTGCTCGGGCTGGCCATCCTCGCGGTGCTGGGTTATCTCAGCTGGATCCTGCTGCGTGGCGCGCTGCGCCGCACCTCGCGGGCGCTGCCGGCGCAGCGGGCCCGGCGTACGGCCGAGGGCACCGCCCGCGAAGTGGTCGCCGCCCTGGACGCCGGCCTGGTGGAGCTGGACGACCAGGCCACCGATCCGCGCGTCGCGGTGATCGCCTGCTGGGTACGCCTCGAGGAGGCCGCCGCCGCGGCCGGTGTTCCCCGGCTTCCCGGCGACACCCCGACCGACCTGGTCACCCGGCTGCTGCGGGGTGATGAGTCGACCGGGGTCCCGGCGATCGTCAGCGCCGACGTGCTGGCCGAGTTCGCGCACGTCTACCGCGAGGCCCGGTACGCCACGCGCGAGGTCGACAAGAGCACCCGCGACCAGGCCCGCGCCGCGCTGCGCCGGCTCCGCGGTGAACTCACCATCGTGACGACGGGCGCCCGCGAGGTGTCGTCGTGATCGGGCCGGGGACGGTGGGCCGGTGAGTGGCAGCGCCAGCATCGACGACCTGCTCGCCTTCGAGGAGGAGCGGCCGAGGCAGGACGACCGGGAGCGGGGTGGCCGGGCCGGGCGCGTCTTCCGCGCCCTGGCCGGCAACGCCGCACTGGTCGCCGTGCTGGTCGTGGGCCTGCGGGCGGTAGGTCTGCAGGTGTCGTTGGTGATCCTGGTGGCCGGGGTGTTCGCGGTGTCGGGGGTGCGCCGGATCGCCGCCGCGCTCGCGCCGCCACCGGCAGCGAGGTCCCGTCCTCCGGTGTCCCAGTACGACGACGGCACCTGGAACTGGAGCGCCCGGGACGCGCTGCGCGCCGCCATCAACGGCTGGGAACTCCCACTGGACTGGTCCACGACGCGACCCGAACGCTTCACCGGGGTCATCCTGCCCCGGCTCGCGGAACTGGCCGACGAACGGCTGCGCCTGAAGCACGCCGTGACCCGCGAGTCGGACCCGTTCCGCGCCCGTGCCCTGCTGGGTGACCGGCTGTGGACGTTCCTGGAATCCCCGCCCCGCCGCCCCCCGTCGCCGCGCGATCTCGCGGTGATCGTCGCCGAACTGGAGAAGATCTGATGAACGACGTGGACCGGAGCATGCCCGCCGCCGAGGTCGGTCGCCTGGCCCAAGCCGTCCTGGACGCGGTCGGCACCGTCGTGGTCGGCAAGCGGGACGCGCTGGAGCTGGTCCTCGCCGGGATCCTGGCCGGTGGGCACGTGCTCCTGGAGGACCTGCCCGGCCTGGGAAAGACGCTCACCGCGCGCTCCTTCGCCCAGGCGCTCGGGCTGGACTTCCGCCGGCTCCAGTTCACCCCGGACCTGCTCCCCGCCGACGTCACCGGCTCCTTCCTCTACGACCAGCGCAACGGCGACTTCGCCTTCCGGGCCGGGCCGGTGTTCACCAACCTGCTCCTCGCCGACGAGATCAACCGGACGCCGCCGAAGACCCAGTCCGCGCTGCTGGAGGCCATGCAGGAGAAGCAGGTCTCGGTGGAGGGCGTGACGTACAAGCTGGACGAGCCGTTCCACGTGCTGGCCACCGCCAACCCCATCGAGTACGAGGGGACCTACCCGCTGCCCGAGGCGCAGTTGGACCGGTTCCTGCTGCGGGTCTCCTTCGGCTATCCGGAGCACGAGGAGGAGTGGGAGGTGCTGCGCCGTCGGATGGGCCGCCGCCGTGAGGAGGCGGACATCAAACCGGTAGTCGACGCCGCCACCCTGCGGGCGATGCAGGCAGCCCTGGAGGACGTGGTGGTGGAGGACTCCATCGGCCGGTACATCGTGTCGCTGACCGCGGCCACCCGGGAACATCCGTCGGTGCTGGTCGGCGCCTCGCCGCGTGGCTCGCTGGCGCTGCTGCTGCTGTCCCGGGTACGCGCGGTGTTCGGCGGCCGGGACTACGTGGTGCCGGAGGACGTCAAGGAGGTGGCGGCGCCCGCCCTGGCCCACCGGATCACCCTGCGCCCGGAGATGTGGCTGCGCCGCGTCGACCCGGCCTTCGTGGTGGGTGAGGTGTTGGAGGCCACGCCCGCCCCGGCCAGCGGCGCGCTGCCCAGCTACGCCGCCGGCGGGCTCCGGCGCTGATGACCGGCCCGACCGCGCCCGCGCCGCGATCCGCCGAGCCGGAGTCGGCCGCCGGCTGGGCGCCCACCCCGGCGCTCGGCCGCGCGGTGCTGCTCGCCGGCCTGTTGCTGGTGGCGGGGGTCCTGCTGGGGCGGGTCGATCTCGTCGTGCTGGCGGCCCCGTTCGCACTGGGCACCGCGTACGCGCTGCGCCGCCGGCCCACGACGCTGCCGCAGGTCTGGATCACCGCCGGGGACGACGGACCGCTCGTCGAGGGCGGCGAGGTGTCGGCGGCCGTCAGCGTCGGCAACCCGGACGCGATCGACTACGACCTCGTGGTGGTGCGGTCCCGGGTCTCGCCGTGGTTGCGGATCGCCCGTGCCGGTTTCGCCGGCACCGGCCCTGCCGACGATGCCCCGCCCGCCGACGCCCCGCCCGCTGCCGGCACGTCCCCCGGCACCGGCCGTTCCGTCGCCGACCGGCCGTTCGTGACCTCGCTGCCGGCCGCCGAGGCGGTGGACCTGGAGTTGGCCGGCCGGGCTCTGCGCTGGGGCCGGCATCCGGTCGGCCCGGCCGGCGCGCGGGTCGCCGCGGCGGGCGGCCTGCTGGTCTCCCGAGCGGTGTTCACCGAGCCGGTCGGGGTGCGGGTCTACCCGCGTACCGAACCGTTCGAGGCGGTGGAGGCGATGCCCCGCGCCGCCGGCCTGGTCGGCGCGCACCACTCCCGCCGGCCCGGTGAGGGCGGCGAGCTGGCCGGCGTACGGATCTTCGCCCCCGGTGACCGGCTGCGCCGCGTCGACTGGCGGGTGTCGCTGCGCGCCCGGCAGTTGCACGTGGCGGCCACCCTCTCCGACCGGGACGCCGAGGTGGTGGTGCTGCTCGACGTGCTCGCCGAGGCCGGGCGCTCCGGCGGCGTGGACGGCTCCGCGTCGGTGCTGGACACCACAGTGCGGGCCACCGCGGCGATCGCCGAGCACTACCTGCACCGGGGCGACCGGGTGTCGCTTGTGGAGTACGGGCCGGGTGCCCGCCGGTTGCGCGCCGCCGCCGGCCGCCGGCAGTACCTGACCGTCCTGGAGTGGCTGCTCGACGTACGCGCCGAAGCCTCCCAGCACGAGCCGTACGACCAGGTCTTCGGCCCGCAGCAGCTCTCCTCGGACGCGTTGGTGGTGGTCCTCACCCCGCTGTTGGACGAGCGGTCGGCGCAGATGCTGGCGCGGCTGGCCCGCTCCGGCCGGTTCGTGGTGGCGGTCGACACGCTGCCGGCCAACCTCACACCGCCGAAGGATCGGGGTTGGGCCGAGGTGGCGTACCGCCTGTGGCGACTGGACCGGGAAACCATGATCGGGCAGCTCCGGGAGCACGGCGTGCCCGTCGTGCGCTGGGCCGGCGCGGGCAGCCTGGACCAGGTGCTGCGGGACGTGGCGCGGCTGGCGACGGCCCCAAGGGTCGGTTCCCGGTGAGCGTGAGGAGTGAGCCGGGTTTGCGAGCCCCGCAGTCGCGAGCGACAGGTGGCCTGGTGAGCGTGAGGAGTGAGCCGGGTTTGCGAGCCCCGCAGTCGCGAGCGACAGGCAGCCCGGTGAGCGCTAGGGGTGTGTGCAGATGATCGACGCGATCACCGGGCGGGTTCGGGCTGCTCAGAATGCTGTTTCACGGATCAGCGCCGTTCCGCTGATGGTCCGGGCCGCGATCTTCGTCACCGCCCTGGCCGGGCTGGCGCTGGCGTTTCCCGCCGAGGTGTTGACCGGTCGGCCGCTGCTGTTGCTGGCGGTGGCCGCGCTGCTGCCCGCGATGGGTCCGCGGCGGCTGTGGCCGACCTTCGTGGCGCTGGTCATGGCCGGGGGCTGGCTGCTCGCCACCGACGGATACGGCCGGCCGGTGGCGTTGTGGCGCCTGCTCGCCGTCGCCGCGCTGTTGTATCTGGGGCACTCCCTGTGCGCGCTGGCGGCGCTGCTGCCGTACGACGCGATGGTGGACCCGGAGCTGGTCACCCGGTGGTTGCTGCGGGTGGCGGCGGTGCTGTTGGGCACGGCCGTGCTGGGGGTGCTGCTGTTGCAGGCGGCGGACCTGGGCGGGGAGGCCGGTCATCAGTGGGTCACGGTGCTGGGGCTGGTGGTGGCGGTGGGTCTCGTCGCGTTGCTGGGTTGGCTGCTGCGGCGTAGGTGAACCCCTGTGGCGACAGGGTTACGCAGGTCACAGGGGTTGTGTTCCGTCACAGATGGGGGGCGCGAGCGGGATTACCTGAGCCGGGCGGGGAAAGATAGATGACGTGAATCCGAAGCGGATCCTTGTGGTGGGTGCCGGGCACGTCGGTCTCTACGCGGCCCTGCGCCTGTCAAAGAAGCTCAGCTCCCGTGAGGCTGAGGTCATCGTCGTGGACCCCCAGCCCCACATGACCTACCAGCCGTTCCTGCCCGAGGCCGCGGCGGGGAACATCTCCCCCCGGCACTCCGTGGTGCCGCTGCGGCGGGAACTGCGCCGGTGCAAGGTGGTGGCGGGAACGGTCACGCGTGTCGAGCACGACCGCAAGGTGGCCACCGTGCAGCCGATCGTCGGCCCGGCCCGGGAGATCGCGTACGACCACGTGATCGTCGCGCCGGGTTCGGTGTCCCGGACGCTGCCGATTCCCGGCCTGCACGAGCAGGGCATCGGGTTCAAGACCATCGGTGAGGCGATCTACCTCCGTAACCACGTGCTGGACCGGCTGGACGTCGCGGCCGTGACCCCGGATGCGGAGGTGCGCCGCTCGGCGCTGACCTTCACGTTCGTCGGTGGCGGTTACGCGGGCATCGAGGCGCTCGCCGAGATGGAGGACATGGCCCGGGACGCCCTGCGCTACTACCCGGAGCTGAAGCCGGAGGACATGCGCTGGGTGCTCGTCGAGGCCACCAACCGCGTCCTGCCCGAGGTCGACCGGGACATGGGCGCCTACACGGTGCAGCAGCTCATGAAGCGCAACATGGACATCCGGTTGGACACCCGCCTGGAGTCCTGCGTCGACGGGGTGGTCAAGCTCTCCGACGGGGACAGCTTCCGGTCCGACACGATCGTCTGGACGGCAGGCGTGAAGCCGTCGCCGATGCTGGACGCGACGGACTTCCCGCGTGACGACCGCCGGCGGGTCACCTGCATCCCCACCCTGCAGGTGGTCGACGGTGACCGGGTCATCGAGGGCGCGTGGAGCGCCGGTGACTGCGCCGCCGTACCGGACCTGACCAAGGAGCCGGGCAACTTCTGCTCGCCGAGCGCCCAGCACGCGGTGCGCCAGGCGGCGCGGATGGCCGACAACATCGCGAATGTGATCCGGGGCCGCGAACCGGTCAACTACAAGCACAAGCACGCCGGCAGCGTCGCCAGCCTCGGCCTGCACAAGGGCGTCGCCCAGGTGTACGGCATCAAGATGACCGGCTGGCCGGCCTGGTTCATGCACCGGACGTACCACATGAGCCGGATCCCCTCGTTCAACCGCAAGGTCCGGGTGGTCGTGGACTGGTCGCTGGCGTTCTTCCTCAAGCGTGAGGTCGTCGCCCTGGGTCAGCTGCACGACCCGCGCGAGGAGTTCGTCGAGGCGTCCCAGCCGGTCGGCGCACCCCGCGTCTGAGCGAACTGGACGAAAGGGCCCCTCCTGTTCGGGAGGGGCCCTTTCGCGATTTTCGGCGTCAGACCCGCCAGATCCAGGCGTCGGCGACGCGGGTGGCCGGGCCGTACAACTGCTCCAGGGTCGCCCGCAGGCTGTCGGCGTGCGGCGCGTCGTCGGCCAGTGCCACGCAGGACGCTCCCCAGAAGTCGACGTCCCGGGCGGCCTGCCGGCGCTGCTCGTCGCCGATGGCCGGCTGGTCGCCGCGGCGGGCGACATCGGCCAGCAGGGCCGAAGTGGGCTGCTTGAAGGTGCCCATGGCGGCGGTGCCATGGCGTCCGTACGGGCCGATGAAGAACCCCTCGGGCAGGCCGAACCCGGCGTCGGCGGCGGCTGCCCAGCGCATCGGCCACGGTTCCTTGGGGGTGGGCAGCGGCACCGGGACCAGCACCCCGCCCGGGCGGACGCACTGCCGCCAGTGCCCGCCGGTGATGAACTCCGGCACGGCGGGCCGCTCGGTGGTCGGCAGGGGAGTCGGGAAGATCGGCAGCAGGGCTGCGATGACGGCCAGCGGCACCAGCCGCCGCGCCCGGCCGGTGCCGCGCAGCGCCCGGTCGACGGCCACGACGAGCACCGTCGCCACGATCGGGAGCAGCGCCAGGCCGAACCGCATCGGCAGCGCGCCGTCCACCACCGGCAACCCGGCCAGCAGGGCGTACGGGCCGGGCAGCGCGGTGCGGGTGCCGCCGAGCACCACCTCCGGGCCGAGGGAGAGCGCGCCCATCACCAGCGCCGCCACCACGCAGGCGAGCACCAGCCGGCGCCGGCCGGCCCAGACCGCGCAGACGGCGGTGACCAGCAGCAGCGGCCAGCCGAGGAAGGTGTTGTATTCGGCGGGGCCGGTGGTCAGCCGGGACGCCTCGTCACTGCCGGCGACGGACAGCGGGGAGACCGCCCACCAGCTGCTGAGGTCGGCCGAGAAGTAGGCCGGGCTGAACATCCCGTCGGCGACGCCCTGCGGTCCGGCGAACTGGAACCAGAGCGGGTAGCCGAGCACCAGCAGCGCCAGGCCGGCGGCGATCGCCAGCCCGCCGGCGAATCCGGGCAGGGCGCGGCGGGCGAGGTCCCGGTCCGCCACGGCGTAGCTGATCGCCATCACCAGCAGCGCGACGGCGCAGAGGAACAGGACCTCCTCGCCGATGAAGACCTGCGCGGTGACGGCCGCGGCCAGCCCGGCTGCGGAGCTGATCATCCGCCGTCGGTCCGGGCCGACGGATCGGGCGCGGCCCGTCCCGTCGGTCGTCGTGGGGCCGGGGTCGGACGCGCGGAGCAGCCGGAGCACCAGCCAGACGATCACCGGCACCAGCCACTGCGCCGTCATGTGCAGATGGCTGTTGGACTGCGAGATCATGCCCGGACCGAAGCCGCACAACCCGCCGCCGAGCGCGGCGGCGAGGCGGTGGGCCCGCAGCGTCCGGTGAAACAGCAGGTACCAGGCGAGGGCGGTGCCGGCCAGGTTGGCGGCGGCGAGCAGCGCGAAGGTGGTGGGTGCGCCGAGCAGGAGGGTGATCGGCGCGCAGACGACGCCGAGCGCGATGACAGTGGTGTTGGCCATCAGGTTGACGCCGTCCGGGGCGTTGAGCCGGTCGGTGAGCAGGTGGAAGTCACCGAGCAGCGCCCGCGCGTCGACAGCCAGGAACCACTCGTAGAGCGTCTGGTCCTCGGGGTTGAGCGCCAACGTCCGCCCATTTGGGTCGGGCCACAGGCCGTGGGTCAGCCAACCGGCCAGCGCCACCCAGACCAACGCGATCAGCAGGTCCGTCCGGTGGCGGCGGACGGCGGAGCGCAGCCGGACGGCCCGGGGTCGGCGGATGACCTGATCGTCGAGACGGAAGACCTGGTCAGGGGCGGCGTCGGGGGCCGTTGGGGCTGCGCTGCTCACGGCATCGACCCTAATGTGGCCACCCCGGCGGGGTACGCCGGGTCGCCGTCGACCGGCTACGGTGACACTGGACCGTGCGTGTCGGCGCGCGGGTGCCACCCGCCCGGGTGGTGGAACGGCAGACACGGCCGCCTTAAAAGCGGCTGCCGAAAGGCATGCGGGTTCGACCCCCGCCCCGGGCACCCAGCCGCCACGGCCGCCGCGTTCTCATCGTGATCACCAGGAGTGGGTCGGGCAGTTTACTCTTGGGGTGCACGTTCACGTGCAAACGACCCCCTGAGGGAGGCCAGAAAGTGAAGACCTCGAACCCGGTGCTCGCCCGGCTCGGCCAGGCGGCCGAGCGGGAGCGCTCCGCCGGGTACGCACCGGCCGGGCCGTACGGACAGCCCGGCATTCCCCAGCAGTACCCGTCCCAGGCCGGCTACCCGGCCGCGCCGCCCGCCGTGGCGCCGATGACCGTCGACGACGTCGTCGTCAAGACGGTTGCTCTGTTCGGCATCCTCGGCATCACCGCCGCGGCAGCCTGGGTGCTCGTGCCCGACGCGCTGGTCGGCACCGCCTGGATCGGCGCGGCGGTCGTCGGCCTGGTGCTCGGCCTGATCATCTCGTTCTCCCGGATGGCCAACCCGGCGCTCGTCATCGCGTACGCGGTCGTCGAAGGTGTCTTCGTCGGCATGGTCAGCAAGGCGTTCGAGTCCGCCTACGACGGCATCGTGCTCCAGGCCGCCGTGGCGAGCTTCGGCATCTTCTTCGTGATGACGATGATCTACAAGGCGAAGATCATCCGGGCCACCCCGGTCTTCGTCAAGGTCATGACTTCGGTGATCATCGGCCTCGCCGCGGTCATGCTGATCAACCTGGTGCTGGCGCTGTTCGGCGTCAACACGGGTCTGCGTGACGGCAGCCCGCTGGCCATCGGCTTCAGCCTCGTCTGCATCGTGGTCGCGTCGCTGAGCTTCGTGCTCAGCTTCAAGGAGATCGAGGACGGCGTCCGGATGGGCCTGCCCCAGCGCTACTCCTGGGTCGCCGCGTTCGGCATCCTGGTCAGCCTGGTCTGGCTCTACATCGAGATCCTGCGCCTGCTGAGCTACTTCCAGGGCGACGACTGACCTCGTCCGTCCCGTCCGACCGGCGCCCGCTCCCGCTCATCGTGGGGGCGGGCGCCGTCGTTGGCGCCGTTTCGCCGCCGCCGTCGGGCCGTCCGGGGCAGAGTGACTGCCAGGGGTACGCGGGCGAAGGAGGCGACGGTGCGCAGCAACAACCCGGTGCTCAACCGGCTGGACGAGACCGGCCGGTTGGAGTCCCGGGTGGTCAGCTCCCGCGACGTCGAGCCGATGACAGTCGACGACGTGGTGGTGCGTACCGTCGGACTGCTCCTGCTCACCGGCGTGGCCGCCGCGGTGTCCTGGGCGCTGGTGCCCGACGCGGTGTGGTCGGGGGCGGCCCTGGCCGGCACCGCCCTGGCCTCGATCGCGCTGGTCCTGGTCATCTCGCTGCGGGGGATCACCAACCCGGTGCCGATCGTCGGCTACGCGTTGCTCCAGGGGTTGCTGCTGGGGGTCGCCAGCCGGACCTTCGAGCAGGTCTATCCGGGGATCGTGGTGCAGGCGGTGGCCGGTACGTTCGGCGTCTTTCTCGGCATGGCCGCGCTGTACCGGGCGCGGGTGATCCGCGCGACGCCCCGGCTGGCCCGCCTGGTCATCGGCACGCTGCTCGGCATCGCCGTGCTGAGCGTGGTCAACCTCGTGTCGTACCTGATCTCCGGCCGGCCGGGACTGGCGGTCTACAGCGTCAGCGGGGAGGTCGGCTGGCTGCCGTACGCCTTCTCGGTCGTGGCGATCATCGCCGGTGCGTTCAGCTTCATCCTCGACTTCGACCTCGTCGAGCGTTCGGTGCGCGACGGCCGACCCCGCCGGTACGCGTGGCTGAGCGCGTTCGGCCTGCTCACCGGCCTGGTCTTCCTCTACTGGCAGCTGCTACGGCTGCTCAGCTACCTGCGCCGCTGAGCGGCCCGCGATGTCGGGGCCGGCGTCGGCCGTAGACTCGGCGGCGATGAGCGCAGAGGAGTTGGAGCGGACCGTGCGGTTGCTGGTCCGCCAGGTCGGGCACTGGGAGCAGCGGCGCTGGGCGGCGGCGGCGACCACCGGCAACGTGCCCCGCGCCGACCTGATGCACCGGTTGGTGCAGGAGATCGCCAACCTGGCAGCCGACGCCGAGGGGCAGCCCCGCCGGACCGTGCCCCGGCTGGACAACGACCTGGCCCTGCCCGACCAGCTGCGCGTGGTCACTGCCGACCTGCTGGCCGCCGGGGCCGACGCCGAGGCGCTGGCGCGGGCCGCCGCCGAGGTGACGGCGACCCGCGGCGCGCTCTGACGTCGGGTCAGCTCAGGCGTTCGAGCACCATGGCCATGCCCTGGCCGCCGCCGACGCACATCGTCTCCAGACCGATGGTCTTGTCGTGCCACTCCAGCGCGTTGAGCAGGGTGCCGGTGATCCGGGCACCGGTCATGCCGAACGGGTGGCCGACCGCGATCGCACCGCCCATGACGTTCAGCTTCTCCTCCGGGATGCCCAACTGCCGGTAGGAGGGGATCACCTGGGCGGCGAACGCCTCGTTGATCTCGACCAGGTCGACGTCGTCGATGGTCATGCCGGCCCGCTTCAGGGCCTGCCGGGACGCCTCGACCGGTCCGAGGCCCATGATCTCCGGCGACAGCGCGGTCACGCCGGTGGAGACGATCCGGGCCAGCGGGGTCAGACCCAGCTCCTGCGCCCGCTGGGCGCTCATCACGACGACGGCGGCGGCGCCGTCGTTGAGCGGGCAGCAGTTGCCCGCGGTGATCCGGCCGTCCGGACGGAACACCGGCTTCAGGCCGGCGACCGCGTCCAGGGTGACGCCCGCGCGGGGGCCGTCGTCGGTGCTCACCACTGTGCCGTCCGGCGTGGTGACCGGGGTGATCTCCCGGGCCCAGAAGCCGTCGGCGATGGCCTTCTCGGCGAGGTTCTGGCTGCGGACACCGAACTCGTCCATGTCGGCGCGGGTGACGTCGTACACCTGGGCCAGGTTCTCCGCGGTCTGCCCCATGGTCAGGTAGATGTCCGGCAGCTCACCGGCCTCGCGCGGGTCGGTCCACACCTCGGCGCCGCCCTGCGCGCGACGCTTGGAGCGCTCGCCGGCCGCCGCGAAGCGCGGGTTCTCCCAGCCGCCGCCGACGAGGGCCTGCGCCTCGGGAGGCAGCCCGTCGGAGCTGCCGCGGGCGTAGCGGGAGACCATCTCGACACCTGCGGAGACGAACACGTCGCCCTCGCCGGCGCGGATCGCGTGCAACGCCATCCGGGTGGTCTGCAACGAGGAGGCGCAGTAGCGGGTCAGCGTGGCGCCCGGGACGGTGTCCAGCCCGAGCAGGGTGGCCACCACGCGGGCCATGTTGAAGCCCTGCTCACCGCCGGGCAGGCCGCACCCGAGGTAGATGTCGTCGATGGTGGTCGGGTCGAGTTGGGGGACCTTGTCCAGCGCGGCCTGGACGATGGTCGCGGCGAGGTCGTCGGAGCGGACACCGCGCAGGGACCCCTTGTGCGCCCGACCGATGGGGGAGCGGGCGGTAGCGACGATGACGGCGTCGCGGGACGACTCAATCGGCATGAGCCAACGTTAACCCGCCGGTAACATGGCACGGAAGAAGCAGGCGCGGCGGGAAATGTCACCCCGCCCGGACGTCGCTCTAGCGCCGGGAGGCGACCGCCGCCGCAGCAGCGACGGCCGGCAGCAGGGCGTGCGCCCACACCCGGTAGCCGTCGGCGGAGGGGTGGAAGCCGTCGTGGCAGAGCGTCCCCGCGTCGGCCCGGAAGACCGGACCGGTCTCGGTGGCCAGGTCGACCACCGCGCCGCCCGCCTCCAACACCGCAGTGGTCTGCGCGCGGGCCATCCGCCGCCCCGACCAGCCGACCAGCTGCCGCAGCGGCGGCGCGATGGCGCGTACGGCCCCGAGGTCGGGGCAGGTGCCCACCACCACCTCGACGCGCGCCTCCCGCAGCCGGTGCACCGCCGCCCCGAGATAGGCGGACGCGTCGGCGGGTCGGCGCAGCCCGGTCGCGTCGTTCGCGCCGATCAGGATCAGTGCCACGTCGGGACGCTCGCCGAGCAGGGCCCGGGCGACCTGGGTCGCCAGGTCCGTCGAGCGGGACCCGGAGACACCGACGCTGGACAGGTGCACCCGGCGACCGGTCGGACCCTCGGCGAGCAGGTTGGCCAACTGTCCGCCGATGGTGTCGTCGAGGCGGTCGACGCCCACGCCCAACGCCGACGAGTCACCGAGCAGCACCAGCCGCAGCGGCGCGGCGTCGGCCCGACCGATAGTGGCCCGCAATGCCAGCCCCAGCTCCGGCTCGGCGTAGCGCCGGTGCCGGGCGACGAACGCCTCACCGGCCAGGACGGCGGCGCCGCCCACCGTGCCGGCGAGCAGCGACATCGCCGCCGCCCGACCCAGGCGGCCGGGGAGACCGGCGGTCACGCTCCGCTCGCTGCGCTCGTTCATGCCAGTCCCTCCACTGTCGAGGTGTCCGTCGCGGAGCCGGACTGCGGCACCGTGTTGACACCGAAGAACGCCCGGCGACGCAGCTGCGCCCACCGGCCGGCCGGCCCTCGATCGCGGCCCCGGACCTGGGTGCCGCTGACCTCGGTGCCGGCGTGCCGGGCCGCCTCCTGCGCGGCCTTTGGCAGCGACCGTACGCCCTCGCCCCGCGCCGGTGTGGCCCGTCGCTCCGGCCCGGAGCCGAGCGCCGAGAGCATCGTCGGCAGCAGGGCGGCGGCGGCCATCGCGTACCCCTCGGCGGAGGGGTGGAACCGGTCCCAGGCGAACATCCGGTGCGGCTCGGCGGCGAACCGTGGGCCGAGCAGGTCGCCGAGGGACACCGTCGAGCCGCCCGCCTCGACCACCGCCACCGTCTGGGCGGCGGCGAGCTGGCGACTCCACCGGTGCGCCAGCCAGCGCAGCGGTGGCTGGATCGGCCGGATCGCGCCGAGGTCGGGGCAGGTGCCGACGACCACCTCGCAGCCGGCGTCGCGCAGCGCGTGGACCGCCTCGACCAGATAGCGCACCGCCAGGCCGCGCGGCGTGCGGTTGGTGATGTCGTTGCCGCCGATCAGGATCACGGCGATGTCCGGCGCGCACTCCAACGCCGCCTCCACCTGGTGCCGGAGCGCCGCGGAGATGGCGCCGACCACCGCGAAACGGCGCACCAGTACCGGCCGGTGCAGCCGTCGGGACAGCCCGGTGGCGAGCAGCGCTCCCGGTGTCTCCCGGCGGCGGTGCACTCCGTAGCCGGCCGCCGACGAGTCACCGAGCACGACCATGGTGAGCGGAGGGCCGGGGAACTTCGCGCCGTACATCCCGTCGCAGCGCGGCGGCGGGGCCTCGGCCATGGGGATGGTGCGCCGGGCCTGGCGGGCCTGGCCGAGCAGCACCCCGCCGGTGGCCATCGCGGCCGCCGCGGTGGCGCCCGTCCCGATGGCCGCCAGCCGGGCGATCCGCCAGGCCTGCCGCCAGCGCGGACCAACGGGTACGACAGAACCAGCCACCCCCATATGCCGACATTATCGCGCCGGCCCGACACGCCGCTGTCGTCGTCCCGGCTCGGGAGTGCCTGGAAACCGACGCGACGGGGTACCTGTCCGGTGGAGGCCGGCCGACTTGCGCCGACCCGCCACGCTGATCCGGCGGAGAGGAGCGCGACGATGGGGAAGACACTGAAGCGCAGCGCGGCGTTCACGGCCCTGGCGCGGGCACTGGCGGCGGGGGCGCGCGGCGGGCCCTCGTTGGGCACCCGACTCGCGGCGCTGCCCCGGATGATCCGGGCGACGACCCGGGGGCAGTACGACGGCGGCCTCCGGCTGGCCCTGATGACGGCGGCCACGGCGTACATCGTCTCGCCCATCGACCTGCTGCCGGAGATCCCACTGGCGATCTTCGGGCTGGCCGACGACGCGGTGATGATCACCTGGCTGGCCGGCAGCGTGCTCGCCGAGACCGACCGATTCCTGGAG
Organism: Micromonospora sp. DT63; assembly: GCF_049841615.1. Classification (NCBI taxonomy): domain Bacteria; kingdom Bacillati; phylum Actinomycetota; class Actinomycetes; order Micromonosporales; family Micromonosporaceae; genus Micromonospora; species Micromonospora sp. DT63. Next base: position 462,161 of record NZ_JBNCKQ010000004.1, on the reverse strand, counting down.
TGGGAGGCCCGACGCAGCTCGGTCATCCCCGGGGGGCTGGTGCCCTGACGGCACGTACGCTGGTCGGCGAGGATACGTCTGCCCGGCCGCCGTCGCCGGCGCCGCAACGAAGGGCACACCGTGCAGTACTACGACAACGTCGTCGACATGATCGGCAACACCCCGCTGGTCCGCCTGCGCAACGTCACCGAGGGCATCCAGGCAAGCGTGCTCGCCAAGGTGGAGTACCTGAACCCGGGTGGCTCGGTGAAGGACCGGATCGCGCTGCGCATGGTCGAGGACGCCGAGGCGGCGGGCCTGCTGCGGCCCGGTGGCACCATCGTCGAGCCGACCAGCGGCAACACCGGTGTCGGGCTCGCCCTGGTGGCCCAGCTCAAGGGCTACAAGTGCGTCTTCGTCTGCCCCGACAAGGTCAGTCAGGACAAGCAGGACGTGCTGCGGGCGTACGGCGCCGAGGTGGTGGTCTGCCCGACCGCCGTCGCCCCGGAGGACCCGCGCTCGTACTACAACGTCTCCGACCGGCTGACCCGGGAAATCCCCGGCGCGTGGAAGCCCGACCAGTACAGCAACCCGGCGAACCCGCGCTCGCACTACGAGACGACCGGCCCCGAGCTGTGGAAGCAGACCGAGGGCGGGCTCACGCACTTCGTGACGGGCGTCGGTACCGGCGGGACGATCTCCGGCATCGGTAGGTACCTCAAGGAGGCGTCCGACGGTCGGGTGAAGGTCATCGGGGCCGACCCGGAGGGCTCGGTCTACTCCGGCGGCACCGGCCGCCCGTACCTGGTCGAGGGCGTCGGCGAGGACTTCTGGCCGGAGACGTACGACAGGGGTGTGGCCGACGAGATCGTCGAGGTCTCCGACAAGGCGTCCTTCGAGATGACCCGGCGGCTGGCCCGCGAGGAGGGCCTGCTGGTCGGGGGCTCCTGCGGGATGGCGGTGGTCGCCGCGTTGGAGGTGGCCCGCAAGGCCGGCCCGGACGACGTGATCGTGGTGCTGCTGCCCGACGGCGGCCGGGGCTACCTGTCGAAGATCTTCAACGACTCGTGGATGGCCCGGTACGGCTTCCTGGACAACTCCGGCCACGAGCCGACGGTCGCCGACGCGCTGGCCAGCAAGCCGGGCGGCCTGCCCGAGCTGGTGCACGTGCACCCGACCGAGACGGTCCGCGACGCGATCGACTACATGCGCGAGTACGGCGTCTCCCAGCTGCCGGTGCTCAAGGCCGAGCCGCCCGTGGTGACCGGTGAGGTGGCCGGCTCGATCGCCGAGCGGGACCTGCTCGACGCGCTGTTCACCGGTCAGGCTCACCTGCACGACACCATCGAGCGGCACATGGGCGACCCGCTGCCGATGATCGGCGGTGGTCAGCCGGTGAGCGAGGCCGTCGGCCTGCTGGAGAAGTCCGACGCCGCGCTGGTCCTGGTCGACGGCAAGCCCAAGGGCGTCCTGACCCGCCAGGACCTCCTGGCCCACCTCGGCGCCCACTAGCTGCCCCCGAGCTGCTACCGCCCCCGCGACGTGCCCCCGCAGGCTGCCCCTGCGGGGGCACAGGACACCCCGCGCGTCCTTTGCTCTGCTTCAACCCAGGCAACAGAAATGCCCGGTCACTGTTGCCTCCGCTGAAGCAGAGCAAAGGCTCTGCGTGAGGTGGGTGGGGTGGCCGGCTGGGCCGTTGCCGGGCCGGCGTTGAGGGTGGTCGGGCCGTTGCCGGCCGGTGCTCAGAGGGGGCGGGTGTAGCGGACCTGCGGGGTGCGGGCCGCGCCGATGTGCTCCTCGCGCTCCACGCCCGTCGACGTCCAGCCGCCGCGCTCATAGAAGGAGCGGGCGTGCGCGTTCTCCCGGAGCACCCAGAGCACCGCGCGGCGCCAACCCCGGGCGCGCATGGCGTCCAACGCGTCCACCATCACCAGGCGGCCGGTGCCCCGGCCCTGCTCGGTTGGTTCCAGGTGGATCGCGTTGAGCAGCCCCGTCGCCGGGTCGTCCTCGTCGTCCGGACCCAGGTAGCTGAACCCGACGAGCGCCCCGGCCCGCTCCGCGACCGTCAGTCGGTGGGTGTCCCGCTCCCAGCGCCACCGCTCGGTCCAGTACGCGCCCATCGCCTCCGGTGTCGGGTCGGCCAGGGCTTCGACCGGCAGGAAGGCGGAGTACGCGGCGACCCGGGAGCGCTGGTGCAGGGCGCCCACCGCCATCAGGTCGCCTTCGGTCGCGGGGCGGAGCGTGACGGTCATCCGGCCGAGGCTACCCGGCGCGGCGGGACCTGCACGGTGGTCAGATCCTCGGCGATGACCAGATCCCCGTCGAAGTGCGCTCGGGCCTCGTCGTAGAACCGGCGCGGGTCGGGGTAGCGCTGCGAGAAGTGCGTGAGCACCAGGGTGCGTACCCCCGATTCGGTCGCCACCCGCGCGGCCTGCGCCGCGGTCAGGTGCCCGACCTCGGCGGCGAGCGCGGCCTCCGACTCCAGGAACGTCGACTCGATGACCAGCAGGTCGGCGTGCTCGGCCAGGGCGTACACCCCGTCGCAGAGGCCGGTGTCCATCACGAAGGCGAACCGCTGCCCCGGTCGGGGCACGCTCACCTCGTCGCGGGTGACGCGACGACCGTCGAGGTCCAGGTGCCCGACGCGGATCAGCTCGCCGACGGCCGGACCGGCGATGCCGTACGCGGCCAGCTTGTCCGGCAGCATCCGGCAGCCGTCCGGCTCGATCAGCCGATAGCCGTACGTCTCGATGGGGTGCCGCAGCCGGCGGGCCTCCAGCGTGCCGCAGCTCAGGGCGATCTGTTGACCGTCGGTCTCGATCGGGGTGACGGCCAGCTCGGCCGTCTCGTAGAAGGAGGTGGCGTGCCGCAGTCGGGCGAAGTACTCGGCGCCGCCCGCCGGGAAGTGCACGGCGACCGGATGCGCCACCCGGTCCAGCGAGAGTCGCTGGATGGTGCCTGGCAGACCGAGGCAGTGGTCGCCGTGGAAGTGCGTGACGCAGATCCGGGTCAGGTCGGTCGCGGTGACAGTGGTGTGCAGGAGCTGCCGCTGGCTGCCCTCACCCGGGTCGAAGAGGATCACCTCGTCGTCCCAGCGCAGCACGTACCCGTTGTGGTTGCGCTGCCGGGTGGGCGCCTGGCTGGCCGTCCCGAGAATCACCAGCTCGCGCATCGACACACTGATCTCCCGCGGATATGGAGCGACCCCCGGGGCGCTCCACGCTGTCGCGCGGGCCGGCTGGACTTGGCCGGCACCCCGGGGGTCGGGTGGCTGTCTGGAATTCGCCGCACCGCTGCCACACGGTCTCGACGGTCGTACTGGTTGCCCGCCTCGCGGCGGACGGATCACTGTCGAGGACAGCGGCTAGCTGACAGCCACCTCACGAGTCCGATTGCTATACAAGTCTGGACCACCTCCTTTCACGTGTACCTGCACGCTATCGAGTCCCCGGCGGGCTCGGCAACGGATTTCGATCACAGGGCCGAACGGGAATGCCCGGCCACCTCGTCGGCAGCCGGGCATCGCGTTCACGCAGGTGGGTCAGCCAGCGGTACGGGCAACGCCGACCGGGCAGCTCAGGCCGTTCGGGCCGTGGTTGCAGTACCCGTTCGGGTTCTTGGTCGGGGCGAGGTACTGCTGGTGGTAGTCCTCGGCGAAGTAGTAGCTGCCGAGCGGGGCGATCTCGGTGGTGATCTCGCCCTTGCCGGCCCGCGTCACGATCGGCTGGAACGCGTCCCGGGACGACTCCGCGATGGCCCGCTGCTCGTCGGTGGTCGTGTAGATCGCCGACCGGTACTGGGTGCCCACGTCATTGCCCTGGCGCATGCCCTGGGTCGGGTCGTGGTTCTCCCAGAAGACCTTCAGCAGGTCCTCATACGTGATCTTGCTGGGGTCGTACACCACCTGGACGACCTCGGCGTGCCCGGTTCGGCCGGAACACGTCTCCTCGTACGTCGGGTTCCTGGTGATGCCACCCGCGTAGCCGGCGGAGGTGGTGTAAACGCCGGGCAGCGTCCAGAACAGCCGCTCAGCGCCCCAGAAGCAGCCCATGCCGAAGACCGCTACCTGCAGCCCCTGCGGGAACGGGCCCTTCAACGGGGTGCCCAGCACCTCGTGGCGGTCGGCAACCGGCATGGCGATCTGACGGCCCGGCAGGGCCTGGTCGGGCGAAACCATCTCGGCGTTCATACGGCGCAAAAACACGTGGGGATCTCCTCTCGTACCTCTCGCAGCGTGCAACACCGGTGGGTCCACCTTCCTTACCCGCACGGGTGTGAGTCAGGCAGCGCCCGAGAGCGCGGCGGCGACCCGGTGGGCGTAGGTCTGGGCCTCGGCGTCGTCCGCGTAGCGGGTGCGCGGCCAGAAGAACCCGCGCAGCCCGTCGCCCTTGGTGCGCGGCACCACGTGAGTGTGCAGGTGCGGGACGGACTGGGACACCTTGTTGTTCATCGCCACGAACGTCCCACCGGCCCCCAGAGCGGACTCCACGGCCACCGCCAGGCGCTGGACCAGCGCGAAGTAGCCGGGCAGCAGGTCGGCCGGAAGCTCGGCCAGGGTCACCAGGTGCACGCGCGGCACCACCAGCACGTGCCCCTTGAACACCGGACGGGTGTCGAGGAACGCCACCCCGTCCGGTTCGTCCGCGACCCGGAACGCCGGCACGTCACCCGACACGATCCCGCAGAACACGCACCCGCTCATCGCCCCAGGCTATGTCGCCGGCCACGCGGGGACGCGCGCCCCCCGCGCATCCATCGGCCGTGGTAGACATTTACCAGTCTGGATCAATACACGGGGGAAGGACGCACCTTGCACATCAGAAGAGGCACGACCCTGGCGCTGGCGGCACTGACCGCCGGGCTGCTCACCGCCGCGATACCGGGCGCCGCCCAGGCAGCCGTCGCGCCGACGGCCACTCCACTGTCGTTGCCGGCGGTGTCCGACGTGGTGTCCGCCGGTGACCGGGTCTTCGTCAGCGGTGGCCCCTCCTCGACCGACGTCGTGGTGGCCAGCGCGACGGGCGCGGTGGTCGGCACCCTGTCCGGCCTGCCCGGCCCCTCCGACCTGCTGCTCAGCGCCGATCGGCAGACCCTCTACGTGGCGCTGCCCACCGCCAACGCCATCGCGGCCTTCGACACCGGCTCACTTGTCGAGTCGGCCCGGTACGACACCGGCGCGGGCGCGTGCCCGTCGTCGCTCGCGCTGACCGGGCGGTACCTGTGGTTCGGGTACGGCTGTGGCGGTTGGGACGGCAACATCGGCCGGATCGACCTGGGCCGCCAGCCGGCCCGCGTCACCACGGGCCTGGACACCGGTAGCGGCTTCTACGGCGCTCCGCTGCTGACCGCCGCCAGCCAGAACCGTTCGGTGCTGCTGGCCGGGCAGCCGGGCCTCAGCCCCGCCTCGGTGTACGCGTACGCGATCGGCACCGGGGGCGTGCTGGGCCCGCCGAGCACCAACGACTTCATGGCGATCGGCAGCAACCTGCGCGACATCGCGCTCGACCCCACCGGCACCACCCTCTTCACCGCGTCCGGCGCCCCGTACGAGGTGCAGGCGTTCCCGGTCGCCGCCATCAGCACCCCCTCCGCGACCTACCCCACCGGCGCGTACCCCAATGCTGTCGAGGTGTCGCGGGACGGCACCCGGATCGCCGGCGGAGCGGACGCCTCCTACGACCCGGACGTGTTCGTCTTCCGCCCGGACGGCACCGAGCTGGCCCGCTTCGAGCTGGGCGACGAACTCAGCTCCGGCGCGCTGGCCTGGGCGCCCAACGGGGCCCGGCTCTACGCGGTCTCCTACGACTGGACCGGCGCCCACCCGGTCACCCTGCACGTCCTGCCCGTTCCGGCCGGCTGACCGGCCCGCCGGCCTCCCGGCCGGCACGCGGGGGCCGGGCCGAAAGGTCCGGCCCCCACCGGAGCACGGGTTCCGTTCCAGCCCGCCGGACGGGGGCACTAGCCTCACCAGAATGAGTCACGGCTTCGAGACGCTCGCCATTCACGCCGGTCAGGACCCTGAGGCCCGCACCGGCGCGGTGATCCCGCCGATCTACCAGACCAGCACGTACGCCCAGGACGCCGTCGGTGCGCCCCGGCTCGGCTACGAGTACAGCCGCTCGGGCAACCCGACCCGTGACGCCCTCCAGGAGTGCCTGGCCGCGCTGGAGGGCGGGCCCGTGGGCCTCGCCTTCGCCAGTGGCCTGGCTGCGGAGGACACCCTGCTGCGGGCGGTCTGCCAGCCGGGCGACCACGTGATCATCCCGGACGACGCGTACGGCGGCACCTACCGGCTCTTCGCCCGGGTCGCCCAGCGCTGGGGCCTGGAGTTCACCCCGGCCAAGGTCTCCGATGCGGCCGCGGTCCGGGCCGCCGTGCAGCCCGGCCGGACGAAGATCGTCTGGGTGGAGACGCCGACGAACCCGCTGCTCGGCATCGCCGACATCGCCGCCCTGGCCGCCGTGGCACACGACGCGGGCGCGCTGCTGGTTGTCGACAACACCTTCGCCTCGCCGTACCTGCAGCAGCCGATCGCCTTCGGCGCGGACGTGGTGGTGCACTCCACCACCAAGTACGTCGGCGGGCACTCCGACGTGGTCGGTGGTGCGCTCGTCGTCGCCGACGCCGGGCTCGGCGAGGAGCTGCGCTACCACCAGAACGCGATGGGCGCGATCAACGGCCCGTTCGACGCCTGGCTCACCCTGCGCGGCATCAAGACCCTCGGGGTACGCATGGACCGGCACTGCGACAACGCCGAGCGGCTCGCCGCGTACCTCGACGGGCACGCCAAGGTGGCCCAGGTGATCTACCCCGGGCTGCCCTCGCACCCCGGTCACGAGGTCGCCGCCAAGCAGATGCGTCGGTTCGGCGGCATGATCTCGTTCCGCGCCTCCGGCGGTGAGGACCACGCCGTCGAGATCTGCAACCGCACGAAGCTCTTCGTGCTCGCCGAGTCGCTCGGCGGCGTGGAATCCCTGATCGAACACCCGGGCCGGATGACACACGCAAGTGCTGCCGGCTCGCCGCTTGAAGTTCCCGGCGATCTCGTGCGACTGTCTGTCGGCATCGAGACGGTCGACGACCTGCTCGCCGATCTGGAGCAGGCGCTGGGCTGACCGCTGGGGAGGATGGCCGTGCAGGACATCATGGCGACCTGGGTCGGGGCGACCGCCAAGCAGATCGCCCGGGGCGTACGCCGGGGCGACGTCTCGGCCACCCAGGTCGTCGCCGACCACCTGGAGTACATCGCCTCGGCCGACCGCGAGCTGGCCGCCTTCCGCGCCGTTCGCGGCGGCGAGGCGATCACCGAGGCCGAGAAGGTCGACGAGCAGGAGGACCTGGCCAACCTCCCCCTGGCCGGGGTGCCGGTGGCGGTCAAGGAGAACACCCCGGTCGCCGGCCTGCCCACCTGGAACGGGTCGGCAGCCGTACGGACCGACGTCGCGGAGGCCGACCACGAGGTGGTGCGTCGGCTGCGCGGCGCCGGCGCGGTGATCCTCGGCGTCACCCGGATGCCGGAGCTGGGGCTGTGGGCACTCACCGATGACGACAGCGCGGTGACCCGCAACCCGTGGGACAACACGCGTACCCCCGGTGGCTCTTCGGGCGGCGCCGCCGCCGCGGTCGCCGCCGGCCTGGTGCCGATCGCGCACGGCAACGACGGGCTCGGCTCGATCCGGATCCCGGCGGCCTGCTGCGGCCTGGTCGGCCTCAAGCCCGGCCGGGGCGTGGTGCCCTGCCAGCTCGGCGCGGACGACTGGTTCGGCCTCACCGAGCACGGCATGTTGACCAGCACCGTCGCGGATGCCGCGGTCGGCTTCTCGGTGCTCGCCGGCCGGCGAGCGGAGAAGCTGGTCCCGCCGCAGCGGCTGCGGGTGGGTGTCTCACTGCGCTCCCCGGTGCGCGGCGTCTCCCCGGACGCGCCCAACCGGGACGCGGTGGCCACCGCCGGCCGGCTGCTCGCCGCCGCCGGGCACGACACCGTGCCGGCCGATCCGGTCTATCCCACGGCCCTGGGCCTGCAGGGCATCGCCACCTGGTTCGCCGCGGCCGCCACCGACGTCCGGGCCGCCGGGCTGGACCGACGCGGCCTCCAGCGCCGCACCCGGCGGCACGTCGCGCTGGGCGAGTGGGCGCAGCGTCGCGGTTACGTCCGGGAGGCCGACCGGGCCGCCTGGCGGCAGCGGTCGGTCGACTTCTTCACCGACCACTCGGTCGACCTGCTGCTCACCCCCGCGCTGGCCAGCGCGCCGCCGGAGGCCGGGCGCTGGTGCGAACGGTCCTGGCGGGCGAACATGTCGGCCAACATCCGGTACGCCCCGTACGCCGCGCCGTGGAACATCGCCGGCTTGCCCGCCATCGTGGTGCCGGTGGGCCGCCGGCCGGACGGCCTGCCGGTAGCCGTCCAGATCGTCGGCCCGCCCGGCTCGGAGCTGCTGCTGCTCGGCGTGGCCGGTCAGTTCGAGATGGCCGCCCCGTGGCCGCGGCACGCCCCCGGCTACCCCGTCGTCGGAACGGGGTCGCCGGCCACCGCATGATCGTCTACGGTGTCCGCGCAACGTCGCGCGGACCCGGGGGACACCAATGCGCTGCCAGACCTGCGGGGACCCCACGTCCCCCGAGCACAACGACTGCCAGCGCTGCCACACGCCGCTGGGCCAGCCCGCCGTCACGCCGGGCCTGCCGACCTACCGCGTACGCGGGATCGGCCTGGCCGCGAACATCGCCGTCGGCGCGACCGCCGTGCTCTACCTGGTGGTGGCGCTGTCCCCGCTGATCGGGATGGCGATGGCCCGGCAGGCCAGGGCCAACGACGACCCGGACCTGCTGCTCGGCCCGCTGCTCATCGGAGGGCTGCTGTCGCTGCTCATGCTGGTGGCGCAGCTCACCGCCGCCGTACTGGTGATCATCTGGACGTGGCGGACGCGGAAGAACACCGACGCCTTCCCCGGTGCGCTGCCGACGCTCGGGGCCGGCTGGGCGATCGCCGGCTGGCTGGTGCCCTTCGCGAACTTCGTGGTGCCGGCCCGGGTCGTGGCCAACGTGGCGCGGGACAGCCTCTGGCGGCGGTTCACGCCGACGCTGGTGGTCGTCTGGTGGTGTGCCTGGCTGCTGTTCAGCGTCGGCGACCGGGTGAGCAGCCGCCTGGACGATCGGGCGTACGAGCAGCTGCCGGAGACCCCGTCCACCGACGCCGGCTACCAGGCGTACGTCGACTACTACGGCGACTCCCTGCTCCGCAACAGCCTGCCCGCGCTGGGCTGCGCGATCGCCGCGGTGACGCTGATCGTGCTGATCCACCGGATCTCCGCCGCGCAGGAGGCCCGGATCGCCCGCGCCGCCCCGGTGTGGCCGACCGCCCCGGTCTGGCCAGCGGCCCCGGTGTGGCCGGCGACGCCATGATCCACTCGGGATCGCCGAGGTGGCGGTGTCGGGGCGCGGTTGACACCGCCACCTCGGGGACGTCGAGTGGATCAACCCGGTGTCGCCGCAGGGGACGCCGGAGCCGGGTGGCACGATCTGGGGCATGACGGAACTGGTCGGCCTCGACGACGTACGGGCTGCACGGAAACTGCTCGCCGACGTCGTCCGGACCACCCCGCTGGAGCCATCCCGGCCACTGAGCGCGGCACTGGGCGGCCCGACCTGGCTCAAGTGCGAGAACGTGCAGCGCGCCGGCTCGTACAAGGTCCGCGGCGCGTACGTGCGGATCTCGCGGCTGTCGGCGGCCGAGCGCAAACGGGGCGTGGTCGCGGCGAGCGCCGGTAACCACGCGCAGGGCGTCGCTCTCGCCGCCGGGCTGGTCGGCACGCACGCGACGGTCTTCATGCCGGTCAACGCGCCGCTGCCGAAGGTCGCCGCCACCAAGGGGTACGGCGCGCAGGTCGAACTGGCCGGCAACACGGTCGACGAGTCGCTGGTGGCGGCGCAGACGTACGCCGAGCGCACCGGCGCGATGCTCATCCACCCGTTCGACCACCGGGACGTGATCGCCGGGCAGGGCACGGTGGCGTTGGAGATCCTCGAACAGTGCCCCGAGGTGCGCACGATCATCACCGGGGTGGGCGGCGGCGGCCTGATCTCCGGCATGGCGGTGGCAGCCAAGGCACTGCGGCCGGACGTCCGCATCATCGGCGTCCAGGCGGCCGGCGCGGCGGCCTTCCCGCCCTCCCTGCTGGCCGGGGAACCGGTCCGGCTGCCCACCTTCGCCACGATCGCGGACGGCATCGCGGTCGGGCGGCCGGGGGAGATCACGTTCAACCATGTCCGCAAGCTCGTCGACGAGATCGTCACGGTCACCGAGGAGGACATCTCCCGGGCCCTGCTGATGCTGTTGGAGCGCGGCAAGCAGGTCGTCGAGCCGGCCGGGGCGGTCGGCGTGGCCGCGCTCCTGGCCGGTGTGGTGGAGGTGGAGACGCCAGTGGTCGCGGTGCTCTCCGGCGGCAACATCGACCCCCTGCTGATGATGCGGGTGATCGAGCACGGTCTGGCGGCCGCCGGCCGCTACCTGCGGGTGACGGTGCGCTGCTCCGACCGGCCGGGGCAGCTCGCCTCGCTGCTCAGCCAGATCGCCGAGCACCGGGCCAACGTGGTGGACGTGGAACACCAGCGGGCCAATCCGCACCTGGGCCTCGGCGAGGTCGAGGTGGCGCTGTCGGTGGAGACCCGTGGTGTGGAGCACTCCGACACGCTGATCAGCGCGTTGCGAGCCAGTGGCTATCAGGTGGTCTTCGCCGCCGAGGCGTGACACGGGTGGGTGTCACGCCTCGGCGGCGGCACACGTCGAACGGCGCTCAGGTGCCCGGAAAGGCGGCTCGGTGACCGCGGCACGGAGCCGGGTGAACGCTCAGCCGGAGAACGGCTCGAAGCTGACCACTGTCACCTTGATGTCGGCGCCGCTCGGGGCCGTGTAGGTGCAGGTCTGCCCGGAACGGCCACCCAGGATCGCCTTGCCGAGCGCCGACTCGGGGCTGTAGACGGTGAGGTCGGTGGTGGCGGCGATCTCCCGGGAGCCGAGCAGGAAGGTCTCGGTGTCGTCGGCGTCGTCGTCGAAGTAGATCGTCACGACCATGCCGGGCGACACCGCGTCGGCCGACGGGGCCTCGCCGACCTTTGCGGTACGCAGCAGTTCCTGCAGGTAGCGGATGCGACCCTCGGCCTTGCCCTGCTCCTCGCGGGCGGCGTGGTAGCCGCCGTTCTCGCGGAGGTCGCCCTCCTCGCGCCGAGCGTTGATCTCGGCTGCGATCGCCGGACGGTTGGCGATGTGCTCGTCGAGCTCGGCCTGGAGGCGGTCGTACGCGTCCTGGGACAGCCAGGTGGCGGGCGCCTCGTTGCCAGTGGACACAGGCGTTCTCCTCAGTTGTGCGTGGCTGGCTGACAGGTGAACTACCAAGTTACCAGTGCGGTACGACACAGCGTGTCGGCGATCACCGTCGGTGTCCGCATCCGGCACTCGCGGTCGACCCGCCGCGACGGGTTGCCCGGGGGCGTTGCGGGATGACGTTTCCGCAGCTCAGGCAGGGGCCCGACAGCGCAGCACCTCGCCGATGAACGGTCGGGCGGAGGTGCTCAGACGGTGCCGGGTGGTGACGTGCCGGTCGCCGGGTGCGGCGCTCACCGTGACCTCCTCGCGGGCCACCTCCACGCCGGCGCGGTCCCGGGCGCGCAGCACGCAGACCGCCGATCCGCCCGGCGGCACGGTCACCCGGAAGTCGACGACCACCTGGCTGTCCGTGATGTCGGTGTACGTGATCACCTGGGCGTCGTAGACCGGGTCGCCGTACTGCCGGTAGAGCCGCAGCGAGATCAGGCTCAGCACCGCCACCAGCACCAGGAGCACCAGCGCCGCCAGCAGCGTACGACGGCGGCCGTTGCCGGGCGCCCGGCGGCGTCCGTAGCGCCCGGCGGGGAAGACCGGGGTGCCCGGCGAAATTGTGGCGTGCGTCTCGGTCACCGGCGGGTATCTCCTGGCGTTGTTGTCGGCGGCATCGGCAAGAATGGCAGAAGCCCATCCTCCCAGCCCGGCCAAACGGCAGGAATGGCAGGTCGGGCCCCGCGGCGCCGACTCGCAGCGGGGCGAGGAGGGTCCCGGCAGGTCAGCCGGTCGAGCCCGGTCGGGTCCACCGGCCGGCACAGACGAGGAGCGCCGAAGTTGGCAGAGCAGCTGCGTCTCATGGCCGTCCACGCGCACCCGGACGACGAGTCGAGCAAGGGTGCGGCGACGATGGCGAAGTACGTCGCCCAGGGGGTGGACGTGCTGGTGGTGACGTGCACCGGCGGCGAGCGCGGCAGCGTGCTCAACCCCAAGCTCGACCGGCCCGACGTCTGGGCCAACATCGCGGAGATCCGGCGTGCCGAGATGGACGCCGCGCGGGCGATCCTCGGTGTCGACCAGGCCTGGCTCGGGTTCGTCGACTCCGGCCTGCCCGAGGGCGACCCGCTGCCGCCGCTGCCCGAGGGTTGCTTCGCCCTCCAGGACGTCGAGGTGGCGGCCGGCCCGCTGGTGCGCCTGATGCGTGAGTTCCGTCCGCACGTCGTGACCACGTACGACGAGGAGGGTGGCTACCCGCACCCCGATCACATCATGTGCCACAAGGTGAGCGTGGCCGCGTTCGAGGCCGCCGGCGACCCGGAGCGCTACCCGGAGCTGGGCGCCCCCTGGCAGCCATTGAAGCTCTACTACGACATCGGCTTCTCCAAGGCCAAGATCATGGCCCTGCACGAGGCCGTGCTCAGCACCGGCGCCGAGTCGCCGTACGTGGACTGGATCAAGCGCTGGGACGAGCGTCCGGACAAGGGCCCCCGTATCACCACCCGGGTGGACTGCGCCGAATACTTCCACGTCCGGGACGACGCGCTGCGCGCCCACGCCACCCAGGTCGACCCGGACGGCTTCTGGTTCCAGGTGCCCATGGAGCTGCAGCAACGTGCCTGGCCGACGGAGGATTTCGAGCTGGCGCGCACAGTGGTGGACAGCCCGCTGCCCGAGTCCGACCTCTTCGCCGGTGTGCGGGAGACGGCGCACGCGGGCTGATTCCGGCCGGGTCTACCCTGGTAGGCAATCGCACATCGGAGGAACGTCATGCTGACCGCTGCCCAGGTGCTCGCGGAGAACAACTTCGGGGACACCCGCACGGGTGGCCTGGCCGGGCCGATGGGTCTCTTCCTCATCCTGCTGCTGGCCGCCGCGACCATCCTGCTGATCCGCAACATGAACGCTCGACTGCGGCGTCTGCCCGACCGGTTTCCCCAGCAGGGGCGGTCGACCGATGCGACCAGGGCCGACGCTTCAGTCGTCGATCCGACAGACGGGACCAGCGCGCATGATTCATCCGCGCACGCTCCCAATGGGCACCAGCAGCAGCGGAACGGGTAGTCCGCGCATGATTCACGCCGAACCGGGTGGTGGACCCCTGTTGCGACCACCCGGTTTGGCTTAGCCTTCCGCCGGGGGGACCAAAAGTCCCCGAGCCGTGCGCGGGAGGGGGCGCCGATGTCCGTCACAGCACCGGCCGCCCGCCGTACCCTCGGTCGGTCGGCTGACGGGGGAGGTCGATGACCTCCGGCGCGGGCGGCGACCCGTTCGACCGGCTCGGGGTGCACGGCATGCCGGCCCGGCTGCTCGTGCTGACGACCGCGGTGACGGTGACGGCTCTGGCCGCCGCCGTGGTCGGTCTGACCCTTCCGGCCGGGCTGCCGTCCGACGATCCGCTCGGTGGACCGGCCCGCTTCGGCATCGCCGTCGCCGTCCTCGCCGTGGCCCAGCTCGCCCGGCTTCGCTTCCGCAGCTCCGCCGGCATGGTCAGCATCACCTGGGGCGAGGCCGCCCTGATCGTCTGCCTCTACCTCGCGCCGGCCGGCTGGCTGCCGTCGGCCACCCTGCTCGGCACCGGGCTGGCCTGGACGGCGCTGTCGCTGCACAGCGACCGCCGTCCGCCGCTGGAGATCGTCCGGATCGCCGCGTCGCTGACCGCCGCGTCGGCGCTGGCCGTGTCCGTGACCACCGCCCTGGGGCATCCGCTGCTCGCCGCGCCGACACCGATGCTGGCGCTGGCCGTGATCGCGGGATCGGTGACCTACCTCCTGGTGACCGCGTGGCTCGGTGGGGTGACGCTGGGCCTGCGGCACGGGCTGCCCATCGGACCGCCGCTGCTCGCCGCGCTGCGCGGCAAGCTGCTGATGTTCGTGGGCAACGTGGCGGTCGGCCTGGTCGTGATCGCGCTGCTGGAGCTGGACCCACGCTGGTTGCTGCTGCTCCCGCCGTTGCTCTGGCTGCTGCAGCAGACCTACCGCTACCGGCTGCGCGCGGACCAGGAACGCCGGACGTGGCGTGCCTTCGCCGAGGCCACCGCGGCTCTCAACCAGCTCGACGAGCGGGGCGTGGCCAGCGCGGCGGTGACCGGCGCGCTGGCGCTGTTCAACGCCGAGCTGGTCGACGTCGACGTGGCCCGGGCCGACGGCAGGTGGCGCCGCTACCGGGGAGACGCCGGCGGCCAGCTGCTCGACCGTGAGGTGGGCCCTCCGGACCGGTCGGAGCCGGACGAGTACGAGTTGGTCCGTCAGCTGTCGGTGGGCGCCGCGCCGGTAGGCCAGCTCCGGGTCCGGTTCCCGCGCTCCGCTCCACCCGCGACCCGGGAACGGGACGCGGTGGCGGCCTTCGGCGACGCGCTCGCCGCAGCCCTGCACGACGCCGCGACCCATCGTGAGCTGCGGCTGGTCACCGCCCGCTCGTCGTACGAGGCGGTGCACGACCCGCTCACCGGGCTGGCGAACCGTACGGCGATGCTCGGCAAGGGCGACCAGTCGCTGCGGCAGCTCGCCCACGACCACCCGGTGGCGTTGCTGCTGCTGGACATCAACCAGTTCAAGGAAGTCAACGACACCCTCGGGCACGCGGCCGGCGACCAGTTGCTGCGGCTGACCGCCAACCGGCTCAGCGCGCTGGCCCGCCCCGGTGACCTGCTCGGCCGGCTCGGCGGCGACGAGTTCGCGCTGCTGCTCACCTCGGTTCCCGTGCTCGGTGACCGGGCCGCGCCGATGGCGCACGCCCTGCGCCAAGCTCGCGAGATCGCCGAGCGGCTGGCCGCGCCGACCGAGGTGGCCGGGGTGCGGATGTCCATCGAGGTCTCCGTCGGGGTGGTGGTCGCCGACGCCGGCACCGCCGACCTGACCGAGCTGCTGCGCCGCGCGGACATCGCGATGTACCAGGCCAAGGAGGGCGGCGGCAGCGTCGCCGCGTACGACAGCACCCGGGACGCGGCCAGCACGGACCAGTTGGCCCTGCTGGCCGAGCTGCGCGAGGCGCTGAAGGTCGACGACCAGTTGGTGCTGGCGTTGCAGCCGGCTGTCGACCTGGCCACCGGCGCTCCCACCGGGGTGGAGGCGCTGATCCGCTGGCAGCACCCCCGGCGCGGCTGGCTGAACCCGGCCGACTTCATCCGCCCGGTGGAGAACAGCGAGCAGCTCGGCACGTTCACGCGCTACGTGCTGGACAAGGCGCTCGGCGTGGCCGCGGGCTGGGCCCGCGAGGGGCTGGACGTCCCGATCTCGGTCAACCTCTCCGCGCGCAGTCTGCTGGATCCGCGCCTGCCGGCGGAGATCGCCGACGCGCTGCGCCGACATCAGGTGCCGCCGCACCGGCTGGTCCTGGAGATCACCGAGACGGTGGTGATGAGCGAGCTGGAGATCATCGACGAGGTGCTCGCCACCCTCCGGTCGATGGGTGTGCAGCTTGCGGTGGACGACTTCGGCACCGGCTTCTCCTCGTTGACCTTCCTGACCCGGATCGCCGTGGACGAGTTGAAGGTGGACCGCTCTTTCGTGATCCGGATGGCCGACTCGCCGGAGGCCGCGGCGATCGTCCGGACCACCGTCGGGCTCGCCCACGAGCTGGGGCTGCGGGTGGTCGCCGAGGGGGTGGAGACGGCCGAGCAGCGGCTGGCCCTGGCCGAGCTGGGCTGCACGTCCGCGCAGGGCTACCACTTCTTCAAGCCGATGCCGGCGGACAAGATCGGCGCGGTGCTCGGGTCGCTGCGCGACTCGGCCGAGTCGAACGTCTTCCGCCTGCGCGCCGACGGCGCCTCCTGACCGCCCGGCGCGTCCCGACCGAGGTGGTTATGGTCGTCGGGTGAACCGACTCGCGGACGCCACCAGCCCGTACCTGCTCCAGCACGCCGACAACCCGGTCGACTGGTGGCCGTGGTGCGACGAGGCGTTCGCCGAGGCGAAACGGCGTGACGTCCCGGTGCTCATCTCGGTGGGCTACGCGGCCTGCCACTGGTGCCACGTCATGGCCCACGAGTCGTTCGAGAACGAGCAGGTCGGCGCCCTGATGAACGACAACTTCGTGTCGATCAAGGTGGACCGTGAGGAGCGCCCCGACGTCGACGCCGTCTACATGACCGCCACCCAGGCGATGACCGGGCAGGGCGGCTGGCCGATGACTGTCTTCGCCACCCCGGACGGCACCCCGTTCTTCTGCGGCACCTACTTCCCACGCGCCAACTTCATCCGGCTGCTCCAGTCGGTCACCACCGCGTGGAAGGACCAGCGGGACGAGGTGCTGCGCCAGGGCGCCGCAGTGGTCGAGGCGATCGGCGGCGCACAGGCCGTGGGCGGCCCCACCGCCCCGCTGGACGCCCCGCTGCTGGATGCCGCGGCGGCCAACCTCGCCGGTGAGTACGACGACACGAACGGCGGGTTCGGGGGCGCCCCGAAGTTCCCGCCGCACATGAACCTGCTCTTCCTGCTGCGCCACCACCAGCGCACCGGAGACCCGCGCAGCCTGGAGATCGTCCGGCACACCGCCGAGGCGATGGCCCGTGGCGGTATCTACGACCAGCTCGCCGGCGGCTTCGCCCGCTACTCGGTGGACGCGTACTGGACCGTGCCGCACTTCGAGAAGATGCTCTACGACAACGCGCTGCTGCTGCGCGTCTACACGCAGCTCTGGCGGCTCACCGGCGACCCGCTGGCCCGTCGGGTCGCCCGGGACACGGCCCGGTTCCTCGCCGACGAGCTGCACCGGCCGGGGGAGGGGTTCGCGTCCGCGCTGGACGCCGACACCGAGGGCGTCGAAGGGCTCACCTACGCCTGGACGCCGGCGCAGCTCGTCGAGGCGCTCGGCGACGAGGACGGCCGGTGGGCCGCCGACCTGTTCACCGTCACCGACGAGGGCACCTTTGAGCACGGCACGAGCGTGCTCCGGCTCGCCCGGGACGTCGACGACGTGGCGCCGGAGGTCCGGGCTCGCTGGCAGCGGGTCGTCGGGCAGCTGCTCGCGGCCCGCGACACCCGGCCCCAGCCGGCCCGCGACGACAAGGTGGTGGCCGCCTGGAACGGCCTGGCGATCACCGCGATCTGCGAGTTCCAGCAGGTAGCCGCGCTGTACGCGTCGCCGCAGGACGAGGACGCCAACCTGATGGAGGGCGTCACCATCGTCGCCGACGGCGCGATGCGCAACGCCGCCGAGCACCTGGCCACCGTGCACCTGGTCGACGGCCGGCTGCGCCGGGTCTCGCGCGACGGCCGGGTCGGCGAGCCGGCCGGGGTGCTGGAGGACTACGGCTGCGTGGCCGAGGCGTTCTGCGCGCTGCACCAGCTCACCGGCGAGGGTCGCTGGCTCAGCCTGGCCGGTCAACTGCTGGACACCGCGCTGGAGCACTTCGCCGCGCCCGGGGGTGCCTACTACGACACGGCCGACGACGCGGAGCAGCTGGTCGCCCGGCCCGCCGATCCGACCGACAACGCCACCCCGTCGGGCCGGTCGGCCCTGATCGCCGGCCTCGTGTCGTACGCCGCGCTGACCGGGGAGACGCGCTACTCCGAGGCGGCCGGGGCCGCGCTCGCCACCGTGGCGCCGATCGTCGGGCGGCACGCCCGGTTCGCCGGGTACGCGGCAATGGTCGGCGAGGCGCTGCTCTCCGGGCCGTACGAGATCGCTGTGGCGACCGACGACCCGGCCGGCGACCCGCTGGTGGCCGCGGCCCGGCGGCACGCCCCGCCCGGAGCGGTGGTGGTCGCCGGTCGCCCGGACCAGCCCGGGGTGCCGCTGCTCGCCGACCGGCCGCTGGTCGACGGGCGGTCCGCCGCGTACGTCTGCCGGGGTTTCGTCTGCCAGCGACCGGTCACCTCGGTCGAGGACCTGGTCGCCGAGCTGGGGTGAGCCGTAGCGCCCGGTAGTTGCCGGCGCTGGGTGCGGGGCGGCCGGTGCGGCCTTGTCGGGTGGGTCACCGGCCCTGCGCATCGGCACGTCGGCGGCCCGGATAGGCTGGCCGCGCTATGGATTCCCGTACCGGTCTGCCAGTTGTCGGCATGGTGGGTGGCGGCCAGTTGGCCCGGATGACCCACCAGGCCGCGATCGCCCTCGGCCAGTCACTGCGTGTGCTCGCGAGCGCCCCCGACGACGGCGCGGCGCTTGTCGCCGCCGACGTCCAGTACGGCGACCACACCGATCTGGCCGCCCTGCGCACCTTCGCCAAGGGCTGTGACGTGGTCACCTTCGATCACGAGCACGTGCCCAACGAGCACATCCGCACCCTGACGGCCGAAGGGGTGACCCTGTACCCACCGGCGGACGCGTTGCTGCACGCCCAGGACAAGCAGGTGATGCGGGAACGCCTCACCGAGCTGGGCGCTCCCAACCCCGCCTGGCGGCCGGTCGCTGAGCCCGCCGACCTGGTCGGCTTCGGTGAGCAGGTCGGCTGGCCGGTGGTGCTCAAGGCAGCCCGAGGCGGCTACGACGGTCGGGGTGTCTGGATGGTGGACGACGCCACCCAGGCCACCGAGCTGGCGACCACGCTGCTCGCCGGAGGCACCCAGCTGATCGTCGAGGAGCGGGTGCCGCTGCGTCGCGAGCTCGCCGTGCAGGTGGCCCGCTCGCCGTTCGGGCAGGTGGCCGCGTACCCGGTCGTCGAGACAGTCCAGCGTGACGGCATCAACGTCGAGGTGCTGGCCCCGGCGCCGGGCCTGGACGAGGATTTGGCAGTCGCCGCTCAGCAGCTAGCCATCGACCTGGCCACCGCGCTCGGCGTGGTCGGCCTGCTGGCCGTGGAGCTGTTCGAGGTGCGCGACGACGCGGGCCGGCCGGCGATCGTGGTCAACGAGCTGGCCATGCGCCCGCACAACTCGGGGCACTGGACCATCGAGGGCGCCCGGACCTCGCAGTTCGAGCAGCACCTGCGGGCGGTGCTGGACTACCCGATGGGTGACACGGCGCTGACCGCGCCGGTGGTCGTGATGGCGAACGTCCTGGGCGGCGAGCCGGGCGGGATCTCGATCGACGAGCGGCTGCACCACCTCTTCGCCGCCGAGCCGGGCGCCAAGGTGCACCTCTACGGCAAGCAGGTACGCCCCGGCCGCAAGATCGGGCACGTCACGGTGCTCGGCGACGACCTGGACGACGTACGGGCGCGGGCGGCGCGGGCCGCGCGCTGGATCCGCGAGGGGCACGAGTGACCCGGGCGGCCGCGAACCAAGGAGGACCCCGGTGACCACAGTCGGACTGATCATGGGCAGCGACTCGGACTGGCCCACGATGCGGGCCGCCGCCGAGGTGCTGGACGACTTCGAGGTGTCCTACGAGGTGCGGGTCATCTCGGCACACCGGACCCCGGTCGCGATGATCGACTATGGTCGCGACGCCGTCGACCGGGGGCTCAAGGTGATCATCGCCGGTGCCGGTGGCGCCGCAGCCCTGCCCGGCATGGTCGCCTCGGTGACGCCGCTGCCGGTGATCGGCGTGCCGGTGCCGTTGAAGCACCTCGACGGGATGGACTCGCTGCTGTCCATCGTGCAGATGCCGGCGGGGATCCCGGTGGCCACCGTGTCGATCGGCAACGCCCGCAACGCCGGCCTGCTGGCCGTCCGGATCCTCGGCGCGTCGGACGAGACCCTGCGCGCCCGGATGGCGAAATACCAGCAGGACCTGGAGCAGCTCATCAAGACCAAGGACGCAGCCCTCCAAGCCACCCTCCCGTAACCCCTCCCACGCCTCCCTCCTCCGCGATCTTGCACTTTCGGTCGCGGTAACGCGGCATTTGTCCCTCTATGCGGCGACAGAAAGTGCAAGATCGCGGGAAGGCCCAGGCGCGCGGACCCTGCCGTGACCCTCCGATTCATCTCATGCCGCGGAGCGCGGTCTGGAGGCGTTCCTGGGCGCGGCGGCGGCGTTCGTTGCTCGCCCCGAGGACGAGCAGCAGGAGCCCCACGGGGATCAGCGCCAGCCACGGGCCGAGGCTGAACAACGCGTGGATCGCGGCGATCGCGGTGACGGACGCGCCGACGATCACCGGGGCCTGCTGCCGGCTGGACGAGCCGAAGATCAGCACCGCGACCGCGCCGAGCAGCAGCAGCATCTGCCGCAACGTGCTGGAATCGGTGGCCAGCACGATCGCCAGCGTCGGCAGGAACGCGGCGACCAACGCCGGCCCGTACGCCACCCAGCTGCTCAGATCGGGGCGGTGCCGCAGTTCGAGCACACCGACCAGCAGGGCCAGCGCGGCGAACGGCAGCGTGTACGCCTCGGGCAGCGCCACGTCGGCGACGCGCATCAGGATCCACCAGGCGGTGATCTCGCAGAACACCACAGCCCAGAAGAGGATCCGGCGTTCCACCGGCCGCCGGCCGGGACGGGTCGCCGCCACGCCGAGCACCGCTCCCCAGGCGGCCAGCAAAGCGGCGATGTGCCGGGGGGAGTCGAAGGCGAGCGCCAGCGCGATCAGGGCCGCCGCGTACCCGCTCCACTGCACGGTGGCGGCCTCGCGCTGCGCCTCGGGGCGGCGCAGTCGGGGCAGGGTCGCGGCGAACACCTGCAGGACCGCTCCGACGGCGAGCACCCCGAACGCGGACCACACCGCAGCCAGCCCGACGACCAGGCCGGCGGTGAGCACGAAGAGCTGGGCCATCAGCGAGGCGAAGAGCCAGCCCAGGATGCGCGCCCGCTGGGTGGTGCCGAACAGGGCCGCCACCACGCCCACGCCTACCGCGCCACCGAGGGTGAACAGGGTCAGTTGCTCCTCGGCCAGGCTGCCGGCCAGGCCGGCGCCACCGGCGGCCAGGCCGATGGCGAAGACCAGCACCCGGGCCAGCCGCAGCGACCGGGCCGGCTCGACGAGGGGCGGTGGCGGGGTCAGGGCGAGGCCGAGCATCGAGATGGTGAAGACGGAGAGCGCCGCGAGGGTGCTCGCCGGCCACCCGCTGCCCAGCGCGATGGGCGCGATCAGCAGCGTGACGGCGGCGCCGGGCAGCACGACTGGTACGGCACGGGACCGTCGTCCGCCGCTGAACCCGGTGGCGGCCAGGGCCGCCGTCGCGGTGAGCAGCAGCGCGGTCAGCACGTGGGTCGGGTTGACCACGTCCGACGGCGGCGTGAGCAGCTCCGGCGGCGGACCCTGCCAGATCCGGCTCAACGTGCGGTGCGGCTCGACGAGGGCGACGACCAGGGCCGGCGCGATCGACGCGAGCGCCAGGGCGGTCGGCAGCGCGGCGGCCGCGAGCGCGCCGGCGGACGGGCTGACCCGCCACCGCCGCCGGTCCGGGTTGTCCGGCAGTCGCCGCAGCGCGCCGTCGAGGAGCACCGCCCAGCGGCGGACCGGCTGGGCGGAACCGGTGGGCGGCACGGTCGCCGCGCGGATCAGCTCGGCGAGGACACCGAGCAGCGCGGCGGCGGCCGCGTAGACCCCGGCCGGGAGCCCGGTGGGGATGGCGGCGAGTGCGCTGATGCTGGCACCGCCGACCACTGCCACGCTGACCCAGGGCAGGTACTGCGGAACGTGTCGGCGTACCGCGGCGACGCCGGCCAGACCGAGGCTGGACGCGGCGAGGGCGGCGGTCAGCACCACCTGTGCCGAGTGCTGGAACTCGACGGCCAGCGCCGCCACCGCGCCGGGCAGCGCGAGCAGCGCCGCGCCGGCCGCCGCGCCGCCGATCTGCGCCAGGTGCGGCGGCATGCCCTCGGTCTCCAGGTCGGTCACCTGCGGGCCGGCCAGGACGCGCGCCAGCGCGGCCACCACGACGCCGATGAGCGCGATGCTGCCCAGCGCCAGCGCGGTGGTCCACGGGCGGACCAGGCCGGCGCCGGCCCCGTGCAGCGCGACCACCCCGGCCACGGTGGCCCGGGACAGCCCGGCCCGGGCCTCCTCGCTGGCCACCGCCGCCATCCCGTAGACGGTGGCGACCATGGCCCCGACGAGCACCGGCGACCACCAGGGCAGGTCGAACGCGGCAGGTGCGCCGATCGTGGCGAGCACCACGGCCACCCCGGACGCGTCCCACCGCCAGGGCGGCGGGAGCAGGACGCCGGCGGCGACGGCCAACAGCACCAGCGCGATCGGCGCCTGCCAGGTCGCACCGCCGGTCGGCGCGGCCGGCCAGCCGCTCAGGTCGCCGTCCCAGATCGGCCCGGGGGTGGCCAGCACACCGACCCCACCGCGCAGCGCCGTCCAGCCGGCCAGCACCCCGATGAGTAGGCCGCCGACGGCGATGCCGAGGACGGGGCCGCGTCGCCACTCCTCCGGCATGGCGCGGGCGCCGACGGCCACCACCAGGACCAGGCCGGCGGCCACCGCCAGTTGCCCACCCGGCGCGAGGACCGCGGCGATCCGCACCATCGTGGCGATCAGGGCGGTGGTCACCGCCGCGGCGGCCAGGTCCGAACCGTCCAGGGTGAGATCCGAGCGGCGGCCGGCGTCGATCGACGGGGCCAGGAAGAGCAGCACCGCGGCGACCAGCAGCAGCGCCCCGACCCAGGCGTCGGCGACCGTCGCACCGGGTGCGCCGAAGGCGGCGGCGGTGACGACGAGCGCGCCCAGCCCGGTGCCGACCGACAGGGGCGCCGGGATGCGCCGCTGCGAGACCTGCACCATGGCGGCGTACCCGAGGGTCACACAGACGGCCAGGAAACTCGCCGCCAGCACCGGGACGGTCGCCTCGCGGAGGCTGGCCGGGGTGGGGGTCTCGTCGACGGGCATGGTGGCGGCCACGAACGCGGCCACCGCCCCGGGCAGCGCGAAGGCCGCCCCTCCGGAGGCCCAGTCCGTGACCGTGTCGGCGGCGGCCGACGCGATCC
Organism: Micromonospora sp. DT63; assembly: GCF_049841615.1. Taxonomy (NCBI): domain Bacteria; kingdom Bacillati; phylum Actinomycetota; class Actinomycetes; order Micromonosporales; family Micromonosporaceae; genus Micromonospora; species Micromonospora sp. DT63. Next base: position 439,117 of record NZ_JBNCKQ010000004.1, on the reverse strand, counting down.
GGACCCGGGGTGCCAGCGCGACAAGCGCGCCGGCCGCGAAGAGGGTGAGCAGGACGGCGGCGGTGAGCGCGGGTCGGGACAGCCCGGCGCCCGCGGCGAACAGGCCCACCACGGCGGCGCCGACGGCGTGGGCCAGGGCGGCCCGGGTGGTACGCGCGGAGAGGCCGATGACCCCGATGCCGATCGCGGTGACCACCATCGGCCAGGGCGCCGAGGCCCAGCCGAGGCCGAACGACGCCGGTACGGCAAGCGCCGTCAGCGCCGCACCGGCGACCGCGAACTCGCGGCGGATCTCCGGTGGCAGGGCCACCACCGCGGCGATGGTGAGCAGGAACGCGGCGGCGGCGAGCTGCCAGGTGGTCGGGCCGACGGCGGCGGCCAGTTCGGTGGCGTACCTGTCGAGGTCGGCGTCCCAGGCGGGCAGTGCCGCCCGGACGGGGGCGACCCCGGCGCGCAGTGCTCCCCCGGCGACCACAAGTCCGCTGACGGTGAGGGCGACAGCCGAGGCGATCTGCGGGCCGCGTCGGGCCGTCTCGGGGACCGCGCGGACCGCCAGCCCGGTCACCGTGATCACCGCCGCGATCAGCAGCAACGACTGACCGGGCAGGGCCACCGAGACGATCCGGCCGAACGCGCCGATCACGGCCAGAGTGACGATGCCGGCCGCCACGTCGGGCAGCGGTGGGCGGCGCAGCACCAGCGCGCCGGCCAGCCCGACGGCGGCCGCCAGCAGGAGCACCAGCCCGGCGCCGGTCGCCGTCGGCACGGCCTCCGCCCGCAGCAGGGCGGTGACCGCGTACGCCAGGGCGACCGCGACGGCCACCGCGTGCAGCGACCAGGTCAGCTCGCGCAGCCCGGGCACCGGGCGGGCGGGCCGCGCGTCGACGGTGCCCGCGCCAGCATCGATCAGTTCGCCGGCCTCCTCCGGGTCGGCCTCCGGTCGGGCCTCGGCGTCACGCTGCCGAGGTGTCGCCGATCCGCTGGCGGGGCTCGGCAGGTCCTGTCGGACGGGGCGCTCCACCACGATCGGGGAGCGGGCCAGCCAGAGGTCGAGAAGGGCCACCAGGGTCAGCACCAGCGCCCAGCCGCCCGGCCCGGTGATCCGGTCGTACGCGAGCAGCGGCAGCACCGGCTGCGCGGCGACCACTGTCGCGAAGCGGGGCGCGCGCAGCCCGGTCCAGGCGGCGTACCCGACGGACACGGCGGCGGTGGCCGCGAAGATCAGACCGGCGAAGACGGCGCCGGAGGTGGCGCCGTCGTCGATCCGGTCCACCGCCCACAGCGCGTACCCGGCCAGCGGCACGAGCAGCAGACCCACCGCGGAGATCGTCTCCGCGGTGGAGGTGAGCCCGCGCCGGGCCAGCGCCGGCGGCGCGAGCAGCATCAGCACCGTGGCGACCAGCAGGACGCCGAGGCGGGCCAGCGCGTCCATCGAACTCGTCGCCACCGCGGCGAAGACCACCGCGGCCACGGCGAGCAGCAGCGCGCCCAACCCGAGAGGGATGTTCTGCACCTCCCGCGAGGACGCCTCCGGCGGGTGCTCGGGGTCGTCGGCGTCCAGCCAGGACGCCCTTGGCGGGGGCGGCGGCGGATCTTCCGGGCTGGGCGGGGTGCCCTGGCGCGGGACCCGGGGCGGGGCGCCGGTGGTGGCCGTCGGCGGGCGGCGACCCGGTCGGCGGCGCAGCACCCGGCGGGGCCGGGTGGCCTGCTTGATCCGCTCCTCACCGGCGTGGGCGAGGATGTCCCGTTGGAAGAGCGCGGCCTGCATCTTGGCGGCGATCTGCCGCTGTTCGCGGGCGATGGCGGCGTCGCGCGCTTTCATCTCCGCGATCGAGCGCTCGATGTCCGCCAGATGCTCGACCCACTGGGGCTGGTCGGCCCCGCAGTGCGGACACTGCACGGCCGGCTTGATCTCCCGACCGCACGAGGAGCATTGAAAGGTCGCCACGACACCCCTCCACCCGCACTGTGGACTCCCACTGTCGCAGCATGCCCAAAGCTGGCGCGGATTTCGACACTTGTCGGCGGGTCCGGGGCAAACAACATCACCGGCCGGCCGCGCAGGGGTGCGTCGCGACCGGCCGGTGAGTGGCGAAACGTCAGGGGCGGCCCATGCCCCGGTACTCCCAGCCGGCCTGGGTCCACAGTGTCGAGTCGAGGCAGTTGCGCCCGTCGACGACCTTGCGGCCGGCGACCAGCTCACCCAGGGCGACCGGGTCGGCGTTGCGGAAGTCCGCCCACTCGGTGAGGACGCAGACCAGGTCGGCGTCGGCGACGGCCTCGTTGATGCCGGCCTCGTACGTCAGCTCGGGCACCGCGCGGCGGGCGTTCTCGGCGCCCTGCGGGTCGTACACGTGCACGTCGGCGCCGGCCTTCTGCAACAGCGCGGCGACGGCGAGCGCCGGGGCGTCGCGGACGTCGTCGGTGTTGGGCTTGAAGGTGGCGCCCAGCACGGCGATGCGGGTGCCGGAGAAGTCCGGGCCGGCCGGCCCGGAGCGCCGGCCGAGCAGGTCCGCCGCGAGCTGGAGCACGCGGGTCCGGCGGCGCAGGTTGATCAGGTCGACCTCGTGCAGGAAGCGCAGTGCCTCGCCCGCGCCCAGCTCCTGCGCGCGGGCCTGGAAGGCGCGGATGTCCTTGGGCAGGCAGGCGCCGCCGAAGCCGAGCCCGGCCTGGAGGAACCGGTTGCCGATCCGGGGGTCGTACCCGATCGCGCGGGCCAGCTGGGTGACGTCGCCGCCGCTGGCCTCGCAGACCTCGGCCATGGCGTTGATGAAGGAGATCTTGGTGGCCAGGAACGCGTTCGCCGCGACCTTGACCAGCTCGGCCGTCGCGAAGTCGGTGACCACCAGCGGCACCTCGCGGTCCTCGGTGGCGGCCAGGTCGAAGACGCCCTTGTGCGCGGCGTAGAGCATGCCGTTGGCCCACTCGCTCTTCACGCCGACCACGATCCGGTTGGGGCGCAGCACGTCGTCGACGGCGAAGCCCTCCTGGAGGAACTCGGGGCTCCACGCCACCTCGACCTCCAGGTCGCCGGGGGTGTGCTTGCCGACCAGCTGCTCGACCCAGTCGGCGGTGCCCACCGGCACGGTGGACTTGCCGACGATCAGCGCCTTGCGGGTCAGGTGCTGCGCGAGGCTGGTCACCGACGCCTCGACGTACGACAGGTCGGCGCCCATCCCGTCGGCCCGCTGGGGGGTGCCGACGCAGATGAAGTGCACGTCGCCGAACTCGGCGGTCTCGGCGATGTCGGTCGAGAACCGCAGCCGGCCGGCGGCCAGGTTGCGCTTGAGCAGCTCGTCCAGGCCGGGCTCGTGGATCGGCACCTCGCCGGCGTTCAGCTTCGCGATCTTGTCCGCGTCGACGTCGAACCCGAGCACCTCGTACCCGAGTTCCGCGTAGCAGATGGCGTACGTCGCACCGAGGTAGCCGGTTCCCAGAAACGTCACCCGCGGCCGAGGTGCACCGGAAGGCGGCGTCACCGCGGCGATGGCGGGGGTCGGCTGGATGGTGGGGTAGGGGATCGTCACGCCTGTCTTCTCCGCTCGCACTGGCGGCGCGTCGTCGCGTCGCATTCTGCTGCGGCGCCTGACGGGGCACCGGAGGGTGGCTCACTGTCTGTCTCTCATCATCGCCCAGCGGCGCGGGTGCTCCGTCATGCCCATACCTACGCGCCGGTAACATCACCTGAACTGCAGTCGCTATCCTTCAGTCTGCGCGGTCGGCGGTCAGGGGAGGCCACAGACTGCGCATGATAGCGGTGAAGGGGAGGGGCCGACATGGCCGCAGGGGAGTCGTTCGACGTCTACCGGTTGCCCGAGGAGCACGAGGCGATCCGGGAGGCGGTCCGTGAGGTCTGTGCCGCCAAGGTGGCTCCGCACGCCGCCGAGGCCGACGAGACCGGGGAGTTTCCGAAGGCGTCCTACGACGCGCTGCGGGCAGCCGACTTCCACGCACCGCACATCCCCGAGGAGTACGGGGGCGCGGGCGCGGACGCGCTGGCCACCGCCATCGTGATCGAGGAGGTGGCGCGCGCCTGCGCGTCCTCCTCGCTGATCCCGGCGGTCAACAAACTCGGCACGATGCCGCTGCTGTTGTCCGGTTCCGAGGAGATCAAGCGCCGCTACCTGACCCCGGTCGCGGCGGGCGACGCCATGTTCTCGTACTGCCTCTCGGAGCCCGAGGCGGGCAGCGACGCGGCGTCGATGACGACCCGGGCGGTGCGTGACGGGGATCACTGGGTGCTCAACGGCGTGAAGCGCTGGATCACCAACGCCGGCGTCTCCGAGTTCTACACCGTCTTCGCCGTCACCGACCCCGCCGCCCGATCCCGGGGCATCTCGGCCTTCGTGGTCGAGAAGTCCGATGCCGGCGTGAGCTTCGGCGCACCGGAGAAGAAGCTGGGGATCAAGGGCTCCCCGACCCGCGAGGTCTACCTGGACAACGTGCGGATCCCCGCCGACCGGATGATCGGCGCGGAGGGCACCGGCTTCGCCACCGCCATGAAGACCCTCGACCACACCCGGGTGACCATCGCCGCGCAGGCCGTCGGGATCGCGCAGGGCGCGCTCGACTACGCCAAGGGGTACGTCGCCGAGCGCCGCCAGTTCGGCAAGGCGATCGCCGAGTTCCAGGGCATCCAGTTCATGCTCGCCGACATGGGCATGAAGCTGGAGGCTGCCCGGCAGCTCACGTACGCCGCCGCCGGCAAGTCCGAGCGGGGCGACGCCGACCTGACCTACTTCGGCGCGGCGGCGAAGTGCTTCGCCTCCGACGCCGCCATGGAGATCACCACCGACGCGGTGCAGCTGCTCGGCGGCTACGGCTACACCCGCGACTACCCGGTCGAGCGGATGATGCGCGACGCCAAGATCACCCAGATCTACGAAGGAACGAACCAGGTGCAGCGCATCGTCATGGCGCGGCAGCTGCTCAAGGGCTGATTCCGAGCTCTTCTGGCTGCTCTGCCTGGCGGGATTACCTCTGGTCCCCCAGAACGCTTCTCCTCGGCGTTCTGGGGGATTCCTGTTGTGTCGGTCGGGGTTCCGGGTGTGTCGCGGGTAGGGCCCACCCCACCAGCGTCTTCCCGCTCACCGGCTGTCATCCGGAAAGGCCGCTTCATAGGGTCACAGGACAGTCACCGAACACGATTGCTGTCCGTTCCGGAGGTTGTCACGTGAGCCACTCCATCAAGGACCCACCCGTCGGGAGCCGCGCGTCGTCCGGGACGCTCTCCCGGATCGTCGACGTCGACGCGTTGCGCGCCGTGGCGCTGCTCCTCATCCTGATCGTCAACATCGCCTTCTTCGCCTCCGGCTATCCCTTCCAGCTGGTCCCGGATCCCGCGTACGACTCGTGGGGCGACCAGGCGGTCCTGTGGCTGGTCGAGCTGCTGTTCACGATGAAGGCGTACCTGCTCTTCTCCTTCCTGTTCGGCTACAGCTTCACGCTCCAGCTCGATTCCGCCGCGCGACGGGGCGTCGACGTCGTCCCACGGTTCCGGCGACGGCTGGTCGGGCTCTTCGTGCTCGGCATCCTGCACGCGGTGCTGCTGTTCCAGGGCGACATCCTGACCGCGTACGCGTTGCTCGGTCTGGTCCTGCTCGCCATGCGGGGAGTCCGCGTCAGGACCGCGCTGCGCGTCGCCGTACTGCTGACCGGCGGGATCGGCTTCCTCCTCGCGCTCGCCGCCACGGGCGGGACCCAGCTGGTCACCGATCCGGCGACGGCGCTGGCGGCGGGGCAGCGGTCCACCGAGGCGCTACAGGGTGGGTTCGGCTCGGTGATCAGCGAGCACGTACGCCAGCTGCCGGCGATGCTCGGCACGCTCCTCGTGCAGGGGCCGCTCGCCCTCTCGGCCTTCCTCTTCGGTTACGCGGCCGGTCGGCGCCGGCTGCTCACCGACATCGCCGGGAACCGGCAGCTCCTGCGCCGGGTGCAGCAGCTGGGCTATCCGATCGGCCTGGCCGGTGCGGTGATCTTCGCGGCGGGCGGGGGCACCGCGAACCTGACCGGGCTGACGGCGGGCGTGCTCACCGCGCCGCTGCTCGCGGCCGCGTACGCCGCCACCCTGCTCCAGTTCTTCCAGACCGAGCGGGGTCGGCGGGTCGCCGCCGTACTCGCGCCGGCCGGGCGGATGTCCCTGTCGAACTACCTGGGCCAGTCGCTGCTCTGCGTGCTGGTCTTCACCGGCGTCGGGCTGGGCCTCGCCGGTGCCGTCGCGCCCCCGGTCGTCGTCCTCATCGCGGTCGCGATCTACTGCCTGCAGCTCGCCGGCAGCGCGGCGTGGATGGCCCGGTTCCGGTACGGGCCGCTGGAGTGGCTGTTGCGGGCCTGGACCGAGCAGCGGTGGCCGCGTCTGCGGGCCGCGGACCCCGCATAGGGCGGTGGGCGATCTTCCCCAGCTGTGACCGCAGCTCACAGCTGGGGCGGCCGGACGGAACCGCGTGACTCCCCACACACAGGGAACGTCGTACACGGCCGAGGTGTTGTCGACCCGGGAGAATCATCCCGGATCATCGCCCACCCGGCCAACCCCGCCACGGCCTCTGAGTCGTCACGTCCACGCCGCCCACCGCCGGGCATCCTCCGCCGCGTCCACGCGGTCCCGGTGACGCCCCGCGCCGCCGCTCGTGACGACGCGCCGGCTTCCGCAGAGAGATCGAGATGATGAAGCAGCTGGTGGAGAAGACCGCCCCCGAGCAGGATGTGCTGCCCGGCGACCTGATGACCAACCGCCAGCGGGCCCGGCTCGTGCTGGTGCTCGGCGCGTTGATCGCGATCGGGCCGTTGACCATCGACATGTACCTGCCGGCGCTGCCCGCCATCACGGCCGGCCTGCAGACCACCGAGACCGCCGTGCAGTTGACGCTGACCGGCACGCTGGTCGGCCTCGCGCTGGGCCAGTTGCTGATCGGGCCGCTCTCCGACGTGGTCGGGCGGCGTCTGCCGTTGCTCGCCGGGCTCGCCGCGCACATCGTGGCCTCCGTGCTGTGCGTCTTCGCGCCCAACATCGCCGTGCTCGGCGCGCTGCGCGTCCTGCAGGGCCTCGGCGTGGCGGCCGCCACCGTGGTCGCCACGGCCGTCGTGCGCGACCTGTTCAGCGGCGCCTCGTTCGCGCGGATCTTCTCGCGCCTGATGCTGGTCATGGGGCTGGCGCCGATCCTCGCGCCGACGCTGGGCAGCGGGCTGCTGCGCTGGACCGAGTGGCGGGGCGTCTTCGCGGCGCTGGCGGTGCTGGGCGCGTTGCTGATCGTCGTCGCGGCGTTGCAGCTTCCGGAGACCCTCGCGGTGGCCCGCCGCCGACACGGCGGGGTGGCGGCGACCCTGCGCGACTACCGGGCGCTGCTCAACGACCGGGCCTTCGTCGGTCTGGTGCTGGTCGCCGGGCTGGCCATGGCGTCGCTGTTCGCGTACGTCTCGGGGTCGTCGTTCGTGCTCCAGCGGGAGTACGGGCTCGACGAGCAGCAGTTCGGCCTGGCCTTCGGTGCCGGCGCCGTCGGCCTGATCGGCGCCACCCAGTTCAACGTCCGGCTGCTGCGGCGCTACACCCCGCAGCAGATCCTCATCAGCGCGCTGATCGCCGGAACGGCCGCCGGGCTGCTGCTGATCGCGTTCGCTGCCACCGGCTTCGGTGGCCTCGGCACCCTGCTCGCGTCGCTGTGGCTCGTGCTGGCCGCGGCGGGCCTGGCCCTGCCGAACGCCCCGGCGCTGGCCATGAGCCGGCACAGCGAGGCCGCCGGCACGGCCGCGGCGCTGCTCGGGGCCGTGCAGTTCGGCGTCGGCGCGGTGTCGGCGCCCCTGGCCGGCCTGTTCGGCACGGGGAGCGTACCGATGGCGGTCGTCATCGCGGGCGGCATGGCCGCGGCGCTGGCGGTCATGCTCCTGGTCGTGCCCCGCGCCACCCTCGGCGCGGTCGACCCGGACCTCGCCGTCGCCGTGCACTAGCGCGGCGGGTCTGGTCGGGCGGGCCGGGCCTCCCGGCCCGCCCGACGGTCAACGGATCTCGGTGGTGTCCTCGGGGCGGGACTGGCCCCGCGGCGGGGCGGACCACGGTGATTCGCCACCCACCCGGCGGGGCAGCGGCTCGGTCGGCGTCGGGTCGGCCGGGTAACCCAGGGTCAGCGGGGCGGTGTCGCGCTCCGCGGGCTCGGGCGACGGCCAGTCGGTGAGGGTGAAGTCGTCACCGCGCGGGCCGTCCGCCGGCGCCGGCGTCAGGGCCGGCGCGGTCGCGGCCTGCGGCCACTGCCGCCAGCGTTGGCCGCTGAACGTCGCCATGAGCAGCAGCAGGCCGATCAGGAAGAGCGTGCCGTTCTCCACCGGCAGCCGCAGCGGCAGCGGGTCACCGAACACCTTCCACCCCTGCGGGATCGCGTCGCGCACCTCGAACGGCGCCACGAACATCCCGACGTACGGGGTGACCAGCAGCAGCCCGGCCACCACCGGGCCCGCCGGTGAGAAGCGCAGTGTGCCGAGCAGCCCGAGCAGGACACCGCCGACGCCGAGGTACACGGCCGGTTCGATCAGGTTGGCGGTGTTGAAGGTGCCGATCTCCACCCAGCGGTCGACCGTCCGGCTCGACCCGTCCTGCCCGAGTGTGACAAGCGCCCACGTGATGGGTGCCACCACCAACCCGGCGAGGAAGCTCCAGAGATGTCGCATCCGCGCACCGTACCGTTTCCGGCATGACCGAGCACCTCTCCGCCGCTCCGACCGGCAAGCCGACGTCGTACTCCCGCGTCACCCTCAGCAAGATCATGACTGCGGTGGACGTGAACCTCTACGGAACCGTCCACGGCGGGGTCCTGATGAAGTTCGTCGACGACGTGGCGGGCGCCGCCGCAGCCCGGCACAGCGGCGGGACGGCGGTCACCGCGGCGATCGACGAGATCGTCTTCTCCGAGGCAGTCCGGGTCGGTGACCTGGTGCACGCGCACGCCCAGGTGAACTGGACCGGACAGACGTCGATGGAGGTGGGCGTGCGGGTGGTCGCCGAGCGGTGGGACTCGGCCGAGGACGCGCCGGTGCGGGTGGCCACGGCGTACCTGGTCTTCGTCGGCGTGGACGTCGGCGGTGCGCCGCGCATGGTCCGTCCGGTGCTGCCGGAGACGCCGGAGGACGAGCGCCGGTTCAAGGAGGCGGAGATCCGCCGTGCGCACCGTCTGGCCCGCCGCCGGGCCATCCAGGCGCACCGGGCGGGCTGAACCACATGGGTGGGTGGGCTGGAGTGTGGGCCGGGCACGCGTCGATAGGCGTACCCGGTGCGCAGAATGGCGCTTCGAGGTAGGGCAAGATGGCGCCACGGCCCATTCACAGTGTCGTGCGGGGCCAGGGGAGGGTGGAGCAGTGGGTGACGTGATGTGGACGCCGCCGGCGGACGTGCTGGAGCGGTCCCGGATCGGCGACTACCTGCGCTGGCTGGCCGAGCACCGCGGGCTGGACTTCGCCGACTACGACGCCCTGTGGCGGTGGTCGGTCACCGACCTGGACGCGTTCTGGCGCTCGATCTGGGACCACTTCGAGGTGATCGCGCACACCCCGCCGACCGCAACCCTGGCCGAGCGGGGGATGCCCGGGGCGCGCTGGTTCCCGGGCGCCACCCTCAACTACGCCGAGAACGTGCTGCGGATGCCGGGCCGCGCCGACGACGACCCCGTGGTCATCGCGCACGGCCAGACCCGCGAGCCGGTCACCCTCACCGCCGGGGAGCTGCGCGAGCAGGTCCGCCGGGTGTCGGCCGGTCTGCGCCGGCTCGGCGTCACCGCCGGGGACCGGGTGGCGGCGTACGCCCCCAACATTCCCGAGACGTACGTCCTGCTGCTGGCCACCGCCAGCCTCGGGGCCATCTTCTCGTCCTGCGCGCCGGAGTTCGGCACGCGCAGCGTCACCGACCGGTGGCAGCAGATCGAGCCGACCGTGCTCGTCGCCGTGGACGGCTACCGCTACGGCGACAAGCCGGTCGACCGCCGCGCCGAGGTCGCCGCGATCCGTGCGGCCCTGCCGTCGCTGCGCCACACCGTGAGCATCGGCTACCTCGACCCGGCGGGCCCCGCCCCCGAGGGCGCGCTGGGCTGGGCCGAGCTGGCCGCGCCCACCGACGAGCCGTCGACGTTCACGCCGGTGCCCTTCGACCACCCGCTGTACGTGCTCTACTCCTCGGGCACCACCGGGTTGCCGAAGCCGATCGTGCACGGCCACGGCGGCATCCTGCTGGAACACCTGAAGATGCTCGCCCTGCACCACGACCTCGGCCCGGCCGACCGGTTCTTCTGGTTCACCACCACCGGTTGGATGATGTGGAACTTCCTGGTCTCCGGGCCTGCGGTGGGCGCGGCCATCGTGCTCTTCGACGGCAACCCGGGCCACCCTGACCTCGGCGGCCTGTGGCGGCTCGCGGCCGAGACCGGCACCACGTACTTCGGCACCTCGGCGCCGTTCCTGCTGGCCTGCCGCAAGGCCGGCCTGGTGCCCCGCGAGGTCGCCGACCTGTCCGCGCTGCGCGGCGTGGGTTCCACAGGTGCGCCGCTGCCCGCCGAGGGCTTTCACTGGGTGTACGAGACCGTCGGCGACCAGGTGCAGCTCCAGTCGCTCTCGGGCGGCACCGACGTGTGCACGGGCTTCGTCGGCGGGGTGCCGCTGCTGCCGGTGTACGCCGGCGAGATCGCCTGCCGCGCGCTGGGCGCCAAGGTGGAGGCCCGCTCGGCCGACGGCACTCCGGTGATCGGCGAGCTGGGCGAGCTGGTGATCACCGAGCCGATGCCGAGCATGCCGGTGGGCTTCTGGAACGACCCGGACGGCACCCGTTACGCCGAGGCGTACTTCTCCGTCTACCCGGGCGTCTGGCGGCACGGTGACTGGATCACCATCAACTCCCGGGGCGGCTGCGTGATCACCGGCCGCTCCGACGCCACCCTCAACCGTGGCGGGGTCCGGCTCGGCACCGCCGAGTTCTACTCGGTGGTCGAGGGCCTCGACGAGGTCGTCGACTCGGTGGTGGTGCACCTGGAGGACGACGAGGGAGGCGCGGGTGAACTGCTGCTCTTCGTGGTGCTGGCCGACGGGCTGACTATGGACGACGCGCTGCGCAAGAAGATCTGCCGCGAACTGCGTACGGCCCTCTCACCCCGGCACGTGCCCGACGAGATCCACCAGGTACGCGCCGTGCCCCGCACCCTTTCAGCGAAGAAGCTGGAGGTGCCGGTCAAGAAGATCCTCACCGGCACCCCGGTCGACCAGGCCGCGGCCAAGGGCGCGCTGGTGAACCCGGATTCCCTTACCGCCTTCGCAACCTTCGCAAAGTCCCGCCCCCACCCCTAACCCCCACCCCCCCGCCCCGCCCCCGCCCCCTGGCGTCGATCATGGAGTGGTGGTGCCCCGCAAAAGGTGCATCCCGCCGTGATCCGCCCACCACGACTCCATGATCGACCCGGGCTGGCGCTGGGCTTCCGCGATCTTGCACTTACTGTCGCGGCATACGGGGCATTCCACGCGTCTCGGCGACAGGAACTGCAAGATCGCGGGGCGCGGGGCGCGGGGCGCGGGGGGCCAGGGCGGGGCGTAGGGGGTTAGGGGAGGGGGTGGGTTACTTTTTCGCTGGTTAGCCGGGTGGGTAGGCGGGCCGGGTCGGGGTTGGCGCACAGGACCACGGTCGCCGCCCGGGTCAGCGGCGCGAGGAGCCAGTCCACCGGGTCGGGGTAGCGGTCGGCGTCGATCAGGACCCGGGCACCTGGATCGATGCCCAGGTCGGTGGCGCGGGCCTCGGCGCGGGCCAGCAGTTGCGCGTCCGCGGGGCCGGGACCGGACCGCGGGGTGAAGTGGTCGCCGTGCCCGCGTACCTCGACCACGTAGTCGGCGAAGCCGGGCGGCACCTGCCGCAGCGGGGCGGCGAGCGGGGCGAGGCCCAGGGCGTACCGCTCGTCGGCGGGCCAGGACTGTGCTTCGTCGAGCCGGTCGGCGGCGGCGAAGAGCACGTCCACCCGGCCCGGTGTTTCGGCGACTGTCACCTTTGCCGACCAGCAGCCCAGCAGGACGGCGGCGGTCTGCCAGTGCGGGGGGAGCAGCACGCCGGCCGGTGTGCCCGGCGCGAGGCCGACCTCGTCGACGAGGAGGTTGGCGGTCTTCGACACCCAGTTCGCCAGGGTCGCGCCGGAGAGTTCGGTGCGGTCGCCGGTGGAGTCGTCGTACCAGGTCAGCAGCGGTCGGGTCGGGTCGGTCGCGATCGCGTCGGCGAACACCCGGGCAATGTTGTCGGCCATCGGCGCGAACGATACGCCTCTGCGGCCCGTACTCGATGACGATGACAAGTCGGCGTACCGTCGGGTCGCAGTCAGCGTCGGCCCCGTACTCCGGCGTAGGCTTTACCCCCGGAGTGTTGTTCCCCACAGACCCACCTTCAAGGAGTCGCCCCGTGACCGCCGGTCGCCCGCCCCGCGTGCTCATCGACGCCACGAGTGTCCCCGCCGACCGTGGTGGTGTCGGTCGATACGTCGACGGTCTGCTCGGTGCCCTCGGCAAGGTGTGCGGGTCGGGGGTGGAGTTGGCAGTGGTGAGCCTCCGCACCGACCAGGAGCGTTACACCCGTATGCTGCCCGGCGCGGAGATCATCCCCGCTCCGGCCGCCGTGGCGCACCGCCCGGCCCGGCTCGCCTGGGAGCAGACCGGCCTGCCGCTGCTCGCCCAGCAGGTCGGCGCGCACGTGCTGCACTCGCCCTTCTACACCTGCCCGCTGCGGGCCGGGTGCCCCGTCACGGTCACCGTGCACGACGCGACGTTCTTCACCGAGCCGGAGCACTACGACAAGTCCCGCCGCACGTTCTTCCGCAGCGCCATCAAGACCTCGATGCGTCGCGCCAACCGGGTGATCGTGCCCAGCAAGGCGACCCGCGACGAGCTGATCCGGCTGCTCGACGCCGACCCGACCCGCATCGACGTGGCCTACCACGGCGTCGACCACGACGCCTTCCACGCGCCCGGCGAGGAGGAGAAGGCCCGCGTGCGCGCCCGGCTGGGGCTGGGCAACAGCACGTACGTGGCTTTCCTCGGCGCCAAGGAGCCGCGCAAGAACGTGCCCAACCTGATCCGTGGCTGGGCCCGTGCGGTGGCCGACCGGGTCGACCCGCCGGCACTGGTGATCGCCGGTGGGCAGGGGCACGACGACGACATCGACCGGGCGGTGGCCGAGGTCCCGTCCCACCTGCGGCTGCTGCGCCCCGGCTACCTGCGCTACGCCGACCTGCCCGGCTTCCTCGGTGGCGCGCTGGTGGCCGCCTACCCGTCGTACGGCGAGGGGTTCGGCCTGCCGATCCTGGAGGCTATGGCGTGCGCCGCCCCGGTGCTGACCACCCCCCGGCTGTCGCTGCCCGAGGTGGGTGGCGACGCGGTCGCGTACACCTCGGAGGACCCGGGCCAGATCGCCACCGACCTGGCCGCCCTGCTCGACGACGAGCAGCGCCGGCTGTCGCTGGCGAAGGCCGGCTTCGACCGGGCCAAGGAGTTCACCTGGGAATCCAGCGCCGAGGTGCACATCGCCGCCTGGAGTCGCGCCCGGTCGTGACCGTTCGGGCCTCTCGTGGTGACCCGTGCCACTGCGGGCGGATACGTCGGGCATGATGTGCGGATGCTTTATGCGGTCATCCCGGCAGGTGGCAGCGGCACAAGGTTGTGGCCGTTGTCCCGCGCCGGCCACCCCAAGTTCCTCCACCCGCTGACCGGTACCAGCGCCTCGCTGCTCCAGGCGACCGTGGAGCGGCTCGCGCCGCTGACCACACCGGATCGGACCCTCGTGGTCACCGGCGCCGCGCACGTCGCGGCGGTCGCCCGGCAGCTGACCGGGCTGCCGGAGGAGAACATCCTGGTCGAGCCGTCCCCCCGGGATTCCTGCGCGGCGATCGCGCTGGCCGCGGCGGTGATCGCGCAGCGTGACCCGGACGCGGTCATGGGGAGCTTCGCGGCGGACCACCTGATCCGCGACCCGGACAGCTGGGTGCGCACGGTCCAGGAGGCGGTCCGGGGGGCCGAGCAGGGCATGCTGATGACTGTCGGGATCACCCCGACCCGGCCGGAGACCGGCTACGGCTACCTGGAGACCGGCGACGAGGCCGAGGGCACGCCGTGGCGCCAGGTGGCCGAGTTCAAGGAGAAGCCGGCCGCCGAGGTCGCCGAGGCGTACGTCCGCTCGGGCCGGCACCTGTGGAACGCGAGCATGTTCGTCTGGCGGGTGGACGTGTTCCTCGCCGAGTTGGCCCGCCAGCAGCCGGCGCTGCACGCGGGGGTCACCGCGATCGCCACCGCCTGGGGCACCCCGGAGCAGGACGACGTGCTCGGGACGGTCTGGCCGACGCTGCCGAAGATCTCCGTCGACTACGCGGTGATGGAGGGCGCGGCCACCGCCGGTCGGGTCGCCACAGTGCCTGGCGATTTCGGCTGGAACGACGTCGGCGACTTCCACACGCTGGGTGAGGTGCTGCCCGCCGACGACGCGGGCAACGTGGTGCTCGGCACCGACGCCAAGCCGGGCGTACTCCTGCGGGACACCGCCAACCTGGTGGTGGTGCCGCAGTCGGGCCGGTTGGTGGCGGTGCTCGGCGTGCGCGACCTGATCGTGGTGGACACCCCGGACGCGGTGCTGGTCTGCCCGCGTGACCGGGCCCAGGACGTCAAGCTCCTCGTCGACGAGCTGAAGGAGCGGGGCGAAGAGGGCTACGTCTGACCCTCGACCCCGGCGGGTGACCTCGTAGCGCCGGCGATGGCGGTGCAAGCCGCTGTCGCCGGCGTACTCGTGCGCGGGCCACGACGAGGTGTCACCACCTGCCCAGCGCCGCGAGGGCCGGCTCGACGAGTTGCGCCGTCCCGCCGGCCAGCGGCTCGGGCAGCCGATCGGGCGGGAACCACCCCAGCTCCTCGGCCTCGTCGCTGACCTGCTCGACGGCGCCGGGCGGGGCGACCACCGCGAACCGGACGTCGTAGTGGCGCGACCCACCCTGGCAGAGCACCTCGTGCACGTCGATGTCGATCGGCACCGGATCGATGCGCAGGCCGTCGATGCCGGACTCCTCGATGGCCTCGCGCAGCGCGGCCCCGACAAGCGTCCGGTCCACCGGCTCGCAGTGCCCGCCGAGCTGCACCCAGCGGCCGAACTTGGCGTGCAGGCAGAGCAGCACCCGTGCGCCGGTCGGGTCGAGCACCAGCGCGCTCGCTGTGACGTGGCCGGGGCGGTGCTGCCGGCTCATCGCCACCGGCCCGGCGGCGAGCAGCGCGAGGGTCCGGTCCCGCGCGTCGGCCGCCGCCGGGCTGGTCGGCTGCCAGCCCTCCAGCAGGGCGACGGCGTCGGCGTGCAGCGTCGCGTACGACGCGGGATCGGTGGGGTCGACGGCGGGTCCGGTGAGCGCGGTGTCAGGCACCCCGTCACTGTACGAGCGCGCTCTCCGTACGCTGGCGCGGTGACCCTGCGACTCGTCGAATTCGTGGTGGCCGGCAACGAGGCCAGCGATCTGCTGCCGGTGCGCTCGTCCGCGCTGCTGCGGTCGTACGGTGCTCGGCGCGGTTTCTGGACGGTGCTGGACGAGGGCCCGGTGGAGCGCTGCCTGGCCCTGCTGCTGGAGTTGGACGACGGCGAGTGGACGGCCCGGCACGTCACGGCGGACGCCGGGGTCGAGAACGGCCGGACCGAGGACGGTGAGGCGCTCGCCCACCACGACGGCTGGGTGTACGTCTTCGGCTCCCACTTCGGCTCGAAGGCGGGCCCGCTGCGCCCCCGTCGGGCGTTCGTGGCCCGGTTCCGCGAGGACGACGCGGCGGCCGGCACGCTGCCGGTGCACGTGGTGCGCAACCGGTTCCGGCTGCACCGCGCGGTGAACGACGCCCTCGCCGCGTCGCCGCTGACCCTGCTGCCGCCGGGCAAGCGGGTGCGCGACCGGTTCATCGTGGAGACCCTGGCGCGGGGGACCAGTCGGGCGAAGAGTTGGGTGACGCGCCTGACCCCGGACGACCTCCCGTTGAACGTGGAGGCCGCGGCCTTCACGCCGGACGGCACGGTGCTGCTCGGGTTGCGGTTTCCGGTCACCGGGGCCGGCGAGCCGGTCCTGGTGGAGGTGTCCGGCGTGCCGGGCATGTTCGCCGCGGACCCGGTGTGGCCCCGGGCGTTGGGGGCGTACGCGGTGACCGGGGTGACCCCGCCGGGCGAGCTGACCGGCTTCCGGGCGATCGCGCCGACGCCGGACGGCGGGTACGCGGCCGTGATCGGCTCGATCGACGCGCTGGGCAAGGGGTCGGTGCTGCTCGACGACCATCCGGGCGGCGGCGCGGTCACGTCCCGGCACGTGCGGTTCCGGTTCCCGGCGGGGCGCACGGGCGACGCGTGCCGGCTCGTCGGCGAAGAGGTGGCCGACCTGGCGCCGTTTCACCACGTCGAGGGCCTGGCCGAGCTGGACGGGCGGCCGTTCTACGTCACGGACGAGGACCATCGGGTCGCGCTCTGGGTCGGCTGAGCGGGGCCGACGCACCGCGTCGACGGGATGACCGGACGGCACCTCTGCGGAGCAAGGGCCGCAGACCCTCGTGGTGCCGCCCGATCACCGGTCCCTCCCCGGTCCCCGGTGCCCCGGCGCCGGTCACGTCCGTGACGTGTCGGTGCCGTGCTCGGGCACTGGAAGCATGCCTAACTGGCCGGGGAGGCGTCGAGGTTTTTCAGTTCAGGCTTAAAGATGGAGATAACTGCCGGCCGGGTAGAGTCGAACGGTCGCTCGGCATCCCTCTGCCGGCGACACGGGAGCGCTCCATGCTGAAGATCCACTTTTCCGGCGAGGACATCCTCCGGACCCGGGTGGCGCCGGCGGCCGACCCGGTCTGGGAGCTGGTCCTCAGCCTGCACGTGTTGCAGGGCCGCAACCGCGATCCGTTGACGTCGACCTGGCGGCGCACCGTGACCCGCGGGCTGCGCCAGGACGTCGCCTCCGATCAGCTCCGACTGCTCTTCGCCCTGAACCCGCCGCGCGGCTACTTCCCCGACTTCCTGACCCCGTACGCCAGCGTGGAGGGTTTCGCGGCGGGGCTGGAAGCGGTGCGCAGCACGCCGACCCCGCTGCTCCAGCGGGATGTGACCCTGCTGGCCGCCGAGAACCAGCTGCCGTCCTCGGCCGCCGCGCTGGCCCGCGGTGACGTGGCGACGCTGCGCCACCTCGCGGATTCCATGGAGCAGTACCGGTCGCTGGCGATCGACCCGTACTGGAGTCGGATCCAGTCGGCGGTGGCGGCGGACCGCACCCGCCGCGCACGGGCACTGCTCGACGGCGGCGTCGAAGGGCTGTTGGCCAGCCTCCGCCCGCGCATGCGCTGGGACAGCGGGGTGCTCGAGGTGCGCGACTACCCGCACAGCCGGGAGCTGCACCTGGACGGTCGAGGGCTGCTGTTGGTGCCGTCGTTCTTCTGCGCGGGCACCCCGGTCGCCCTGCTCGACCCGGCGCTGCCGCCGGTGCTGGTCTATCCGGTGGACCGGCTGGGCGGGCTCGCCGCGACCGACGGGGACGCGTTGGCCACGTCGAGCGCCGGCCGCGACTCGCTGGCCGCACTGCTCGGCCGGACCAGGGCGGCGGTGCTGGAGGCCAGCCACGACGGCTGCACCACGGGCGAGGTGGCCCGCCGGCTCAACATCTCACCGGCGGCGGCCAGCCAGCACGCCACAGTGCTGCGCAACGCCGGCCTGCTCGTCAGTCACCGCGACCGCAACACCGTGCTGCACACGCTGACCCCGCTGGGCCGGGCCGTCCTGGACGCGTGAGTCCGGCCCGGCCGCGCGGTCACAGGGCGAGCGCGGCGCTGGCCGGGCTGCCGGCCGGCGGAGGCAGCAGCGTCGACCGGACACCCTCGGCGGCCAGTGCGACGCGCAGCCGGTGCAGGTCGGCGCCGAAGCGGACCAGGTCCATCGGGTCGACGGGCGCCGGCGCGGTGCCGAGCACCAGCGCGCTGGCGTCGGCCGGCCAGCCCGGCACCTCGGCGACCAGGCCGGCGCGTACCTCCGCCTCGTCGACGAGGGTGAAGACCGTGCCGGGCGTCACCACCTCGGCGACCGCGTCGAGCGCCCGTCGCACCGCGGCCGGGTCGACCGGCTCGGGGTCGATCGCCTCGGCGAGGGTCGCGGCCTCGGCCAGCCCGGCCGCCCGCGCCTCGGCGGTGCCCAGCGAGAACAGGTCCTGCGCGGCATCACGGATGAGCGTCCGCGCGCCGTCGGAGTCGTCCGCGCGGGTCGCCGCGAGGTAGCCGCGCACCACGGCCACGGGGACCTGGTCACACTTGCCCTTGATCAACTCGCCGGCGCCCGCCAGCTCGTCCACCACCGCCATCTGGGTCAGCTGCAGCTCGTTGCCGTACGGGTCCACCTCGCCCCGATGGTCGCGGATCGCCGGCATCCCGGCCACCCCGAGCGCCACGTCGATAAGCCCGTTGCGCCAGGGCCGGCCCATCGTGTCGCTGATGATCACGGCAACGTCCAGGTCGTACCGCTCCCGCAGCGCGGCGCGCAGCTCCCGCGCCGACGCGTCCGGATCCACCGGCAACAGCACCAGCCGGGTCTTGTCGACGTTCGACGCGTCGATCCCGGCAGAGGCCATCACGAAGCCGTGGTGGGTCTGCACGATCCGGGTCGCCCCGCGGCTGGCCACCACCCGGGCGGTCTCACCGGCCAGCACCTCCTCGCGCGCGGCGAGCCGCTCCGGCCCGTCCGCCGGGACGTCCACCAGCCGTCCCTCCGCCTTGGAGACGATCTTGCTGGTCACCACCAGCACGTCGCCGTCGCGCAGCCACGGCGCAGCGGTGGCGATCACCGCCGCCAGGTCGTCACCCTCGGTCACGTGGCCGATGCCCAGCACCGGCAGAATCTCCAGCCTCACGTCAACTCCACCGCGGCGCGGACCATCGCCGCCGTCGCCGCCTCGTCGGTCATCCGCAGCGGCATCGCGCGGACCGTCACCTCCGGTACCACCGCGTCGGCGTCCTCCTCGGCCACCAGCCAGCCGTCCAGCAGCCCACCCGCAGCCCGAGGGCCGTAGAGCCGGCCCACACCGGCCGCGCTGCACTCGACCCCGAGCACGGCGAGACAGCGGTCAGCCATTCCCCGGACCGGAGCGCCGCCGATGATCGGCGAGACACCCACCACCGGCGCCGGGCCGTCGGTCACCGCCTCGCGCATCCCCGGTACGGCAAGCACCGGCGCGATGCTCACCACCGGGTTGCTCGGCGCGATCAACACCAGGTCGGCCGCACCGATCGCCTCCCGCACCCCCGGCGCCGGCTGCGCCGTCTCCGCGCCGACGAAGACGAAACGGTGGGTGGGGATGTCGGCCCGGTACCGCACCCACCACTCCTGGAAGTGGATCGCCCGCTGGCCCTCGTCACCGTCGCCGACGACCGCGTGGGTCTCCAGCCGGTCGTCGGTCGCCGGCAGCAGGCGTACGCCGGGCTGCCACCGCGTCGACAGCGCCTCGGTGACCGCGCTCAGCGGGTAGCCGCCGTTGAGCATGGTGCTGCGCACCAGGTGGGTGGCGATGTCCTTGTCGCCGAGGCCGAACCAGGTCGGCTCCGCCCCGTACGCGGCCAACTCCTCCTTGACCGTCCAGCTCTCGCCGACCCGGCCCCAGCCCCGTTCGGGGTCGGCGCCGCCGCCGAGCGTGTACATGACGCTGTCCAGGTCGGGACAGATCTTCAACCCGTGCAGCCACAGGTCGTCGCCGACGTTGACCACGGCGGTCACCTCGGCGCCGACCTCGCGGGCGTACGCCCGGACGCCGAGCAGGAACCGGGCGCCGCCAATGCCGCCGGCCAGAACCACGATGCGCATGTCGACCATCCTCGCGTACGAGACGCCTCCGGTCCGCCGGTGGCGTGGGAGACTAGGCTCACGTGCGCCCTGTCCGTTATTGCCCCGAGGGGGAGCTCGTGACCAGCCCCGCCGAGCCCGCGTCCGCCGACGCGACGCAGGCCCGCCAGCTGACCAAGCCACTGCGCGAACTGGGTGCGCTCGCCCTGCTCGGCGCCAACGCCGTGTTCCTCTTCGTGGGGCTGCTCCGGCTGCTCACCCCGAACGACTACCGCGACTTCACCGACCGGGCGGGCGACCAGTTCTCCGCGTTCATCGGGGTGGAGGCGGTGGTGCTGCCGCTGCTGGCCGTCCTGCTGGCCACCCACGTCGCGCCGGTCCTGCCGAAGGCGAAGCTGATCACGCAGGTGGCGCTTGGTGAGTACGCGGTCAGCGCGCTGCTCGGCACGCTCACCATGCTGATCTGGACGGTGGGCCGCCTCGCCGAGACCGAGATCCTCGACGCGTTGCTCGGCCTTCTCGCCCGGTTCGCCTGGCTGGTGATCTTCGCGGTGGCCGCCTGGGTGGTGTTCACCATCTGGCGGGCGTTCTACTACGTCCCCAAGCCGAAGCCGCAGCCGGGCGTCTACGGCCAGCCGCAGCCGGGTTGGCCGCAGCAGCAGCAGGGCGGTTGGCCGGCTCCCGGTCAGCCCGGCGGTCAGCCGCAGGGCGGATGGCCCGCTCCCGGCCAGCCGGGCGGTTACCCGCAGGCCGGCCAGCCGGGCGGTTACCCGCCGGCGCAGTTCCCCGGCCAGTACGGCCAGCCGTCGCCGCCGTTCCAGGCCCCGCAGTCCGCGCCGCCGCACCCGCAGTCGGCCCCGCAGTCCGCGCCGCCGTTCCAGGCCGCTCCGCAGTCGGCGCCGCCGTTCCCGCAGTCCGCGCCGCCGGCCAACCCCGCCCCGCAGTCGGCGCCGCCCGCGCCGCCGTTCGGGCAGCCGCCGTCGGCGGACCCGACGCAGGCGATCCCGCGCCAGTCCGCCGAGCCGGCCTCCGCCGACCCCACCCAGGCCATCGGGCGCCCGGCCGACCCCGACCGCACCCAACACATCAACCCCGCCACGCACCCCGACCAGCCCCGCTGAGCCGCCAGCACCTCCGGGCTGGTGATGGTCGGGTCCTCCTTTGCTCTGCTTCAACCGAGGCAACAGCCGGCGTCCGGATATCGGACGCGCGGTGTTGCGTAGGTTGAAGCAGAGCAAAGGAGCCGCAGGCGGTGCCCGCCCCTCCACCGACGCATCAAGTGATCATGGGGTGCGGTTTCCCACGGTGCGGGCTGGGTCTGGTGGGTCGGGCCCGCGCTGCGCATAGGCTGAGTGGATGGTTGATCGCACCCACTCCGGTCCGAGCGAGGCGAGCGTGCGGCGGGCCCTGGGCCGGGCCGCGACCGGGCGCGCGCTGGACGTCGACGAGGCGACCGCGCTTCTCGCCGCCCGTGGCGACGCGCTCGACGAACTGCTCCGGACCGCCGGGGGGATCCGCGACGCCGGGCTGCGTGACGCCGGGCGGCCGGGCGTGGTCACGTACTCGAAGAAGGTCTTCATTCCGCTGACCCGGCTCTGCCGGGACCGCTGCCACTACTGCACGTTCGCGACCGTGCCGCACCGGCTGCCGGCGCCGTTCCTGGACCGCGACGAGGTTCTGGCGATCGCGCGGGCAGGCGCGGCGCAGGGTTGCAAGGAGGCCCTGTTCACCCTCGGTGACCGGCCGGAGGAGCGCTGGCCGGCGGCCCGGAGCTGGCTCGACGAGCGCGGCTACGACTCCACTCTGGACTATCTGCGTGCCTGCGCGGTGGCCGTGCTGGAGGAGACGGGCCTGCTGCCGCACCTCAACCCTGGGGTGCTGTCCTGGTCGGAGCTGCAACGGCTCAAGCCGGTCGCGCCGAGCATGGGCATGATGCTGGAGACCACGGCCACCCGGCTGTGGTCCGAGCCGGGCGGCCCGCACTACGGCTCGCCGGACAAGGAGCCGGCGGTCCGGCTGCGGGTGCTCGACGACGCGGGGCGGGTCGGGGTGCCGTTCACCACCGGCATCCTCATCGGCATCGGCGAGACGCCGGCCGAGCGGGTGGACGCGCTGTTCGCGATCCGCCGCGCGCACCGGGAGTACGGCCACCTCCAGGAGGTGATCGTGCAGAACTTCCGCGCCAAGCCGGACACGGCGATGCGGGGCATGCCCGACGCGGAACTGCACGACCTGGCCGCCACGGTGGCGGTGGCCCGACTGCTGCTCGGCCCGAAGGCCCGCATCCAGGCTCCGCCGAACCTCATCGCCGGCGAGTACGACCTGTTGCTGCGCGCCGGCATCGACGACTGGGGTGGCGTCTCCCCGCTCACCCCCGACCACGTCAACCCGGAGCGCCCGTGGCCGCAGATCGAGGAGTTGGCCCGGCACACCGAGCTGGCCGGGTTCACGCTGCGGGAGCGGCTGACCATCTACCCGGAGTACGTGCGCGCCGGTGACCCGTGGCTCGACCCGCGGCTGCTGCCGCACGTGAGCGCCCTCGCCGACCCGGCGACCGGCATGGCTGTCGAGTCGGCCCTCCCGCAGGGGCGTCCCTGGCAGGAGCCGGAGGAGACGTTCGGCGGGCGCACCGACTTGCACGCCACCATCGACACCACCGGCCGCACCGACGACCGGCGCGGCGACTTCGACAGCGTCTACGGCGACTGGTCCGAGGTCGCCGGCAAGGTCACTCCCGAGGCGGCGGCGCGACGTGCGGGCGTACCGCCGGAATCGACCGGCAGTGGCGCGGACCGTGACGTGGCGGCCGGGCTGCGGCTGGCGGCCGACGACCCGGCGGCGCTGCTCGATCCCCGGCACACCGACGCGGCGCTGGCGCTGTTCGGCGCCGACGGGCCGGCGCTGGACGAGTTGTGCCGGCTCGCCGACGACGTACGCCGCGACGCGGTCGGCGACGACGTCACCTACGTGGTCAACCGCAACATCAACTTCAGCAACGTCTGCTACGTGGGCTGCCGGTTCTGCGCGTTCGCCCAGCGTGAGCGGGACGCCGACGCGTACCGGCTCTCCGTCGACCAGGTCGCCGACCGGGCCGAGCAGGCGTGGGCGGCCGGCGCCAGCGAGGTGTGCCTCCAGGGCGGCATCGACCCGAAGATGCCGGTCACCGGGTACGCGGACATCGTGCGCGCGATCAAGGCCCGCGTGCCGGAGATGCACGTGCACGCGTTCTCCCCGATGGAGATCGTCACCGCCGCCGCGAAGGCGGGCGTGCCGGTGCGCGAGTGGCTGACCCGGCTGCGCGAGGCGGGGCTGGACACCATCCCGGGCACCGCCGCCGAGATCCTCGACGACGACGTGCGCTGGGTGCTCACCAAGGGCAAACTGCCGGCCGCCGCCTGGGTCGACGTCGTCAGCACGGCCCACGAGCTGGGCATCCGGTCCAGCTCCACGATGATGTACGGCCACGTCGACCACCCGGGGCAGTGGCTGGCGCACTTTAGGGTGCTGGCCGGCGTGCAGGACCGCACCGGCGGGTTCACCGAGTTCGTGGCGCTGCCGTTCGTGCACACCAACGCGCCGATCTACCTGGCCGGCATCGCCCGCCCGGGGCCGACCTGGCGGGAGAACCGGGTCGTGCACGCCATGTCGCGGCTGCTGCTGCACGGCCGGATCGACAACATCCAGTGCTCCTGGGTGAAGCTCGGCGACGAGGGCACCGTGGCGATGCTCCAGGGCGGCTGCAACGACCTGGGCGGCACCCTGATGGAGGAGACCATCTCCCGGATGGCCGGCTCCGACAACGGGTCGGCGCGTACCGAGGAGCAGTTGCGGGCCATCGCGAAGGCCGCCGGTCGTCCGGCGCGCAAGCGGTCGACTGCGTACGGTCACGCTCCGCGCTGAGGTCGAACCTTTTCCCGCCGCCGGCCGTACCACGCGGTGCCGGCGGCGGTCGCGGCGAGGACCGCCGCCGGTGTCCCCTTCAGGGGCCCGGCGGCGTCACCGCGACGGCACCGGACCCGTCCGTCACCGCGGGCGCGTACGCGCCGCCGCCCGAAAGGTTGCCCATGACCAGTGATCAGCGGAAGCGGCAGTGGCCGCGACTGACCCGCCGGCAGACGTTGACCGCCGCGGCCAGCGCCACCCTCGGCGCCGCCGCGCTCACCGTGCCGGGCCTGTCGGCGGCGCAGAACGCGCCGGGCGCCGCGGGTCGGGCCGATGAGCCGATCGTCGTGCACCTGCGCGACGCCGCGTCCGGAACGATGGACGTCTTCGTCGGTGAGTCCCGGATCGAGGTACGCGACCGTGGCCTGGCGGACCGACTGCGGCGCGCAGCCCGGCGCTGACCCCGCACCGTCCCGACCCGCCATCAGTCCCCGCCCAGTGAGGTTGGTCCGCCATGTCTTCCCACCGCGAGGCCCCGGAGATAGCCAAGGATCCGGTCGCCGACAGCTCCGACCTTTACGCGTTCGTCAGCCCCGACAAGCCCGACACGGTCACGTTGATCGCCAACTACGTGCCCTTGCAGCTCCCGTCCGGCGGGCCGAACTTCTTCGAGTTCGGCGACGACGTGCGCTACGAGATCCACATCGACAACGACGGTGACGGTCAGCCCGACGTCACCTACCGGTTCGAGTTCACCACCGAGATCACCAACCCGAACAGCTTCCTCTACAACACCGGGCCGATCGAGTCGCTTGACAGCAGGAACTGGAACCGCCGGCAGTTCTACAGCCTGACCCGGGTGACCGACGGCCGGGAGCACCGCCTCGCGCACAAGCTGCCCTGCCCGCCGTGCAACGTCGGCCCGCTGTCCACCCCGAAGTACGCCGACCTCGTCCGGCAGGCCACCTACACCCTGTCGACGGGGGAGCGGGTCTTCGCCGGCCAGCGTGCGGACGGCTTCTTCGTCGACCTGGGGGCGATCTTCGACCTCGGCACGTTGCGGCCGTTCCAGCAGCTGCACGTCGCCGGTAAGAAGATCTTCAAGTCCGAGGGGGAGCCGGTCAACGCCACCGACCGGATGAACGTGCACAGCCTCGCCGTGCAGGTGCCGCTGAAGCAGGTGCGTCGCCGTGCCAGCCGGTACGGCGCGGCCGACCCGGCGTCGGTGCTCGGCGTGTGGACGTCGGCGTCGCGCCGGCAGGTCCGGGTGCTCGGTGACCGGGTCGCGCAGGACACCTCCACCGGCCCGTTCACGCAGGTCTCCCGGCTGGGCAATCCGCTGTTCAACGAGGTCATCGTGCCGATGTCCAAGAAGGACCTGTGGAACTCGCTGCCACCGTCGGAGGACAAGCGGTTCGCCCAGTTCGTCGAGCGGCCCGAGTTGGCCGCGCTGCTGCCGGCCCTGTACCCGGACGTCTTTCCCAACCTGGACAAGCTCAACAAGTCGAAGAAGGCCCGTGCCGACCTGGTGGCGATCCTGCTCACCGGCGTGCCGGCCGGGCTGATCGACGGCTTCACCAACGCCACCGGCGACCTGCAGGCCGACATGCTGCGGCTGAACACGGCGATCGCGCCGAACCGCAAGCCGGACCGGTTCGGGGTGCTCGGCGGCGACCTGGCCGGCTTCCCCAACGGGCGGCGGGTCGGCGACGACGTGGTGAGCATCGCGCTGCGGGCGATCGCCGGGTTGACCGTCCCGCTGGTCGACAAGACGTTCCGCCCGGACGCGGCGGCCGCCGCGGTCACCCCGGGGTTGAGCGCCGCCGACGTGACCGCCCCGTTTCTCGCGAGCTTCCCCTACCTCGGTACGCCGTACGACGGGTTCAACAACCCGCCGGCGTCGTCCTGATCGTCGGCGGGGGGAGCGGCGGATGCACGAGCACACGTACGGGCCGTCGGAGACGGGGAGTGTCGTCCTCGAACTGGGTGGCGACACCGGCGCCCTGATCGTCTACACCGGTCGGGATCTGCACGGCCGGGAGATCGAGATCAGCCGCGGCGATGATCGACGCGTCCACTCGGCGGTACGGGAGCGCCGGGTGCGGGACGGGTCGTTCCACAGTGCGGTCTATCCCGATCTTCCCGCCGGGATGTATACCGTCTGGTGGGACGAGGACACGTCCGCCGGCGTCGTTTCTGTCCATGGTGGAGGGATCGCCGAGTTCGTGTGGCCCAGCAGCGGTTTTGGGGCCACCGGCTGACCCCGGAGCGCCATTTTGCACTCGCACCCCGTCCACATCGTGGGCGGGGTGCGAATGCTGTCCACGGCTCGACGGGCGGTCTGCGCCGCGCCGCGTTAACCTGTCCCCCACCAAGATCAGCTTTGCGAGAGGGGGCTGGCGGTCTCCCGTCGGGGGGAGCGCCACGGCAGAAAAGTCGGGCAACTCGCCGGAGAGGGCGTTACTCGGCCGGGGTCTGAATCGATAGGGCAGGTTGCGAGGCTGGGACGGTCCTGGTGGCCGACCAGGGGTGTCGGGAGGGCGACTCCATTATCAAGTTTGGCTTGACGGCGCACGCATTACACGCGTGTAATTTGAATGGGGTTGTTCGCACGGAACGCAACAAAAGGGACCGGACGGACAAGCACGCCTTTCGCGTGGGGGGTTGCAGCGGCGATGACGCCGGTGCGCGACAAGGAGGCATTTGATGGACGGCCAGCTTGAGGTGGCCGACCTGCTCGGAAACGCGCCGGAGTGGCAGGAGCGGGCCTTGTGCTCGCAGACCGACCCCGAGGCGTTCTTTCCCGAGAAGGGCGGCTCGACCCGCGAGGCGAAGCGAATCTGCTCGCGCTGCGAGGTCAAGACCGAATGCCTCGAATACGCTCTCGGCCACGACGAGCGGTTCGGCATCTGGGGTGGGCTCTCCGAGCGGGAGCGACGCAAGTTGAAGCGGCGGGCCGCCTGAGCGGTGCAGGGTCGGGGCGGTGGGGGCCGCCCGGCTCAGCCGTCGTACGGGCGCGCGGTTCGCTGGCGCGTACGGCTCAGGCCAGCTCGTCGGGATCGACCCCGAGCAGGTTCGCCACCTGTTCGATGATCACGTCGTGGACGAGGTCGGCCAGATCCTCGCGGTCCATGGCACGGAACTCCAACGGTCGCCGGTACAACACGATGCGCGGCGGCACCTCCTGGCGGCCGGGGCGGCCGGGCAGCAGCCGGGCCAGCGGCACCTCGCCGTCCTCCAGCACGTCGGAGTCGTAGACGTTCAGGTCCGGTGGGACGTCCTCGACGGCGAACTCGACACCGGCCAGCTCCTTGGCGAACCGCCGTTCCAACGTCTCGACGGTGTCCAGCACCAGGTCGTCGAAGACCTCGGCCTTGGTCCGCGCCAACGGCACGGTCGCCGGCACCAGACGCCCGCGCAGGCCACGCCCGTGCCGGTCGCGGTGCGCACGCCGGCCGGGGCCGGGGCGGCGGTGTTCCGGGCTCGTCATGAGGCAAAGGGTAGTCCCCGTGCCGGGCCGGCCAGCGGCAGCGGCACTTCATGGCGCGGCGCGACCCGAACCGGGAATTGTGATCACCACGACGGGCGTGTCGCAACGCGAAGCGATGCGCCGGACCCGGTAATGGAGATACCCTGCCGCCGTGAGGTCACCACGGCGCTGCTCCCGTAACGGCTGCCCCCGGCAAGCGGTCGCCACATTGACCTATGTCTACAACGAGTCGACAGCAGTGGTGGGCCCGTTGGCGGCGTTCGCCGAGCCGCACACGTACGACCTGTGTGAGCAGCACGCCCGCAGCCTCACCGCTCCGCGCGGCTGGGACGTGGTGCGGCACGAGGGCGAGTTCGAGCCGCCCCCGCCCACCACCGACGACCTGGTGGCGCTCGCCGAGGCGGTTCGCGAGGCCGCCCGCCCGGCGCCCCGCCCTCCGGAGCCCGACCAGGCCCACCCGGAAGGCCCCCACCAGACGGGCCGCCGGGGCCACCTCCGGGTGATCCCCCCGAACCACTGAACCCGGTCACTGCCCCAGGAGGCGGGAGAGTGTCCTGGCGCGGCGGGAAGGTCGGTCGGTCCGGTTCTCCTTGGCGTCGGCGCTGGTCATGACGCGCAGGGCCGCGTTCATCGCCAGCCAGCGCAGGGGTTCCGGCTCCCACCCGGGGGAGCGGTGGTTGACCCAGGGCAGGCCCGTCAGCTCGCTGCGCTGGCCGCGGATCAGGTCGGCCAGGGTGCGGCCGGCGAGGTTGCTGGCGCCCACCCCGTCCCCGACGTAGCCGCCCGCCCAGGCCAGCCCGCTGGCCCGGTCGAAGCCGACCGAGGCGGCCCAGTCCCGGGCCACCCCGAGCGGACCGCCCCAGGCGTGGGTCACCGGGACGTCCGGCCCGAGCACCGGAAACAACTCGCCCAGGGTCCGTCGCAGCGCCGCGAAGACCCGTGGCTCCCGGTCCTGGCCGGGAGAGACCCGGGACCCGAAATGGTACGGAGCGCCGCGCCCGCCGAAGGCCAGCCGACCGTCCGCCGTCCGCTGGCCGTAGATGATCACGTGCCGGTGGTCGGAGAACGTCTCCCGATCCGCCAGGCCGATCCGCTCCCAGGTCTGTGCCGGCAGCGGCTCGGTGGCCACCATCAGCGAGTACACCGGCGCCACCGTGCGCCGCAGGCCGGGCAGCATGGGCGTGTACCCCTCGGTGGCCCGAACCACCACCGACGCCCGGACCGTCCCCGACGGGGTGCGAGCCGCGCCGGCCCGGATCGCGGTCACCGTGGTCTGCTCGTGGATCCGCACCCCGAGGCGTTCCACCGCCCGCGCCAGAGCACGCACCAGCTTCGCCGGGTGCACTGTCGCGCAGTGCGGGGTGTACGTCCCACCGCGTACCCCCTCGGCGCCGCACCGGGCCGCGGCCTCGTCGGCGTCGAGGAGCGCCAGGTGTTCGGCGCCGAAGCCGAACGCGCGGGCCTCATCCACGGCGGCCCGGGCCCGGGCGAGCTGCGGGCCGGTGCGGGCGAGCGTGACGGTGCCGCCGTCGGCCCAGTCGCAGTCGATGCCCTCCGCCGCGACCACCCGGCCCACGGCACGGACGGTGTCGTGCAGCGCCCGTTGCATGGCGACAGCCGCGTCGCGGCCGTGCCGGCGGGCCAGCCCGGTCAGTGACGTGGGAAAGAGCGCCGAGCACCAGCCGCCGTTGCGCCCCGACGCCCCGTACCCCACGATCTCCCGCTCCAGGACGACGACCCGCAGCGTCGGATCGGCCCGGGCCAGGTGGTACGCCGTCCACAGCCCGGTGTAGCCGGCGCCCACGATCACCACGTCGGCGTCCGTGTCGCCGGGCAGCGCGGGTCGAGGGGTCAGCGGCTCGTCCAGGGTGGACAGCCAGTACGACAGGTCCTCGTAGCGCATGGTCAGAGCCGCGACCACGCCTCGGTCAGCACCGTGCGCAGGATCTGCTCGATCTCGTCGAAGTGCTGCTGCTCGGCGATCAGCGGCGGGGCGAGCTGGATGACGGGGTCGCCCCGGTCGTCGGCCCGGCAGTAGAGGCCGGCCTGGAACAGCGCGGTCGACAGGAAACCACGCAGCAGCCGCTCCGACTCGGCCTCGTCGAACGTCTCCCGGGTCGTCTTGTCCTTGACCAGCTCGATGCCGTAGAAGTAGCCGTCGCCCCGCACGTCGCCGACGATCGGCAGGTCGTACAGCTTCTCCAGGGTGGCCCGGAACGCGGCCTCGTTGGCGCGTACGTGCCCGACGAGGTCTTCACGGGCGAAGACCTCCAGGTTGGCCAGGGCCACCGCGCAGGAGACGGGGTGGCCGCCGAACGTCACCCCGTGGGCGAACATGCCCGTCTCGGTGAGGAACGGCTCCATCAGCCGGTCGCTGGCGATCATCGCGCCGAGCGGGGCGTACCCCGAGGTGATGCCCTTGGCGGTGGTGATGATGTCCGGCTGGTAGCCGTAGCGGACGGCGCCGAAGTACTCGCCGAGCCGACCCCACGAACAGATCACCTCGTCGGAGACGAGCAGCACGTCGTACGCGTCGCAGATCTCCCGGACCCGCTCGAAGTAGCCGGGCGGGGGTGGGAAGCAGCCGCCGGAGTTCTGCACGGGCTCCAGGAAGACCGCGGCGACCGTGTCCGGCCCCTCCCGCTCGATGGCCCGGCCGATCTCGTCGGCGGCCCAGCGGCCGAACGCCTCCGCGTCGTCGCCGTGCTCGGGCGCCCGGTAGAAGTTGGTGTTCGGCACCTTGATCGCGCCGGGCACCAGCGGCTCGAAGTCGCTCTTGATGCCGGGCAGACCGGTGATCGACAGCGCGCCCATCGAGGTGCCGTGGTAGGCGATGTACCGGCTGATCACCTTGTACTTGTTGGGCTGACCGGTGCGCTTGAAGTAGGCCCGGGCCAGCTTCCACGCCGCCTCGACGGCCTCCGAGCCGCCGGTGGTGAAGAAGACCCGGTTCAGGTCACCCGGGGTGAGCGAGGCGATCTTCTCGGCCAGCTCGACGGCCTTCGGGTGCGCGTACGACCAGAGCGGGAAGTAGGCCAACTCACCGGCCTGCTTGGCGGCGGCCTCGGCCAGCTCGGTGCGACCGTGACCGGCGTTGACGACGAACAGCCCGGCGAGCCCGTCGAGGTAGCGGCGGCCCTGCGCGTCCCACACGTACGCGCCCTCGCCGCGCACGATTGTCGGCACCTCGCCGGCGGAGTAGCTCGCCATCCGGGTGAAGTGCATCCAGAGGTGGTCGGTGGCGTTGGCCATGTCAGCCCCATCGGTCGTCGGGCCGGTCAAAGGGTGAAGCCGGCCGCTCTGCCAACGGTTATCGCACAGTCTTGGGCTCATAGGCAAGTGGTATCAGTGGCGTGATGGGCCAGGCACGACGGAATCAGCGAGCGGTTGCAGTCTCGGCAACGGATTTCGCATCGCTGCGTGACCTGCTGGTGTGGGGTTCCAGTCCTGTCGAGCTGCCCCAGATGTGGGGCACGCGCCTGACCTGCGCCGCCGTTCGCCCCGCGCGCCACCGTTCGCCCCGCGCCGCACGGTTGATCCACTCCAGTTCGCCGATGTTGTGCCATCGGGGCGTGGTTGATACCGCGATTTCGGCGACGTCGAGTGGATTATCGGCAGGGGCGGTGCGAGGTGAGCGTCGGGACGCTGGTGGGACACCTCGGGGGCGCTCGGTGGGCGTCCTGGATGCACGCCAACACGTCCCACCGCAACACGCCGGTAGGCCGGAGACATCGACACTCAGCGTGGCTATCGTGCGCCGCAGCGTGTGCCGAGCGGGGCGGCACAGCTTGCTCCACGCGGGGCGGCTCAGCACCCGAGCGGGGCGCTGCTCTCTACCGAGCGGGGCGGCGCAGCGGGCATGACGTGGCTGGGCGCTCCGTACCGAGCGGAGTTGTGGTGTGTGTCCGGCGGGCGGGAGGATCCGAATGGCGAACGAGGCGTTGCGGGTGGCGATGGCCGAGGCGGGGGAGACGGTCGAGTCGCTGGCCGAGAAGGTCGGCGTCGACCCCAAGACGGCGGCGCGGTGGCTCGCCGCGGGGCGCATTCCGCACCCGCGTACCCGCATCGCGGTGGCGGAGGTCCTACGCCGCGACGCCGCCGACCTCTGGCCGGAGCCGTTCCGCCGCCGGGACCTGCCGTGGTTCCGGCCGTGGGCTGAGCTGGAACAGGACGCGACCTCGATCCGCTCCCATCAACCGCTGCTCGTGCCGGGCCTGCTTCAGACCGAGGGGTACGCCCGGGCGGTCCTGAACACGGGCGGGCTGGTCCCAGTCTCCGAAGTGGACCAGATCGTGGCGAGCCGGATCGACCGGCAGGCGGTCCTCTGCCGCGATGCCCCACCCCAGCTCGTAGCGGTGATCGACGAGGTGGTGCTGCGCCGGCCGGTCGGCGACGGGTCGGTGATGGCCGGGCAGCTCCGGCACCTCGCCTCGGCTGCCGAGTGGGAGCACGTGCAGGTCCGGGTCATCCCCGCCGAGAGCCCGTGGCACACCGGCCTCGCCGGGCCGTTCGTGCTGGGCCGCCTGCCCGACGGGACGGAATTGGCGTATCTCGACAACCAGCTCCGCGGTCAGATCGTGACCGATCCTCTCGACGTCGCTAGCCTGGGACGCAGGTGGGAGAGCGTCGCCGGTGAGGCGCTGCCCCAACGCCGGTCGATCGAGCTGATCAGGGAAGTGGCCACGACATGGACATGACCGACGCCCGTTGGCGCACCTCGACCCGCAGC
>NZ_JBNCKQ010000004.1:32009-407114 GCF_049841615.1 Micromonospora sp. DT63 | reverse complement strand
GCAGCAACAACGGCGGTGACTGCGTCGAGGTGGCCGACAACCTGCCCGGCCGGGTGCTGGTGCGGGACAGCAAGGACCCCGACGGTGGCACCCTGACCTTCGCCCCGACCAGTTGGCGCTTCTTCGTCGAGCAGTTGCGGCAGGCGTGACATGAGCGACGCACGCTGGCGCACCTCGACCCGCAGCAGCAACAACGGCGGTGACTGCGTCGAGGTGGCCGACAACCTGCCCGGCCGGGTGCTGGTGCGGGACAGCAAGGACCGCGACGGTGGCACCCTGATCTTCGCCCCGACCGCCTGGGCGTCGTTCGTCGGCGCGGCAGGCACGGTGGGCGCAGCAGGCCGCTGATCCACTCGGGTTCACGGAAACCGGGGCATCAGGGCCACCCGGACACCCCGACTTCCGGAAAGCCGAGTCGATCAAGCGCCGACGAGCGCCGACGAGCGGTGCGTCAGGCCGTACCCCAGGTGTAGGTCTGCTTGCGCAGCTTGAGGTACACGAACGCCTCGGTGGCGAGCACGCCGGGCACCGCGCGCAGCCGTTGCAGGATCTCCAGCAGGTGGTCGTCGTTGCGGCAGACCACCTCGGTGAGCAGGTCGAACGATCCGGCGGTGATGACCACGTAGTCGACCTCGTCCAGCTCGGCCAGTCGGTCGGCCACCGCCTCCAGGTCGCCGTCGGTACGTAGCCCGATCATCGCCTGGCGGGGGAAGCCGAGCTGGAGCGGATCGGTCACCGCGACGATCTGCATGACGCCCGAGTCGAGCAACCGCTGGACCCGCTGGCGGACAGCCGCCTCGGACAGGCCGACGGCCTTGCCGATCGTCGCGTACGGCCGCCGGCCGTCCTCCTGGAGCTGTTCGATGATCTGCTTGGCCACGTCGTCCAGCAGAGCGTGATTGGCGCCTTCACGTACGGCGACGCGTCGACCGCCGTTGCCGCTCTCGTGCTGCCGGTTCGTCATCGTGCGCTCCCCATGTCCCGAATCGTGATGTCGTGCGTGTGTCCCCGCGCAGTCTGGCGTATTTCGTCGTGCATCGCTAACCCCGCAACGGAATCCCTTGTGAGAGAGGGTGTCTCATGTCAGGATCAGTCGTCCCTGGTACTTGACCCTCCCGACATTCCCGCCGGCGCGCGCCTCCCCCGTCCCGCCCGCCGACGATGACCCCCTAGGAGTCGTCATGCGTACTCCCCTCCGGCCCCTTTCCCGGCGTGGACTGCTCACCGGCACTCTCGGATCGGCCGCCCTGCTCGCTGCGGGCGGCAGTCTCGCCGGCTGCGGCACCAAGGGCGCCCAGCAGACCGAGGCCGGCTGCGTCAGCGAGGACCTGTCCGGCACCGAGAAGAAGCTGGCCTTCTCCAACTGGCCGCAGTACATGGACGTCGACGAGAAGGACGAGTCGAAGCGGCCGAGCCTGGACGAGTTCATCACGAAGACCGGCATCCAGGTCACCTACACCGAGGACATCAACGACAACAACGAGTTCTTCGGCAAGGTGCAGAACCAGCTGGCCGCCTGCCAGAGCACCGACCGGGACATCATCGTGCTGACCGACTGGATGGCCGCGCGGATGATCCGGCTCGGCTGGATCCAGAAGCTCGACGCGGCAAAGATCCCGAACGTCCAGGCGAACCTGCTGCCGTCGCTGCTCAACCGCTCGTTCGACACCGAGAACCGGATCTCGATCCCGTGGCAGTCCGGCCTGGCCGGGTTGGCGTTCAACGGCAGCGTCACCAAGGAGCTGCGCACGGTCGACGAGCTGCTGACCCGCCCCGACCTCAAGGGCAAGGTGACGGCGCTCAGCGAGATGCGCGACACGATGGGTCTGCTGCTCGGCTCGAACGGGCACGACCCGTCGAACTTCACCGCTGCCCAGTTCGACGACGCGCTCAACAAGCTCAAGAAGGCAGTCGACTCCGGGCAGATCCGCAAGTTCACCGGCAACGACTACGCACCCGACCTGGCCAAGGGCGACATCGCCGCGTGCATCGGCTGGTCCGGGGATGTCATCCAGCTCTCCAGTGAGAACGAAAAGGTGCAGTTCGTCGCGCCGGACTCCGGCGCGATGCTCTACAGCGACAACATGATGGTCCCGAACAAGGCCACCCACAAGGGCAACGCCGAAGCGCTGATCAACTACTACTACGAGCCGGCGGTCGCGGCGAAGCTCGCCGCGTACGTCAACTACATCTGCCCGGTCAAGGGCGCCCAGGCCGAGATGGAGAAGATCGACCCGGACCTGGCCGCCAACCCGCTGATCTTCCCCGACGACGCGCTGCTGGCGAAGTCCAAGGTGTTCATGGCCCTGGACGAAAAGCAGGAGAAGGAGTACGAGGGTAAGTTCCAGCAGGTCATCGGGGCGTGACTCCGATGGCGCGCGAGACACCCGCAGGCGACCTGCGCCTGGCCGACCTCACCAAGCGGTTCGGCATCTTCACCGCCGTCGACGACCTCAGCCTGACGATCGGCCAGGGCTCGTTCTTCGCGCTGCTCGGCGCGTCCGGCTGCGGCAAGACCACCACGCTGCGCATGATCGCCGGGCTGGAGGAGCCGACCAGCGGCCAGGTGCTGCTCGGCGACACCGACATCGCCCGGCTGCGGCCGTACAAGCGGCCGGTCAACACGGTCTTCCAGAGCTACGCGCTCTTTCCGCACCTCACCATCTTCGAGAACGTGGCCTTCGGGCTGCGGCGGCGCGGCATCCGCTCGGTCGACGACCAGGTCCGGCGGATGCTGTCGCTGGTGCAGCTCGACGGCTTCGGCCCCCGCCGCCCGGCCCAGCTCTCCGGTGGCCAGCAGCAGCGGGTCGCGCTGGCCCGCGCTCTGATCAACCAGCCGCAGGTGCTGCTGCTCGACGAGCCGTTGGGCGCGCTCGACCTCAAGCTGCGCCGGCAGATGCAGATCGAGCTGAAGCGCATCCAGACCGAGGTTGGCATCACGTTCGTGCACGTCACCCACGACCAGGAGGAGGCCATGACCATGGCCGACACCGTCGCGGTGATGAACGCCGGCCGGATCGAACAGCAGGGCGCCCCGGCCGACCTCTACGAGTTCCCGGCCACCGCGTTCGTGGCGAACTTCCTCGGCCAGTCCAACCTGCTCGCCGGCGAGGCCGCCGGCACGAGCGGCGGCGAGGTCGCGGTGACGGTGCACGGCGCGCGCTTCTCGGTGCCCGCCGGCCGGTCGCGCGCCGACCGGGGTCCGGTCCACCTGGGGGTACGCCCGGAGAAGCTGCATCTGGTCGGCTCCGCCGACCAGATCCCCCGAGGACACCAGCACCTCACCGGTGTGGTCACCGATGCCTCCTACGTGGGGGTCAGCACGCAGTACCTGCTGCGCACCGGTTGGGGCACCGAGCTGTCGGTGTTCGCGGCGAACGACGGCGCCCAGGTGCCGGTGCCGGTGGGCAGCGAGGCCGTGGCGTACTGGGATCCGCGCCACGCGTTCCTGCTGGCGCGCGACGCCGCCGACACCGACCGGACCACGCCGGTGCTCGACGAGCCGGTGGGCGCGTCGTCATGACCCTCCTGGCCCCCACCAGACCGGGGCAGCCGGCGCCTCCACCACCGGCCGGCCGATCCGGGCGGCACCGGCTCCTGCCGTACCTGTTGCTGCTGCCCGGCGCGGTCTGGCTGCTGGTGTTCTTCGG
The DNA here is from genome assembly GCF_049841615.1 of Micromonospora sp. DT63. NCBI lineage: Bacteria > Bacillati > Actinomycetota > Actinomycetes > Micromonosporales > Micromonosporaceae > Micromonospora > Micromonospora sp. DT63. The sequence continues at coordinate 403,464 of NZ_JBNCKQ010000004.1, read as the reverse complement.
CGTGCCGCTGCTGCAACTCGCCGCGGCGAGCCTCTACGACCCCAGCGGCTCGCTCTCCACCGGGTACGCGATGACGTGGGCGTTCGGCAACTATCCGGACGTCGTGCAGGCGTACTGGCCGCAGCTGCTGCGCTCGTTCGGCTACGCCGGACTGGCCCTGGTGCTGGCGCTGCTGCTCGGCTACCCACTGGCGTACGCCATCGCGCAGAAGGCCGGCCGGTGGAAGAACCTGCTGCTGGTGTGCGTGGTCGCGCCGATGTTCACCAGCTTCCTGGTCCGCACGCTGGCCTGGAAGACGATCCTGTCGGACAACGGCGCGCTCGTCGGCCTGCTGCGGGACGTGCACCTGCTCGCGCCCGACGGGCGGCTGCTGGCCACGCCGTTCGCGGTGGTGCTCGGCCTGACGTACAACTTCCTGCCGTTTCTGGTGCTGCCCCTGTACGCGAGCCTGGAGCGGCTGGACCCCCGGCTGTTGGAGGCGGCGAGCGACCTGTACGCGAGCGGCGTCCAGGCGTTCCGCCGGGTGACCCTGCCGTTGTCCATGCCCGGTCTGGTCGCCGGCACGCTGCTGTTCTTCATCCCGGCCAGCGGCGACTACATCAACGCCGAACTGCTCGGCACCCCGAACGAATACATGATCGGCAACGTCATCGACTCGGCGTTCCTGGTCCGGCTGGACTACCCGCAGGGCGCCGCGCTGTCGTTCCTGCTGATGGCGGCGATCCTCGCGGTGGTCTTCGGCTACCTGCGCAGGGCCGGCACGGAGGAGGTTCTCTGATGAGCGCGAGGAGTGCAGCGCAGCGGAGCCCCGCAGTCGCGAATGAAGGCAGGCTCTGATGCGAGTGTCGCGCTGGTTGGCGGATCGCTGGGTGATGATCGTGGCGCTGCTGGTGCTCGGCTACCTGGCGCTGCCGATCCTGGTGGTGGCCGGGCTGTCGTTCAACCGCCCGTCGAGCCGCCTGTCGTACGACTTCAACGAGTTCACACTGGACAACTGGCGGCAGCCCTGCGCCACCTCCGACATGTGCGACGCGGTAGTGCGCAGCGTGCAGATCGGGTTCATCGCCACGGTGGTCGCCACCGTGCTCGGCACCCTGATGGCGTTCGCGCTGGTCCGGCACCGCTTCCGCGGCCGGGCCGGCGTCAACGTGCTGATCTTCCTGCCGATGGCCACCCCGGAGCTGGTGATGGGCACGTCGCTGCTGGCCCTGTTCGTCTCGGCCGGGGTGCCGCAGGGCTTCTGGACCATCGTCATCGCGCACGTGATGTTCTGCGTGTCGTTCGTGGTGGTCACGGTAAAGGCGCGGCTCGCCGGAATGGACCGGCGGCTGGAGGAGGCCGCCATGGACCTCTACGCCAACGAGTGGCAGACCTTCCGGCGGATCACGCTGCCACTGGTGCTGCCGGGCATCGTGGCCGCCGCGCTGCTGGCGTTCTCGTTGAGCTTCGACGACTTCATCATCACGAACTTCAACGCCGGCACGACAGTCACCTTCCCCATGTACGTCTGGGGCGCCGCCCAGCGGGGCATCCCGCCGCAGGTGAACGTCATCGGCACCGCGATGTTCGCGATCGCGCTGCTGCTGGTCGGGCTCAGCTCGCTGCGCGGGAGGCGGGCCCGTCGCGCCGCGCTGCTGGCCGGCCCGGTGCCGCAACCGCGTCGCTCGTCATGACCGCCCTGGATGCGGGCCGTCCGACCGGGTCGCAGTCATGACCGTCCCGCATGCCTGCCGTTTGACCGGGTCGCAGTCATGACCGTCCCGCATACCGGTCGGGCGCTGGCCGACGCGGCGCCCGTGCCGTACTGGCTGGACCGCCCGGAGCGCCCCGACCCGCTGGCGCCGCTCACCGGCGCGCAGACCGCCGACCTGCTGGTGATCGGCGGCGGGTACGGCGGGCTCTGGGCTGCCTTGGAGGCCAAGCGGGCCGAGCCGGACCGGGACGTGCTGCTCGTCGACGCCGGGACGTGCGGGTGGGCCGCCTCCGGGCGCAACGGCGGGTTCTGTGCCGCCTCGCTCACCCACGGCCTGGCCAACGGCGTCGACAGGTTCCCCGGCGAGATCGGCGAGCTGGAACGGCTCGGCCGCGCCAACCTGGACGCGATAGCCGCCACCGTCGCGGAGTTCGACATCGACTGCGACTTCGAGCGCACCGGCGAACTGGCCGTCGCCGTCGAGCCGTACCAGCTCGACGGGTTGGCCGCCGACGCCGAGCTGGCCCGCCGGTACGGCCACCGGGTGCGGCTGCTCGACACCGATGAGGTACGCGCCGAGGTGAACTCGCCGACGTACCTGGGCGGCATGGTCGACGCCGACCGGGTCGCCATGGTGGACCCGGCGAAGCTGGCGTGGGGGCTGCGGCGGGCCTGCCTCGACCTGGGCGTACGCGTGCACGAGCACACCCGGGTCACCGGGCTGCGCGCCGACGGCCCGGCCCTGCTGGCGTCGACGGTCGGCGGGCCGGGCAACGCGCCCGGCTCGGTACGCGCCCGCCGGGTCGTGCTGACCACCAACGCGTTTCCGCCGCTGCTGCGCCGATTGCGCGCGTACGTGGTGCCCGTCTACGACCACGTGCTGATGACCGAGCCGCTCAGCCCGGCGCAGCGCGACGCGATCGGCTGGCGCAACCGGCAGGGGCTGGCCGACACCGGCAACCAGTTCCACTACTACCGGATCACCCGCGACGGGCGGATCCTCTTCGGCGGCTACGACGCCGTCTACCACTACGGCAACCGGGTCGCCCCCAAGCTGGAGCAGAACCCAGCCACCTTCACCACCCTCGCCCAGCACTTCTTCACCACGTTCCCGCAGCTCGCCGACGTGCGCTTCAGCCACCGCTGGGGCGGCGTCATCGACACCTGCACCCGGTTCTGCCCGTTCTACGGCACCGCGTTCGGCGGTCGACTCGCCTACGCGGCCGGCTACACCGGCCTCGGCGTCGGGGCCACCCGCTTCTCCGCCCGGGTGCTGCTCGACCTGCTGGCCGGCGGGGACACCCCGCTGACCCGGCTCGACCTGGTCCGCCGCAAGCCCCTGCCGTTCCCGCCGGAACCCGTCCGCGCGGTCGGCATCAATCTCACCCGCCGGTCGATGGCCCGCGCCGATGCGCATGAGGGCAGACGCGACCTGTGGCTCCGTACTCTCGATCGTCTTGGTTTGGGGTTTGATTCCTGATGCGTGTCCTGCTCGTCGGCGCCGGTGGCGTCGGCTCCGCCGCCGTAGCCATCGCCGCCCGACGCTCCTTCTTCGAGACGATCGTGGTCGCCGACCATGACCCGGACCGCGCCGCCCGCGCGGTGGCCGGGCACGGCGACCGTTTCGTCGCCGCCCAGGTGGACGCCTCCTCGGCCGACGCGGTCACCGCGCTGTGCCGCGAGCACCGGATCACCCACGTGCTCAACGCCGTCGACCCGCGCTTCGTCATGCCCATCTTCGACGGCGCGTTCGCGGCCGGCGCGGACTACCTCGACATGGCGATGTCGCTGTCCCGCCCGCACCCGTCGCAGCCGCACGCGCGGACCGGGGTGAAGCTGGGCGACGAACAGTTCGCCGCCGCCCCCGCCTGGGAGGAGGCCGGCCGGCTCGCGCTCGGCGGCATCGGCATCGAGCCCGGCCTGTCCGACATCTTCGCCCGGTACGCCGCCGACGAGCTGTTCAGCGAGATCGACGAGATCGGCGTCCGGGACGGGGCGAACCTGACCGTCGACGGCTACGACTTCGCGCCCTCGTTCTCCATCTGGACCACCATCGAGGAGTGCCTCAACCCGCCGGTGGTCTGGGAGGCCGACCGGGGGTGGTACACGACCGAGCCGTTCAGTGAGCCCGAGGTCTTCGACTTCCCGGAGGGGATCGGGCCGGTCGAGTGCGTCAACGTGGAGCACGAGGAAGTGCTGCTCATCCCGCGCTGGGTCAAGGCCCGCCGGGTCACCTTCAAGTACGGCCTCGGCGACGAATTCATCGACGTGCTCAGGACGCTGCACAAGCTCGGCCTGGACGGCGTCTCCCCGGTCCGGGTGCGCGGCGCCGACGTGTCCCCGCGCGACGTGGTCGCCGCCTGCCTGCCCGACCCGGCCACCCTCGGCGAGCGGATGCGCGGCAAGACCTGCGCCGGCACCTGGGTGCGTGGCCTGGGCCCGGACGGGAAGCCCCGGGAGGTGTACCTCTACCACGTGGTCGACAACGAATGGTCGATGCGCGAGTACGGCCACCAGGCGGTCGTCTGGCAGACCGCGGTCAACCCGGTGGTGGCGCTGGAACTGCTCGCCACCGGAGCGTGGACCGGTGTGGGCGTGCTCGGGCCGGAGGCGCTGCCCCCGGTGCCCTTCCTCGACCTGCTCACAAGTTACGGCTCGCCGTGGGGGATGCGGGAGAGCTGAGGGGGCATTGACAGCAGTCATAGCCACAGTGATCATGGTGGGGCGCTGCGGCCATACGGGGGCCCGCAGCCCAATCCCTGGAGGACCGTCATGGGTCGTGCCATGTCCGCATTCGCCCTGGGCGTCACCGCTCTCGCCGCCGCCGTCCTGGTGGACACCGCACCCGCGTACGCCGCCACTGAGCAGTTGCGGCTGGACTTCGACGCCACCCCCACCGGACAGGTCGAGCCCGGTCCGTGGACGTCCGGCTGCTTCGCTGACGTCGCCACCGTCGGCGACTCCGGCTGCATCGCCGTGAGCGCCCCGGGCGCCATCTCGCGGGCGACCCGCCCCAGCGGTGGGGGTGCCAGCCCGGCGCTCGCCTTCCCCGCCTCGGGCAGCGCGGTCGTCCAGGTCCCGGACGCCGCCAACCTCAACCCGGGCAGTCAGGACTTCACCATCAGCGCACTGGTGAAGGTGACCACCGGGCAGGTGACCAGCGGCGCCAATCTCATCCAGAAGGGCGTCTTCGCCGACCCGGCACAGTGGAAGCTCCAGCTCGACAACGGCAAGCCGGGTTGTCGAATCGCCGGTGCGGGCCCCGACGGGGCGGCGTCGCTGCTCATCACCGCCGACACCTCCATCGCCGACCAGGGCTGGAAGTTCGTGCAGTGCAAGCGGCGCGGTGACGTGCTCAGCCTGATCGTCGGCAGCGAGACCGTGAAAACCGCGACGGGCGCCACGATGACCATCACCAGCACCGCGAAGGTCAACATCGGTGCCAAGGGGCCGGGTCTCAGCAACAACGACCAGTTCCGCGGCGAACTGGACAACGCGCTGATCAGCATCGGCTGACCGTGCGGTGCCCCTGAGTCGTATCCACGACTCAGGGGCACAGTTGTCGTACCGTTCCCGTCGGACTCCGCCACCCGCTCCCGGCGTACGCCCGCTGTGTCTGCTTTTGCTGGCGTTCTGTCCCACACGATCGGCCCTGCGCGGTCGGCCCCACGGACCGGTCGACCGGCCGACCCGCCATCGACGGAGAACTGTCGGCGGCCAAGGCTGATCCCGCCGATGATCCGCCGGCGGGCGAACGGAGCAGGCGACCGGCGCGACGGTGGATATTTCCGGTAGTACTTGCGACGACACTCATCGTCGTGACGATGCAACCACCGACCGGGCCTGCGTACCCACCGCCGTACGGCCCCGGACCTCAGCCGCCCGCCGCCCCGAACTGGTTCCGCCGCGCCAGCCCAGGCCGCCGCGTCGCCGTGATCCTCGGCTCGGTGGCGCTCTCCGTCCTGCTGCTCTGCTGCGCCGGCACCGCCATCGTCAGCGCGCTGGGCGGCGAGCCGGAACCCAAGCGCACCGGCACGGCGGCCGAAGAGGCGCAGCGACCCATCGTGGCCGCCCCCGCCGAGCCCACGCAGGAGGCTCCCGCGCAGGCGCAGTCGCCGGAGGCCGCGCCCTCCGCCACGCCGGCGCCCACCCCCTCGGGTGCCGCACCCTCGCCCGTGGTGCGGGTGACGACCGTGACGGAGCGGGCCACGATCCGGCACGGCGAGCGCACCGTCAAGGACGCGTCCCTGGCCGAAGGCAAGCGGGTCGTCCGCACCAAGGGCGTCGACGGCGTCCGCACGCTGACCTACCAGGTGACCACCACCGACGGCGTGCAGACCGGCAAGAAGCTGGTCAAGTCCACCGTGACGAAGCAACCGGTGACCGAGGTGGTAGCCGTCGGCACCAAGAAGAAGTCGAACTGCGACCCGAACTACAGCCCCTGCGTCCCGATCGCCAGCGACGTGGACTGCCTTCCTGGCTCCGGAAACGGACCCGCCTACGTCCGCGGGACCGTCAAAGTCATCGGCACCGACATCTACGACCTGGACCGCGACAACGACGGCTACGGCTGCGACTAACCCTCCGCCCACAGCCCTCCGCCCTCCCGCCCTCCGCCCTCCCGCGCCGATCTTGCACTTTCTGTCCCCGCATTACGCTCCAATCGGGCATATCTGCGACAGAAAGTGCAAGATCGGCGGAGGGAGGGGTGGGGGTAGCACTGGGAGGGGTGGTTTGGGGGTTTTCCACAGGGCGGATTGTTTTCCACAGGCGGGACGCCGGGGGTCTCGTTGAGGGTCCGGGGTGGCCAGCCTGCTCGGTATGGCTATTCAGTTGTGGCGGACGGACGCGTTGGTGCGGGACCTCACCATCAGACGAATCCGTACCCGGCTCGGTCGTGAGGAACTGCTTCGAGTCCGAAGGGGCGTCTATGCCGACCAGCCCTGCGACGAGGATGACGAACTGCGTGCGCTGATGCTGCGCCTCCCCGACGAGGCCATGCTGGCGAGGCAGAGTGCTGCCCGCAGACACGGCTTCGGCGTTCTGCGGGAAGACCTGGTACATGTCCAGCTGCCTGCCTCGGTGCCGAAGCCGCGCCTTCCCGGCGTCGTCGTGCACCGGACGGTGCTACCCGTTCGACCGGTCCTGGTCAGGGGCCTGCCCTGTGTCCCCGCGGCCCGCTGCGCCGTCGACCTGGCGCGTGCCGCTCGGCGGCTCGACGCCCTGCCGGTGCTCGACGCGGCGCTCCGGTCGGGCGTGGTGAGCCAGGATGATCTGCTGGCGGAGGTTTCGGCCCACGCTGCCCTGCGGGGCGTCCGGCAAGCCCGGAGTCTCATCGCGTTGGCGGACGGTCGGGCCGAGTGTCGGCAGGAAAGCCAACTGCGACTGATCCTGATCGACGGCGGGCTTCCACCGCCCGAGCCGCAACTGTGGGTCACCGACCGGTTCGGGATCCGCCTCTACCGGCTCGACCTGGGATACCGGGAGAGGCGAGTTGGCGTTGAGTACGACGGACTGTCGCACCTGGACCGCGATCGTCTCCGCCATGACCGCGAGCGGGTCAACTGGTTGGATGCGGCCGGCTGGCGTATGCGCTACTTCACCGACCGCGACCTCTACCGCCGCCCCCACCACGTAATAGCCACCGTCCGAACGGCCCTGTCCTAACCCCCAACCCGCCGATCTTGCACTTTCTGTCCCGACCAATGACCACAACAGCGACATTTGAGCGACACAAAGTGCAAGATCGGCGGGGGTTGGGGGGCGGCGGGAGGGCGGGGCTGGTGAACGGTTTTGGGGTGCTTTCCGTATCAGGCGGTGAAGGACACCACCGAGGACGGGAGTGACGGCGATGAGGGTGCAGCGCAGGCACGTGCTGGCGGCGACCGTGGCGGTGGTCGCCGCGGCGGGCGTGGCGGTGGGGACCGGGTTCGGGTTCGCCGATACCGCTCCGGCACGGTCGTCCGTCTGCTCCGGATCGGTCACGTTCTCGGCGGAGGCCGGGGCGCCGGCGGCGACCAGCGACCGGTTCCCGGTGGGCACGCGGTTGCGGGTGACGAACCTGGACAACAACCGTACGGCCACGGTGACGGTGACCGGCCCGTCGGGCAGTTGTGTGCTGCTCAACTCCGCCGCCATGGAGCTGGTCCGCGAGCCGGGCAAGAACGTGATCCGCCGCAACGTGGTGGAGAAGCTGGAGGGCGCGGTGGCCCAGCCTGCCCCCGGTTCGGTCCGTCCGGGTGCCGCCTCGCCCGGCGTGCCGGGCCCGCCGCCCCGTTCGGCCTGCTCCGGCGCGATCACCTTCTTCGCCGAGAACGCCGCGCCGGCGGCGACCAGCGGGCAGTTCCCGGTCGGTACGCGGCTGCGGGTGACCAACCTGGACAACAACCGGGCCACCACCGTGACGGTGACCGGCCCGTCGGGCAGTTGCGTGCTGCTCAACACCGCCGCCATGGACCAGATCCGCGAGCCGGGGAAGAACCTGGTCCGCAACAACACCGTCGAGGTTCTGCGCTGACGTGAGTGGAGGGGCCCGACGTGGGCCCCTCCACACGGTCAGCCGAACGCCGCGTCGAGGATGTCGGCGCCGCGGGCGAGGTGCTCGTCGGAGATCACCAACGGCGGCAGGAAGCGCAGCACGTTGCCGTACGTGCCGCAGGTCAGGGTGAGCAGGCCGGCGGCGTGGCACGCGGCCGAGATGGCCGCCGTGGCGGTCGGGTCGGGGACGAGGGAGCCGGGCTGGACCAGTTCCACGGCGAGCATCGCGCCGCGCCCGCGTACCTCGGCGATGCGCGGGTCCCGCTCGGCGATGGCGCGGAGCCGGGGCGCCAGCACGGACTCGATCCGGCGGGCCGCGCCGGCGAGGTCCAGCTCATGCATGGTCTCGATGGTGGCCAGCGCGGCGGCGCAGGCGATCGGGTTGCCGCCGTACGTGCCGCCGAGCCCGCCGACGTGCACCGCGTCCATCAGCTCGGCCCGACCGGTCACCGCAGCGAGGGGCAGGCCGCCGGCGATGCCCTTGGCCAGCGTGACCAGGTCCGGTTCGACGCCCTCGTGCTGGCAGGCGAACCAGTCGCCGGTACGGCAGAAGCCGGTCTGGATCTCGTCGGCGACGAAGACCACCCCGGCCGCCGTCGCCCAGTCGCGCAGCGCCGGCAGGAAACCCGGCGCTGGTACGACGAAACCGCCCTCGCCCTGGATCGGTTCGATGAGCAGCGCGGCGACGTTCTCCGCGCCGACCTGCTTCTCGACCATCTCGATCGCCCGTGCGGCCGCCTCGGCGCCGGAGAGCCGGCCGTCGCGCAGCGGGTACGACATCGGCACCCGGTAGATCTCCCCGGCGAACGGTCCGAACCGGTGCTTGTACGGCATGTTCTTCGCGGTCAACGCCATGGTCAGGTTGGTCCGGCCATGGTACGCGTGGTCGAACACCACCACCGCCGGTCGCCCGGTGGCGTGCCGCGCGATCTTGACGGCGTTCTCCACCGCCTCGGCCCCGGAGTTGAACAACGCCGAGCGCTTCTCGAACCCGCCCGGCGTCAGCGCGTTGAGCTGCTCGCACACCGCCACGTACGACTCGTACGGCGCGACCATGAAGCAGGTGTGGGTGAACCGTTCCACCTGCGCGCGGACCGCCTCGACCACCCTCGGCGCGGAGTTGCCGACGCTGGTGACGGCGATGCCGGCGGCGAAGTCGATCCACTCCCGGCCGTCGACGTCGGTGAGCGTGCCCCCGGATGCGGAGTCCACGTACGAGCCGATGACGCTGCCGACGCCCCGGGCGACGGCACCACTGCGACGCTTGTGCAGATCTTCCGAGGACGGCATGGCTCAGCCCTCGATGTTGTGCATGACGTGCTTGATCCGGGTGTAGTCCTCCAGGCTGTAGACCGAGAGGTCCTTGCCGTGCCCGGAGTGCTTGAAACCGCCGTGCGGCATCTCCGAGACGAACGGGATGTGCGTGTTCACCCAGACGCAGCCGAAGTCGAGCCGTCGCGTCATCCGCATCGCCCGCCCGTGGTCGCGCGTCCAGACCGACGCCGACAGGCCGTAGTCGACGCCGTTGGCCCAGCGCACCGCCTCGTCCTCGTCGGAGAAGCGCTGCACGGTGATGACCGGCCCGAACACCTCGTCCTGGATGATCTCGTCGGCCTGGCGCAGGCCGGAGACCACCGTCGGCGCGTAGAAGTAGCCGCGCTCACCCTGCCGGGATCCCCCGGTCTGGATCGCCGCGTGGTCGGGCAGCCGGTCCACGAAGCCACTGACCCGGGCGAGCTGGTTGGCGTTGTTCAGCGGGCCGTAGAGCACGTCCGAGTCGTCCGGTGCGCCGGTCTTCGTGTTGCGGGCCTGTTCGGCGAGCGCTGCCACGAAGTCGTCGTGGATGCCCGGCCCGGCCAGCACCCGGGTCGCCGCCGTGCAGTCCTGACCGGCGTTGAAGTAGCCGCCCAGCGCGATGGCCTCGGCCGCCGCAGCCACGTCCGCGTCGTCGAAGATCACCACCGGGGCCTTGCCGCCCAGCTCCAGGTGGGTGCGCTTCAGGTCGGTGGCCGCCGCGGCGGCCACCTCCATGCCCGCGCGGGTCGAGCCGGTGATCGACACGAGCTGTGGGGTCGGGTGCGACACGAGGGTACGACCGGTGTCCCGGTCACCGCAGACCACGTTGAACACACCCGGCGGGAAGAACTCGGCGGCGATCTCGGCGAGCAGCAGCGTCGACACCGGCGTGGTGTCCGACGGCTTGAGCACCACGGTGTTGCCGGCCGCGAGTGCCGGGGCGATCTTCCACACCGCCATCATCAGCGGGTAGTTCCACGGGGTCACCTGGGCGCAGACCCCGATCGGCTCGCGCCGCACGTACGAGGTGTGCCCGGCCAGGTACTCGCCGGCGGAGCGCCCCTCCAGCAGGCGGGCGGCCCCGGCGAAGAACCGGAACTGGTCCACCGCCGGCGGCAGCTCCTCCTCGGCGGTGAGCTGGCGCGGCTTGCCGGTGTTGCGGACCTCGGCGTCCACCAGGTCGGCCGCGCGCGCCTCCACGGCGTCGGCGAGCCTGAGCATCGCCTTCTGCCGCTCGGCCGGGGTGACCTCCCGCCAGCTCTCGAACGCGGTGGCGGCGGCGGTCATCGCCGCGTCGACGTCGGCAGCCCCGGAGGCCGGCGCCTGGGCGAACACCTCGCCGGTGCAGGGGTCGACCAGATCGGCGTACCCGCCGTCGGCCGGTTCGACGTAGGAGCCGTTGACGAAGTTGCGCAGCTGCTGCTGGTCACTCATGACGGGATCACTCCGAGGGGCCGGGGATGCGGTGTGCGGCGGTTATCGCAATCTTCCTGCCATCTTCGCTACTGAATTCGCGGCAGACAAGGGATGCGGCGACTGTTTCCGTCGGCTGTTGTCTCGTCTACGCTGCACGGCGTGGAGCCCGCTGACTTCTTCGTCGCCTCCCGTCCCGCCTCCGGCGAGGGCGAGCTGACCGTCCACCATCCGTACGACGGCCGGGCGGTGGGGCGTACCACATTTGCCACCCCTGACCAGGTCGACGCCGCCGTCGCGGCCGCGGCCGGTGTGGCCGCGCAGGCCGCGGCCCTGCCCGCGCACGCCCGCGCGGCGGCCCTGGACCACGTGTCGCGGCGGCTCGCCGAGCGTGCCGACGAGATCGCGGCGCTGATCACCGCCGAGAACGGCAAGCCGGTGAAGTGGGCGCGCGCCGAGGTTGGGCGGGCGGTGTCCACCTTCCGGTGGGCCGCCGAGGAGGCCCGGCGCTTCTCCGGGGAGCTGCAACGCCTCGACACCGACCCGGCGGCCTCCGGGCGGATCGCCCTGGTCCGGCGGGTGCCGAGGGGGCCGGTGCTCGGCATCGCACCGTTCAACTTCCCGCTCAACCTGGTCGCCCACAAGGTCGCGCCCGCCATCGCGGTCGGTGCGCCGATCATCGTCAAGCCGGCCCCGGCCACGCCGCTGTCCGCGCTGCTGCTCGGCGAACTGCTGGCCGAGACCGACCTCCCCGCCGGCATGTTCTCCGTGCTGCCGCTGCCCAACGACCGCGCCGCCGAACTGGTCGCCGACCCCCGGCTGCCGGTCGTGTCGTTCACCGGGTCGGGGCCGGTCGGCGCGGCCATCCGCCGCCAGGTGCCGGACAAGCACGTGACGTTGGAGCTGGGTGGCAACGCGGCGGCGGTGCTCTGCGCGGATTGGACCGCCGACGAGGACCTGGACTTCGCCGCGCAGCGCATCGCCACGTTCGCCAACTACCAGGCCGGCCAGTCGTGCATCGCCGTGCAACGCGTGTACGTGCACCACGCGCTGCACGCCGACTTCCTGCCCCGGCTGGTCGCGGCGGTACGCGCCCTGCGCACCGGAGATCCCGCCTCGGAGTTGACCGACGTCGGGCCGATGGTGTCGAAGGAGGCGGCCCGCCGGGTCGAGACGTGGGTGGCGGAGGCGGTCGCGGCCGGCGCCACAGTCGAGGTGGGCGGCGTGCGCGACGGCGCCACGTACCCCCCGACCGTCCTCAGCGGCGTGCCGGCCGACGCCAAGGTCGTCGCCGAGGAGGTGTTCGGGCCGGTGCTCGTGGTCACCCCGGTCGCCGACGACCAGGCCGCGTTCGCCGCGGTCAACGACTCGGCGTACGGGTTGCAGGCCGGCGTGTTCACCCGGCGCCTGGACGTGGCCTTCGCCGCCGCGCGGACGCTGGAGGTGGGCGGCGTGATCGTCGGCGACGTGCCGTCGTACCGGGCCGACCAGATGCCGTACGGCGGGGTGAAGGGCAGCGGCGTCGGCCGGGAGGGACTGCGCAGCGCGATGGACGACTACACCGAGGCGCGGGTCATGGTGCTGACCGGGTTAGCGCTCTAGGGCCAGTTCTTACGAAACAGGCCCTAGCTCGGGTCGGCCGGCCAGGTGCCGTCGTCGCCGACCCGGGCGGGCGCGCGGCCGAGCAGCAACGTGGTGAGCGCGGCGTCGATGGTGTCGCCGAGGAACCACTCGCCGGCCTGGTCGAGGGCGAAGACCCGGCCGCGCTCGTCGACGGCGAGGATGCTGTCCTGCTGCTCGGTGCCGATCGGAAAGAGTCGTACGCCGAGCACCGCGCCGAAGTCCGCGAGGGTGTCGGCGGTGTGCGCGATGGCGTGCGGGCGGATGTCGAAGCGCGAGATCCACACGTGCGCGCCCGGGCCCCGCCGCGCGCCGACCAGGCTGGGGAACGCGGTCAGCGCCTCCACTGCGGCGGGAAAGACCTCGTGCCGGTGGACGGCCCCCGGCACGGCGGTGACGTCCCGCACGCCGGCGGCGGCCATGATCTGGTCACCGATGTGCGGTCGCCAGCCCGCCGCCACCAGCGCGTTGGCCACCTCGGGTGGAAAGCGGCCCGGGTCCGGGTCCGGCTCCGCCGGTGCGAGCCACGTCTCGGTGTAGGCCCGCGCCGACTCCGGCAGCATGTTGGCGCTGACCAGAAACGAGACGCACGAGTCGCAGGGTCGCTCGGCGGCGCCACCGGCCGGGTCACCCGGCTCGCGGATCCGGAAGATCTCGAAGCGCGCCGCCCCCAGCAGGGCACCCGCCTCGGCCCGCCCCATCGGCGCGATGCCGTCGGCGGCCCGACGGTGGTCGTACTCGTGCAGCACGTCGGAGACCACGATCAACTCGGCGTGACACTCGACGCCGCGGACCAGCTCGCCCGGGGGTTGCTCGTCCAGGTAGCCACGGACGAGCGGGTGGTGGTTCAGCGCGACCGCGCCCTTCGTGCCCTGGGCCGTCCAGATGCGACCGTCGAGGGTCAGGTGTGCCACCGTGTTCGGCGTCGGGGCTCGACGGATCTCCCGGATCAGCAGGCTCGACGCGTCGACGGTGCGGGGGGCGGTCGGCCCGCTGGGCTGACTGCGCCGGTACAGATCCGCCACGACCTCGCTGGGCACACGCGGCCAGGTGGTGACCTTCCCGGTCCGCCTGTCGATGACTGTCGTCGGCAGATCGCCGGGGATCGCCCGCACCCCGTTCGACACGATCGAGGTGACGACGAAACCGAGGTCGAACTCGTCGACCACCGGAGTGCACTCGTGGCCGAGGCGCTGCGAATCCCGCCTCGCCCACGCGGAAGCGAGCTGCTCGGCCTGCTGACGGTCGATCACACATCGAAACTACCGGACTACACGAATCGATGGCGGCCGGTATGGTCTCGGATACCGACGGTGACGGGAGGAGCGGCGGTGAGCGAACGCGTGGACCGGGACGCCAATCGCGAGCTACGAGCCCGATTCGACGACGTGTACGGCCAGTATCAGCAGCTCAGGTCCGGTCTGGACACTCTGCAGGCGCGACTCGCGCAACTGCGGGTGACCCGCCGCTCGCCGGACGGCCACGTCACGGCGACCGTCGGCGCGCAGGGTCAGTTGGTCGAGGTCGTCCTGGCTCCGGCGATCTACCGGGACCGCGACGCGGAGGCGCTGAGCCGGAAAGTTACCGAAACGGTCCACGCTGCCGTGGCCGCCGCCACGCAGGCCACCCAGGACCTGGTCGCCGACACCATGCCGGCCGGCGCCGGCTCGGCGGACTTCCTGCGTACCGGCGATTTCGGCGCGTTGCTCGGCCGCGCCGACGCCGTGCTCCGCCGCGGCGAGGGGCCGGCATGACCGACGGTCAGCTGTGGCTCGACGCGTCCCGGGCCCGGCGCGGTGGCGCCGACCTGGCCCTGTCCGGCGAGGCGGTGACGGCCAGCCGGGCAGCCGAGGGCGGTGAGATCGAGGCCGCCAGCGGCGCCCGCCCGTGGGGGCGGGACGACATCGGCGCCGCGTTCGAGCGGAACTACCGGGGCATCGAGCAGACCGTGCTGCGCGCCTGGGCGGGTGTCGGGCAGCGGCTCACCGAGCTGGGCGCCGACGTGGTCAGCGCCGTCGACGCGAGCGTGCAGACCGACCAGAGCAGCGCCGCCCGGCTCGACCGGGCCGCCGACCAGCGCTGACGGCGGGTCGATCTGGATGAGCGTGCTGCCCAGCCCGATCCCGCACCCGCTGGACTACGCGCCCTGGGACGTCCCCGGCTGGATCTACGAGGCCCTCGACTGGGCGGTAGGCGTGCAGTGGCCCGAGGGGAACGAACGGGCCGTCTGGGACGTCGCCGACCGGTGGTACGCGGTAGCCGGCGTCCTCGCCGGTCCGCACGCCGACGCCGCCGCGGCCGCTTCCGAGGTACGCAGCGGATACGGCGGTGTCGGAGCCGTCGACGCCGCGTTCGAGGCGGCCTGGCGTGGGATCGCCGAGGGCGATGACGCGCCCCTGCCGGTGCTCCTCGCGGTCACCGCCGACCTCGGCCGACTGGTCGAGGAGTGCGGCTGCGACATCGAGGGCGCCAAGCTCGAAGTCTGGATCGAGCTGGGCATCCTCGTCATCGAGCTGCTCTCGGTGGCGGTGGCGGCGCTGCTCACCGCGGGTGCCGCATCCCCGGCCGCCGGTGCGGCCATCACCGCCACCCGGCTGCTGATCCAGCAGATCTTCAAGCGTCTCATGGGCCAGCTGGCGAGCAAGGCGCTGCGGCGCGGGCTCAAGGAGGCCGGCGAGCGCGCCGCCAAGGAGATCGCCAAGGGTGGCGTGCGCGGCCTCGCCAAGCGAGCCACCCGGGAAGGTCTGGAGGAGGCGGCCGAGGAGTCCGGGATCAGCCTGGCCACCCAGGCGTACCAGAACTCCACGGGCCGGGCGCGCGGCGTGGACCTGACCGACCTGGGCGCGTCGGCGGTCGGCGGGCTCGCCGGGGGAGCGGTCGCGCCGCTGGCCGGCCTGGGCCGCCACGCGACCGGCCGCGCCGCGCGCATCGGCGAGCACCTGGGTCGGGAGATGACCGGCGAGATGTTCGCCGAGAGCGCCGCCAGCGTCGCCACCGGGCAGGGCCTGACCTCGGTGGAGGACGCGGTACGCGCCGCCGCGTCCGGTGCCACCGGATCGGCGACCGGGCAGACCGACCACGCCCTGCAGGCCCGGCTGCACGCGCAGGCCAACGCCCTCGCCGGAGCGGCCTTCACCGGACAGTCCCTTCCGATCCCCGCCGCGCCTTCGATGGATGCCCCGCCCCCGGAGCTCACGGCGTCCTCGCCGGTGCCTCCGGCGTCGCCGGCCGCGTCCGCCCCGGGGCCTGGGGCGGCGGATGGCGTCCACCACGCGGGGGTGGACGTTGTCGGGTCGCCGGTGCCGGCAGCACCCGACGCGACGTCGTCAGGCGTCGGGCACGGCACGAATCCGGCGCTCTCCGCTGTCGCGGCGGACCCCACGCTCTCGGCAGTCGCGGCGGATCCCGCGCTCTCGGCAGTCGCGGCCCCCGGGCTTTCCGCTGTCGGGGCCGATCCCGTGCTGTCGGCGGTCACCGCGCCCGTGGCCGGCGCCGTTGACCCGACCGGCGGGCCGGTGGCGGGTGCCGGGCCGACGGAGGGTGGCGGGCCGGCGCTCGGCACGTCGCAGGGGATCGCCTCGGGTGCGGTCACCCCGGGCACCAACGGGACGGTTGCCGTGTCTCCGTCGACCGGCCCGTCGTCGGCTTCCGTGCCTCTGTCGACCGGCCCGTCGTCGGCTTCCGTGCCTCTGTCGACCGGCCCGTCGGCGGGGGGCGTTTCCTCGTCGGCGGCCGCGAGCACGGTGGGGGTGGCGCCGCCTGCCGCGTCCGCCGGTCCCGCCTCGACAGTCGCCCCCGGTACGGCTTTTCCACCCACGTCCACCGGTACGACGCCCGATGCCGGCGGCCGGCCCGGTGGGGTCGTGACCGGGACGGGCGGTGGCACGGTCCCCGGTGCCGCGGTGGGCCGGCACGCCGCGCCCACGCGATTGCCGACGCGGGAAGCGCCCGCGCCTGCCCGCGTACCTCGTCAACGGGCCCGCGGCCGGGCCTCGGTTCCCGTCGACGTGCTGGCGTTCGGCGATCCGTCGGTGTCCGTGGCCGAGAACGACGGGTACGCCGCCCGGTGGGTGGCCGAGGCGGAGGCTGCCGAGCGGCGGCGCTACCAGGGCCACTACGAGTCGCAGCGCACCGGCTTCGAGAACAATCGCCGGCAGGCCGAGGCCACCCGTATGCGGACCCGCGCCGCGGAGCACGACCGCAGGGCTGTCGAGTACGCGAGCTACGCCCGACAGTTGCACCAGGCGGGGCACCGGCAGTGGGCCGACGGCTGGCAGCGGGCCGCGAACGACGAGACACGCGCGTACGCCCAATGGCGTGACCTGGCCGACGACGTGCTGGCGGGCATCAGGGCGCCGGCTGTCGTGGACATCGCCGACGGCGCGTTCGCGTACGCCAACAACGATGTGGGCGCGCTCGCGCTGGGTGCGGTGGAGACCGCCGGCCCGTCCCGGCTCACCGGCGACGACGTACCCCCGCCGATCGACGACTCCCGGCCGTACGGGCAGCCGGGCGGGCTCCGGCCTCCGCTCGCCCTGCACCAGGTCGACGTCGAACGGCAGATGCCCCGCGACCTCGACGGCGCTGTCAGGCGTACCGCAGACCCCCGCCGGGGCGGCTGGTTCCGCCTCCTGAACGACGGCGGCCCCCAGGCGGACGCCACCCGGGGCATCAACTGCCTGGACTGCACCCTGTCGCTCTTCGAAACCTGGGTGCACGGGCGGCCGCGGGTGTCCGCGCCGCGCACCTTCGACGGCTACCTGAACGGCGACACCCGACGTCCGATCCGCGGTGAGGCGGGTGGTCCGGGCCGGGTGGAGGACGTGACCGGCGGCCGTTTCCAGCGCGTCCTCGCCCCGCCGTCGGGCCAACGGGCACACCCGGCGCAGGCGCGGCAGGCCGCCGACCGGGGGTACGCCAACCTGCACGACCAACTGCTGCTGGGCGGCCACGGCAGCTATGCGTTCCTGATCACCGAGTGGGCGGGCGGCGGCTCGCACGCCTGGGTGGCGCTCAACCAGAACGGCACGGTGCTCTACGTCGACCCGCAGACCGGCCTCGTCCGGGACCGACCGCTCTACCCGGACGTGGTCGGCATCGACGCACTCGTGCTGGGCGGAGACGGCCGGCCGATGCCGCTCGGCGGGCTGCCCCGAGGCCGGTTCAGTGAACGTCCCGACCTGCCGACCCACCCACCGGCGTACGACGACGGCGGCCACGGCGATCCGTACATCAACCGCATGCACCTGCTGCTGGACGGGCCGGGCTCGGCGCAACACCCCACTGTGCCGGACAGCGGCGGAGCCGAGCCAGGTAGGCCGGAGTCATCGGCAGATGAACTGAACCAGCTCACGCCAGCTGAGCTGGCAGGGCTGACCGAACTACGTGATCGTGCACTTGCTGCTGCCGATCCTGTTGAGGACGCGTTGATTCAGGTCGGGCGGGACGTGTCGGAGGCCATGCGCCTCAGCGAGCGGGTGCAGCTGCGCGACCGTGAGTTCCGCGTCAAGGGGATTGAATCGCTGGCACGGAAGTACCTGGACGAGACCCGCGGTTTGTCCATCGGGGTCGAGGAGTTCGCGGAGACCGTCAATGATGTTCTGAGGTTCTTGTTCGAGGTGCCGTCCGGGACAGGGTATGGACGCGCCGTCCAGCTGATACTCGCGGGTCTCGTGGAATCAGGGTTCTCCGTACCCCGGTCTTCCCTCAAAAATTTTTGGCGGGCAGGCAACAGGTTTTACGGTTTCAACAGCACTCTCCGCTCGCCCGACGGATTCCTCTTGGAACTGCAGTTCCACACGCGGGAATCGAGGGAAGCGTGGCGGCAGACCCATGGTGACTACGAGATTCTACGGCGGTCTTCGAGCCGGCCGGAAGCCCATGTGCAAGCGTTTCTGCGGATGCTTGCACTCAACCGTGAGCGCGGGTTGCCAGAGAGCGTGCCACCCGGCTTGGAGAACCATTTCCCGCCGAAGGACGCCAGTCTCGCGAGGTGGATCAGCCGAAATGTGGGATCCTGGTCGACGTACCGAGACTGGCTTGATGCTCAGGGCAAAGACTTCTCGCAGGTAGTGCAAGAATCGGGCCTGAAGCGTAGGGATTTCCCTGTGGCCGAGGACGTGGCTCGTGAGTTGGAGAGGGATCTTGTTGACGTATTACGTAATCTACCGGAATGACGAGCGAACGGGAGGGCCGGCTGGATTGTTCGTGATGAGTTCGGACGCTGGCAAGGCACTGCTCTGGGATCATCGAGTCGGTGATTGGGTCGTCGACACAGATCTGGTCCTGCGCTTCATCAACAATCTTGGAAACATCGACCGCTTCGAGACGGTCGATCGAGCGCAGGCCGAAAGTGTGGCTGACGTCGTCACGGGTGGGAGGGCCCTGCCGGACGAGCATGGCCTACGCGCGTTGTTCGCCGCACACTCGCATGGCGGGCCCCAGGCATCCCCCGACCTTGACTGAAGTGGGAGTTCGGCTCAGCTCGCACTACCGTCCGCGATCACCAATGATGCTTCTGGAAGACGCTGGTCAGAGCGAGAAGGTGGGCGCACGGACGGTTGCCGGGGTGGACGGGTATCGACAAGAGTCGCCGTATGGCTGACGCACGCGCCGAGGCGGCGACCTCCGACGGCGAACCCACGCGGACCTTCGGTTGGTCGTACCTGTTCGTTCATCCGGACGATGACCCGCGCTCGGATGGCAACTTCGCCGACGAGCGGACGGTGCTCGTCGAGTATCTGCGCGACCAGCGCCTGACGTTCGAGCTCAAGTGTGACGGCCTGGACGCCGAGCAGTTGGCCCGGCGGGCGGTGCCGCCGTCGACGATGTCGCTGCTCGGTCTGATCCGGCATCTGGCCGAAGTGGAGCGTGGCTGGTTCCGCAGGACGATGGCGGGGCAGGTCGCGCCCAAGTTGTACTGCTCGGACGACGATCCCGACGGCGACTTCGACGGCGCGGTGGCCGACCCGGTCGTGGTGGACGAGGCGTACCGGGCGTGGCGTACGGAGGTCGAGTTCTCCGAGCGGTTCGTCGCCGAGGCGGCGGATCTGGACGTGCAGGGGCGGCAGCGGGAGGGCAACGTCATCGTGCTCCGCAGGCTGCTGGTGCACATGATCGAGGAGTATGCGCGGCACAATGGCCACGCCGATCTCCTGCGTGAGCGTATCGACGGAAGGGTGGGTCAGTGATGGCTGAAGGGTTCGACATCCGATTGACGCGGGCGCAGGAGCGCTACGAGCAGGCGGTCTTCGGCGGCGACGCGAAGTCGTTGGACGAGGCGGAGCGTGATCTGGTGGCGTTGGAGGCGGACACGGCGCTGGCCCGGGGTCGGCTCCTGCACGCGCGCTTCCTGGAGACCGGCGCGGAGGACGCCGCCGAGCTGTCGCTCTTCGAGCGGGCGGCGCAGCTCTACCGCGAGCTGGGTGACCCTCGCGGCGAGGGGGAGTCGCTGTTCTGGGTGGGCACGGTCCACCAGGTGATCCGCGGGGACCAGGCGGCAGCCGACCCGGCCTTCGCGCGGGCGCGTGAGCTGGCGACCGAGGCGGGCGACGAGCTGACCCTGTCGTACGTGCTGCGGCACCTCTGCTTCGGTGAGCAGGCAGCCGGTCGGGTCGACGCGGCGCGGGGGTTGCTGGAGGAGTCGACGCGGTTGCGCCGGAAGCTGTCGTTCACCCCGGGAGTTGCGGCGAATCTGATCGGGCTGGCGGACCTGGCGGCGACCGACGGTGACCGGGACGCCGCGCGTGGCCTGCTCGACGAGGCTGCCTCCCTGGCCACCGGCAGCGGTGCGCACGGTGTTGCCCGGTGGGTCGAGGAGGCCCGCGACGAGCTGAAACTCGCCTGACAGCGGTCGGGCGGGCGCGTTCCGGGGTCTGGACGGTCGGTCCGGGCCGGAGATCCGGCGCCGGCGCGGCGAACCGTGCGACGGCGGTCCACGTGGTCGGTGGTGCGGATTGGCATCGCGACACACTCACCGACGGGGCTTCGCCGAGGATGATCGACTCGACATCGCCGATAGTGGGGTGTCCGAGGCCGTGGGATGCCCCGATATCGCCGAAACCGAGTGGATCAAGGGTGAGTGCTCATGACGCCGGGTCTGGGGCTCGCGCCGCGCACGGTGGCGGAGGCGGTGGCCGTACAGGAGGAGTTGCGGCCGCTCGTCGACCTGGTCGGGCCGGGTCCGGCCGCGCCCGCGACGGTGGCCGGCCTGGACGTCGCGTACGACGAGAGCGGTGACCTCCTCGCGGCGGCCGTGACCGTGCTGGACGCCCGGACGCTGGCCGTGGTGGATTCCGCGGTCAGCGTGGGCCGGCCGTCGTTCGGTTACGTGCCGGGGCTGTTCGCCTTCCGCGAGCTGCCGGCTCTGCTCGCCGCCCTGGACACGTTGACGACGATGCCGGACCTGCTCGTCTGCGACGGGCACGGTGTGGCTCATCCGCGCCGGTTCGGGCTCGCCTGTCACCTCGGGGTGGTCACCGGCCTGCCGGCGATCGGCGTGGGCAAGACGCCGCTGGTCGGCGAGTGGGATCCACCGGCCGCCGAGCGGGGTGCCTGGTCGGCGCTGCGCGACGGGGGTGAGGTCGTGGGTCGGGTGCTGCGGACCCGGGACGGCGTGAAGCCGGTCTTCGTGAGCGTCGGGCACCGGATGAGCCTGGACAACGCGACAGCGCAGGTGCTCGCGTTGGCGCCGCGCTACCGCCTGCCCGAGACGACCCGTACCGCCGACCGGCTCTGCCGTGCCGCCCTCGCCGGGAGCACACGTCCGGGTCGGTCGTAAACCGTAACGCCGCACACATGCGGGCCGCTCTATGACAGGTGGCGGGGGTGGCCCGGTAGTAGCCTGGCCGCGAACCCCACCCGGGGAGGAACGGTGAGGTGATCATGACGGTGCGTCGACGCGCGGCACGGCTCGCGACGGTCTGCGGTCTGCTGGTCGGCCTGGTGATGCTCGGTGCGTCACCCGCGCTGGCCGACGACGACTCGGTCCGTGTGGGGTCGGCCAGCAGCTTCGCCGCCGGGGGCTCGGCCCAAGGGGTGAACGTCGCGGTGCGCAAGCGCTCCGGCGGCTGCGTCCTGCTGCGTACCGCCCTGGGTCTGAGCCTTGAGGGTCTCCAGCCGAACCAGGTGGCGGTCCAGGTGAACGTGGGCGGGCGTTGGGTCCCGGTGGCTGTCGGTGGCGGTGGCGGCAACGTCGAGACCGGGCAGACCGCACCGGCGAAGCCGATCCTGTGCAAGGGCAAGGGCATCACCATGCGGTATCGGGTGGCGTTCGGCGCCGACGCGCCGGGCGGTCAGCTCCGCGTGACAGGTGTGGGTCTCACCGCGGCCGGCCAGCAGTTGGGGCACGGCATCGACGCGGCGAAGGTCACCGGGCGGCTCTCCGCGCCGCCCACGCCGACGCCGTCGAAGAAGCCGACCCCGACCCCCAGCCCCACCGAGGTCGCGGCGGCCAGCGAGGTGGTGAACCCGGCCGCGCAGGGCCCGACGTCCGCCGCTCCCAGCGTGACCGCGGTGGCCGCCGAGTCCGGCGGAGGGTCACTGATCATGTTCTTCGGCATCGCGATGGTGGCGGTCGGCCTGCTGCTCATCGTGCTGCTGGTGCGCCGGTCCCGGCAGGACCGCACGTCGTCCGACGATCCCGGCCCGCTGCCGGGCAACCCCGGTGGCACCACCTACCGCTCCGGCGGTGGGTCACCGGCCGTGCCCGTGCAACCCGGCTCGGTGTACGGCCAGCAGCCGCCGGCCGCCGGCCAGGTGCCCCCGCCGCGTCCCGCCGGCGGAGGGGTCTACGGGGCGCGACCCGTGACGCCGACCCCGGACGCCACGCAACCGATGCCGGGTGCCCCGGCTGCTCCGGGTGCCCGATCGCTGCCCGGTGACCCGCCCGAGCCGCCCGACGGGGGCGATCACACCGTGTTCATGCCCCGGCTCCCCGGCTGAGCGGGGCCGGGCCGGGCCGCTCCGATACGCTCAGGTTCGTTGGGAACCTGCGGCCAAGGAGCGGAACTAGTGTCTGATCTGTCCCAGATCGTGAAGGCGTACGACGTCCGAGGGACGGTGCCGGACCAGTGGGACGAACGGGTCGCCGAGGCGCTCGGGGCCGCATTCACCCAGCTGCTCAACACCACTGACGAGCCCGGCGACGCGGTCGTCGTCGGGTACGACATGCGGGCCACCTCGCCCGGCCTGGCCGCCGCCTTCGCCGCGGGCGTACGCGCAGAGGGGCGCTCGGTGATCGAGATCGGCCTCGCCTCCACCGACCTGCTCTACTTCGCCTCCGGTTCGCTCGACCTGCCCGGCGCGATGTTCACTGCCAGTCACAACCCGGCGCAGTACAACGGCATCAAGATGTGCCGCTCCGGGGCCCGGCCGATCGGCCAGGACAGCGGGCTGGCGGAGATCCGGGAACGGGCGCAGGCCCTGCTGGACTCGGGGGCGTCGCGCCCGGCGGGCGAGCCGACCCGGCCGGCCGAGCGTCGTGACCTGCTTCCCGACTACGCCGCGTACCTGCGCAAGCTGGTCGACCTCTCCGGCATCCGGCCGCTGAAGGTGGTTGTCGACGCCGGCAACGGGATGGGTGGCTTCACCGTCCCCACCGTGCTCGGCGACGCCGCCCTGTCGGCCCTGCCGTTGGAGATCGTGCCGCTCTACTTCGAGCTGGACGGCACCTTCCCCAACCACGAGGCGAACCCGCTGGACCCGGCGAACCTGGTCGACCTCCAGCGCGCGGTGGTCGAGCACGGGGCCGACATCGGCCTGGCCTTCGACGGGGACGCCGATCGGTGTTTCGTGGTGGACGAGCGCGGCGAGCCGGTCTCGCCGTCGGCGATCACCGCGCTGGTCGCGGCACGCGAGCTGGCCAAGCACCCGGGCTCCACGGTGATCCACGGCCTGATCACCTCCAGCGCCGTCGCGGAGATCATCCGTGAGCACGGCGGGGAGCCGGTGGTCGCCCGGGTGGGGCACTCCTTCATCAAGGCGGAGATGGCCCGCACCAACGCCGTCTTCGGCGGCGAGCACTCCGCGCACTACTACTTCCGGGACTTCTGGTTCGCCGACACCGGAATGCTCGCCGCGATGCACACCCTGGCCGCCCTGGGCGAGCAGTCGCTGCCGCTGTCCGTGCTGGCTGGCGAGTACGAGCGCTACGTCGCCTCCGGCGAGATCAACTCGACGGTCTCCGACCAGGGCGCGGCGGTGGCCGAGGTGCGTGCCGCGTACCCGGACGCGACGGCCGACGAGATGGACGGGCTGACGCTGCGTTTTCCCGACGGCGCCTGGTTCAATCTGCGTGCCTCCAACACCGAGCCGCTGCTGCGGCTCAACGTCGAGGCGCCCACCCGCGAGCGGATGGTCTCGCTGCGGGACGAGGTGCTCGACCGCGTTCGCCGATAAGATCGCCTGCGCCGGTCGGCACCGCCGCCGGTGACCCCGCACTCGTGGAAGGAGCCGCGCCATGGCCCTGGATCCGCAGTTGCTCGAGATCCTCGCCTGCCCGGACACGCACCACGCCCCGCTGACCTACGACGCGGAGGCGCAGACGTTGACCTGCACGGAGTGCGGCCGGATCTTCGAGGTCCGCGACGACGTGCCGGTGCTGCTGCTCGACGAGGCGCGCGGCGGCCCCGGACAGCAGTCATGATCGACGGTACGGCTGGGGTCAGTGGGCGTCGCGACGCCGACGAGGCCCTGCTCGACAACCCGGACGCGCTGGCCGAGCACGACCCGGGCGGCATGCTGCGGCACACCGCGTCGGCCGGCGCCCAGGTGCGGGAGAGCGCGGCGTTGGCCGCCGAGGCGAACCTCGCGGTGCTCGCCGACGACGGGCGTCCCCGGGCCGTGGTGATCGCCGGCATCGGCACCGCCGGGCGTACCGGTGACGTGCTGGCCACTGTCGCCGGGCCGCGCTGCCCGGTCCCGATCATCGGGCACCGCAGCGCGGGCGTACCCGGTTGGGTGGGCGCCGCCGACGTGGTGATCGCGGTGAGCGCGTCCGGTCGGAGCCCGGAGGCGTTGGGCGCCGCCGAGGCCGCGCACCGTCGCGGCGCCCGGCTGGTCGCCGTGGGCGCACCGGACTCGCAGCTGCAGTCGGTGGCCGAGCGGGCCCGCGCGCCGTTCATCCCGGTGCCGCGACGCGCGCCGGCCCGGGCCAGTCTCTGGGCGCTCACCGTGCCGGTCCTGCTCGCCGCGCGTTCGCTCGGGTTGGTGAAGGTCAACGAGGCGGACCTGGCGGAAACGGCGGCCCGGCTCGACGCGGACGCCGACCGCTGCCGCTCCGCCGCCGAGTCGTTCGTCAACCCCGCCAAGTCGCTGGCGCTGGGCCTGGCCGGCTCGATCCCGATCGTGTGGGGCTCGTCCCCGCTGGCCACCGTGGCGGCCCGCCGCTTCGGCGACACCCTGTCCGCCAACGCCCGCTACCCGGTGGTCACCGGGGCGCTCGGCGAGGCCGGGCGGGGCCGGGTCGGGCTGCTGGACGGCGTCTTCGGCGGCCTGGCCGAGGGGGAGCGGGACATCTTCGCCGACCCGGCGGAGGACGACGGCGAAGGCACCCGGCTGCGGCTGGTCCTGCTGCGCGACGGCGGCCTCAACGCCGAGGACGACACGGATGAGCCGCTCGCCGTCGAGGAGCGCCGCGCGGACGCGGTGCAGACCCTCGCGGAGCGCCGTGGTGTGCGCTGCGACGTGGTGACCGCCGAGGGTGGTTCGGCTCTGGAGCGGCTGGCCTCGCTGATCGCCGTCCCGGATTTCGCCTCGATCTATCTTGCACTGGCACACGGATTGGACCCGATGGCCGTCCCGGCCATCACCGAGATGAAGGAGCTGTCGAACCAGTGAACGAACGCAGGCGGCGGCGCGTCACGTACGTCACCACGACGCGAAGCGGAGTGGCGGCGTGAGCGCGAACGGCGGGACGAAGGCGATCGTCGCCGCCCTGCTGGCCAACATCGGCATCGCCGTCACCAAGTTCATCGCGTTCCTGCTCTCCGGGTCCTCGTCGATGCTGGCCGAGGCGGTCCACTCGGTCGCCGACTCCGGCAACCAGGGTCTGCTGCTGCTCGGTGGGAAGCGGGCGAAGCGCGCGGCCACCCCGGAACACCCGTTCGGGTACGGCCGGGAGCGCTACATCTACGCGTTCATCGTGTCGATCGTGCTGTTCAGCATCGGCGGCCTGTTCGCCCTCTACGAGGCGTACCACAAGTGGTCGCACGCGGAGGGCATCACCGAGTGGCAGTGGCTCCCGGTGGTGGTGCTGCTGGCGGCGATCGCCATGGAGTCGGTCTCCTTCCGGACGGCGATCAAGGAGTCGAACCAGATCCGGGGCAACCAGTCCTGGGTGCGTTTCATCCGACGGGCAAAGGCGCCGGAACTGCCGGTGGTGCTCCTGGAGGACTTCGGCGCGCTTATCGGTCTGGTCTTCGCGCTCTTCGGCGTCGGCATGACGCTGATCACCGGCAACGGCAGGTGGGACGCCGCCGGCACCGCGATGATCGGCATCCTGCTGGTGCTCATCGCCATCGTGCTGGCCATCGAGACCAAGAGCCTGCTGCTCGGTGAGGGTGCCGAGCAGCAGGACCTGACCGCCATCGAACGGGCCATCACCGAAGGCCCCGAGGTGGAGCGGATCATCCACATGAAGACGCTCTACCTGGGCCCGGAAGAGCTGATGGTGGCCGCGAAGATCGGCGTGCCGGCCTACGAGAGCGCCCAGGAGCTGGCCCGCGGCATCAACGCCGTGGAGGCGCGGATCCGTACGGCCGTGCCGATCGCCCGGGTGATCTACCTGGAGCCGGACATCTACAGCGCCGCGGCCGCGGCAGCCGGCACGGGCGCCGCCGCCGACACCGCCGTACCGCAGCCCGAGGACGTGTCGGGCGAGGCGGTCGGGCGGTCCGGGGGCTGAGACGGTGGAACCGCTGTACGGACCGATCCGGGACTACGCCTGGGGGTCCCGCTCAGCCATCGCCATGTTGCAGGGTCGGCCGGTGCCCAGCGCCGGCCCGGAGGCGGAGCTGTGGCTGGGCGCCCACCCGGGCGCCCCGGCCAGTGTGGAGCGCGCCGGCCTGCGGGTGAGCCTCTGTGATCTGGTGCGCGACGAGCCGGGGCAGTGGCTGGGCCAGCGGGTGGCCGACCGGTTCGGCACCCGGTTGCCCTTCCTGCTCAAGGTGCTCGCCGCCGACGCGCCGCTGAGCCTGCAGGCCCACCCGGACGCCGAGCAGGCCCGGGCGGGTTTCGCGGCGGAGGCGGGCCGCCCCGCGGCCGAGCGCAACTACTCCGACCCGCACCACAAGCCGGAGTTGCTGGTCGCGCTCACGCCGTTCGAGGCGCTGTGCGGTTTTCGGGATCCGGCGGAGTCGGCCGAGGCGCTCGCCGCGTTCGGCGTACCGGCGTTGGGGCCGGTGGTCGACGCACTGCGGGCCGGTCCGGCGGGGCTGCGCACGGCGGTGCGGACACTGCTCGGCTGGCCGGTCGCCGAGCGCGACGGGCTGCTGCGGGCCGCAGTGGCGTCGTCGGCCGACGGGCCGGACGCGGACCTGGCCCGCCGGCTGGCGGTCGCCTATCCGGCCGACCCGGGCGTGCTGGTGGCGCTGCTGCTGCACCACCTGTGGCTGGAGCCGGGGGAGGCGATCTGGATGCCCGCGGGCAACCTGCACGCGTACCTGAGCGGCTGCGGCGTGGAGATCATGGCGGCCAGCGACAACGTGCTGCGCGGCGGCTTCACCCCGAAGCGGGTGGACGTCGACGAGCTGCTGCGGGTGCTGCGTTTCGAGGTCCTCGACGATCCGGTACGCGCCGCGCAGTCGGTCGCCCCGGGCGTGGACTGCTGGCCGGTGCCTGTGGACGACTTCGCGCTGCACCGGGTGCGGGTCGGCGCGGCCGTGCCGGAGGTCATCCTGGCGTTGCCCGGCCCCCGGGTGGTGCTCTGCGGTGCGGGCTCGGTCACTGTCGACGACGGGGCGGGCGCGCTGACGCTGGCCTCCGGCCAGGCGGCGATCGGCACCGCGGCCGGCGGGCCGCTGCGGATCAGCGGTGACGGTGAGGCGTACGTGGCGACGTCGGGGCTGCGCTGAGCCCGACACAAGTCCGACTTTCCCGGAATAGCTTGACTCGCCCCTGGCTGAGTGTGACTCTATGAGTACGCAGCGTTATCGCGACGACGGTCCGGCAACGTGCGGGGAACCAAACCGGGGGGATGCACGGGGCGGGCGGAAGTGGGCAGCAGGTCTGTCCACCACCGACCGCCCCGTGCGCTGTCCGCAGCCCGTCCCCCGTCACCCGTCGCCGGCGCGCGTAAGGTGGAGGATCGGCGCAGACATCGTTCGACAGGAGCTTTCATGACCAGCACCCTCCCGGCGGCCGCCAGCGGTACGCCGTCCGAGGCCCGGCCGAGCACGCTCGCCGAGGGCGACTTCAAGGTGGCGGATCTGTCGCTCGCCGAGTTCGGGCGCAAGGAGATCCAGCTCGCCGAACACGAGATGCCCGGCCTGATGGCGATCCGGCGGGAGTTCGCCGAAGCGCAGCCGCTCGCCGGCGCGCGGATCACCGGGTCGCTGCACATGACCATCCAGACCGCCGTCCTGATCGAGACGCTGGTCGCCCTCGGCGCGCAGGTCCGCTGGGCGTCCTGCAACATCTTCTCCACCCAGGACCACGCCGCCGCCGCGATCGTCGTCGGCCCGAACGGCACCCCCGACGCTCCCGCCGGCGTCCCGGTGTACGCCTGGAAGGGCGAGACCCTTCCGGAGTACTGGTGGTGCACCGAGCAGGTGCTCGCCTGGCCGGACGGGCAGGGCCCGAACATGATCCTCGACGACGGCGGCGACGCCACCCTGCTGGTCCACAAGGGCGCCGAGTTCGAGAAGGCCGGCGTCGTGCCGCCGGTCGAGTCCGCCGACTCCGAGGAGTACGCGGTCATCCTCGAACTGCTGCACCGCTCGCTCGCCGAGGACGGCCAGCGCTGGACCCGGATCTCCGCCGGCATCAAGGGCGTCACCGAGGAGACCACCACCGGCGTGCACCGCCTCTACGAGATGCACCGCGCCGGCACGCTGCTCTTCCCGGCCATCAACGTCAACGACTCGGTGACCAAGAGCAAGTTCGACAATAAGTACGGCTGCCGCCACTCCCTGATCGACGGCATCAACCGGGCCACCGACGTGCTGATCGGCGGCAAGATGGCAGTCGTGATGGGCTACGGCGACGTGGGCAAGGGCTGCGCCGAGTCGCTGCGCGGCCAGGGCGCCCGGGTCGTGGTGACCGAGGTCGACCCGATCTGCGCGTTGCAGGCCGCGATGGACGGTTACCAGGTCGCCACCCTGGACGACGTGGTCGAGCAGGCCGACATCTTCATCACCGCCACGGGCTGCTTCGACGTCATCACCAACGAGCACATGGCCCGGATGAAGCACCAGGCCATCGTCGGCAACATCGGTCACTTCGACAACGAGATCGACATGGCCGGCCTGGCCAAGCGCTCCGACGTCGAGCGGATCAACATCAAGCCGCAGGTCGACCTGTGGCGCTTCGCCGACGGGCACGCCATCATCGTGCTGTCCGAGGGGCGTCTGCTGAACCTGGGCAACGCGACCGGGCACCCGAGCTTCGTCATGTCGAACTCGTTCGCCAACCAGACGATCGCCCAGATCGAGCTGTTCACCAAGACCGAGGAGTACCCAGTCGGCGTCTACGTGCTGCCCAAGCACCTGGACGAGAAGGTGGCCCGCCTGCACCTGGGCGCGCTCGGCGCCAAGCTGAGCACGCTCACCAAGGAGCAGGCCGCCTACCTGGGCGTCTCGCAGGAGGGTCCGTTCAAGCCGGACCACTACCGCTACTGATCGACATCTCTCCGAACCGGGTCGGCTGCTCGCAGCCGACCCGGTTCGTCGTTCCCGCCCCGCCCCCACCCCGCCCCCGCCCTGTCCCGTCGCGTCCCGCCCTGCCCCGCGATCTTGCAGTTTCGGTCGGGGATTTGCGGCTCTCGCCCCGCTATGTCGCGACAGAAAGTGCAAGATCGCGGGGGACTGTGGGCGGGGAGACAGCAACTTCGGGGATGTTGCTGTCTCCCGCGCGTCTGACGCAGCGACATCCCTGAAACTGTGACGATCTTGGGCGCGGGGCGCGGGGCGCGGGGCGCGGGGCGCGGGGCGCGGGGCGCGGGGCGCGGGGCGCGGGGCGCGGGGCGCGGGGTCAGCCGCGGCGGGTGGGGCGGAACCACGTCCAGGCGCACCAGGCCAGCCAGCCCAGGGACACGACGGTGGCCAGTGCCCGCAGGCGCAGTGCGCTGAGCAGCAGCACCACGGCGAGCACCGCCAACCACGGCAGGAAAGCCTTCACGGCAGGGATCCTCCCACGCTCGGACGGTTTCCGGTTCGTGGTGGGCCGTCGGAGACCAGGTCACAGCGAGAGTGAGCTTGTCATGAACGACTTGACGAGGTCCCGGAACTGGAGGAAGGTATGGCTGCCCTAAGTTAGCTGAGGCGTGCCTAACGAACACGGAGCCAGGATGTTCGCCACCTACCTGATCGGCCTGCGGGAGGGCCTGGAAGCGACCCTGGTGGTCAGCATCCTGGTCGCCTTCCTGGTGAAGTCGCAGCGCCGGGACCGGTTGCCGCAGGTGTGGGCGGGCGTTGGCCTCGCCGTGGCGCTGTCCGTGCTCTTCGGCTGGCTCATCGAGTACACCTCGACCTCGCTGCTGTCCCGCTCCGAGGACCGCGAGCTGTTCGAGGCGATCACCTCCGTCGCGGCCGTGGTGTTCGTCACCTGGATGATTTTCTGGATGCGCAAGGCGGCCCGCACCATCGCGGGCGAGCTGCGCGGCAGGCTCACCGAGGCGCTGGCCGTCGGGTCGCTCGCCGTCGCCGGCATGGCCTTCCTCGCGGTGATCCGCGAGGGCCTCGAAACCGCCCTGATCTTCTACTCCGCCGCCCAGGGCGCGGCCGGCGACAGTGGGCCGCTGCTCGCGCTGATCGGCGGCATCGTCACCGCCGTGGTGCTCGGCGTGCTGCTGTACGCCAGCGCCCTGCGGATCAACCTCAGCAAGTTCTTCACCTGGACCGGCGCCCTGTTGATCCTGGTCGCCGCCGGCATCCTCAAGTACGGCGTGCACGACTTCCAGGAGGCCGGTGTCCTGCCCGGCCTCAACGACCTGGCCTTCGACATCACCGGCGCGCTCGACCCGAGCACCTGGTACGCGGCGCTGCTGGCCGGGATGTTCAACGTGACCCCGGCGCCCACCGTGCTCGAGACGATCGCCTGGATCGGGTACGCCGTGCCCGTCCTGGTGCTCTTCCTGCGCCCGGCCCGGCGTACGCCAGCACCGGCCGCGGCCACCGCGGCGTCGGCTGCGCCCGCGGCGTCGGCACCCGCCGCGGCTTCGGCGCCCGCCGTCGCCACGTCGACGGCCGGGTCGACGTCTCCGGACGAAACGACCACCACCACCGTCACCGAGCGCGGGGCCGACACCGGCGCCGAGGCCGAGGCCGATGCGGCATCCGCGCCGCAGCGTGCCTGACCCCCACGAGGAGAGACAGCTCAGATGCGTACCACCCGATTCTTCGCGCTGGCCGCTGCCGGCGTGCTGGCGACGGCCGGCGTCGCCGCGTGCTCCGATTCCAAGAAGGATGACGCGGGCGCGGCAGGTGGCGCGATCGTGGTCAAGGCCACCGACACCGCCTGCGAGGTCGGCACTACCGACCTCGGTGCCGGGACCGCCACCTTCAAGATCACCAACTCGGGCGCGAAGGTCACCGAGTTCTACGTGTACGCCTCCGGCGACCGGGTGATGGGCGAGGTGGAGAACATCGCCCCGGGCCTGAGCCGCGAGCTGCACGTCGAGTTGCCGGCGGGCACGTACGAGACGGCCTGCAAGCCGGGGATGAGCGGCAAGGGCATCCGGGGCGCGCTCAAGGTCAGCGGGTCGGCGCAGCCGCTGACCGCCGACGCCGCCCTGGCCGGGGCCACCGACAACTACCAGCGCTACGTCAAGAGCCAGACCGCCGCGCTGCTGGAGAAGACCGAGGAGTTCGTCGCCGCTGTGAAGGCCGGCGACGTGGCGAAGGCCAAGTCGCTCTACCCGGTCGCGCGCACCTACTGGGAGCGGATCGAGCCGGTGGCCGAGATCTTCGGCGACCTCGACCCCAAGATCGACGGCCGCGAGGAGGTCATCGAGGAGGGCATGGAGTTCACCGGCTTCCACCGGATCGAGAAGGACCTCTGGCAGTCCGGCGACATCAGCAAGGACGGCCCGATCGCGGACCGGCTGCTGGTCGACGTCAAGGAGATCGTGGCCAAGGCCAACGCCGAGAAGCTCTCCCCGCTCCAGCTCGCGAACGGCGCGAAGGAGCTGCTCGACGAGGTCGCCAGCGGCAAGATCACCGGCGAGGAGGACCGCTACTCGCACACCGACCTGTGGGACTTTGCCGCCAACCTCGAAGGTTCCAAGGCGGCGCTGTCCGCCCTCCGGCCCGCGCTGGAGCAGCGCTCGCCGGAGCTGGTCAAGCAGCTCGACACCGAGTTCGCGAACGTCGAGGCGCAGCTCGGCAAGCACCGCGACGGCGACGGGTGGAAGCTGCACACCGCGTTGAGCAAGGCTGAGCTCAAGGAGCTCTCCGACGGCATCAACGCGCTCGCCGAGCCGATCAGCAAGGTTGCCGCAGTCGTCGCCAAGTGACCGGACAGCAGGGGGAGTCGAGTCGATGAGCGTACGCAGGTTGACCCGCCGGCGGGCTATCACGCTCGCCGGCGCCGGGGTGGCCGGAGTCGCCGGGGTGGCCGCCGGTGCGGGCGCGCTCGTCGGCGACTCCCGCGGCCCGGCCTCGGCCAGCGACCACCCGGCGGGTGCGGTGCCGTTCTTCGGCGAGCACCAGGCGGGCATCGTCACTCCGGCCCAGGACCGGCTGCACTTCGTCGCCTTCGACGTCATCACCAAGGACCGGGCCCGCCTGGTCTCGATGCTCGAGGAGTGGTCGGCCGCCGCCGCGAGGATGACGGCCGGCCGTGACGCCGGTGTGCTCGGCGCGGTCGGTGGCATGCCGGAGGCCCCGCCGGACGACACCGGCGAGGCGCTCGGCCTCCCGCCGTCGCAGCTCACCCTGACCATCGGCTTCGGCCCGACGCTGTTCCGCGACGCCGACGGACGGGACCGCTTCGGCATCGCCGACCGCCGTCCCGCCGCCCTGGCCGAGCTGCCCAAGTTCCCCGGCGACGCGTTGCAGGCCCCGATCTCCGGCGGTGACCTGTGCGTGCAGGCGTGCGCCAACGACCCCCAGGTGGCGGTGCACGCGATCCGCAACCTGGCGCGGATCGGCATGGGGGTGGTCAGCGTCCGCTGGTCGCAGCTCGGCTTCGGCCGTACGTCGTCGACGTCCCGCGACCAGGCGACCGCCCGCAACCTGTTCGGTTTCAAGGACGGCACGGCCAACCTCAAGGCCGAGGAGACCGACAGGCTCCGCGACCAGCTGTGGGTGCAGCCGGGGGACGGGCCGGACTGGATGACCGGCGGGTCGTACCTGGTGACCCGCAAGATCCGGATGCTCGTGGAGACCTGGGACCGGACTTCCCTGGCCGAGCAGGAGGAGATCGTCGGTCGCACCAAGGGCAGCGGCGCCCCGCTCGGGCGCAGCAAGGAGTTCGACGAGCCGGACTTCGCGGCACGCGGTGACGACGGCAAGCCGCTGATCCCCGAGCACGCCCACGTCGCCCTGGCCCACCCGAGCAGGAACAACGGCGCGCACCTGCTGCGGCGGGGCTACAACTTCGTCGACGGCTCGGACGGTCTCGGCCGGCTCGACGCCGGCCTCTTCTTCATCGCCTACCAGCGGGATCCACGCCGGCAGTTCGTGCCGATCCAGACCCAGTTGGCCCGCCACGACGTGATGAACGAATATCTGCGGCACGTCTCCAGCGGCCTGTTCGCCTGCCCGCCCGGAGTACGCGACGGTGGGGACCACTGGGGCCGCGCGCTCTTCGGCTGAGCGCCGGACGGCGACCCGTCGTCTCCGATCGTGACAGCGCGGCCGGCCGGGGCTACGGTGGCGCCGGACGGCGCCGAGGGGGGATCATGGTGGCAGCCGGCCCCGGGTCCGATCCCTGTGCTGGCCCCCGCACCACGTGGCGCCGCCGCCGCGGGTCGCGGGCGACTGGTTCTGCCGGCGGCACCATCCGTACCGGGTGACGCCGGTCCCACCGAACTGAACGGGGATGCAATATTAATCCCATGAGAGCCCGGGTACTGGTGGTCGACGACGACCCCGCACTCGCCGAGATGCTCGGCATCGTGCTGCGCAATGAGGGTTTCCTGCCCTCGTTCGTGGCCGATGGCGAGCGGGCGTTGGCAGCGTTCCGTGACAGTCGACCGGACATCGTCCTGCTCGACCTCATGTTGCCCGGTATGAGTGGTATCGACGTGGCACGGTCGATCCGTGCCGAGTCCGGCGTGCCGATCGTCATGCTGACCGCCAAGAGCGACACCGTGGACGTCGTCCTGGGCCTGGAGTCCGGCGCCGACGACTACGTGGTCAAGCCGTTCAAGCCCAAGGAGCTGGTGGCCCGGATGCGGGCCCGGTTGCGCCGTGGCGAGGACGTGGCCCCGGAGATGCTGACGATCGGGCCGCCCGGCAACCAGATCACCATCGACGTGCCGGCACACACCGTGAGCCGTAACGACGAGGAGGTGAAGCTGACGCCGTTGGAGTTCGACCTGCTGGTCGCGCTCGCCCGCAAGCCGCGTCAGGTCTTCACCCGTGAGGTGCTGCTGGAGCAGGTCTGGGGCTATCGGCACGCGGCCGACACCCGACTGGTCAACGTGCACGTGCAGCGGCTGCGCGCCAAGATCGAACCAGATCCGGAGCGGCCGGAAATCATCCTCACCGTGCGGGGCGTGGGCTACAAGGCGGGCACCGGATAGCCTGGTCACACTGTGTCAACCTCGCCGCCCCCGCACCCTCAGAGCACGCCTGCCCGCCGGCTCGACGCCGGCCGGGACCTGTGGCGTGCCCTCAGTGGCCGGGTCGCACGGCTGGTGGCCCGGGCGCACCAGACCTGGCGTCGCTCGCTCCAGGTCCGGGTGGTGACCATCACGCTGGTCGCCTCAAGCCTGCTGGTGGGCGGTTTCGCGTACCTGATCGCTGACAAGATCACGACGATCCTGCTCGACAACGCCCGCAGCGACGTCCAGTTGCGGGTCAAGGGCGGCGCGGGCTACGCGGCCAAGCAGGTCTCCCTCTACGGTCAGCCGCAGGAGGCGCAGCTTCAGGAGACCATCGAGGGCACGGTCAACTACCTGGCCGGCGGCGACCCGCAGCAGACCAGTGGTGTGGTGGTGGCGATCACCGCCGCCGACTACCCGACCATGATCCAGACCCGCACCGCGCCGGCGGCCAACGTCCAGCCCCTGATCAGCAAGGAGCTGCGGGCCGCGGTCGCCAGCGGCAAGGTGGCCAGCCAGATCCAGACCGGTCGACTCACCGGCGAAACGACGAAGTACCTGGTCTACGGCTCGCCGGTGCCGACCCGCTTCGGGCAGATCGAGCTCTACTACCTGGTGCCGCTGACCCGGCAGGACGCCACCGCGGCGGACGCCCGAGCCACGGTCGTCGCCACCGGGATCGCCCTGGTGGTCCTGCTGGGTCTGCTCGCCGCCCTGGTCACCCGCCTGGTGGTCAACCCGGTCCGCGTCGCCGCGCGTACCGCCCAGCGGCTCTCCGCCGGCCTGCTCGACCAGCGGATGGTGGTCAACGGCGAGGACGATCTCGCACTTTTGGCCGCCTCGTTCAACCAGATGGCGACCAACCTGCAACGGCAGATCCTGCGTCTGGAGGAGATGTCCCGGTTGCAGCGCCGGTTCACCTCCGACGTGTCGCACGAGCTGCGGACCCCGCTGACCACGGTCCGGATGGCCGCCGACCTGATCTTCGCCGAGCGCGACGAGTTTGACCCGGCGGTGGCTCGCAGCGCCGAACTGCTCCAGGCCGAGCTGGACCGTTTCGAGGAGCTGCTCACCGACCTGTTGGAGATCAGCCGGTTCGACGCGGGCTTCGCCATGCTGGACGCCGAGCCGACCGACCTGGTGCCGGTGGTGCACCGGGTCGTCGACCGGTTGGCCGGCCTGGCCGAGCGGGTGGGCGTGGAGATCGAGCTGGACCTGCCGACCACGCCGGTGATCGCCGAGGTCGACCCCCGCCGGGTCGAGCGGGTGCTGCGCAACCTGGTCGGCAACGCCGTCGAGCACGGCGAGGCCCGCCCGGTGCTGATCACCCTCGGCATCGACGACACCGCCGTGGCGATCACGGTTCGCGACCACGGCGTGGGGCTGAAGGTGGGTGAGGAGAAGCTGGTGTTCAACCGGTTCTGGCGGGCGGATCCGTCCCGGGCCCGGCAGACCGGCGGCACCGGGCTGGGTCTGTCGATCAGCCTTGAGGACGCCCGCCTGCACGGTGGTTGGCTGGAAGCCTGGGGAGCGCCCGGGCAGGGCGCCCAGTTCCGGCTCACCCTGCCGGCCCGCGCCGGTGACCGGCTCACCACGTCGCCGCTGCGGCTGGTGCCCGCCGACGCGGCGCTGCCGTTCGGCGGCCCCCGCGACGGCGGCCCGCTGGCCATCGGGCCGGGCGCCGGTGGAGCGCTGGCGATCGGCCCCGCGTCGACGGGGGACGGCCAGCGGGCGGAGGTGCGCTCGTGAGGGCTCGACCACTTTTGGGCGCCTTCGGCGCGGCGCTGCTGCTCAGCGCGGGCTGCGGCATCCCGGCGTCGTCCGACGTGCGGGTGGACGGCAAGGCCGGCACGGCGACCGAGGCCGGGTCGAGCATCGGCCGGAGCAGCGAACCACCATCGCGTACGGCCAGCGGCAGCGACAACGAGGCGTTCGTGCGGAACTTCCTGTCCGCCGCCGCCGGCGAACCGGATCGGGCGTACGAGCGGGTGAAGGCGTTCATCGCTCCGGAGCACAAGCCCCGCCTGCAGGACAAGAAGGGCAGCGAGGTCGCGCTGACCGTGGTGCGGCTGGGCGAGACCGTCTTCACCTTCAACAGCGACTCCACCACCACGGTCAAGATCACGGTGCAGCAGATCGGCGTGCTGCGGACCAACGGCACCCTGGCACCGCCGGTGGCGACCGAGACCGAGTACGAGTTCCGGCTGCGCAGCGCCTCCCTCGGCGGGGCCGACAACGACGAGCGCGCCGGTCAGTACGTCCTCGACCCGCCGAACGTGCTGCTGCTCAGTGACGTCGCCCTTCAGCAGTACTACCAGGACGAGTCGATCTACTTCTGGAGCTCCGACCGCACGCGGCTGGTGCCCGACCAGCGTTACCTGCCGTTCGCGGTGCCGGACGAGCGCCGGGTCAACGAGGTGGTGCGTTGGCTGGTCGGCGGCCCCTCCGACTGGCTGCGGCCGGGCGTCGTCGGCCTGCCCGACGGCACCGAGCTGATCAACAACGCCACCGGCGCGAACAACCGCTGGGAGGTCAACCTGGACATGTCCGGCGACGACCAGAGCCGGGTCGACCAGGTGATCACGCAGCTCGCCTGGTCACTGGGGGACCTGCCGGGCGAGTTGGAGCTGAAGATCCGCAACAACTCGCAGCCGGTCCAGGATCTCAACGAGCGCCGGCTGGCCCAGCCGCTCTACCCGGTTCGGGAGGGCCCGCAGCGGTTCGGGGTCTACGAGGGCGCGATCCGCCCGCTGGACTTCGTCGGTGAGCCCAGCGGCGTGGTGCCCCTGGCGGCCGAGGTCAACCGCAACATCGTGTCCGCCGGCCTCGCGCGGGGCACCAGCCGGATCCTCGCCGCGATGGTGGTGACCAGCGGCAAGGACCGGCAGCGACTCGCGGTGGGCGTCGGCGCGGACGCGGTGACCGCGCT
Organism: Micromonospora sp. DT63; assembly: GCF_049841615.1. Classification (NCBI taxonomy): domain Bacteria; kingdom Bacillati; phylum Actinomycetota; class Actinomycetes; order Micromonosporales; family Micromonosporaceae; genus Micromonospora; species Micromonospora sp. DT63. Next base: position 366,051 of record NZ_JBNCKQ010000004.1, on the reverse strand, counting down.
CAACCGCAGCGGCACGGAGTACGCCTCGATCAGCCGCCCGGTGTGGCTGCGTACCGTCGACTCCCGGCCGGCGCAGGGGCTGGTGGTGGCAGATGGCCGCCTGTACCGCTTCGACGAGGCCGCCCGCATGTCGGAGGTGCCGCTGAACCTGCCTTCGCCGCAGGTCACCGCGGTCGCCGCCGCGCTGGACGGTCAGCGGGTCGCGTTGATCGCTGGCGGGCGGCTCTACGTCGCGGCGATCACCCTCGACGGCGCCGGGAGCGGGATGTCGGTCGGCCCGCCCCGGGCCCTGGTCACCTCGTTGACCGGCCTGACCGCGGTGGACTGGATCGGCGAGGATCGGCTGGTGGTGGCCGGGTCGGCCGGCCAGCCGGCGATCTACGAGATCAGCGTGGACGGCGCTCTGGAGACCCCGCTGCGCACCGACGTGGGCGCGAAGGTCAACCACCTGACGGCGTACCCCACCAACCGCAGCGTGCGCGTTCCCACCGGGTCGTACATGTACGAGGCGAACAAGGTGGCGTACCGCAGCAGCCCGTTCGAACGGATCGAGCCGGGAAGTGTGCGCGACGTCCCCGCGCCGCCGGCCGGGGTCCGGCCGAGCAACCCGTCCGCCCCGTTCTTCCTCTACTGACGCCGTGCGCGGCCTCTGGGCGGACCTCGCCGACCTGGTCCTGCCCGCGGACTGCGCCGGCTGCCGGGAGCGTCACGCCGTCCTGCGGCAGGGCTTCTGCCCCGCCTGCGTGACGGCGCTGGGCGTGCTGCGTCCCCGGACGGTCCGCCCCACGCCCGCCCCACCGGGGCTGCCGCCCTGCGTCGCCCTCGGCCCGTACGCCGGCCCGCTGCGGGAGGCCCTGCTGGCGTACAAGGAGCACGGCCGGCACGGTCTGGCCCGCCCGTTGGGCGCGCTGCTGGCCGAGGTGGTCGTCGCGGCGGTCGGCGGAGTCCGCCCGGTGGAGCTGGTGCCCGTGCCGGACACCGCCGCGGCGGCCCGGACCCGCTACGGCGACCACCTGGACCGGTTGGCCCGGCACTGCGCGAGCCGGCTGCGCCGGGGCGGCTGGCCGGCGCGGGTGAGCCGTCCGCTGCGCGCGCTGCCCCGCCCGGACTCGGTGACGCTGGACAGCGCGGGCCGCGCCGCGGCGGCCGAGGCGGCGTTCCGACCCCGGTCCGGCGCCTCGGACGGGCCTCGCCGGGCGGTCGGCGCCCCGGTCGTCGTGCTGCTCGACGACATCGTCACCACGGGCGTGACCCTGGCCGCGGCGACCCGGGTGCTGACCGCGAGCGGACGGCCACCCGGTGTCGCCGCGGTGCTCGCCGCGACCGAGAAAAGACACCAGTTGTAACCGACAGTGTTTCCGTTTCACCCGTTGGTGTATGAGGTGCGAAAAATCCTGGGCGGTCTTGGCAACATGGGGTGACTGCCGAGCGAACAGGAGTTAGCGTTTCGCTGTCAGGGGTAGGAGGTCGTTCCATCCCGCCCCCGGCGGTGAGAGGAGGCGTAGCCGTACTGACCGGTCGACGCCAGCGGGTCTCCCCACGGCGCGCGACCGGGAAACCGGATCGAAGACGTCCGAACAAGGGAGGTCACGTGGACATCGTGGTCAAGGGCCGCAACGTCGAAGTGCCGGACCATTACCGGGTACACGTAGCCGAGAAACTCGCAAAGGTCGAACGCTACGACCACAAGATTATCCGTATCGATGTCGAGCTGTTTCACGAGCGCAATCCGCGCCAGGCCGACCACTGCCAGCGGGTGGAGATCACCTGCGTTTCCCGGGGCCCCGTGATTCGGGCCGAGGCCTGCACGAACGATTTCTACAGCGCGCTCGACGCCGCCATCGCGAAGCTCGACACCCGGCTACGTCGTGCGGCGGACCGCCGCCGCGTACACCGTGGTCGGCACGCGCCGATCTCCGTCGCCGCCGCCACCGCCGACCTGCCGGTCACGGATCTGGTGGCCGCCCCGCTGTCCGCGCCGGGCGCTGGCGCACGCGCCGGCACCGCCGTCGCCGAGCGGGTCGAGGAGGACCACGACCAGCCGTGGCACATCGCCCGGGAGAAGGTGCACCCGGCGGAGCCGATGACGATCGACGACGCCCTGTTCCAGATGGAGCTGGTCGGCCACGACTTCTACCTGTTCCAGGACAAGGAGACGGGCCGCCCCAGCGTCGTCTACCGACGCCACGCCTACGACTACGGCATCATCTCGCTCGACACCTGAGCCGGGCCTGACCCGCGTCGAGCACGGGGTTGTGGCGGGCGACCGCCGCAACCCCGTGTCTCGTCAGCGCCTGTCAGCCGGCAGCAGGGCGAACGTCAGGTCGTCGAGGCGGGCACCCGCCAGGCCGGGCAGACGACCGCGTTGCAGGGCCTCGCGCTGGAAGCCGACCCGCTCCAGCACGCGGTGCGAGGCGGTGTTCTCCGGCACGGTGCCGGCGGTCAGGCGGGCGATACCCGCCGGGCCGAACGCCCACTGCGCGAGCAGCCGCACCGCCCGGGTGGCGTAGCCGTGCCCCCGCCACCGCGGGAGCAGCGCGTAGCCGATCGACGCCTCACCACTTGTCACTTCGGTGTACGACAGGCCGCAACTGCCCGCCGGCTCGCCGGTGGCCACGTCGACGATCAGCAGTCGGGCGATGTCGCCGGTCAGCCATGCGCTCTCCGCCAGCCGGCAGCGCCGCTCGATCGACTCGTGCGTCGGTGGCACCGGCGGGGCCTGGTTGGCGACGACCTCGGGCCGGCTGTGCAACCCGTACATCATCTCCGCGTCGTCCGGCGCGAGGCGGCGCAGCGCCACCACCTGATCGGTGAGCATCCCGTCGGGCAGGTCGGGCAGCAGCCGGGGGGTCGGGCCGGGCGGATCGTCGGCGAGGCGTACCCAGGTCAGCAGATCGTGCCGGCCGCCGTCCCGGCGCTGCCCGGCCGACCGACGCAGGCCCTCGTACCGGAAGCCGGCGGCCAGCGCGACCCGCTGGCTGGCCGCGTTCTCCAACTCGGTGAGCAGCTCCAGCCGGAGCGTCCCGGTGCCGAAGGCGTGTTCGCTCAACGCGCGGGTCGCGGCCGTGGCCACCCCGCGCCCCCGCGCCGCCGGCCGCAGCCAGTAGCCGATCTCCGCCTGACTCCGGCCCGGTACCGGGTTGCTCAGTCCGGCCCCGCCGAGCAGCCGGTCGGTGGCCGGGTCCGCGATGGCGTACGCGGCGCCGCCGCCGGCCCAGACCGCCGGTGCGCCGGCCTCGACCCACCAGTGGGCGTCGATTTCGGTGTACGGGGACGGCATGCTGGACACGAACCGTTGGCTGAGCGGGTCGGCGCACCCCTCGACCAGGTCCGCGATGTCGCCGGCCCGAAACGGCCGGAGCCGCACCCCGTGCGCCTCGACGACCGGCACCGCCCCGGTCATGCCAGATCTCCGGCGAGCAGCGCGGCCACCCAGGCGTCGACCCGCTCACCCCGGTGCTGGACGCCGCCCCGGGCGGTCCCCTCGAACGTGAACCCCGCCTTCTCGGCGGCCCGCCGGGAGGACGTGTTGCCCACGTTCGCCTTCCATTCGATCCGGGCCAGTCCCAGCGTGGTGAAACCCCAGGCGCTCAGCGCGATCAGGGCGGCCGGCAGGTGACCCCGCCCGCGGGCCGCCGGGGCGGTCATGAAGCCCACGTCCGCGAGCAGCGGGTCGGCGGGGGAGAGCCGCAGGTCCAGGGTGCCGACGTACCTGTCGTCCGGGTCGGCGACCACGAAGCAGGCGGAGTTCCCCCGGGCCCAGGCGTCCTGGGCGTAGCCCCGGTACCCCTGGGCGTCGGAGCGGTCGTACGGGTCCGGAACCGTTGTCCACCGGATCGTCTCCGGGTCGCGGCAGGTCTGCACGATGGCGTCCAGATCGCGCTCCTCCATCGGTCGCAGCCGCAGCTCACCGGTCGCCGAGGTGGCGAACAGGGTCGGCTGTGGGCGGCCGAAGACGGCGGCCCGGCGAGCGACCAGGGTGCCGGGGCCGGCCGGCCCGGTCGATCCGGGTTCGGGCACCTCGCCGGGCAGCAGCGAGCCGATCCAGGTGTCCGCGCCGTTGTGCGGTTCCGTCTCGGCCGACCGGACCCGGCCGTCGATGCGGAACCCGGCCCGCAGGGCGACCAGCCGCGAGGCGTGGTTGCCCACCTCGGCCTGCCAGAGCAGCCGGCGCAGCCCCAGCTTCTCGAAGGACCAGCGGGCGACCGCCCGGGCGGCCCGGACGGTCACGCCCCGACCGCGCGCCCACGGTGCCGTCCAGTAGCCGATCTCACCGGTGCCGGCACGGTCGACGGAGATCAGCCCGCACGAGCCGAGCAGCTCGCCGGTGGCCGCGTCGCAGACCGCGAACGGCGCCCCGGTGCCGTCCGCCCAGGCCCGACCGCTCAGCTCCGTGACGAAACTGTGGGCATGTTCGCGAAGGTATGGGCGCGGTACGGTGGTCCAACGCTGAATGTCCCGATCCTGGCAGGCGCGGTGTACGCCGTCGGCGTCCGCCTCCCGCCAGGGTCGCAGCAGCACGCCGTCCTCGACGATCTCCACAGGCTCCACCCGTGCATCGTGCCGGAACGTTCGCCGAAGGCGTAACCGGATAACGTCCCGGGCGCATCCCGTGCGCGAATTATGTCGGGTTCGGCGAGGTGGACCGCCGCCACCAGTGACCATCGCGCCGATGGAGCGCCTACGATGGTTCGAGACTGTCTAGGGGAGCGTTGATCCGTGTCGATTCTGGAAAAGGTCCTTAATGCGGGCGAGGGCCGCATGGTGCGCCGGCTCAAGGCCATCGCCGCCGCCGTCAGCTCGATCGAGGACGACTACGTCAACCTCACCGACGAGGAACTGCGCGGCATGACCGAGCAGTTCCGGGAGCGGCTCGCCGACGGTGAGACCCTCGACGACCTGCTGCCGGAGGCGTTCGCGGTGGCCCGCGAGGCGGCCGCCCGGGTGCTCGGCCAGCGGCCGTACGACGTCCAGGTGATGGGTGGCGCCGCGCTGCACTTCGGCAACATCGCCGAGATGAAGACCGGTGAGGGCAAGACGCTGACCTCGGTCATGGCCGTCTACCTCAACGCGCTCTCCGGCGACGGCGTGCACGTGGTCACCGTCAACGACTACCTCGCCCAGCGTGACGCGGCCTGGATGGGTCGCGTGCACGAGTTCCTCGGGTTGACCGTCGGCGTGGTGCTGCCCAACCGGCCGGCCAGTGAGCACAAGGCCGCCTACGAGTGCGACATCACGTACGGCACCAACAACGAGTTCGGCTTCGACTACCTGCGCGACAACATGGCCTGGTCCAAGGACGAGCTGGTGCAGCGCGGGCACAACTTCGCGGTGGTCGACGAGGTCGACTCCATCCTGATCGACGAGGCGCGCACCCCGCTGATCATCTCCGGCCCGGCCGAGCACTCCGCCCGCTGGTACGGCGAGTTCGCCGGCGTCGTGGCCCGGCTCCAGCCCGGCACGGACGGCGAGGGCGACTACGAGGTCGACCACTCCAAGCGCACCATCGCGGTCACCGAGCGCGGCGTCGCCAAGGTCGAGGACCGGCTCGGCATCGACAACCTGTACGAGTCGGTGAACACCCCGCTGGTCGGCTACCTCAACAACGCCATCAAGGCCAAGGAGCTCTACAAGCGCGACAAGGACTACATCGTCAGCGACGGTGAGGTCCTGATCGTCGACGAGTTCACCGGTCGCATCCTGCACGGCCGTCGCTACAACGAGGGCATGCACCAGGCGATCGAGGCCAAGGAGGGGGTGGAGATCAAGCAGGAGAACCAGACCCTGGCCACCATCACCCTCCAGAACTACTTCCGCCTCTACAACAAGCTGTCCGGGATGACCGGTACGGCGCAGACCGAGGCGAGCGAGTTCAACAAGGTCTACAAGGTCGGCGTCGTGAGCATTCCGACGCACCGCCCGATGGTCCGCGAGGACCGGCCGGACGTCATCTACAAGACCGAGAAGGCCAAGTTCAACGCCGTCATCGAGGACATCGCCGAGCGGCACCAGATGGGCCAGCCGGTGCTGGTCGGCACCGTCTCGGTGGAAAACTCGGAGATCCTCTCCCAGCTGCTGCGCCGCCGGGGCATCCCGCACAACGTGCTGAACGCCAAGTTCCACGCCCGGGAGGCCGAGATCGTCGCCCAGGCCGGGCGTAAGGGCGCGGTCACCGTGGCCACCAACATGGCCGGCCGCGGCACCGACATCCTGCTCGGCGGCAACCCCGAGTTCCTCGCGGCCAACGAGCTGCGCCAGCGCGGTCTCGACCCGCTGGAGAACGAGGAGGACTACGCCAAGGCGATGGAGGAGGTCCTGCCCACCTGGAAGCAGGCCTGCGACGCCGAGGCGGACGAGGTCGCCGCCGCCGGTGGCCTGTACGTGCTGGGCACCGAGCGGCACGAGTCCCGGCGGATCGACAACCAGCTGCGCGGTCGCGCCGGCCGGCAGGGCGACCCGGGCGAGTCCCGCTTCTACCTGTCGCTGCAGGACGAGCTGATGCGACGCTTCCGGGCCGGCGCGGTCGAGGCGGTGATGGAGCGCTTCAACATCCCGGAGGACGTGCCCATCGAGTCGAAGATGGTCACCCGCCAGATCAAGAGCGCCCAGGCCCAGATCGAGGGTCAGAACGCCGAGATCCGCAAGAACGTTCTGAAGTACGACGAGGTGCTCAACAAGCAGCGCCAGGTCGTCTACGCCGAGCGGCTGCGGGTGCTCAACGGCGAGGACCTCTCCGACCAGGTCCGCAACATGATCGACGACACCGTCGAGGCGTACGTGCGGGGTGCCACCTCCGAGGGTTACGGCGAGGACTGGGATCTTGAGCAGCTCTGGTCCAGCCTCAAGCAGCTCTACCCGGTCGGCGTGACGATCGAGGAGCTGGAGGAGGAGGCCGGTGGTTCCCGGGCCGGCATGGACGCCGACTTCCTGGTCGCCCGCCTCAAGGAGGACGCGAACGCCGCGTACGACCGCCGCGAGGAGCAGCTCGGCACCGAGGGGGTGCGCCAGCTCGAGCGGATGGTGCTGCTCCAGGTGATCGACCGCAAGTGGCGCGAGCACCTCTACGAGATGGACTACCTCCAGGAGGGCATCAACCTCCGGGCGTACGCCCAGCGCGACCCGGTGGTGGAGTACCAGCGCGAGGGCTTCGACATGTTCGCCACCATGATGGAGGGCATCAAGGAGGAGACCGTCGGCTTCCTCTACAACGTGGACGTCCAGGTCACCGAGCCCGAGCCGGCAGCCGACTCGGAAGAGGTCACGCTGCTCGACAAGCCGGTGGAGATCCGGGCCAAGGGCCTCAACCGCTCGCCGCAGCGGCAGGGCCTGCAGTATTCGGCTCCGACCATCGACGGTGAAGCCAGCCCCGGCGCCGTCAGCGTCGAGCAGGAGCAGCAGCAGGCGCCGGCGCTCGGTGTGGGCCGGCCGGCCCAGGGCATGCCCGCAGCCCCCGGGCAGAGCGCACCGTCCGCCCCGCAGCGGCCGGCCTCCGGGCTGCGTGGCCCGACGCTGCCGTCCGCCGGCTCCCGACGTCCGGTCCCCAACCAGGCCGATGCCGGCAACGGCCCGTCCCGCAACGCGCCGTGCCCGTGTGGCTCGGGCCGCAAGTACAAGCGCTGCCACGGCGCCCCCAACGGCGGCAACTGACCCACAGCGCGTCCCGATGGGCCCTGGCCGACGAGGCCGGGGCCCATCGGCGTCTCCACCCGGCGCATCCCCGGGCCACGTCCCCTCCGACGCCCACGGCCGGGTGACGGCCGATCATCTCGGGTTCCTGGAAGTCGGGGCGTCGGCGCCAGGTTGATACGGCGCTTTCCTGGAAGTCGAGTCGATCAACGCAGAGCCTGGGCCTGCGGCACGCCGCGTGGCCCCCCCGGGGGGCGGCGGTGGCGGCGTGGGCGGGCCCCTGGCGGGTTGTCAGAGGACGTGCAGGGCCGTGCACAACCAGCGGCCTCGGCGGTGTTCCAGGCGTACCGCCATGGCCCAGCTCCGGCCACCGGCACCGCTCACCACGGCAGCCGCTTCCACAGCGGCTTCCCGGGGCTCACACACCCGCAGTCGGAGCAGCCGCAGGGCCGGCCGCGTTGCGCGACGGCGAACCGGCCCGGCCCGGCCGGTCGCGCGGGCGAGTTCGGTGAGCAGTTCGACGGCCCGGCCCGGGTCGAGCAGGGGGCGCACCTGGGCCGGCGAGCGGTAGCCGTTGACCACCTCCAGGCACGTGCCGACGAAGCGGTGTGCGGCGCGGGTCGCCTCGGGGGCGCTCGCCGGTGGGAGCGGCGCACCCGGGTGGCTGGCCGGCCGGGACGGCGTCCGGCGTGGGGCCGCGCGGCGCTCCGCCGGCCGGACCGGATCCGGTCGTGTCGAGGCGAACAGGTCGAGGGCGAGTTGGCCGTGGGTCGGCCCCGGCCAGTACGTCTCGTCGGGGTACGGCGGATCGATGGGCGGGACGGGGCGCAGGCGCACAGGTGGCCGGGAGGGACCGGGTCGCCGCTCACTCATCGCTGCTCCCTTTGATCTTGCGTTTGCCTTCGTTTGCCTCCGACTGACTCGATTGTGCGCGACACAACGGCCTCGGTCAATGCCCGCGACGGTGGGCGTGCCGCCCCTGGGAATGATCGACTCGGTGTCGCCGACATCGCGGTGTCCCGGCAGGCCGGACCGCCCCATCCCGGCGATACGGAGCCGATCACGCGGGCCGTGAGCAGGGCGGAAGCGGGCCGGAAGCGGGGCGGAACGTGGCACGCGGCCACCCGGGCCTACTCCGGGTCGCGGTCGATCAGGGGGTTACCGCGTACCCAGTCGGCGGTTTCGGCGTACTTCTGCGCGATGTACTCCTCCAGCCGGGCGCGCTCGACCCGCCACTGACCGCGTCCGCCGATCTTGATCGCCGGCAGCTCCCCGCTGCGGACCATGTGGTAGACCTGCGAGTCCGACACGTTCAGCTCGGTGGCCACGTCGGAGAGCAGCAGGAACCTCGGCTCCACGGAAACTCCCGGGGTTGACGTCGTTTGCCTCAGTTTGCCATCGGCAGGGCTCACCGCCCAGCATCCACCCGGCCCGGCGGCGGACCAACCAGAGCCCGGACACACCGGCGGGAAACTTCCACCGGCCGGAGGCGGGGTGTATGACGGTCACGGCGTGCGGCATGATCTGCGCCCGTGCCGGCTGCCGCCGGCACAGGACCGAGCGGGGAGACGACCGGTGACCGACGAGCTTGTCCGGGTGTACGTGCCGGCGACCGTACCCATGCTGGCCCGCCTGCGCGAGCAGGGGCTGACCGCCGACCGGGCGCACGCGGTGACACCCGCGCTGCGCGAGTGGTACGCCGAGGGCGACGAGGAGGAGTTGGAGTACGTCGCGTTCACCCGGGCTGCCCAGGACGCGCTGCACCTGCTCCGGGCCGATCCCGCCGCGCCCCGCCGCCGCGTGGTCGTCTCGGTCGACGTGCCGCCCGCCGCGCTCGGCCGTGGCGATGGTGAGCTGGGGTCCAGCATGGTGACGTTGGCCGACACCGTGCCGGTGGGAGCCGTCGCGGCGATCCACGTGGACGGCGCGGACGCCGTCGAGGAGGTCGCCGCCGCGGCCGACGTGGTGGCCGAGGCCGCTGCCGGCGACCCCGACGCCCAGTTCACCGTCGACGGGGCCGAGGATCACGAGCTGGAGTGGTACGACGTGACTGAGCTGGACCTGCTGCTGCGCGCCACCGACTGAGCCGGCAGCGGTCAGCGGGCCGGGTCGGCCCTGGCCGGGTCGACGTCGTCGTGAGCGGTCGTGTCCGCCTCGTCGTCGGCGTCGGTGCCGGCGTTGGTCTCGTTCGCGACTGCCGGCTGCGTGGCACCGGCACCGTCGGCCAGGGCGGGGTCGTCGTCGGTGTGCGAAGGGCCGAGCGTGCGGCCGAACGCGATGAGCGCGGTCAGCGCCCCCACGAAGACCATCCAGATGCCGTTGTCCACCCGCGAGGTGCCCAGCGAGGTCTGGGCCACCGCGTCCGCCTCGCTGAGCGCGCTGGCGAGGTCCAGCAGTGACCGGCCGCCGATCCGGATGATCACCTCGGCGAGCAGCAGGAGCAGGCCCGGCCCGGCGCCGGCGAGCAGGTAGGCCGGCCAGCGCAGCGCGGGCGTCAGCGGATCGCGCCGCAGGGCTCGCCGCCGTGCCCAGGTGAGGTAGCCGAAGGCGAGCAGCCCGGCCAGGAGGCCGGCGATGAGCGACTCGGTGCGCGACACCCACTTGGCGGCGTCGACAAGCGACTGCTGGGTGTCGCCCGCGCCGAACAGGTCGAACAGCGGGTCCCGGGCACGACTGAACGCCACCACGAAGACCAGCGCGCCCAGCGCGGCGGTCACCACCGCACCGACCGCCGGGGCGGTTCGCGCGCCGGCGATCGCCCCGCCGATGATCGCGGCGGCCGCCGTCGTCCCGGCGATCACGTTGGTGGTCGAGGTGTCGAAGTAGGTCAGGTTGATCGCCAGCGCGGCGGCCAGCCCGACGAGCATCCCCGCGCCGATCGCACCGACGAAACGCAGGGTCGCTCCGTCGCCGTACCGGCGCGACAGCAGGTTGCCGAAGGCCAGCGCGGTCGCCGCGCCGGCCACCAGCGCCGCCGAGATCACACCGGGCAGAGCGAACGCGGAGAGGCTGATCGCGGTGATGCCCGCCGCCGCCGAGGTGATGGCCTGACGGGTCGACCAGAGCATGGCGGCCAGCCAGCCGAGCGCCAGCAGCGCGAGCACTGCCGCGCCGGGCGCGGACACCGGTCGGCCGCCGGGGGTGGCCGCGTCGACCGCCGGCTGGTCCGACTCCGCGGCTGGGACGCGGCCGGGCTGCTTGGTCATCGTCTCCCCTTCGAGGCGCCAGGTCACCGACCATTCAGGGTACGCGGGCCGCCGCGACCCCCTCTGAACGAGCCACACCTCATGGGTACGCGCCAGCGACGTACCCCCGAAGGAACCGCAACGGGCCCACGGTCCGCGACCAACGTCGGGGCTGGGGCGAGCGTCCCCGGCGCAGGGATCAAGCCTGACCGCCCGGAGCCGGGGACGCTCGCCCCAGCCCCACCACGACGCCCGATATGGCACGACGCCCAGTAAGGAGAGAAAGGGCAGCCGGTCCTGAGCAACCGGGAGGTGGTGGAGGCGAGTCGAGCACCCCCGCATGAAACAATCGTGGGAGGTCCCGCCGCTGCTCGGCCCTCCCGCGCGGCGTCCGGTGTCCGGCCGTCCGGTCGGTGCCCGCGGGTCCGGTTTCGCCACCGCTGTCGAGATCGCCAGGAGCCTTGATGGATGCCGTGTTCTCCGTTCCCGAGCCGCGCAACGAGCCGGTTCGCAACTACGAGCCGGGCAGCGGAGACCGGGACCGGCTCCAGCGGCGGCTGACCGAGCTGGCCGCCGAGCGCATCGACCTGCCGATGACCATCGGCGGGGAGCAGCGGATGGCGGTCGGCGACCCGATCAACGTGGTGCAGCCGCACAAGCACGCCCACGTGCTCGGCGTGACCGCGCACGCCACCCACGACGACGCCCGCGCCGCGATCAAGGCGGCCAAGGACGCCGCGCCGATGTGGCGGGCGCTGCCGTTCGAGGAGCGCGCCGCGATCTTCCTGCGCGCCGCCGAACTGCTCGCCGGCCCGTGGCGCGACACTCTCAACGCCGCGACCATGCTCGGCCAGTCGAAGACCGCGATCCAGGCGGAGATCGACGCGGCGTGCGAGTTCATCGACTTCCTGCGGTTCAACGTGCACTTCGCCCGCCGCCTGCTCGAGGAGCAGCCGGCGTCCTCGCCGGGCGTCTGGAACCGCTTCGACCACCGCCCGCTGGAGGGCTTCGTCTACGCGGTCACCCCGTTCAACTTCACTGCCATCGCCGGCAACCTGCCGTCCGCGCCGGCGCTGCTGGGCAACACGGTGATCTGGAAGCCGGGCCCCACGCAGCAGTTCGCGGCGCACTTCACCATGCGGCTGTTCGAGGCCGCCGGCCTGCCGCCCGGCGTGATCAACATGGTCACCGGCCGGGGCGAGGAGGTCTCCGACGTCGTGCTCGCCGACCCGGATCTGGCGGGTATCCACTTCACCGGTTCGACAAAGGTCTTCCAGCAGTTGTGGCGGACCGTCGGCGACAACATCTCCCGCTACCGGGGCTACCCGCGGCTGGTCGGCGAGACCGGTGGCAAGGACTTCGTGGTCGCGCACACCAGCGCCGACGTCGACGCGCTGCACACCGCGCTGATCCGTGGCGCGTACGAGTACCAGGGCCAGAAGTGCTCGGCGGCCTCCCGGGCGTACGTGCCGCGCTCGCTCTGGGAGGGGGGCCTGCGGGACCGCCTGGCCGCCACCGCCGACTCGCTGACCTACGGCGACGTGGCCGACTTCGGCAACTTCGGTGGCGCGGTGATCGACGACAAGGCGTTCGCCCGGCACACCGCGGCGCTGGAGCTGATCGGCGGTGACGACAGCTGCCGGGTGCTCGCCGGCGGCACGGCCGACGACTCGGTCGGATACTTCGTCCGGCCGACGCTCTTCGAGTGCTCCGACGCCGCGCACGAGACGTTCACCACCGAGTACTTCGGGCCGATCCTGGGCGTGCACGTGTTCGACGACGCGCGCTTCGACGAGGTGGTCACGCAGGCCGAGTCGATCGCCCCGTACGCGCTGACGGGGTCGGTGTTCGCCACCGACCGCCGGGTGATCGACGCGGTCGGCGAGCGCATGCGGTACGCGGCCGGCAACTTCTACATCAACGACAAGCCGACCGGCGCGGTGGTCGGGCAGCAGCCGTTCGGCGGCGCCCGGGCCAGCGGCACCAACGACAAGGCGGGCTCCTGGCTCAACCTGGTTCGCTGGGTGTCGCCGCGGACGATCAAGGAGACCTTCGTGCCGCCGACCGACCACACGTACCCCCACATGGGCTGACCTGCGGCGACCCGCCGGCGGCGTGCGCAGCGCCGCCGGCGGTCGGCCGAGGGGCCGCAACCCATCGATAGTCCTCAACGGACAGTCTGCCGCCGACAGTGCACTTAGGAAGTCCTGTTGGGTGGCAAACTGCCAAATCCTGGACGCCGGCAGCGCAAAGTGGCAGCGTAACGGGCATGGCGGAATCCGGAGTCAACCCCACGGCGGCGGCCCTGCTCGGGCTGCTCCACGAGGGTCCCATGACAGGCGGCCAGTTGATGGCCGCCGCAGAGCGCCGGCTGGCGCCGTACTGGTCGATGACCCGCAGTCAGGTCTACCGCGAGTTGCCGGTGCTGGCCGAGCGGGGTTACGTGCGGCTCGGCAAGCCGGGCCCACGAATGAGTCAGCCGTACGCGCTCACCGCCAGCGGGAAACGGACGTTTTCCCGCTGGCTGGCGGAGAACCCGGGGCGGGACACCATCCGCAACCCGATCGCGCTCCGGATGGCCTTCGGCAACCTGCACTCGTCCAGCCAGCTCAAGAGCCTGTACGCCTCGGCCAACGAATACCACACCGAGGCCCTCGCCCAGGTACGCGAACAGGTCAAGAACGCCAAACGGGACGGCGAGACGTACGACGCCAGCGCGCTGGAGTTCGCCGTCGCCTACCACCGGGCGGCCCTGTCGTGGCTGAAGTCCGCCCCCGTCGGGTGATCTCCTGCGGCTTCGCCGACACGGAACGAGCTGTGCTGCTCCCGGCACGGAACCGATTTGGCGCCGACCTGCGGGGCTCGCAAGCTCACTCCTCGTCCGCGCAGTACGCTTGTCTGTCGTGACCGCTGCCGATTACGCCGAACAGCTCAAGGAACTCGACGCGACCCTGCGCAACATCGAGGCCGTCCTCAATCTGGACCGGCTGCACGAGGACAAGGCCCGCCTGGAGCAGGAGGCGTCCGCCCCCGACCTGTGGGACGACCAGGCCAAGGCGCAGCAGGTGACCTCTCAGCTGTCGTACGTCAACGGCGAGATCAGCAAGCTGGGCAGTCTGCGCTCCCAGCTCGACGACGCCCGGGTGCTGCTGGAGTTGGCCGAGGCCGAGTCCGACCCCGGCGTGCTGACCGAGGTCGAGGCGGAGATCACCGGCCTGACCAAATCCATCCAGGAGATGGAGGTCCGCACCCTGCTCTCCGGCGAGTACGACTCCCGGGAGGCGCTGGTCGCCATCCGGGCCGGTGCCGGTGGCGTGGACGCGGCGGACTTCGCCGAGATGCTGCTGCGGATGTACCTGCGCTGGGCCGAGCGGCACGGCTACCCGACCGAGGTCTACGAGACCTCGTACGCCGAGGAGGCGGGCCTGAAGTCGGCCACCTTCGCGGTCAAGGTGCCCTACGCGTACGGCACCCTCAGTGTCGAGTCGGGCACCCATCGGCTGGTCCGGATCAGTCCGTTCGACAACCAGGGCCGCCGGCAGACCAGCTTCGCGGGCGTGGAGGTGCTGCCGGTGACCGAGCAGACCGACCACATCGACATCCCGGAGAACGAGGTACGCGTCGACGTCTACCGTTCCTCCGGCCCCGGTGGGCAGAGCGTCAACACCACCGACTCGGCGGTCCGGCTCACCCACATCCCGACCGGCATCGTGGTGACCTGCCAGAACGAGAAGTCCCAGCTGCAGAACAAGGCCTCCGCGCTGCGGGTGCTCCAGGCCCGGCTGCTGGAGCGCAAGCGCCAGGAGGAGCAGGCCAAGCTGGAGGGCCTGAAGGAGAACGCGGCCGGGTCGTGGGGCGACCAGATGCGCTCCTACGTCCTGCACCCGTATCAGATGGTGAAGGATCTCCGAACCGAGCAGGAGACCGGCAATCCGAGCGCTGTCTTCGACGGCGAGTTGGACGGTTTCATCGAAGCTGGTATCCGTTGGCGTAAGCAGCGGCAGCTCGCCGGCGACGGTGCGTGACGGCTCGCGGGCGGAGCGCTTCGTCGATCTCCAGGTGAGGGCCTGATTCGACGACGCGCGCCGCTTCTGCGGGGCGTGGGGCTTGGCTCAGTTGTTACACCGCGTAGACTCACCACCCGTGATTCAGCTTGAGCAAGTGACGAAGACGTACCCGAAGGCGTCCCGGCCTTCGCTCGACAACGTGTCCGTCTCGATCGAGAAGGGCGAGTTCGTCTTCTTCATCGGTCCATCCGGCTCCGGCAAGTCCACAATCATCAAGATGCTGCTGCACGAGGTCACCCCCAACAAGGGGCGGGTCGTCGTCAACAGCAAGGACGTCACGTCGATGCGCTCCTGGAAGCGACCCCACTTCCGGCGTTCGATCGGCTGCGTCTTCCAGGACTTCCGGCTGCTGCCGAACCGCACCGCGTACGAGAACGTGGCGTTCGCCCTTGAGGTGATCGGCAAGACCAAGGCGGTTGCCCGCCGGGTCGTGCCGGAGGTGCTGGAGCTGGTCGGGCTCGGTGGCAAGGAGCATCGCTACCCGCACGAGCTCTCCGGTGGTGAGCAGCAGCGGGTCGCCGTCGCCCGGGCGTTCGTGAACCGTCCGCTGATCCTGCTGGCGGACGAGCCCACCGGAAACCTGGACCCGGACACCTCGATCGAGATCATGCGCCTCCTGGACCGGATCAACCGCACCGGCACGACCGTCGTGATGGTCACCCACGACTCCAACATCGTGAACCAGATGCGTCGCCGCGTCATCGAGATCGAGAGCGGTCGCATCGTGCGTGACCAGGCCCGCGGCGTCTACGGGTGAGCCGGCGCTCCACCCCTCTCGCAGCCTGACGACGAACACCTCATGCCGGAGACCCGGAGGAAATCCCGATGCGCGTGAAATACGTCCTGTCCGAGGTACTGGTCGGACTGTGGCGCAACGTGACCATGACCATCGCGATGATCATCACGATGGCGGTCTCGCTGACCATGCTTGGCGCCAGCGGTCTCATGTACCGCCAGGTTGACGACATGAAGGACCTCTACTACAAGAACATCGAGGTCTCGATCTTCCTGAGTCAGGAGGTGAGCGAGCAACAGCGCACCGACCTGGACGGCAAGCTGAAGAACGACCCCCTGGTCAAGGAGGTCATCTACGTCAACAAGGACGAGGCGTACAAGAAGTTCCAGGAGATGTACCAGGACGCGCCGGACCTGGTCAACGCGGTCAAGCCGGACCAGCTGCCGGAGTCGTTCCGGCTCAAGCTGAAGAACCCGGAGCAGTACAAGAACATCTACGACCAGTACAAGGACACCGAGGGTGTCGACGAGATCGTCGACCAGAGTCGACTGCTGGACAAGATCTTCGACGTCCTCACCGCGATCCAGAACATCGCCCTGGCCGCCGCGATCGTGATGGCCATCGCCGCACTGCTCCTGGTGGCCAACACCATCCAGGTCGCCGCGTACAGCAAGCGGCGTGAGGTGGCGGTCATGAAGCTGGTCGGCGCATCCAACTGGTTCATCCAGGCGCCGTTCGTGCTGGAGGCCGTGGTGGCCGGCCTGATCGGCTCACTGCTCGGCCTGGTGGCCCTCGTCGCGGCGAAGTATCTGCTCTTCGACGGGTCACTCAAGGCGTTGCAGGGCCTGCTGTCGCCGATCAGCTGGGGCGACATCCTGTTCATCTTCCCGCTGATGGCCGGCGTCGGTGGCCTCGTCAGCGCCGCCACCGCCTGGATCACCCTGCGCTTCTACCTGCGGGTCTAGGCAGCGTACGGGTCGTCCCGTCGTCACTCGGGGACCCTCCCGCAGCCGGAAATAAACGGCGCGGGAGGGTCCTTGTCATTCGGGTAGCATGATCGGTTGTCCGGCCGGGGTGAGCTCGGCGACGGACGTTTTCCGGGAGAGGGGGTGGCGCCGATGCCACGGGAAAAGGGGCGCAAGGTGGTCGCCTCCAACAAGAAGGCACGCCACGACTACTCGATCCTCGACACGTACGAGGCGGGCATGGCGCTGACCGGCACCGAGGTCAAGTCGCTGCGGGCCGGGCGGGCGTCGCTCGTCGACGCGTTCGCGCAGGAACGTGACGGCGAGTTGTATCTGCACTCGATGCACATCCCGGAGTACACCCAGGGCACGTGGACCAATCACGAGCCCCGGCGTACGCGCAAGCTGCTGCTCAACCGGGGCGAGATCGACAAGCTGCTCGGCAAGACCCGCGAGGGCGGTTACACGATCGTCCCGTTGCAGGTCTACTTCTCGGACGGCTGGGCCAAGGTCGAGATCGCCCTGGCCAAGGGCAAGAAGTCGTACGACAAGCGTCAGGACCTCGCCAAGCGCGACGCGGACCGGGAGATCGCCCGGGTGTCCGGTCGACGTGGCAAGGGGATGGACGACTGATTCATCCTGTTTGTCCGGGTCGGTGGGTCGGCCCGGGGCTCGGGATGAAAGCTGTTGCGCCAGGCGTTAGTCTTGTCAGTGCCGCCACATCGGCGGCCTGTCGAGGGGGTGACTGGTTTCGACTTCGTACGCAGCGACAGGGGAAGCGAGCCGAGGAAGCCGACGTCGTCTCGAGAATCGGTCGTCGGAACTTTATAAGCGCCAATAACAATCGCGCTGACTTCGCTCTCGCCGCCTGAGGCGAGTAGCTAAGTCTGTCGGTCTGGGAACGCCTTCGTCCCAGTAGCCGGCATCAGCTAGGAGGCTGGCCAATCGGACCCGGTCGCGGGGTCCGTGCGGCGAGATCAATCAGCGACTGGGCCCGTCACACCAACTTGCTCGCGTGAGCGGTGGGGCCGAGTAGAGGCACAGCGAGCTGCGCTCGGAGAAGCCCTGACAAACCGGCGAAGGACCCGGGTTCGATTCCCGGCACCTCCACCACCTCGAAGCGATGCGCCCCGGCCCACCGGCCGGGGCGCATCGTCGTATCCGCCGACGCCACCGAGCGAGGCAGGGTGAATGATCCACTCCACCTCGCCGATGTGGCGGTATCCGACCGTCCTGACACGCCCACATCCGCGACCTGGAGTGGATCACCGGGGGCGGCGGACCGCATCGACACCGACGCCCGGGCACCGCGGGCGGGGCGCCGCCGCCTACGCTGCCGCTGTGACGAACCAGCAGCTGCGCCTGTCGGTCGGCGCGTCGGCCGGCCAGCGCACCGTCGCGGTGGTGACCGGGGTCCTCGTCGCGGCGATCGGCGCGGCGTTCGTGCTGGTGCCCCTGCTCGCCGGCGGGCTGCTGCGCCGCCTCACCGGCCCGGGAGACGGGTTCGCTTCCTACGAGGAGGCCCGCGACCTGCCGCCCGGAATGCTGCCGCCCGCGCTGCGCGAGTCCACGAGCGGCTCGGGAGGGGCCGGACCGTTCCTCGGGCTGTGCGGGCTGCCGTTCGTCCTGCTCGGCGTCTACCTGGTGCTGCGGGTGCTGCGTACGGCCGCGTGGCTGGACGGCAGCCGGGTGCGGGTGCGGGGCGCCATCCGCAGTCGTACCGTCGATCTCGCCATCGCCCACGTCGACTCCCGTCCCGCCGGGCAGTTGGGGGCCGACCCGTCGGCTCGTGCGGGTCGATCGCCGGGGATCGTCGTCACCGATCGGGCCAGTGGGCATCGCGTCACCATCCCGCTGCAGGGGATGGGCCTGCCCGTCCTGCCGCCGTCCGAGCTGCGCGCGCTCGCCGACGCGTTCGCGGCGAGCCGACCCGGCGCGGAGCCCAGCGACGAGGCCCGCGCCGTCGCCGCCGACCTGCGTCGTCTGGCGAGCGCCTGAGCGGCCCGCTGACGGCGGTGCCCGGCGTGCGGGTGAGGCGCAGGCCAACAGCTGTTACCAGTGGGACGGATGAGCAGCAGACGCCTCTGGACAGGGCGAACGGGCGGGTTCACCATCACGGTATGGGATAGCAGCCCGCGCGGGAGGTGCCATGGTCACCGGTGGAATCCAGCAGCCGTCAGTCACCGCGTGGCCGTCCGCCGCCCGCACGTATCCGGCCGGGCTCCCCGGTGAGCCGGGGCCCGCCGGGCTCGCCGGCGACCTGCACGCCCTGGCCCGTGCCGTGGCGGTCGCCACGACCGAGCCGAGCTGGCGCGAGACCGTGCTGCTTCGCCTGCGCCCGGTCGGGCAGGGCTTCGCCGAGCACGTCCGGGTCACCGAAGGGCCGGCCGGGCTCTATCGGGAGCTGCTCACCCACTCGCCCCGCCTCGACCACGGCATCCGGCTGCTGACCCGGGAGCACGGCGCGATAGTCGCCGCGATCCTGGCCGTGCAGCGGGTCGCCGAGCGGTCCGAGGCCGGCCCGGACGAACTGCGCCGCCGGACGGGGCACCTGCTGCGGACCCTCGCGCGGCACCGGCGCCGAGGTGCCAATCTGCTCTGGCAGGCGTACCAGACGGATCTGGGCGGCGAGACCTGAGCCGAGGCGGGAACCCACCTGGCGGCGGTCCCGTCGAACCTGGCATGCGTCGACCGGTTCTGCTGCTCGTACTTCCGCTGCTGTCCATGGTGGGCTGCGCCGCGACCGGCGCGACGCCCGCCGCCGGGCCCACCACGACGGCGCACAGCGCCTTCGACCAGCGGGCCAGCGCGGTCGCCGCGGCGTGGCGGCCCGGCCCCGGCTGGCGTGACGGCTACGTCCCCCTGCAGGGGCCGACGGTGCTCACCGGCGACCCGCGCTTCACGCCCGACACCGAGACGGCCTTCCGGGCCGGCTGGTACCGCGCCCAGGTCGCCATCCCACCCACCCGCGTCGGTGCCGAGATCCGGTTCCCGGACGGGCGGTTGACCCTGCCGCTGGTCAGCGCGGCCGAGGCGTACCGGCAGCTCGACCGGGGTGACCCGCTGCCCTGCCCCGGACGGCCGAAGCGGCCCGGTCTGCCGACTCCCGGCGGTCCCACAGTCGAACCCGGACCGGACGGCTGGGCGACCAGCACGACGGAGACAGCCTGCCTTCCGCTGACCGTCACCGGGGTGACCCTCGGCGCCGTCCCGGTCCGCACGAGTCGCGGTGAGGCGCAGGTGCCGGCCTGGCTGTTCACGGTGGAGGAGCTGGCCACCCCGGTCGCCCAGCTCGCCGTCGCGCCGACGGCCGTCACGCCCGTCCCCTCGGCGCCCACGCCGACCCAGCCCCTGCCGGAGGGTCTGGTGGCCGCCCAGGACATGGTGGCGGTGGACGGCGCTCGGTTGACCGTCCGGCTCGGCGTCGGCGCCTGCGACACCGACATCACCCCGGTGGTGTCGGAACGGCCGGACGTGGTCGTGGTCGGCGGCGCCGTCACCCGGGCCACCGGCGTGTGCACCGACGTGCTCAAGCTGGAGCCGGTCACCGTCACCCTGACCGCCCCGCTGGGGGCGCGGCCGGTGCTGGACGTCTTCACCGGCGCCCCGCTGACGATCGCCGCCCGGTGACGGGCCGCTGACCGCCCGCGCGGGCTCGGTCAGAGGATCGTGGGCACGTCGGTGCTGATCGGCACCGGCAGCACCGTGGGTCCGTCGGCGCGCAGGCCGGCGGCGAGGGCGGCGCCGAGCTGGTCGGGGGTCCGCACCACCTCGGTGGCGCAGCCGTAGCCGGCCGCGATGGCGGTGACGTCCAGCCCCGGCAGGTCCAGGCCGGGCACCCCGGGAGTGTTCTTCAGCTCGGCGAACGCCTTGAGGATCGCGTACTGCTGATTGACCGGGACGACGACCACCACGGGCAGTGCCAGGCGCGCGGCGGTCCACAGCGCCTGCACCGAGTAGTGGAACGAGCCGTCGCCGATCACCGCCACCACCGGCCGGCGACGCCCGGTGTCCCGCTCGGCCAGCGCCACCCCGATCGCGGCCGGTAGGCCGTAGCCGAGTCCGCCGCTGGCCATCGTGAAGTACGACGCCGGCCGGGTGATGCGCAGGTGGCGGCGCAGTGCGGACAGGTTGGACGGTGACTCCTGGACCAGTACGCCGTCGGCCGGCCAGTGCGCGGCCAGCGCGGCGAACATCGCGTCGGCGCTCAGCGGAACGGTGACCTCCGGGGGCTGCGGAGCGGCGCGCGGCGTCGGCGGTTGCCGGTCGGCGGCCGGAAGCCTGTCGAGCAGCGCGGCGAGGGTCAGCCCGGGGTCGCCGAGCAGGCTGTCCCCGACCGGAGCGCGGGCGGCCTCGTCCGGGTCGTCCGTGACGTGCAGCAGGCGGGCGCCCTCGGGCAGGTGGTCGCCCGGGACGTGCGGGTAGTAGCGGAACACCGGGGCACCGACGACCAGGACGGTGTCGTGCCCCTGCAACGCTTCGGCCAGCGGCCTGATGGCGAACGGCAGGACCCCGCGGAACTGCGGGTGATCCTCCGGGAACACGGCCCGTTCCGGTGCGGGGGCCGACCAGACCGGTGCGGCCAGCCGCTCGGCCAGGGCGACGGCCGCCGGCCAGCTGCCGGAGCGGTCCACGCCGGGCCCGAACACCAGCACCGGATTGCGGCTCTCGGCCAGCACCCGCGCGAACATGTCCAACCGCTGCGGATCCGGCCCGAAGCGGGTCGCCACCGAGCGCGACGCGGGAGGCGCCTCGGCGGGCTGCGCCCAGTCGTCCATCGGCAGCGAGAGGAAGACGGGCCCGGCGGGCGGCTGCACGGCTGTCGCGTACGCCCGCAGCAGCGCCGCCGGGATGTCCTGCGCGCGGACCGGCTCGTAGCTCCACTTGACGTACGGTTCGGGCAGCTCTACCGCCCGTCGGTTGGTCAGCCGGGGCTCCAGCAGCAGCATCTCCCGGGTCTGCTGGCCGGCGGTGACGATCAGTGGCGTCTTGTTGTGCCAGGCGGTGACCAGGTTGCCCATACCGTTGCCCATTCCCGGGGCGGTGTGCAGGTTGACGTGCGCGGGCCTGCCCGCCGCCTGGGCGTACCCGTCGGCCATCGCCACCGCCGTGGCCTCCTGCAACGCGTGCACGTAGTGGAAGTCGGCCGGGAAGTCCTGCAGGAACGGTTCCTCGGTGGAGCCGGGGTTGCCGAAGACGGTGGTCATGCCGAGGGTGCGGAGCACGTCGTACGTCGCGTCCCGGACCGTTGCCATCGTCACCTGCCTCCGTGTCGCGCGCAGGGGCGACCGTGGCCGCCCTCCCGATCAGCCGAATCTATCGGGATGTGACGGACCTTTCGGGCGTTTCCCGGCCGTCAGCGGTCCGGCTCACCCACCGGGCCTCGTGCGGCGCAGGTCAGGGCAGCGCGAAGGGCAGTGTGATTCCGTCCAGCGCCCGGCCGCACGCGCAGTCCTGCTCGGCGGGCAGCGCCGCCACCGCGTCCAGCAGCACGTCCCGCAGGCGCTCGGTGTTGGCCGCGAAGACCCGGAACACCTCGTCCTGGGTCACCGACTCGCCCGCCTGCACCCCGGCGTCCAGGTCGGTGATCAACGCGATGGACGAGTAGCAGAGCGCCATCTCCCGGGCGAGCACCGCCTCCGGGTGACCAGTCATGTTCACGACAGTGCCGCCGATCGAAGCGAACCAGCGGGACTCGGCACGGGTGGAGAACCGTGGACCCTCGACCACCACCACCGTCCCGCCGTCCACCGCCGTGACGTCCCGGGACGCCGCCGCGGCGAGCAGCGCGTGCCGGCCCCGCGGGCAGTACGGGTCGGCGAACGGCACGTGCACCGCGCCCTCGTCGTAGTAGGTCTGCACGCGCCCGCTGGTGCGGTCGATGAGCTGGTCCGGCACCACGAACGTGCCCGGCCCCAGCTCCGGACGCAGCCCACCGACAGCGCACGGCGCCAACACCTGGCGTACGCCGAGGGACCGCAGTGCCCACATGTTGGCCCGGTACGGGATCCGGTGCGGCGGGTACCGGTGGTCGGAACCGTGCCGGGGCAGGAACGCGACCCGCCGCCCGGCCACCTCCGCAATGGTCACCGCGTCCGAGGGCGGACCGTAAGGGGTGCCCAGCTCATGCGGGGTGCCGTCGAGGAGGGCGTACAGGCCGGAGCCGCCGATCACTGCGAGGTCCGCCGTCGGTGCCATGGAACCTCCGTCGCAACTGTCCGATCACCCGCCGGTCAGACCTTAGCCAGCACCGGGGACGCAGGCTATGGTGCCAGGCATGGCGTTGACAGCGCGGCTGATCCCGATGCACCGTGCGGGTCCGGCGAATGACGGGTCCCCGGCGCGGGCTCACGGCTGACGGGTAGGTGAGATGCAGGGAGAGGGCCAGGCGATCGGCGGACGAGCGATGGAGTCGATGACCGGGCGGCTGCTGGTCGCGACTCCGGCGCTCAAAGACCCGAACTTCGACCGTACGGTGGTGCTGCTGGTCGCCCACGAGCCGGGTGGCGCGCTCGGCGTGGTCCTGAACCGGGCGACCGAGGTGCCGGTCGCCGAGGTGCTGGGTGACTGGAGTGACCTGGCCCGCCACCCCGCGGTGCTCTTCGAGGGCGGCCCGGTGCAGCCCGACTCGGCGATCTGCCTGGCCCGGATGCGGCAACCGCTGCGCCGGCTCAAGGGCTTTCACCAGGTCTCCGGCGCGGTCGGCACGATCGACCTCTCGGTCGACCCGGAGAAGCTGCGCGAGAGCATCGGCGGCATCCGGGTCTTCGCCGGCTACTCCGGCTGGGGCAGCGGGCAGTTGGAGCAGGAGATCGCCGACGGGTCCTGGTTCCTGCTGGACGCTCTGCCCGGCGACGCCTTCGTCGACCGCCCCGACGACCTGTGGCCGATGGTGCTGCGGCGGCAGGGCGGCATGATGGCCGCCGTCGCCCACTTCCCGCCGGACGTGGCCCTCAA
This sequence comes from Micromonospora sp. DT63, assembly GCF_049841615.1. Classification (NCBI taxonomy): domain Bacteria; kingdom Bacillati; phylum Actinomycetota; class Actinomycetes; order Micromonosporales; family Micromonosporaceae; genus Micromonospora; species Micromonospora sp. DT63. The sequence continues at coordinate 342,515 of NZ_JBNCKQ010000004.1, read as the reverse complement.
CTGACCCGGCCGGGCGGGACCCCGCGAGATGACCATGCCGGCCGGTCTGTGTATAGTTTCCCAGTGCCCGGGCGACCGGGACGACAGCAAGGGGCCGTGGCGCAGCTGGTAGCGCACCACACTGGCAGTGTGGGGGTCAGGGGTTCGAGTCCCCTCGGCTCCACCCTTGCGAAACGCCCTGGCGGGGATCATTCCCTGCCAGGGCGTTCTGCTGTGCCGACTCGTCTACTGGCTGAAGCGCATCCGGATGTCGTACTCGTAGGTGCTCTTCTGCCAGATCACCGAGAAGCGGCCCGTCGGGCTGGACGCGGGCTGCGCGAAGCGCCCGTCCGGGGAGAGGATCTCGGCCGCGCCGAACGCGCCGTTCGGCCCGATCGTCCTGGCCTGCACCCGTGTGGTCGAGAAGTCCGGGCTGGGCGAGTTCCACGTGACCAGGCCGTCACCGTCGTCGTCCAGGGCGACCTTCGGCCAGTCGCCGACACCGAGCCTGGTCACCGCGCCGAGGGCGCCGGTGCTGGAGATCGTGCGACCGAACACCTGGGTGCCCTCCGGGGTCCAGCGGCCCCAGGTCAGCACCGCGTCGCCGTCCAGGTCGGCGGCCAGTTCGTCGTGCAGGGTCAGCTCGTGGGTGGCCGGCGACACGCTGATGACGCTGCCCAGCGTGTCGGTGTGGCTGTAGTGGCGCACCCGCAGGCGAGGAGGCGCACCCGCCTTCGACAGGCGGTAACTGATCACCGCGTCCCCGTCGCGGTCCAGGGCGACCGAGACGCTGCCGTACCGGATGTCGGTGGCCGCCCCGGCGATCGCGCGCGGGGCGGACACACCCTCCGGGCGGACCCGCCGCGCGACCACGCGCTCGTAGTTCTCGGTCCAGGCGACGAGGGCCGTTCCGGTGCGGTCCATGGCCACGACGGGCTGGTCGGCGCCCACGCCGAGGGTCAGCTCCGGCCCGAGGGAGCTGTCCGCGGCGAAGTACCGAGCCTTCGTGATGAACCCGCCGTCGCGGATCTCGGTCCAGGTGACCAGCGCCTGACCCGTGGGGTCCACCGCGACAGCCGGACTGCTCGCGCTCCAGGTCGCGATCGTCTGCAGCGGACCCGGTTCGCCCGTCGCGGACACCCGGCGGCCCACCACGAGGCTGTCCTGCGTCCACACCACTGCGGAGTCGCCGTCGTCGTCGGAGGCGATCTTGGGCCAGGACGCCACGGCGCCGCGCGGCGAGAGGGTCTGGATCGGGCCCCACACGCCGTCGGCGGAGACGGTCTGCGTCTTGACCTGGTCGTAGCAGCCGCTCGCGCTGCTGTCGCACCCCGCCCAGGCGAGCAGCGAGTCACCGTCGCGGTCGACCGCGACGAAGGGCTGGTCCTGCCCGCTCCAGCCGGCCTCGGACACCACCCGGACCGGGGTCCAACTGGCGGCCCGCGCAGGTGCCGGAACGGTGGCCAGCACCGCCAACGCGCCCACCGCGCCGGCCACGAACCTGCGCGTACGCCGTCGGGTCGCTGACCTGTCTTCTCCGTGCACCGTCGCCCCCTGCAATCGATGAACATGCTCAGTCCAGGGCATGATCGCATCGACCGGGCCGTACCGCTCGCCGGTCGGGCCGCGGTGTGCGGGGCCTGCGGCCATCGCGACCACCGGGGCCCGTCGAGGGGTGCCGTGCAAATCTTTTTCCGGCTGCGGTAAATGAATCACCGTGCTCATGCGTGTGCCAGGTGTGGAGCAAGAACGGAAGGACTTCGCGGACTTCTACCAGCGCTGCCGGGACAACTGCCTGCGTGCCGTACTGGCCAGTACGGGTGATCGTGCGCTGGCGGAGGACCTGGTCGCCGAGGCGTTCGCGCGGGCCTGGGCCTCCTGGCGGAAGGTGAGTCGGCATCCGGCACCAACGGCGTGGGTGGTGCGCACCGCCCTCAACGTCCGGGTGTCCTGGTGGCGGCGTCGTCGGCGCGAGGTCGCCTTCGACGGCCACGACCTGCCCCGGCCGGATGACGACGTTCACGACGTCGACCAGGCGATGCTGAGCGCCATTCGCCAGCTACCGAAGCGGCAACGCGAGGTGATCGTTTTGCGGGTCTGGCTTGACCTGGACACCAACACCGTGGCCCACGAACTGGGCATCTCACCGCGGACCGTAGCGGTCCACCTGTCTCGCGCCACAGCGGCCCTGCGGGCGCAATTCGTGCCCGTGACCAGTTAGGACTCGAAATGAACGAGGATGAGGTGCTCAACGCGATGAGGAAAACTCTCTCCGGCGTGCGGATGGACCGTCCGGTCGAGGCGATCGAGGCGCGGGGCCACGCACGCCGGCGTAACCGTGGCGTGCTCGGTGTGGCCGCCGGCGGCGGGCTCGCCGCCCTGGCCGCCATCGCGCTGGCTGTGCCGTTGGGCTTCGGCAGTTCCGGCTCGTCGACGGCCGGCAGCACCGCTGCCGGCGGTACCGCGGCCTCGGCGGGTGACGCCGTCACGGCGCCGGCCATGGAACCGGCGGCGTTCTCGGTGGTCAAGAAGGCGGACGGCTCGGTGCAGCTGCGCCTGCGGTCCAAGCAGGTGATCAATCCCGATGCGCTGGAGAAGGCGCTTGCCGACGCGGGCGTTCCGTCCGTCGTCAAGGCGGATCTCCTGTGCACGCCCAAGGGTGCGGAACTGCCCCAGATCAAGGAGGTCCTGACGTTCGACCGGATCCCCGGCGCCAACGAGGACGGCGTGTTCGGTGACTCGGAGTGGGTGATCGCGCCGTCGAAGATGCCGAAGGGCAGCATCCTGCACTTCAGCGTCTTCCCGGTGCACAAGGGCGCGGGCTACGAGAAGGTGGCCTGGGCTCTGGTGCCCAAGGACGCCCCGATGAACTGCCGCTCCCTCGTGGACTGAGTCCCGAACAGCGCCGGGGCGGATGCGGCATCGTGCCGCATCCGCCCCGGCGGAGGTATATCCGATAAGTGTGTTATCAGCCCTGACGGCTCTTCCACTGCGGGTTCGCGCGGTTCACCACGACCACCCGGCCGCGACGACGGACCACCACCGAACCCGGCTTCTGCTTCAGCGCACGCAACGAGCTACGTACCTTCATGTCTGCCTCCTCGGCCTGGGGGTCTGGCCTGAATCCGTACCGCCTATCGAAACGCCGAGGCCCGCCGGGCGATTCCCGGGCCCCGAGCGGTCGAACCTTTGGCGTCCCGCGTCCGTACCACTGCGCGGGAGGTCAATCCATGAGCGTGCGTCGAGTGCTCGCAGCCGTGCTGGTCGCCGTGGCGGCCGCACCGCTGGGCGCGGCGCCCGCCTGGGCGCACGGCGCCCCCACCGACCCGATCAGCCGCGCGGCGGCCTGCGGGCCGGAGGGCCGGCACGCCGCCAGTGCGGCCTGCCGGGCGGCGGTGGCGGCGGGCGCGGCCGTACGGGAATGGGACAACGTACGCGTCGCGGCCGTCAACGGTCGGGACCGGGAACGGATCCCGGACGGTGAGCTGTGCAGCGGTGGGCTGTCCGCGTACCGGGGACTGGACCTGCCCCGCACCGACTGGCCGAGCACCGAGGTGACCACGGGCGCGGCGTTCACCTTCCGCTACCGGACGACCATCGAGCACCGGGGCACCTTCCGGCTCTACGTCACCAAGTCCGGCTACGACCCTCGCAAGCCGCTGACCTGGTCGGATCTGGAGTCACGGCCATTTCTGACCCGGACCGACCCGCCGGTGCGGGGTGGGGCGTACCAGTTGGCGGGGCGGCTGCCGGCGGACCGCAGCGGCCGACACCTGATCTACACGATCTGGCAGAACTCGAACACCCCGGACACCTACTACTCCTGCTCGGACGTCGTGTTCCGCACGGCGCGAAGCGGCGCGACGAAGAGCGCGACGAAGGCGGCCCCGGCTGCTGCGCGTACCGCCGCGAGTCAGCCGGCCGCCACCGACGCGGCGACGGTGGCGGCGGCGGCCGACCCGGGCGTGCCGGTGGCGTCGGTGACCGACCTGGGCGCGCGGTGGCCGGTGCTGGCCGGCGCCGCAGTCGTGCTGGTCCTGGTGCTGGTCGGTGTGGGCCGGCGGCGACGCGGCGCGGCCGCGCCGGTGGGACGGCAGTGCGAGGTCCGCAACCACCGGGCCGGGCGGCGCCGGATCTGGTGACCCGGCCCGCCGCTCGACCCGGCGGCGCTCAGCCCAGCAGCCGGTCGATCTCGGCCAGCTCCTCGGCGGTGAAGTCGAGGTTGTCCACGGCGGCGATGTTGGTCTCCAACTGCTCGACGCTGCTCGCACCGATGATGAGGCTGGTCATCCGCGGGTCGCGCAGCGCCCAGGCCAGCGCGAGCTGCGCGAGGGACTGACCGCGTCGCTCGGCGACCGCGCCGAGCCCCCGGATGGTGGCCATCTTCTCGTCGCTGAGGTCGCTCTCGTTGAGAAAGACGCTGGTGCGCACCCGCGAGTCGGCCGGGATGCCACCCAGGTAGCGGTCGGTCAGCAGACCCTGAGCCAGCGGGCTGTACGCGATGCAGCCGGCCCCGACCTGCTCCAACGTGTCGAGCAGACCGTCGGACTCGGTCCAACGGTTGAGCATCGAGTACGACGGCTGGTTGATCAGCAGCGGCGTGCCCAGCTCGCGCAGGATCGCGGCGGCCCGCGTGGTCTGCTCCGAGTTGTAGTTCGAGATGCCCACGTACAGCGCCTTGCCGGAGCGGACGATGGCGTCCAACGCGCCCATCGTCTCCTCGAGCGGGGTGTCCGGGTCGAAGCGGTGCGAGTAGAAGATGTCGACGTAGTCCAACCCCATCCGGCCCAGCGACTGGTCCAGCGACGAGATCAGGTTCTTGCGCGAGCCCCACTCGCCGTACGGGCCGGGCCACATCAGGTAGCCGGCCTTGCTGGAGATGACCAGCTCGTCCCGGTACGGCTTGAGGTCGGTGGCGAGCATCCGACCGAAGTTCTCCTCCGCCGAACCGGGCGGCGGACCGTAGTTGTTGGCCAGGTCGAAGTGGGTGACGCCCAGGTCGAAGGCACGGCGGACGATGTCGCGCTGCCTGTCGAACGGACGGTCCGGGCCGAAGTTGTGCCAGAGCCCGAGGGAGACGACGGGCAGCCGCAGGCCACTGCGTCCGCTGCGCCGGTAGGTCATGGTGTCGTAGCGGTCATCCGGGGCGAGGTAAGTCACGATCATGAGCCTAGCCGCGGGCCGTGGTGCACGGGATCGGGCGTGGAAACCGGGACAACGGGGTAGTTTCGAGGCCATGCGGTTCATCGCCCTCGACACCCCCAAACCGCTCTCCAAGATCGGCCTCGGCACCTGGCAGTTCGGCTCCCGCGAGTGGGGCTACGGCCCCGACTTCGCGCAGCGGGCCGCGCAGATCGTCCGGCGGGCCGTCGAGCTGGGCGTGACAGTCTTCGACACCGCGGAGATCTACGGCTTCGGGCGCAGCGAGCGGATCCTCGGCGCGGCGCTCGGCGACGACCGGCCCAAGGTCGTGGTCGCCAGCAAGATCTTCCCCGTGCTGCCGGTGGCCGCGGTGGTGCAGCAGCGGGCGGTCGCCTCGGCGGCCCGCCTCGGCGTCACAAGCATCGACCTCTACCAGGTGCACCAGCCCCACCCGCTGGTCGCCGACCACACCACGATGCGCGGCATGCGGGCCCTGCAGGACGTCGGGCTGGTCGGCGAGGTGGGGGTCAGCAACTACGGGCTGCGCCGCTGGCAGGTCGCCGAGGCCGCACTCGGCCGGCGGGTGCTCAGCAACCAGGTCCGCTACAGCATGCTGGACCGCGCACCCGAACAGGACCTGCTGCCGTACGCGCGCCAGACCGGCCGGGTCGTCATCGCGTACAGCCCGCTGGCGCAGGGCTTCCTGTCCGGCCGGTACGACGCGAAGAACCCGCCGACCGGCGCGGTCCGCCGCGCCAACCCGTACTTCCTGCCGGAGAACCTGGAGCGGGGCGCCGTCCTGATCGACACGCTGCGCCAGGTCGCCGAGGCACACGACGCCACAGCCAGCCAGATCGCGCTGGCGTACCTGCTGCGCCACCCCAACGTGCTGGCCATTCCCGGCGCGTCAAGCGTGGAGCAGATGGAACGCAACGCCGCGGCGGCCGACCTCGACCTCGCCGACGACGAGTACGCGGCGCTGGCCGAGGCCGCCAAACGGTTCCGCCCGGTCACCGGGCTCGCCGCGCTGCCCCGGATGCTGCGTAACCGGATCGCCGGCCCGACGGAGAAATGAGCACAGTGGACGACATCACCGCACTGATCCTGGACGACCACGCCACCTTCCGGCGCGGCTTCGCCCGCCTGGACGATGCCCGCGACGAGCAGGAGCTGCTGGCCATCTGGGAGGCGCTCGCCCTGCACCTGGACATCCACGCCGAGGCGGAGGAGGCGATCCTCTACCCGCACCTGGTCAAGCACGGTGACGACGGCGAGGACGAGACCGCCGACGCGATCGGCGACCACAACAAGATCCGGGACGCCATCGCCGAATCCAAGCTGCACCCGGTCGGCTCGAAAAAGTGGTGGGAGGCCGTCGGTACGGCCCGCCGGGAGAACAGCGAGCACCTCGCCGAGGAGGAGGACGAGGCGCTGCCCGACTTCCGCCGGCACGCCAGCTTCGAACTGCGCGCCGAGCTGGGCCAGCGCTGGCTGACCTTCTACGGCGAGCACAAGAACGGCCGCGACCTGCCGTTCCGCGACAAGGACCCGCAGGGGTACGTCGCCGACCACCGCTGAGATCTCCCCGGTGCGGGGGAGTCGCACCCCGGGGTGACGGCAGCAGAATGACCGCATGACCTTCCGCGCGGCACTGGCCCCGCTGGTGGCCGGCAGCACCTGGCGACGCGGCGTGTTCCTGCTGCTCGGTGGTGTGCTGGCGCTGCCGTACGGCGTCCTCGCGGTGACGTTCGCGCAACTGCTCACCGACTCGACGATCCCCCGCCCACTGGTGTACGCCCTCCTGCTGATCGCGGCGTTGATCGCCGTGGTGCCACTGCTGCTGGACGGCAGCCGGGCGCTGGAGATCGCCGCCGTGCGGGCGCTGCTCGGCGTCGACCTGCCCGACCCCGCCCCGGGGCACCGCGGCGACCGGGAGAGCCGCCTGCGCAGCGCGCTCTGGATCGCCACGCACCTCATCATCGGCGCGCTGGTGATGATCGCCCTGTTCAGCGCCCTGCCGATGGCGCTGGCGTTCATCGCCCAGCAGTTCGGTGTGGGCGCCGAACTGACCAGCCAGGAGCGGTTCGGGCCGCTGGACGGACGGGACGGCGGCTGGCTGACGCTGACCGGGGTGGCCCTGCTGGTCGGCCTCGGCTACGCCGTCGCCGGACTCGGCGCGCTCGCCGTCTCGATGGCGCCGGTGCTGCTCGGCCCCGCGCAAGCCGAGCGGATCGCCGCGCTCGAGGCGCGGGCCACCCGACTGGCCGAGCGCAACCGGCTGGCCCGGGAACTGCACGACTCGGTAGGTCACGCGCTGACCGTGGCCACCCTCCAGGCCGGCGCGGCCCGCGAGGTGCTCGACAGCGATCCGGAGTTCGTCAGGCGGGCGCTCACCGCCATCGAGGAGGCCGGGCGGACCGCGATGGACGAGCTGGACCACGTGCTCGGGCTGCTCCGCGAGAACGGCGGCGACCGGCCCTCGGTGGCACCGCAACGTACCCTCGCCGACCTGGACCGGCTGGTCGCCGACACCCGCGCGGCCGGGCTGACCGTGCACGCGCAGCGCGTCGGCGACCCGGCGCGACTGCCCGCGATCGTCTCCCGGGAGGGCTACCGGATCGTCCAGGAGGGACTGACCAACGCCGTCCGCTACGGCCACGGGCCGGTGACACTGCGCCTGGACCTGCAGCCGGACGCGCTGGAGCTGGAACTGGTCAACACGATGAGCAGCCCCGACCGGGCCGACACGGGGCGGTCCGGTCGGGGCCTGGACGGCATGCGGGAACGGGTGCTGCTGCTCGGCGGTCGACTCACCGTGGGGCCGGACGGCGACCGCTGGCTGATCCGGGCCCGCCTGCCCTATGAGGACGTGCGATGACCACGGGTGTGCTGATCGTCGACGACGACGAGTTGATCCGGGTCGGGCTGCGGGCCATCATCGACGCTCAACCCGATCTGCGGGTGCTCGCCGAGGCCGCCGACGGCGCCGAGGTGCCGCCCCTGGTCGCCCGGCACCGCCCGGACGTGGTGCTGATGGACGTGCGGATGCCCGGCATCGACGGCATCCAGGCCACCCGGCACCTGCTGGCCACCTCCGCCGACCCGCCCCGGGTGCTGGTCGTCACCACGTTCGCCAACGACGAGTACGTCTACGAGGCGCTGCGCGCCGGCGCCTCCGGCTTCCTGCTCAAACGGGCCCGGCCGGCGGAGGTCATCGAGGCGGTCCGGGTCGTCGCGGCGGGCGAGTCGCTGCTCTTCCCGGCCGCGATCCGCCAGCTCGTCGGGGCGTACGGGCCGGCGGGTGGCGACCGGCTGCGGGCCGCCCGGCTCACCGAGCGGGAGGCCGAGGTGCTGCGGCTGATGACCACCGGCCGGTCCAACCCGGAGATCGCCGCGCACCTGGTGGTCGGGGTGGAGACGGTCAAGACGCACGTCGGCAACGTGCTGGCCAAGCTGGGCGTCCGGGACCGTACGCAGGCAGTGATCGCCGCCTACGAGTCCGGCTTCGTCACCCCGTCCGGCTGATCGGTCCCCCACCCGGGGGAGCGGGTTCACCGCCGGCCGGGAGGGTTTCGACCGGCCGTCGGCCGAGGCTGAGAGCATGACGACGATCACCGCATCCCGACCCCGTTCGGACTCCCGCTGGCCGGACCGGTTCGCCCCACTGGCCGCCGGTTGGCTCGGCCTGTGGGGCGTACTCGCCCTGGTCAGCACGCTCACCGGCGCCGGCTACCCGTTCGGCGCGAACGACAGGCACGGCGGCGACGTGAACCTGCTGCGCCTGGTGCCCGTGGACGTGGCCACCCCACTCTTCGCCGGCGTCCTGCTCACCGCCGCGGTGGCCGCCCTCGCCATGAGCCGCCCCGCGGTCCGCCCGCCCGGCCCGCTGCGGGTGCTGCTCGCCGGCTACGGCTGGGCGGTGGCGTTCGGACTCGCCGTGGTCGTCCCGGACGCCCGGGTGCTGATCGTCCTCGGCTACCTGCCGATCCTGATCGTGGGAGCGCCGTTCGGCTGGCCGCCCGTCGACTACTCCGACATCTTCAACTGGGCGCTGTTCGGCCGGTTCGCCGCGCTCGCCGGCGGGCTGCTGCTGGCCGGGGCGGTCCTCACCTGGCAGCGCCGTACCGCCGGGGCCTGCGTCGGCTGCGGACGCGGCGACACCGACCGGGGTTGGACCACCCCGGCCGCCGCCGCGCGCTGGGGTCGGTGGGCCGCCGGCATCGCGGCGGCGATTCCGCTGACGTACGCGTCGACCCGGTTCGCCTGGGCCGCCGGCATCCCGCTCGGCATCTCCCGCGAGTTCCTGACCGAGATGCAGGACACCGGGCTGGTCTGGGCCGGGTTCGGGCTGGGCGCGTTCGCCACCGTCGGCGCGATCCTCACCCTCGGGCTGGTCCAGCCTTGGGGCGAGCGGTTCCCGCGCTGGATGGTCGGGCTCGCCGGTCGCCGGGTGCCGGTGCTGCTGGCCGTGGTGCCGGCCACCCTGGTCGCCATCGCGGTGACCGCCGCCAGCCTGGGACTGCTCAGCAACCCCAGGTTCTGGGAGCTCACCGGCGGGGTCAGCCTGACCGGGGCGCCCATGCTGCTCTGGCCGCTGTGGGGCGTGGCGCTCGGCGCGGCGACGTACGCGTACCACAGGCGCCGCCGGGGGACCTGCGGACGCTGCGGCCGGGGCTGAGGGCGGGCGGTGGGGGTGCTCCCGATGCCCGGGGCGCCTCCGCGAATGTGAGCTAGCGTTACTCGGGTGACTGCGCCTACCCCGGTAATCCCGGTTCCACCGGCCGACCTGCCCGGCACGCTCGGCGCGCTGCGCGCGGCCGGTCACCAGTACCGCACCGTCAAGCAGGAACTCCGCGACAACCTCCTCGCCCGGATGCGCTCCGGCGAGACCCGTTTCCCCGGCATCGTCGGCTACGACGACAGCGTCCTTCCCGAGGTCGAGCGGGCTCTGCTCGCCGGGCACGACATGGTGCTGCTCGGCGAGCGCGGCCAGGGCAAGACCCGACTGATCCGCGCGCTGGGCGGGCTGCTCGACGAGTGGACCCCCGTCATTGCAGGTTCGGTCCTCAACGAGCACCCGATGCACCCGCTCACCCCCGCGTCGGTCGCCCAGGTCGCCGAGGCCGGCGACGAGCTGCCGATCGGCTGGCTGCACCGCTCGATGCGCTACGGCGAGAAGCTCGCCACCCCGGACACCAGCGTCGGCGACCTGATCGGTGACGTCGACCCGATCCGGATCGCCCAGGGACGCACCCTCGGTGACCCGGAGACCATCCACTTCGGGTTGGTGCCGCGCACCAACCGGGGCATCTTCGCCGTCAACGAACTGCCCGACCTGGCCGAGCGGATCCAGGTGGCGCTGCTCAACGTGCTGGAGGAGCGGGACATCCAGGTCCGCGGCTACCAGCTGCGCCTCCCGCTGGACCTGCTCCTGGTGGCCAGCGCCAACCCGGAGGACTACACCAACCGCGGCCGGATCATCACCCCGCTCAAGGACCGGTTCGGCGCCGAGATCCGCACCCACTACCCGGTCGACCTGGAGTTGGAGCTGGCGCTGATCCGCCAGGAGGCCGACCTGGTCGCCGAGGTGCCGGAGCACGTGCTGGAGGTGCTGGCCCGGTTCGCCCGCGCCGTGCGGGAGTCCCCGTCGGTGGACCCGCGCTCCGGTGTCTCCGCCCGGTTCGCGATCGCCGCCGCCGAGACGGTCGCCGGTGCCGCGTTGCGCCGTGCCGGCCTGCTCGCTGCCTCCGCCAACCCGGACGGTCGGTCCGAGGCCGCGGTGGCGCGGGTCGGCGACGCGGTGTCGGTGACCAGCACGCTGCGCGGCAAGGTGGAGTTCGAGAGCGGCGAGGAGGGGCGGGAGATCGAGGTCCTCGCCCACCTGCTGCGGACCGCAACCGCCGAGACGTTCCGCGCCCACCTGGCCGGCCTGGACTTGTCCGGGTTCACCGCCCTGGTCGAGGACGGGACGGCGATCGAGACCGGCGAGCTGGTCGGTTCGACCGAGCTGCTGCGCCAGGTGGGCACCGTTCCCGGCCTGGCCAAGGTGCTGGACCGGCTCGGCCTCGGCGACGCGCCCACCCCGGAGGAGGCCGCTGCCGCGGTCGAGTTCGTGCTGGAGGGGCTGCACCTGACCCGCCGGCTCGGCAAGGACGTGACCGACTCGGGGCGCACCGTCTACGGCGGCCGGGGCTGACCATGGCCGGCAACCGGTTCCGGTACGGGCAGTGGAACGGCGGGCCCGACCCGCTCGCACCCCCGTACGACGTGCGTGAGGCGGTGGACGCGGTCGGCGCCGAGGTGCTGGCCGGCGGCAGCCTGCGGGAGGCGCTGCGCGACCTGCTGCGCCGTGGCCCGCTGGGGCGTGGCGGGCTCGACGACCTGGCCGCCCGGGCGCGACGGCTGCGCCGCGAGGCGCTGCGCCGTGGCGATCTCGACGGTGCGGTGACCCGCGCACAGGCGCTGCTCGACCAGGCCCTCGCCGCCGAGCGCGACGAGCTGCGGGGCCGCGACGACGACGACGCGCGGTTCGCCGAGGCGGTGCTGGACAACCTGCCCCGCTCCACCGCGCGGGCGGTCGAGGAGCTGTCCGGCTACCAGTGGGCCAGCGAGGACGCCCGCCGCTCGTACCAGCAGATCCTCGACCAGCTCCGCGACGACGTCCTCGGTCAGCGGTTCGCCGGGCTGCGCGACGCGGTACGCGCGTCGGCCGATCCGGCGGCGCAGCAGCGGCTCGCCGAGATGATGCGGGACCTGAACGACCTGCTGGCCCGGCACGGCCGCGCGGAGGACACCACCGACGCGTTCGCCGAGTTCATGCGCCGGCACGGTGACTTCTTCCCGGAGCAGCCGGAGACTGTCGACGAGCTGATCGACGTGCTGGCCCGCCGCTCGGCGGCCGGTGAGCGGCTGATGAACTCGCTCTCCGAGCGGCAGCGCGCCGAGCTGGCCGGCCTGATGCGGCAGTCACTCGGCGACCGACTCGCCGGGGAGCTGTCCGCGCTCGACGCGAACCTGCGGGCGCTGCGACCGGATCTGCGGTGGGGGCGTGGCGAGCGGGTCCGGGGTGAGCAGCCGCTGGACTACGCCGACGCCGCCGGGGCGCTGGGTGAGATCGGCGAGCTGGACGACCTGCTGGACCAGCTCGACCAGGAACACCCCGGGGCCACGCTGGACGACGTGGACGTCGACGCGGTGGCCCGGACGCTGGGCCGGGACGCCGCCGACGACGTACGCCGCCTGCGTGATCTGGAGCGGGAGCTACGCCGGCAGGGTTGGGTGAGTCGGGACGCGGACGGGCTCACGCTGAGCCCGAAAGCGCTGCGCCGACTCGGTGGCACCGCGCTGCGGCGGGTCTTCGCCGAACTGACCGCCGGGCCGCGGGGCCAGCACGACCTGCGCTCGGCGGGCGCCGCGGGCGAGGTCAGCGGCGCGTCCCGCCCCTGGGAGTACGGCGACGAGCAGCCGTTGGACGTGGTCCGCACGCTGACCCGGGCGGTCCGCCGGGCCGGCCCGACAGTTCCGCTTCAGCTCGCGGTGGACGACTTCGAGGTGGTGGAGACCGAGAAGCGGGCCTCCGCGGCGGTGGTGCTCTGCGTCGACCTGTCGTACTCGATGATCTCGCAGGGTCGTTGGGGGCCGATGAAGCAGACGGCGCTGGCGTTGGCGCACCTGATGGAGACCCGTTTCCCGCAGGACGCGTTGCAGATCGTGGGCTTCGGTCGGGAGGCGATGACCCTCACCCAGCAGGAGCTGGCGGCGGTGGAGCCCGACATGGAGCAGGGCACGAACCTTCAGCACGCGTTGCGGCTGGCCGCTCGGCACCTGCGCCGCCATCCGGACGCCGAGCCGGTGGTGCTGGTGGTCACGGACGGGGAGCCGACCGCCCACCTGGACCCGGACGACGGCGAGGCGCTGTTCCACTGGCCGCCGCTGCCGGAGACGATCGAGGCGACCGTCCGTGAGGTGGACAAGCTGAGCCGCTACGGCGCCACTCTCAACCTGTTCATGCTCGGCGACGACCCGGGTCTGCGCCGCTTCGTCGACGCGGTGGCCCGGCGCAGCCGGGGTCGCATGTTCACTCCCGACACGGACGACCTGGGCGAGTACGTGGTGTCCGACTACCTCCGCTCCCGCCAGTCCCGCCGCTGAACCGACCCGTGTCGATCATGGAGTTGTCGTGGGTGGCAAATGCCGCTCATCCGGGTGAACCGGGCACCACAACGCCATGATCGACACGGTGGGGCGGGTGTGGTGGGGGTGTGGTGGAGACTGGTGGCTTGCGGCGCGCTTATGACGGGGTGTTCGCCGAGATCGACGGGGCGACGTTTGGTCCGGCTCCGGAGGGGCAGCTCAGCGCGGAGCAGATCGTCGCGCATCTGGTCGCCAACGACGAGCTGATGATCCAGGCCACCGAGGCGCTGCTGGCCGGGTCGCCGTTCGCCTACTACGAGCTGGAAGAGGACATCCACCGTCCGCAGCTCGACGCGCTCGCCGCCGAGCACGGTGGTCTGCGTGGCCTGACCGCGCTGCTGCACGACACCAGCGACCGGCTGTGCGGGCTGGTCGATCAGCTCGGCCTGGCCGCCGACACCCCGGTCGAAACGCACCTGCGCGAGGGCTTCGACCTCATCGTGGACGAGCCGCTGCCCTGGTCCCGCACCCTCGACCTGCACACCCGCGTGCACCTGCCCAAACACCAGTCCCAGCTGCACCTGCTCCGTACCTGAGCCGCAGCCCCAGGGCCCTCGCCGATCTTGCATATTCTGTCTCGACAAAGGTGTGCACAAAGGGCATCTCGGCGACCGAAAGCGCAAGATCGCGGTGGTGGGGGGTCAGGGGTTGATCAGCTCGGGGCGAGGGTGGAAGGTGCGGCGGTAGGTGGACGGGGCCACGCCGACGCGTTGGTGGAGCTGCTGGCGTAGGGCCGCCGTCGTGCCGAAACCGCAGCGGCTGGCGATCTGGTCGACGGTGAGGTCGGTCGTCTCCAACAGCAGTCGCGCGTGGTCGGTGCGCTGCTGCAGCAGCCACTGGGCCGGGCTCAGGCCGGTCTCCGAGCGGAAGCGGCGGGTGAAGGTCCGCACGCTCATCCGCGACTGCTCGGCCAGGTCGCGCAGCGCGATCGGCTCGTGCAGCCGCTGCCGTGCCCACTCCCGGGCGCCCGCCGTGCTGGTGTCGGTCGCCTTCGGCACCGGCTGCTCGATGTACTGCGCCTGCCCACCGTCGCGCCACGGCGGCATCACGCAGCGGCGGGCCGCCCGGTTGGCGACCTCGCTGCCGTGGTCGAGGCGGATGACGTGCAGGCAGAGGTCGATGCCGGCGGCCACTCCGGCCGAGGTGAACACCCGGTCGTCGACGATGAAGAGCACGTCCGGGTCGAGGGCCACCCGGTCGTACAGGCAGCGGAACCGCTCGGCGTACGCCCAGTGGGTGGTGGCCCGGCGTCCGTCGAGCAGACCGGCCGCGGCCAGCACGAACGCCCCCGTGCAGATCGACATGATCCGGGCGCCCCGCTCGTACGCCGACCGCAGCGCCGCGGCCACCTCCGGCTCGATGCCGCCCGAGGTCAGTGCGGCGCCGTCGTGGATGCCCGGGACGATCACCGTGTCGGCGGTGTCGAGCAGCTCCAGCCCGTGGTCGGCGAGCACCTGGAAGCCTGCGGTGCTGCGGACCGGCCGCCCACCCGGGGTGCACACCCGCACGTCGTAGCGGGGCCTGTCGTCCGCGCCCCGGGCGGTGCTGAAGACCTGGGACGGGGTGCCCAGATCGAGGCCGACGACCTGGTCGAGGGCGAGGACGGCGATCCGGTGCGGGCCACTGCTCATGGCCCGATTATTGCGCATGATGGCTTTCCGGCCACTCGTCGCCACCGAGAGCGCGACTCAGACTGATCAGCGTGACCAAGAACCGTCGCCTGCACCCCGCCTGGCTCGTCGCCGCCGTGGCCTTCGTGGCGCTGGTCGGCGCGGCCGGCTTCCGCGCCACCCCGTCGGTGCTGCTGCACCCGTTGCACGAGGAGTTCGGCTGGCCGCTCGCCACCATCTCCGCGGCCGTCTCGGTCAACCTGCTCCTGTACGGGCTGACCGCGCCTTTCGCCGCCGCGCTGATGGACCGGTTCGGGATCCGCCGGGTGGTCTCGGTGGCGCTGCTGCTG
This sequence comes from Micromonospora sp. DT63, assembly GCF_049841615.1. Taxonomy (NCBI): domain Bacteria; kingdom Bacillati; phylum Actinomycetota; class Actinomycetes; order Micromonosporales; family Micromonosporaceae; genus Micromonospora; species Micromonospora sp. DT63. The sequence goes on along the minus strand of NZ_JBNCKQ010000004.1, from coordinate 327,241 downwards.
GTCGCCGCCGGCAGCGGCCTGACGGTCTTCATGACCGCGAGCTGGCAGTTGCTGCTGTGCTGGGGCGTCCTCGTCGGCCTGGGCACCGGCTCGATGGCGCTGGCGTTCGTGGCGACGGTCACCGGGCGCTGGTTCGTCCGTCGACGGGGACTCGTCACCGGCGTGCTGACCGCGGGCGGTGCGGCCGGCCAACTGATCTTCCTGCCGCTGATCGCCGTGCTGGTGCGCGACCACGGATGGCGCACGGCGGCGCTCGTCGTGGCCGGAGCCGCCCTGGCGGTCGTACCCCTGGTGGTGTGGTTGCTGCGCGAACACCCGGCGGATCTCGACCTGCCCGCCTACGGCGCGACCGAGGTTGTCGCGGCGCCGCCGCCGACCGGCGGCGCGGCGACCCGGGCGCTGGGCGCGCTGGCCGCCGCGGCCCGGACCCGGCCGTTCTGGCTGCTGGCCGGCGGGTTCGCGATCTGCGGCGCCACCACCAACGGCCTCGTCGGTACGCACTTCGTGCCGGCCGCGCACGACCACGGCATGGCCGAGACCACGGCGGCCGGGCTGCTCGCGCTGGTGGGGCTCTTCGACATCGTCGGCACCATCGCCTCCGGCTGGCTCACCGACCGGGTGGACAGTCGGTTGCTGCTCGGCGCGTACTACGCCCTGCGCGGGTTGTCGCTGCTGGTGCTGCCGAGCCTGTTCAGTGGCGCCGCCCGCCCGAGCATGCTGGTGTTCATCGTCTTCTACGGCCTGGACTGGGTGGCCACCGTGCCGCCGACTGTCGCGCTGTGCCGGGAGTACTTCGGCGGCGCCGGCGCCGTCGTGTTCGGCTGGGTGTTCGCCGCCCACCAGTTCGGGGCGGCGCTCGCGGCGACGGGCGCGGGGCTGGTCCGCGACCGGCTCGGCGACTACGCGCTGGCCTGGTACGTGGCGGGTGCCCTGTCGATCGGCGCCGCCGGGCTGTCGTTGCTGCTGCGTCGACGGCCGGGCCGACCGGTGCCGGAGGCCGTCCTGCTCGCCGCGACCGCACCCCGGGCGTGGAGCTTCCGGGGCTGAGTCAGCTCAACGTCCACTGCTGGGCGGGCCGGCCGTCGCAGGGCCGCTGCCGGATCTCGTCCCCGGCCTCGGCGCCGTCGTCGTCGGCCTGCGCGCACTTGCCGCTGTGCACGGCGACGACCAGCACCGGACCGGTGCCGGTCGGGCTCAGCCGCCACTGCTGGTTGGCCTTACCGTGGCAGGGGAACTGCTGCAACTTCGCGCCGTCGTCACCGCTGCCGCCCTCGACGTCGAGGCACTGCCCGTGGGCGGCGTTGGTCAGCGTCACCGCATCCGTTCCGATCGGGCTGACGACCCACTGCTGCTCCGGGCCGCCGGTGCAGGCGGCCAACTCGGCCTGCGCCTTCTCGCCGTCGCCGTCGAGCCCGAGGCAGAGCCCGGAGGGCGAGCGCAGCACGCGGGGCCCGGTGGTCGGGACGGCCGGGGTGGCCGACGGGGTCGGCGACGGCTCGACCGAGGGGGTCGGGCTGGGCTCGGCCGCCGCGGTGGTCGGCTCGGCCGCGCCGGACTGCGCGGCGACGGTGGCGGGCACCACCGGTTTGTCGTCGCCGTCGAGGAGGCCGGTGGCGAAGACCACCCCGAGGAGTACGCCCACCAGCCCGACCGCCAACGCCACCCGCAGCAGCGGGTCGGCGAGCGGCCCGGAACGCGCTCGCCGCCGACCGCCGTAGACGGTGCCGGCGGGATCGGGGCGCTCCTCGGGCGGGGACATACTGGCCATCCTCGCCCACCGCGGCGGGTCGGGGCCAGCCGAGCCACGCCGGGCGGGGCAGCCGGCCCGGCGGGATCAGCGGGTCGGCTGCGGGTCGGTGACGTCGGCAACAGTCGCGCCGAGGGCGGTGATCGCCGCGTCGGCGTCGACCGCGACGGCGAGACCGCGCTCGCCCGCGCCGAGGGTGATCTCCCGGCCGCGCAGTCGCTCGTCGGCGATCACCGGCCACGCGGTGCTCGCGCCGAACGGGGTGATCGTGCCGCGCTCGTACCCGGTGGCGGCCAGGGCGCCCGCCGCGTCCGGCATGGAGATGCGCTGCACACCGAGCAGGGCGCGCAGCTTGGGCCAGGAGACGACCCGGTCGCCGGGGGTCAGCACGAACAGGTGATCGTCGGCACCCCGGCGGACGACAATGGTCTTGACCACATCCGGGACCGCCACGCCACGGGCTGCGGCGGCCTCCGCGAGGCTGCCTACCGCACCGTGGCTGACCAGGCGATACGGCAGTCCGGCGGAGTCCAGGGCGGCGATCGCGGGCGACGGCATGCCCGCCACGGTAACCGTCGAACCTGGCGTCGGACGGGAAACAGCGGGCGTCGACATCCCACCGTTTCCGGGGGCCGGGCGTAAGGTGATCACATGCGCGCTGAGCGTGTGGATCACCCCATTGACCATGATGAAGCGGTGGACACGCTGCGGCGGTCGTACGCCGCGGTGCCCACGGGCGAGCCTGTCCGGCTGGCCAAACGCACCTCCAACCTGTTCCGCCCCCGGTCCGCACCCCGGACCCCGGGCCTCGACGTGAGCGGCCTCAACCGGGTGCTCACGGTGGACGCGACCGCCCGGACCGCCGACGTGCAGGGCATGTGCACGTACGAGGACCTGGTCGACGCGACGCTGCCGCACGGGCTGATGCCCCTGGTGGTGCCGCAACTGCGCACCATCACCCTGGGCGGGGCGGTGACCGGCCTCGGGATCGAGTCGACCTCGTTCCGCAACGGCCTGCCCCACGAATCGGTACGCGAGATGGACATCCTCACCGGCTCCGGCGAGATCGTCACCGCCCGGCCGGACGGGGAGCACGCCGACCTGTTCACCGCGTTCCCCAACTCGCTGGGCAGCCTGGGGTACGCCACCCGGCTGCGCATCGAGCTGCAACCGATCGGCCGGTACGTGGCGTTGCGCAACATCCGGTTCACCCAACTGGAGGCGCTCACCGACGCGATCGCCGAGGTGACCGCCACCCGGTCGTGGGCCGGCGAACCGGTCGACGTGATGGACGGCGTGATGTTCAGCCCCGGTGAGGCGTACCTGATCCTGGGCACGTTCACCGACGCCGCCGACCCGCCCAGCGACTACACCGGCCAGTCGATCTACTACCGGTCGCTGCGTCGGCGCACGCGGGACGTGCTGACCGCGTACGACTATCTGTGGCGCTGGGACACCGACTGGTTCTGGTGTTCGGCGGCGTTCGGCGCGCAGCACCCGGTCGTGCGCAGGCTCTGGCCGGCGCGATATCGGCGCAGCGACGTCTACCACCGACTGGTCCGCCTCGAGCACCGGCACCAGGTGGCGGCCCGGATCGACCGGCTGCGCGGCCAGCCGGCCCGCGAGCGGGTCGTGCAGGACGTGGAGATCCCGCTGGACCGCACTGCCGACTTCCTGCGCTGGTTCGCGGGCAGCGTGGGGATGACCCCGGTGTGGCTCTGCCCGTTGCGGTTGCGCGAGCCGGAGGGTCCCGGTTCCGCGCGGTCGTGGCCGCTGTATCCACTCCACGCGGGGCAGGACTACGTCAACATTGGTTTCTGGGGGAGCGTTCCGATCGCGCCCGGCGCCGCCGACGGCGACGTCAACCGCACGATCGAACGCAGGGTGTCGGAGTCGGGCGGGCACAAGTCGCTCTACTCGGACGCGTACTACGACCGGGACGCCTTCGATCGCCTCTACGGCGGCGAGACCTGGCGCGCGGTGAAGGACCGCTACGACCCGGACCACCGGCTGACGGGACTGTACGAGAAGGCGGTAGCACGAGCATGAGCCTGACCGATCGAGACCAGGGGGCGGCGAGCGTCCCCGCCACCCCGCCGGCGGGGGGCCGGCGCACCGGTCCGACTGTGGCGGACGTCGTCCGCGCGGTCACCGGGGGGCCATTGCCGGTGCGGATCACCGGGTACGACGGCAGCGCCGTCGGCCCGGCCGACGCGGGCATCACCCTGTCGATCCGTTCCGAGCGGGGTCTGTCGTACCTGCTCACCGCACCCGGTGACCTGGGTATGGCCCGGGCGTACGTCAGCGGTGACCTGGCGTTGCAGGGGGTGCACCCGGGTGACCCGTACGAGGCGCTGCGGGTGCTCAAGGACGAGTTGCGGCTGCGCCCGCCGTCGGTTGCCGACGGGGTGGCGCTGGTGCGCGGGCTGGGCTGGGAGCGGCTGCTTCCGCCACCGGCTCCGCCGCAGGAGGCGCTTCCGCGCTGGAAGCGGGTGATGAACGGGCTGCGGCACTCGCGGGTGCGTGACAGCACGGCGATCTCGCACCACTACGACGTCTCGAACGCCTTCTACGAGAAGGTGCTCGGCCCGTCGATGACGTACACCTGCGCGGTCTACCGGTCCCCGGACGACACGCTGGAGCAGGCCCAGGCGGCGAAGTACGACCTGGTCGCCGGCAAGCTGGCGCTGAAGAAGGGCATGCGGCTGCTGGACGTGGGCTGCGGCTGGGGCGGGATGGTCCGCCACGCCGCCCGGGAGTACGGCGTGAAGGCGCTCGGGGTGACCCTGTCGAAGGCGCAGGCGCAGTGGGCGCAGGCGGCGATCGAGCGGGAGGGGTTGAGCGAGCTGGCCGAGGTGCGGCACCTGGACTACCGGGACGCGCCGGCGGAGCAGTTCGACGCCATCTCCTCGATCGGTCTGACCGAGCACATCGGTGTGCGCAACTACCCGTCCTACTTCGGCGCGCTGCGGTCGCGGCTGCGTACGGGTGGACGGCTGCTGAACCACACGATCACGCGGGCCGACAACCGGGCGCCCCACCGCTCGGGCGCGTTCATCGACAGGTACGTCTTCCCGGACGGCGAGTTGGCCGGCCCGGGTCGGTTGATCAGCGAGGTGCACGACGCCGGGCTGGAGGTGCACCACGAGGAGAACCTGCGCCAGCACTACGCGCTGACGCTTGCCGCGTGGTGTCGCAACCTGGTGGAGCACTGGGACTTCTGCGTCTCGGAGGTGGGCGCGGGGACCGCCCGGGTGTGGGGCCTCTACATGGCCGGCTCGCGGATGGCCTTCGAGCGCAACGGCATCCAGCTGCACCAGGTGCTGGCCACCCACAACGGCCCGGACGGTGTGAACGGCTACCCGCTGCGACCCGACTGGTTGCCCTGATCATCTACTGAACGTCGCCTGAAGCTGAGCATCGCCTGGAGCCGCGTCGAGAAAGTCGGCGCGGCTTCTCGCGAAGCGATTGACAAACAAATTTTGTACGTACAAACTGATTTTGCCATGAGAGACGTCCTGTACCTGGAGCAGATCGAGCAGGCCGAAGTCCTGCTCAAGCCGCAGCGCGTCGAGGTGCTGCGGCAACTCGCCGAACCGCGCACCTGCACGGAGGTCGCGGCCCGACTCGACCAGACGCCGCAGCGCGTCTACTACCACGTCAAGCAGCTCGTCTCGGCCGGCCTGGTCGAGCTCGTCAACGAGCGCAAGGTTCGCGGCATCACCGAAGGCATCTACCAGGCCGCCGCCCGGTCCTACTGGCTCTCCCCGCGGCTGGTCGGCCGGATCGGGCTGCGCCGGGCCCGCGACGAGCTGAGCCTGGGCTACCTGCTCGACCTGATGGAGGAGGTCCAGGCCGACATCGCCGACCTGGACCGCTCGGCGCCCGAACTGCCCTCGATCGGGGTCTCCGGCGAGATCCGGGTGCCCGCCGAGCAGCGCCAGCAGTTCCTGCACGACCTGCAAACCGCACTTCAGGACCTGTTCAGTCGCTACGGCGGGAGCGAAGGCGATGCCTTCAAGCTCGCCGTCGCCTGCTATCCGAAAGGGAATGACAATGAGTGAACAGCTGAAGGTCCAGGCCCGCCTCTCCGCGTCTGTCGGGCGCGTCCGTGAGGCCCTGACCGACCCGGCCGAGCTGCGACTCTGGCTGGCCGAGCACGCCGAGGTCGAGCTGCCCCAGCGGTACGAGTTCTGGGGTCGCTACACGCCCGAGGGTGACGCCCCGCACCAGCGTCTGCTGCACGCCGACGACGACACGCTGCGCTTCGGCTGGGTGCTCGACGGGGTGGAGACCACCACCGAGTTCCAGTTGACAGCCGAGGGCACGGACAGCACGGTGTTGACGCTGACCCAGAGCCACTTCGACTTCGCCGAGGCGATGAGCGGTTCCAGCATCCGGGGCGTGCTCCAGACGTTCTGGGCGCTGTCCATCGCCAACCTGGCCGCCCACCTGGAGGGTCGGCCGCTGCTGCCGCGTACCGACTTCACCTCCGCCGACCTGCGCGGCGAGCTGGTCATCGCCGCCCCGATGGACAAGGTGTGGGAGTCGCTCACCGACTCCGAGCAGGCCAGCGCCTGGTTCGGCTACCCGATCGGGATCGAGCCGTGGGTCGGCGGCCGATACGCGATGGGCGGCTTCGAGACCGGGTACGCGGCCAAGATCGTCGACCTGGAGCCGGGCCGGAAGATGTCCGTGGACTGGGGACCGACCGGCGTCACGAACTGGGAGCTGGCCGAGTCCAACGGCCGGACCACGCTGACCTTCGTGCAGAGCGGCTTCGACGAGGGCAATCCTCCGTACGCTGCCTGGAGCGGGTCGGTGGCCGGCCTGGCCGAGCTGCGCCGCTTCCACGAGGTGCCGGACTGGCAGCCGATCTGGCTCGCGACCGAGGTGCCCGGCCTGGAGCCCGAGCCCGCGAGCTGACCGTCGCGCCGGGAAGCCCGCCCGGGTGGTCACGCCCATCCGCTCAGCGAGCTGGGTTCAACATCCGAGCAACATCAGGGAAACTGCTGCCTCAAGCGGTGCGGAGGCAGCAGTTTCCCGGCACTTGTGCGGATCTTGTGTTGGTCGGGGCGGCTCCGGTCGGGCACGCCACCCGAGCGTCTCAGGCGATGGCGGCGATGTCTCCGTCATCGAAGTAGATCGCCTGGTGCAGCCGGCCGCCGAGTGCCGCGGCGTACCGGGCCACCACATCCTGGCCGGAGATCCGGCCCTGCTCGATCTGGGACACGCGGCCCTTGGTCACGCCCATCCGCTCAGCGATCTGTTGCTGAGTGAAACCGCGAGCACGTCGGACCTCTGCGAGACGGTGCCCGACGACCTGCGCGAGCAGCTCCTCCTTGCCCGCCTCGACGGCCGCCTCGCCGCCAGCGCGCTGCACATACTCCGCCCGAACGTCCGACCACCGCACATGACCGCTCACCGCCATCCCCCTTCCTGCTGTGTGCGTTCCTTCAAGTAGATCTCATACCGTTGTTCGGCGAGCGGGATGGCCTGTCGATACCAGCTGCTCCACTGACCCGCTTTGTCGCCGGCGACAAGGAGAATGCTGGCTCGCCAGGGGTCGAACACGAAGAGGATGCGGACAGTGCCTGGCCGCAACTCTTTCAGGTTGGCTATCGATGAGCCGGTGATGGTGTCGACGAGCGGCCGTCCCAGCCCGGGCCCGGCTTCGGCGAGAGCATCGATCGCCTGCACAACGCGGGCGAACGTCGCTTGATCAAGGCCGTCGATCCAGTCTCGAACCTCGTCGACGACGAAGACGTCCCAATCTTCCTGACGCACCAAAGAAGTATAGCGAACGCTATACCCTGTGGCGAGTGTTCGGGTGGGTTTCACCGATCCGGCTGTCGGACCCGGTGACTTTTCGGGGCCGAGTGGGTAATGGCGGGCGATGTTCTTCATCTTCGGTCTGCGTACGAAGGTCGACAGGTCCGGCGTCGTGCAGCAGGTCTGCCGCCACTGCGGCAATCACGCCGCGCAGGTCATCACCCGCCGGTCGACCAGGTTCACCCTCTTCTTCATTCCGCTCATCCCGATCCGCACCCGCTACGCGCAGCAGTGCACGTTCTGCGGCGCGCAGTACGAAATCGCCAAGTCCGACGCCCAGCGCCTCCCGGTCGGCTGAACCGCAGATGGCCCGCTTCCTGTGCTGGCTGATCGGCAGGCAACCCCGGCCCGCCGGCCCTCTGGTGCACACCGTTCGCCGCCCGCCCTGCACCCCGGGCCGGCGCAAGCGCCGACGCGCGCGTCGACCGCTGGCCGGCACCACGCTGCCGCGCTCGCCGTGGAACCGCTCCGCCGGCCGCTGACGTACGCCCGTACCGGTGGTTGGCGGCGCACCTGTCAGGTGTCAGCCATCGGTGCCGGGGCGAACAGCGGGGGCATCGGATCCGCCGCCCGGATCGTGGCGACGAGCTGGGCCAGTTGCGGGTAGCCGCCGCCGGCCGCCCTGATGTGGGCGTCCGCGTCGGCGCGGTTGCCGAGGTGGCACTCCGCGATGGCCCGCAGGAGAGACGCGACGGCGCACAGGTCCGGCGGGTCCACCCCGGGCCGGACGTCGAGAAGTAGCGACCGCGCCTGCTCGGGCCGCTGGTTGAGCAGGTACGCCAGGCTCATCGCGACACGGGCGGCCAAGCTCTGTGGCCGCACCCGGGAGCCGAGCTCCGCCAGTTCCCAGATCTCCACCACCTCCCGGTGCGCGACAGGCGATCGGGCCACCACCGCGGCGTGCAGGTACCACAACCCGAACTGGACGCTGAGGACCTGCCCGATGGCGGCGGCCGTCGGGGGATCGGTGCTGTCGGCGCGAGCCGTCGCCGCGAGTCGCTCGGCGTCGGCCACGAAGTCCGTCGGGGAGCGCCCGTGGCCGGTGCTCCAGCGCCGTTGGAAGGCGGCGAGCGCGAGCCGCGGCTCGTCACCGAAGCGATCCGGATCCGCGCGGTGACCGTCGGCCGCCTCCACGGGGCTGATCGTCCGCAGCGTCCGGGCTATCTCCTCCTCGTAGTAGGCAGCCCACAGCGCCGCGCCGGTGGCGGTCGGCGCCCGGAGCCAGTGGAGCAGGTTGCGGCCGTCGCTGCGGGGCGAGGGGACGAGGCTGACCAGTCCGCGAAGCGCCGCCAGAAGCGCCGTGCCGAACAGCGCGAGACGGGTCACCGCTGTGGTCGCCGACGCCGTCGCCGCACCGAGCGCCGCAGCGGTGCACAGGTTGACCACCGGGCCGGCGAGGTAGAACAGCACCAGGCGCAGCGGCAACGCGGTCGTCGACGGCGCCGGCCGGATCGCCACGTTGTTGCGCCACCTGGTGAACGGTGCGACACGGACCGCGACGACCTCCAGGCGCAGCAGCTTCGCCGCGACGAGGTGCCCGCACTCGTGCAGGACTGTGTGCACCCACAGCGACAGGCAGGTGATGCCGACGACGACGATGGCACCCACCAGGGACTCGGTGACGACGAGCGCGAACAGCAGCGCTTCGATCACCAGGAGGACGGACGCGGCCACCAGCCGTCGGCGGGGAGAGGTCACCGCGGAGATGGTACGGCGCACCGGGTGGCGGCGGGGGTACGTCCGCGCGTCGCGACGCCACCCGGAGGCGGACCGTTCCGGAAGGACCGTCCTACGTGGCCGGACCGGCTCGATGCGCGCGGCCGTCCGGACCTTGGCGGGCACCCGGGGCGCTGGCTAGGCTTTCGGGGTTTGCCGTGGACAGGTCCGCCGAGGGTGCACGTACGACGAAGAGCCGGAGCGACCGTGTCGCGACAGGACGTGAAGCAGGCCGCGCGGACCAGTGGCGTCGCGCCGGCCCGGCTCAGCCGCGTCGGGCTGGTCGGCGCGGGCTCGGTGGTCCTCCTGGAGGCGTTCTGGCTGGTCGCGGCGCTGCCCGGGGCCGCGCTGGTCAGCGACGTGGGCGCGCTGGTGGTGGCCGGCTGGGCGACCGTCGCCTGCGCCGGCGTGGCCCGTCGGCACCCGGCCCCGCTGCGCAGGTTCTGGAGGCTGCTCGCCGGCACCATGGCGCTCGCGGCGCTGGGCCGGGCGATCTGGACGGCGCAGCGGCTCGTCGGCGGCGACCTGCCGCACACTCCGCTGGTCGGGGTGGTCTTCACCGCCGGCATTCTCACCGGCACGGCCGCGCTGCTCAGCTCCCCGTCCGGGCCCCGGACGGGGGTGGGCCGGGCCCGGACGCTGCTGGACGGCGTGATCGTCGCGCTGGCCCTGGTGCCGATCGGCTGGGTGCTGGTGTTCCGCGGGGTCGCCGCCGCCGAGCTGGCCGACCCGGCGCGCACGCTGGGGCTGCTCTACCCGATGTTCGACCTGATGCAGCTCACCATCCTGGTGGCGGTGGCCGGGCCGGCGCGACCGCTGTGGCGGCCGATGAGCGTGCTCGCGGTGAGCCTCACCATCCGGGTGGTAGCCGACGTCGTCTACGTCTCGCTTGTCGCCCGCGCTGACTACGCCGCCGGTCACCCCATCGACCTGTGCTGGCCGCTGAGCTACCTGCTGATCGGCCTGGCCACGGGGAACCCGCCGCCGCCGGACTGCGACGGCACCGACGAGACCGCCGAGTCGCCGCTGCCGCCGTGGTGGCGGGTGGCGCTGCCGTACCTGCCGGTCGGTGGGGCGATCATCGCGGTGCTGCTGGCCCGCCGGCCCACCGGCCAGACCCCGCCGCTGGTCTTCGTGACCATGATGACGTTGCTCGCCGCTCTCGCCGTGCGCCAGGGGCTGGCCGCCAACGAGAACCTGCGCCTGGTGGCGCGACTGCGCCGGCTCGCGTACGGCGACCAGCTCACCGGCCTACCGAATCGGCTGTTGTTCAACAGGCTGCTGCGCCTGGCTCTGCGCGACGGCCGGCCGGTGGCCGTCCTGCTGCTCGACCTCGACGGGTTCAAGCAGGTCAACGACCGGTTCGGGCACGCCACCGGGGACACCCTGCTGACCGGCCTGGCGGCTCGGATGCGGACGGCGGTGGCCGGCGACGGCACCATCGCGCGGCTCGGCGGGGACGAGTTCGCGGTGCTGGTCGAGCGGGAGGGGCCGGTGTCGCCGGAGCGGCTGGCCGAACGTCTGCTGGACGCGCTGCGGCCGTCCGAGGGTGAGGAGGACGTGGGCGTGCACCCGTCGGCGAGCATCGGCATCGCCGAGTACGGGCCGCAGCACGCCTCGCACACCGACCTCCTGCGCGACGCCGACATCGCCATGTACGCGGCGAAGGCGGCCGGCAAGTCCGCGTACCGGACGTGCACGCCGGGCCTGCGCGAGTCGGCCGTGTCCCGGGCGGAGTTGATCGCCGACCTGCGCCGGGCCGTCGACGAGGAGCAGCTGCACCTGGAGTTCCAGCCCATCGTCGACCTGTCCAGCGGTGCGGTCCGCAGCGCCGAGGCGTTGGTGCGCTGGCGGCATCCCCGGCTCGGGATGCTGCCGCCGGCGAAGTTCCTGCCGCTGGCCGAGGAGACCGGGCTGATCCTCCCGATCGACCGCTGGGTGATCCACGAGGCGTGTCGGGCGGCGGCGACCTGGCGGGCCCGCGCGCCGGAGGCGACGGTCGCGGTGAACATCGCCGCGGCACACCTGCGCCGGCCCGACCTGATCGCCACGGTCACGGCGGCCACCGCCAGCGCCGGGTTGGCGCCGCGCGCGTTGACGCTGGAGCTGACCGAGTCGGCGTTGATCGAGGGGACCGACGCGGTGCTGGAACGGCTGCACCAGCTGCGGGAGCTGGGCATCCAGATCGCCATCGACGACTTCGGCACGGGCTACTCGTCGTTGAGCTACCTGCACCGCATCCCGGCCACCGAGCTGAAGATCGACAGGTCGTTCGTGGCACGGCTGGGCACGGACGACCGGGCGTACGCCACGGTGGAGATGGTCACCCGGCTGGCCGGAGCGTTCGACCTGGCGGTGATCGCCGAGGGCGTGGAGACCGAACGCCAGCACGACGCGGTCGCCGCGATCGGCTGCCCACGGGGCCAGGGCTATCTGTACGGGCGTCCGGACAGCCCCGCCACGGTGGGTCAGAATCGAGCTTGACCCTGACGTAACGGCAGGCGGGAGCCTGGTTCCCGGAAGGGAGGGGAACCATGGCGTACACGGTGGGTCAGGTGGCGAGGATCGCCGGCGTGACGGTACGGACGCTGCACCACTACGACGAGATCGGTCTGCTCTCGCCGAGCGGCCGGACGCCGACCGGCTACCGCCGCTACGACGACGCGGACCTGCAACGGCTGCAACTCGTCCTGTACTACCGCGAGCTGGGTTTCCCACTTGAGGAGATCACCGCGATCATCGACGACCCGGCGGCCGATCCGGCCGCGCATCTGCGCCGACAGCACGAGCTGCTGACGGTACGGATCAAGCGGTTGCAGGAGATGGTCACGGCTGTCGAGTTCGCGATGGAGGCGAGCAAGTTGAACATCCAACTCACGCCGGAGGAACGGTTCGAGGTCTTCGGCGACTTCAGGCCGGAGGAGCACGCGGCCGAGGCGGAGCAGCGCTGGGGCGACACCGACGCGTACCGGGAGTCGAACCGGCGGGTCGCCGGCTACCGCAAGGACGACTGGCTGCGTAACAAGGCCGAGAACGAGGACTGGGGCCGGCGGATCGTCGCGCTGCTGGCCGCGGGCGCACCGGCGGACGGCCCGGAGGCGATGGACCTGGCCGAGGAGCACCGGCAGCTCATCAGCCGCTGGTTCTACGAGTGCTCGTACGAGATGCACACCGGGTTGGCCGACATGTACCTGGCCGACGAGCGGTTCACCGCGTACTACGAGAACATCGCCGCCGGCCTGGCGGCGTACCTGCACGAGGCGATCCACGCCAACGCGATCAGCCGCGCCTGATCGACGGGGTGGTCGGCCGGGAACGGCTGTCGGTGCGGTCCGGCTACTCTGGCCGGACCGCACCGCGGTACGCGTCGATCGGCGACCGGCCGGCGGGCGCCCCGCCCAGGGGAGATGACAGTGAAGAAGCCCAAGCTGGTCGCCGTCGGCGCTGTCCTCGTCGTGGCCGTCGCGGTCGGCGTGTGGGCAGTGGTCGCAGCCGGTGACGAGCCGGAGGCGGGCCGCCCGTCAGCCGGTGCGTCGACCTCCCCGACCGGCGCGGCTCCGGCCCCGACCGACCCGGCCGGTGTGCTGGTGGCCGCCGCCGCGAAGGTCGACGAGCAGGCGTACCGGCTGACGGTGGGCAGCGGCGCGACGGCCGAGGGGGACACCACGGTCCTGACGTGGGACCCGAAGGCGCGGCGCGGCACGGAGACCACCTCGCTCAAGGTGCGCAACGGCGAGGTGCGGATCGAGCGGCTGACCACCGGTGCGGACGTCTACGTGCGGGTCAGCGCCCCGGACCGCCGGGTGCCGGTCTGGGACGGCAGGACCTGGTGGCACGTCGGCAGGCCGGGCCGACCGGTCACCAACAAGGGCCTGGACAACACGCGGCTGGCCAGCACGCTGACCGCGCCGTCCGTCGTCCGCCAGACCGGGGCCCGGGAGTACGCGGGCACGCTGGATCTGCGCGACAGCGCCGCCGTGCTGGGCGGCGGGATCGGCGGGGTGCTCGGTGACCGGGCCGCGAAGGTGCCCTTCACCGCCAGCGTCGACGAGCAGGGCCGGTTGGTCCGTTACCGGATCGAGTTGGCCACCGAGCAGGAGAAGACGGCTCAACTCGACCTGACGTACTCGGATTTCGGGCTGTCGGTGGCGGCGGACCCGCCGGCGGCCGACCTGGTCGGGGAGGACCCGCCGGCGAACATCCCTGGCGCCTGACGCCGGTTCACTCCTCGACCGCTCCGTCGCTCGGGGTGACCAGGAAGTCGTAGACGGTCCGGGCCATCCGGCGGACCGTCTCGTCGCCGGTCGCCATCGGGCCGGCGGTGAGGAAGGCGACGGCGGTCTCGGTGCCGGGGATCAGGTAGTAGCCGACGTCGTGGGAGGCGTCCGGCAGGTCGCCGGTCTTGTGGGCCACCGGAACTCCGGGCGGCAGCGCCGCCGGGATCTTGGTGTTCAGGGTCTGTTCCCGCATGAAGCCGATCATCAGGTCGCGGGAGGCCGGGGTGAGGATCTCGCCGTCCCAGACCGCGCCGAGCAGCGACACCACGTCGTCCGGGCTTGTGTAGTTCTCCTCGCCGCGCTGGGCCGCCGCGCTGTCGAGCATCCGGCGGGCCAGGATGGTGGACCGCTGGTTCATCGAGTCGATCAGCGCGTTGACCGGGGCGAACCCGCCCAGGTAGGTGATCAGCACGTTGGCCGCGACGTTGTCGCTGTACTTGATCAGGTATCGGGCGAGCCGGTACAACGTGACCACCTGCGGAAACGTCTCGAACTGGAGCTGACCGGTGCCGCCGACCACGTCGGCAGGTGTCACCAGCACGCCGTCGTCCAGCGACACCTGTCCACAGTCGACCCGGCGGAGCAGCTCCACCAGGATCCACAGCTTGATGACGCTGGCGGCCTTGGGGCGCAGCGCGCCGTTGACCGAGATCTGCTGGTCCCCGTACCGGCCGGACAGGTCGCGGACTGTCGCTCCGGACGGGTTGAGGCTCGCGTCGGCGACCACCCGGGCGAGCTGCCCGCTGAGCGGGAACAGCCGGGCGCCCTCGACCGGATCGGTGGGCGGCTGCGGGCTGGTGACCACCACGCCGGGCAGCTCCACCGGCTGAGCCTGCGGCCCGGACACCACGAGCGTGCCCGCGCTGCGCCCGATCAGCGGCACCCGGTAGCGAAAGCTCCTGCCCTCGACGGTGACCTCGCCACTGGCCACCCCGGCGGCGACCCGCATGTCCGGATCGGCGACCCGGCCGGTGTCGCCGTCGCAGGCCCGGTATCGCACGGTGTGCCCGAGCGAGTCCACAGCGAACGCCCCGCCGGGGAACGACAGCCAGGACACCTCACTTGTCGGCGCTCGCTCCGGCGCGGGCTCCACGCCCGGCTCGTCGCTGCGCCCGTCCTCGTCGACCGGCCCGTCGTTTCCCGTCGGTCCGTCGTGGGCCGGCTCGGTCCCGTACCCCGGCGTGGTCCGGTGGTCCGGGCCGGTTGCCGGGTCGAGGCCGTCGGCGGTGGCCGGCCCGGTCGTCGCGACGACGACCAGCGCGACTGTCGTCGCCAGCCACCGCAGGGGTACGCGGGGGTACGGCACGAAGAGGGAAGATGAGCGCTTCTTGTCGCTTTTTCTCACGTTTGCACGATAAGAAGCGGGGGAGGCGGATGGGGCTGCCGGGACCGCCATCACCCGTCCGGGAGCCGATGTGTCCGGGAGCGACATACCTCAGAGGTATAAATATGACTCTGCGGTATCAAGGGCATCAGCGACACCGGCCCGGGGAGGCACCCATGTTGATCATTGCCGGCAGTCTGCGCGTCGAGCCGGACGCCCGCGACGACTACCTCTCCGGTTGCCGCCAGGTCATCGAACAGGCCCGCGCGGCGGCCGGCTGCCTCGACTTCCTGCTCGCGGCGGATCCGCTCGACCCGGGCCGGATCCACGTCTTCGAGCGCTGGGAGTCCCCGGAGCAGTTGGCGGCGTTCCGCGGCGCCGGGCCGAGCGACGCCCAGACGGTGGCCATCCTCGACGCCGACGTGCACCGTTATCTGATCTCCGGCGTCGAGGCGGCCTGACCCCTCCGCGCGCTACACCAGCAGATCGAGCAGGAGTACGCCGGCGAAGCCGATCACCGAGATGAGCGTCTCCATCACCGACCAGCTCTTGATGGTCTGGCCGACGGTCAGGCCGAAGTACTCCTTGACCAGCCAGAACCCGGCATCGTTGACGTGCGAGAAGAACAGCGACCCACAGCCGATGGCCAGCGCCAGCAGGGCCACCCCCGGCCGGTCCAGGGTCGCGGCGAGCGGTGCCACGATGCCCGCCGCCGTGATGGTGGCTACCGTCGCCGAGCCGGTGGCGACCCGGATGCCGACCGCCACCAGCCAACCCAGCAGCAACGGGGAGAGGTTCGCGTCCTTGGCGGCGTCGGCGACCAGGTTGCCGACCCCGGCGTCCACCAGCACCTGCTTGAACCCGCCGCCGGCCGCCACGATCAGCAGGATGCCGGCGATCGGGGGCAGCGAACCGCCGAGCACCGACGAGACCTGGGACCGGCTGAACCCGGCCTGGTAGCCGAGGGTGAACATCGCCAGGATCACCCCGGCGAGCAGCGCCACGATCGGCGTGCCGACGATGTCGAGCGTCTTGCGGCCCGCCGTGCCCTCGTCCAGCGCCAGCTCGCCGATCGCGCGGAGCAGCATCAGCACCACCGGCAGCAGCACGGTGATCACCGCGGGCCAGAACGCCGGGGTACGCCGGGCGGTCTCCGTGCCGCTGTCGTCCACCGGCTCGCCCGGTCGACCGCCGCCCGGGTTGACGAGATCGTCGTCGGTGAGCAGGTCGCCGTCCACATCGCGCCGAGCCGGCGTCCCGGCGGTGCCGGTCGTTCCAGCTTGGCCCGTCGTTCCGGTGATGCCAGTCGTTCCAGCTGGGCCCGTCGTTCCGGCTACGCCAGTCGTTCCGACCGTGTCCGTCGTTACGCTGGTGCCCGGCGTTTCGGGGGTGCCCGCGGGGGTGGCGGGCCGGCGGCGGGTGGGCAGCAGCGCGGCGGGTGCGGTCGCCGGCACGTACCGGGCGATGAGGTTGCCGAAGACCGGCCCCGAGATGATCACCGTGGGGATCGCCACCAGCAGGCCCAGTCCGAGCGTCAGGCCCAGGTCGGCGTTGAGCGACGAGATCGCCACCAGCGGCCCCGGGTGCGGTGGCACGAGGCCGTGCAGCACCGACAGGCCGGCCAGCGCCGGGATGCCGAGTTTCATCAGCGGCACGTCGGTGCGCATCGAGACGAGCAGCACGATCGGCACCAGCAGCACCACGCCGACCTCGAAGAAGAGCGGCAAGCCGATGAGCGCCGCCACCCCGGCCATCGCCCAGGGCAGCGCGCGGCCGGACACCCGACCGACGACCCGGCTGACGATGCCGTCCGCGCCACCGGACTCGGCGAGCAGACCGCCGATCATGGCTCCCAGCGCGATCAGCAGCCCGACGCCGCCGACAGTGGTGCCGACGCCACCGGTGAACGAGGTGATCATCTTGTCGGGCGCGACGCTCGCCACCACGCCGAGCACCGCCGCGCCGAGGATCAGCGACAGGAACGGGTGGACCTTGGCCCAGGCGATCAGCAGCACCACGGCGACGATGCCGAGCACCGCGGCGAGGACGAGCTGGCCGTCGCCGGCGGTGGTGACCGGCTCGGCCGGCGCGGCGAACGAGGCGTGCGCGAGCGACGCCGGCGTGGCGAGGGAGGTCAGCGGTTCGGTGAGGGGTGGGAGCACGGCGATCACGACCTTCGGGACGGGGGGTCGACCCTGGGTGGGGCCGGCCGAAGGGCCTACATCGGTGGTCCTGCGGGGTTGGCCGGCTCGGCGGGCAGGCCGGGTTCCAGCCGGCGCATCGACGTGAAGGTGGGCACCAGCGCGTCGTACAGCTCGGCGAAGAGCGGCAGCAGCGCCGCGTACGTGGCGGCGGCGGCCGGGTCGGGGCGGATGACCTCCTCGATGCGGACCAGGTCGGCCGCCACGTCGATGCTGGGGATCAGGCCCAGCGCCTGCATGCCGAGCAGGGCCGCGCCGAAGCTCGACCCCTCACGGCCGGCCGGGAAGCTCACCGGCATGCCGAGCACGTCGGCGAGCATCTGCCGCCACAGGCCACTGCGGGCGAAGCCGCCACCGGCCCGGATCTCGCGAACCTCGTTGCCGGCGGCACGTACGGAGGTGAGCACCAGCGCGAGCTGTTGGCAGACCCCCTCCATCGCGGCCCGGACGAGGTGTTCGCGGCGGTGCCCGTGGGTCAACCCGACGTACGCGCCGCGGGGCAGCGCGCTCCAGTGTGGAGCCCGTTCGCTGTGCAGGTACGGCAGCATGATGAGCCCGCCCGAGCCGACCGGGGCACGGGCCGCGAGGGCCACCAGATCCTCCTCGGGGTGCTCGCCCAAGTCCGGCGCCAACGCCGCGCCCGCCCACTTGAGGACGATGCCGCCGTTGTTGATCGCGCCGCCGACCACCCAGCGATCCTCGGTCAGCGCGTAGCAGAACACCCCGCCCAGCGGGTCCACGCCGGGGCGTTCGACCATGACCCGCATGGCGCCGCTGGTGCCGATCGAGCAGGCCACCATGCCGGGGTGCACCGCGCCCAGGCCCAGATTGGCCAGCGGTCCGTCACCGGCGCCGACCACCACCGGGGTGCGTGGCGGCAGGCCGAGGGCGCTGGCCGCCTGCGGGGTGAGGCCGGGCAGGACGGCGGTGGTGGCGACAAGTTGCGGCAACTGCTCCTCGGTGATGCCCGCGATCGTCAGCGCCTCGGTGTCCCATTCGAGGGTGTGAATGTTCATCAGGCCGGTGGCCGAGGCGATCGAGTGGTCGGTGACCAGCGCCTCGCAGAGTCGCAGCAGCACCCAGTCCTTGATGCCGACCCAGTGCGCGACGCGCTCGAAGAGCCGGGGCTCCTGCTCGGCGAACCAGAGCAGCTTGGGCAGGGGTGACATCGGGTGCATGGGCGTACCGGTACGCCGGTGCAGGGCCAGCCCGGACGGCACCGCCCGCAGCCGCTCGGCCTGGCGGGTGGCCCGGGAGTCGGCCCAGGTCACCGACGGCGTGAGCGGCTTGCCGGCCGCGTCGAGCCCGATGAGGCTGTGCATGGCGGAGCAGAAGGCCAGGCCGGAGACCGGAACGGTCAGCTCGCCCACCACGGTCCGGATCGACTCGACGACGGCGGCGAGGATCACCTCCGGGTCCTGCTCGGCGTACCCGGGGTGCGGATCGTCGAGGGGATATGCGGCGGAGTGGCTGGCCAGCAGCCGCCCGTCGGTGTCGTACGCCATGGTCTTGGTGCTCGTGGTGCCGATGTCGACCCCGATCACCACACCGGGCAGGGTGTCTGGCGGCATGACCCTCACCCCCTTCGTGCAGGCGGTGCGGCGGCGTCGCCACCCGGCTGCGGCTGACGTTACCGAGACCGCGACCGCCCCGCACGACACGACGGAAGGTGAATCGACGCAGCAGTATCGCCCTATCGTCCGGGTTGCTCCGCCGTTCGGATAGTTCGTCCGTCGTGGCGTGTCCCGGTCGACCGTCAACGCTGTTAATTCGAGTGCACCCCGGATTGGTGGCCTGCGCGGCGAAGGAGTCGGCGTGGCAAAGACTGAATCGACGGGTTCCACGTGGCGGTACCGCTGGGCGCAGCGGCAGAACGTGCGGCGGGTCAGCACGTACCGCGGCGCCGAGAAGGCTTGGCGGCGACGCGACGACGAGTTACGGCGGCTGCGCGCCCTGGCCGCCGACTTCCAGGGCTCGGCGGCGGCCGGCGCGGGCCTCCCACTCGAGCTGGCCAACGACGAGGTGGTGCTGTGGGCACTGCCCGCCGCGCAACTGGTCGAGGTACGACACACGACAGTGCTGCCCGCACCGGACCTGACGGTCGCCGCGCCGGCAGCGCCGCTGCGCCCACGCCGGCCCGACGGCGTACGCGTCACCGACGCCGGCATGGCCGTCATCACCAGCCGTCGGCTGGTCCTGCTCGGCGGGCGCGGCCGGCGTGACTGGGCGTACGGCCGGATGACCGGCCTGGCGCACGACCCGGCGGCGCCGGTGACCCTGATCCAGGTGCTGGACCGGCGGCGTACCTCCGGACTGCTGCTGCCCACCGACGCGGCGGCGGACTTCCGGTTCAAGCTGACGTTGGCCTTCGCCGACGCGATCGAGCAGCGCGCCGCGGTGCTCGCCCAGCTCGACGAGCTGATCGCGGAGCACGGCCAGCTCAAGCCGTTCCGGCCGGCGGTGACCACACCGGCGCAGGCCCGGCTCTCCGCACTCGTTCCCGGCGGTCGTCGGACCATCGCGGTGGCCGCGGGGATCGCGTTGCTGGTGCCGGCGGCGCTCTTCGACTCGAACCCGTCGGACCCGACCGGAGGCGCGGAGGTCGCGGTGGCGGCCACGCCGGCGCCGACCCCCAGCGCGCTTCCCGCGCTGCTGCGCCCGGCCTCCCCGCCGCCGGCGCACACCACCGCGCCGAAGCGGTCGTCGCCGCGCCCGCTGTCGCCGCGCCCGTCGTCCACCCCGACCGCCGGGCCGCGCTGCGGGGCGCCGGAGAATCCCCTCGGGTACGACTTCTGTGCCGGAACCCGGATCCGCCGGCCGGCCGCCGAGGTCTGCGACTGGTTCGACTGCGTGCCGCAGTTCTGGGCGGGCCGGGGCTATCTGGTCCAGTGCCGGGACGGCTCGGTCAGCCTGACCGGTGGCCGGGCGGGCGCGTGCGCGGACCATCGGGGCGTCCGGCGGACCATCTCTCAGTAACCTGATTTGGGGGTTGTTGTCCGCTTCGGTCGGCGAGAATGATCGGGTGGAGATCCGGTCCGATGATGGTGCCCGGGTGCGGATCCGCCCGGTCGGCTACCAGCCCGGCATCGACCCGCCCGACGATCCCGAGCGGGCCGCGCCGGGCTGGCAGGACTGGCTGCTCATCGAGGTGGACGCCCGCACCGCCGACGGCCAGACCTGGTCGCACCACTACCCGAGCCTCATGGTCGAGGAGGCCCGCGCGCTCGGCAGTTGGCTGCACGGCCAGGCGATGGCGGCCGGCGGTCCGACCCCGCCACCGGCGCTGGTCCGCTTCACCGAACCCAACCTGGCCCTGCGCACCCGGGCGATCCGCCGTCGCCGGCTGGAGTTGACAGTCGAGTTCTCCGCCGAGTCACTGCCCCCGTGGATGCGCCGGCCGGCCAACGCCGTCTATCCGCTCGTCCTCACCGTCTCCGCGGACGCCCTCGCCGTCGCCGCCGACCAGTGGGCCGGGCACTGCGAGGCGTACCCGCCGCGTACCCGGTCGCGGTTTCCGGCCGACGGTCCACTGCTCGGCCCGCTGCCCCGTCGGCGGCGCGCGGGTTGACCGGGGTACGGTGATCCACGTCAGCGACGAGAAGGAGGTGAGCCCCGTGAACACCAGTTGTCACGTCTGGGCGCCCTTCTCGTCCGTCCCCCGCAGCTGACGTCTTCGCGTCGGGGAGTGCGCCCTCCTTCATCGGAGGACCAATGTCTGTTTCCCCGTTCCGCATCGACGTGTCCGATGCGGTCCTCGACGACCTGCGGGCCCGACTGGCCCGCACCCGCTTCACCGACCGCAGCGGCCACCGACAGTGGCAGGGCGGCACCGATCCCGACTACCTGCGGGACCTGGTGTCCTACTGGCACGACGGGTTCGACTGGCGTGCCCGGGAGGCCGCGCTCAACGCGTACCCCCAGTACCTGGCACTCGTCGGCGGTCGGAAGCTGCACTTCGTGCATGTCCGCGCGGACCGCCCGGCCGGTACGCCCGCGCCGCCGCCGTTGCTCCTGAGCCACGGCTGGCCCAGCAGCTTCGTCGAGATGCTGCCCCTGGTCGACCGGCTGACCGGCCCGCTCGGGGGCGCGTTCGACGTGGTGGTGCCCTCACTGCCCGGCTTCGGCTACTCGGAGCTGCCCGACGTGCCGCTGACCCGGGCGGTCCTCGCCCGGACGCTGCACGAGTTGATGACCGACGTGCTCGGCTACGAGCGGTACGGTGCCTTCGGCGGCGACGTCGGCGGGGTCGTCGCCGGTTGGCTCGGTGCCCTCTACCCGGAGCAGGTGGCGGGCATCCACATGATCCATCCACCGTTCCCGGCCAGCTTCGACGGCCAACCGCTGTCGGCGGCCGAGCAGGCGTTTCTGGACGCCGAGGCCGCGTACGACGAGACCGACGGCGGCTACAGCGCCATCATGGGCACCCGGCCGGACACCCTCGCGGCGGCGCTCGCCGACTCCCCGGCCGGGCTGGCCGCCTGGCTCGTCGACAAGTACCGGGACTGGAGCGACAACCGCGGCGACCTGTCGAACAGCTTCGACACCGACACGCTGCTCACGATCATCACGCTCTACTGGGTGACCGGCACGATCGGCTCGTCGTTCCGGCAGTACGTCGACTTCGATCACAACACCCCACGACCCGCCATCACCGTGCCCGCCGCGTTCACGGTGAGCACCGAACCCTCGCAGGCCAACTTCCCGCGCGAGATCGCCGAGCGGGCCTGCACCGACATCCGGCACTGGAGCGAACCCGGCCGAGGTGGGCACTTCATGCCGCTGGAGGAACCGGACCTGCTCGCCGGTGAGCTGAGGGCCTTCTTCACCTCGTTGCGGCAGTAGCCCTGTCCCGGCGGCTGCTCCGGTTCTTTGCCGGAGCAGCCGTCGGCGTCCGTCAATTCTCTCCTTTCGGGCGCAACGGGAGACATCGATTCGACGCGCGTTGCCTGTCACGTACGTGAGCGGTTGTACCGCGTGTGACCGTGACCGCACTGCTGGCACCTCCCTCCTGGCGGCTCGCCTGGGCCGAGCGCGAGAACGAGCGCCGTCGGCGCGCGTACCGCGACGCCACCGCCGCCTGGCGCCGACGCGGGGACCACCTGGTCCGGCTACGGATCGAAGCCGCCGGGTTCCTCGGGTGTACGCGGCCACGAACCGGCCTCCCCGTCGACCTCGACGTCGACGAACTCGTCTTCCGGGTCGTACCCGTCGCAGAGCTCGTCGAGGCCCAGGCCCGGCACGTCGCCGGCCTGCCCACGCCCGGCGGCTGCGCCTTCACCGAAGCCACCGACGCGGCAGTGCCTCCGGGCCTGCGGACCGTCGACAGTGGCCTTGCCGTCGTGACCAGCCATCGCGTGGCCTTCGCCGGCCACGAGCACCGGCGCGAGTGGCGGTACGCGGACCTGCTCGGCGCCGCCCACCACCCCGACGTGCCCGTCACCCTGCTGCACGACCACGGCCGACTCTCCGGGCTGCTGGTCCCGGCCGGCACCGCCGTGAACTTCCGCTTCTATCTCACCCTCGCGGCCGCCTCGGCCGCCGGGGATCGTGCCGCCGTCACCGCGCAGCTCGACGCCCTGCTGGCCGCGCACCAGGCATCCCCGCCCGTGCCGCCGCCGACGGTCGGGCCGGCCGACGCGCCGCTGACTGCGGTACGCCCCGACCGCCGGGTGCTCGCTGTCGCCGCCGTCGCGACTGTGGTGTTCGCGGCACTGGGCCCCGGTGCCGTGGGACCGCAGCAGGCCGGGCCGATGCGGCGGGCGGAAGCGGCGACAGTCGAACCGGCCGCGCGGAACACCGGTGTGCTCGCCCCGCTGCGGGTGCCCGCCGTCCTGGTGGCACCGCCGGCCCTGGTTCCGCCCGCCCGGCCGGCCGAGCCGGCACGGCCTCCGGCGGCCGAACCGCTGCGGCCCGCCGCGCCGGTCCCGTCCGCCGTCGCGGCTGCTGCGCCGGTGCCGGCGACCGCTCCGCAGTCGTCCACCGCTCCGCGGCCGTCCACCGAGCCGCCGCCGTCCATCGAACCGCCGCCATCCAGCGTGCCGACGCCCTCCAGCGCTCCCGAACCGTCGGCCAGCGCGATGACGCCTACCGACCCGCCCACCGCGGCCCGGCCCGGCGCACCGTCGCCCTCGCCAACCACGACACCCGATCCCGCCCTGTTGACGGTGTGCCTGGACACCCTGCTGCCGCTTGTGGACCGGCTGCTCTGCCCGCCGACCGGGCCGTGATCCGCCGCCGCTGCCGCTGGGGGCGGGTCAGGCCGTGGTGCCGAAGTCGGGGAGGGTGAGCGAGCCGTCCGGGCCGAGCGTGAAGCCGGGGTTCCAGGCGATCTCCCAGACGTGACCGTCCGGGTCGGCGAAGTAGCCGGCGTAGCCGCCGTAGAACGTCTCGCGCGCCGGCTGGGTCACCTCGGCGCCGGCCTCGCCGGCGGTGGCCATCACCTCGTCCACCTCGGCCCGCGAGCGGACGTTCTGGGCCAGGGTCATTCCGCCGAAGCCACCGGTGTCCGGGTTGGGAACGTCCGCGTCGGCGGCCAGCTTGTCGCGGCTCCACAGGACGAGGGCCAGGCCGCCGGCCTGAAAGAAGACGGTCCCCTCGACCTCCTGGCCGCGCCAGCCGAGGTGCTCGTAGAAGGCCTTGGCGCGTGGCAGGTCCGAGACGCCGAGGGTGATCAGGCTGATCCGCTGCTCCATCTTCGTAACCTAACGCGCGATCCCTCGGCAGCCGACGTTGCCGGTAGACCAGAGCAATCCAATGTATCTACAATCGTCGCTGTTAACGCTCACACTCGTCCCAGTGCTGAGGCAGTGACGCCGTGCCGACGTGACGATCGGCGCGCGCCGGGTGAACGCCCGGCAGCCGGCGGCTGCTCGGTCCGGCCGGCCCCGATCCCAGACGGTTGCCGGCCGCCCGTGGCGGCCCTACCGGTCGGCCCATGCCCTCGGCCAGCTCGACCAATCCAGGGGAGAAAGCTATGCGAACGAGGGCACGATGGCTCGCGACGCTCGCCGCGCTCGGTGTCGTGGTTGCTTCGGTGGTGACACCCACCGGACCGGCCAACGCGGAATCCAACGGTGGAGTGCGGGTGATGCCGCTCGGCGACTCCATCACCGAGGGCACCCAGGTGCCCGGCGGGTACCGCATCGGGCTCTGGCAGCGTCTCGCCGCGGGGCGGTACACGGTGGACTTCGTCGGATCGCAGTTCAACGGGCCGGCCAGCCTGGGCGACCACGACCACCAGGGGCACCCCGGCTGGCGCATCGACCAGATCGACGCCAACATCGTCGGCTGGCTGAACACCCAGCGACCGCAGACCGTCCTGCTGCACATCGGCACCAACGACATCCTGCAGAACTACAACGTGAGCACCGCGCCGAACCGGCTCTCCACCCTGATCGACAAGATCACCAGCACCGTGCCCACCGCCGAGGTGTTCGTGGCGCAGATCATCCCGATCTCGAACAGCGGCCAGAACGCGGCCGCCCGTACCTTCAACGCGGCGATCCCCGGCATCGTCCAGAGCAAGGTCAGCGCCGGCAAGCGGGTGCACCTGGTCGACATGTACAGCGCGCTCAGCACCTCTGACCTGATCGACGGCGTCCACCCCACCGCCAGCGGCTACGACAAGATGGCCGCCCGCTGGTACAGCGCGTTGCAGTCGGTGCCCGGCAGCATCGGCAACCCGAGCAGCGGCGGCGGACAGACCACCACGATCGTCGGCACCCGGTCGGGCCGGTGCGTCGACGTCCCCGGCGCCTCCACCACCAACAGCACCCAGCTGCAGTTGTGGGACTGCCACGGCGGCACCAACCAGCAGTGGACCTACACGTCCATGAAGGCGCTGACCGTCTACGGCAACAAGTGCCTCGACGCCGCCGGCAACGGCACCTTCCCGGGCACCCAGGTCACCATCTACGACTGCCACGGCGGGACGAACCAGCAGTGGAACGTCAACACGAACGGCACCATCACCGGCGTGCAGTCCGGCCTCTGCCTCGACCCGTACAACCAGGGCACCGCCAACGGCACGAAGCTCGTCCTCTGGACCTGCACCGGCCAGGCCAACCAGCAGTGGAGCCGTCGATGAAGCAGCCAACACGATGGCTGACGGCCACGCTCGCGCTGGTCCTCGGCCTGGCGATGGCGACAGCGACACGGGACGCGGCCGCCGCGGACAGCCCGTACCAGCGGGGGCCGGATCCGACCCTGGCCAGCGTCGCCGCCACCCGGGGCCCGTTCGCCACGACCCAGGCGACGGTGCCCGCCGGCAACGGCTTCAACGGTGGGTACGTCTACTACCCGACCGACACCAGCCAGGGCACCTGGGGTGCGGTAGCGATAGTCCCCGGCTATTCCGCCCTGTTCGCCAACGAGGAAGCCTGGATGGGCCCCTGGCTGGCGTCCTTCGGCTTCGTGGTGATCGGCATCGAAACCAACAGCCGCACCGACGGCGCCGACGCCCGCGCCACCCAGCTGCTCGCGGCGCTGGACTACCTCACCCGCACCAGCCCGATCCGCAACCGGGTCGACCCCAACCGGCTGAGCGTCATGGGCCACTCGGCGGGCGGAGCGGGAACCCTCCTCGCCGCCCTCCGGCGGCCGACCCTGAAGGCGGCGGTCGGCCTCGCACCCGGTACGCCCGGCAACAACCTGAACATGTCCACCACCCAGGTCCCCACCATGCTCCTGTCGGGACAGAACGACGGCACTGTCACGCCCTCCTACGTGCAGGGCATCTACAACACCCTGCCCGCCGGAGTGGAACATGCCTGGGCGGAGCTGGCCGGCAACGACCACCTCTCGTTCACCAGGTCGAACCCCACCGAGATGCGACTCTTGATCCCCTGGCTCAAGACGTTCCTGGACAACGACACCCGCTACACGCAGTTCCTCTGCCCACTGGCCGACAGCACCGGCGTCTCGCGGTACAACGCCACCTGCCCCCTGGTGCCGCCGGACGGGCCGACGTCACCACCCACGACCACCCCGCCCACGACGACCCCGCCCACGTCCACTCCGCCCACCACCAGTGCGCCGACCACGCCGCCGCCCTCCGGCGCTGCCTGCACCGCGACGTACCGCACGGTCAACTCGTGGTCCGGCGGCTTCCAGGGTGAGGTGACCGTGACGGCGGGCACCGCCGCCGTCAACGGCTGGACCGTCACGTGGAACCTCGGCAACGGCCAGAGCATCAGTCAGGTCTGGAACGGCACGTTGAGCACCAGCGGTTCGACCGCGACCGTCCGCAACGTCTCCTACAACGGGTCGCTGGCCCCCGGCGGTACGACGACCTTCGGCTTCCTCGGTTCCGGTACGCCAGCAAACGCGTCACCGACCTGCGCCAGCCCGTGAGCAGTCGTAGGACGTAACCGCGGGTCGTACGGCTCCGATCGGAGCCGCCTGTGGATCGCCGCGCCCTCGGCGGCAAGCGTCGAGGTGCGCGGCGAGGCTCGCCGACCTAGCTGAAACTCCCGCGGTCCTTGAAGGCCATGCATCCGAAAAGGAGTGGCGGGCGACGGTAATCTGCACAGCGGGTAGTGAAGACCACCCACAAGAGTGATGGGGTGTCCGCCCTGGGCGCTCCAGGCCCAGACGACGGTGGTGTCGAACGTACGGGGGAAACCATGTTCGAGCGGCTGGGCAGATTCGTTGTGGGCAGAGCGTGGTGGGTGATCGCCGGGTGGGTGTTGGCGGCGGCCGCCATCATCGCCACCACGCCATCGCTGAGCGACATCACCTCAGCGGATCAGGAGAGCTTCCTGCCCCGCTCGTACGAGTCCGTACAGGCCACCGAGCTCGGGCAGAAGGCGTTTCCGCAGCAGGCAACCGCGACCGCCGTCATCGTGGTCAAGCGCGCCGACGGTCAGAAACTCACGCCGGCGGATGAGGCGAAGGTGGGCCAGCTCGCCCAGGCGCTCAAGGCCAGGAACATCCCGCACACGTCCGGCTACCTGACCGGTCCGCCAGCTGTGGCGCCGGACAAGTCGGTGCAGATCATCAACGTCGGGCTGGACGCCCCCACCCCTGACGATCCGACGCTGCTCGACGCCGTCCGCGATCTGCGGGCGGACATCGGCCCGGAGCTGGCGAACAGTGGACTGTCCGCGGGCGTGGCCGGCGACGTGGCGAGCTTCGTCGACAACGAGGACACCTTCAACAACGCCTTCGCCGTGGTCGGCATCGCGACGATCATCCTGATCATCGGACTGATCCTGATCATCTTCCGGAGTCCCATCGCCGCACTGCTGCCCGTGGTGGTCGTCGGCGTCGTCCTGAGCATCACGACCGGTCTCGTCGCCGCCGCCGGCAAGGCATTCGATCTCAGTGTCAGCCAGGACCTGCAGACGATCCTGCTGATCGTGCTGTTCGGCATCGGTACCGACTACATCCTGTTTTTGCTCTTCCGCTACCGGGAGCGACTGCGGGCCGGCGACGACAAGCGCACCGCGATGATCGTCACCGTCCAGCGGGTGGGCGAGGTCATCACCTCGGCCGCCGGAGCGGTAATCGTCGCGTTCCTCGTGCTGCTCCTCGCCTCCCTGGGCTTCTTCGGCTCGCTCGGCCCGGCGCTCGCCATCGCGGTCGGCGTCATGCTTGTCACCTCGCTCACCCTCGTCCCCGCAGTCGTCTCCCTGCTCGGCCGGTACGTCTTCTGGCCGTCGAAGGCGTGGCAGCGTACGCCCAAGGCCACCCTGTCCCACCGGCTCGGCACCACAGTCGGGCGCCGGCCGGCACTCGTCGCGGCGATCTCCGGCGTCATCCTGGTCGCGCTCGCCGCAGGCGTACTGAGCTACAAGGCCGACTACGACTTCAGCGCCGGCTTCCCACAGGACACCGAGTCGGCGAAGGCCGCCCAGGACCTCCAGCGCGGGTTCGCCGCCGGTGCGCTCGCCCCGACCGAGGTCTACCTGACCACCACCAACCGGTCGCCGCTGACCGAGCAACAGGTCAACGACTTTGCTGCAGCCGTAGCGAAAGCCCCGGGTGTGGGTCAGGCGCAGCCTCCGGAGCGCAGCACCGACCCGAGTGTGGCCCGGGTCAACCTGCTGCTCAACGAGAACCCGGTCTCCAACGAGGCGATCACCCTCGTCCGCGAGGACCTGCGCGGCGCCGTGCACGCGTCGGCGCCGCCTGGCACCCGGGCGCTGGTCGGCGGGACCACCGCGATCTTCGCGGACATCAACTCGGCGAACAACCGCGACCTGTCGGTGATCCTGCCGGTAGCGGCCGGCCTGATCGCGCTCATCCTCGCGCTGCTGCTGCGCAGCCTGGTCGCGCCGATCTACCTCGTGATTGCGGTGCTGCTCAACTTCGCCGCCACGCTGGGCGCCACCGTCTACCTCTTCCAAGGGCTGCAAGGCGAGCCAGGTGTCACCTTCCAGTTGCCGATCATCCTCTACCTCTTCGTCGTGGCCATCGGGACCGACTACAACATCCTGATGATCGCCCGACTACGCGAGGAAGCGCGGGAAGGCAGCGAGCCGCATGAGGCAGCCGCCATCGGCGTGCAGCACGCCGGTCCGACGGTCGCGGCAGCAGGACTGATCCTGGCCGGGACGTTCGCGGTGCTGCTGCTCGCGCCGATCTCGTTCCTGCAGCAGATGGGCTTCGCGGTGGCGATCGGCATCGTGCTGTCGGCGTTCGTCATGTCGATGTTCTTCGTTCCCGCGCTGACCGCGCTGATCGGGCACAAGGCGTGGTGGCCGGGGCACGGCGACGAGCGGCCGACCAGCGGGCGACACGCCCGTGCCGTCGACCAGCCGGGCTAGTGGCACTGCGACGGCAGGATTCGAGTCGAATTCGACACGACTATCCCCGACCCACCGCCTGGCGCCGGACAGGGTTCAAGAAGGGCGAATCGAGCGTATTGCCTCGACGACTGCGCTCCACGGAGTCGATCCCTGCCTCGGGCTGAGCACTCTACCGTCGGCGATGACAACACCCGCTGCGCGCAGCACCCGCACATGGCCCGCATGCGCCGGGTGACGGGCCAGCTCCGCCTTGACGTGTGGAAAGGCGACGATCGGTAGGCCCGCGCCCAGCGATTCGTTGAGCACGCCGAGCGCCAGCGTGTCATTGATGCCCAGCGCCCACTTCGTCACCGTGTTGAACGTGACCGGCGCGGCCACCACCACGTCGGCCGGCGGGTGCGGCTCCGGGTCGCCGGGCATGCGCCACTCGACGCGTACGAGATAGCCGGTCTTTTCTTGCAACGCCGCCCGATCGAGCCACGGCGCGGCGGTGGGACTGACGATCATGCACACCTGCCACCCGTCGGCGATCAGCAGGTCGACCAGCTCGTCGATGTGCTCAGCGGGACCGGCGGCGCACACCACCAGATACAGCACCGGGCGTTCCGTCATGACCGCAGTCTGCCCGAGCCGGACGACGTTCGATCGGCGGGAGACGACCCGGGTCCTCGCGGCACGCGTCCGTCAACGTGTGCGGTCCGCCCGCGATGCTGGCCGGTGTCCGGTCGCGTCTGCGGTCCCTCGGCTTTCCCGCCGCCCACGTCCACACGCCGGTCACCTTCACCCGCTGACTCGCGATCGCGTCAGAACGTGTCGCCGAATTCGCGGACCCCGTCGACGTCCAGCGTGATCCGGTCGTTCTCGGTCCACTGGCCTGCGGGAGCGAGCCAGCTCGGGTCGTCGCGCTCGTCGATGTCGCTCCAACTGTGCCGGTGGTGGCGGAGCTGGATCGGCCCGGTCGACGCGCCCGGGGCGAGCGTCCCGCCGGTGAAGGTCAGCTCGACCCAGCCGGGGATCGTGGTGCCCGGGACCGGATAGCCGGGCGGCGTCCCCGGCGGGACGAAGAACAGCACTGTCTGCCGGACCTTGTCGCAGCCCAGCGCGGCCCAGTCGCAGTTGGTCACCAGCGAGGTGTTGCCGCCCTCGAAGCGCAGATGGTAGCGCACCCGGACGGTACTCAGGTCGAGCGGCCCGCCGCCGGTGTTGGTGACCTGGAGGACGTACTGGATCTGGTTGTTCGTCGGTGACCAGTCCAGGTTGCGGTAGCTGACCGTGGCCCGGCCGGCGGCGGTGCGGACGGTCGTCGTGGGGGAGCTGTCGGAGTAGCCGCCGGGCGCGCGGGCGGCGACCGCGATCCGGTACGTCGTGCCGGGCGCCAGGTCGGTGAGCATGAGGGTGGTGGCGGTGGTGGTGCCGAGGAGGCGGTACGTGTAGGGGCCCAGCGGCGCCTGCACCTCGTAGCTGATCGGACCGTCGCCGGTCGGCTCACCCGCCCAGGCGGCCGGCGCCCAGGTCAGGGTGAGCTGGTGTGGCTCGTTGGCCAGCACCGTCGGGCTGCCGGGGGTGGTCAGCGCCGGGGTGTCGTCGGCGCGGGCGGAGGCGACGGTGAGCAGGCTCGCCAGCACGGCGAGGGCGACGACGGCGGTGACGCGGCGGGCACGCATGGCCGAATCGTAACTGTGATTAACGAAGGTCTATCAGATTTTCCCACCTGGCGGCGTCAGCGCCCGGCGAGCTGACTGCCTCGGGTCTTTCGCACTTGGCGCTGGTTCAGGACTTGTGTCTATTTAGAATACGGCTGAGCCTCGGTGTAGGCATCTGCGGCTCTGGCGCCTAAGTTCAGATACCAATGATGGCCTGACCGGCCAACGTTGCTGTACGAAGTGTAAAGCAGTGACTGGGATAGCAGCGAGAGCAGGTATTGCTTATGAAAAATCTGACGATGGAATGGGTCTAAGCAGCCAACAGCTGCGGCGCGTATCGCTTGAACCGTAAGAGTGGAGGTCGACTCATCTGCTGCTGAAGTCACCGTCGGGCTTTCTTTCAGCAGTGCATGGGTGAGGGCTTTGCTTTGCGAATCGGGCATTCCATCTCGAACCGCCGACAGGACGGAAGAGAGGAGGAGGGCGGCCAGATCTCGTGACAGGGGGGCAGACGGATTGTATCCGGAGAGATCGATAAGGCGGATATCGTGAGCCGTGACCTTCGGATCCATTGTCGGAGGTACAAGAATGTTGTCTAGGTGCAGGTCTCCGTGGCTGTGCCCTGATATGTACTCGACTGACTTGGCGCGGAGGTGGGATCTGCCGGCCAGACGCTGAAGCAGCCCCGATGGCAGCATGCCTACTTGAATCACCGGGTCGGCCGCGTCGCTTTGGGTGTACGAGGGGCCGGTTTGACCGATCCGCGTCCCGGCGGCATCATCTTCTTGCGGTGTGCAGCCCAATTCGAGGCGGATGAAGCTCCTGGCGGAGGTGGTTATCCGTCTGAGACTCCCAGGATTGTTCCATTCTCGGAAAACTAGTCGGATGGTTGCCGTGGCCGCTTCCCGCTGGAGAGTAGTCGGCAATTCTCCCAATGTCCTGGCGTCCAGAAAAGCCTTGGGCGATTCCAGGAACATGATGGTGCGTCCGTCCTTCATGGCAACCGGAGGAAAGAGTTGCATGAAGAGATGCTGACCTGCGAACGCTGGTGCGTTTAGCCAGGCTCGTTCATGATTCTCTGGCTCGTTCGCTGGGCTTCCCTGGGCGCAGACCTTCATCAACGTGTCAGTCGGCTTGGCGGCCCTCCGGCTGGAGGTGATCTGGAGCCGCACCAGCAGTGCTCCACTGCCGCCACGTCGGCGCCAAGGCACTCCGGGAACGTCTACGGCAAGCGATTGATCTTGTGCCCACGCTTCGAGAGCCCGCAGCACCTCTGAGTCGCCAACATATCGGTCCAGGTCAGCGGCGTATTGACCGAGTTTCTGGTTCATCGGCACCGATGTTACTCAGGTCTTCGGGCAATCCTCAATCCTGCAGTCGCTCGGTATAGTGCCCGCATGCCTCCGCCTGAGCCCCTGTTCGTCAAAGCTCAGATCACGCCTTCGGCGCTGACGACGCTGAAGGCCATGTCGGTTTCACACGCGCGAGTTCGCGTTCTAGCGAGTGTTCGGCTCGCGTTGTCGGCGGTTATTGCCGTAGCTGGTGCGGTGGTCACCGTGACAGCACTTCCCGCAGCATGGATAACCGTGCTCGGTGCTGTGTGGGCGGGTGTGTATTCGATTGGTCTCGCATCATGGGTCGAGATGGAGTTAAATCGCGCTGCCAAGCTCCAGGAGATGTTCGAAGCGGAGCTGTTCGGGTTGGGTTGGAACACGGTCCTTGCGGGCCCCGTGGTTCGCTCGGAAGATGTCAGTCGGCTGAGCGGCAAGTTTGCGAGACGGAAAATCTCCGATGACTGGGATCACGTGCCGAACCTTCCGCGTCCCTTCAACGTCCTCGCTCGTCAGATCCAGAATCTCGGATGGGGTTCGAGGATTCGACGGCGGTACGCGAACGTGATTCAGGGAGTCTTGTTGGTGTGGACCCTCGCTGGCGCGGTAGTGGGATTTATCGGCGATTTTACTGTAGGTGAAATCGTGCTGCGATGGTACATTCCATCGCTGGGTGGGCTATTGCTGGGGATAGATGTTGTTCGTCAGCAACGAGCGATCGCGAAAGATCGCGAACGTGCGTGTGTATTTGCGGAGGAGGAGGTCCTGAAGGCTGCGACGAAGGCCGCTGGAGCGCTGCCGGACGCCGACTTGATATTGCTGTCGCGGCAGGTGCAAGATGTGCTCTTCAGGACACGTTGCCAGGCCCCGCGAGCGCCCAGTGGAATCTTCTACCGTGCCTTCTATGGCAATGACGAGATCGACTTCCGGGCTCCGGTTCAGCGGCTGGCGATGGCGCTCGCCCCTCCGGGCGGCACTGATGGCGTAACAGGTGATCCTGGCCTGATGTCCCCGCTCCCTGAGAGACGGAATCCATAACTCAGGTGAAGTCGAGTCCGAGTCGTGTACGCGTTTGAGCACCGCTTCTTTCACACTCGGCAAAGGCAGGCCCGCGTACCCGGCTGGTTCTTCCGACGGTTCCATGCCGCCGACCGGGTCGGCTTCCAGGCCGCGATGGTGAGCCTCGCCGAGTTGCTGGGCGCTCGCCCGCCGGCGGCTCGCACCGGCTGACGTCGCCTTCCGGGAGGCTATGGGACTCGGCTCACGAACCGCCTTGGCGCTGGATCCGTCCGTCGCCGGAGACCTTGGCCCGGCCCTGGTCGCGTTCGGTGCCGGCGGGGCCGGTCGCTGTACGGCGGTGCCGTTGGTCTGGCGAATGCTCAACTGTCGAACCCTGGCGGCCCGGAGCGCCGCTGCCCGGATGGCGCCGACCTCGCGCCGACTCGCCACCACTGTCGTGTTTGTTCTGCTTGTGGCTACCCATGCGGCACGCGTACCCGGTCGCCGGGCGGCTAGTCGTGAGCCCGCTCCCGGTTGATACCGCGATATGGCGTCAGCGGTCCGCAGGTGGGCGTCCCCGTCCGTAGCGTCCGACGGCAGGCGCAGGATCGAAAGGGGGCGGCCATGCAGGTGACCGGAGATGTGATGGTGTCGGATGAGGTCCCGGTGGCGGTTCGCGTCGACCGCTGGCGGGGTGGGCTGCCGCCGGATGCCTGGCCCGACAGCCTCCCGTCGACCGGCGTGATCTGGCGGCGGGACGCGTTTGCGGTCGCCGAGGCGTACCGGGCCGGGTCGGCGAGCGCGCGGCAACTGCTGGCCGCCGTGCTGGCCTGGGCCTACGGGCCGATCGGCTACGGGCCGTGGCGTGCCGCCAGGTCGCTCGCCGCTGACCCGCAGGGCACGCGCCTGGCGTACGCGCTCGAGGGCGTGTCGGGGCCGACGCCCGACGACGTTGCGCTGGGTAGGGCGTACCGGCGCTTGCGTGACCCCGACCAGGCTCGGCTGCCGTGGTTGGGGCCGGGCCTGGTCACCAAGGTTCTCTACTTCGTCGGCTACCGGCGTGGCGTCGGCGGGGTGCAGCCGTTGGTTCTCGACCGCGTCGTGGCCAGCCGTCTTCCCGCGGAAGCCGGTGTCCACCGGCCAAACGGCTGGTCGGCCGAGGAGTGGCTGGCCTATCTGCGCTGGGCGGCCGAGCAGGCCAACAGCCACGGTGTGGAAGCGGACGCGGTGGAGATGGCACTACGCCGTGGCGCGGAGGCGCTCGTCGAGGGCGTCGAGGTCGGGGACGAACCAGATGTGCCCGGCCTGGTTCGATTCGTGCACCAGAGCCCGTAGTGCCGAGCTGTCGTCCAGGTGTGCCGAGATGTCACCGACGATGGCCAGGCGCAGCCGGTAGTTGACGAACTTCTGCATCACGTCGCCGGCGAAGCGGGTGCCCAGCGAGAAGAAGCGTTCGTCGAGTCGGTTGGCGGGCACGGCCACCACCTGCGCGCCGGCGAAGGCCGCGCCGATCAGGTCCAGCGCGTCCTGTTCGGTGGCGACGATCGGGCCGGCCGGGTCGCAGACCAGCACCGGCACCCCGGCGCGTTCCTGGATCTCGTCAGGCATCGTGGACCTCCCGGTCGATCAGGCCGTTGTCGGCGTTGAGGACGGCGTCGAGCAGGTGCAGCACCTCTGCGGTGCCGGCGGGGTCGCCGAGGATGATGATCTTCAGGCGGCGGCGGTCATCGTCGTGCACGGTCTGCACCCGCAGCGGCCGGGCCGGGTCGTGTCCGGTGTTGACGCTGGCCAGCACGAGCGTGCCGAGCCGGTCGGCGGCGGCCCGGTCGACACCGTCGATCTGCACGATGCTCGACACCTCCGCCTGGCCGGCCACGTTGGGGGCGGGCGGCCGTCCGGTGAACGCGTCGAGATCGCTGGCGGCGATCCGGTACTGCTTGCCGATCCGCACGGCGCGCAGCCGGCCGGAGCGGATGTAGCCGCGCACCGTCCGCACGTGCAGGCCGAGCCGGTCAGCAACCTGTTCCACCGAGTACATTTCTTCCGTCATCGTTCCCTATCCTAACCCCATGGGGAAGGATAGGGATTCATGGGATAGCCGTTGCTTGTTGGCAGTCACAGCGAGACGCTCAGCGTCGGTGGGGTCCAGTACCGTCTGGGAACCATGGACGCGCGGGTCGGCGACGCCATCATCGGGCGGGATCACCCCGCGGGTCTGCTGCGCGCCGAGTTGGATCGGGCCGCCACGAGCCACGGCGGTTTCGTCCTGGTCACCGGCGAGCCGGGCATCGGCAAGACCACCCTCGTCACGTCGGTGGCGCGGGAGGCCCGCCAGCGTGGCGCGCTCGTGCTCGGTGCGGCCTGCTGGGATTCCGACAGCGCCCCCGGCTACTGGCCCTGGGTGCAGGTCCTGCGTGCCCTGCGCCGCTCCGCCGACGACTGGGCGCTCGCCCGACCGGACGCCGAGCCGGCCCTCGCCGCCCTGCTCGGCGAGACCGGCGGTGACGTGCCCGGCCTCGCCGCCACCTGGACCGCTCCGCCCGGCGGCAGCCACGTCGCCGAGCAGGAGGCGTTCGCCCTGTACGACGCGGTGACCGCCGCGCTGGTCGCGGTCTCGGCACACCGGCCGGTGGTGGTCGTCCTCGACGACCTGCACTGGGCCGACCCGGCCTCGCTGCGGCTGCTGGCGTTCGCCGCGCAGCACACCTGGTTCGAGCGGCTGTTGCTGATCGGCACGTACCGCGACGCGGAGGTCGAGGCGGGCGAGCACCCGCTGCGTCCGCTGCTGATGCCGCTGGTCGCCAAGGCCACCACGATCACCCTCACCGGCCTCGCCCGCGACGAGGTGGCCGCGTTGATGGCGCGTACCGCCGGACGGGAGCCCGACGCCGACCTGGTCGACGAGGTGCACCGGCGTACCGGCGGCAACCCGTTCTTCGTCGAACAGACCGCCCGGTTGTGGCATGCCGACGGCACGACCGGCACCATCGCGCCCGGCGTACGGGAGGCGGTGCGCCAGCGGCTCGACCAGTTGCCCGCGACGGTGGTCGAGGCGCTGACCGTTGCCGCCGTGCTCGGCCGTGAGTTCCACCGGGAGGTCCTGGCGGCCAGCGCGGCGGCTCCGGCGGCCCAGGTCGACCGGCTGCTCGACCAGGCGGTGACCGCCCGGCTGGTGGTGGCTCGCAGCAGTGGCCGGTTCGCCTTCGCCCACGACCTGGTCCGGGAGACCCTCTACGACGGGCTCACCGCCGACGACCGGCAGGCCCGCCATGCCGCGGTGGTCCGTGCGGTGGACCCGCCGACGGCCCTGACCGACCGGCTGATCCCGGCCGACCTGGCCCGACACGCCTACCTGGCCGGCCCGTCGCTCGACCGGGCCCGGGTCGTCGAGCTGCTGGTCGCCGCCGGGCGGGACGCGTTCGCCCGGCTCGCGGCCGACGAGGCCGGGGTGCACTTCCGCCGGGCGTTGGAGATCGTCGAGGACCCGGCGCAGCGGGTCCGGCTGCTCGTCGACTTCGGTGAGGTGCAATATCACCACGCCGGTCGGGACGAGGCCGTACGCCTGCTCGCCGAGGCCGCGACGCTGGCCCGCACCCTCGACGACCCGCTGCTGCTGGCCCGCGTCGCGCTCACCGTGCACCGGTCGCGCCAGGTCGACACCATCCGTTCGGTCGACACCGCGAACCTGGTGCGCGAGGCGTACCAGCGGTTGATCGGCGAGCCGTCGGCCACCGCGTCGGTGGCCACGCTGGTGGCCGATCTGATCACCGCTACGGAGACCATCGCGCGTTCCGGCCGTGACGACGAGGCGCTCACCTTCAGCCTGTGGGCGCGTCACGACACCACCTGGGGTCTGGGCACCGCGGCGGCGCGAGCCGCGCTCACCGCCGAGATCAGGGAGGTGGCCCGTCGCTCGGGCGACCGGGAGACCGAGTTGTGGGCCACCTCGCTGCGCTGGGTGGCGTTGCTGGAGCTGGGCGACCCCGGGTTCGTCGAGGAGTTCACCGCCTTCGTCACCGTGGGTCAGCAGGGCGACCTGGCCCGTCCCCGCATGGCGGCTGCGGTCGACGGCGGGATCATCGCGGCGTTCCGGGGCGACTTCGCCGAGGCCGACGAGCGGTTCACCGTCATCACCGACCTGTCCGACCCAGGGCACGCCGAGTTCGCCTTCATGGGTCATCACCTGCGCTGGGCCCGGCTGCTGTTGCAGGGGCGGTTCGACGAGATCGACGCGCTGCTGCACGAATGGGCGCCGACCGACTACCCCTACCGGGAGCTGCTGTCCGCGATCACGGCGGCCGAGCGCGGCGACGACGAGACGGCGGTGCGGCTGACCGCCGTCATCGAGGCCGCCGACATCCACTACCCGCGCCCGGTGTCACCGCTGTGGCTGCGCCTGCGGGCGCAGGCCGCCGCCGCGTCCCGCGATCCGCAACGCTGCCGCGACGCGCGTGCCGCGCTGGCCCCGCACCGAGGGCAGTGGGCGGTCGGGCTCTTCGGCTGCGACATCAGTGGGCCCGTCGACCACTGGCTCGCCGTGGTCGACGCCGCCGAGGAACGCTGGGACGACGCCATCGCCGGATTCACCGCGGCCCGCGAGGCCGCCGACCGGATGGGCTTCCGCCCCTGGTCGCTCATCGCTCGCGCCGGGCTGGTGAACGCCCTGGCCGGCCGCGACCACCCGGGCGACGCCGCGACGCGTGCCGAGCTGCGCGCCACCACCGCACGGGAGGCCACCGCCCTCGGCATGCGACAGGTGCTCCTGCGGCTCGCCGTCCCGGGAACGGCCGACGCCGAGCCGGACCAGGTCGCCGACCGGGGCGACGACGCCGGGCCAAACCACGTCGGCCGTCCGGGCCGCAGCACCGAGCCGGGTCGCACCGCCGAGCCGGGTCGCACCGCCGAGCCGGGCCGGACCACCGAGCCGGGCCGGACCACCGGGCCGGGTCGCACCGCCGGGCCGGACCGCGTCGCCGGCCGGGGCGACGACGCGGGGCCGGACCGGGTCGGCCTTCCGGGCCGCACCTTCGAGGTGGGCCAGGTCGTCGGGCGGCGTGAGGTGACGCTGCCCGACTCGACGACCGAGGGGTACGCCTTTCGACGCGACGGTCCGGTCTGGCGGCTCGCGTACGCCGGAGTCGTGGCGCATCTGCCCGACGCCAAGGGCCTGCACGACCTGCAGCTGCTGCTGAGTCGGCCCGGCAGCGACGTGCCGGCGGTGGAGCTGCTCGATCCGGCCGCCGGGCCGGTGTTGGCGGCCGCCCGCCGGATGGGCGGCGATCCGGTCCTCGACGACGAGGCGAAGGCCCGCTACCGGCGGCACCTGACCCGCCTCGACGACGAGATCGACCGCGCCGCCGCACGCGGCGACGAGGCGAAGGTGGTCGCGCTGGACGCCGAGCGCGGCGCGCTGCTCGACGAGCTGCGCGCCGCGGCGGGGCTGGCCGGCCGCAGCCGACGCCTGGGCGACGAGGCCGAACGCGCCCGCAAGACGGTCACCGCGCGGATCCGCGACACGTTACGCAAGCTCGACGACCGTCATCCCGCGCTCGCCAACCACCTGCGCGATTCGGTCACCACCGGCGCCACCTGCCGCTACCTCCCGCAGACCCGCCCACCCTGGCGCCTCTAACCCACCCCACCGCCGCGATCTTGCACTTTCGGTCCCCGAAATAGGGGGTTTCGCCACTCTTGTCGGGGCAGCAAGTGCAAGATCGCGGCGGTAGGGGACGGGAGGGGTCAGCGGCGGTTGTACTTGTACATGGTCAGCGTGCCGAAGACGAGCACGAAGCCGACGCTCCACACCAGCAGCCACATCGTGGCGGACGGGTCCGACTCGCCGGCCATCACCGCGCGCACCGAGGCCACCAGCTGCGTCACCGGGTTGACCTTCACGAACGCCTGGAGCCAGCCGGGCATGGTGCTCGGCTCGACGAAGACGTTGCTGAGGAACGTCAGCGGGAACAGCACCATCATGCTGACCCCCATCACCGACTTCTCGCTGCGCAGGATCAGTCCGAAGAACGTCCACACCCACGAGAACGCGAACGAGAAGATCACCAGCAGCCCGATGCCGCTGGCCACCCCGACGACGCCGCCGGCGGGTCGGAAGCCGAGCGCCAACCCGACGCCGAGGATGACCAGGGCGGCGAGGACGTAGCGCAGCACGTCGCCGAAGATCATGCCGACCAGGGCGGCCGGCCGCCAGACGGGCAGCGTCCGGAAGCGGTCGAAGATGCCCTTCTCGATGTCGGTGTTCAGGCCGACGCCGGTGTACATGGTGATCATCACGACGCTTGTCACCATGATGCCGGGCAGGAAGAACTGCAGGTAGTCACGCGGGCTGTCGGCGAGGGCGCCGCCGAACAGGTACGTGAACATCAGCACCATGATGATCGGGAACGCGGTGACGTCGAAGAGCTGCTCCGGCACGTGCTTGATCTTCAGCAGGGCCCGCCAGCCGAAGGTGAGCGACGCCCCCAGTGCGCTGGGTCGGGCCGGCCGCGCGCCCGGCGCGAGGACTGTCGCCAGCGCCTCGGCGGACGGTACGTAGACCGACGGCGCCCGTTCGGTAGTGGTGGTGGTGTCGCTCATCGGGCTGCCTCCAGCTCGTCGTCGCGCTCGTCGGCCGACACGGCCGGATGATCGGTCAGGGCCAGGAAGACCTCGTCCAGGCTCGGCTGACCGAGGGAGAAGTTGTCGACGACGATGCCGGCGCGGGCCAGGTCACCGAGCGCGCGGGCGGCCTGCGCGCTGGCGTCGAGGTCGCTGCCCGCCTCGCCGACCCGGGCGGTCAACGCGACCGGATCCGCGGCGAGCTGCACGGGCACGTTGAGGGCCTCGCGGAGCACCTTTTCGGCCTGCGGCCGCTGACCGGGGTCGCGCAGTCGCAGGTGGACGGTGCCGGAGCCGACCGACGACTTCAGCTCGCCCGGGGTGCCCTCCGCGATCACCCGGCCGTGGTCGACGACGGCGATCCGCCCGGCGAGCTGGTCGGCCTCGTCGAGGTACTGCGTGGTCAGCAGCACCGTAGTGCCGTGCGACACCACAGCCCGGACGATCTCCCACACCTGGTTGCGGCTGCGCGGGTCGAGACCCGTCGTCGGCTCGTCGAGGAAGAGCAGGTCAGGCGTGTTGAGGATGCTCGCGGCGATGTCGATGCGCCGCCGCATCCCACCGGAGTACTTCTTCACCTGCCGGTCGCTCGCCTCGGTCAGCCCGAACGCGGCGAGCAGCGCCGCCGCGCGCTCGCGGGCGGCCGGCTTGCGCAGGCCGAGCAGGCGGGCCAGGAGCACCAGGTTCTCCGTGCCGGTCAGGTCCTCGTCGACGGAGGCGTACTGGCCGGTGAGGCTGACCCGGCTGCGGACCTTGTCCGCCTCGGTGACCACGTCGTGCCCGAAAACCCGGGCGGTGCCGCCGTCGGGGCGCAGCAGCGTCGCCAACACCCGGACCGCTGTGGTCTTGCCCGCCCCGTTCGGGCCGAGCAGGCCGTAGACGGTGCCGGCGGGCACCCGCAGGTCCATGCCGGCCAGCGCCCGGGTCTCCCCGAACGAACGGGTGAGCCCCTCTGCCTCGATGGCCAGGCCGGTGGAGCGTCTGTTCATCATCCCTACCTCTCGTCCGATGGCCGGCGACGTCGTGGTCGGTGAGGTCAACGACGCCGCCCACCACAGGGCGCGAGGTGACGACCGCCCGCCCGCTAGATCGGAACTAGCGGGCGCTGTTCCGGGCCGGAATGTCGGTGGGATCGGCTTGACTGGGGTCGACGAGGGGGGCGGAATGACGCAGGTACGCATCGAACCGTGGCACGAGGATGATCTCGACCTGCTGCGGCAGCTCAACTCACCTGACACGCGCAGGCACACCGGCGGCCCGGAGACCGACGAGCAGGTGCTCGCCCGCCACGACAGGTACGTGCACTTCGCCGAGGGCGGGCAGGGGTGCATGTTCACAGTGGTACTGCCGGACGGCGCGCGGGCGGGCAGCGTCGGCTACTGGGCCCGCGAGTGGCGCGACCGACAGGTGTACGAGCTGGGCTGGGCGGTGCTGCCCGCGTACCGGGGAATGGGGCTGGCCACCGGCGCGGTGCGCGCGGCTCTCGACGTGGTTCGCGCCCGACGGGACCGGCGCTACGCGCACGCGTACCCGTCCGTCGACAACCCCGCCTCGAACGCGGTCTGCCGCAAGGCGGGCTTCACTCTGCTCGGAGAGACGAATTTCGAGTACCCACCCGGGCACCTGATGCGTGCCAACGACTGGCAGCTCGACCTGACCGCCCCGCCGACCGACGACTGAGGTCGGCGGGGCGGTCGCCGCGGGTCACCAGGTGGTGTCGAGGCGGTGCCGCTGCTCGGCGGTCAACTCCAGCTCCACAGCGGCCAGGCTCTCCTCGAGCTGGGCCACCGAGGAGGCCCCCACCAGCGGAATCGTCGGCAGGTCACCGCCCAGCAACCAGGCGAGCACCACCTGGTTCACCGTCGCGCCGGTCTGCCCGGCCACCTCCCGCAGGGCGGCCAGCCGCCGGGGCGCGCTCGGCAGGTCGTACTCCGCGCCCAGCGGCCTGTCCGCCCGCGTGAACGCCCCCTTGAGCAGCGGCGAGTACGCCACCAGGGTCAGCTGCGGCTCGGCGCGCAGGTAGCTGAGCAGGTCACCGCCGGCGGCGCCCGGGTCGCCGTCCGGGTCCAGTTCGCTGGCCACGTCGGTGCGCCGGGGCAGGTAGCTGTGGTGGTACTGGAGCACCTCGTACCCCGGGAGGCCGGCGGCTGCGGCGAGCGCGCGGGCCCGCTCCACCCGCCAGGCCCGGTGGTTGCTCGCCCCGAGCAGGCCGACAGTGCCCTCGGCGACCAGCTCGGCGAAGCCCTCCACGGTCTCCGCGAGCGGCACCGTGCGGTCCTCGATGTGTGCGTAGAGCAGGTCCAGCCGTTCCACGCCGAGCCGGTCACGGCTGCGCTCCGCCGACTCGCGGATCACCTTCGCCGACAGGCCCTCGGCGTTGTCCAGGTAGCTGGTGCCGGGGGTCAACGGACGGGCACCCAGCTTGGTGGCGATGACGATCTCGGCGCCGATGCCCCGGCTGCGCCGCCACCGCCCGAGCAGCTCCTCACTCTGGCCGCCCTGCGAGCCGTCGACCCAGAACGCGTAGTTGTCCGAGGTGTCGATGAAGGTGCCGCCCGCCTCGACGTACCGGTCGAGGATCGCGTACGAGGTGGCCTCGTCGGTGGCGCTGCCGAACAGCATGGCCCCGAGACTGAGCACGCTTACCTCGCGCCGGGTCGCCGGGTCGGTGCCGATCGTGCGGTACCGCATGGGGATCTCCTTTCGTGCGCCCTGCCGGTGGGCGCCCGAGGACCACCCTGGCGGCTGGAGTGCGCTCCAGGTCAAGCCGTCGTCTCACCAGGGGAGTACGCCGTACCCGCCGCCGGCGTCCATCTGGAAGCCCCACAGCAGCCCGCTCGGGCCGTCGGCCGGCAGCGTCGCCAGGTGCACGCTCACCTCGGCGCCCTGCTCGGGCGTGCGGAAGCCGTTGTTGCCGTTCAGGTCGGTGGCGCAGTAGCCGGGGTTCGCCGCGTTCACCTTGATCGGGG
This sequence comes from Micromonospora sp. DT63, assembly GCF_049841615.1. Lineage (NCBI taxonomy): Bacteria > Bacillati > Actinomycetota > Actinomycetes > Micromonosporales > Micromonosporaceae > Micromonospora > Micromonospora sp. DT63. The sequence continues at coordinate 284,837 of NZ_JBNCKQ010000004.1, read as the reverse complement.
TGTCGCGCAGCTCCTTGGCGTACATGGCGGTGAGCATGTTCAGCGCCGCCTTCGACGACGGGTACGGCACGGAGGTCAACTCGAACAGCGCGCCGTCCGGGTCGGTCATCACCGCGATCGAGCCGACCTCACTGGAGACGTTGACGATCCGCGCCGCCGGCGACCGGCGCAGCAGCGGCAGCAGCGCGTTGGTCACCGTCACCACCCCGAAGACGTTCGTCTCGTACAGCTGACGCAGTGTCGCCACTGTCGTCTCGCTGGGCAGCCCCCGCGCACCGTCGGCGCGCACGATGCCGGCGTTGTTGACCAGCACGTCCAGCCGGCCGTACTCCGCCTCCACCCGCTTCGCGGCGGCCGTCACCGACTCCGCGTCGGTGACGTCCAGTGGCACGTACACCGCGTCCGCGCCGCCGTCGCGCAGCTTCCGCTCGGCGGCCCGACCCCGCTCGGCGTCGCGCGCGCCCACCAGGACTGTCATCCCGAGGCCGCCGAGCTGTCGTGCGGTGGCGAAGCCGATTCCCTTGTTGGCCCCGGTGATCAGGGCGATCGTGTTCGTCATGCCGTCGAGCCTCACCCCGGCGACGGCCTGGGGACAGGGACGGGCCGAGCCTGGGACCGGCGGTACCACCCTGGCCGACTCCGTCCGGGGCATGCTGGGGGGATGACGAGCAGCGGCCTGCGACGTGACGAACTGGCGGCGTTCCTGCGCACCCGCCGCGCCCGCCTGAGCCCCGCCGAGGTCGGCCTTCCCGACGGGACACGTCGGCGCACCCCCGGGCTGCGTCGACAGGAGGTCGCCCAACTCGCCGGGATGTCGATCGACTACTACATCCGCCTGGAGCAGGGCCGTGGGCCGCACCCGTCCCGGCAGGTGCTCGCCGCGATGGCCCGGGCGCTGCTGCTGAGCCGCGACGAGCGCGAGTATCTGTTCCGGATCGCCGGTGAGCATCCGCCCGCGACAGTGGGCCCGAGCCGGGAGGTGAGCCCCGGGCTGCGGCACCTGCTCGACGCGATGACCGAAGCCCCCGCGTACCTCGTCGACGCCGCCTACCACGTGCTGGCCTGGAACCGTCTGGCCACGCACTTCGTGGGCGATCTCGCGACCGTGCCCGACGCCCGGCGCAACATGATCCGCTGGACGTTCCAGCAGCCGATGACCGACGCCCACTGGGCCGATGCCGACGTACGCCGGTTCGTGCACAGCACGGTGGCGGATCTGCGGGCCGCCTACGGCCGCTATCCGGCGGACCCGGCGATCCGGGAGCTGGTCACCGAACTGCTCGGCACCTCGCCGCACTTCGCTCGCCTGTGGGCCGAGCACGACGTCGAGGAACGTCGTCCCATCGTGAAGCGGGTGGCGCACCCCGAGCTGGGGCCGCTGGAGTTCGAGTGCCGGGTGCTGCTGGTGCCGGAGACCGAGCAGCGGTTGATCGTCTACGTTCCCGAGCCCGGCTCGCCGACCCAGGCGGTGTTCCGCCGGCTCGCCGAGCGCGTCGGCTCGTGAACGTGCGAGAACGAGCGCTGCCGCCCGGTCAGATGACCGAGCGGCAGCGCCGTCATTCGAGCGTCAGCGGGGTACGTAGGCGAAGGTGTCCGGGTTCGGGCCCTGCCGCCCGGCCTCACCCTTGTCCAGTGCCGTGATCCGCTCCATCGCCGTGTCGTCCAGCTCGAAGTCGAAGATGCGGGTGTTCTCCTCGATCCGCTTCGGCGTGGTCGACTTCGGGAAGATGATGTCGCCGCGCTGCACGTGCCACCGCAGCACCACCTGCGCCGGGGTGCGGCCGAGCTGCTCGGCGATGTCGACGACCGTCGGGTCGTCGAGCACCTTGCCCTGCGCGATCGGCGACCACGCCTCGGTGAGGATGTTGTGCTCGCGGCCGTAGGCGCGCACCTCGTCGTTGCCGAAGTAGGGGTGCGCCTCGATCTGGTTGACCGCCGGCACCACGCCCGCCTCGTCGGCCAGTCGCCGCAGGTGCGCCACCTGGAAGTTCGACACGCCGATCGAGCGGGCCCGACCGTCGCGCTGGAACTCCTCCAGCACCTTCCAGGTCGAGACGTAGTCGCCGTCGTACAGCGTCGGCAGCGGCCAGTGGATCAGGAACAGGTCGATGTAGTCCATCTTCAACGCGGCAAGCGTCGAGTCGAACGCCTTGCGGGCGTCGTCCGGGCGGTGGAAGCCGTTGTTCAGCTTGCTGGTCACGTAGACGTCACCCCGGTCGAGGCCGGACACGCGGATCGCCTCGCCGACCTCGGCCTCGTTGCCGTACATCTCGGCGGTGTCGATGTGCCGGTAGCCCGTCTCCAGGGCCGTGGTCACCGCCGCAACGGTGTCCTTCGGCTCGATCTGGAACACCCCGAAGCCGAGCTGCGGGATGGTGGTGCCGTCGTTCAGGCTGATGTCAGGAATCGTGAGTGCCACTGCGGCTCCTTCGCGTCTTCGTTATCCGTCATCCATACCCGGGCGGGTGGACGATCCACCGTCCAACGCGAGGTGACGAGCGCAACGTCGGGCCGGTTCACCCGGTCGTGTCGAACAACACCGGCCAGGGTCGCGCCGCCGGCACCGAGGGCGGCGTGGGCGGCGCCGGCTCGGCGACGGCCAGCACCTCGGCGGCGATCTGCCCGACCATCGGGGCCGCCGGATGCGCCGACCGTTGCGGCCAGACCGCCGAGGTGCGTTTCGTCAGCGAGGCGTCGGCGATCGGCCGCCACGCGATCCGGGGTTCCCGGCGTGCCAGCGCCGCCGGCTCCACGGCCACCCCACCGCCGGCCAGCACCAGCCCGAACAGGAACTCCGGATTGCGCGCCGGCCGCACCCGCGCCGGCCGCCACCCGTGCCGCCGGCACACCGCGAGCAGGTGGTCGTGCCAGCCCGGCGCGGTGGCCCGGGGCGCGGCCACCAGGTCGAGGCCGGCGAGCGCCGCGAGCGGCACCTCCCGGCCGCGGGCCAGCGGCGACGTCCGCGGCAGCAGTACCCCCAGTGGTACGTCCACCGGGGCCCCGAAGCGCAGCCCGTCCGCCTCGACCGGATGGTGCACGAGCCCCACGTCCAACCGCCGCTCGGTGAGCATCCGCACCTGCTCGGCGGTGGTCAGCTCGTGCAGCTCCACGTCCAGGCCGGGCGCTCGGCCGGTGAGCTGGTCGAGCAGCGCGCGCAGCGTCACCGCGGGGGTCTCCGGCGGCACTCCGGCCCGCAGGATGCCCAGCTCGCCCGCGCGGACCTGCCCCATGAGGTTGCGCAGCCGGCCCTCGCCGGCGAGGAGTTCCTCCGCCTCGGCGAGCAGCAGACCGCCGGCGGTGGTGAGCCGCACCTGGCGGCGGGAGCGGTCGAACAGCTCGACCTCCAGCTCCCGTTCGAGGCGCTGGATCGACTGGCTCAACGGCGGCTGGGCCATTCCGAGCAGTTCGGCCGCCCGCCCGAAGTGCAGCTCGTGGGCGACCACCACGAAGTGCCGCAGGTGCCGGAGCAGGTCCACGGCCGGACCCTACGCCAGCGGCGGACCACCGCCACTGGATACCGTGCCCGGGTGGATGTGGGGGAGCGGATCGAGGCCATCTTCGCGGGCGTCGGGGTGACGGCCAGCCTGCACGCCGTCGACTTGGACGCGGTGGACGTCGACGCCGTCGACCCGGCCGGAATGGACCGGCAGGTCGGGGTGCGTGCCGACGAGCAGGTGGTGATCGCGTCGATCTTCAAGATCCTGCTGGTGCTGGAGTTCGCCCGGCAGGTCGACGCCGGCCAGCTCGACCCCACCGAACGGGTCCTGGTCACCGCCGCCGACCGGCTCGGCGGGTGGGGGCTGGCCGGCTGCGTCGACGACGCCGAGGTGTCGCTGCGCGACCTCGCGTACTTCGCCATGTCGGTGAGCGACAACACGGCCGCCGACCTGCTGCTGCGCCGGGTCGGCCCGGACCTGCTGCCGATGCTCGCCGCCGAGCTGGGCCTCACCCGCACCCGCGTTCTCGGCGGTCCTCGGGAACTGGTCGAGATGATGCTCGCCGACGTGGGGGCGCGGACCGAGGCGGAGTTCGCGCGGATCTTCCCGACCCTGCCGGCGGAGCGGGTCCAGGCCATGCGGGTCTTCGACCCCGCGCACACCACCAGCAGCACCGCCCGGGAGATCACCCGGCTGCTCACCCTGATCTGGCGCGACCAGGCCGGCCCGGCGGCGGCCTGCGCGATGGTCCGCACCTGGATGGCCCGGCAGCTCTTCTGGACCCGGCTGGCCGCCGGCTTCCCGCCCGGCGTCCGGGTCGCCGGCAAGACCGGCACCCTGCCCGGCCTGCACCTGGAGGCCGGTGTCGCCGAATACCCCGACGGCGGCCGGTACGCCATCGCCGTCTTCGCCCGCGCCGACGAGCTGACCCCGCGCCGGATCGACGTGGACCTGGCGATGGGAACTGCCGCCCGGACGGCAGTCGAGGCGCTGCGCGGCGAGTGAGTTTCCGGGCGTCCGAGCGCCGAAGGGGGACCGCTGAGCAGGCACGATATGCGGTGACGTATCGGAGCTGAAGGCGTTCGATCTTGGACCGGGGCGCGGTGGCGCTGGTTGGCTCGTGCTGACCGATCACCCGAGCACGGGGAGTAGATCCGCATGTCCAACCTCGACCGTCGACGCTTCCTGCGCGACGCCGCCGCCACCACCGCCCTGGTCTCGGCCGGCGGTCTCGCCGCCACCTCGGCCACCCCGGCCCAGGCCGCGCCGCCGGCCGTCGCGCCGACGCCCGCCAGAGGCCGCACCGGCGCGGTCAGCTTCCGCTGGTGGGGTACGGCCGGCTGGCGCATCGACATCGCCGACCGGATCGTCCTGGTCGACCCGTTCCTCAGCCGGATCGACACCGGGCTGTTCAACCCCCCGTTCCGGACCGACGCCCCGTTGACCGTGCGCACCGACGTGATCGATCCGCGCGTCGACCGGGCCACGACCATCCTGGTCACGCACACCCACTGGGACCACTTCATGGACGTCCCGTACATCGCCGGGCGTACCGGCGCGCGGGTGTTCGGCACGCTCACCGCGTACCACCTGGGGTTGGCCTACGGGGTGCCGTCGACGAAGCTCAGCGCCGTCAAGGGCGGGGAGGTGCTCGACTTCGGCGACCACAGCATCGAGGTGGTCGGCTCGCTGCACAGCCGCAACGCGTCGTACTCCGTGGCCTTCCCCGGGGTGCGGGTGAGCCAGCCGGCGCAGCCGGCGACCATCGCCGACCTCCCGGAGGGCGACACGCTGGGCTACCTGCTGCGGGTCGAACGCGGCCCGTCGGTCTACTTCACCGGAGCCAGCGACGTCGCCGAGCGCAACCTCACCGGCCTGGCGCCGGACGTGGCGATGGTGGCCATGCAGAGCGCCACCACCACCGGCGACTACCTGCCCCGGCTGCTGGCCGGTCTGGACTACCCGAAGGTCGTCGTGCCGGTGCACTGGGACAACTTCGAGACGCCGTTGCAGAATCCGCCGGTCGTCGCGCCGGCCGACCGGGACCGACTCAACGACATGATCGCGGCGGTGCGTCGGATCTCGCCGCGCAGCCGGGTGCTGGTGCCCGAGTACGAGACCGCGTACCACTTCTGACCGGTTCCGGGCGGGCGTCCGCGCCCGCCCGGTCAGCCGGCGGCCATCTCCGCCAGGGCGCGCACCGACTTCCAGTTACGGGTGGTCGCCACCACGCCGAGCTTCTTCTCCAGGTAGGCGTTGGTGAACTTCGTCCGGCCGTAACCACCGTCGGGGAAGTGCAGGTAGACCTCCCGGCCGGTCACCGTGAACGATACGTTCTCACCGCCGGGCACGGCGAGCGCGTCCACCACTGCCTTCGCCGGAGGGGTCGCCAGGAACGCCACCAGCAGGAGCTTCGGATCGTCCTCGACCTCGGCGTACGGGTTGCCACCCGCCACCGCCGCCAACTCCCGGCCGCTGCGGACCAGCACCGGCACGGTCAGCCCCAGTTCGTCGGCGAGCGCCCGCTCGATGCCGGCGGCCAACTTCTCCGCGTCGCGCACGGTGCTGCCGAAGGCCACGTTGCCGCTCTGGAGGTACGTCTCGACCGCCTCGTGCCCGAGGTCGGTGACGATCCGGCGCAGGTCGGCCATCGCCAGGCGGGTGGTGCCGACGTTGACTCCGCGCAGCAGCGCGACGTACCGGGTCATGTCTCCTCCTGGGTGCACGGCCGACCGGCTCAGCGTAGGCCGCCCGGCCCCACCAGGCCCGTCTCGTACGCGACGATGACCAGTTGCGCCCGGTCACGGACCGCCAGCTTGGTCAGCAGCCGCCCGACGTGTGTCTTGACGGTGGCCTGGCTGAGGTTGAGGTGCGCGGCCAACTCCGCGTTGGACAGGCCCCGGGCGATCAGCGCCAGCACCTCCCGTTCCCGGTCGGTCACCCCGTCGAGCTGTCGGGGCAGCGGCCGGGTCGGCTCCGGCTGGCGGGCGAACTCGTCGATCAGTCGGCGGGTCACCGTCGGCGCGAGCAGCCCCTCCCCGGCGGCGACCACCCGGATCCCGGTCAGCAGGTCCGCCGGTGGGGTGTCCTTGAGCAGGAACCCGCTGGCTCCGGCGCGCAGCGCGCCGTAGACGTACTCGTCGAGGTCGAACGTGGTCAGGATGATGACCCGGGTGCCGGCCGTCGCCGGGTCGGCGCAGATCCGCCGGGTCGCCTCGATGCCGTCCATCTCCGGCATCCGAACGTCCATCAGCACCACGTCCGGCAGGTGCTGCCCGGTCAACGCGACGGCCTGCACGCCGGTGCCCGCCTCGCCGACAGTGGTGCAGTCCGGGCTGAGGTCGACAAGCAGCCGGAAACTGCCGCGCAGCAGCGCCTGGTCGTCGGCGATCAGGACGCGGATCACGCGGCCACCCGGTAGGGCAGGCTGGCCGTCACCGCGAAGCCACCGTCGGAGCGTGGGCCGGCGCGGAACTCCCCGCCGTGCAACGCCACCCGTTCCCGCATCCCGATCAACCCGTGCCCCTCCCCGCCGAGCAGGACCGGACGCTGGCCGTCGTCGGTCACCTCCACCCGCACCTCGTCGGGCAGAACGGTAACCGTGGCCCGGCACGCCGCCGGCGCCGCGTGTTTCACCACGTTCGTCACCGCCTCCTGCACGATCCGGTACACCGCGAGGCCCACCGACTCCGGCACCGCGCCGACCGGCTCCTCCCGCCGCACGTCGAGCCGCACGTCGACGCCGCCGATCGCCGCCTGCCGGGCGAGGACCGGCAACTCGTCCAGCCCGGGCGTCGGTGCGTACGGGCTGTCCGCGCGCAGGACGCCGAGCACGCGACGCACATCGGTCAGCGCGGTGCGGCCGGTCTCCTCGATGACCCGGAGCGCGGCGCCCGCCTCGCGGGGGTCGGCCTCGGCGACGTGGTTGGCGACGGCAGCCTTTACCACGATGAGGCTCAGCGTGTGCGCGACCACGTCGTGCAGCTCGCGCGCCACCCGCAACCGCTCCTCGGTGGCGGCCTGACGGACCAGCTGGTCGCTCTGCCGGGTGGCGAGGGCGCGTCGCTCCCGGATCAGCCAACCGATCACCCAGGCCGGCGCGACCATGACCGTGGCGTAGACGACCGCCCCGGTCCGCGACCAGAGGTCACCCGCGGTCAGCACCAGGGCGACGCTCACCAGAGCGAGACAACCGGCGGCGCAGAGCAGCGACCGGCGCGTGGTGGTCGACACGGCCACCGTGTAGAAGGACAGGCTGATGGCCACTGCCGGCGCGGCGGCGGCGAAGTTGGGGATCACGCCAGTGATCAGGGCGACGGTGGTGACCGCGCTGATCGCCACGGCGACGGGGATCGGCCACCGTCGCCGGGCGGCCAGCGGCAGCCCGATGGCCATCCCGACGAGCACCGACACCCAGAGCGGTTCGTCCACGCCCCCGTGCAGCGGCGACTCCAGCGCCGCGTACGGGCAGAGCAGCCCACCGACCGCCACGGCGAGCACGGCGTCCACGATGTACAGGTCCACCGGCCGCAGCCGCCGGGTCAGCAGGAGAGCTGTCACCTGTCAGACCGTATCGGCGGGGCGGCCCGGCCGCGTCCACCCGTGGGTGGTCATCCCCGAGGACGACCCGCGGAGGTTCGCGCGCCGTCGACTCCGCCCAGGGGAGGGCCGGAAAGTGCCCGCCCCGGCACGACGCGCCGCACCCCCCGTGTTCGGCACCGTGACGGTCATGACCACAGACACGGTGACCCTGACGGGGCTGCGGACGGTGTACGGCACCGGAGACCGGCGGGTGACGGCGCTCGACGGCGTGACCACCAGCTTCGCGGGCGGCACGTTCACTGCGGTGATGGGCCCCTCGGGCTCGGGAAAGTCCACCCTGCTGCACTGCGCGGCGGGGCTGGACCGCCCGACCGAGGGGGTCGTCACGATCGACGGCGTCCGCCTCGACGACCTCGGCGAGGACGAGCTGACCCGGCTGCGGCGCGACCGGATCGGTTTCGTGTTCCAGGCGTTCAACCTGGTGTCCACGTTGACCGCCGCGCAGAACGTCGAGCTGCCGTCGCGCCTGGCCCGCCGCCGCCCGCCGGCCGCGGACGTCGCCGCCGCCCTCGACGCGGTCGGACTCGCCGACCGGGCCGGGCACCGGCCGAGTGAGCTGTCCGGCGGGGAGCAGCAGCGCGTCGCCGTGGCCCGCGCGTTGATCACCCGTCCGGCCGTGGTGTTCGCCGACGAGCCGACCGGGGCGCTGGACAGCTCGGCGTCCCGGCAGGTGCTCCGGCTGCTGCGCGCGCTCGTCGACGACCACGGGCAGACAGTGGTGATGGTGACCCACGATCCCGCCGCCGCCGCGTACGCCGATCGGGTCCTCCTGCTCGCCGACGGTCGCGTCGTCGACGAGCTGACCGGCCCGATCACCGCCGCTGCCGTCGCCGCCCGGATCGCCGAGCGGGAAACCGTTCCGGCGGAGTCGTCGTGCTGAGCGTCCGGCGGTCGACCAGCGCGTTCGTGGCCGTCGCCATCGGGGTCGCGCTCGTCGCGGCGGCCACCCTCCTCCTCGCCTCCGGGCGTCCGCAGGTGCCGGACCGGTTGGCGCGGGCGGCGGTCGTGGTGCAGAGCCCCGAGGCGGGCGCGTCGGCCGACGCCTTCGTGCCGACCCGGCCCTGGTCCGCCACGGCGACCGCGGGACTCGTCGGCCGGCTGGCAGCGCTGCCCGGTGTCGCCACCGTGGTGCCGGACCGGACCTTCTACGCCCAGCCCCTCGTCGACGGTCGGCCCGTGGCCGCCGACACCCGACGGGAGGACGCCCACCAGGGGCACGGCTGGTCCAGCGCCCAGCTCGGTGGGCTGCGCCGCACGGCCGGCGAGCCGCCCCGCAGACCCGGCGAGGTCGTCGTCGACCGCGCGCTCGGGCTGCGGACCGGCGCACCGGTCACCCTGCTGACCGCCGCCGGTCCGGAGGCGTACACCGTCACCGGTCTGGTCGACGGGCCCGGCGTCCTTGTCGCGGACGAGGTCGCCGCCGCGCTCGCGCCCGGTGTCCGGGCCATCGGGCTGATGCTCGCGCCGGGAGCCGACCCCGAGCGGGTCGCCACGGCGGCGCGCGGAGTCGTCGGCGGCGACGGACAGGTGCTCACCGGTGCCGCCCGTGGTGCGCTGGAACCGCGGGGCGACGCCCGTACCCGGTGGATCGGCATGCAGGTGCTCACCGCCACGGCGGCCCTCGCCGGCTTCGTCACGGTGTTCGTGGTCGCCTCCACCTTCGCGTTCACCATCGCGCAGCGCCGCCGCGAGCTGGGCCTGCTGCGCGCCGTCGGCGCGACCGGACGTCAGGTCCGCCGCATGGTGTACGCGGAGGCGCTCGCCGTCGGCGCCGCAGCCGGGCTCGTCGGCCTGCTGGTCGGCGCGGCGCTCGCCCCGCTGCTGGGTCGGCTGCTCGTCGACGTCGGCTACGAACCGTCGACCTTCCGGGTCCGCTATGAACTCTGGCCGGTCGCGGTCTCGTTCGCCGCCGGGCCGGTGATCGCGCTGCTGGCCGTCTGGTCGGCGTCCCGCCGAGCGGCGCGGGTCCGCCCGCTGGAGGCGTTGCGCGAGGCCGCTGTGGAACAGCGCCCGATCGGGCGGGTTCGCGTCGCCGTCGGGGCGCTCCTCGTCGCGGCGGGGCTCGCCCTCAGTGTCGCAACGGCGACCGCCGACGAGGCCCGGATCGCCGCGCAGTACGCCCTGTACGCGGTGATGGCGCTGGTGGCCGGTGCCACAGTGCTCGCCCCGGCGGTGGTCGGGCCGGTCGTACGGCTGCTGCGGTCGCCGCTGCGTGGGCCCGGAGGCGCGATCGGAATGCTGGTCCGGGGCGGGGCGTTGACCGCGACCCGGCGGACCGCCGCCATCGCCGCGCCGGTGCTGCTCACCGTCGCGTTCGCGGTGCTGGTGTCCGGGATGGTGCGCACCACCACCGCCGCCTACGCGGCTGGTCGGGCCGACAACGTCAACGCCGGCTGGATCATGGTGCCCGACCGGGCACCCGGACTGTCGGACCGGGCCGTCGCCGCGACAGGTGGCACCGCCCTCCTGCCGACCACCGTCTACCGCACCGATCCCGGAAAATTGCCGGCGGACCGGCCGCTGACCGCGCTCGGCGTGGAGCCGGCCGGCTTCGCCGCCGCGAACCGGGCGCTGACCGTCGTCGCCGGCTCGCTCGACGACCTGCGCGGTGACGACACGGTGGTGGTCACCGAAGCGGCGAACCTGCGGCCGTCCGAGGCGTACGCGGTGGTCTTCGCGGACGGGACGTCGGTGTCGCTGCGCGTCGTCGCCGTGGTCAGCGACACCTCGATCCCCGGCGACCTGCTCGTGCCCCGGGCCGTGGTGCGTACGCACGACCCGTCGGCGCTCACGTCCACTGTGTACGCCCCGGACCGGATCGACCCTCCGGCCGGCGCGCGGGTCGTCGACGTCGCCACCTGGGCGGCCGAGGCGGACGCCGCCGAGGACCGTCTCGTCTGGCTCTTCACGTTGCTGCTCATCGGGGTGTCCGCCGGCTACGGCGCCATCGCGGTGGCCAACACGCTGCTGCTGGCCGCTGCCGGCCGCGCCGCCGACCTGCGGCTGATCCGGTTGGCCGGGGCGACCCGACGGCAGGTCCTCTGGCTGGTCACGGCCGAGTCGGCAGTGGTGGTCCTGATCGGCGCGCTGCTGGGTGGGGCTGTCGCGTTCGTCGGTCTGCTGAGCATCCGCGCCGGTCTCGCCGACCAGGTGGGTGCCCCCGTCGACCTGGTGGTGCCGTGGTCGGTGGTCGCCGGTGTGGTGGGGCTGTGCCTGCTGCTCGCGGCGCTGGCGAGCGCGTTGCCGACGTGGCGGATGATGCGGCACCGTCCCGCGCGGTCGCCGGTCGGCCTCGTCGGATGACCGCGGCCCCCGTGACGGCGATCGGGCGGCTACCGTCGACGGATGCGATTCGCGCGCCCGGTCGGGCTGCTCCTGGCTGCCGCCGCCGTGCTGATCTGGGCGGTCGGCATGGCGGTGTGGCAACCGTTGACCGAGCCGATCGGCCCGTGGTCGGAGCGGCTGCCGGGCAACAACGCCTACTGGGCACGGGATCTGCGGTTCGTGGCGATCGTCGCGATCGTGCTCGGGTTGCTGCTGGCGGGCCGGGGGCAGCTCCGGTGGGGCGCTCCGGCGGTCGTGCTCGGTGGGCTCTGGATCGCGGCCGACGTGGCGATCGACCGGGCGGACCCGGCCGGCACGGGGTCGACGGTCCTGCTCGCCGTCTACGGTGCGGCGGTGCTCGGCGTACTGGCGGCCGTCCTGGTGTGGCGGGATCGGGGCCGGCCCCCCACCACCGACCGGCGGGTGTTGACCGGCGCGGCCTGCGTGGCCGGGGTGCTGGCGGTGGTGGCGGCCGGCATCGAGTCACCTACCGACCGGGAGCCGGAGCTGACGCCGGCGGCCTTCGCCACCGGCGTGCTCCTGGTCGCCCTGACCGTCGTCGTCGCCCTGGCGGCGGCACCGGCCCGCACCCGGGGCCGCCGCCTGCTGGCCGTCGGGCTCGGCGCGGTCGCCATCGGCGGTGTCGCGCTGGTCCGGGCGGTCCCGCCCGGCCCGCGCATCCTGCCGATGATCGCGCTCGGCGCGGTGCTGCTCACCGGCGTCACCCTGCTGGCGTGGGACTGGCCGGGCGGTCGACCGGTCTGGCGGCAGCACGCGCTCGCCGGTCTCGCCGCGCTGGTGGGCCCGGTGCCGATGCTGCTGGTCGCGGCCGTCGCCATGATGGTGCTGCTCCCGGTCGGCGCGACGTTCACCGCGCTGGCCGGCAACAGCCCGATCAACTCCGCCGACTCGGACCTGCTGCTCTCGCTGGCCGGGCTGCTCGCCGGGCTGGGAATGGGGCTGCTGCTGGCCTGGCCGACGGTCGACAACCGTCGCCGCTAGCTACTCCACGACGGGCAGCACGACCTCGTTGCGGCGCAGGAACCACGGCTTCCACGGCGGGTCGAAGCGCGCGTACCGGATCGCGCCTGTCGGTTGCAGCCCGGCCGCGGTCACCGACCGTCCGAGCATGGTGGCCCGCTGACTGAACGCCTGCTCGGTCCACCGCCCGGAGAACCGCATGGCCGCCGCCAGGCGTGCCGGGACCTCGTGGACGCGCACCCGGGTGTCCACCGGCTCGGGCAGGGTGGCGGTGGTGAAGGTGGCCGGCATGACGAACTGGATCAGGTAAGCCCCCGGCCGCTCGCCCTCGATCTGGACCACCGGCACGGTCATGGCGATCTTCTCCGAGTCGCCGGCCGCCGACATCGGCGGCCCGGCCGAGCCGATCGGGTGTCGGGCCCGGTTGGCGCCGCCGAGGTAGGCGGCCAGCGGCCGGAACGCCTCGATCGGGGCCCGGGTGAACGACGCCTGGATCTGCATCTCGGCCACCAGGTGAGCCGGGTAGCGGCGCAGCTCGAAGCCGGGGTGTCGGGACACCACCCGGTACGGCTGCTGCTCGGTCATCGCGCGCTCCCAGGATCTCCTGGGACAGACGCTACCGTCCCTTCGGCTCCTGCTCGGCCGAAGTCGGTTGTCCCGCACCGGGGACGGCGGTCCGCCAGTACTGGCGTTTGCCCTCGTCGCGCAGCACCACCCCGAGTCGTCCCAGCTCCCGTCGCAGCTCCCGGGCGTCGTCGCGGCGGTCCCGCTCGATCGCGCGCTCCCTCGCGCGCAGCAGCACGTCCGCGCCGGCGGGCAGACCGGGCAGGTCGGGCACCCACAGCCGGTACGCCGACCGGTGGGGATCGTCGTCCGCCCAGGCCCAGCCGTGCGCCCGGAACGCGGCGGCGAGCCGGGCGGCGGGCAGGTCCGTCGACTCCCGCACCAGTTCCGCCCCGTCGGCGTCGAGCAGCACCAGGTGCTTGTCGGCGAGGAAGACGACCCGGGTGTCGGCCCGTGCGACGGTCCGGTTCTCATCGGCGCGGCGCAGCCGGACCTGCGCCGCGTCGACGCTGACGATCAGTCGTTCGGCGGTGCCGATCCCGGCGAGGACCAGGCCGGCGAGGGTGCCCACGGCGATTGTGCCGGCGGTGGCCTGCGGCTGGGGCAGCCGGTCCAGCCACTCGACGAGGTCGCTGAACGGCACCCAGGGCAGCCGGGCGAGCCAGCCTGTCGTCGCCGCGAGGAGCCATCCGGCGCCCGCGCCGAGCAGCGGGAAACCACCCCAGAGGACCGCCAGTTCCAGCGGGCCGTCGCTGACGGTGGTGCGCGGACGGTGACCGGCCAGGTCCATGGTCAGGACACCTCGCGGCGCAGCGTCCGGACCAGGCCGACGGCCAGGGGCAGGACCATCCAGACGAGCAGGGACACCGCCAGACGGCCCCACTGCCCACCGGTGAGCGCGTCGCCGCTGAACAGCGGTTCCATGGTCCGGTTGGTGTCCAGCCAGCCGGATGGGCCGCGCAGGGGTCGGACCATCTCGCCGAGCACCGCCCACAGGGTGGGCAGCAGCAGATAACCGACGATCGCCAACGGCGGATTGAGCAGCAACAGACCGAAGGCCGCACCCATCAGCACGCTGGCGACCTGAAGGATCGCCGCGTTCAGCAGCAGCGACCAGTCGAACTGCCAGGTGCCCGCGCCGCCGGTGGCGGACGCCACGAGCGTGCCGACGGCGGCGACGGCCAGGCTGGCCAGCACCGAGGCGAGCGCGGTGAGCACGACGGCGATCAGCTTCGCGCCGATCACCCGCTCGCGGCGGGGCACCAGGGCGTACGTGGTGAGGGCGGTGCGTTGCGACCACTCGCTGGTGATCGACAGGATGCCCAGCACCGGCAGCAGCACCGACACCGGCAGCAGCGAGGGGCCGAAGAAGTCGAGGAAGGTCTGGTCGGCGTCCTTCGCGTAGATCAGCTGGAGGGTGACGATCGCGGCGGTGACCAGGCCGATGGTGATCAGCAGCCAACGGCCGGCCCGGGTGTCGACGAGCTTGCGCAGTTCCACGGCGGTGAGCCGGAGCAGCGACGGACGGCGTACCGCCGTGTGCTGCCGGGGCGCGACGGGCCCGGCGGCGGGCGCGGTGGTGGTGGTCATCGGACGGCCTCCTTGGTGGACTCGCCGGCGGTGAGGGTGAGGAAGAGTTGTTCGAGGCCACCGCTGCCGGCCGGGCGCAGCTCGGCCAGCGCGACGCCCGCGTCCGCGGCGGCCTGGCCGACCGTCTCGGCGTCGGCCTGCACGAGCAGACCGTCGGTGCCGTCGGTGGCGCTGAGGCCCGCCGTGTCCAGTGCCCGGCGCAACGCCGCGCCGTCGCGGGCCCGCACGAGCGAGCCGCCCCCGGCGAGCAGGTCGTTCTTGTCGCCCTGGGCCACGATCCGGCCGCCCCCGATCACCACCAGCCGGTCCGCGACCGCCTCCACCTCGCGCAGCAGGTGGGAGGAGAGCAGCACGGTGCCGCCCCGGTCGGCGAAGTCGCGCAGCAGGCCGCGCATCCAGAAGATCCCCTCCGGGTCCAGGCCGTTGGCCGGCTCGTCGAGGATCAACACCCGGGGGTCACCGAGCAGCGCCTGCGCCAGGCCGAGCCGCTGGCGCATCCCCAGCGAGTACGCCCGGACCCGACGCTTCGCGGCCACCGCGTTCAACCCGACCAGGTCGAGCTTCGCGGCGACCTCGCGCTTGTCCAGACCCATGGTGTACGCGGACAGCGTCAACGCCTCGCGGCCAGTGCGCCCGGCGTGCTGGGCGGAGGCGTCCAGCAGCACCCCGACCTCCCGCCCCGGGTTGGGCAGGTCCCGGTAGGGGCGCCCCGAGACGGTGGCCCGGCCGGCCGTCGGCGCGGTGAGGCCGCAGATCATCCGCATGGTGGTCGACTTGCCGGCGCCGTTGGGGCCGAGGAAGCCGGTGACCGTGCCCGGTTCGCACTGGAACGACACGTCGTCCACCGCCGGGTGTGGCCCGTATCGCTTGGTGAGGTTCTCCACGGTGATCATGCCGACGAGCGTGCCCGCGCCCCCCGGCCATCCGCTGCGGCCGCGGGTCGGTGTCGCACCGACCTTGGTCGACGCTCCGGTCGATACTTTGGTAGCTGGTTGCCGGTGCCCGTTGCTGCCTAGCATGGGCGCGTGACCAGCCTCGCCGTCCCGGAACACCCCTGGCTGCTGCCAGGGGAGCTGGTCGTGCCGGGCGAACGCGAACGTGACCGGGCACATCCGCGCCGCACCACCCGTGACTGGATCGTGGACAGCCTCGCGTTCCTGGCCGGGCTGCTCTGGGTGTTGTTCGCCACCGTGGACGCCCTGTCGCCCTCCCCGGAGACGGCGATTCCGCTGCCGCACGACTGGATGGTCGGTGTGGACGCGCTGCTCGGGCTGGCCTCCTGCGGGCTGCTGTGGGTGCGGCGGCGGTGGCCGCTCGGGTTGGCGGTGGCCACCCTGCCGTTGAGCGCGTTCTCGTTGGCCGCGGCCGTCCCGCTGCTGATTCTGTACTTCACCGTCGTGGTGCACCGCCGCACCGCCGTCGCGATCGCGTTCACCGGTGCCGGTCTCGTCACCAACCTGATCTTCAGTTGGGCGCGTCCGGACCCGAACTGGCCGTACTGGGCCACCGTGTCGTGGGGCGTGGTGATCACGATCGCCGTGCTGGCCTGGGGGATGTTCGTCCGGGCCCGGCGACAGTTGATCGTGTCGCTGCGGGAGCGGGCCGAGCGGGCCGAGGCCGAGCAGCAGTTGCGGGTCGCCCAGGCCCGACACCTCGAACGCACCCGCATCGCCCGGGAGATGCACGACGTGCTGGCCCACCGGATCTCGCTGCTGAGCCTGCACGCGGGCGCGTTGGAGTTCCGCCCCGACGCGCCGGCCGACGAGGTCGCCCGGGCCGCCGGGGTGATCCGGGGCAGCGCACACGCCGCCCTGCAGGACCTGCGGGAGGTCATCGGTGTGCTCCGCGCCGACGGCGACAACACCGGCGACGCCCCCGAGCCGCCGCAGCCCACCCTCGCCGACCTGCCCGCCCTGATCGAGGAGTCGCGCGCGGCCGGGGTGCGGGTGAACCTCACCGACAGCGTCGTCGCGCCCGGGGCCGTGCCGGCGGCGCTGGGGCGGGCGGCGTACCGGATCGTGCAGGAGGGCCTGACCAACGCCCGCAAGCACGCGGCCGGTGCGGCCGTCACCGTGGACGTGGCCGGTGGCCCGGGCACCGGGCTGACCGTGGCGATCTCCAACCGGTGGCCGCTGGGCACGCCGGCCGGGGGCGAACTGCCGGGCGCCGGCACCGGGCTGGTCGGCATCACCGAGCGGGTCACCCTGGCCGGAGGCCGGTTGGCGCACGGGCGGGACGAGGCCGGCGACTTCCGGCTGGCCGCCTGGCTGCCGTGGCCGGCGTGACCGGGCCGTCCGGCGGGGCCGGGGAGGCCACCGCGCCGGTGCGGGTGCTGATCGTGGACGACGACGCGCTGGTCCGGGCGGGCCTCTCGATGATCCTCGGCGGCCTGGCGGACCTGCGGGTGGTGGGTGAGGCTGCCGACGGCGGCGAGGTTCCGGCGGCGGTCGCCGCGTACGCGCCGGACGTGGTCCTGATGGACATCCGGATGCCCCGGGTGGACGGGCTCACCGCCACCGAGGCGCTGCGCGCGCGACCGAACCCGCCGGAGGTGCTGGTGCTGACCACCTTCGACGCCGACGAGCAGGTGCTGCGGGCGCTGCGCGCCGGCGCGGCCGGTTTCCTGCTCAAGGACACCCCTCCGGCGGACATCGTGCACGCGGTACGCCGGGTGGCCGCGGGGGAGGCGACGCTCTCCCCGACGGTGACCCGCACGCTGATCGACCACGTGACCGCCGCCGCCCCGGGTCTGGCCGGCCCGGATCCGCGTCGCGAGCGGGCGCTGCGGCTGCTCGACGGGCTCAGCGAGCGGGAGCGTCAGGTGGCGGTGGCGCTGGGGCGGGGCCGCACCAACGCGGAGATCGCGGGGGAGTTGTTCATGAGCGTGGCGACGGTGAAGGCGTACGTCTCCCGGCTGCTCACCCGGCTCGATCTCAACAACCGGGTCCAGGTGGCCCTGCTGGTGCACGACGCGGACCTCGTCTGAGCGCGCGTTAGGGGGACGGTTAGGGGGCGGGGGATTGAACTTTCGTCCGATGCCGGCCGTACCACTGCCCGAGGATGTCGGTGCGGTGGGTCCGCCGTACCGCTGCCGAACTGCGGGAGGCCTGCCGTGCGTGTTGGTGAGCAGTCGACGGATCCCATCGACCAGGTGCTGGGTGAGGTGCCGCTGCCGGCACACCTGACACCCGAGGATGTCCGGCTCGCGGTCCGGGCGGTGGTCGTGCACACCGCCGAGGAGTGGCCGACCGGGCCGTTGTGTCGCAACGACGGCGCCTCCTACCCGTGCCGACTGCACCGGTGGGGGCGTCGGGTTCTTGAGACACACGGGCTCAACGAGCGCCAGATCGAGGCGTTGATCCAGCACGGCAACCCCTTCGTGCACGTGCCCTTCCCGTTCACCGCGACCGGGCCGTCGTCCGCGCGTCCCACCGGCGCCCGGCCGGCGGCGACCGCCGGCTATCCGGCGCCGGCTCCCGGCCGCGCCGGGCTCCCGGCGCGACACCAGGCCGCGCGCGTCACCCCTGCGGGGGTACGACAGGCCTCTGCCGGCCGGCCGGTGACTCCCGGTGTCACCGCGCCGCGCTGGCCCCGGGCCAGCTGAGCGGCGCCACCCCCGCCCGCCCTGTCCGGGGCGACACGACGTCGGCCCGACGCGGAGATTCCCCATCCGCGCCGGGCCGACGTCACACCGGCCGGTTCGTTCAGTCGTTACCGGCGCCGACGCCGCAGTCCGGCGCGGACCAGCTCGTCGTGTTCGAGCTGTGGTCGCTGTTGTTCTCGCGCCGCGAGTCGACGTGCACGTGGTCGTCGTGGTCGGGGTAGCCCGGCCCGTAGATCCCGCTGAAGCCGTTGTCACGGGCGTCCTTGGCCACCCGGCACAGCGAGGACGTCCGCGAGGTGACGTCGGCGGCGTTGCCGTACAGGTGCTGGCTGTCCGAGGCGCCACCGACCTGGTTGTTGCAGGCGCGACTGCGGAAGCCACTCGACACGTTCAGCGGCTTGTCGCCGAGGCTCTTGCGCAGCGCCTCCAATTTCCACATGGTGCGCAGCGCGTTCTGCTTCGTCTGGTTCGCCGACAGGGGGCCGCCGCTCCAGCCGCTGCCGCCGCAGCCGTTGTCCAACTCGCTGTAGGTGAAGTGCGCGGGCGTGCAGTCGTTGTCCTGGAGCTGGTACAGCTTCGCGTAGGTCTGCGGTCCCGCGACGCCGTCGGCGCGCAGTCCGTACGCCTGCTGGAACCGCTTGACCGCGGCGGCGGTCTTCGGTCCGTAGCGACCGTCGTTCTCGACGATGTCCCGGTAGCCGGCCCAGCCGGCGACCCGGATCTGCAGCTGACGGACGTCGTCGCCGGAGCGCCCCTGGTAGAGGTTGCGGTTCCAGGTGTAGCAGCCGTCCGCGTACGCTGCCGGCGCGGCGACCACCGACGCGATCGCTGCCCCGGGCAGTGCCAGGGCGAAAGCGACAGCAACTCGCTTCAAGGTGTTTACGCGCACAGAAGTCCTCCCGATAGGAGAGCGAATGGGGTTGCTTCGGGACATCGACCGGGACGTCCCGTGATTTCCACCCTCGCACTGATCGGTGCGCTAGGCGGCAATTAACGAGAATTGTCCTCACGATTCGTTGTTCCTGGGCATCGGCTGTGAATTCGACTGATTTGCGAAACAGCCATTTCCCCCGGATCGGCCCGGTGGCGCAAGAACTGCACCGAACGTCGCATTCGGCCACACCCAGGGTGATGTTCCTCGCCCGGCGGGGGCCGGTAACGTCAGCCCCGGGCGGCGGACTGGCGGAGGTGCACGTGGCACGCGGTGGCGTCTTCTGTGTCGAGGGTCAGTGGCACCGCGACCTCAACGAACGCGGTTCCGTGCTGCCCACCCTCGAACTGCTGGAGCGGCTGGGCAAGATCCGCTTCATCCACAAGGACGCGGCCACCCGCGACGAGCTGTTCTACTTCCTGGACCGCTGGCTGCTCAAGCAGTACGCCGACCACCGTGTCGGCTTCTTCGCCATGCACGGCGAGCCCAGCCGGCTCTGCCTCACCGACTGGCAGTCGGTGGAGCTGAACGAGGTGGCCGAGCTGATGGCCGGCCGCTGCGAGGGGCGCCGGCTCTATTTCGGCAGCTGTTCGGTCCTGCGCGCGTCGGACGCGGTGCTGCGCGAGTTCCTGGAGGTCACCGGGGCCGCCCTGATCTGCGGTTTCACCCGGGACGTCGACTGGGTCGAATCGGCGGCCTTCGAAACCGTCCTGCTCGACGTGCTGGCCAACGGGCAGCGGCACAACGCCGCCGAACTGCGGATGGGCTCCGCGCACTGGGCACCGCTGGCCTCGTACCTCGGCTTTCGGGTGATCTATGCCAACGGCCGGGCCTGGCGCCCGGCCGGCCGGCCCCGCGTGCCCACCCAGGCCGTGCCCCGCGCCGCCACCGGCCCCCGCTGACCCGCCGACCCGCCGACCCGCCCTGCTGACCCGCCGCCCTGCCGCCGCTGGTTCGTGGCCGCCCTGGTAGGACTGAGTGATGGCGCCCAGCATCGCGAAGAACACCCGGGTCGACCGGGACGCCCTGCTCGACTTCCTCCGGCCTCGGCACCGTGTCGTGCTGATGACCACCCGGGCCGACGGCCGCCCGCAGTCCTCCCCGGTCTCCGCCGGCATCGACGGCCAGGGTCGGCTCGTCGTGTCCACCTACCCCGAGCGGGCGAAGGTCACCAACATCCGCCGTGACCCCCGGGTCTCGGCCTGCGTGCTGTCCGACGACTGGAACGGCCCCTGGGTGCAGCTCGACGGCACCGCCGAGGTGCTGGACCTGCCCGAGGCGCTGGAGCCGCTGGTCGAGTACTTCCGCAGCATCTCCGGCGAGCACCCGGACTGGGACGACTACCGGGCGGCCATGGTGCGCCAGGGCAAGTCGCTGATCCGGGTCACCATCGACGCCTGGGGCCCGATTGCCACCGGCGGCTTCCCGGCCCGCCTCGCCGACTGACCGCGCCTTCCCGGTAGGCGGCGGCGACCGCTACCCCAGGTCCGGCGGCGTCCGAACCTCCGAGCGCGCCCGCACCCGCCGGGTGGGTTGGCGTCCTGTCGAGCTGCCCCAGATATGGGGCGGGCTGCGCGCTGTCCTCTGCGGTTGGTTGCCCCACAGCTGGGGCAGCTCGACAGGACGCGAAGGGGAGGTAGGTTCCTCGGCCTCGACCGGCGGTCAGTACGCGGCGGTGAAGCGCGTGTTGACGTACCGGGGCTGCTCGATCTCGTCGACGATCGCGACCGCCAGGTCCTCGTAGGTGAGCACCGACCGGCCCTGGTCGTCGGTGACCGGTTCGTCGGTGCCGGTGCGGTAGTGCCCGGTGCGGTCGCCGGGGTGGAACTCCAACGGCGGCGGGGAGACGTAGGTCCAGCTCACCCCGTCGGCGGCGGTGCGGTAGTAGTCCAGGGCGTCGGCCTGGCCCAGCGCCGCGTCCCGATACTGCTCCGGGAAGTCCGGCTCGTCGAGGATGCGGGTGCCACGCGGCGTGAGCAGCGTCGACCCGCCGCCCAGGTGGATGATCCGGGGTGCGGCCGGCATCGACCGCAGCGTGGTCACCAGGTTCTCCGCGGCGCTGCGCCACAGCCCGCGCTCGCCGCCGCCGATCGCCACCACCAGCGCGTCCGCCTCCGGCGCCAGCTCCCGGACACTGCGCTCGCTGGTGGCGTCGCCGGTGACCGTCCGTACCCCGGCCGGCAGGTACGAGGTGGCCTCCGGGCGGCGGACGGCGGCGATCACCCGGTGCCCACGGTCGGCCGCCTCGGCGGTGACCCGCGACCCGGCGGTGCCGCCCGCGCCAAACACGACGATGGTGCTCACCAGCCCAGGCTAGGGACCGGGCCGCCCGCCCGTCGGCGGAACGCCGATCCCGGTCAGTCGACGAGAGCGGCGTAGACGAGCTGGCGCAGCTGGGAGCGCAGCGGGTACGTGCTCGACGGCATGAGCTGGGTGAACAGCAGCGCGGTGATCTCCTCGGCCGGGTCGACCCAGAACGCCGTGCTGGCGACCCCACCCCAGTAGTACTCGCCGACGCTGCTCGGCACCCGGCTCGGGACCGGGTCCTCGACCACCGCGAAGCCGAGGCCGAAGCCGATCCCGTCGAGGGTGGTCTCGGCGAAGCCGCCGGTGGACAGGGTGCCCAGATCCTGCCCGCCGGGTAGGTGGTTACGGGTCATGAAACGCACCGTGCGCGGCCCGAGCAGGCGTACGCCGTCCAGCTCCCCGCCGCGCAGCAGCATCTGCGTGAACCGGTGGTAGTCGGCGGCGCTGGAGATCAGGCCACCGCCGCCGGAGAGCAGGCCGGGCTTGTGGTGCGCGAGCGTGCCGAGCCGGTCGTAGCGGACCGCCCGCCCGCTCCGCGGATCCGGTGCGTAGAGCGCGGCCAGCCGCTCGGCCTCGTCGCCCTCGACCCACCAGCGGGTGTCGGTCATCCCCAGCGGGCTGAAGATCCGGTCGGCGAAGAAGGCGTCCAGGCTCTGCCCCGAGACGACCTCGACCAGCCGACCGAGCACGTCCGTGGCGACCGAGTAGCCCCAGGCCGTGCCGGGCTCAAAGAGCAGGGGCAGCTCGCCGAAGGCCGCGCAGGCGCCCGCCAGGTCGACGTCCGCCGGCGGGTACAGGTCGTAGCCGGCCGCCCGGTAGATCCCGTCGACCACCGAGGTCTGCATGAAGCCGTACGTCAGGCCGGCGGTGTGGGTGAGCAGGTGCCAGACCCGGATCGGCTCGGTCGCCGGCACGGTGTACGGCTTGAGGGCCGAGCCCTTCGAGTAGACCCGCACGTCGGCGAACTCGGGCAGCCAGCGGCTGATCTCGTCGGTCAGCTCGAAGCGGCCCTCCTCCCACAGCATCATGGCCGCGACCGAGGTGACGGGCTTGGTCATCGAATAGATCCGCCAGAGCGTGTCCGCTTCGACCGGGGCGCCCGACTCCCGATCCCGCAGGCCGTACGTCGAGGAGTGCGCCACCTCGCCGCGCCGGGTGACCACCACCTGCCAGCCCGCCAACCGGCCGTCGTCGACGTACCCGCCGAAGTGCTCGTCGATCCGCGACAGCCGCGCCGGGTCGAAGCCGATCTGATCGGGGTCCTTGCTCCGCGCCACACTCACGTCGCCGAACCTACTCGCCGGTACTCCGCCACCGGAAGGGGCTGCCCCCACCGGGCCGTTCCGGGGCGTCGGTGGGCGGCACTAGCCTGGCCGGATGCCGGAGTTGACCGAGGACAAGACCTTCCGCCACGAGGACTGGTACGCCGAGGAGCTGACCGACCGCCAGTTCGTGGCGTGCGAGTTCTTCGACGTGGACCTGACCGAGGCGGTCACCCGGGGGGCGGTCTTCACCGGCTGCACGTTCGGCAACGTGCAGTTCAACGCTTCCCGACATCTCGACTCGGCGTTCACCCGCTGCGTCTTTCGGCGCTGCAACTTCTTCGAGGCCGAGTTCACCGGCTGCAAGCTGGTCGGGAGCAGCTTCGTCCAGTGCGAGCTTCGTCCGTTGCGGGTCGACGGCGGCGACTGGTCGTTCGTCGCGCTGCCCGGGGCGGACCTGCGCGCCGCCTGGCTGAGCGGCGTACGGATGCGCGAGGCCGACCTCACCGGGGCCAACCTGACCGGTGCCACGGTGACCGGGGTCGACCTCTCCGGGGCGCAGCTGCACAACTGCCGTCTCGGCGGCGCCGACCTGCGGCGCAGCGACCTCACGGCGCTGGATCCGACGTCCGTCGAACGGGCCGGTGCCATCGTGGACGCCGAGCAGGCCCTCGTCATCGCGCAGGCGCTCGGCTTCCGGATCGGCTGACCCGGGGTAGCTCCCGGTCGATCGACCGCGGGATCGCCGGCTGTCCCATACCGTCCCGATCCGGACTGGACACGCCAGCCTGTCCCGATTTAGCGTGTCGTCCACGCCCCTGCAAACGTGAAGCGACCCACAGTGGACGGTCGATCCCGTCGCGTGCGGTGGTGGCCGGGCGGCGGACTGGAGGGGTCGGTGGCGGACGAGGACCGTACGCGGGCGGATTCGCGGGCCGGGGACGAGTCGACCGGCCGACCGCCGTCGCACCGGCCGCGGAGCATCGCCCTCGGGCTGAGCCACCGGACGCTGCGCCGGCTCGCCCGTGCCCGACAGCGACGGCGCTGGGCGCTGGAAGGGCTTGGCGCGGTCGTCTGCCTCGCGATGCTCGTCGCGTACCTCGGCACCCGGTCCGGCCCGGAATCGGGCGATGGTCCGGTCGGCGGCTCGGGGGGCGTGCCCGCCGGAGCCACCCGACCGACAGCCCTTCCGGCCGCCGACGGGCACGCCACCGACCCCGGGCCGGCGCTGCCCGGGCTGCGCCCCCGGGAGCGTCCGCCCTCGCCCGACCCGCCGCCGCCGTCGACGAGCGCGCCCGCTCCGCCGCCGAAGAAGCCGGAGGAGTCGCTGCTGTCGGTGAGCCGCGCCGAGGTCCCCGCCGAGGTCGACCTCACCGCTGTGGGCACCCGCGACTGGATGCACTGGGGGCTGCGCGGCGGCAAGTCGACAGTGCGCAAGCGCTCCGGCTCCGGGGAGATCGTCGACGGTGGTGGGAAGGGCGCCCGGGTCGGCTGGGACGGCAACCAGGAGGTCGTCCGCTGGTCCGACGGCGCACCCGAGCGGTGGGACCGTGGCAGTTCCGACGGCGTCTACACCTGTGGCGTGGGTAACGGGTTCACCCTGACGGTCGCCGGCAGCGGGGCGCCGCGCACCGTGCAGCTCTACGCCGGGATCTGGATGGCACGGGGTCGTTTGGACGCCCGCCTGTCCACCGGTGGGCCGGTCCGCACCGTACGCCTGGAGGATCCGTACACCAGCCAGAGCGCCCAGTTCACCATCCGGTTCGAGCTGCCGAAGAACGCCCGGTTGGTGCTGACCTGGACCGTCGAGAAGGTCTTCACCGAGCACTGCGGCAACGTCGGCCTCCAGGCCGTCGCGCTGCGCTGAGCCGTCGAGGTGGCGGGACAGTTTGTCCGTCGCGCTCGGTCGACGGCGACGTAACTTTCTGCTGTCCCCGTCTCACCTTCCACTGTGGAGTAAGCGCAGATGAGCAGCAGTACCGCCCACCGCGTCCGTCCCGCCGTTTCCTCCGGCGCCGATGAGCTGCCCGGCGAGGTGCTCCGCGACATTCCCCTGCCGCCGTACGTGACGGTCGAGGACGCCCAGTTCGCGGTGCGCGCGGTGGTGGTGCACGCGCCCCGGCGCTGGTCCGGCGGGGTCGTCTGTCGCAACGACGCCAGCCCACACCCGTGCCGGCTGCACCGTTGGGGCACCCGGGTGCTGGCGCTGCGTGGCCTGCGGGCCGCCGAGATCGCCGCGCTCATCGAGCGCGGCGACCCCGCGGCGGTGCCCCCCACACCGAACCGTCCGGCCTGACCCCACCGCCGGGGCTGCGCCGGTTTCCGGCCCCCCGGGTCAGCAGGTGATCGGCTTGACCCAGGAGCACTCCACGCCCTCGGGCGTACGCGGCGTCTCCGGCACCGCGGGCGGCGCGACCCGTGCCGCGCTCACGCCGTCATTCCGATGGCTGGCCAGCGCCACGGCGATCTGGTCCTCCAGTGGCTTGACCGACGCCGTCAGGTAGTTGTTCAGCAGGATGGAGAACGCCAGCAGGTGGCCGTCCGCGCTGGTGACGTAGCCGGACAGCCCGGAGACGCCGGTGAGGCTGCCGGTCTTGGCGTGTACGTTGCCCGCCGCCGGAGTGCCGGCCATGCGGCTGCGCAGCGTGCCGCCGACGAACCGTTCCGGCTGTCCGGCGATGGGCAGCGCCGCGTACCAGGTGGGGAACCAGGGCTCCGCCCGGACGGCGGCCAGCAGGTCGACGAACTCCGTGGCCGGCACCAGGTTGCGCCGGGACAGGCCGGAGCCGTCGCGCTGGCGCAGCGTTCCGGTGTCCATCCCGGTGTCGGCGACGTACTCGCTGATCGCGGTGAGGCCGGCGGACCAGGTGCCGGCGCCGGAGAGCACCCGGCCGATCTCCTTGGTCAGGACCTCGGCGTGCCCGTTGTTGGAGAGCTTGAGGAACGGCGTCATCAGCTCACCGAGGCTCATCGAGTCGTGTCGGGCCACCGGGTGGGCCGTCTCCGGGGTGGCCTGGCCGAGCACCGTCCGGCCGAGCACCCGTACGCCGTGCCGGTGCAGCGCCGCCCGGAAGACGTCCGCCGCGTAGCCGGTGGGCTCCCAGACGGTCACCCAGTCGCTGGCGGGCTCGTCGCCGACGGCGATCTGACCGGTCACCACTATCGTGTTGCCGCCGTGTTCGCGTTCGATGGAGATCGAGGTCTCGCCCTCGCTGACCGTCTCGGCGCGGTTGTCGATGTGGACGTAGCCGGTGGGCGGCGTGGTGGTGACCACCGGCCGGGCGCCGGCCCGGTCGGCGGGCGCGGCGTGCACGATCACGGTGCCCGCGTCGTAGTCGGTGTCCGGCGCGACGGTCAGCGCGGAGACCTGCGCGGCGTAGTAGTAGGGCTCGTCGTCCCAGGTCCAGTCGGGGCCCAGCCGGGTGCGGTCGTAGCGGGTGTCGTCGGCGATCAGGTTGCCGGTCACGACCCGGACGCCGTCGGCGGCGACCTGCGCGGCCAGGGCGTCGTAGTCGGCCGCGAGCATTGTCGGATCACCGCCGCCCCGCAGGTACAGATTGCCGGAGAGCAGCCCGGCGCGGCGCTTGCCGGTGGTGTGGACGTCGGTGCTGAAGTGGTGCCCGGGGCCGAGCAGTTCCAGGGCGGCGGTCGAGGTCAGCAACTTGGTGTTGGAGGCCGGGACCAGTCGCCGGTCGCCGTTGCGGTCGTAGAGCGTCTGCCCGGTGCTCGTGTCGACGACGACCACCGACGTCTGTGCGCCGGCCAGCCGGCTGTCGGCGAGGATCGTGTCGATGGTGGCGCGCAGTCGGGTCGTCGCGGGAGTGGGCGACTCGGCGGTGGCGCCGGACGCGCCGACGGTGGCCGTGGTGACGGCCAGCGCGAGCAGCGCGACAGCGCGCGGAAAGAGACGACGATGCATGCGCCGATGCTGCCACGAAGGTAATCGCCAGGAAAGGGCCTGGGTCGAAGGTTATTGCCGTTCGGGTTCCGGCGGTCCCCCCACGGACTTCGTGTGACCGCCCCAGTAGTGTCGCTGCGCGCCCATGGCCAGCGGTGCCACCAGCGCGGCGAGCGCCCCGCCGAGCAGCGGGAAGACGATGAAAACCCAGAGCTGGCGCAGCGCGGTGCCGCCCTCGAAGACGGCCGGACCGAAGGCGCGGGCCGGGTTGACCGCGGCCCCGGTCAGCGTCACGCCGACCAGTTGCGTCGCCGCCAGGGCCAGCCCGATCGCCACTCCGGCGGTGCCCGGATTCTCGCTACGACTGGTCACGACCAGGACCACCAGCACGAAGAGGAAGGTCAGCACGATCTCCAGCACGGCCGCGCCGCCCCGGTTGATGTGCGCGCCGTACCCGTTCGAGCCGAGCGCTCCGGTCTGGTCCGCCACGTCACCCCAACGGGTCAGCGCCCAGAGCAGGAAGCCGGCCACTGTCGCGCCGGCGAACTGGGCGATCCAGTAGGCCACCGCGCCGATCGCCGAGATCTTGCCGGACAGCAGCACGCCGAGGGTCACCGCCGGGTTGACGTGACTGCCGGAGAGCGGACCGATCGTGTAGACGAGGGCCAGCATGACGAACCCGAAGGCCAGCGCGACGACCACCACGCCACCCTGCACCCGGGCGGCGACGGCCGCACCCACGCCGAAGAACACCAGCAGCAGGGTGCCGAGGAACTCGGCAGCGGCGCGACGGGCGTCATCCATTCACCCAGCGTAAGGACAATTCGGGCGAACCGGTGGGGAATCGGCGCTGTGAGCAGGGCGACGACCCGCGACGGGCACAGCGCAGCCGGACATCGCGTTGCACAACGCGTGAACACCCACTCCGTCGACGTCGTGGTGATCGGTGCCGGCCAGGCGGGCCTGAGCGCCGCGTACCACCTGCGCCGCACCGGGTTCGCTCCCGGCGACGGCTTCGTCGTCCTCGACGGTGACGACGGCCCGGGTGGGGCCTGGCGGCACCGCTGGCCCACCCTGCGCCTGGAGCGTGTGCACGGCTTCCACGACCTGCCCGGGATGCCCTTCCCGCCCGCCGACCCGCAGCGTCCGGCCGCCGAAGCGGTAAGCGCCTACTTCGCCGCGTACGAGCGCACCTTCGACCTGCCGGTCCGCCGGCCGGTGCGGGTCCGTGCCGTACGCCCGCGCCCGGACGGCCGCCTCGACGTCGACGCCGACCACGGCAGGTGGACCGCGCGGGCCCTGATCAACGCGACCGGCACGTGGACCAGGCCCTTCTGGCCGTACTACCCGGGTCGTTCGTCGTTCCAGGGGCGACAGCTGCACACCGCCGACTACCAGGGGCCGGCCGAGTTCGCCGGCCGTCGGGTGGTGGTGGTCGGAGGCGGCACCTCCGCCGTGCAACTCCTCGCGGAGGTCTCGACCGTCGCGGCCAGCACCACCTGGGTGACCCGCCGGCCACCGGAGTTCAGCGACGGCGAGTTCGGCCCGGAGCTGGGCCGGGCCGCCGTGGCCCGGGTGGACGCGGCGGTACGGGCCGGACGTCCGCCGGGCAGCGTCGTGGGTGTGACCGGACTGCCTGTCACACCCGAGATCCGTCGGCTGCGCGAGCGTGGCGTGCTCGATCGGCTACCCGTCTTCGACCGCATCACACCTAACGGGGTGGCCTGGACCGACGGGCGGTTCGTCCCCGCCGACATCATCCTGTGGTGCACCGGTTTCCGCGCCGCGCTCGACCACCTGGCGCCTCTCGGTCTGCGCGCGGCGGGCGGTGGAATCGTCATGGACGGCACCCGCGTGGTCGCCGACGAACGGGTCCACCTGATCGGTTACGGCCCCTCGGCGAGCACCATCGGCGCCAACCGGGCGGGCCGCGCGGCGGTCACCGAGATTCGCTCGTTGCTCGCCCCCACCCCCGTGCTCGACTGATCCGGCTCTATTTGACGGATCGGTCGGCAGCGGGCACCGTGGGCAGGGAAGGGGCCCTCAGCTGCCCCGATTCGACGCGACGGCGATGACCGTCCCTCCCGTCGCCTCCCACGCGTGCTCGTACGCGGGCCACCTGTCCGGTCTGCGCGACAACCGACCGCGAGCCGAGAATCCACGAGGAGTTCCGCAAATGCTCACCATGACCGACAATGCCGTGCTCGTCATCCGTGACCTCGCCAACCAGCAGGACGTGGCCGAGGACGGCGGTGTGCGGATCGCCGCCGACGCCGACGCCGGATCGCTCACCGTGGAGCTGGTGCCCGAGCCGGAGCAGGGCGACCACGTCGTCGACAACCAGGGTGCCCGGATCTTCCTCGACCCGGACGCCGCCGAGCTGCTCGGCGACGCCTCGGTGGACGCCACTGTCGACGACGAGGGCATCATCCAGTTCGGTTTCACCGAGCAGCAGTAGCACCCGGACCAGGCAGCCCACGCACGTTCCCGGCGGTACCTCACCGCAGCGGTCGCCCGCGCTGCGGCGGGCCCGGCCGGGGGTTCCACCCGGGATCGGTGCTGTCGTCCGGTCGCGCCAACGTGGCGAGCACGTGCGCCAGGTGGTGCGACGTGCTCCACGCCGTCCAGTTGGCGACCGACCCGGCGCCGGCGCCCCGACGGGCACGGCGCAGCAACTCGTGGTCGCCCCAGGAGAACGCCGCTCCGGCGCTCGACCAGTGCGGTGCCGCCACCAGCGTGCGGCACAGGTCGGCGAAGCGGTCGTCCCCCCGGCCGCCGCGGCGCGACCAGCGGTAGACCCACCAGGCGTCGTCGGCGGTGTACCGCACGGTGGGCGTCCGGTCGCCCGGATCGCCGGAGTCGGACAGCGCCGGACCGACGCCGTAGTCGCCGTAGTCCACCCCGACGTCGGCCAGCCGCTGCCAGAGCTGCCAGTCCCACCGCTCCAGCCGGACCGGCTCGTCGGTGGGCAGCCGGGACAGTGTCGGCGGCATACCGCCGGCCGCCACCGTCGCCGAACGCCAGGCGTGCCGCCGGGCCCAGTCCAGCAGCCGGCGTACCCGCGGCTCGGCCACCCGCACGTCCGCCGGGCAGCAGACGTCGCCCGCGTCCACCAGCAGGTCGCACTCCTCCGGAGCGAGGCCGGTGAGCCGCCAGATCCGCTCGACGGCGGTCGTGTCCGCGTCCGGGCCCGCCCGGTCGTGCGCGGCGCGCAGCCGGACCAGCGCCCGCCGCGCGTACGCCCGGGCCGCCGTGCCGTGCGCGACCAGCCGGCGGTCACTCTCCGCGAGCCCGATGACCGGCATCAGCGGTACGCCCCACCGGGCCAGCTCCGTGTCGGCCGAGTCGGGCAGGGCGGCGACGTCGACGGCCGGCAGCAGGCCGGACGGCAGGCGGCGCAGGGCGTCCCTGGTGGCGCGGTCGACGGTGCTGACCTCAAGGATCGGGGCGAGCAGCGGGGCGAGCGCGGGGTCGAGGTGGTTCAACGCTTCCAGCTCGCCGCGTCGGCGGCTGGCGAGGATGGGGCGGTAGACCGGTTCCGCCGCCCGGCCCCGCTCGGCGGGCACCATACTTCAATCTAGTCAGGCATTCACATGCCTCCACAGCTTCCGGGCCGAAAATTCGCTGCCTGGCTGTCGTGTCGGCGACTACGCTCGCCCGATGTCCGCGTCACCCCACCGTTACCGCTCCGTGGACGAGGACAGCGCCCGCTGGGTCGGGTTCCCGTTCCGCGACGGCGACATCGTGATCAGCACCCGGTCCAAGAGCGGCACCACCTGGATGCAGATGATCTGCGCGCTGCTGGTGCTGGGCACCGCCGAGCTGCCGGCGCCGCTGCCCGAGCTGTCGCCCTGGCTGGACTGGCTGGGCGAGCCGCGCGACGTGGTGTACCAGCGGCTGGCCGCCCAACCGCATCGCCGGTTCATCAAGACGCACACCCCGCTGGACGGGGTGCCGCTCGACCCTCGGGTGCACTACGTGGTGGTGGCGCGGCATCCGCTGGACATGGCGGTGTCCCTCTATCACCAGTCCGGCAACCTGAACCGGGTCCGGATGGCCGAGCTGACCGGCCAACCAGTGCCGGCGGGACCGCCGCGGGCCCGTCCGTCGGTGCGACAGTGGTTGTCGAGCTGGGTCGACCACGAGGTGGACCCGCGCGTGGAGCTGGACTCGCTGCCCGGGGTTCTCTGGCACCTGAGCGACGCCTGGGCCCGCCGACACGAGCCGAACGTTGAGCTGGTGCACTACGACGACCTCCAGGCGGACCTGGGCGGCCAGATGCGCCGCCTGGCCGACCGGTGGGATGTCCCGGTGTCCGTCGAGCGCTGGCCGGCGCTAATCGAGGCGGCGACGTTCGGCCGGATGCGGGAACGTGCCGACCAGCTCGCCCCGGACATGCTGGGCGTGTTGCGGGACCGCCGGGCGTTCTTCCGCCGGGGTGGCTCGGGGCAGGGGCGCGGCATGTTGGACGCGGCCGGTCTGGCCCGCTACGAGCAACGGGTGCGTTCCCTGGCCCCGCCCGACCTGGTCGCCTGGCTGCACCGCGACGCCTGAAGGGGTGCGCAGACGAGCGCGCGGCGCCGTTTCGACAGTTGTCGGAACGTCGCCGCGCTCTGGCCGTCTCCCACCACCGCAGCCGTTCGGCAGTACGCCAGCGGGGACCTGGCTCGACCGGCCGTTCGCGCCGGTCAGCGTTGTCGATCCCCGGTCCGGGCGGATCCAAACCTGCCGACCGTGGGGAATTCCACCATCTGCCAGTCCCGGCGTGACGCGCGGCCGAACGGGGTATGAGCGGGCCATGGAGCATTTCACGATCGCGACCGTCGCCGAGAAGAGCCCGGACTTCCGGCGGGTGCTGTGGACCGGCGAGCACACCCAGCTGGTGATCATGACCATTCCGCCCGGCGGGGAGATCGGCGAGGAGGTGCACGACGGGATCGACCAGATCCTGACCTTCGTCAGCGGCACCGGCGAGGCCCGGGTCGCCGGTGCGAAGCGGGAGGTCGTCGCGGGCGACCTGGTCGTCGTGCCGTCCGGGACGAAGCACAACTTCGTCAACACCGGCCCCAACCCGCTGGTGCTCTACACCGTCTACGGCCCTCCGGAGCACGCCGACCAGGCCGTGCACCACACCAAGGAGGAGGCCGACAAGGCCGAGGAGGCCGGCGAGGACGAGCCGCCCACGTCGTGACGGCTGCCTGAACCAGGCCGATCCGGGTACGCCCGGCGGGTGACGCAGCCGGCGATCTCCGACTACGGGTTCCTCTCGGATGCCCGTTCCGGCGCGCTGGTCGGGAAGGACGGCTCGATCGACTGGTGGTGCCCCCACCGGTTCGACGGCGCCTCGGTCTTCGGGCGGCTGCTCGACCCGAGCGGGGGGTACTTCCGGTTGGCGCCGGTCGGCGTGGGTGGCCCCGGTTACCGGGTCGAACGCGCGTACCGGCCGGACACGCTGGTGCTGCGGACGGTGCACCACACGCCGCACGGCAGCGTGGCGGTGACGGACGCGCTCGCCGCCGAGATCGGCGCCCGCGCGCACGACCTGGGCAAGAACTCACCCGCTGTGCTCATCCGGGTGGTCGAGGGCCTGTCCGGGCGGGTGCGGATGGCGTTGGACTTCGCTCCCCGCCCGGAGTACGGGCTGCTCACGCCTTATCTGCACGAGCAGCCCGGAGGTGGGGTGCTGGCCGGGGCCGGCCCGGTGGTGCTGGTGCTGCGCGCCGACGACCTGCCGCTGCGGGCCGGCGGGGACCGGGTGACCCACGAGTTCGAGGTCTCCACCGGCCAGGTCGTCGCGATGGACGTGGCGTTCGGTCAGACGTACGGGACGCCGCCCGCCCGGCTGGACCCGCTGGCCGCCCTCGCCGAGACGACGCGGGCGTGGGAGGCGTTCCGGCAGACGCACGGGTACTCCGGCCGGTACGCCAAGCTGGTCCGGCACAGCGCGACAGTGCTGGGTGGTCTCACGTACGCCCGCAGTGGCGCGGTGGCCGCGGCGCTGACCAGCTCGTTGCCGGAGCAGATCGGCGGCGACCGCAACTACGACTACCGCTACTCCTGGCTGCGGGACTTCTCACTGACCATGCGCGCGCTCTGGGTGGCGGCCTGCCCGGACGAGGCGTCAAGGTTGTTCGCCTGGGCGACCCGGTCGATCGGCCGGTTCGGCGACGAGCCGGTGCCGGTGCTCTTCGGGTTGGAGGGCGAACGCGACATCTCCGAGCACCACTGCAATCACCTGCGCGGATACCGCGACAGCCGCCCGGTGCGGGTTGGCAACGACGCCTGGAAGCAGCGGCAGCTCGACGTGCCGGGTGAGGTGATCTCGGCGGTGTGGCGGCTGCGCGACTACCTCGGCACACCGTTCGAGGGGGAGTTGCGGGAGATGGTGCTCGGGCTGACCGAGCAGGTGGCGGGGACCTGGCACCTGCCGGACCGGGGCATCTGGGAGACCCGGGACGAAGAGCGGCACTACGTCTCCTCGAAGGTGTCCTGCTGGCTGGCCATGGATCGGGCGGTGGGGCTCGCCGACCGGCTCGGTGAACGGGCCGACCCGCGGAGGTGGGCAGGCGTACGCGACGAGATCCGCGCGGCGGTGCTGCGCGACGGGTGGAACGACCGGATCGGGGCGTTCACCGGCTCGTTCGGTTCGGCGGAGCTGGACGCCTCGGTGCTCGCACTGCCGGTGGCGCACTTCCTGCCGGCGACCGATCCCCGCATGCGGTCGACCATCGCGATGGTGGAGCGGGAGTTGGGCACCGACGACGGGCTGGTCCGGCGGTGGACGACCGACCCGGCCGGGTTCCTGATGTGCTCGTTCTGGCTGGTGGAGTGCCTGGTGATGGCGGGTGAGCCGCGCCGGGCCGAGGAGCTGTTCGAACGCGTGGTGGGTCACGCCAACGACGTGGGCCTGTTCAGCGAGCAGATCGACCTGACCACCGGTGCGCAGCTGGGCAACACGCCGCAGGCGTTGTCCCACATCGGGCTGATCAACGCGGCCTGGCGGCTGACCGAGCCGGACAGCTTCTGACCCGGGCCGCCTCTGACCCGGACAGCTTCCGACCCGGGCCGCCGAAATCCTGCAACAGACCTGCAAGCGTCAGGCATTGACGCTGATGCGTGCGCAGTCCTAGCCTCGAAGAGACGGGAAAGCCCTTTCCCACGGCTTTCATCCCGCTTCACCCCACTGTCGGAGCCGGGCATCCGACGGGGCACACCGATCCCCGCTCTCACGGCAGCGCGCCGTGCCGGCACGTCCCCGCGCGGCCAGACCCAGGGATCGCCACCACACGCGTCAAGGAGGACAACCGTGCACAAGAGACGACACCCCGGCCGACGACCACTGGTGCTGGCGGTGGGCGCCGGCGTGACGGCGGCGGCGCTCACCGTCGGCATGACCTCGGCCTTCGCGGCCACCATCTTCACCGACACCTTCAACGACGGTGACACCTCCGGCTGGTCCAAGTCCGGCGGCACCTGGGCTGTCGACGGCTCGGGCGTACTCAACCAGTCGAACGCCGGCAGCGAGCTGGCCCGGCAGTTCGCCGGTCAGACCAGCTGGACGAACTACTCCGTACAGGCCCGTGTCCGGCCGGCGAGCTTCGGCTCGTCAAGCGCCCTGGTCGGCCTGGCCGCCCGGTCCACCAGCAGCACGAAGATGTACCGGCTGGCCCTGCTCGGCTCCGGCCGGGCCGAGTTGCAGGCCGTCAACGGCAGCAGCATCACCGCGATCGGTTCCGCATCGCTCGGCGTCGCCACCGGCACCTGGTACACCCTGCGCATCGAGGCGAGCGGCAGCACCATCCGCGGCTTCGTCAACGGCACCCAGATCGCCTCGGGCAGCAACAGCCTGGCCAGCGCGGGCCGGATCGGCCTGGTCACCGCGTACGCCAGCGGCGGGTTCGACGACGTGGTGGTCGACTCGTCCGCCGGCGGCACCCCGACCACGCCACCGGCGACCACCGCGGCGCCGACCACCCCGCCGCCCACCACGTCGGGCCCGACCACCCCACCGCCGTCGGGTTGGCCGACGCCCACCGGCAGCCAGAAGGTGGACGCCACCATCGGAGTGTCCGGCACCTTCGACGGCGGGCTCAAGCGCTACTACGGCATCGGCGACGGTGGGCAGAGCGAGAGCCAGGACCCGATGTTCGAGCTGGCCGCCGGCGCCACCCTGCGTAACGTGATCATCGGTGCGCCGGCCGGCGACGGCGTGCACTGCAACGGCAACTGCACCCTGATCAACGTCTGGTGGGAGGACGTCGGCGAGGACGCCGCCACCTTCCTCGGCGGCACCACGTACACCGTCGACGGTGGCGGTGCCCGATCCGCCAGCGACAAGGTCTTCCAGCACAACGGCCCGGGCACCGTCTACATCAGGAACTTCCGGGTGGAGAACGCCGGGAAGCTCTACCGGGCCTGCGGCAACTGCTCCTCGTCGTACCAGCGGCACGTGGTGATCGACAACGTGGTCGTCCGGGACACCGACGCGGTGGCCGGCATCAACACCAACTGGGGCGACACCGCCCGGTTCAGCCGGATCACCATCGTCGGCGACCCGGACCGGGAGACCTCGATCTGTGTCAAGTACAAGGGCGTGCCCAAGGGCAGCGAGCCGACCAAGATCGGCGAGGGCGCCGACGGCGTCAACTGCTTCTACACGCCGTCCGACATCACCTACCAGTAGGCCCGGCCGCCGGCACCCCACCGTCGGTGGGGTGCCGGCTCAGGCCATGACGGGTACGCCGGAGACGTCCACGGTCTCCGGATACTTCAGCCCCGCGCCGGTGTTGAGCACCACCACCCGTTCCCCGGCACGGATCCAGCCACCGGCGCGCAGCTGCCGCGCCGCCGTCAGGCAGGCCGCACCCTCCGGGCAGAGCAGCAACCCCTCGCGGGCGGCGAAGTCCCGCAGGTCGGTCAGGATCTCGGCGTCGTCGACGGCGACAGCGGTGCCGGCCGACGCCCGCAGCGCGGCCAGGATCAGCTCGTCACCCAGTGGGGACGGCACGGTGATGCCGAACGCCACCGTGTGCGCGTCCTCCCACGGCTGCGCCCGGTCCTCGCCGGCGGCGAAGGCCCGCACGATCGGCGCGCAGCCGGTCGACTGCACCGCCACCAGCCGGGGCAGCTTGTCGCCGACCCAGCCCAGCTCGCGCATCTCGTGCAGCGCCTTGTGGATGCCGATCAGGCCGACCCCGCCACCGGTCGGGTAAATGATCACGTCGGGCACCTGCCAGCCGAGTTGCTCGACGATCTCGTACCCCATCGTCTTCTTGCCCTCCAGGCGGTAGGGCTCGCGCAGTGTGCCGGCGTCGAAGATCGTCCCGTCCGACTCCGCGATCAGCTCGGCCACCTTGCGGCCCGCGTCGCTGATCAGCCCGTCCACCAGACGCAGATCGGCTCCCGCTGCCACACACTCGCGCCGGCAGATGGTCGGCGCCGCCAGCGGCATGACGATCGTGGCGCCCATCCCGGCGCGCGCCGCGTACGTCGCCCACGCCGAACCGGCGTTGCCGTTGGTGGGCATCGCGATCCGCTCGACGCCCAACTCGCGAGCCCGACTCACGCCCACCGCGGCGCCGCGTGCCTTGAACGAACCGGTCGGGATCAACCCCTCGTCCTTGACCATCAGGTCCGCGATGCCGATCTCGGCGCCGTACGACGGGGCGCGCAGCAGCGGCGTCCAGCCCTCACCGAGCGTGGTGACGTGCCGGGGATCGGCGACGGGCAGCAGCTCCCGGTAGCGCCACAGGTCGGCCGGGCGCAGCGGAAAACGCTCCGGGGTGACCGCCTTCGCCACCGCCGGCAGGTCGTAGCGGGCCAGCAGCGGCGAGCCGCACTCGCAGAGGTTCTGCGGCTTGTCGGCGGCGTACTCCAGGCCGCAGCGTGGGCAGTCCAGATGGGTCAGGTACACGTCGCTCCTCGCCGTCAGGCCGCGTCGATGCTCAGCCACCGTCGGCTGCGCCGGCCCGGCTCGTACACCGAGTCCAGCCGCTTGGCGACCACACCCGGCAGCCCCTGCTCCCGCCCGGTGCGCAGGGCCTCGTCGCCGGCACCGGGAAACCACGGCGGAGTCTGCCAGTGCGTACCGGCCAACGCCAGCCCATCGAGCAGTTCCCGGCGTTGCGCGTACGGGACGTCGACGCTGCTCACGCCCTCCAACCACAGCAGGTCGACGAGCAGGAACTGGGCGCCGGCCGGAACCCGGCCACCGCTGGCGGGACGGGCGGGACGCACCCGGCCCGCGCCGTCGATGCGGACGAGCACACCGTCGAGCACCGCCTCGGTGGGCGCCAGCGCCTCGGCCATGGCACGAAGCCACGGGTAGCCGCCGGTGATCTCCTCGTCGGTCTCGGCGAGCAGCCGCAGCCGGCCGCCGGAGACGTACGCCATGGCGCGGACCCCGTCCCAGCGCAGCTCGTATCCCCAGTCGGCGCGGTCGCGGGGCAGCCCGGCGGCGGGCGTGGCGTGCATCGGGCGGACCAGCTCCGGCATGCTCGTCCAACCCGGCGGCGCGGGGTCGGTGCGCCGGATCATCCAATCCTTGCCGCCGGTGGCGAACAGCGCGTAGCGCCCGGCGGTGCGGTCACCGGAGAGGGTCACGATGACCTCGTCGTCGCGCCACTTCTCGCAGCGGTACGTGCCCCGGTCGTGGATGACCATCCGGCCGCCCCCGTACTCGCCGGCGGGGATCTCGCCGGAGAAGTCGAGGTACTCCATCGGGTGATCCTCGGTGTGCACGGCGAGGTGGTTGCGGCCCGGGTCGCGGGGCAGGCCGCGCGGCACCGCCCAGGACGCGAGCACGCCCTCGTGTTCCAGTCGCAGGTCCCAGTGCAGGCTGCGGGCGTGGTGCTGCTGGATGACGAAGCGATCCGCGCCCTCGTCGGGTCTGGTCGGCGTGGGGGCGCCTTCTGGCACCGGCTCGGGCGTACGGGCCGCGTCGCGGCGGCGTCGGTACTCCTGCAGCCGGTCCGTCACACCCGCATTCTCCGGCAAACCGGGCCATTGCGCTGGACGCCGGAGTGTCCGGTTCGCTCGGCGTCCGGGAGCGCGGCGGGGTAGAACGGACCTCATGGACCTCAGCGACCAGCCCACCGCCCTGCTCCCGGGTGACGTGCGGATGCCCCTGCTCGGCTTCGGCACCTGGCAGGCCACCGGCCGGGCGGGCTACGACGCCGTGCTGGCCGCGCTCGACACCGGCTACCGGCACCTCGACACCGCCACCATGTATGGCAACGAGCGGGAGGTCGGCCGGGCGGTGCGGGAGAGCGGGCTGCGTCGCGAGGACATCTTCATCACCACGAAGCTCCCGCCGGACCGGGTTGGCCGGGAGCGCGAGACGTTGGAGGCCAGTCTGGAGGCGCTCGGCGTCGACCAGCTGGACCTCTGGTTGATCCACTGGCCGCCGTCGTCCCCGGCGGACAGCATCCCGATGTGGCGGGAGTTGCTGGCCGCCCGGGACGAGAACCTGACCCGTGCCGTCGGGGTCAGCAACTACAGCACCGGCGAGATCGACGAGTTGATCCAGTCGACCGAGGAGAACCCGGCGGTCAACCAGATCCGGTGGAGCCCCACGCTGTACGACCGGCAGCGGCACGCCGAGCACCGGGACCGGGGCGTGGTGCTGGAGGGGTACAGCCCCTTCAAGACCAGTGACCTCAGCGATCCGGTGCTGACCAGGATCGCCGCGGCGCACGGCGTCTCCCCGGCGCAGGTGGTGCTGCGCTGGCACATCGACCACGAGATCGTGGTGATCCCGAAGTCGGTGACCCCGGAGCGGATCACCGCCAACTTCGACGTCTTCCACTTCTCGTTGACGGCGGAGGAGATGCGCGACATCGACGCGCTCGGTGACGCCTGAGTCGGCGGATTCCTTCAAGATGCGGCCCGGCTGTGAAGGGTATCGACATCGACGCTCATGACGGTATAGCGTGCCGTCATCACGCTCGTCGATGCGTGTGAACCCGTCGCCGCTGGAGGACCGCCATGGCCCGATCCCCGTCCGTCCGTCTGCGCCGTCGTGGGGTGCTCGGCATCCCCGCCCTGGTGGCCGCCGCGCTGACCACCCTCGCCGTCCGACCCGCACCGGCGGGCGCCGCGCCGAAGGCCGAGTGCCTTGCCGACCTGCTCAAGGACTCCTGATGGCGACGATTCCGTGGCTCGTCGACGTGCTGCGCGGCGCCGGGGTCCAGGTCGTCGTCGAGGGTGACTGGCTCAACCGGATGCGGCCCGGCTCCTTCGACCCGATCGGGGTGCTCTGGCACCACACCGCCTCGACCTCCAGTGCCAGCAACCCGCACCCCGCGCTCGGCATCTGCATCAACGGCCGCTCCGACCTGGCCGGCCCGCTCTGTCAGGCGCTCGTCGACTACAACGGCGTCTTCCACGTCATCTCCGCCGGCCGCTGCAACCACGCCGGCGTCAGCGGGGGCAGCGGGCCCATCCCCGCCGGGGACGGCAACACGCTGATGATCGGGTGGGAGATCGACTACAACGGCGTCGACCAGGAGATGACCGCCGCGCAGTACAGCGCGTCGATCGCCGCGACCGCCGCCGTGCTCACCCGCCTCGGCCGGGACAGCAGCTACGCCCGTGGCCACCGGGAGACCAGCACCACCGGCAAGATCGACCCGTCCTTCATCGATCTGAACGTGATGCGCGCCGACGTCGCCGCGAAGATGGCCGGCGGCGGAACCGCGTGGTCGTCCACTGTGGACAACACGACCTCCGGCCGGTTCACCGCCAGCGCCAACTGGGGTGTGTCGACGTTCTCCAGCCAGCGGTACGGCGCCGACTACCGCTACGCCGACCCGGTCGCGGCCAGCGATCCGGCCTGGTACAGGTTCAACGTGCCGGCGACCGGCTCCTACCGGGTCGAGGCGTGGTGGCCGACCAACAGCGGCTACAACAGCGCCACCCCGTACATCGTCGCCACCACCACCGGCAACCGGACGGTGTACGTGGACCAGCGCGCGACCGGCGGGCAGTGGCGGGTCCTCGGCACGTTCACCCTGCCGGCGGGCGACGCCAACCGGGTGGCGGTGAGCCGTTGGAGCAGCGCGGCGGGCCTGGTCATCGCCGACGCCGTACGCCTCACCCGGGTCTGATCTGTCCCGCCGCCCGGGACAGTCCGGCGGCGATAGCGTGATCCACTCGGATTCCGCGAAGTCGGGGTGTCCCAGCAGCAAGGACGCCCCGACTCCACGGATCCGAGTGGATCACGAGGGTGGCTTCGACCGCGGCAGCTACCTCACACGATGGAGATCGACCGCACCTGGGTGTTGCCCTTGGTGTCGACGTACACCTGGTAATCGCCGACGGTGTAAGTGCCGGCGGCGTTGTTGTTGATGGTGAACGTGCCCGTCACGGCCGACTCGCTGCCGTCGATACGGGTCTGCTTCACCGTGATGGTCAACTCGTTCGTGTTGCCCTTCAGCTTCTTCACCACCGCCGACGGCTTCGCACCGGTGACCGCATTGGCCACGGTCACGTAGACCGCGTCGGGTGAGGAGAACTCCGCGTTCTTCTGCCCGTCACCGAACTGGAAGAAGCCCCGCTGTTCGGTGGCCCCGCGCCCCGGGAACGGATCCGGGTTCGAGGCCAGGTACGTCGGGTTGACCTTGTACAGGTCCGTCTTGGAGTCCGCGAGCTTGGCCTGCACCCCGGTGTACGGAGCATCGGTGATCGCGAGGTTGACCGACAGGTAGATCGCGTCGGGGTTGTTGGCCGAGATGCGCGAGGAGAAGTACTTGTCCGCGCTCTGCCCCGCAGGCACGGCCAGCGGCACAACCTTGTCGCCGACGAGAATGTTGAACCGGAAGTCTCCGTAACCGCCGGCGACGAACTTCGCCCACGCCGCGTCCGACATGTGGCCGGGGCGCTCCACCTTGAACTCCAGACGCATCGGCGCCACGTACGTGCTGCTCTGGAACTCGGGGTCGGTCAGGGGCAGGTAGACCCCTCCCGGCTCGTGACCCAGCGCGAAGGCCGCCGCCGTCGGGGCCGAGTTGCCGCGTCCGTTCCACATCGGGATGGTGAACGAGGTGGCGCCGAGCAGGGCCTGGTTGCCCAACTGGTTCGCGCCGACAGCGCCCGACGCGTCCTGGTAGGTGCCGATCGTGACGTCGAGCAGGTCCAGGTCCGCCCGGTCGGCGTTCAGCCCCGGCATGTCCGCCCACATGAACTTGGCGCCAGCGGGCCCGGAGTACCGGGCCATTTCCAGCATGCCGTCGGCCATCATCTTGGTCATCTGCACCGCCGAGTCGACCTTCATCCGCTCGTTGGCCGTGTGCCACCAGCGCTCGTTGCCCGGGATGACGGCGCCGAAGGCGGTCATCTTGTTGCGGAAGCTGCTGGCCAGAGTGCCGCCGGTCGTGCCCTGCGGATACACCACGTCCCGGAGGGCATAGGGGTCCGGGAAGTCCTGCGGGCTGTTGTTGATCGTGGCCTGGTAGCTCTTGAACTGCAGGGCCGTCAGCGGGTTGTCGTGGGTGACGTACAACCCGGCGCCGGTGGGCGACCCGAGGGTGCCGATGGTGAACCCCTTGCCCTCGAAGGCGGCAGTGACCGCCGCCGTCGCCTGGCCGGAGTCAGCCGCGGTGACGTGCATGCTGCGCACGTACATCGGCATGTTGAGGTTGCCGGTGGCCTCCGTGTAGAAGCTCGTCGGGGTCTCCGAGTTGATGTTCCCCATGAGGGCGAAGGTCAGGTTCGGCGTGCCGTTGCTCGGGTTGCGCAACAGGTTCGCCGGGATGCCCATGTACCTGCCGATATAGGCCTCGCCTTCGACCCCGTCGCGGAAGAACAGGTCGGCGATGCCGTCGGCTGCCTTCTTCACCTGCAGGTCGGCGGTCGTGCCTCCCAAG
The DNA here is from genome assembly GCF_049841615.1 of Micromonospora sp. DT63. Taxonomy (NCBI): domain Bacteria; kingdom Bacillati; phylum Actinomycetota; class Actinomycetes; order Micromonosporales; family Micromonosporaceae; genus Micromonospora; species Micromonospora sp. DT63. The sequence continues at coordinate 243,473 of NZ_JBNCKQ010000004.1, read as the reverse complement.
GCGCCAAGTCCCTGGGAGAGGAGGAACATGCCCCACACGACGGCGTTCTTGCCGTACTGCGGGGTCGGCATCTCCATCGCCACATCAGTGTTGATCTCCAGCGTGAGCGAGTCGCCGGTGATCGTGGTCTGCACCTTGGGCGTGGTCCGGGGAGCAGCCGGGAGCCAACCCTTCGTGGTCGCGGCAGCGGTGATCGCCGCCACGAACCTGTCGCGCTCGGCGGAGCCCGCCCCCGCCACATCGAGGGTGAAAGTGGCCCGCGAGGCGATCTGGGTGGTGCTGCCGTAGGCGATGTCCTTGAGCGTCGGGTCGCCTTCGCGCCGGGTGACGCCTGCCGTCGCATCCGTCAGCCGGAAGGCCTTGGTGCTGTCTGCGGACAAGCGCATCGACACCGACGGGGTCACCGACCCGGAGTTGCCGACGATCACCGGGAACCGCGAGTCGGAGGTGTAGCCGGCGACCGGCGTCTCCTCCCGGTTGAGGTTCTTGTAGGCCCAGTTGTCGTAGAAGCTCGGGTTCGAGTTGTACGGGATGGACTGGAAGGTCGCGGTGTTCGCTGCCGTGGGCGTGCCGGGACCGCCGTCCTCGTAGATCCCCATGACGATGCGGATGCGTCGGTCCAGGGGCAGCCCCGCCTCGAGCAGCGCCTTGGCCGCGAGCAGCGTCGCCAGGGTCGGGCCGCTGTCGTCCTGGATGCCGGCCCCGTAGACCCAGCCGTCCTTGATGTAGGGCGAGTGGTAGGCACCAGGAGTGCCGAGGTTGCCGTCGGCGTCGCGCCAGCGCGCCAGCTGGGCGGGCGAAACGGAAGACGTCGGCGAGTCGAGGTGACTCAACGCCATGACCATCTCGGGGGCGTCCGGGTCACCGATCTCCGCGTAGACGTACTTGTCGGGCTGGCGCTGCACGACCACCGGGAAACCCAGGTCGGTGGCCAGCTTGACCACCCAGGCGAGCTTGGCGACCTTGCGGTCGTACTCGTTCTGGTTGGCTTCGGTGTTGCTGACCGGGAAGGGGTACGCCGTGGCGGCAGTGCCGCCACGGGAGATGGAGTCGTAGCTCGACCCGTCCAGCATCGCCCCGACGAGAGTGAGCGGGTTGTAGGTGCCGTCTCCCGCTCGCGCGCTGCTGACGCGTCCCGCCAACGCCTCGACTTCGGCGTGGATCGCGTCGCGTTCGGCGTCGGTTACCGACAGGTCGTAGGTGACACCCGGCTGGAAGCGCTCAGCGCCGGAGCTGGTCGGGGACGCGTGGGCCGGGGGGGCGACGCTCGCCACGAGTGCCGTGGCGAGCAGGGCGGATAAGACAGGCGTTCGTCTATCTATCATGAGGGCGGCTCCAGGACAAGGGGGATGATCAGTAGCGACAGCACACACCGGCCGCGCCGCCAGCGGCCGTGGAGGTGCCATTTCTTGAGGATCATCTGAGAATCGGCCGGAGCCGTCAGCTCCGCCGCAGCGGGCTGAACGCGAGGGGCGTGACCAGATGGTCACGCCCCTCCCGTCGGTGGTGATACCGCTCAGGCGCGGGAGCAGTTGGCGCCGTTGAGCGAGAAGCTGGTCGGGGACGAGTACGACCCGCTCAGCGTGCCCTGGTAGCCGAAGCTGGCCGTGCCGCCGGGTGCGATCGACCCGTTGTGGCTGACGTTGCGGGCGGTGACAGTGGACCCGCTCTGGCTCACGGTGGCGTTCCAGGCGTTGGTGACCTGCTGCCCGCCGGGCAGGCTGTAGGTGAGCGTCCAGCCGTTCAGCGCACTGGACCCGGTGTTGGTGATCTGCACGTCGGCGGTGAAGCCGTTGTTCCACGAGTTGGCCGTGTACTTCACCGCGCAGCTCGCGCCACCGCTCGGCGGCGGCGTGGTGGGCGGCGGGTTGGTGGGGTTGCCGCCACCGTTGACGTTCGCCGAGAACGAGGTCACCGCGAGACCGACGCCGCCCTGCCACGGCTCGAAGCCGGCCTGGATGCTGGTCAGGTACCAGGAGTTGGTGATCGCGCCCCGGTTGCGGGTGTCGTTGATGAAGTCCAGCACGCTGAAGTTCAGGCTGGAGATCGGCGACGGCGCGACATAGGAGATGACGTTGTTGGAGCCGTTGCTACCGCGCCACACCTCCCACGTCCGGCCGGCAAGGTTTGTCGTGCCGACCACCGAGCCGATGGGTTGGATCGGGCCCTGCCGGTTGAGCCAGATCATGATCTCCATCTGGTTCACCCCGTCCCGCTTGGGCGACGGGTCCAGCCAGATGTCGTACGCCGCGTCGTAGGTGGCACCGCTGACGTACCGGTAGGAGATGCTGCTGGTGGCGCTGCTGATCTGGCTCACCTGGATCGGCAGGTTCGTGCCGGGCGAGCAGTTGGTGTAGTGACAACCGAGGAAGATCGACGGGTACGCCGTGGGTGCCCCGTTGGTGGGGCTGCTGCCGTTCTGCGTGGTGATCTCGAAGCCGTTGCTGGTGACGTTGAGGCACTGCTGGGCGGAGGTGCCCCAACGGTTGTTCTGCACGACGTAGCGACCCTGGATCACTGTCGAGCCGTACTGCTCGCAGATCTGGGTGTCGGCGGAGGCGCTGCCGCTGACGGCGACGGCGACGAGTGAACTGGCGACCAGCAGCCCGGCGGCGGCCAGGGCTCGAAGTTGACGTTTCATGACGCTCCTTGACTCGGCGCGTGCCGGGCGCCGGATGTGGTGGGGTGGTGCGGGAGCGCTCCCACGCTCAACGACACATTTACATGCCTGAAACTAAGGCGCAACCGCCCGCGTCAAACTGGTGAATTGTGAGGATTGCCATCGTGGCGCCGAACGGGGGTCGACAGGCGGCCAGCTAAGCGGCGCGGACCGCCGACGAGCGGATCCGGCGGGCCGATCGGGCTCTGGTGTGCGCCGATCGCTCCGAGTAGCGTGTTGCCTCCGACGCGTGCCGCTCCCCCTCCGGAGGCGTACACCACCATGGGTGGCTCCCCCCTGCGCATTCTCATCGTTGGCGCGGGCATCGCCGGCCTGGCCGTGGCCCGGGCCCTGCGTCTGGCGGGCTTCCGGCCGGACGTCACCGACAAGCTGCCCCCGGGGGAGTCCACCGAGACCGGCCTGTACCTGCCCGGCAACGCCGCCCGCGCGCTGCGCCGGCTGGACCTGCACGATCCGGTCCGACCGCTCGGGCAGGTGATCCACCGGCAGCGCTTCTTCGACGCCGCCGGGCTGCCCCTCTGCGAGGTGGACCTCGACGCCCTCTGGGCCGACGTCGGCGAGTGCCGTGCGCTGCCCCGGGCGGACCTGCACCGGGTGCTGCTCAGTGGCGCCGGCGGCGCCGTCCGACACGGCGCCGAGGTCCGCACCCTCGATCTGCTCCCGCGCGCGGTAGGGGTCACCTTCACCGACGGCACCAGCACCGAGTACGACCTGGTCATCGGCGCCGACGGGCCGCGTTCCTCGGTTCGGGCACTGGCCGCGCTCGGCGGGCCGCCCCGCCCGGCCGGGCACGTCGTCTACCGGGCCGTCCTGCGTGACGGCCCGCCCGTCACCGACTGGACCGCCCTGCTCGGGCAGCGCTCCGGTCTGCTGCTGGTGCCGATCGGGGAGGGGCGGCTGCACTGCTACGCCGACGAGGCGGGCACCGAGCCGCCCGCCGACCCGTTGGCCCGGCTGCGCGAACTCTTCGCCGACTACCGGGGCCCCGTGCCCGAGGTGCTGGAGATGCTCGACCGGGTGCACGCCGGGATCACCGACGAGGTCGAGCTGGGCCGCTGGTACCGGGGGCGGGTCCTGCTGGTCGGTGACGCCGCGCACGCCACCGCGCCGACCCTGTCCCAGGGTGCCGCGATGGCCCTGGAGGACGCCGTGGTGCTGGCCGAGTCGCTGCGCGCCGCCGGCAGCGTCGAGGCGGCGCTGATGGCGTACGAGAGTCGTCGTCGCCCGCGTACGCGCTGGGTGGCTGACCGGACCCGCGACCGCAACCGGACCAGGGACGTGCCGCCGGCGCTGCGCGACCCGCTGCTGCGCGGACGTGGCGGACGGATCTTCGGGGAGCACTACCGGTTGCTCGTCGGCCCGCTGTAGGCCCGTAGTAGATCGTGTCACGCCACCCCACGCGGCGCTGCGACCTGCCGAGGACTATCCTCCCTACGGATGACGGCCCGCAGATAATCAGCGTGTGCCGAGCGGGACAACCGAGAACCGGAGGCCACTCGTGACCACCGTCGCACCCAAGCCGGTCGTGACCCGGCCCTGGCCGGTCCGGGAGCCGGTCAAGGGGTCGGCCATCGCGCGGCTGCTGCGTACCACGGACGCGAAGCAGATCGGGATCATGTACATGGTCACCGCGTTCGTGTTCTTCATGGTTGGCGGCCTGATGGCCCTGATCATGCGGGCTGAGCTGGCCCGCCCCGGGCTGCAGTTCCTGTCGCCGGAGCAGTACAACCAGCTCTTCACGATGCACGGCACGATCATGCTGCTGTTCTTCGCGACGCCTATCGTGTTCGCCTTCGCGAACTACATCGTGCCGATCCAGATCGGCGCACCTGACGTTTCCTTCCCCCGCCTGAACAGCTTCGCCTACTGGCTGTACCTGTTCGGCGGCACGATGGCGACGGCCGGCTTCCTCACCCCGGGCGGCGCCGCCGACTTCGGCTGGTTCGCGTACGCGCCGCTGAGCAGTGTCGAGCACTCGCCCGGCGTCGGCGCCAACATGTGGATCATGGGTCTGGCCATCTCCGGCCTGGGCACCATCCTCGGCGCAGTGAACATGATCACCACGGTGCTCACCCTGCGTGCGCCCGGCATGACGATGTTCCGGATGCCGATCTTCACGTGGAACATCCTGGTCACCAGCCTCCTGGTGATCCTGGTCTTCCCGCTGCTGGCCGCCGCGCTGTTCGCGCTCGCCGCGGACCGCATCCTCGGCGCCCATGTGTACGACCCGGCGACCGGTGGGCCAATGCTCTGGCAGCACCTGTTCTGGTTCTTCGGGCATCCCGAGGTCTACATCGTGGCGTTGCCGTTCTTCGGCATCATCAGCGAGATCATCCCGGTCTTCTCCCGCAAGCCGATCTTCGGCTACAAGGGTCTGGTCGCCGCGACGGTCGCGATCGCCGCGCTCTCGATGAGCGTCTGGGCGCACCACATGTTCGCCACCGGCCAGGTGCTGCTGCCGTTCTTCAGCTTCCTGAGCTACCTGATCGCGGTGCCGACCGGCATGAAGTTCTTCAACTGGATCGGCACCATGTGGCGGGGCCAGATCAGCTTCGAGACGCCCATGTTGTGGGCGGTCGGCTTCCTGGTCACCTTCCTCTTCGGTGGTCTCACCGGTGTGCTGCTGGCCAGCCCGCCGCTCGACTTCCACGTGTCGGACTCGTACTTCGTGGTGGCGCACTTCCACTACGTGCTCTTCGGCACCATCGTGTTCGCCGTCTTCGCCGGCATCTACTTCTGGTTCCCGAAGATGTTCGGCCGGATGCTCGACGAGCGCCTGGGCAAGGTGCACTTCTGGCTCACCATGATCGGCTTCCACACCACCTTCCTGGTGCAGCACTGGCTCGGCGCCGAGGGCATGCCCCGCCGGTACGCCGACTACCTGCCCGGTGACGGTTTCACCACGCTGAACACGATCTCCACGGTCGGCGCGTTCATCACCGGTATCTCCACGCTGCCGTTCATCTACAACTGCTGGAAGTCGTACAAGACCGGTCCGGTGGTCGAGGTGAACGACCCCTGGGGCCACGGCAACTCGCTGGAGTGGGCGACCAGCAGCCCGCCGCCGCTGCGCAACTTCGACCGGATGCCCCGCATCCGCTCCGAGCGGCCGGCCTTCGACGCGAAGTTCCCGGAGCTGGCCGCCGGCCAGAGCCTGGCCGGCCCGCCGGAGGGTGGCTCCAAGCCGCTCACCAGCGAGTCGGACGGCGGCGCTCGCTACAGCGAGGACACCGCCAGCAACATCGACAGGAACTGACGCTCCACCAGTTCGGCTGTACGACGGGCGCCGCCCCCCGGGACCATCGGGAGCGGCGCCCGTCGCTGTGCCCGCCCACTGCATGTCGGCGCACTGCATGTCCGGCGCACTGCATGTCCGGCGCACTGCATGTCGGCGTACTGCATGTCCGGCGCACTGCATGTCGCGCGTGGCCCGACCGCTCGCCGCGTTGACCGCGAGGCGTCGATGGCAGAGCAACGTCCCCGGCCGGCGACTCAGAGCGCGCGGCGACCTGCGGGATCGGCGGTGCCCCGCACATGCTTGCGACGGTGATGCCTGTGAGTCATTTTGATGACTCACAGGCATCATGCTCATCGGGGAACCTGGGCCGGGCAGGCGCGGGACCCGGCATGCGCGGGGCCGGGCATGCGCGGGGTCGGGCGGGCGCCGGACCGGGCAGGCGCGGGGTCGGGCAGGCACCGGGCCGGGCAGGCACGAGGCCGGGCAGGCACGAGGCCGGGCAGGCGCGGGGCCGGGCGGAAACAGCGGGTCGGGCCGGCGCCAGGCCAGGCGCGCGGGACGCCGGCGGACACACGGGCCGGGCAGGTGCCCGGCCAGGTTGTCAGCGGGTGGCGGAGGCGAGGTCCGCTTCGACGGGAAGCGCGGCGAGCGCGTCGTCCTTGCGGCGGCGGCGCAGCTCGATCGGCAGCACCACGAGGGTGATCAGTGCGCCGAGCGCCCCGGTCACCACGAAGCCCCAGAGCGGCGCGCTGCTGTCGATCACCGCGCCGGCGAGCGGTGCGCCGACCGCGATGCCGACGGTGACCGCCGAACCGTGCAGGCCCATCGCCTCGCCGCGTACCTCGGCCGGTGCGAGGCGGCTGACGGCGTCGGAGGAGGCCGCGATGGTGGGCGCGCACAGCGCGCCGGCCGGGATCAGCGCCAGGCAGAGCAGCCACCAGTGCGCGCCGCCCAACCCGACCGGGATGGTGCAGAGCGCGAGCGCTGCGGTGAGGGCCAGCGGAGAGAGTGAGCGGTGCACCGCCCCGTAGGCGAAGCCGCCGGCCAGGGAGGCGATCGCCCAGCCGGCCAGCACGACGCCGGTCCAGCCGACGTCGCCGCTCTCGCGCAGGACGGCTACCACCGCGACGTCGGTGCCGCCGAGCACCAGGGTGGCGGCGGTGCTGAGCGCCAGGACGGCGAGCAGGCGAGGCGTCAGCCACTCCCGGCGGGGCACGTGGCGTCGTGGGCCGGTGGGTTCGGCGGCACCGCGGATCGGCGGGTTCACCAGCCACAGGGCGATCCCGGCGGCGACGATGCCGCCACCGACGAGGTACATGGTGGTCTGCGCCGAGATGGCGGTGACCAGCGCCACCGCCAGCGCCGGGCCGATCATGAAGGACAGCTCGACGGACATGGAGTCCAGGGCGTACGCCGGCCGCCGTTGATCTTCCGGAACCAGCGCGGCGATCGACTGGCGGACCACCGAGAAGATCGGCAGGGCCAGCGAACCCGCCACGAAGGCGGTCGGCAGCAGCAGCGGGTACGGCAACGACGGCGCGGTGGTCCAGAACACCGCCTCGGCGATGCCGGTGAGCACCAACACCGGACGCAGACCACGCCGGTCGACCAGACGGCCGAGCAGCGGCCCACCGATCGCCGCGCCCACGGTGATGGCGGCGCCCACCAGGCCGGCCGCGCCGTAGCCCCGGTCGAGGTCGAGCACGACGTGGAAGGTCAGCGTGACCCCGGTCGCCGTGAGCGGGATGCGGGCGAGGACGGCGATCAGCAGCAGCGACCGCAGGCCGGGCAGAGCGAGGGCTGTGCGGTAAGGCTTCATGTTCACGTTGGTCCGTACCTCCGGCGACATCCTCGACGGATGGTGGACCATTGGCCAACCAATTAGCGCCTCATGCGGCCCTGATCACAGGCTCAGCGTCCAGGATCACGCCGGCGCCGTCCATCGCCCGCAGCGCCACGTCGGTGGTCTCCGGAGCGACAGCGGCGGTCAGCTCCAGCAGGACGGTGGTGGCGAAGCCCTCCCGGGCGGCGTCGAGCGCGGTGGCGCGGACGCAGTGGTCGGTGGCGATGCCGACCACGTCGACCCGGTCCACGTCGTGCCGACGCAGCCAGTCGGCCAGGCACTCGCCGTCGTCGGCGTGCCCCTCGAACCCGGAGTACGCCGCCGCGTGCTCGCCCTTGTGGAAGATCGCCTCGACCCGACCGGTCTCCAGGTCCGGGTGGAACTCCGAGCCGCTGGTGCCGACCACGCAGTGCCGGGGCCACGACTCGACGAAGTCCGGCGGATCGCCGAAGTGCGCGCCCGGGTCGATGTGATAGTCCTTCGTGGCGACCACGTGCGCCCACCGGTCCGGCTCGGCGGCGAGCAGCCGGGAGATCCCGGCGGCCACTCCGGCGCCGCCCGCGACGGCCAGCGAGCCGCCCTCACAGAAGTCGTTCTGCACGTCGACGATGATCAGCGCGTTGGCCATCGGGGGTCCCTTCGAGAACGGATCAGCGGGCTCAGCCGGCGGGTACGACAGTGACCGGCACCGCGGGGTCGCCGGCCGAGAGCTTCAGCCCCTCCCACGGGATGGAGATGAGGCACTCGCGCAGGTGCTCCCGGGACTCGTCGAGGGTGGGCAGACCCACGGGCTCGCCGTCGATCACGTACGAGCGCTGGAGCATCCGGTCGTTGGCCTGCCGGTCCGGCACGCCCTGCGGGACGATGATCTCCTCCGTGGCGGTGCCGGTCGGCTTGTGCCGGCGAACCGCGACCTTGCGCCCACCGATGGTCGCCTTGTGCTCGGAGCGCTTCACCACCGGGCGGCCCTCGACCTCGACGAGCTTGTAGACCAGCCCCGCCGTGGGCGCCCCGGAACCGGTGACCACTGCCGTCCCCGCGCCGTACATGTCGACCGGCTCGGCGGCCAGCGCCGCGATCGAGTACTCGTCCAGGTCACCCGAGACGATGATCTTCGTCTCGGTGGCGCCCAGCGAGTCCAGCAGTTCCCGGGACTGCTGCGCGATCACCGCGAGGTCACCCGAGTCGATCCGGATCGCCCGCAGCTCGGGCCCGGCCACCGCGATCGCGTTGCGGATGCCCTGGCTGATGTCGTACGTGTCGACCAGCAGCGTGGTGTCCCTGCCCAGCGTGGCCACCTGCGAGGCGAACGCGGCCCGCTCGTCGTCGTGCAGCAGGGTGAACGCGTGTGCCGCGGTGCCCGCCGTCGGGATGCCGTAGCGCTCGCCGGCGGCGAGGTTGGACGTGAACCGGAAACCGGCCAGGTACGCGGCCCGCGCCGCCGCCACCGCGGCCTCCTCGTGTGCCCGGCGCGATCCCATCTCGATCAGCGCCCGGCCCCGGGCAGCGGTGACCATCCGCGCCGCGGCGGCCGCCACCGCGCAGTCGTGGTTGAGCACGGAGAGCGCCACCGTCTCCAGCACCACGCACTCGGCGAAGCCGCCGGAGACGGTCAGGATGGGCGAGCCGGGGAAGAACAGCTCACCCTCGGCGTACCCGTCGATGTCGCCGGTGAAGCGGTAGTCGGTGAGCCAGGCCGCCGCCGCCTCGTCGACCACTCCGGTGCGGCGCAGGAAATCGACCTCCGCCGGGTCGAACCGGAAGTCGCGGATCAGCTCGATCAGGCGCGCGGTGCCGGCGACGACGCCGTAACGCCGGCCGCTGGGCAGCCGACGGCTGAACACCTCGAAGACACAGCGGCGGTCGGCGGTGCCGTCCTTGAGTGCGGCGCTGACCATGGTCAGCTCGTAGTGGTCGGTCAGCAGCGCGGGGCCCAGGGTGCTCACCGCCCCAGCCTAAGGTTCAGCCCGCGCCGCCGCCTTCGTGGCCCGGGATCGACCGCAGCGCGGCCCACAGCTCGGACCGGCCGGTCACGCCGAGCTTGGTGTAGATCCGCTGCAGGTGGTTCTCCACAGTGCGGGCGGAGAGATAGAGCCGCTCGGCGATGGCCTTGCTGGTCGCACCGTGCGCGGCGAGGCGGGCCACCTGCCACTCGCGTTCGGTGAGCACCGGCGCCCCGGCCCGCAGCGCCGGCGTGCGGATCAGGTCGTACCGGCCGAGCAGCCCGGCCAGACGCTCGCGCGCCTCGCCGGCCGCCACCGACTGTTGCTGGCGTAGCCGCTGCAGCGCCTGGGCGGTGGCCTCGGCGGCGTACACCGTCAGCTCCAGCGCGGCGTAGTCGTCGGCGACCGCGAGCAGATCCGCGGCGGAATCGGTCACCGCGGCCCGGGCGTGCCGGGCCAGTAGCGGCGGGAGCACCCCGTCCACCTGCTCGGACAGCTCGGCGAGGCGCTGCGCCACCGTGCGCCGCCCGCCGTCGGAACAGGTGGGCCCGACCGCCGCGCCGGCCTGGTCCAACCGGACCAGGTCGTGCAGAACGTGCACCTCGTGCCCGGCGAAACCGTCCGCCCGCAGCCGGTCGGCCAGGTCGTTGAGCTGCTTCACCGCGCCCGGCAGGTCACCCGACGCGGCGAGCACCGCGCCCCGGGCCTGCTCCAGCCATGGGTAGAGCACCGCCATGCCCGGCGCGTGGGTGCGGTCGGCCTCGGCCATCGCCTCGGCCGCCTGCGCCGCGTCGCCACGCAGCGCCGCCGCCTGGGCCCGCTCGGCCTGGGCCAGACCGGCGTAGACCCGGCTGGTCGCCAGCACCGCGCAGGCGCCCAACGACGTCCGCATCGCCGAGTCGCTCTGCCCGCGCAGCCGCGCGGCGTACGCCTGGAGGATGGCCAGGTATCCGGTGCCGAGTCGGAAGTCACCGGCACCGGCCAGGTCGGCGAACTCGTCGGCCACGATCGCGTCGATCCCGACGAGGTCGCCGGTGAGCATGAGCCGGGTGCCGCGGGCCAGCTCCAGGGCCAGTTGCAGGTACGGCATGTCGGTGCGCCAGCTGGCCGCGGCGGAGTGCACCTGCGCGATGGCCGCACCGCTGCGCGTCAGCTGACCCTGGGCCGCCTGGACGTACGCGATGGTGCTGCGCGCCAGTTCACGGGCGGCGATGCTGGCCGCGGGCCGATCGAGCACCCGCTGACTGAGCCGTACGGCGGTGGTCGTGTCGAGCCGGTGCAGCCGCATGATCGCCTCGAAGGCGTGCACCCGGGCGCGGTCGGCCGAGTCGCCGAGCTGCTCGACCCGGCTCGCGATCTCCTCCACGGTGGACTCCCGGCTGAGCCCCCAGTAGCTGACCATGCCGCGGACGGTCAGCCACCGGCAGAGCCGCCGCTCGTCCCCGGGCTCCAGGGTCACCGCGTCGAGAACGGTGATCGCCTCGTCCGGTCGGTCGGCGAACATCAGAATCGTGGCCAGCAGCTCCGCCGCGTCCGAGCCGCCGTCGGCGTTCAGCGCGGCCCGGGCCAGCCGGGTCGCCAGCGGTACGTCGTAGCGGGTGAACGCCTGCATCGCGGCGTCCACGAGCAGGGCGGCGTCCTGTGCGGTGCCCGAGTCGAGCCGCCAGACCGCCACCCGCAGCAGGTCGTCGCGGCGGCGCTTGCCGACCTGTTCCAGCAGCTCGGCGAGGTGCGCCTGGAGGCGTCTGGTGCGGCTGACCGGGCACCGGCGACGCATCACCTCGCCGTAGAGCGGGTGGGCCAGGCGTACGTTGGTCCGCCGGTCGTGCTGGATGACGGTGATCAGGCCGCGCTCCTCGGCGCACTCCACATCGGACTGCTCGGCGGCCTGGTTGAGCAGGTGCAGGCCGAGTGGCTCACCGAAGGCGACCAGCTCGACGACCGTACGAACGCCGTCGGTGAGCTGCCCGACGCGGGTGTCGATCAGGTCGGTGAGGCTGGGCGCCAGCTCCAGCCGCCCGGTCCACTTCCAGATCCCGTAGGTGCGCTTCAGCTCCTCGCTGCCGCTGGCGGCGTGCACCAGCTCGCGCAGCAGCAGCGGGTTGCCTGCCGACAGCCGGCCGAGCCGGTCGGCGGAACCGGCGTCGACCGGGCCGCCCAGGATCGCCGCCAGCAGGCCGGCGGTCTCCGACGGTGGCATGGGGGTCAGCTCGACGTGCTCGACCAGGTCGTCGGTCCAGAGTGCCCGGATCGGCAGCGGGATCTGTTCGCCGTCGCGCAGGGTGCCCACGACTGTGGCGTTGTCGGCGCGGGCGACCAGATGCACCAGCGCCGCGGAGGGTGGGTCGAGCAGGTGCGCGTCGTCGATGGCGAGCACGATCCGGCGGCCGGCGGCCTGCTGTTGCAGAACGCCGAGCGCCCAGCGGAGTATGCCGGCGGGGGAGAGGCCCTGGGGCTGCTCCGCCGGGAGGACCTGCACCAGCCCACCGAACGGCAGCGCGGCAGTGGTGGCGCTGGCCGCGATGGACCAGATCGCGTACCTGTCGGTGGGCAGGGTGTTGACCCCCTCGCGCAGCAGCCGGCTCTTGCCGATGCCCGCGCTGCCGCTGAAGAAGAGCCCTCGGCCGGCCTCGCCGGTCACCGCCGCCAGCAGGCGGTTGAGCTCGTCGGTCCGGCCGACGAACTGCCATCGACTCATCCGGGCAGCATATCCATCGAATTCCGTCCGCGCCCGCATCGTCACGCACCGAAGTTGAGTAGCGGCACAATTACCGGTGAGTATCCGATGTGTTCCGCCTGGTCGGCCGGCCGAACGTACTCTTCCGGCATCCGGGTAGTGTCACCGGAATTTCCACGCGACCGGCGTGCCGGTCGCCTGCCCCGGGAGGCCACCCGATGCAGCAGGGCCCTCTCCCCTCGCTCGACTCGCCCGGCGACATGGCCAGCTCAGCCGACCCGCCGAGCTGCGCCCCGCTGCCCACCGATCTCGGCGTGCCGGTTGCCCGCGCGGACGAGCCGCTCGGCGTGGTCGCCGTCGGCCCGGCCGGCGCGGACCGGCGCGCGGTCCTCGCCAGCCTCGTCGGGCTCGACCCGGTGATGCTCACCGTGCCGGCGGGCAGTTGGCTGCTGGTCCGGCACGCCCAGGTGCCCACGCGGGCAGCCTTCGTCCCCGGCTACCGCCAGCCGCACTCGTACGGCGCGGACCGGGACGCCGCCGGCCCGGCGTTGGCCCGGCCACCGCGGCGGGTCGAGCTGAGCGTGCCCGAACCCCTGCTGCGCCACTTCACCCTGATCGACACACCGGACACGGGCGCGCTCGGCGTGGCCGGCGTCCGGGTGCTGCGCGAGGCGGTCGGCCGGGCCGGCGCGCTGCTCTTCGTGATCGCGGCCGACCAGGCGTTCACGGCCCAGGAGCTGAACCTGCTCGCCGAGGTGGCCGCCGCTGCAGTGGAGGTCGTCTTCGCGGTGACGCCGGGTGCGGCGGGTTGGGCGCCACCGGCCGACGGCGGGGCGCTGACGGAGGACGCGGGGGCGTCCGTCTCGCCGGCCGACGGCCGGCCGGGGGAGGTGGACCCGGTGGCGGTGATCGTCGAGGCACACCGGGCGGCGCTGCTGGCCGCGGTCCCCTCGCTGGCGGGCTCGCGGTGGTTCCCGGTCGACGGCGCCGATTCCGCAGCCGACCTGCGCCGGGCGCTGGTGGGCTGGTCGGCGAACGAGGGGTTGCAGCGGGCCAGCGCCGATCCGCCGGTGCTGCCGGGGCAGCACGACCGGGTGGCGGTGTCCGCCGAGCCGGGGGACTGGTCCGAGCGGCTCGACCGGCAGACCCGCTCCTGCTCCCAGCGGATCCGCCAGCACCTGGCGCTGGAGCTGGCGAACATCCACCTCCGGGCCGTCCAGGAGATCGTCTTCGGGGTCGGCTGCGCCGGCCTACCGGACCTGCTCGACCGGGAGATGGCGGCGCTGTCGCTGCTGGCCACCGCCCAGTGCGACCACGCGGTACGGGGCATCGTGGCCGACACCGCCGCCCAGGTGCTCGGCGGGACACCGGCGGAGGGCGTCCGCCGCCGGATCGCCACCGCCGTCCAGTACGGCCTGGCGGATCACCGCTCCGGGCGCGACCTGGACCGGGTGCTGCTGATCACGAGTACGGCGGGTGTGGCCGGACTGACCGGCACGGAGGCGATCGACGCGCTCGCCGGCTATCCGACGGTGACCCGTGACGAGGTGCTTCCGCCGGTCGCGGTGGCGCTCTCCGGCGGGTGCTGGCAGCAGTGGCGTACCCCGGGCAACGATGACCACAGCGCCGCGCGGGCCTGGTCCCAGCGGGCGTTGCGGGAGGTCGAGTTGGAGCTTTCCCGGGAGATCTCCCGACGGTTCGAGGTGATCCGTCTCTCGCTGGGCGTGGTGCTCTCCGATGCGGTCGACCACGGCATCCTGCTCGCCTGACGGCGTGGCCATCTCCTGGCTCGGGCCCGTACCGCGCCCCGGCTCCGACGGGGTGCGGGCCGACTCCGGGGTGGCCACGGCGGGTGATCCTGGTTCGCCCGGCGTTCCGGTTCCTCGGTTCCGGGAAACCGGTGGCACGATGGGGGGCATGGCGGCTCCACAGGTTGCACCGGTCGAGACGCCGGCCACTGACGAGGTGCCGGCGCCCGACCGGCAATGGGTGACGATCGTGTGGGACGACCCGGTCAACCTGATGACGTACGTGACCTGGGTCTTCCAGAAGCTGTTCGGCTACAGCCGGGAGAGGGCGGAGCAGCTCATGCTGGACGTGCACCACAAGGGCCGCGCCGTGGTCTCCACGGGGGCCCGGGAGCGGATGGAGCACGACGCGTCGCAGTTGCACGCGTACGGGCTGTGGGCGACGGTGGACCGCTCGTGAGCATGTTCCGGCGCCAGGCCGGCCGCTATGTCGCCACCTTCGCCGTGGACGAGGTGCGGGTGCTGCGCAAGGTCGCCAGCGAGGTGGTCGGCCTACTCACCGACGGTTTCGACCACACGGACCCGGTCGTGGGCCGGCTGTTTCCGGCCGTCTACCCGGAGGATGCGAGCGGCACCGCCGAGTTCCGCCGCTACACCGAGGGTGATCTGAAGACTGCCAAGATCGACCAGGCGGGGGCCATCCTGGCCGCGCTGCCCGACGAGGCCGGCGGCGAGGTGCGGTTGGACGCCGAGGCCGCCGAGGCGTGGCTGCGGGCGCTCAACGACGCGCGGCTGGCGATGGGCGTCCGGCTGGAGATCAAGGACGGCACGGATCTGGGTGAGGAGCTGGACGACGCGGTGACCGAGGATCCCGGTTCCAGCCGGGTGTTCCAGCTGTCGGTCTACGCGTATCTCGGGTATCTACAGGAGTCGCTGCTCAACGCCTTGATCGACTAGGCGTGACCGGCACCACTTCAGGGCCCGCCCGCTAGGCGTTAGGCTGGTGCACGTGCTGAGCATCGACCGGTCGATCATTGACGCGATCGTCGCCCACGCGCGCCGGGACCACCCCGACGAGGCGTGCGGCGTCGTCGCCGGTGCCGTCGGCAGCGACACCCCGACCCGGCACATCCCGATGGACAACGCCGCCCGGTCGATGACCTTCTACGAGTTCGACTCGATGGAGCATCTGCGGGTGTGGCGGGAGATGGACGACCGGGACGAGGAGCCCGTGGTCATCTACCACTCGCACACCGCCACCGAGGCATACCCGTCCCGGACGGATGTGTCCTTCGCCGGCGAGCCGGGCGCGCACTACCTGCTCGTCTCGACCCGTGAGCCCGACTCGGAGGAGATCCGGTCGTTCCGGATCGTCGACGGCGTGGTGACCGAGGAGCCGGTCCAGATCGTGGAGGCCGGGATCGACCCGCACGCCGTGCAGTCCTACATGTTCGGGCAGAGCCCGGCGACGGTCGACTACGAGTGTTCCGGCCGCTGACCCGTCAGCGTTCGCACCCGTTCTCCGTCCCGTCACCGTTGGCACACCCGTTTGAGGAGCACGACATCATGGCCATCGAGGTTCGCATCCCCACCATCCTGCGCAGCTACACCGGCGGCGCCAAGGTCGTCGAGGGTGCCGGCGACACGCTGGCAGACCTGCTCACCGACCTGGACTCCCGGCACGCCGGGCTGCGTGGCCGCCTGGTCACCGAGGCCGGCGCACTGCACCGTTTCGTGAACGTCTACGTCAACGACGAGGACGTCCGCTTCCTCGGCGCGCTCGACGCGAAGCTCTCCGACGGTGACAGCGTCACCATCCTGCCGGCCGTGGCCGGCGGCGCGTTCGGTTTCGCGGCGGCAGCGGCGATCAGCTCGCACAGCGCCGCGGCAGCCGCGATCAGCTCGCACCGCGCCGCGACCGCCGTCGCCGCGCGCTGAGGGCGGCCGCCATGGCGCGGTACGACAGCCTCCTCGACGCCTGTGGTGGCACGCCGCTCGTCGGTCTGCCCCGGCTCTCGCCGACGGTGCCCGACGGCGCACCGCCGGTGCGGCTCTGGGCGAAGCTGGAGGACCGGAACCCGACGGGCAGCATCAAGGACCGCGCGGCGCTGTTCATGGTCCGCGCGGCGGAGGAGGCCGGCCGGCTCCGGGCGGGTGACACCATCCTGGAGCCGACCAGCGGCAACACCGGCATCTCGTTGGCCATGGTGGCCAAGCTGCGCGGGTACCGGCTGGTCTGCGTGATGCCCGAGAACGTCTCCACCGAGCGGGTCCAGCTGCTCCGGATGTACGGGGCGGAGATCATCTTCTCGGCGGCGGCGGGCGGCTCCAACCAGGCCGTCGCGACGGCCAAGCAGATCGCCGCCGAGCACCCGGACTGGGTGATGCTCTACCAGTACGGCAACGAGGCCAACGCGCGGGCGCACTACGAGACGACAGGTCCGGAACTGCTGCACGACCTGCCCACCATCACGCACTTCGTGGCCGGGTTGGGCACCACCGGCACCCTGATGGGCACCGGGCGCTACCTGCGCGAGAAGGTCGAGGGCATCCAGGTCGTGGCGGCCGAGCCGCGCTACGGCGAGCTGGTCTACGGCCTGCGCAACATCGACGAGGGGTACGTGCCAGAGCTGTACGACGCCTCGGTGCTGTCCCGGCGCTTCTCGGTCGGCACCCGGGACGCGGTGCTGCGTACCCGTCAGCTCGTCGAGGTGGAGGGCATCTTCGCCGGCTTCTCCACCGGGGCGATCCTGCACGCCGCGCTCGCGGTGGCGCACGAGGCGGTCCGCGACGGCCGGCGGGCCGATGTGGCGTTCGTGGTCTGCGACGGCGGCTGGAAGTACCTGTCCACCGGCGCGTACGGCGGCACCCTCGCGGATGCCGAGGACGCGCTGGAGGGTCAGCTCTGGGCCTGATCGCAGGGGTCTTGCGCGAACGGGCCGTCGGCGTACGCGTCGGTGGCCCGTTTGTCGCACCTGGGCTGTGAGCGGGTGTCACGTTCGTGACAACTTCCAACGGATGATTCTTGTCCTCGGGCACCCCAGCGTAGGCTGCGCAGCGTGGCGTACGCGTCGGTAGAGATCATTGCCGGGACGACCGCCGGCACGGCTGCTACTGACAGTGACAGCGAGACGACCCGATGCGACTGACTGTCCTGGGGTGTGCCGGTAGCTTCCCCGGCCCCGAGTCGCCGTGCTCCGCCTATCTCGTCGAGGCGGACGGCTTCCGCCTCCTGGTCGACTTCGGCCCGGGGTCGCTGTCCAGCCTCCAGCGCTACGTGGGGCTGCACGCGCCCGACGCGATCCTGCTGACCCACCTGCACTGTGACCACATCCTCGACGCCGCGTCGTACGTGGTGGTCCGCCGGTACGCCCCGGACGGCCCCTACCCGCCGTTGCCGGTGTACGCGCCCTCCGGCGCACCGGACCGGCTCAGCGCCGCCTACGGCGACGACGGCACGGTGGAGGACGTCTACCAGTTCTACGCGTTGCAGCCGGGCACGTTCCCGATCGGGCCGTTCACCGTCACCGTCGACCGGGTCAACCATCCCGTCGAGACGTACGGCGTGCGGTTGGAGCACGGCGGTCGGTCGCTGTGCTACTCGTCGGACACCGCGCCCTGCGACGCGTTGCTGCGCCTGGCCCAGAACGCCGACGTGTTCCTGTGCGAGGCCAGCTACCTCGACGGCGTGGACAATCCTCCGGACCTGCACCTGACCGGCCGCGAGGCGGGCGAGACGGCGACCAAGGCGGTGGTGGGGCGGTTGCTGCTCACCCACCTGGTCGCGGCGTGGGGCAGCGAGGCGCACACGTTGGAGTCGGCTGCCGCCGCGTACACCGGCCCACTCGAGGTGGTCCGGGCCGGCGCCAGCTACGACATCTGACCGCCTCGCGGCGGTGTTGTGCCGTACTGTTCGCCGGCCGGTCAGCGGCTGGTCGCCTGGGGCACCCGTGGCACCAGCACGGTGTGGGCATGCGGATCGCCATCGTGACCGAGTCGTTCCCGCCGGACGTGAACGGCGTCGCGCACTCCGTGGTGCGCACGGCGGAGCACCTGCTGGCCCGGGGCCACGAACCGGTGGTCATCGCACCCGCACCGCCCGGGGCGGCAGGGCGGGACATCGAGGGGTCGCCGTACCCGGTGGTGCGCATCCCGAGCGTGCCGTTGCCCCGTTACCAGGGTTTCCGGCTGGGCGTGCCGACCACCACCCGGCTGGCGGGGGCGTTGCTGTCGGCGGCGCCCGACGTGGTGCACCTGGCCAGTCCGTTCATCCTCGGCGCCCGCGCGGCAACCCTCGCCAGCCGGTACGGGCTGCCCATGGTGGCGGTGTACCAGACCGACGTGGCGGCCTATGCCAGGGCGTACCGGGTGAGCTGGGGTGAGGCCGCCGCGTGGCGACGGCTTCGGGAGATCCACAATCTGGCGCAGCGGACCCTCGCGCCGTCGACCCGGGCGGCCGCCGACCTGATCGCCAACGGGGTGCAGCGGATCTGGCTGTGGGGCCGGGGCGTGGACGCCGTCCGGTTCGATCCGGCCAAGCGGTGCGACGACCTGCGGCGTCGGCTGGCCCCCGGCGGGGAGCTGCTGGTCGGCTACGTCGGCCGGCTGGCCCCGGAGAAGCGGGTGGAGCTGCTGGCGGCGACGTCCCGGCTGCCGGGCGTGCGGGTCGTGGTGGCCGGCGACGGCCCCGCCCGCCGCCAGCTGACCCGGGCGCTGCCGGGGGTGGACTTCCTGGGGGTGCAGCACGGCGAGGACCTGGCCCGGCTCTACGCCAGCCTGGACGTGTTCGTGCACACCGGGCCGCACGAGACCTTCGGCCAGACCCTCCAGGAGGCGCTGGCCTCCGGGGTGCCGGTGGTCGCGCCGGCCAGTGGCGGGCCGGTCGATCTGGTCGACTCGGGAACGACCGGGCTGCTGGTCCCGCCGGCCGACGGCGACGCCCTCGCCGCCGCGGTGGCCGAGTTGGCCGGGGACGCCGACCGGCGGCGGGCGTACGGGGTGGCCGCCAGGGCCGCGGTCCGCCGACGCAGTTGGGCGGCCGTCGGCGACGAGCTGGTCGGGCACTACCGGGCGGTACGCGCCCAGGGTGCCACCGTGGGCCTGCCGGCCGCGTCGTGACGGGGACGGCCGGCGGGCTGCGGATCGTCCGGCTCGCGAACTTCGTGACCGCGCGCTCCGGTGGCCTGCGCACCGCGCTGCGCCACCTCGGCGAGGGCTACCGCGCGGCGGGGCACGATCCGGTGCTGGTGGTGCCCGGTCGACGCGACGCACACGAGTGGCACCCGTGGGGTCGGGTGGTGACCCTGCCCGGCGTGGAGCTGCCCGGCACCGGCGGTTACCGGCTGCTGGTTGGTCGGCGGCGGCTGGCCCGGGTGCTCGCCGAGCTGGCGCCGGACCGGCTGGAGGTGTCCGACAGGTCGTCGCTGCGCTGGACGGGGAACTGGGCGAAGGCGCACGGGGTGCCGTCGGTGATGGTCTCGCACGAGTCGCTGACCGGGCTGCTCGGCCAGTGGGGTGTGCCGGACGTGCTGCGGCGGCCGGTCGCGGACCGGCTCAACCGGGCCACCAGCCGGGCGTACGACCGGATCGTGTGCACGACCCGGTGGGCGGCCGAGGAGTTCGACCGCATCGGCGCCGACAACGTGGATCTCGTGCCGCTCGGGGTGGACCTGGACACCTTCCACCCCGACCGGGTCGACCCGGCGATGCGGGAGCGCTACGCCGACCCGACCGAACTGCTGCTCGTACACTGCGCCCGGTTGTCTCCGGAGAAGCGGCCGGAGCTGGCGGTCGAAGCCCTCGCCGAGCTGCGCCGCTCGGGCGTGCCGGCGGTGCTGGTGCTGGCCGGGGACGGGCCGTTGCGGGCGTCGCTGGCCCGCCGGGCCGCCGGCCTGCCGGTCACGTTCACCGGTCACCTGCCCGACCGGGCGGCGGTGGCCGCGCTGCTCGCCAGCGCGGACGTGGTGCTCGCGCCCGGCCCGGTGGAGACCTTCGGCCTCGCCGGGCTGGAGGCGTTGGCCTGCGGCACCCCGGTGGTGGTGAACGCCGCGAGCGCGTTGCCCGAGGTGGTCGGCTCGGCCGGGATCGCCGCATACGGTTCCGGAAAGTCGATGGCCGAGGCCGTGACCCGCCTCGTGGCCCGGCCGGAGGCCGCGCGACGGCGGGCCGCCCGGGCCCGGGCACAGGAGTTCGGCTGGCCGGCGGCGGTCGCCGGATTCCTGCGGGTGCACGACGCGGACACTGCTCGGGACACCCAGGGGGAAGCGGATCGCCGCACCGCATAGGGTGCAGGGCATGGCGCGACCTGACGGGCGAGGGCCCTCTCAACTCCGACCGGTGACCCTGACCCGGGGCTGGAGCACCCATCCGGAGGGCTCGGTGCTCGTCGAGTTCGGCGGCACCCGGGTGCTCTGCACGGCGAGCGTCACCGAGGGCGTGCCCCGCTGGCGCAAGGGCTCCGGGCTCGGCTGGGTGACCGCCGAGTACGCGATGCTGCCCCGGGCCACCAACACCCGCTCGGACCGGGAGAGCATCAAGGGTCGGGTCGGTGGGCGCACCCACGAGATCTCCCGGCTGATCGGCCGCAGCCTGCGGGCCAGCATCGACCTCAAGGCGCTCGGCGAGAACTCGGTAGTGCTCGACTGCGACGTGCTCCAGGCCGACGGCGGCACGCGCACGGCCGCGATCACCGGCGCGTACGTGGCGCTGCACGACGCGGTGGGCTGGCTGGCCGCCCGCAAGGCCCTCGCGGGCAAGCCGGAGAAGGTGATGCACCGGTCGGTGGCGGCGGTCAGCGTGGGGATCATCGCGGGGGAGGCCCGGCTCGACCTCTGCTACGAGGAGGACGTGGCCGCCGAGGTGGACATGAACGTGGTGTGCACCGGTGCGGGCGACTTCGTCGAGGTGCAGGGCACCGGTGAGGCGGGCGTGTTCGCCCGCGACCAGCTCGACAGCCTGCTCGACCTGGCCGTGGCGGGGTGCGCGGATCTGGCCGAAGCCCAGCGCAAGGCACTCGCGTGAGCGCGAGGAGTGAGCTTGCGAGCCCCGCAGTCGCGAACGAAGGTGAATCCGCATGAACAAGGTCCTGCTGGCCACGCGTAACCGTAAGAAGCTGGTGGAGCTTCAGCGGATCCTGGACGGCGCGCTCGGCGCGCACCGGATCGCCCTGCTCGGCCTCGACGACGTCGACGAGTATCCGGAGCTGCCGGAGACCGGCCTGACTTTCGGCGAGAACGCGCTGATCAAGGCGCGGGAGGGCTGCCGGCAGAGCGGGCTGCCGACCATCGCCGACGACTCCGGGCTCGCGGTCGACGCGCTCAACGGCATGCCGGGGGTGTTCAGCGCCCGCTGGTCCGGCCAGCACGGCGACGACCGGGCCAACCTTCAGCTGGTGCTGGACCAGATCGCCGACGTCCCGGACGAGCAGCGCGCCGCCTCGTTCGTCTGCACCGTGGCGTTGGTGCTGCCCGGCGGCAAGGAACACCTCGTCGACGGCCGGCAGTCCGGGCGGGTGCTGCGTGCGCCGCGTGGTGACGGCGGGTTCGGCTACGACCCGATCTTCCTGGGCGACGGACAGGACCGGACCAACGCGGAGCTGACCCCGGCGGAGAAGGACGCCATCAGTCACCGGGGCAAGGCGCTGCGCGAGCTGGCCAAGCTCGTCGCGAAGGTGCTGCCGCCCGCCGCCTGACGATCGTTGAGGTGCTGCCGCCCGCCGCCTGACCCGCGGCGGGCGACAGCGACCCGCGGAGGTCAGCCCAGCGGGCCGACCTCCCGTTCGATGGCGGCGCGCAGCTCCGGCCCGGCCAGCACCGCGCGGGCGGCCTCCAGCACCGGGGCGAGGAACACGTCCGGGCCGGGTTCACCGGCGGCCGTGCCCAGGGCGGCGACGGCGGCCCGGCCGGCCGGCGACGGCACCAGCGGTGCGCGCAGTTGCAGGCCGCGTACGCCGGCCAGCAGCTCGACGGCGAGCAGGCTGGTCAGGTTGTCCAGCACCGTGCGCAACTTCTTGGCCGCCGCCCAGCCCATCGAGACGTGGTCCTCCTGCATGCCGCTGGTGGGCAGCGAGTCCACCGAGGCGGGGGCGGCGAGCCGGCGGTTCTCCGCGACGATCCCGGCCGCCGTGTACTGGGCGATCATCAGGCCGGAGTTGACCCCGGCGTCGGGGGAGAGGAACGCGGGCAGTTCCCGGTTGCGGGCCACGTCCAGCAGGCGGTCCACCCGCCGCTCGGCGATCGCGCCCACCTCGGCGGCGGCGATGGCGAGGAAGTCGGCGGCGAAGCCCAGCGGCGCACCGTGGAAGTTTCCGGTGGACTCGACCCGGCCGTCGGGCAGCACCACCGGGTTGTCCACCACCGACACCAGCTCCCGTGCCGCGACCGTGCGGACGAAGTCCAGGGTGTCCCGGGCCGCGCCGGCCACCTGCGGCGCACAGCGCATCGAGTACGCGTCCTGCACGGCGTGCGCCAGGTCGTCGCGGTGCGAGTCCATGACCCGGGAGTCCTGCAACAGCCGGTGGATGTTCGCCGCCGACGCCGCCTGGCCGGGGTGCGGACGGATGGCGTGCAGCTCGGGCAGGAACGGCCGCTCCGAGCCGAGCATCGCCTCGATGGCCAGCGCTGCCGTTACGTCCGCCATGGCGAACAGGTGCGCCGCGTCGTGGATGGCCAGCAACAGCATGCCGAGCATGCCGTCGGTGCCGTTGATCAGCGCCAGCCCCTCCTTGGCGGCCAGGTCGATCGGCTTGAGCCCGGCGGCGGTCAGCGCGTCGGCGGCGTCGCGCCGCTCGCCGTCCGGGCCGAGCACCCAGCCCTCACCGAGCAGCGCGAGCGCGCAGTGCGCCAGCGGCGCCAGGTCGCCGGACGCGCCCAGCGAACCGTGCTCCGGCACCCACGGGGTGATGTCGTGGTTGAGCAGGTCGACGAGCGCCTCGGCGACCAGCGGGCGGACCCCGGAGCGGCCCAGGGCGAGCGAGCGGACCCGCAGCAGCATCATGGCCCGGACCACCTCGCGCGGCATCGGGGCGCCCACCCCGGCGGCGTGCGAGCGGATCAGCGCGTGTTGCAGTTCGGCCCGTCGCTCCGGCGCGACGAACGTGTTGGCGAGCGCGCCGAACCCGGTCGACACGCCGTACACGGGCCGCCCGGCGGCCTCGATCCCGTCGACGATCGCGCGGCTGGTCGCCATCGCGTCCCGGGTGGCCGGGTCGAGGGACACCGTGGCGGTGCCGCGCGCGACCGCGAGGACGTCGTCGGCGGTGATACCGGTGGGTTGAATGATCACGGTCGTCACTGGGGAACTCCGTTGCGTATTACCTGGTGGATCAGGGGGACACCGGGCCGGTAGGCCAGGTGCAGGTAGGACGGCGCGTCCAGGACGACCAGGTCGGCCCGCGCGCCGGGGATGAGCACGCCGACGTCGTCCCGGCGCAGGGCCCGTGCGCCGCCGGCGGTCGCCGCCCACAGCGCCTCCGCCGGGGTCATCCGCATCTCTCGGACGGCGAGGGCGATGCAGAACGGCATCGACGAGGTGTACGACGAGCCGGGGTTGCAGTCGGTAGCCAGCGCCACGGTGACTCCGGCGTCGAGCAGCCGGCGCGCGTCCGGGTAGGGCGAGCGGGTGGAGAACTCGGCGCCGGGCAGCAGGGTGGCCACGGTGCTGGTGCCCGACCCGTCGCTGTGGGCAGTGCCGGCGAGCGCGTCGATGTCGGCGTCGGACAGGTGGGTGCAGTGGTCCACGCTCGCCGCGCCCAGCTCCACACCGAGCTGGACGCCCGGGCCGGGGCCGAGCTGGTTGGCGTGCAGCCGTACGCCCAGCCCGGCGGCCTGCCCGCAGGCCAGGATGGCGCGGGCGTGGTCCACGTCGAAGGCGCCCCGCTCGCAGAACACGTCGATCCACTTCGCGTACGGTGCGGCGGCGGCAAGCATCGGTCCGCAGACGAGTCCGACGTAGTCGTCGGGGCGGTCGGCGTACTCGGGGGGCACCACGTGGGCGCCGAGGAACGTGGTCTCGCTGCTGGTCTCGGTGGCGATCCGCAGCGAGCGGGCCTCATCGGCGACGTTCAGGCCGTACCCACTCTTGATCTCGATGGTCGTGGTGCCCTGGCGCAGCGCCTCGCCGCGCAGCCGGCGCACGGTGGCCCGCAGCTCGTCGTCGGTGGCGGCCCGGGTCGCGCCGACAGTGGTGCGGATGCCACCGCCGGTATAGCGCTCGCCGGCCATCCGGGCGGCGAACTCGGCGGCCCGGTCCCCGGCGAAGACCAGGTGCGCGTGGCTGTCCACGAAGCCAGGCAGCACGGCGGCGCCACCGGCGTCGATCCGCCGGTCGGCGGCCGGCGCGTACGCGGCCGGCCCGACCCAGGCCACCCGGCCCTCCTCGATCAGCACGGCCGCCTTGCGGCGGATGCCCAGCGGGCCCTCGCCGACGCCGTTGGTGACCAGTTCGCCGATGTTGTCGACCAGCAGACTGCTCATGAGGGGATCACCGCCTCGATGGCCGCCGACAACTCGGCAGGCACGTCGACGCTCAGGTGCCGGCCCTCGGCCACCACCACGCGGCCGTCCACCACCACCTGGTCGACGTCGGCCGCCCCGGCGGCGAAGAACGTCCCCACCGGCGGCACCCCGGCGGTGCGGGCGCTGTCCAGTCGTACCGTGACCAGGTCGGCGCGGGCGCCCACGGCGATCCGCCCGGCGTCGGCCCAACCCAGCGCGGCGTGCCCGGCGGCGGTCGCCATGGTCAGCAGGCCCGCCGGCGTGAAGTGGCCACGGCGGCGGGTGCGCAGCCGCTCGTCCAGCTCCACCGCCCGGGCCTCCTCGAACAGGTCGATCACGGCGTGGCTGTCGCTGCCCAGGCTCAGCCGGATCCCCGCGTCCGCCATCTGCCGGGCGGGGCCGATGCCGTCGGCGAGGTCGCGTTCGGTGGTCGGGCAGAGGCACACCCCGGTCCGGCTGTCGCCGAGCAGCGTCAGGTCGCCGCTGGTCGGATGGGTGGCGTGCACGGCTGTGGTGTCCGGCCCGAGCACCCCGTGCTCGGCGAGCAGCGCGGTGGGCGTACGCCCGTGCACGGCCCGGCACTCGTCGTTCTCGGCGGGCTGCTCGGAGAGGTGCACGTGCAGCGGCGCGTTCCGCTCCCGGGCCCAGTCGGCGACCGCGCGCAACTGCTCGGCGGGGACCGCCCGCACCGAGTGCACGGCCGCGCCCACCCGGACGTGCGGGTCCGCCGGTGCGAACGCCGACACCCGCTGCGCCCAGCGGGTCGCGTCGCCGTCGCCGAAACGCCGCTGCGGCCCGGCGAGCGGCCGGCCGTCCACTCCGGCGCTCAGGTAGCAGGCGTCCAGCAGGGTGAGCCGGATGCCGGCGTGCGCGGCGGCCTCGACAAGCGCCGCCCCCATCGCGTTCGGGTCGTCGTACGCGCCGCCGTCGGGCCGGTGGTGCAGGTAGTGGAACTCGCCGACGCCTGTGACCCCCGCGAGGGCCATCTCGGCGTACACGGCGCGGGCCAGCGCCAGGTAGGTGTCCGGGTCCAGCCGGTCCGCCACCGCGTACATCCGGTCCCGCCAGCTGAAGAAGTCGCCCCGGCCACCGTGGGTACGCCCGCGCAGCGCCCGGTGGAAGGCGTGCGAGTGCACGTTCGCGAGGCCCGGCAGGGTCAGGCCGGGCAGCGGCACGGCGTCGGCGTACACGTCCACACCTGCGCTCGGCCGGCCGGGCGCGGCCAACGCGGTCACCGCGGTGATCACCCCGGCGTCGGTCTCGATGAGCACGTCGGGCGTGGGCTGGGCGAGATCGGGCAGCCAGGCGTACTCGGCGAGCCAGCGCGTCGGGGTCACCGGCATGTCAGCTCCTTGAGCACGCGGGCCAGCGCGCGCACCCCGGCGGCGCAGTCGTCGTCGGTCGCGGCCTCGGCGGGGGAGTGCGACACCCCGGTGGGATTGCGGACGAAGAGCATCGCGGTGGGCAGGTGCGCGGCGAGCACCCCGGCGTCGTGCCCCGCACCGGTCGGCAGCACCGGCGCGTCGAGCAGCGTGGCCAGGCGTCTGGCCAACTCACCGTCGAAGGCGACGAGCGGGGTCACCGACTCCTCGGTGACTGTCACCTCCGTACCGTCGCGGCGGGCCCGCTCGGCGAGCTTGCCGCGCACCGCGTCGACAAGCCCGGTCAGCGTCTCCGGGTCGGCGGCGCGGGCATCCAGCCAACCGGTCACCTTCGACGGGATCGCGTTGGTGGCGTTGGGTTCGACCGCGACCCGGCCCACTGTGGCGTGCGCCCCGCGCAGCCGGGCCTCCTTGTTGGCCGCCAGCACAGTGAACGCGTAGGTCAGCATCGGGTCGCGGCGGTCGGCCATCCGGGTCGTACCCGCGTGGTTGCCCTCGCCGACCACGTCGAAGCGCCAGCGGCCGTGCGGCCAGATCGCGCTGGCCACCCCGACCGGCGCGTCCGTGTCGACGAGCGCGCGGCCCTGCTCGACGTGCAGCTCCACGAAGGCGCCGATCCGGCCCAGCAGATCCGGCCGGGCGCCCGCCGGCGCCGCGCCGAGCGCGTCGGCGAAGCTCACCCCGGCCGCGTCGCGCAGGCCGGCCGCGCGGTCGGCCGCGAGCGCGCCGGTGAGCAGCCGCGAGCCCAGACAGGGTACGCCGAAACGGGCACCCTCCTCCTCGACGAACGCGCCCAGCACCAGCGGCCGGACGGGGGTGACGCCGGCGGCGCGCAGCTCGTCCACGGCCAGGAACGCGCTGACGATGCCGAGCGGCCCGTCGTACGCCCCGCCGTGCGGCACCGAGTCGAAGTGGCTGCCGGTCAACACCGCGTCGGCGCCCTCGGGGTCACCCCAGTGGGCGAACAGGTTGCCGTTGCCGTCCTCGGTGACCGGCAGCCTCCGCCGCTGCGCCTGCGTACGGAACCAGGCCCGCAGCTCCTGCTCCGGCTCGGTCAACGCGTAGCGCAGGTAGCCGCCGCTGCCGGCGTCCCGTCCGACCGACGCGATCTCGTCCCACAGGGCCCGGAAACGGGCGGAAAGGTCGTCGCTCACGCGGGTCCCCCTTCCGTCATGGGCACCCGGACCCCGGTGCGCTCGGCCACCTCGCGGGCGCTGTCGTAGCCGGCGTCGACGTGTCGGATGACGCCCATCGCCGGGTCGTTGGTGAGAACCCGCTCGATCTTCTGCCCCGCCAGGGCGGTGCCGTCGGCCACGCAGACCTGCCCGGCGTGGATCGACCGCCCGATGCCCACGCCACCGCCGTGGTGGATCGACACCCAGGACGCCCCGCTGGCCGTGTTTACCAGGGCGTTGAGCAGCGGCCAGTCGGCGATGGCGTCGGAGCCGTCGGCCATGCCCTCGGTCTCCCGGTACGGGCTGGCGACGCTGCCGGTGTCCAGGTGGTCACGACCGATCACCACCGGGGCGGAGAGCTCACCGGACGCGACCATGTCGTTGAACCGCACACCCGCCCGGTCCCGTTCGCCCTGACCGAGCCAGCAGATCCGGGCCGGCAGGCCCTGGAAGGCGACCCGCTCGCCGGCCAGCTTGATCCATCGGGCCAGTGACTCGTTCTCCGGGAACAGGTCCAGGATGGCCCGGTCCGTGGCCGCGATGTCGGCCGGGTCGCCGGAGAGCGCCGCCCACCGGAACGGGCCCCGGCCCTCGCAGAACAGCGGCCGGATGTACGCGGGCACGAAACCGGGGAAGTCGAAGGCCCGCTGGTAGCCGCCGAGCTGCGCCTCGCCCCGGATCGAGTTGCCGTAGTCGAACACCTCGGCGCCGGCGTCGAGGAAGCCGACCATCGCCTCGACGTGCTTCGCCATCGACGCACGGGCCCGGTCGGTGAACTCGGCCGGCTTCGCGGCGGCGTAGTCGCGGGCGTCGGCCAGCTCGACCCCCACCGGCAGGTACGCCAGCGGGTCGTGCGCGCTGGTCTGGTCGGTCACGATGTCGATAGCGACGCCCCGGTTGAGCAGCTCGGGAAAGACCTCGGCGGCGTTGCCGACGACGCCGACGCTCAACGCCCGCCGCTCCCGCTTCGCCGCGAGGACCCGCTCGACGGCGTCGTTGAGGGAGTCGGCCACCTCGTCGAGGTAGCGGTCGTGCACGCGACGGTCGAGCCGGGTGCGGTCCACGTCCACGATCAGGCAGACGCCGCCGTTCATGGTGACCGCGAGGGGCTGCGCGCCACCCATACCGCCGCAGCCGGCGGTCAGCGTCAGCGTGCCGGCGAGGGTGCTTCCGAACCTCTTCGCGGCCACCGCCGCGAACGTCTCGTAGGTGCCCTGGAGGATGCCCTGAGTGCCGATGTAGATCCACGAGCCGGCGGTCATCTGCCCGTACATGGTCAGGCCGAGCTGTTCGAGGCGGCGGAACTCCGGCCAGGTGGCCCAGTCACCGACCAGGTTCGAGTTGGCCAGCAGCACCCGGGGCGCCCACTCGTGGGTGCGCATGACGCCCACCGGGCGGCCCGACTGCACCAGCATCGTCTCGTCCTCGCGCAGGTCGGTGAGCGTACGGACCAACGCGTGGTACGACGGCCAGTCCCGCGCCGCCTTGCCGGTGCCGCCGTAGACGACCAGATCGTCGGGGCGTTCGGCCACCTCCGGGTCGAGGTTGTTCATCAGCATCCGCAGGGCGGCCTCCTGCTGCCACCCGCGGGTGGTGAGCTGGCTGCCCCGTGCGGCGCGAATGGGCTGGGTCATCTGCGGTCTCCTCCGGTCAACCGAGGAACAACTGTCGGCGGGCCGCGGAGGCTTCGAACGCCTCCAGACGGCGTTGGGTGTCGGCCGGCGCGGCGTCGCAGATCGCCTGCAACAGCACCATGGCCAGGGTCATCGGGGCGGTGTGCAGGTCGAAGACGAGCTGGGCGCCGACGGCGGCCGGCAGCAGCACGTCGGCGTGTTCGGCGGCCGGGCTGACCGGCGAGTCGGTGATCGCCACGACGGTCAGTCCGGCGGCACGCGCGTCGCGCAGCGCGTCCAGGGTCTCGCGGGGGTAGCGGGGCAGCACGAAGGCGAGAACGGCGGACGCCCCGGCCTCGGCGGCCTGCTCCAGGCGGTCGGTGAGCAGGCTGCCGCCGTCGTCGAGCACCCGTACGTCCGGGTGCACCTTGGCGGCGAAGTAGGCGAAGTACGCCGCCAGCGGCGCGGCGGCGCGCAGGCCGAGCACCGGCAGCGGTCGGCTGGTCGCGAGCAGCCGGCCGGTCTCGGCGATCCGATCGGTGTCGGCGAGCTGGCCCGCCAGCCGGTCGAGGTTGCCCATCTCGGCGCGTACCGCCTGCTGGAGCTCGTTGCCGGCGTCCGTCGGCCCGCCGGGCGTCGTGCTGGTGAGGTCGCGCAGCCGGCGGCGCAGCGCCGGATAGCCGTCATGGCCGAGCGCGACGGCGAACCGGGTGACCGACGGCTGGCTGACCCCGGCCAGTTCGGCGACCTCCGCCGCGGAGAGGTACGCCACGGTCGGCGCGTGTTGCACGAGACAGTGCGCGATCCGGCGTTGGGTCGGGGTGAGCCGTACGCCGTCGAACAGGTGGAACACCTGTTCGGCCGACGCCTGGACAGCTCCTTCATTCACTCCGTGACTCTATGCATGAAAACTTTCAGAGGGCAAGCGGCTACGCGGACAGGCTGGATGCCACAGCCGGGGCGGCCATCGATTCGGCAGCGTCGGCGAGCGACATACCCGTGTGGATGGCCAGCCTGGGTGCCGAGCGGATCCCGACGAAAACAGGTGCCCAAGAACCCGGTCCCTGCTGGTTTGCTGGGGAGAGCGAACGTCGTCGGTGTGGGCGAGAGTGCCGTCGGCGAGGGGTCCGGACGAGTGTCGGGCCGACGACCGCCGGGCCGGTGGGCGAGCGCGCTCTCTGTAGTATCCGCACGGCGGTTGAGCAGAGGAGTGCGCATGCAGCCGGTTGGCCCTTACAGGTTCACCCACATGCTGGGCGTCTGCCCTGCCGGGAAGGCATGGGCGGCTATCGACGGGCAGGGCCGATTGGTGACGATCGCCGTGCTGGACGCCGCCGTAGCCGGCACGCCGGGCTGGCGCGAGTCCTTCGCCGCAACGTCCAATGCGTTGGCACAGGCTTCCGGTGGCCAGGCGTTCGCGTACGCCGATTTCTCCGCCACCGAACCGTGGGTGGCGTACCCCGCGGAGGTCGGTCCGGGCGCGGAGCGGTTGTTCCGAGCGCTCGGTCAGGAATACCAGCCGATTCCGGCGGAGGGTGGTGCCACGGCCCCGGTTTCCGGGATACCGCAACAGGTGTCGGGCATTCCCCAGCAGGTCTCGGGGATACCGCAGCAGGTCTCGGGCATTCCCCAGCAGGTGTCTGGTGTCCCGCAGCAGGTATCGGGGCCGCCGCAGCAGGTTTCCGGCGTTCCGCAGTTGACTTCGGGACCGCCGCCGGCGCCGTGGGCGCTGCACGCCGGTCCGTCCGCTGCAGTCCCCGCCCCGACACCCGTGCAACCCGACGCTGACGCGCCGCAATCGCCCGCCGCTGCGCCGGTGGATGCGCCGTCCCATGATCCGTTCTCCGGCTCGATCCGCAGGATCCGGCCGTCGGAGCCGCCGAAGCGGCAGGCCGGGCTCTGGGGCGGACTGGTCGCGCTCGTGCTGGTGGTGGCCGTGGCCAGCGGCGGCCTCGTCTGGATACTCTCCGACGACGAGCCGGCTGGGCCCGGTACGCGACCGACGAGCGGCGTTACCGCGTTTCCGACGGCCGCCGCCGTGGATCCGCCGCTGAAGCCGTGGGCGCAAGCCGCGCCGTACAGCCCGGAGGAGCGCGCCCTGGCGGTCGCCGCGCCGTCGTTGGTCTTCGTCGAGGCGGTGTTCACCGGCTACGTCCGCGACGCCAGCACCAATGCACCGGTCCGGGCCACGCCGATCAGCTTCAGCCGCCGGTGCAGCGCATTCGTGGTCACGCCGGACGGGCATGCCCTCACCAGTAGCGCCTGCGTCAAGCCAACGCAGGACAATGCCCGCCAGATCGCCCTCGACGCCGTGGCCCGGATGCTCGTGCGCGAGAACCAACTGGACGCCGCGCAGGTCGAGACCTATGTGCGTACCAACCTGAGCAAGACCAGGTTCACCGGCATCGACCCCGGGACCGAGCCGGTCACCGAGATTCGTGGTCAGCTCAACACTGCCAAGGGCAATCTGACCACCGACACGGCGATCCCGGCGCAGGTAATCCGGACCCTGCCCAACGAGACCGGGAACACCGCGCTCATCAAGCTTGCGGGGGAAAACCTGCCCGTGGCGGAACTCAATCAGTCGGCGAGCCTCGCGGAAGGCAGTTCGCTGCTGATCCTGGGCTTCACGACCGCTGACACCGACTTCCGCACAGCCTCCTACGGCCCGCAGTCGAAGCTGGTGGACATCACGAGCACCGGCCGGCGGGGCCCGGTGTCCATCTACCGGATCAACCAGGATCTCGGTGCCAGCTCCCATGGCGGCATCGCGCTCGACCCGACCGGCCGGGTCGCTGGCATGATCGACCAGGACCAAGCCCGCCCCGACCGGGCGAATCGGGTGGTGGTGCCGTCGTCGGCCCTGGGCACGCTGCTGGGCGAGGCCGGCGTCGCCAACAGGCTCGGTGATTCCGACAAGCTCTACCGCAGTGCCCTTGACGCCTATTTCGCCGGCGAACACTCGACCGCTATCGCTCAGTTCAGCACCGTCGCGCAGACCTCCCCGGCCAACCTCCTCGCCAAGGCGTACCGGCAGAACGCCGTGGAACGGCAGCAGAACGAAATCGAATCGGGCAACCGGACGACGTGGCCCATGGTGCTGCTCGCCGCCGCCGGCGGTGCGCTGTTTGTCGGTCTGGTCGTCCTCGTGGTGATGCTGGTCCGGCGCCGTAGGAACGTGTGATGACCGGTTCGCTCGACCGAGAAGTGGCGCCGGGGGCCGGCCCGACAGAGCCGTCCTTCCGGCCCATCTCGGCGTTCCTCTCCACCGTCATCGTGGTGGTCGTCGGCGCACTGCTGGTGCACGTGCTTCTCGAGACGTGGGCCCAGGTGCTCACCGGGCCAACGAGCGAGGATCCGCGGGTCAACCTGGATAGCGCCGCGCAGTGGCCCAAGCAGTTGAAGACCGCCCTCTACCTGGGGCTCGCGGCATTGACCGTGGCCAAGGTCGCCACCGACCGCCTGTGGCACCGGTTTCGTACCGGTGCCGACCTCGCCCTGGTGGCGCTGGGGCTGGTGATGGTGCTCACCGGAGTGGTCAACGACTCCTCCACGTCGCTGATGGGCGAGGCGCTGTTCGTCTACTTCCGCGGCGTCATCGTCTTCTACGCCTTACGCGCTGCCGAGCTGAATCAGACGATGATTCGCCGTCTGTTGCTCGTGGTGGCTGCTGTGGTGGGCGTCAACGTACTGCTCGCACTGGTCCAGATGGTCGTCGGTCGCCCGGCCTACCGTGCCCTAGGCTGGGTGGATCTGACCTGGGCGGATCAGAGCCGCGCGCAGGGTCTGCTGTCCCATCCGAATCACCTCGGTCACGTCCTGGGGCTGACTCTGCTCGGCGTCGTCGCGTGGGTGGCGACCACGACCGAAGTCCGACGGCGTTGGTGGGTGGCGGGTGCCGTCATCGCCGTCGCCATGTCAGCTACCCAGTCCCGGGAAACCCTGCTGGGTGTGTTGATCGGCGCGGCGGTCGTCGCGGTGGTGGTCCGGAGCAACCTCCGACGGATCCTCGCCGTCTGCCTGCTCGTGGTTCTGTGTACGGTCACACAGATCGCCGTCCGCCCGGACAACCGGGCCGAGTGGGAACGCCGCATCGGCAACGCGTTCTCGAGCTTTAACCACCCCGCCGGAAGCGAACCGTCCCGGCCTGCGGCGGCACCCGGTACGACGCCGGGGCCTCCCACCGTCAGGCCCTCGGCCCCTGTCACAGCGAAGCCGTCCACACCGGCCACGGGTAAGGCCAGTGGCCTCAAGGCCTCGGTGAAGCCGTCGTCATCTCCCCGGCCGGGCGGTTCCGCATCTCCCCGGCCGGGCGGTTCCGCGCAGCAGGCCACGTCGCCGAGGGCGGTCACGCCGACGGCCACTCGCTCGCCGGCTCCGGTCCGCGAGATCCGGGTGCTCTACCTCCAGCAGGCAGCGAACATTCTGCCGCGTCAACCCGTTCTCGGCTTCGGTATCGGTCAGTTCGGTGGTGTGGTTGCCGAGAAGAACAATCCCAACTGGCACAAGAACCCGAAACTTGGTCCAGGCGGCTTCAATCGCTACGGCTTCCAGGCCGTTCAGGTCGACTCGTTCTGGCTGCATCTGATCATGGAGGTCGGCGTCCTGGGGTTCGCCACCTACCTGGTGTGGCTGTTCCTCGTTGCCAGACCGCTCCTGTCCCGGCCGCGGCATTTGCATCAAGTGGACCGACGCATACCGCCCACCGTCCTATGGGGAATCGCCGCCCTCGTATTCGCCTGTATCGTCGGCTTCTTCTCGCCCTCGATGGAGGATCCGTTGCTCCCGCCGCTGCTCTGGACGGTCGTCGGGCTCGCGTGGTGGGCCGAGCGCCAGCCTGCGGCTGTCGATCAGGAGCCAGACAGAGAAGGTGTTGCGGCCGCGGGTAGCGGTCGCCCCGCAGGGGCGCAGGAGGCCGAGACTCTCGTCCTCGCCACTGACGAGATCCTGGCTACCGCACGTCAGATGCGTCCTCCGACCGAATCCACCTGAGTCGGTCCGACACGGCCCGCGTGACCCTCCGTCCACTTTCGGTAGTGGTGCGGTGGTGTGAGCATCGTTAGAATCCATCTGCCGCGCACGGCGTCCACATCGGCGTCCATCGGTGTGACGGTCCTCCGGAGCGTCGCCAGGACGGCCAGCAGTGACCATCACGGGGGTTTTGGGCATGGGCGATAGCAGCAGAGTCGACGGCTCGTTCGACGGGCGGGTTCCGACCTGTGTGGACGCCATCCCGGACGGCGGTCGGCGCTCGCCGTGAGCGACAGCGTTTCCGTTCTGAGGGCCGCGCAGGTGACCAACCAGGACGGCCATGCGCCGCCGCGATGCCCGGGGGTGTCCGGCCACGACATTGACGCGCCGACTGTTGGTCCCAACGAGCCCGTGCGCACGGCGGTCGACGCGCCGACGGTCGGCCTCATCGAGCCAGTACGACGGATCACCCCGGCAATCTCTGTGTGCATCGCCGTGCGCGACCGCCCGGAGCTGCTGGTCACGTCGATCCGCAGTGTCCTCGGTGGCACCTTCGACGACTTCGAGGTCGTCGTGGTCGATGACGGCTCCACCGTCCCTTCCCAGGAGTGCCTGGCAGCCGCCGGTCTTCTGGCCGACCAACGCATTCGGCTCGTCCGTCAGAAACCCTCGGGCATCAGTGCGGCCCGCAACACGGCGCTGCGCGTCGCCCGCGGTCGGTACATCACCGTCCTCGACTCCGACGACGAGCTCACCGAAGACGGTCTGAGCCACATCCAGGACTTCCTGATAGCGACCGGCGCCGTATGGATCTACACCGACTATCGGGAACTGGCCGGCGGTTCCGTCCGGCAGATCCGCCTTCCGTCCTATCCGACGGCACGCCGCATGCTCTGGTCGGTCCTGGCTCGCCCCCGGCTGCCGTTCAAGCACTCCGGCATGTCCATCGATCGGGAGCTGCTGATCCGGTTGGGCGGATACGACGAGAAACTGCCCATCAAGGTGGATGTCGAACTCGTCCTGCGGGCACTCGCCAGCGGCGTTCATCTGACTCATCTCGGGCATCCGGTCGTCCGGTTCCATCGGCACGTCGGGAGTATCAGCCGGCATCGGCTCGCCGGGCTCGCCGTCTGGTTCCAGCTGATCAGCCGGTACACCCGACCCCGCGTGCCGGGTCTGGCGCTGGGCATCAAGATGCTCCGCGCAGCCAGCGAGATCGGCAAGTTGCTGGTCGCCGCGCTCGGGCGGTGAGCCGCCGTCAGCAGCCCGGCCGCCCCTGCGGTGGCCGGGCTGACTCGGCAACGTCAGCTGGGAGGCAGAAACACCGCGGGGTTCTCGGTGAACATCTTGTTCGCCAGGTTGTAGTCGTCCAACCGGCCGATGTCCAGCCAGAACCCGTCATGCCGCCAGCTGGCGACCCGGCCGGTCCTGGCCAGCAGGTCGAGAACGAGTTGCGGCATGTCGTACGCGCCCACGGGAATCTGTTCGAGCGCCTTCGGTGACATCGCGTAGGCACCCATGGAGACGTCCAGGTTCAGCGTCGGCTTCTCGTCGTAGCCGACCACGTCACCAGACTCGTCGATCTTCAGGATGCCCAGCTCGATCTTCTCTGACCGGGTGTACACGCTGACCGTCACGGGGGCGCCGCTGCCGCGGTGATGCGCCATCAGGGCGTCGAAGTTCAGGTCGGTGAGCAGGTCGCCGTTCATCACGAGAAAATCGTCGAGCAGGGACCCCGCGAGCTGGCGCAGCGGCCCTGCCGTGCCCAGTGGCCGCTCCTCACGGAGGTAGTCGATACGCAGGCCGAGCTTGCTGCCGTCCTCGAAGTACCCCTCAAGCAGGTAGGCCAGGTGACCGGTCAGCAGCGTCACGTCCGTGACGCCGTGTGCCTTGAGCTGGCGGAGCAGAATCTCCAGGATCGGGATGTCGCCGACCGGCATCAGGGGCTTGGGGAAGCTGGTGGTGAAGGGACGCAACCGGGTGCCGCGCCCACCAGCGAGAATGATCGCCCTCATACCGCGTACCGGTCCACGTCGAATCGGTCCAGGTGCGTGCGTACATAGTCGACGACTTGGGCGAGACCGTCACGCAGCGACACCGTGGGTTCCCAGCCGCAGCGTTCCCGCACCCGGTCGATGCCGGCGATCAGCTCGAACACCTCGCTCTGGGCAGGTCGGAGCCGCTGGCTGTCCTCGACGATGTCGACGTTCGGCCGCCCGGCCACCTCCGCGATGAGGCGGGCGAGATCACCGATCGTGATACCCCGGCCGTTGCCGATGTTGGTGACCCGTCCCACGCAGTCGTCCGCACCCGCCACGGCCAGGAAGCCGTCCGCAGTGTCGGTGACGAATGTCAGATCTCGCACCGGCCTCAGATCGCCCAGGGCGATCTTCTCTCGACCAGCCACGACCTGCGCGGCCACGGTGGGAATCACCGCGCGTGCGCTCTGGCGGGGGCCATACGTGTTGAACGGGCGGATTACGGCCACTGGCAGACCGAACGACCGGTGGAACGACTCTGCCACCGCGTCGGCGCCGATCTTCGACGCCGAGTACGGCGACTGGGGCTGGAGGGGGTGCTCCTCGTCGATCGGTGTGTAACGAGCCGTTCCATACGTCTCGGAGGTGGATGTGTGCACCAGCCGCCGTACCCCGAGATCCCGTGCCGCCTCCAGCACGTTCAACGTGCCGCCGACGTTGGTCGCCAGGTACGACGCCGGGGCGACGTAGCTGTAGGGAATCGCAATCAGCGCGGCCAGGTGGAAGACCGTGTCGCAGCCGGCGATCGCGCGACGGACCGCGAAGGGATCGGTGATGTCGGAGTGCACCACCTCCATCGACCCGCGTACCTCCGGATCGACGTCACCGAGCATGCCGAGATCCGACCTGCCGGTGTACCGGACCATGGCGCGTACGTCTGCGCCGGCCCGGACCAACCTCTCGGTCAGGTGGGAGCCGATGAACCCGCCGGCACCGGTGACCAGGACACGGCGCCCCGTCCAAGCCCGATCGGTCGACAACGCGGTCATCCCGTGCCTCTCCTTGTCAGTCATCGGCCGACTCCGGCCGGGTGGCCAGTTCTGTCAGTAGGTCACGAAGGCTCTCCCGCAACGGCGTCTCAATCTTCCAGTGGGTCTCGACCGCGAGCCTGTCCGCGGAGCCCACCTGACAACGGATGTCGCTCTGCCCGGCGGTCACGTCGACGACCGACCAGTCCAGCCCGGCCACGTCCAGCAGAATCTCCAGGACCCGTCGCACCGTGACACCGGAACCCGAGCAGACATTGTAGATTCCGCCCGGTGTTCCCAGCTCCGCCAACTCGACGTAGGCCCGCGCGACATCCCGGACGTCCGTAAAGTCACGCACCGCGTCTAGGTCGGAGACCCGGACCCGCTCGGCGCGACCGGCTGCCACCTCGACCACCCTTCGAGCGAGCGCACCGGTCACGGTGAAGCTGTCCTCGCCGGGACCGACATGGTTGAAGGAGCGGGCAGCGAGCACCGCTATCCGCCCGTCAGCGCCGAGCGCGAGGGCCAGGGACTCGGCGGCAGCCTTGGCGTGGCCGTATGCGCCAACGGGGCGGGGCAACGTCTGCTCGGTCACCGGATTCAGCTCCGGCGGCACGGCCCCGTACTGTGCGGAGGACCCGGCGAGGACGAGACGTACCGGGGCGCCCGACCGGGTGTCGACGCGTCGCAGTTCCTGGCAGAGGTTGTAGGTGGTCTGCACGGCATCGGCCACCACGTCGGCCCCGTCGGCGCCGCGCTGGGGGAGGGTGGCGGCCAGGTGGAACACGACGTCGGGCCGCACCGCCTGAAGTGCCGCCTGCACCTTCCTCGGGTCGCGCAGGTCCACTTGGTGGTAGGTCTCGCCCGGCCCCGCCGGCCGCGGCTGGCGACCCAGCCCGACGACCCGCTGGCCATCAGCGACGAGTAGGCGGCGCAGGTGGGTACCGACCCAACCGCAGGAACCGGTGACGAGCGCGGTGCTCACGAGTCGAGCACCGACCGGTAGATCTCGGCGATCCGCTGCGCGACGAGGCGCTCGTCCAGCCAGCTGCTGCGTTCCCGCCCATCAGCCCGTGCCCCGTGGTCCAACACCTGGCGCACCTGGTTGGCCAGCTCGGTCACCAGATGGTCGCGAGCAGGACCGGTCACCGGGCCTGCCGGGAAGGGCACGACCGCTCCCGGTCGGACGTCGGCCAGCACCTCGACGACATCTCCGACGTCAACGGAGACGACCGGCAGGCCCATCGCCGTGGCCTCCTTGACCACCGTGGGGGAGCCCTCGCTGCCGGGCCGTGAGGTGAACAGAAGGACGTCGGCCGCGTCGTACTTACGGACCAACTCCGCCTCGGGCTGGCCCGGCGCGGACAGGATCAGCTCCTGCACGGAGGGATCCGCACGTCGCAGTTCGGCCAGCGCGTCACGGAAGACGTCGTACCCCTTCACGGGCCGGCCTGGGTCGGCGCCGAAGAGCATCACCCTGGCGGTGGGTGAGATGCCCAGCGCGCGCCGGGCGGCGAGCCGGTCACCCGGTCGGAAAAGCTGGAAGTCGACCCCGTTCGCCACCACGTGACCGGCGGGATCGCCGGCCGTCTCGGCGAGCCGGCGGGACACGTAGATCCGAGCCCGAGTGCCACCCCAGCCGAACTTCGTGACGAGCCGCTGGCGTGGCGCGTTGACGTCACTGCCGTAGAGAGAGAGCACCCGCGCGGGGTGACCGGCGAGCCGGGCGGCGGGAGCCGTCATTCCGTAGTGCACGTGGACGATGTCGTAGCCGCCCGTTCTCGCACGCCGACGAATCCGCGGCGCCGCAGTGAGATAGTCCCGTTTGCCGCGGGACTGCGCGACCACCTCGACGTCGACGTGATGGCCCAACGCCCGCAGCGCAGACACCTGCCGCTGCACGAAGATTCCCCGGTAGCTGCCCTGCTCCGGCCACAGATTGGTCACCGCCAGGATCCGCAGGCTACGTATCTTGGCGGGGGACGGGGACAACTGCTTGTGAGTCTCGTTCACGTTGTTCTCTCTCGTGGTCCGCACGGGTTGTCTCAGGCAGGAGTTTCGGCTGACGGGTACCCGGATCCGCGGTGGGCCCGGACGAGGCCGAGGAGCTTGCGGAAGTCCCCGTTCAGCACCAGCACGGTCACCGCGAGCCCGGCGAGGGTCACGGCGGCGGCGGTCCACGACCAGGTCTGCAGGACGTCCAGGCGGGCCACCAACGCGGCAAGCGTGACCACACCGATGCTGCGTGCCAGAGTCGCCGCCCAGGCTAGTCGGTGCAGCCTCCAGACCGTGACGACTGGGATGGTCGCGGTGATGGCCGTGCCCACCAGGTAGCCGATGCCGACTCCCGTGGCACCCATCGATCCGGCCGTGGAGACCGCCACACCCAGCCCGACCAGGCAGCCCACCACAGCGGAGATCACCGGAACCCGGGCCTGCG
Source organism: Micromonospora sp. DT63 (assembly GCF_049841615.1). NCBI lineage: Bacteria > Bacillati > Actinomycetota > Actinomycetes > Micromonosporales > Micromonosporaceae > Micromonospora > Micromonospora sp. DT63. Next base: position 204,263 of record NZ_JBNCKQ010000004.1, on the reverse strand, counting down.
TCAGCGGTCCGCTGGCCAAAGCGTTCACTGACGGCACCTGGAGGGTGCCCAGGAAGGCGGCGCACAGCATGATCCGCAGCACGGGGGCGCCTGCGGTGTATTCGTCACCGCCGAAGACTCCCAGCACGAGCGGGGTAGCCAGCAGGCCGACCACGAAGACCGGGGCCATCGTCACCGCCAGGGCCCGGGTGGACGCGTCCACCTGCCGGCGTACCGCGGTGGTGTCACCCGCTCCCTGCGCCCCGGCCATAGCGGGGAACAACGCCAGCGCAAGGGCGCGGGGCAGGAACCACAGCGGCGCGATCAGCGCGACGGCCGCGACCAGGTAGGCCACCTCGGACGGGTCGGCGAAGTGTCCGGCGAGAAGCTGCGTCGCCTGGAGGAATCCGGCGCTGGCCAGAGTGCCGATGCTGCCCAGGACGGCGAACATGACGACCTGCCGCCGGTCGAAGCGTCCGCCCTCCGGCGCACCCTCGCGTCGACGCTGGGCGCGCAACCGATGCCGGCACAGTCCGACGAAGATGCCGTACCCCAGGCAGAGCGGCAAAAGATAGGCGGTCTCGCCGGTCGCGATGACCACGACGGTGCTCACCACGGCCAGTGCGGAGGTGGCCAGCTCGATGCGGGCGTACTGCGGGACGAGTCCGTGCCCGTACATGGCCGCCTTGTCCACCGTGTAGAGCGAGTAGGTGGCCGTCAGCACCGCGAGCGTCAGTGTGTCCAGCACGCCCAGGTTGTATATCCGCTGGATCACCAGCCCGGTCGCCGCGCCGAGCACCAGGCAGGCCATCAGGCCGAGTCGGGAGAGGAATCGGTGGACCGCCCAAGCCCCGGGCAGGTCGCCTGCGCCGCGATGAAAGGCGACGAACTTGGACAGCCCGCTGGAAACACCGCCCGGCAGCAGCAGGCTGGCGACCATGCTCGCGGCAAGCATGATGCCGACCAGTCCGTAGGTTGCGCGGTCGGTGGCGTGGCTGGTGAGCGAGCCGTGCACGAGCCGGGTCGCGCCCACCGCAACCAGGGCGAGCATCGAGAGCGCCCCGGTCCGGATGATGGCAGAGCCACCGAGGACCGGGGGTGTCGCCAAGGACGCCATGGTGGCGCCGGTCGTGGTGGCGTCGCCAGGGGTCCGGCCGAGCGGTGGGAGCCCGGGGTCCCGCAGCCGGGCCGCGCTGCCGTCGGAGGGGTTGCCGTATGGCACTGTCGGACCGCCGATGTCTCTATGGGTCGCGACGCGACCGAGGTCGAGCGCTGGCTCCGGTCGGCCAGCGCCGTAACGTCAGCGCTGAGGAGTTCCGCCGACAGTAGGGCGGACCCGGTGTACCGAGGGCCGTAGGATCTGTCAGGCGCACCAGTTGGACCTCGTCATGCTGGCGTCGCTACGTCTGTCTGTCGGGGGATGGTAATGGCCGAAGAGGTCCGCACCGGTGCCGCAACCGGCACCACCACCCCGCCTGACCAGGGCTGGCCGGCGAGGGCGCGCGTTCCCGTGCTGTCAGTTGTAGTGCTGGTCCTCGTTGCCTGCGCAGCATACGTGGGCTGGGGTCGTGGCGTGGGGCAAGCCGAGTCGGCAGCCATGCCCTCCTGGGAGGCGTCCCCTACGCCGGGCTTCCCGGCGTTGCGCGACCTGATGCCGGACAACGTCCGGATCGGATCGGCCGTCGACGGGCGCCTGTTGGCCGTCGACCCCCGGTACCGCGCGACGCTCACGAGCCAGTTCAACGCTGTGACCTCGGAGAACGCGATGAAGTGGGGCAACCTCGAACCATCACCGGACGTGTACGACTGGACGATCAGCGACCAGTTGGTCGACTTCGCCCAGGCCAACGGGCAGGCCGTGTACGGTCACACGCTCTTGTGGCACAGCAGTGTCCCGGCCTGGGTGTCCGAGGAGTGGTCGCCCGAGCAGCTGCGGGCGGTGCTCAAGGAGCACATCAGCACCGTGGTAGGCCGGTACCGGGGCAAGATCTGGGCCTGGGACGTCGTGAACGAGGTGCTCGCCGAGGACGGGTCCCTGAGGAACTCGCTGTGGCTTCGCAAGCTGGGCCCCGGTTACATCGCCGACGCGTTCCGCTGGGCGCACGAAGCCGACCCGGATGCCCGACTGTTCATCAACGACTATGGCACCGAGGGCCGCACCCGCAAGGCTAATGGGCTGCTGCGGTTGGTCAGAGAGTTGCGTGCGGGTGGCGCACCGGTGAACGGCGTCGGCTTCCAGAGCCATCTCCGGGTGGGGTCCGCGCCGAACGACCCGACGGGCAACCTGCGCCGCTTCGCCGCCCTGGGCGTCTCCGTGGCCATCACCGAGCTGGACGTGCGGATCCAGTTGCCGGTGTCCACTGAGAAGCTGCTCGATCAGGCTCTGCTTTACCAACACATGCTGAGGGCGTGTCTTGCCGTGTCCACGTGCGAGTCGATCACGTTGTGGGGCTTCACGGACGCCAGTAGCTGGATTGGTTCGCACTATCCCGGGTACGGCGCCGCCTGCGTCTTCGACACGAAGGTCGAACCGAAGCCGGCGCACGACGCCCTCGCGCAGGAACTGCGCTCCCGCAAGTCGGCACAGCCGAGCTGATCTGGCGCGAAACGCACCCGAACGCCACTAGTCAGGACACCTTACCGCCGCATAGGGTGCTCGTCGCGATCCTCCGTCGGGGAAATTGGGAAAGGAAGGTCGTGTCCGCGCACGCTCAGTTCCTCACGCCTGTCACGCCACAGCAGGCGCCAAGGTTCGACCCCGACCTGGGGGTGATCACACCCCCCTCCAACGGCATGGCCCGGACCGTGTTCGCGCGTCCGGCGCCGCGGGCCAACTGGCGTCGACGGTACGTGGCCTGGCTGGTGCTGCTCGACGTGCTCGCCGCCCTGGCCGCCAGCCGGACCGTGGTCGCCCTGCTCGACGAGGCCGATGCCGGCTTCTGGGACCAGCGGGTCCTGGGCAACATCAGTTCGTTCACGCTGGTGGCGAACGTCGGGGTGCCGGTGGGGTGGCTGGTCATGCTCGTCGCGGCCGGCGCGTACGACAGGCGGGCGCTCGGGCTGGGCACCGAGGAGCTGAAGAGGGTGGCGCGGGCCAACCTCGCGATGGCCGCCATGGTGTCCTTCCTGGCGCTCGGTTTCAAGAAGGACCTGTCCCGGGCGACGGTCGCCGCCATCATCATCTGCCTGCTGGTGTACACGCTGGTGGCGCGGTTCGCCGCCCGGGTGGTGCTGCGCCGGGTCCGGCGTACCGGGCGGGCGGCACAGAAGGTGCTGCTGGTCGGTCGGCTCTCCGACGCGCTCGCCCTGCACGAGGTGGTGACCCGCAACTACGGTGCCGGGCTGCATCCGATCGCGATCCACCTGCCCCGTCACCCGAGCCCGGGCGCGCGGGTGACGGCCCCGGTGCCGGTGTACGTGGGCTGGGACCTGGTTCCGTTGGTCCAGCAGATCGGCGCGGACACGATAGCGGTCTGCGGCCCCGCCAGCCTGGAGTCGTACGAGCTGCGCAAGCTGGCCTGGCAGTTGGAGGGCACCGGCCTCAACCTCGTAGTGGTTCCGCAGGTCACCGACGTCACCGGTCCCCGCATCCACGTCCGGCCGATCGAGGGTCTGCCACTGCTCAACGTGGACGAGCCGACGATCTCGGGCCTGTCGCTGCTGGCCAAGAACGTGCTCGACCGGGTCACCGCGCTGGTGGGACTTGTCGTCCTGAGCCCGGTGCTGATCGCCATCGCGGTGGCCATCAAGGCCAGCGGTCCGGGGCCGGTGATGTTCCGCCAGACTCGCATCGGCCACGAGGGCCGGGCGTTCAAGGTCTGGAAGTTCCGGACCATGTACATCGACGCCGAGGAGCGGCTGGCGGCCCTGCGCGACCGGAACGAGAGCGACGGGCTGCTCTTCAAGATCAAGGATGATCCTCGGGTCACCCCGATCGGCCGGCACCTGCGGGCGCTCTCACTGGACGAGCTGCCCCAGCTGATCAATGTGCTGCGGGGGCAGATGTCGCTGGTGGGCCCGCGCCCGCTGCCCACCGAGGACGACGACTACCGCGGTGACGTACGACGGCGGCTGCTGGTGCGACCGGGCATCACCGGCCTCTGGCAGATCTCCGGTCGCTCCGACCTGACCTGGGACGACGCGGTCCGGCTGGACCTGCACTACGTGGACAACTGGTCGCTGCTGTACGACCTGGCCATCCTCTGGAAGACCGTCAGCGTCGTGCTGGCGCGCAGGGGCGCGTACTGATCCGTCGCTGGCACCTGCCCCTACGGCGACGGGCGGCGGCCTCGCGGCCACCGCCCGTCGTCCAGACCAGTCCTACTTCTTGCTGCCGAGGCTGACGATCTCGCCCACCGAGTCCCGCCGGACCGCGTCGTAGAACGTCTTCACCCGCGGCTTGTCGGCGAACACGACGCTCTCCGAACCGACCTGACCGGTGCCCTTGGTGGGGCTGGTCAGGAACGTCATGTTGCCGCCCCGGACCCCGCGCAGCTGCGTGGCCATGTCCAACAGGGACAGGTCCCGGTCCACCGAGACGGAGTTCGAGGTGGCCTTGAGGAAGTCGTTGAGCTTGACGGGGTTGGTGATGATGCCACCGGACGACGCCTTGTCGATGATCGCGCGGATCACCTGCTGCTGGTGACGGATCCGGGCGAAGTCGCCGTCGGCGAACTGCTTGCGCTGACGTGAGTAGTCCAGGGCGGTCTCCCCGTCCATCCGCTGCACACCCTGCTTGAACGTGCGGAACGGCTCGTGGATCGAGGTGAAGCTCTTCTCGGAGTCGATCTCGATGCCGCCCAGCGCGTCGATGATCTCCTTGAAACCGGCGAAGTCGATCACGGCCACATGGTCCACCCGGACCCCGGTGAACGACTCCACGGTCTGCACCATGAGCGGAATCCCACCCCAGGCGTAGGCCGCGTTGACCTTCGCGTCCCGCCCGCCGTGGTTGCCGTCCTTCGACTTGGGCACCGGCACCCAGGTGTCCCGGGGAATCGAGATCAGTTGCGCGCTCGACCGGTCCTTGGGCAGGTGGGCCAGGATGATCGTGTCGGTGCGCGACCCGCTCGTCCGCTCCGGGTCACGGGAATCGCTGCCCAGGATCATGATGTTCGTGGCCCCGGTGACGGCCGGCTGGGGGCGGGACTCCTCCGGCACCCCGTCGAAGGCGTCGACCCGTTCGATGTCCGACTCGACCGACCGGAGGTAGAGCCCGCCGGCCACCGCACCACCGGCACCGAGCACCACCAGCACCAGCAGGCTGATCAGGAGGATCCGCCGCCACCGGCGACGCGGCCGCGGACCGCCCGGCGTTGATCCCTCGGCGGGCTCCAAGGACCCGGCGGCACCGGTGCTCGGTTCCGTCCCGGGCTCCGAGGTCTGTTCACGATGTGGCATGGGCGCGATGCTACTGAAGGCCGTTGCGCGCCGCGTACCCTCGTACAGCCGGCGGATGCTGTCATGTGGACGGTTCCTCGCCCGCCGCCGGTGCGACGTCGACCACCGGTACCCCGGCGACGGCATCGGCATGGCATGGTGGCCGGGTGCGGCTGACCTCGATCCACACGTACCCCGTCAAGGGTTGTCACCGCCTCGACCACGATGGCGCGTTCGTGCAGCCGTGGGGCCTGGCCGGCGACCGACGCTGGATGGTGGTGGACGCCGACGGCGTCGGCGTCACCCAGCGGGAGACCACGCTGCTGGTCGGCCTACGCGCCATGGTGCGCCCGGGCGGCCTGGTGCTGCGCGCGGACGGGCGGCCCGACCTCGACGTGCCGGAGCCGGCCGGCGGCGACCCCGTGGCGGTACGCACCTTCCGCAGCCGGACGATCCGGGTCGAGGCGCTGCCCGCGGGCGCGGCGGCCGACGCCTGGCTCGGCGAGCTGCTCGGCCGGCCCGTCCGGCTGGTCTGGTTGGCCAACCCGGCCCGGCACGTGGCCGCCGGCACGCGCGAACACGACACCGGCGACCAGGTCAGCTTCGCCGACGCCTACCCGCTGCTGCTGACCAACGCCGCCTCCCTCGACGCCCTCAACGGCTGGCTCGCCGACGCGGGAGAGGAGCCGGTGCCGATGACCCGGTTCCGGCCCAACCTGGTCGTCGACGGTGCCCCGGCCTGGGCCGAGGACGGCTGGGCCGGCCGGTCGCTGCGCATCGGTGACCTGCGGCTGCGCGCCGCCGGGCCGTGCGACCGCTGCGTGGTCACCACGACCGACCAGGAGACCGGGGTACGCGCGAAGGAACCGCTGCGCACACTCGGCCGCTACCGAAACGTCGGCCAGAAGCTCCTCTTCGGACTGAACGTGGTCCCCGTCGACAGTGGTGAGGTGCGCATCGGCGACCCGGTCGTCGTCGAAGCCTGACGCGGCGGCAGTTCCGGTTCGTGGATCCGCTGCGGGAGCGCACCCGTCACCGTGCGTCGATGCTGTCTTAGCTTTGGCTTAGCCGGCTTGTCCGCTCCCGCGCCGGTCCGGCAGCATCGCCGACGTGACCGACGGAAGCGCTCCCGGCGGCGTCGACAGCAGAGGCGCCGACGTCCGAGGTGTGGACGTCCGAGACGTCGACATCGAACTCGACCTGGACCCTGCTCCGGACGACCTGGCGGCGTCCCCGTCCGGCCCGGTGCCCTGGCTGGTCGCCACCGGCGTCGTCGTGCTCGCGGCGGTGCTCGGGCTCACCCTGGCCCTGCGCTCCGGCTCCGCCCCGGCCTGCGCGGCCGGCCGGACGCTCGCCGCCGCGCCACCCACCGGCACCGCCACCCACAGCGGCAAGGCGACCTTCTACGACTCGAAGGGCACCGGCGGCAACTGCTCGAACCCGGCGGCGCCAGCCAACCGGCTCTACGTCGCGCTCGGCCCCAGCGAGTACGCCGCAGGTGCCGCCTGCGGCGGTTTCCTCGACGTCACCGGCCCGAAGGGCACCGTGCGCGTCCTGATCATGGACCAGTGTCCGGAGTGCGAGCCGGGGCACCTCGACCTGTCCCGCGAAGCGTTCGCCCGGATCGCCGACCCGGTGCAGGGCCTCGTCCAGGTCACCTACCGCGCGGTGGTCAACCCGCCCCTGCCCGGCCCGCTGAGCTTCCGGATCAAGGAGGGCGCGTCGCAGTTCTGGTTCGCCGTCCGCGTCGGCAACCACGGCAATCCGCTGCGCTCCGTCGAGGTGCGCCAAGGCGCCGACGGCCCGTGGCGGGCAACCGCCCGGCAGGACTACAACTACTGGCTGCTGGCCTCCGGCGCGGGCCCCGGCCCGTACAGCGTGCGGGTCAGCGACGTGTACGGACACCGGGTCACCGTGTCCGGCATCCGGATGGCGCCCGGTCAGGTGCAGTCCACTGTGGTGCGGATGTACGAGCGCGGCGTCGTGGCCAGGACCTCGCGACCGTCCGCGACGGCCCGCCCACCGACCGGCCGACCCGGCGGTACGCCGACAGCGGCACGCCCACCGGCCGAGGTGGCGAAGGCGAACGCCCCGGCCACCCCGGTCGTCGACCGGCCCTCCACCCGCCCGGCCGGGGCAACCGCCCGCTGGTGCGGCTGACCGGCCTGGTGCGGTTGGCGGCTCAGCCGGTCGGTGTCAGGTCGAGCCACATGAGGATCTCGTCGCGGTCGTCACCCGGCGCCACCCGCAGCGCGCCCGGCAGCCGACCGATCTCCCGGTACCCGAGGCCGCGGTAGAACGCGTCCAGCCCCAACCCGTCGCGCACCGTCACGTGCAGCGCCTCGTGGCCCAACTCCCGGCCCAGTCGCGCGGCCTCGCGCATCAGCGCCGACCCGTGCCCCGCACCCTGGGTGTCCGGGTGGACCATCACCCGCTTCAGCACACACCAGTGCGCCTTGAGGCCGAACCGGTTGTCGGCGAAGATCAGCACCGCGACAAGCCGGTCGCCGTCGTACCCGACCAGCAGCCGGTCCGGCCCGTCCGCGATGCCCGCGAACGTCGGGTCGGCGATCGTACGGACATCGGTGGCGGTGACCGGCGGTACGAAACCCACCGCGCCACCGGCGTTGCTGACGTCCACCCACAGGGCGACGATGTCGGCGCGCAGCCGTGGGGTCAGCTCGGGATCAAGGACGAAGCGCAGACTCACGGCGCCCATCCTGACCCGGCGGCCAGGCTCCCGGCCCGTGATCGTGACGCGGCCGACAGCCAGCTCCCGCGGCACGCGGTGTCCGTTGATCGGTGCGGGAGAGGGGATTCGAACCCCCACATCCTTCCGGATACAGGTTCCTAAGACCTGCGCGTCTGCCGTTCCGCCACTCCCGCGTAATCGCAAAGTCTAGAGCGTCTGGCTTCGACGGTGTTGAGCCCGGCCTCCCTCAGGATGGTGAAGGTCGTGCCGTGACTCACCCCGCGCTTTGAGCGTGCGCCAGGTTCAGTCCAGGCCGAGGTCGCGGCGGAGCTTGGCGACGTGCCCGGTGGCCTTGACGTTGTAGAGCGCCCGTTCGATCTTGCCGTCGGCGTCGATGACGAAGGTCGAGCGGATCACGCCGGTGACGGTCTTGCCGTACAGCTGCTTCTCGCCGTACGCCCCGTACGCGGTGAGCACCGCCCGGTCCACGTCCGACACCAGTGCGAAGGTGATGGCGTCGCGGTCGCGGAACTTCGCCAGCTTCTCCGGCTTGTCCGGGGAGATGCCAACCACCTCGTAGCCGGCCGCCTGGAGCGAGGCGAGCGAGTCGCGAAAGTCGCACGCCTGCTTGGTGCAGCCGGGGGTCATCGCCGCCGGGTAGGCGTACAGGACCACCTTGCGGCCCCGCAGGTCGGCCAGGGAGAGCTGGTCGCCGGTGTCGGTGGGGAGGGTGAACTCGGGCGCGGGGTCACCGGGGGAGAGGCGGTCGGGCGCGGTCATGACCCGACCCTACCGCCGTGCGTACCGGTGCCGGCGTCGGCGGCACGCCCTCCTCCGGCAGGGGCATGAGCAGATCTTGGACAGTTTCCGTCAGCTGCTGACGGAAACTGTCCAAGATCTCGGAGCCGCCAAAGCGAACGGGAAGCGGCCGGCGCGCGACGTCGGGGCCCGCCAAAGGTGATCAAGACCATCCGTTGTTGCCAGAGTCTGGCAACAACAACTCCTAGGAAATAGGCTGACCCGGCCGGTCCCGGTCGGGTCCGCTGACGCGTGGGAGGTCGCGTGGAAACACTGGCGATGCACATCTCGAACGGGATCATCGACGGCCCCGTCGCGGCGGTCTTCGCGGCCCTGGCGCTCGCCGCGCTCACCGGATGCGTCCTGCGCGGCCGGCGGGACCTGGACGACCGGCTCGCCCCGATGGCCGGCCTGGTCGCGGCGTTCATCTTCGCCGTCCAGATGCTCAACTTTCCGATCTTCACGGCCGGTGTGAGCGGTCACCTGCTCGGTGGCGCGCTCGCCGCGATGCTGGTCGGGCCGTGGGTCGGCGCGCTGTGCGTGGCAGTGGTGCTCGTCGTGCAGGCGCTGATCTTCGGCGACGGCGGTGTGGCGATGCTCGGCCTGAACATCACCAACATGGCGCTGCTCGGCACCGCCGCGGCGTACCTGCTGATCGCCGTGCTGTTGCGGGTGCTGCCCCGCACGCGGGCCGGCCTGGCCGTCACCGCGTTCGTCGCGGCGCTGGTCAGCGTGGTGGTCGCGTCCCAGGGCTTCGTCGTCGAGTACTGGCTGGGCGGCACCACCGACCTGGGCGGCAACCTCGCCGGCCTGGCCGGCACGATGGCCGGCGTACACCTGCTGATCGGCATCGGCGAGGGCCTGATCACCGCGACCACAGTGCTCACCGTCGCGAAGGTGCGCCCCGACCTGGTGTACGCGCTGCGCGCGCTGCCCACCCCCGCCACCCCCGTCGTCCCGGTTTCCGGAGGTGTCCGATGAAGAACCGTTCCTGGGCGTTCCTGGCCGGCGGTCTGCTGGTCGCCCTGCTGCTCGCCGGTGTCGTGAGCAACTACGCCTCGTCGCACCCGGACGGCCTGGACTCCTCCCTGCTCAAGGGCTGCACCGTCGACGCCGACGACAACATCGTCGGTGGCAGCTGCCCGGCGCAGCAGGCCCGCGAGCACGAGCTGGGGGACAGCCCGCTCGCCGACTACGGCGTGCGGGGCATCGAGAACAGCTTCGTCTCGACAGGTCTCTCCGGGGTGCTCGGGGTGCTGGTGACCTTCGCGATCGGCGTCGGCGGCTTCTGGCTGCTGCGGCGGCGAGGCACCACGTCCACCACCGGCGACGGCCCGGCCACCCGCGACGCGTCGACCACTACCGACGCGACCGGCGACGCGGTCACCGCCAGTGATGCCGGGCACCGCACCGGCGCGGCCGGCTGAGCAGGAGGTACGCGGATGGGTGCCGGTCACGGGCATGTGCTGTACCGCGAGTCGACCTCGCCGGTGCACCGGCTCCCGCCCGAGGTCAAGATCGTGGCGATGGTGGTCTTCACGATCGCCGTGGTGGCCACCCCGCGCGAGGCGTTCTGGGCCTTCGGCGCGTACGCCCTGCTGGTGGCCGGGGTGGCGGCGCTGGCCCGGGTCGGGCCGCGCTGGCTGCTCAGTCGCGCGCTGATCGAGCTGCCGTTCGTGCTGTTCGCGGTGGCGCTGCCGTTCCTGGGCGCCGGCGAGCGGGTCGAGGTGCTGGGGCTGCGGCTGTCCGAGGACGGCCTGCACGGGGCGTGGAACATCCTGGCCAAGGGCACTCTCGGTGTCCTCGCCTCGCTGCTGCTCGCGGCGACCACCACCACCCGGGACCTGATCGTCGGGTTGGACCGGCTGCACTGCCCGCAGGTGCTCACCCAGATCGCCACGTTCATGCTGCGCTATCTCGACGTGCTGGTCGGCGAGGCGCGGCGGATGCGGGTGGCGCGGATCTCGCGGGGTGACGACCCCCGCTTCCTGTGGCAGCTGCGCGGCTTCGCCGCCGGCATCGGGGCGCTGTTCCTGCGCGCCTTCGAGCGCGGCGAGCGGGTCTACCTGGCGATGCTGTCGCGGGGCTACACGGGGCGGATGCCCGCGGTGTGGCAGGGCGACGGCGCGGCGACCGCAGGTCAGTGGCTGGTCGCGGCGACCGTGCCGGTGGTGGCGGCCTCCATCGCCGCGACCGCCGTCGTGCTGACATGATCGGTGTCGTGCAGACCGCCCTCTCGCTGGACGTTCGTGGCGTCCGGTACGCGTACCCGGACGGTCACGTGGCCCTGCACGGGGTGGACCTGACGGTGCCGCGCGGTGACCGGGTGGCGCTGCTCGGGCCCAACGGCGCCGGTAAGACGACGCTGGTGCTGCACCTCAACGGCATCCTCACCCCGACCGAGGGCAGCGTGAGCGTCGGTGGGCTGACTGTCACGCCGGACCGGGCGACCCTGGCCGAGGTGCGTCGCCGGGTGGGCATCGTCTTCCAGGACCCGGACGACCAGCTCTTTTTGCCCACGGTGGCGGAGGATGTGGCGTTCGGGCCGGCCAACCTGGGCCTGCGTGGCGCGGAGCTGGCCGCCCGGGTGGACGAGGCGCTGGCCGCCGTCGGGATGAGCGAGCATCGGGCCCGGGCACCGCAGCACCTCTCGTTCGGGCAGCGCCGACGGGTGGCGGTGGCCACCGTGCTGGCCATGCACCCGGAGATCCTGGTGCTTGACGAGCCCTCGTCGAACTTGGACCCGGCGGCCCGGCGTGAGCTGGCCGAGATCCTGCGTGGCCTGCCGGTGACCCTGCTGATGGTCACGCACGACCTGCCGTACGCGGCGGAGCTGTGCGAACGCTCGGTGATCCTGGACGCCGGCCGGATCGTCGCCGACGCACCCACCCACGACCTCCTGAGCAACGAGCCCCTGCTGGCGAGCCACCGCCTGGAACTCCCCTACGGCTTCACCCCACGCCCGTAGCCCCCTGCCGCCGCTCTCGGCGATCTTGCACTTGCTGTCCCGGCTTTTGCCGCGAAAGCCGCAGAACTCCGACACAAAGTGCAAGATCGCGGGGAGGTCAGCGGGTCGGGACCGTGGCTCGGGAGGTGGCGTGCAGGCGTAGGACTCCGGCTGCTGTCGCGCCGACACCGGTGATCAGGACTGCGGCCACCATGGCGCGGGCGACCTCGGGTGACCACGGCACCGGGGCGACCGACCGGGCGAACACCGCGGCGTTCGCCGCGCCCGCGAAGAGGGCCAGGCAGGCGCCGGCCAGCGCCACCACGAAGTCGGCCGCCGGGCGGCGGGCCAGCGCGTAGGCACCGGCGGCGAGCGCGCCCAGACCGGTGAGCAGCGCCCAGACCTGACCGCCCAGCAGCCCGGCGAGGACCCCGCCGACGCCCTGGGCGCCAGCGTCCAGCTCCCGCCCCACGGGGTAGAGCACGGCGACCGCGCCGCCGACGACCAGCAGCGCGCCCACCGCGGACAGCGCCCGGGCGCCGGCCGTGGAGGCGGCGGCGAGCAGGCCGAGCGCGCCCACCGCGAGCAGGCCGACGATGGTCACCGCCCACCAGGTGTACGCGTCCGGCGGTGGCACCCAGTCCAGCGTGCCGGCTATCTGCGCGGGGTCGGCGCCGTCGCGCAGCGGGATCGTCCAGTCCCGGACCCGGTGCTCACGCTCGGGCGCGGCGCGTGCCACGTCCGGTGGTGCCGACTCCTGCCACAGGGCCCTCTGGTCGTGCCAGCGCACGCTGACCCCGTCGTCGACGCGTCGCCAGGACGGCGGAGCGGCCGGGTCGGCGTCGGCCGGCAGCGCCGTGTCCCCGGCGAGGGTGCGGTTGAGGTAGGTGGCGGGGGACCGGCTGTTCTCGTACACGCCGTCCGGACCGACCCGCAGGTACGGCTCGCCGGAGTAGCCGATCACCTCGATGGCCCGGCCCGTGCGGTTGGTCAGCTCCAGTCGGGCACCCGCCTCGATCACCCGTACCGTCAGGCCGGGCCGGGCCGGCGTGACGCCGGTGACGCGGGTGCGGTAGTCGGAGCCGTCCGGGGCGTCCGCGCCGTGCGCGGCGGCGGGCGCCGCGGTGAGCACTGTCGCCGCGCAGGCGGTGGCGGCGATCACTGTGGCGCGCGCCAGCAGGGTACGGATCACTTGCCGGCCGCCGCCACGGCAGCGGTGAGGCCCTGCGGGCTGCGGTCGGCGAGTGGCTGACCGTTGACCAGGACGGTGGGCGTGCCGGTGACGTCGCTGCGGCTGGCCTCCTCGGTGACGTGCTCGGTCCACGTCTTGTACGTGCCATCGGACACGCAGCCGCCGAATGAGCCACGGTCCAGTCCCACGCCGACGCCGATGTCGATCAGCTCGTCGTCGCTGAGCCCGGCGCTGCCCTCGGGCGGCTGCTTGGCGAAGAGCGCCTTGGCGTACTCGTGGAACTTGCCGCCGGCCGCCGCGCAGCCGGAGGCGGCCGACGAGCGCGTGGAGTACTCGGTGGTGGAGAAGCGGTTGAGGAACGCGACCGGGTGGTAGACCACCTTCGCCTTGTTCTCGGACACGAGCTGCTCCAGCGTCGCCCCGGTGCTCTGCTCGAACTGCTTGCAGACCGGGCAGAGGAAGTCCTCGTAGACGTCGACGGTGACCGGCCCGCCGCCGACGACGATGCCGGTGCCGGGCTCGTTGGCGCCGGGCGGGGTGGTGAAGTCGTCCGAGCGCTGGCTGGACCAGACGCTCCAGCCGATCAGGCCGGCGATGACCAGCACCGCGACGGCGGCGGCGGAGACCCAGAGCGTGCGGCGGCGGCGTCGTTCGCGGGCCAGTTGCTCGCGGACGACCCGAGCCGCGTCCCGCTGCCCCTTGCGACTACTCATCCTCGTCCTCCACGGCCGGTTCGGCGGACAGCCACCCGTCCACCGAGACGGGCGTACGCGGCCAGATCACCAGAAATCCGGCCAGCACCAAGAATCCCAGGTCCCGCAGGATCTCCGGGAGGTAACTCGGGGCCTGTCCCTCGGCGAGCTGCCCGCCGCTGCCGAAGCAGCCGCAGTCGATGGCCAGGCCACGCGTCCAGGCCGAGGAGATCCCCGCGATGAAGACCAGCAGCAGCGCGACGGAGATACCCGCGCTGAGCCGGGTGGCCAGACCGAGCAGCAGCAGCACGCCCAGGGCCAGCTCGACGAACGGCAGCGCGGCGCCGACCACTGTCGCCACGTCGTACGGCAGCACCTGGTAGGCGTTCACGGCCCGGCCGGAGGCGGCCAGGTCACCGACCTTCGACGCCCCGGCGACCAACCACACGGCGGCGAGGCCGAGGCGGGCGGCCGTGCTGAGCCAGGGGCGGACGGCCGCCCAACGGCCGGCCCGGATGGGGGGTGCGGTCACGTTCATTTGTCGTCCCGTCTGCGCCGGAAGTTCCGGACTCAACCGGTGAGGGCGTCGCCGACGGCCTCGACCAGCTCGTCGCGGGCCCGGGCGACCCGGGAGCGGATGGTGCCCACCGGCACCCCCTCGACGTCGGCGGCCTCGGCGTACGACAGGCCGAGCAGTTGGGTGAGCACGAACGCCGCACGTCGCTCGGGGCTCAGCCGGCGCACGAGGTCGGCGGCGCCGAGCTGCCCGGCCGGGTCGGGATGCGGCCGGTCGGTGTACGCGTTCGCGGCCAGCCGCTCGTCGAGACGGCGACGCCGGATCACCGTCCGCAGATGGTCGGCGCAGGCCCGCCGGGCGATGCCGAGCAGCCACGTGCGGACGCTGGACCGGCCCTCGAACGCCGGCAGGGCCCGAAACGCCCGCAGGTAGGTCTCCTGGGTGAGGTCGTCGGCGCTGTCCGGGCCCACCAGAGCGGCCGCGAAGCGCCACACCTCGGCCTGGGTCAGCCGGACGAACACGGCCTGGGCTGCGGGGTCGCCGTCGCGCGCGCTCAGGGCCGACTCGGTCGCCGGGTCCCGGGCGACGTCACCTGTCGCACCGGCGGCACCGGAGTCACGCGGGACGGGGATCACGACAAACCAGGTTACGCGCCGCCGGGTGTGACGTCAGGGTCCTTCGGCCCTTGGATGGTCTGCGCCACGTCGGGAACTTTTCCCCGCCGCCAGCCGACTACCTGCTCATGACACGCGACCTCTCGTGCGCGGCGCTGGCGGCTGGCCACAGGTGAGCCGATCCCCCGCCTCGGGTCGCCGACATCCAGGTCCGTCGGCGACCATGGCCGGCATGACTGTCGCACCCCGCCGCTGGATCGCCCGGCTTGCCGCCGCCGCCGGCCTCCTGGTCACCGTCGTCGCCCTGTTGATCGCGCCCGCCACCCCGGCCAGCGCCCACGCGGTGCTGTCGAGCAGCAGCCCGGCCGCCTCGTCGGTGGTGTCGAGCGGGCCGGCCGAGGTGGTGCTCACGTTCAGCGAGTCGGTCCGCAAGGTGCCCGACAAGATCCGGGTCATCGCGCCGGACGGCGCCCGGGCCGACCGGGGCGAGCCGTCCTTCGAGGGTGGCGTCGTCACCATCCCGGTGGACCCGGCCGGTCAGCGCGGCACCTACCTGGTGACCTTCCGGGTGATCTCCGCCGACAGCCACCCGGTCTCCGGCGCGTTCACCTACTCGGTGGGCGCTCCCTCCACGCCGCCTGTCGATTCCGGCAACGACAGCCGCGCCGACCCGGTGGTGGAGAACGCCGTGAAGGTGGCCCGCTTCCTCGGCTACGCCGGTCTGGTGCTGCTGGTCGGGCCGGCGCTGGTGCTCGCCGCGCTGTGGCCGCGCCGGCTCTCCCGCCGGGGTCCCACCCGGCTGGCCTGGGTCGGTCTCTCCCTGGTGGCCGTGGCCACCCTGGCCGACCTGTGGTTGCAGGTGCCCTACACCGCCGGTGGCGGCCTCTTCGAGGTGACCGGCGAGGGGTTCGGCAGCGTGTTCGGCAGTGCCTTCGGCGCCGCCCACCTGGTCCGGCTCGGCCTGCTGGCGGCCTCGGCGTTCCTGCTGCGGCCGCTGCTGGCCCGCCCGGCCGGCCGGGCCGACGCGATCATCCTGGCCGTGCTCGGCGGGGCGGCCCTGCTGACCTGGCCGCTGGCCGGGCACCCGGCGGCCTCCCCGGCGCCGGCGGTCTCCGTGGTGGTCGACGCGGTGCACCTGGGCAGCATGGCGGTCTGGCTGGGCGGCCTGCTGATGCTCGCCGTCTTCCTGCTGCGCCAGGCCGACGAGCGGGAGTTGGGCGCGATCCTGCCGATCTGGTCACGCTGGGCGGCGCTCGCCGTGTCGGCCCTGCTGCTGGCGGGCACCGTCCAGGCGCTGATCGAGGTGGCCACCCCGGACGCCCTGTTCACCACCACGTACGGGCGTCTGCTGCTCGCCAAGATCGGGCTGTTCGCGATCGTGATCGCCGTGGCCGCGTACTCCCGGCAGTTGGTCCGTCGACGCACGGCGGCCCAGCGACCGACGCCGGTGCGCCGGGCGGTCCTGGTGGAGTTGGCCGTCACCGTGGTGGTGCTGGGGCTGTCGGCGACGCTGGTGCAGACCACGCCCGCCCGCACCGCCGTGGCCGGGCCGTCCGGCACCCAGGCCGGGCTCTTCTCCACCACGCTGACCAGCTCGCTGTTCACCCTCCAGGTCGAGCTGGACCCGGCCGAGCGGGGCAACAACTCGGTGCACCTGTACGCGTACACCAAGGACAACCAGCCGCAGCCGGTGGCGGAGTGGCGGGCGACCGCCGCGCTGCCCTCGGCCGGGATCGAGCCGATCGAGCTGCCGCTGCTGCCGCTTACCGACAACCACTCCTACGGCGACATCAGCCTGCCGGCCGCCGGCGACTGGCAGTTGAAGATCACCGTTCGTACGTCCGACATCGACCAGGCCACGGTGACCGCCACCGTGCCGATCCGTTAGAGAGGTTTCCCAAGCCCATGATCCGTCTCCGGCGTACCGCAACCGCCGCTGCCGCCCTGGCGTTCACCGCCGTCGCCACCGCCGTGCTCGGCTTCGCCGGGCCGGCGTCCGCCCACGTCACGGTGAACCCGAAGGAGGCGACCCAGGGCGGCTACGCCCGGGTGGCGTTCCGGGTGCCCAACGAGAGTGACACCGCGTCGACCACCAAGCTGGAGGTCGTGCTGCCGGAGAACGCGCCGATCGGCTCGGTGTCGACCATCCCGGTGCCGGGTTGGACGGTGACGACGGAGAAGCGCAAGGTGGACCCGCCGATCGACGTGCACGGCAGCCAGCTCACCGAGGCGGTCTCCAAGATCACCTGGACGGCTACCGGTGACGCGGCGGTCAAGCCGGGCCAGTTCCAGGAGTTCGGCGTCTCCATGGGGCCGCTGCCGAAGGTCGAGTCGATGGTCTTCAAGACCCTCCAGACGTACTCGGACGGCAACATCTCGCGCTGGATCGACGAGCCGCAGCCGGGCGGCGAGGAGCCGGAGAAGCCCGCCCCGGTGCTCACCCTCACCGCCGCAGGGCCGTCGGCGTCGGCCGCCCCGGCCGCTACGGCAGTCGCCGCGGCCGACGACGACGATGACGAGAGCGACGGCACCGCGATCGGCCTCGGCATCGCCGGCCTCGTCGCCGGCCTGGCCGGCCTGGTGCTCGGCGGTCTCGCGTTCGCCCGGACCCGCCGGAGCCCGGTCGCGAAGTCCTGACCCGTCGCTCACCGCTGGCCCGCCGGATTCCGGCGGGCCAGCGTGCTTTCGCCGACCGAAGCCGGCCGTGCCGTCGATATCCCCTGATCAGCCGGTCTACGTCGGTAAGGTCGGCCGGGTATCTGGCTACGGAGGGGGACGCTGCGAATGCGGTTCGTGCGGGTGATCACCGGAATGCTGCTGTTGGTCATCGGGATTCCGGCGCTGTTCGCCGGCGGCGGGCTGTGGCTCGTCACCCGGCACGCCGACCCCGGTGGGACCTTCACCGCCCGGTTCGAGACGGTCCGCACCCCCGGCCACGCGGTAGTGGTCACCGACCTCGACCGGTTGCTGCGGCGGGAGGCGCCCTTCACGCGCGCCGCGCAGACCCGCCTCCGGCTCGACGCCCGTACCCCCGACGGCCCGGCCTTCGTGGGGCTGGCGCCCACCTCCGAGGTGCGTCGGTGGCTGGAGTCGGTGCCGTACGCCTCGGTCCGCCGGGTGGCGTTGGCCCGAGGTCCGCTGCCGGTCCGCACGGACCCGGCGGTCCCGGCGGCGGCTCCGCCCGCCGGTGCGGCAGTCACCCCGCTCGGTCGCCCGTTCTGGGTACGCGAGGGTGTCGGCACCCTCCAGTGGAGCGCCGACGAGCTGAGCGGCGAGTCGATGAGCCTGGTGGTGATGCGCCCGGACGGCCGCGCCGACCTGAGCCTGGATCTGCGCGCCGAACTGAGCGCGGGTTGGGTCGGTCCGGTCACCTGGGGCCTGCTGGCGGTGGGGGTGCTGCTGGTGGCGTGCGCGGTGCTGCTCCTGCTGCGTCCGCCGCGTCCGCGCGAGGTGGTCTTCGTTGTCGAACCGGACCAGGTGCCGGTGCTCGCCGGCCGGCTCGGGGTCACGTCGCTCAGCGGCCTGAGTTCCCGGAATTCCGGTGCGGCCCCGCCGTTGCCGGCGGTGCGACAGCTCGTCCCGGTCGGCTCCGGCGCGGCCGGGTGGCCCCGGTCGGCGTCCGGCGCCGAACCGACCCAGCCGGTCACCCTCGCCGACCTGGACGTGCCGGCCCGGCTGCCCCGCCCGCCGGAGGTGGCGTTGAGCCTGGCGTGGCCGCCCGCCGGCGCCGAACCCACGGCACGGCCGATGCCGACGGACTGAAGCGGCGAGTGGCCCTCCGCGCTGCCGACGCGGAGGGCCACTCTCACCGGGGGATCGGTGCTACCCGAGCGACGCTTGAGGTAGGTGAGTCCAGATTAGCGCCGATGGTCGCTACTGGGGAGTTGTGTCCATTTGGTGCGACTTTTCCACGGTCCGGACCGGGCGGGCCACGCGGACCGGCAGGACCACCAGCAGCAGCAGGCTGAGCAGCACATAGCCGTTGCGCGCCACGAAGTCCACCGGGTCGTCGGTGCGGACCGGCGCCACCCCCCAGTCGTGGAACGACACCACGCCGTAAATGATCAACGCGGCGGTTCCCACGGCGAGCCCGGCGAGCCACCGCCGTCGACGGGACTCCTCCGGCCGGTTCGCGCTCAACGCCGCGTCGGCGAGCACCACCACCGCCGGCACGAACCAGTAGATGTGGTGGGTCCAGGTGATCGGGCTGACCAGAGCGCCGACCAGGCCGGTCAGGGTCAGGCCGGTCAGCGCGTCACCGGCACGCGCGGCGCGGGCAGCCCGCCACAGGCCGTAACCGGCCACCACCGCGACCACCAGGAGCCACAGCAACCGGTCCGGCTTCTCCGGCGCGGTGAACCGGCTGAGCAGCCCGAAGAGCGACTGGTTGCCGGTGTAGTCGGTGCGACCCACCCGGTCGTTGTCCCACAGCTCCTGCGTCCAGAACCGCCACGAGTCCCGGGGCGCGACCGCCGCCGCGAGCAGCGTCGCCGCCGCCGCCGTCGCGCTCGCCACCGCGGCGGCCCGCCACCGTCGGGTGGCCAGCAGGTACACGATGAAGATGCCCGGGAAGAGCTTGAGCGCCGTCGCCAGCCCCACGCCGACCCCCGCCCAGCGCCGTGCCTGCGGTACGGCGAACAGCAGGTCGGCCAGGATCAGCACGACCAGCAGCATGTTGATCTGCCCGAACGTGATCGTCTCCCGGGTGCTCTCCACCGCCAGCACCAGCAGGACGGCCACGGTCAGGGTGAACGTTCGCGGCAGGTGGTGCCGGGCGATCACCGGCGTCACCAGCCACCGGGTGGTCACCACCACGGCCACCAGAGTGAGCACCGTGAAGATCGCCACGGTGGCGCCGAGCCGGATCAGCCCGAACGGCCACAGCAGCAGCGCGCTGAACGGTGGGTACGTGAAGTACAGCTCACCCTGCACGCGGTCCGGCTGGACGTAGTCGTAGAGCGGGTGGCCGGCCGTCCACCAGTCCATCGCCGACATGTAGATCTTCAGGTCGAAGAAGTTGTGCACCAGGCCGGGCAGGTAGAGCGCCGGCAGCACGGCGATCAGCGCCACGATCGCGACCAGCCGACGGACCGTACGGCCGCCGGGATCGTCGTCGGTGACGGCGGGCGGTGCGACGGGTTTGACTGGCACTTGAGAAACCCTAGCGGTCCGTCCGGCCGAGAGCGCGCAGCCGTGGGGCGTGGGCTGCGCGTAGGCTGTCCCGGTGGCTGATCTCCTCGTCTGGATCGACTGTGAGATGACCGGGTTGGACCTTGGCAGTGACAAGCTGATCGAGGTCGCGGCACTGGTCACCGACCCCGACCTCAACGTGCTGGGTGATGGTGTCGACGTGGTGATCCACGCCGACGAGGCCGCGTTGGAGGCGATGCCGGAGATCGTCCAGACCATGCACGCCAAGTCCGGCCTCACCGAGGAGGTCCGCCGCTCGGCGGTCACCCTGGCCGAGGCCGAGGACCGGGTGCTGGAGTACGTCAGCACCTTCGTCAAGGACCCGCGCACCGCGCCACTGTGCGGCAACTCGATCGCCACCGACCGTGGCTTCATCGCCCGGGACATGCCCCGCCTCGACGCGCACCTGCACTACCGCATGATCGACGTGTCGTCGATCAAGGAACTCTGCCGCCGCTGGTACCCCCGGGTGTACTTCGGTCAGCCGCAGAAGGGCCTGGCGCACCGGGCGCTCGCCGACATCCGCGAGAGCATCCGGGAGCTGGAGTACTACCGGCGCACCATCTTCGTTCCGCTTCCCGGCCCGGACGTCGAGACCGCCAAGGGCATCGCCGCCGAGCTCTAGAGCGGGGCCGCGCGGTCGGCGGGGAACCCGCTGGACGCCGTGAGCGGTGGTGTGGCTATTATTGGTCCGCACCCCGCCCGGGGCGATCGACCGGGCGTCGGAGGCGTGGTGGCTGTAGCTCAGTTGGCAGAGCACCGGGTTGTGGTCCCGGTTGTCGTGGGTTCAATTCCCATCAGTCACCCCACTAGTGGATCTCTTCCACTGCGGCTCAGGCCCCCTCTTCGGAGGGGGCCTGAGCCGTCATAGGGGACTGGTAGGGAAAATCAGTCCACCGGTATCCGGTAGATCAGCTCGTATCGCCCGCGCGGCAGCACGATAGTCGCCGTCTCGACCGGCGTGCCCCCGGCGAAGTACGTCCGATCGATCTCGTACACGTCCGCCGGCCTACCAGGCAGACGCAGCGCGTCCGCCTCCGCGTCCAGCGCAGGCCGACTACTGATTCGCTCTTCGAACTCGTCGACGCGCACGCCGATCGCGTCCATTCGGGCGACCACGCCGACGGCCGTGCCGCCCTCGGGCCACTCGACCGGTGTTCCGCCCGTGATGCTCAGCGGCTCGTACGACGTCGAGAGTTGGACCGGCTCGCCGTCGGACAAGAACCGATATGCCGTCCGCATGACGGGAGTGCCCGGCTCGACGCCGAGGCGCACCGCGATCCGCTCATCGGCCTGCTCGTGGCGGCTCTCGTGCTCCCAGGTGGCCTGCTGGCCGGCGCGGGCCGCGTCCCGGGCGAACGGCGACGTCGATCCGGAACTGCTGCGGACGTCGCGGCCGGGTGCACGCCGCACCAGCCGTCGAGTGGCCTGGACGTAGACGCCGGAGCCTGCCCGGCCCTCGACGAGACCTTCACCCTTGAGCACGCTGATCGCCCACTTCGCGACGGTGCGGCTTACGCCGAACCGGGTCATGAGCTTGGTCTCGCTGGGCAACTTGGCACCCGCCGCCAACGCGCCGGACTGGATCTCGGCGCGTAACTCAGCGGCGATCGCCAGATAGGCAGGCGTCTTAGCCATGGGAATACAACCTCCGGTCAGCACGACCAGTCGATCACAGGCAACCTGGCGTGCCAAGTTTGCGCGGCGGGCTTGTTCGGGCGAACCTAGTGCACTAGGTTTCGAATAGCTCCCTGCTATCGGACGGCTCCGGTCAGCAACCATCGCTGCCGGTAGCGGGGAGTCCCAGACGACGTGTTGCCGCAGCACCTTGCCTATGCGGCCACCCACCGGGAAGGGATGTCGATGTGGCACATGATCAAACGAATCGCTCGGCAGTGGCCCCGCTGCGACCCCACGGCCGGCCGGGCCTGGCAAGCCGCGGACCGGCTGGCCGCGCATCAGCGCCTACTCGACCTGGCGGCCCGTCGGCGGGCCGAGCATTTGGCCGACGGGCCGACGCCATGATGGAAGAACCGACCACCGCCCGGGCTGGGGTAGAGGCGCACCACCAGCGGGCGATCCGTGAACTGACCGTGCTTGAGGCACGGCTCGCCGACGAGCACGTGCCGCGCCGCCCCGAGTGGGAGTGCCAGAGTTGTGCGCCGGGCACGTCCTGGCCTTGCCCGCCCGCACAGGTCCGCCTGTTCGAGCTGTACGGCCGCGACCGTATTGGGCTTTCCATGCACGTCGGTGCGCTGTACTACGTCGCCAGCCGGGAGCGGCCCGACGACGACCCGGGCGAGCTGTACGACCGGGTCGTCGGTTGGATTCGCTGATGACACCTGACGGTGGACTTACAGGAATCCGGGGTGTCCCGTCAGCGGGGACACCCCGGATTCCTGTAAGACGAGTCGATGGTGCGTGGGGCTCAGGCGGTCGGCGTGGCGGACGGGGTGCCGGCGCCGTCCGGGGTCGACGTGGCGTCCGGGTCGGCCGGCGGCTCGTACGGCAGGGCGCTGCCCTTGACGTACTCGTCCCAGCTCATGTTCCAGTCGGTCCAGCCGTTGCCGTTCTGGAGCTTGCGCTCGGTGCCCTTGACCGTGATCGGGTCGCCGATCTGGGTGTTCCTGAACAGCCAGTCACCGTTGGCCATCGACACGTTCACGCAGCCGTGCGAGACGTTGACGCTGCCCTGCTGCCCCTCGGACCAGGGGGCCGCGTGGATGAACTCGCCACCCCAGGTGAGTCGCTGCGCGAAGTCAATCTTGGTGCGGTAGCCCTCCTCGGGGCCCAGCTCCTCCATCGTGTCGAACACGGTCTTGCGCAGTTTCTCGATCACGACCATCGTCCCGCTGGACGAGGGGGTGCTCTTCTTGCCCAGGCTGACCGGGATGGTCTTGATCACCGAGCCGTTGCGGGTCACCGTCATCCGCTTGGTCTTGTTGTCCACGGTCATGATCAGCGATGAGCCGATCTTGACGTCCACGGAGAGGTCCGAGCGGCCGTAGTAGCCGTCACCCATCGGCAGGCCACCGGCCTGAACGCGGTAGGAGACCTTGGTGTTCGCCTTCCAGAACTCCTTCGGCCGGTACCGGATCTCGGTGGGACTGACCCAGTGCCAGATGCCCTCCTGGGCCGGCGTCGAGGTCACCGTCATCCGGCGCTGGACGTCGTCGCGGTAGTCCTCCGGCACGGCACGGCTGAACTTCACGATCAGCGGCATCCCGACGCCGACCACCTGGTTGTCGCCGAGGAAGCTGCTCACCCGTACCTGCTTGTCGGGCTTGGCCATCGTGGTGAAGCTGCTGGTCGCGGTGGCCGGCCGGCCGTCGTCGCCGGTGGCGGTGACCGTGGCGGTGTAGCTGGTGCCGTACTCGAGCGCCCCGTTCGGAAGCCACGTCTTGCCATCCTTGGCGAGGGTGCCCTCGACCGCCTTGCCGGCCGCGTCCTTGAGGTCGACAGTGGTCTCCTCGGCGTCCTTCGTGCTGAAGGTAATGCCGGTGGACGCCGGCACGTCCTTGGCATCCGCCGCCGGCTCGCTGATGGTGGCCGCGGCCTTGGGTGCCGGGCTCTCGTCGCCGCCCTGCCACGAGGACGGCTTGCCGCCGTCGCTGTCGGTGCAGGCGGAGGTGAAGGCCAGCGCCACGGCGAGCAGCCCCGCCGCGAGCACGCGGCGTCGCCCACGGGGCCGGATCAGCTGGTCCTGGCTAGCTCGCATGATGTCCTCACAGTCGTGGTCCCTGACCCATCGTCTCCTAATGACGCGCCAGAACCGGCCCCGGTTGCCGAGGGTGAACCGGAACACGCCGATCAGGATGCCGGATTTTTGTTACTATCCGGCGTTTCGTGATTCGGGCTCGTCTTTGCGCGGGACTGAGGGTCGCCGCCGCCGTCGTCGCGGCGCGGGCAGTGCAAGGGTACGCGCCGGCCCGTGCCAACGGCAGGGGCCGGCGCGCAGGAGTCGAACCCTCAGAGCAGCGGGCCGGAGCCACCCTTGGGCACCGGCAGAGCGCTGCCCTTCACGAACTCCGACCAGCTCAGGCTCCACGCCGTCCAGCCGTTGCCGGCGACGACCTTGCGCTCGGTGCCCTTGATCGTGATCGGATCACCGATCCGCGTCTTGTCGAACAGCCACTTGGCGTTCGCCATCGACACGTTCACGCAGCCGTGCGAGACGTTGGACCGCCCCTGCACATGCTCCGACCAGGGCGCGGCGTGGATGTACTCGCCACCCCAGGTGAGCCGCTGCGCGAAGTCGATCTCGGTGACGTAGCGGTTGGCCGGGTCCGGATCGTCGCGGGTGTCGAAGACCGTGGACTCCTTCTTCTCCATCACGACCATCGTGCCGCTCGACGACGGGGTGCTCTTCTTGCCCAGGCTCACCGGGATGGTCCGCGACAGCGCACCGTTCTCGTACACCGACATCTTCTTCGTGGCGTTGTCGACCTTCATCACGAACGACCGGCCGATCTTGGCGGTGGCCTTGCGGTCGATGTCGCCGTACTTGCCGTTGCTCAGCGGCACGCCGGCCAGCGCGATCCGCACGGTGATCGTGGTGCCCGGCTGCCAGTACTCCGGTGCGCGGTAGTAGGCCTGGGTGCCGTTGTCGACCCAGTGCCAGGCGCCCGGCTGCGGCGGGTCGGTCTTGACGAACATCCGCTTCTGGACGGCGGCCCGGTCCTTCTTCGGGATGCCCGGGTGGAACTCGGTGACCACCGGCATGGCGACCCCGTAGCTCTTGTCGTCGAAGAGGTAGAGGCCGGACCCGATTGTCGACTTCGGCTTGGCCATCGTGGTGAAGGTGCTGGTGCCCTGGCTCGTCGTGCCGTCGGACCCGGTGGCCGTCACCGTCGCGGTGTAGTTGGTGCCGTACTTCAGGGGAGCCGACGGCACCCAGGCGGAGCCGTCGGTGCGCAGCTTGCCCTCCACCGAGCCCCCGCCGGCCGCGGTCAGGGTGACCGAGGCCACCTTGCCGCCGTCCGGGAGCTTGGCGCTGATCTCCGTGCTCACGGGCTTGTTCTTCGTGCCGTTGGCCGGGCTCAGCGTCAGTGCCGGCCCGCTGGGCGCGCTCGACGCGCCCGATGTCGACGGAGCGGCCGATTCGGGTACGGCACTTGCGTCTGTCGACGTACCGCCGACGAATTCCGGCTTCTTCTGCTCGTCGCCGCACCCGGTCAGTGCCAGCGACGCCGCCAGGGTCAGAGCGCCCACCACCGCCCCGGCTCGCGTGAACCGTGCCATCCCCACCTCTGTTCTCGCGTACCTGGCGGACATCGTGCCGTATCAGTGCCGCGACCCACGCCCCCGTCCCAGGGCTGACGGCCGGTTTGTGGCCATATGCCCAATAAGCTCGACCGAAGGGGGGAGCCGGGTAACCGGATTGGAGCCCGGGTTGGCGGGGTGCTAATGTTCTCTCCGTTGCCGATCGAGCGCCGCTAGCTCAACTGGCAGAGCAGCGGACTCTTAATCCGCGGGTTCGGGGTTCGAGTCCCTGGCGGCGCACCAACGAGATAGGTCCTGACCTGGTGGTTCACACTGGGTCAGGGCCTTTTTCGTGTGCCTCGGTGGTGGGGTGGTCGCTCGGTGGGTGCTCGGGAGCCGTTGGACGGCTCGGGCGCTGTAGGGACCAGGCGCTGTGCTCGTGGACATCAGCGGCATCGGGTGGCGCTGGTGTTGTGCATGCAGCCCGACCCGGGCCGGGCTGAATCCACTGCTAGTCGGTCGAGTGCGGCAGGGGCATTGCCGTCCTACCGACTGGCCGGCGAGCGATTGCAGGGTCGTCAGCCGGTGCGACCGCGACGCCTCCGTGTTTTCCCTGACCGGCTGCCCTGTACGTGGCCAGGGTAGATTTCCGCTTGTCTTGAGCGGCCTCTAAGTGTGATCCTTCATGCTGGACATGAAGGACGTACAAATGGCATACGCCCGTTGGCGCCACATCCTGACCGAGTCGCAGCGGCACGCCCTAAAGGCAGTGGACGAGTGGAACTGCTCAAGCGGCAACTACTGCGACTTCCTCACCCACATGCACAAGGCCTGGCACTATCTGTTGCATGCTGAGTTCCACCAGGCAAAGATCGACTATCACTACAAGGACGCCCAGACCGGCGAGTACAAGTTGATCGACGGCGAGCCGAAGGCGTGGGATCTTGAATTCTGCTTGAAGCAGCGCTATCCCAACAGCAGCGACCCGGTCAGGCTGAACGCAGAGCTATTCGTAGCGCTGCGTAATAAAGTAGAGCATCGATACGAGCACAACGCGAAGGTCGCGACAGGCGGCAAGGCGCAGGCGCTTGTCATGAACTACGAGCATGAGATGGTTGGCCACTTCGGAGGCGCCTTCAGCCTCGCCGAACGACTCCGCTTCCCCGTCTCGCTCCAGTCCCTGACCGCCGAAGGACGTGAGCAGCTTCGAGCGACTGCCGCGAAGTTGCCGAAGGGCACTCGCGATCTGGTCGCGAAGTTCGAAGCGGCCATCGATCCGGCTGTGCTGGATGACTTGAAGTACGACTACCGGGTTCGGCTGGTGCCTGTCATCGGTTCGAAGACCGATGCCGACTTGGCGATCGACTTCGTCAAGCTCGATGACCTGAGTGAGGATGAACGCAAGGTCATGATGGAGGCGGGCCGGCAAGGAACAGTCATCATCAAGAATCGGCATGTCGAGGTGGCGGACAAGGACAAACTGCTTCCCAGTCGCGTTGCTTGTCTTGTCGAAAGCCAGTTGCCCTTTGAGTTCAACGTTCAGCGCGAGCACATCGAGATGTGGAGGCGGCTCGCGGTACGGCCTACTGCCGGGGCTTCCGATCCGTGTGACACCGACGCGCGGTACTGCGTCTACAACGAGGCTTTCAAGAGCTACGCCTACACTCCGGCTTGGGTGAAGCGGATCGTCAAGGAGATCGGCACCGTGGACAAGTATCGGGCCTTCTTCGGGCGCGAGCCCCGCATGAAGAAGGTGACCAGCCTGCCGAGGCAGGAGGGCCCGACGTCCTCCTCCCTCCACGATGGGCAGCCCATGAGGGAGACAGCCTGAGCTTGCCGAGAGCTCATTCAGCCTGGTTGGTGATCTTATGGTCGCCCGGATCCTCTATGAGATGTCCCAACGGGCCGATGTCGGTTGGTTCATGGGGGCCTTCGGCGAGGCCGACCTCATCCTGACCCCCTTTGGTCAGGGCGTCCAGGTGTGCGCAGTGCTGCATCACATTCTCGTTCGCAGCGGTGAGTGGACCGTAGGTGTTGAGGAGGCTTTCGCGTAGGTCTGGGCGGAGGGGCCAGATGCGGGTGGCGAGGCGTACGAGGTCGCGGGGCGCGAGGTCGTAGCGGCTGTGTTCGAAGTCGATCAGCCGAACTATGCCGTCGTCGCCGTAGATCATGTTGCGAGGCATGAAGTCGAGGTGGCACGGCACGGTCGATAGCGGTGCGAGCTCTCGTAGTGCTCGCATGTGGGCCCGTACCTCGTTGCGGTAGCTGGGTGTGATCCGATCTTCGGCGACATGAATCCAGTACTCGGCTCGGTCGGCGAGCCAGGCCGTCCAGTCCGGTTCGAGGCGGGGTGGTCCGGCGGCGTGCAGTGTCCTGAGTAGTTGTCCTGCCTGCCGGTAAGCGTCCTGCTCGGCTCCGGGGTCGAGCCGCCGCTGGCTGAGCGGGATGCCCGGTACGGCAGTGATGACGATGGCCGGTGGATCGTCGGTTGTCGCGAGCAGCCGGGGTGCCCGGTCACCGAGGGCGGGGACCCAGGTGCGGTAAGCCTGGACTTCCTGAGTGTGGCGTTCCGGGCTGCGGTGGGTCTTGACGATCACCTCACCCTGTGCCGTCGTCGAGGCGCGTAGGGCGCGAGTGCCGGCGTGGCCCGGGTGCCAGCTCACGGGCTTGGCGTCGGTGTCGAGGAGACGTTGGCAGAGCGCGAGGTGAACTCTGAGGTCAGTCATGGCGGGGTCGGAGGTGTCGTGTGTCGTTGTGGGTGACCAGCTGCCAGATGGTGCGGCCGAAGCGGTTGGTTGGTCGCTGCCAGCGAGCGACGGATGCATGGTCGGTGACGAATCCGAGCCCCAGGCACGCGTTCGGGGGCAGGCCGAGCAGCAGGGTGTGCGCCGCTTCGACGGTTTCCCCATGGGCCACGAGGAGAATTCGTTCACCATCGTGGCGGGCGAGGATCTTATGTAGCGCTGCGGTGGCTCGGTGGAGGTATTCGTTCCAGGTCTCCGAGCCGGAAGCGTACTGGTGGTCCGGGCTGTGCTGAGGCGGCCCTTGGAAGGATGTCTTGACGTCAAACCAGGGTCGGCCGTCGGCATCGCCGTGGTCAGGGCCGCGGAGGTCCGGATCAATGGTTGGGGGCAAGCGCAGGGCTTGAGTGATGATTTCGGCGGTCTGGGTCACTCGGAGTCGGGGTGTGGCGTAGAAGGCGGCATATGGTCGGTGAGCGTGCTCGGCGGCCAGCAGGGCGGCGAGTTGCGCCGCCTGGTTCCGGCCGAGAACGGTGAGGCCGGTGCAGCCCGTTTTGCCGCCGACGATTGCCGCGACGTTGCAGGCGGCTTCGCCGTGGCGGGCGATCACGAGTTCGGTAGTGGAGGTCATCCGAGAGCTCCTTCTCTGGTCGGCTCGGCGGGGAACGGGTCGGGCCAGGGTCGGACGGTGGGCCAAGGGTGCCGGTAGCCGTTGCGGCCGAGGTATCGCAGCGTCAGCAGGTGGTGCAGTTCGGCGTACTGCCTCAGGTTTGTCAGGCTGCAGAGCTGAGGTGCGATCACGACGCGGTAGGCGTGGAGGCAGTGGGCGAGGGTTTGCTCGTCGAGGCGGCCGTAGGTCATTGAGGCGGTGACCAGCAGGCCGGCCAGGTCGTAGCCGAAGGGGGCGAGCGTCATGTCATCGAAGTCGACGACGGCGACGTCATCGCCGTCCGCGAGGTAGTTCCGGATGTTTGGGTCCTTGTAGAACGCAGCGGGCCGTCCGGCTCGGTCGAGTACTGCGTCGATGGCCGACCCGTGGACGCCCGCAGCGGCAGCTGCGCGGTGTAGCGCCCCCAGCCGCGGGCTGACGAAGTCGGGGATAACGATCCCGGTTGAGGTCGTGTGGTGCTGATCGAGGCTGGCGGCCTGTAACTCCTGTCGGTGCGCGGCAGCGTGGAGCCGGCCGAGTGCCGCAGCGGCGCGTGGGAGATCGCCCACCTTCGGTGTGTGCCCGGGTAGCCGCTCGAAGATCAAATGCCGGACACCCCGTGCGACAAGCGTGGGCAGACGTACACCGGAATCCAGGCTGGCCAGCCAGGCGTGGTGGGCGGCAGCGGCAGAGCAGCGTCCCGGGTTGTCGTAGCGCTTGACGAAGGCGGCACCACTCACGGCCGCACCGCCACGGCGTAGCTGACGGTGGATCGGGTCATATAGGGCGGCGCGGATAGCCTCTGCCGGAGGGTCGCGGCGAGGGCGGGGATCCCGCCGGTCAGGGGGATCCGGTATTTGGGTGTGGTGGTGAGGTAACGGGCGAGGTGCGTGGGGTCCACGAAGTGGAAGACGTGTTCCTCGTGCTGGACGTCGATGACGGCCAGGTTGGTGGCGGCGATGGCGTGCAGGTTGCCGCTGTGGAAGCTCTCGTAGAGGCTCGGCCGATTGATGGCACCGAGGTCGAGTCCGGCGGCGTGCACGAGATGGTCGAGTTCGGCATAGCTGTCCAGCGACTTGGTGACCAGGACGGCGGTGCCGCCGGGGCGTAGGCAGCGGGCAATCTCCGCGACGGCGGTGGCCGGCGTCGGCGAGTGGTACAGGCAGAAGGCGGCCACTGCGGCGTCAGCCACTTTGTCGGGCAGGGGTAGGTGGTGAAAGTCGGAGCAGACCATGGAGCCTCGCGCGCTGGCGTGGCCGAGGCGGTCGCGCGTGGTGTCAAGCAGCGCGGTCGAGAGGTCCACGGCAACGAGCTGCCGGGGCCGGAGCCGGTCGGCCAAGCGCAGGGTTGTGGTCCCGCGCCCGCAACCGATGTCGAGCACGACCGCCCCGCGTGGAACCCGGGCGGCGAGCAGGTGGGCGATCGTGTCGGCGACGTCGCTTCCGCTGATCTTGGCGCGATGCAGCGCGTGGGTGCGGTCGGCGAGCCGGTCGTTGCCTCGGTAGAGGTCGCCATGGACCAGTGTGGGGTCAAGGAACGGGTTGGTCGACATCTGTCGCCTCCCGTCCCGCTTCGGTCAGGTCACGGGCTGGTGCTCGTCGCGGACGCGGTTGATCAGACGGGCGGCCTGGCGGCGGCTGGTGAGGGTGATCAAGTAGACGTGTGGTCCGTGCTCGCGGAGCAGGTCCTGGACTCGCGGGCGCATTCTGCGCCGGTAGCTGAGGATGTAGCGGACGAAGTTCCAGGTGATGCGGTCGTAGACGCCGTCCTGGTGGTGCTGTCCGCCGCGGTAGCGCCAGCGGCGTTGGGCGATGCCCCACAGGCAGGTCGCGGCGGACAGGTCGAGAAAGATCACGGTGTCGGCGGCGGCGAGCCGGATGGGCAGGGTGCCGGCGTAGTTTCCTTCGATGATCCATCGCTCGCCAGCGACGAGTTTCTCCTGCTGGGCGGCGAACTCGTCCTGCGGTAGCGGCTTCCAGTGCTCGTCGTAGTAGGTCGCGTCGAGGTGAGTCAGCGGCACGTCGAGGATCCGGGCCAACTGGCGCGCGACGGTGGACTTGCCGCTGCCGCCGCAGCCGATGATGGCGATCCTGTCCATGGTTCTCCAGGGTAGAGGTGCGGTGAGCTCGTCCGGTGGTGACACGGTGAGTCATGACCGCACCGGCTCCGGGTGGCGCAGCAGGTAGTCGAGCACTTCGAGTTGGGTTGAGAGCCGGAACGGGTCGAGGTGACGGAGGCATTCGGTGATGAGGTTGGCGTGCTCGCCGGTGCCGGCGATCTCGGTGAGCCAGCCGATGCGGTGCCGCACGTCTGCGGCGTCGTCGACGATCAGCGACGAGGGAACGAACGCATTGGCGCCTCGGACGTCGGCGGGCAGCAGCGGCACACAGCCGGCGAGGACGGCCTCGAAGATTCGTTGGGTCATCTGCCCGGCGGCGGCGTATCGGGCGGGCAGCAGCAGGACGGTGGCGAGCGCGTCGGCGTAGATCGCGGAGACGCGGGGGAAAGGGACTCGGCCGATGAAGTTCAGATTCGGCCAGCGCCTGGTGTCGGCCCACTTGCCGGCGATCAGGTGAGGGAGTTGCGCGGCGGTCGGCGCGAAGTAGGTGTCGAACGGGTGGTCGCGGTCGTACTGGTTGCCGATGTAGACCAGCGGGGTGCGACGGGGCAGGGCTACAAGCGTGGTGGGGTCGGCGGCGTCGATGGCCGTGTCGGCGACAGGAAAGAGCAGTGGTACCGCGCCCGGAGTCGGGTGCAGAGCGGGTTCGCAGACGGTGACGTTGCGGGTTCGGCGCAGGGGGTCCGCTGCGGGCAGCCGACGGTCCTTGTCCCACAGGATCGTTGGGGTGCCGAGCTGGTGGGTGTAGTGGTCGAGTAGATCGGCCTGCCTATGCAGGTCGCAGGTATGGCCGGGTCGCCCGCAGACGGTGGTGTTGCGGCCGGGAATGGGCCAGCGCCATTCGAGGAACAGGGCGTCGATATCGGGCAGGCCGACGTCCCAGCGGTAGTGGCCGGTGAGATCGTCGCCGGCCTCGCACAGGTCCCGGTTGGGTTGAAGGAAGACGATGTCACGGCCGGCTGCACGTAGCCCGTCGACCAAGGTCCGGCGGTGGCTGCGGCCTCCGTCCGGGGTGTCAGTGATGCCGGTACCGAGGAATCCCCAGAAGCTGTAGCCAATCTTCACTTGGTCACCCACTGGTCTTCGATGAGCAGTGCGTCGAGGCCGGATTCGGTTAGGCAGTCCAGGGCCATCTCTGGTGTGCCGCAGATCGGCTTGCCCTTGATGTTCAGTGAGGTGTTGATCAGCACGGGGTGGCCGGTGATCTCACCGAAGCGGGTGAGAACGTCGGCGAGGAAAGGGTGCTGCTCGCGCGTGACGGTCTGGACCCTGGCGGTGCCGTTGACGTGCACGATCGCGGGCAGCTTGTCGCGGGTCAGCTCGGTCACGGGAGCCGCGAGCGACATGTACGGCGACGGTTGGCGTAGCCGGAAGTAGTCGGTGGCCTTGTCGGCGAGTACGACAGGGGCGAAAGGCCGGAACGGTTCGCGGAACTTGACGCTGGCGTTGAGCCGCTCGACCACACCGGCCTCCAGGGGAGAGGCGAGGATCGACCGGTGCCCCAGGGCCCGTGGCCCGGCCTCCAGCGCGCCGGTGAACAGGCCCACGATTGCCCCGTCGGCTAACTGCCGGGCCAGATGGTGGGCGGGTTCGGCGGGGCGGCTGGCGTGCAGTCCCGCTCGCGGTGCGGCCGGTAGTACCAGGTCGGGATAGGCGGGGCCGAGGTAGCAGTGGTGGCGTATGCCGGTGGGTGGGCGGCCGGTCGCCTCGAGCCAGGCATGGGCGGCGGCGCCGATCGCGGTGCCCGCGTCGCCGGGGGCGGGCGGTACGTGTATCTCGTCGACAATGCCGGCCTGAGCGATGAGGCCGGCGGCTACGCAGTTCATCGCGACCCCACCGCCCAGGCAGAGCAGCCCGGAGCCAGTCAGCCGGCGGGCTCGCGCGGCGAGATGCAGCATTACTTGCTCGGTGCGTTTCTGCAGTGCAGCGGCCAGGTCGGCATGCACGGGCTCTACCGGTGCCATCGGCGGGCGGGGCGGGCAGGTCGCCGCGGCGAACGCGGGTGTGACCCGGCCGTAGCGGCTGGCGAGCACCCGCAGGGCGATCAGCGCTGGGTCGAGGGTGAACCCGTCGGTGGTGAGCCGGATCGCTCGGCACATCAGCTCTCGGAACCGGGCGGGGTCGCCGAGGGCGGCCAGCGCCATCACGGTGCCTTCCTCGTCACCGCGGCGCCAGCCGAGGTGTTCGGTGACGGCACCGTAGGCATAACCGAGGGAGGCCGGGTCGTCGATCGCGTGTGCCAGGTCGAGGCTGAGTCGCGGGTTGCGCCAGCGGGCGTGCCAGGTGGTGGTGGTCTGCAACTCGCCGAGGCTGTCGACGATCAGGACCGCTGCGTCATCCACACCAGCGGCGGCGAAGGCGTACAGGGCATGCGCGCGGTGGTGCGGCACTGGCTGGAGGTGGGCGCGTGGGAAACGCTCGGCCAGGTCTCGCATCCGGGCCTGGTAGCGGCGGTGGACCGTGGTGAAGCTGCGGGCCCGTGGTACGGCTCGGGCGCGGCTGGCAGCCTGTCGCAGATGGGTCGGCAGTTGACCCAGCGCACGTAGGTAGCGGCGCCCGTCGAAGTTGTACGCGACCGTGGTCACGTCCGACGACGACAGGCCAGCCCGGGCGAGCAGCCAGGCGACACCGTATGCCGGGTACGCCTTGCTGTGCTTGACCCCATCGAGCCGTTCCTCTTCGACGAAGCCGATCAGATGGCCGTCGACCAGCAGCGCCGCCGCCGAGTCATGCGTGTACGCGCACAGCCCAAGCACCACATCCGCGGTCATGCTAGCTCCGGCGATGCGAGGGCCGGCCGGGTGAGGTGCTGGTACCAGGCGACGAGGGCAGCGCCGAGCGGCCCTGGGGTGTCGTGGGCGATCTTGCTAGCCAGGTCCCGCTCGCCGAGCTTCCATGTCCGGTAGCTGGTCAGCACCCGTCCGAACGTGTCCCACAGGGTGCCGTCGGGCAGGTCGCCGTCACCGGAGATGACCTGCGCGAGGACAACGTCCAGGCTGGGCCAGTCCACGTCGACCGGATCCATCTCGGTGACGGTCGGTTTGTGGTGGAGACACTCAGCGGCGGCCGGAGCATGATCGGCGTAGAGGTGCAGTGAGTCGACGTGGTGGTGGTACTCGCCGACCTCGACACCGAGCCAGCCGGCCATCAGTTCCTGCAGGAGCGTGGTCGCGAAGATGTCGTACGGGAAGCCGAGCCAGAGGTCCTGGCTGCGCATGCTGGTGTGCATCTCGAGCCGGCCCTGCCGGATCAGGAACCGGTATCCGAGGGTGCACGGCACGTCCCGGTAGCCGCAGTGGTCGCGTGCCGGGTCATAGATCTGGACGACGGCTTGTCGGGAGTCTCGGTCGGCCGTCAGTTTCCGGACGACCGCGTCGAGCTGGTCGAGGCTGCCACCCCACCGGCGGATCCGTGGCCCGTACGCGCCCTGCAGGATCCCGTCGTCCGCGTAGCGCCGCAGGTTGTCGTTGAAGTCGAAGATCCACGGGTCATCCGAGCCAGAGAGGATCCACAGCGCCTCAGCGACGGCGAATGCCGGGTTGATGACGCGTACGGGTGGCACGGAGACCAGCCGGCGCCGAGGGTTGGTCAGGCACAGGTGCGCGCCGACGACCTCGGTGGTCATCATGTCGCGCGGGCAGGCGATACGGCCGTTGAGCAGCACTGCCTGACTGGCGGCGGCGAAGAGTTCGCTCGCAGAGTCCGCAGTCAAGACGATCATGAAAAGGGTTTCCTTCCGTCAGGAGGCGAACGCGGTGAGTCGGTCGCGGGAGAGGTTGACCAACCAGGCGGACTGCCGGGCCATGCCCTCGTGCAGGCCGACGGTGGGCCAGTAGCCCAGTAGCCGGCCGGCAAGGGTCAGGTCAGCGGCCGTCGAGGGAACGTCACCCGGCTGGACGTCGGCTACCTGGACCGGAATGTGCCGTCCAGTGACCGTGGACGCCTCCTGGATCGCGCCCCGCATGGAAACGCTCGCTCCGCCGCCGATGTTCACCACGGCGCACTGGGCATCTACCTGAGAGGCGGCGATCGTCGCGGCGACGACGTCGGTGATGTACGTGAACTCCCGCCGTTGGCTGCCGTCGCCGAAGAGGGTGACCGGCAGACCGGTATAGGCCGCGAACAGCAACCGGCCGATGGCCATGTCAGGTCGCTGGCGCGGCCCGTACACGGTGAAGTAGCGCAGGGCCACGACGCTGAGCCGGTT
Source organism: Micromonospora sp. DT63 (assembly GCF_049841615.1). NCBI lineage: Bacteria > Bacillati > Actinomycetota > Actinomycetes > Micromonosporales > Micromonosporaceae > Micromonospora > Micromonospora sp. DT63. Next base: position 169,345 of record NZ_JBNCKQ010000004.1, on the reverse strand, counting down.
GTCGGGGCGGCACGCGTAGGCCACGCAGAGCTGCTCGGCGGCGAGCTTGCTCACTCCGTACGGGGAGACTGGGCTGGTCCGGTCGTTCTCGCGGCTGGGTCGGTCTGCCGGCCCGTAGACGCTGGACGAGGAGGCGTAGACGAGCCTCCGAACGCCCGATCGCACACACGCGTCGAGCAGCCGTTGGGTGCCGAGGACGTTGGACTGGGCGTAGTCGTGAAACTCCGAACCCCAAGAGGGCCGGACGCCCGGCCGGGCAGCCAGGTGGAACACGACGTCGCAGCCGTCCATGGCGTCATCGAGGCGGTCGGTGGCCAGATCCCGGCAGAGTGGTGTGAACAGCGGATTGGCGGCTGCGGCTGCCAAATTCTCATCGGCGAGCGCATCCTGACCGAGCCGGCGGCGGTCCAGGCCGACCACCTGAATTCCTCTGGCCAGGAGCGCGTCGACGACATGCGAACCGATGAAGCCGGCGGCGCCGGTCACCAGCACCCGCGCCGTCACCGGCGACCACCGCGCTGAGCCGATGGCGACAGCACGCGCTGCCACACGAAGGTCAGTAGAGGCGGGTCGCCCCGGAAGGTCGCCATCCGGTCCGTCGGTGGCACACCGGGCCGCGCCGCCGGACCAGGCGCACCCGTGGCGCCTGCGGAGGCGTGCCGCGAGATGTACACGGTCACGATGTCACCGTCCGACGGTCGGCCGATTCCCGCTGCTCGGTCCAGTCATGGCGGGCCCGCCGAGGTGACGGCGGGCCCGCCGAGGTGAGGCGGCGGCTGGGAGCACCCCGCCGGTCACCCGCCCGCGCAGCCCCGATGGCGGTACGCAGACGAGGAATCAACCTCACGACCGCACCTCCGGTCGCCACCACAACAAGCGGCGTCAGCTCTCCGGCCGCCTTGCCCGATCCGATCGATCTCTCCACCATGAATCCCCTGGCGTCGATGACAATGGGTTGGTGAGCTGGAGCCGCACGCAGCGGCCGTCGATGCTCGTCAACAGCGAACCGTCCGGCGGAGCCAAGCGGTACCGTCCACCACCCGTCCGCTCGCAACCAGGTAGTGACGGCCCGTAGCGGAGATGGCTAACGTGGCCGTCGTCAACAGAGGACGCACGGAGGTGCTCGCATGACCGGACGGCGCTACCCCGCCAACCGGCGGCTAGCGTGGGAGAGGCTGCAGCGGGGCTGGTCCTACGAGGAGGTCGCCGAGCGCATCCGCACGGCGATGAGTCACGCTGGCGAGACCGATACCGGGCTGAACGCGAACACAGTGCGGCGGTGGGAAACCGGTGAGCGTTGGCCTGACCCGCGCTACCGCAAACATCTCGTGGCCATCCTCGACAAGCCAGCCGATCAGCTGGGACTGCTTACTCCGGACGAGCTGGCGATGCGTCCGCAGGCAGAGACATTGCACGAGTTCAGGAGGTTGTGGGACATGATCACTGGAGGCGACGAAACCGGCTGGGATCGGGCGAGCGTCCTGCGCGCGTTGTTCGGCGCCAGCATGCTTCCCCTGGTGGCGCCGCTGCTATCACTCGATCCGCAGGCTGCGTACGCCCAAGCCAAGGCCATAGATCCAAGGGCCTACGCCGAGATCGTGCGGTGCCAGCGGACGCTGTACTGGACCAGCCCCGCACGCCCGCTGTACGAGGCTGCGTATGCCCACACACAGCTCGGCACCGGACTCGTCCGCGCGGCCACCGGCACCAGCCGGGCGACCCTCGCCAGCGCCCTCGCCGAGTCGGCGCTCCTCACCGCACGACTGGCATTCTTCGATCTCAACCAGCCTGCCGTCGCGCAACGCTGCTACGACGTAGCCCTCGCCGCCACCCGCGAGGCCGGAGACCACGCGCTGGCCGCCACCGTCCTCGGCCACATGGCTTTCATCCCGGCCTTCGGACATGATCCGACCGCTGCCCGATCACTGATCGACGCGGCGCTCCAGCACACCTGGCACGGCGTCAGCCCCGCCGTCCGCTCCTGGCTGCACTGCGTGGCCTCGGAAGTCGAAGCCCGCGCCGGGGCTGGGGCAGCAAGCCGCCACCAGATCGACCTCGCAGCGACCGCGATCACGACGCGACCCGAAATGCCCGAATGGTTCGACTACTACGACACCGACCGACTGCACTCCTTCGCTGGCTATGCAGTTCTCGCCGCTGGCGACCATGCCGAGGCCGCCCGCCACCTGGCCACGTCTCTCGCCGGCCTGACCGCGACGGGCGCAAAGCAGCGCAGCGTCGTCCTCGCCGACCTGGCCTCGGCGCACAGCAGCGACGGAGACCACGCCGCCGACTACCTCAACCAGGCCCTGGACGCCCTGCAGGCCGACTGGTACGGCACGGGGCTGGAGCGGGTCAGAGCCGTCCGGCAGGTACTCGGCGACAGCCGCGAGGGCAGCCAACTCGACGAACGCGTCGCCGCCCTCGCGACCAGCCGGGCCGCTCTTCCGGGGAGCTAAGCCGCCGACTCGTTGTGCCTACGTACCAGCCCGGGCAACTCGGCCAGCGAGTCGAGGTGGAAGAGGCAGCGGTCGCTGATGGTCTTGTCATCGAGGATGTATCCCCATGGGCCGCGTCGCACCAGGGCGGTCGCAAGCCCGGCCGCCTGCGCCGGCCGGATGTCGTTATCCAGCCTGTCTCCGACGTACAGCACCTGGTCGGCGGGGCAGCCAGCCTCCGTGACGACGCGGTCGAAGAACGCGGCCGACGGTTTCTCGACGTTCCAGCCGTCCGAGGTGCCGATCACGTCGACCGGCAGATCAAGGGCGCGCAGGATGGTCTCGGCTCGGGCGGTCTGGTTACCGGCCAGGCCGACCTGCACGCCCAATTCTCGCAAACTGGCCAGGCATGGCCGGGCGTCCGGGTAGAGGTTCTCTTCGGCGAAGTGCTCCGGCTGCCCAGCGGCGGTCCGGCGCTGCCGTTCCTCGGCGAGGTCGAACCCCGGCCGGAACACCTGGAACGTCTCCCGGTAGTCCAGACCGCGAGCGATGACCGCGCCGAAGACGGCCGAAAAGGTGTGCCGTGGGACGCCGAGCCAATCGGCCCAGGTGCCGTACTCCCGGGACTCGTCGACGATCGTTTCACCCACGTCGAAGAACACGCTCGAGATCATCCTGGGATTGTGCCCTTCGGTCGTAGGCGGATCAACGTGTGCCGCAGGAGGGGCCGTCGCACGGGGTCTTGGAGCGAGGGGAACCACTGCTGCTGGGCGTGCGTCCTTGGCCGACGATTCAATCCGGCTCGTTACCTGGTGGCGGGCGCGGATCCGTCTTCGAGGTAGACACCGCCCTGCCCGATCGCGGCGACCGCCGCGGTGACCCGCCGAGCCAGTAGGGGAATCAACACCTCGCCCAGTCGCTCCGGCTCGACAAAATCGAAGCCGTCGAGTTCGTCCGGGCACAGCCGCATCGCCGGGATCTGGTCCGCCGTCAGTACCCCGCCGTCGAACACGAACATGAGCCCGCCGTCCCACGGCGGGCTCGCCGGCACCCAGTCGACGCACAGCAGCGCCCCTGCGGGTATCGACAGGCCCAACTCTTCCCGGATCTCGCGTGTGCAGGCGTCTGTGGGGGACTCGTCCGGCTCCACGGTTCCGCCGGGAACTTCCCACACGTCCCTGTAGGCCGGGTGGACCAGCAGCACCCGGCCAGCCTGGTCGCGGAGGAGCGCGCCGGCCGCCGCGCGGACCCGCGTCACGCTGGCGATGTAGGAGAGGTCCGGTTCGGTCTGCGTCTCGGCCACGCGACCGACCCTACGAGCTCGCCCTCGGCGCATAGCTCGTTTTTGAAGGAAGGCGCGGTAACGATCCCTCGGGCGTTGTTACTTGGAGTAACCACCGCATCGGTGCGTGGCGCGTCCTGGCCGAGTCGGGGACGGCCTTGTCCGCGCGCCCCTGAAAGATCAGCCCGCAGTACGGCGCCGATCATTTAGATCAACTATTGGCGGTCCGATTTGACCGTGCCGCGCTTTCTGTCCTCAGCTCTTCGGCTGATTCACTGAACAGTGATCTCCAAAATCGGCCCCAAAACCCCGGTTTGGGTATGTGGGTGCTTGCACGGCTCGCCGACGCCTCGCTCAACGGCCGACGGCGAGCGCGGTCCTCGGTCACGGCGGTCCCGTCTTCCGATCTCCAGGTTTGCGCATCGACTACTCCCTGTCATAGCTGGCCTGAACGGGATGTCGGACTGTAGGTGCCCGGAGGATCATCGGGGGATGGGTGAACGGGGTGCCACGCGGCGGTTGTCTCCGCGGCGGTGGCGGATCCTGTCGTACTTGGCGCAGCACGGTTCCGCGTCGACGCTGGACGTGGCGCTTGTCTGCGCGGTGTCGCGGCTGACGGCCCACCGAGACCTGGTGTGGCTGCACGAGGCGGGACTGGTGAACCGCGAGCGCTCGCCGGAGGACCGGACCCATACCTGGTGGTACGAGGTCACGGCCGAAGGGACGGAGGTGCTCCGGCGTGCGTTGACGGCGTCGGGGCGACCGGTTCCGTTGCTGTTGGGTCAGCGGTCCTCCGGTCGGGCGGATGCTCTGCTGTTCCTGCCGTTAGTCGAGGTGTCGCGGCGCAACCCGGGGCTGTGCGAGCTGTTCCAGTGGCTGGCGACGATGGAGACCTCGTCGTGGCTGCGGCAGCACGACCTGGCGCACCTGCGGGCCGACGGCTACGGCGTTTGGCTACAGGACGGGCGGTGCCTGCGGTTCCTGGTACACGTCGATCGTGGCCCGATCGGCGACGTTGTCGCCGAGCACGAGCGGCCGGCGTCGGGGCTGGGTGGATTGTTGGCCGGCTATCGGCGTGCGGACCGGCTGGTGCCGGTCGGGGCGATTCTGGTGATCGCTCAGGATGCCGAGCGGGAGGAACGGTTGCGGGCCGACCTGCTCCGTGGGCCGCTGCGGAACGTTGTCGCCACGACCACGCGGCCGCTGTTGTATCGCCACTGGCCGGACGAGCAGGTATGGCAGGTGCCGGGGAACATCGGCATGCGTCGCCTCATCGAGGTCGGATCCTGACCGCACCACGTCACGCTGCCCGGGCAGCCCACTGGTGATCGGCGTAGGAGATCTCGTCGTCGACCCAGGAGAAGGGGCGTCCTTGCGCCGCGCGCCCACTCGACCGGCCCATGGGTCTTCCAGTGCAGTACGCCCACCTCGTCGCGGTGGGGGCCAGTCGACGTACCTGCTAGTTCATTCGGTCCGCTCCCGGCGGACCGGGTTGTCGCGCCAGTCACGGTACGGCGCCTCCTTCGGCCAGAACTGGTCACCGCAGGAGCAGAAGTAGACGTTCGCCCTTTCCCCGGACCAGATCATCTCCTCGTGCCGAAGTTGGTGTCCGGTGCGCCTGGCGTGCCACATCGCTCGGATCACGGGTGCTCCTCCTCGTAGACGAGGTCCCCAGTGTCCCAGATGGTCCTCCTCGGCTTCTGACGCAGCGCGCAGGCCAGCACGGGTGCCCGCGGCGCGGACCGTCTGGTGGGTCCAGCGCCGGGCTGCAACTCTCCAGACGCTTTGCGCTCCGGCAGCAGTCCTGGTCGTACTCCAGTTACGACCGCCAGCACCACATTTCGGATCCTCAACTAAGGAGTTCTCGTGCTTTCGCCGACACCTTCACCTACTGCCATTGGTATTGGCAGTGACGAGTTCCGGCTTGATCCCCGTTCGGGGGTCGGGCTTGGCGTCAGCGTTGACGTCAGTCTTCAGCCGGACCCCCGAACCGACCCCCTGTTTCCTCTCACACCTCAGGCCAGCCCGGCTGTCAGCTCCGTCGGCTTGTCCTGCGACAGACCCTGCCTGGTCTCGGGTCTCTCCCCCTGGGGCTGGCATCCCCTACCTGGAGAGGAGGTGATAGCCGGTGGATGACCCAGTCCTTCGGGTCCAGTCCCAGCTGACCGGCCGTGACCGGGTGCTGCTGGGCTGGTTGTACGACCACGGCGTGTTGACGTCGTTCCAGCTCGCGAACGCCCTGTTCCCGTCGTTGGACTTCTGCCAGCGGCGGCTGCGGACCCTGTACCGGTTGCGGTTGGTGGCTCGGTTCCGGCCGCAGCGTGCCGACGGCGGCTCGTACCCGTACCACTACGTCATCGACCAGCTCGGTGCCGAGGTCGTGGCGGCCAGCCGGGACGAACGCCCACGCCGGCGCGACCACGCCCGAGTGGAGCGGCGGCGCTGGACGTCAACGCGCAGCCTCGCGCACCGCCTGGGCGTGAATGGGTTCTTTACTGACCTGGCCGGGCACGCCCGTACCCATTCGGGTGCCGGCTTGGTGGAGTGGTTGCCGGAGGCGGTGTGCCAGCGCGCCGGAACGTTCACCAGCCGGCAGGATCCGGGGCTGGTGCGGGCGTATCAGCCTCGGGTGCGCCCGGACGGCTACGGCCGGTGGGTCGACGGTGGCGTCGAGGTGTCGTTCTTCGTTGAGTACGACACCGGCGCCGAGCAGTTGTCGATCCTGGCCGGCAAGGTGGACGGCTATCAGGAGCTGTTCGGGACGCTCGGGCGGATGTGGCCGGTGTTGTTCTGGGTGCACTCGGCCGCCCGGGAGCGCAACCTGCGCCGCGTGCTGGCCGACGTGCCGCTGTCGGTGCCGGTGGCTACCGGGGCCCGTGACCACGCCGTGACGGCCGGCCTGGGCCCAGCGGAGGCGGTGTGGGCCGTGGCCGGCGGGGAAGGGCAGCGGCTGCGGTTGGCTGAGCTGGCCGGTTACGTCGTTGACGTCTCTAGCCGGGCGGGTGAGGCCGCGTGATTGGCGACGGCACGACGGCGGCGGACAGCACCTCCGCAGCGGATCGGACAGCAACGGCCGGCGTCTGTCACGGATCTGTCGTGAGCAGTTCGGCCGGTGCTGACAGATCTGTGAGAGCACGGAACGTCCGCTCCCACAGCCGCGCGACCGCATCCCCGTTCCGCATCTGTTGCGGGAGGTCCGCGGCCGGCGTGCGGTCCCCGTCTCGATGGTATTCCGAGGCCGGGTCGGTCCGCCATCCGGTCCGGCCTCTTGTGACAGGCGGACGGGTCGTTGTTCCGGTCCGGGTCGAGGAGGTGATGGGCCACGACGGCACCGGCCACTGACCCGAACGCGGGGGTGCGGGGTAGCCGCGTCGAGGGCGTCGTCCAGGTCGTCATCATGCTGGCCATTGGCGGCGCAGCCGGAGCGGCCAGCTTCACCCACGTGCACAACGTAGCCGCTGCGCACGGCCAACCCGGCTGGCTGGCTTGGGCCGACGCGATCGTCCTGGAGCTGATGTCCATCGCCTCCGGCCTGGAACTACGCCGCCGCAAACGCGCTCACACCTCCACCGTGTTCCCCGCGACCGTGCTGGCGTGTGCGGTCACCCTGTCCCTGGCGGCACAGGTCGTCGAGGCCGAACCCTCGGTCATCGGGTGGATCACCGCCGCCGTACCCGCGCTCGGTTTCCTCGTCATGGTCAAGATCGCCCTCGGCCGGACCAGTACCGCCACGCACGCCCCTGCCGTGGCGGTTGTGGGCTGCCAACCGGATGGGGCCGGATGGACCCGTCCGGACAGCGGACCGGACGAGACCGTGCGGTCCGCCGTCACGGCGGGGGAGCGGTCCAGCAACCGGACCGTCCGCTCATCGGATGCTCGTCGTCACGGGGACGGACGGGAACGGCGGCGGCGAGCGGCCCGGGGACCGTCTCCGCAGCCGTCCCGCGCGGTGGCCGAGCTGCTGCCAGCGGCGCGAAAGGTCCGGGACCGGCTCTCCGCAGACGGTCAGGCACTGACCCGGGCAGCGCTCGCCGACGCCCTCCGCGCAGCCGGTCACACCGTGTCCAACACCCGAATATCCGAACTGCTCAAGACCCTCAAGGTCGAGTCGTCGGCACCACCCGGACTGATCGTGAGCTCGGTCATGCCGACCAACCTGACGTCACCGCCTCTGTCACCGGAGCGGCGCGACGGTGGCCTGGCAGCCACCTCTGCGCCGGTCGACCCCGACAGGGCTACCCCGCTCCTACCGCACCGCCATCCATCTCATAACCAGGAGAAGCCTGATCATGAACAGCCCAACGAACCCCGTTGACCAGACAACCCGCACGACGACCGACAGCACCACCGCGTCCAGCGTCGGGCAGGTGTGGACGGTCGAGCGCATCCGTGCCCTCGGCGTGACCACCACCCTCGCCACCACCGCGTCGGTGCTCGGGATCAGCCGATCCCAGGCGTACCGGCTCGCTGCCACAGACCAGTTCCCCGTACCGCTGATCCGGGCCGGTAGCCGCATCATCGTCCCGGTAGCCGCCCTGCTCCACCTTCTCCAACCCGACCCCGTCGCAGCCGGAGGCGGGCGACTTGAAGCCGACGCGAAGGTGAGCGTGGATGCGTTGACCCCGCCGCCAGCGGATTCCACCCGGCACCGCTGGCGGCACCATACGAAGCATCCAGGAGACGATGAGTGAAGGGATCCACCTTCAAACGCTGCGGCTGCCGCGACAGCGTCACGGGCCGGCGACTGGGACGCTCCTGTCCCCAGCTTCGCCGGCCCGGCGGCGGCTGGTCCCGCACCCACGGCCACTGGCACTGGCAGATCGAAATCCCCGCCCGCGCCGACGGCACCCGCCGTCCACTCCGCCACGGCCCCTACGCTACCCAGGCCGACGCCGACGCCGTCCTGGACCGCATCCGGGCCGCGCTCGCCGTCCCCGACCCCACCGACCCGCACACCACCGTCAAGACCGGCGACCTGATCGAAACCGCCGTCAAGACCGGCGCGCCCGTCCCCACCCCGGACCAGGTCCGGCGGGCGCTGCACCTGGACATCACCCCTACCGAACTGCCCACCATGCAGGCGTACCTGACCGACTGGCTCGCCGGACGCAAGAACATCAAGACAGGCACCCTGCGCTCCTACGAAGGCCACATCCGGCTGTACCTGATCCCGCACCTCGGCCACCTGCGCATCGACCGGCTCCGCCCCGGCCACATCGCCGCCATGTACGACACCATCGCCGAACGCAACACCACCATCGCCACCCTGCGCGCCAGCCGCGACCCCGCCAAACGCGACAAGGTCAAGAACCAGCGGATCGTCGGCCCCAGAACCCTGCACGTCATCCACGCCACCCTGCGCAAAGCCCTCAACGACGCGATGCGCCGCCACCGCTACATCGACACCAACCCCGCCCTCATGATCGAACTACCCACAGCCCGACCACCCAAGCCCACCATCTGGACGGACCAACGCATCAAGACGTGGCGCGATACCGGCAAGACCCTCAGCCCGGTCATGATCTGGACTCCCGAACACACGGGCAGGTTCCTCGACCACACCCATGACGCTGGCGACCGGCTCTACGCCCTTTACCACCTCATTACCTTCACCGGCCTGCGCCGAGGCGAAGCCTGCGGCCTGCACTGGGACGACCTCGATCTCGACGCCGCTACCCTCACCGTCCGCTGGCAACTCGTCCAGCAAGGCTGGGCCACCGCCATCGACACCCCGAAAACCGCCGACAGTGAGGCGGCTGTCGCCCTGGATGCCGAGACTGTGGCGGTGCTACGCGCTCACCGCGCGAGGCAACACCGCGAACGTCTCGCTGCCGGTACCGCCTGGACCGCTACCGGGCTCGTGTTCACCACCCCGACCGGTGGTCGGCTCCACCCTGCCGATGTAACCGACCACTTTCATCACCTCGCTACGCAAGCCGGGCTACCACCCATCCGGCTTCACGACCTCCGCCATGGCGCCGCGACCATGGGCCTCGCCGCCGGCGTCCAGATGAAAGTGATCTCCAACCGGCTCCGCCACTCCAGCCCACACTTCACCGCCAAATTCTACGGCGACGTCCTCCCCGAGCTATCCCACGCCGCGGCCGAAGCAACCGCATCAGTCGTTCCGCGTCGGCGTGGCGCGACAAGGCAGGCGTAATCGTCAGCGTGAAGGTCGGTAGGCACGAAATCCACGAATCGTAGAACTGAGGCGAGGCGGTCACGGAGGCTCGCTCCGCTGGTGCGCCCGTGTCGGTCGCTGACGTATTGGTGCCATCGTGAGGGGTGACGCGGCTCGCCATTGAGCGTCCAGAGACCACCCAGATGCGGTGCAGAGGCCGCTCTCCGGATCACCCAGGCGGCCTGTGCCCGACGGTGTGCACCAGCTGGCCCGTAGAGGCCGCTCACGCCCCAACCGGCAACCACGGCATGCGATGTCATCAGCACCTGTTCGAGGGCTGGGCAGGCCCTCTCCCAATCGAGGGTGTTGCGTCCTACCTGATTAATCTCCGCAACATCGGTTGTGGGCAGCGTGAACAGGTTGGCGACTTGGACGCCGTCACACCGGAGCACGTCTGCGGCAACATGCAGATTACGCATCGTGGCGGCACCGGTTGTAAGCGGTGGGTTGAGCAGGATCGCGCCGAGAGCCCGTCGCGCCGTGCCGTCAGGCCGGGCCATCGATGGCCAGCGTTTCGCCCTTTGTCATCTGCTCAACGGCCTTGAGTGTCCTCTCGGGATCTTGTCCCTGCATGAAACGAACCGCCGACTGAGCGGCATACGCAGCGTCCAGCTCGAATGTCAACCAGCGGCGGTCAAGATTCTCGGCCGCGCGACCGGTTGTGTTGGAACCGCCGAAAAAATCCACAACGAGGTCCCCGGGCTCCGTGCACATTTCGATGAAGAACGACGGCAGCTTGAGCGGGAACCGTGCCGGATGGCCGGGGAGTCCTAGGGCCTTGCATGTTCGTAGGTAGGCGTCGTTGGACTGGCTGTTCGGGATGGAGAGCAGGTTGGAAGGCAGCGCGCCTCCGTTGTCTCGGCCGAATGCCTCGCCGATGCTGTGCTCGGACGGCCGGTCCTTGGGGGTGTAGTAGCGCGCCGGATCGGCTAGCAGTCGCTTCATCGACTCGGAGTAGGGCACCCGGACGTTGCCAACGTTGGCCTTCGGCTGGTCGGTCTTGGACAGCCACCACACCGTGTTGACTGCGTCCTTCGCGCGGATCTTACGCTTGTTGACCCACTCGATGGGCGACGGCAGCTTCGAGGGGTTGTACCAATAGAACTCCTCCGCTAGCCGGTAACCGACGTCGTCAACGAAGGCGAGTAGTGCCCGGTACTGGTGGAGCGATCGCACCGGCAGGCCCCGCTGGTACGCCCCGCCGATATCGATCACGAGGCTGCCGGTTGGCTTGAGGGCGTCTTTCGCAAGCTTCGCGAACTCGGTCAGCCAGGCGACATACCGCTGCTGATCTTCGTTGCCGTACGCCTTCTGCCGCAGCAGAGGAAAGGGCGGGCTCGTGACGAAGAGGTCAACGCTGTCTGCCGGTAGCTGAGCGAGCAGCTCCAAGCTGTCTCCGCTGATCATCGCTCCGCGGCTGGTCAGGTAGCAGACCCGACCAGATGTCAGATGATCAATAAGATCGCGCATCGCCCTCATTCCGCCCGGTCATCCGGACACCTTACCGGGTGATTTGGCGCCGACCGTCAACCCTCCCTGCCGTGTGCGGGTGAGATCCCGCAGGCCTGGCTCCCGGCAGACAATAGTGGTAATTCGGGCAGAGGTGGGGCGTCGCTTACCACTCAGCGCGGGGTTCTCAGTGCTGCGGGGTTGAGATCGAGGACCCCTCATTCAACGGGGGGCAGCGCTGACAACGTGCCGAGGTGGGCGGATGTCTCGGTAGATGCATGTCGGTAGCAGATGAGAGGCTCTTCCTGTTGCGGCTTGGGGGTGGCCGCAGCGCACTTGCGGGAGGAAGATCGCGACATGGCCGAAACGCTACCCGAATGGCTCGAGATGCCTGAGCAGGAGTTTCAGGCTTCGTATCGGCCAGCCCGAAGCCTGACGAGCAGCTATCTGCACCGCGTCCTCATACGCGCGCTTGGCTCGGCCGTGACGCGGCTGCCGCCCGAGGAGGCCCTCCGCTCGAAGCCCCTCGTGATCGACTTGGCCCTGCCGTTGCCGTCGAAGCTGCGCTTCTACCTGTATGGCGCGACGCAGCACCCGTCCGAGCGCCAACAGGGCACGTTCAAGGTTCAGCTGACCTGTGGGGTGTCTCGGGATGACCAGCCCTCGTCGAAGTACCGCCATTTCGATCGCACGGGCGATATCCGCCCCATCCTCGCTGGCTATCAGCCCGACTTGAACGTCTTCATCCTCTGGGATGCCGACCTGCATGACGTCGGCGACGGATTCCCGTTCTCCAAAAACGTACAGGCTCCGCCGGACCTCGTCTGGCATGCCGTAGCGAGGGGTCTGGACCAAGACACACGTCGACTCAAGCGGCCGTCGGTAACCGAGTCCATCGTCGCCGTCCGGCCCCGCCAGCTTGCCGAAGCTCTTCACCTGCGCATTCGATTGAGCAACGAGGCCCTCTGCGGAGGGTTGTTCTGATGCTCAAGAACCTCGGAACCCTGGCAACTGAGTACACCAGCGACACGAGCGACATCGCCCGTGACTTTTACACTCCCTGCCTCCGCGAGTCGGTGACCTACGACCGGATCACCGGGTTTTTCAGCTCGACCGTTTTTCACCTCATCCACCCAGCGCTCGCCATCTTCATTACCGGGAACGGCGGCGCGATGCGCCTGCTCTGTTCGCCCCGGCTCAGCGGCCCCGACGCCGACAGTCTGATCTTCGGCTATGCCGCCCGCACGAACACCGCCCTCGTCGAGACACTCCGGGCCGAGCTGGCCGAGATGCTGGCCTCAGCGCACGCCGCCGGGGCAAAGCTGCTGGCCGCCCTCGTCGCTTCCGGCCGCCTCGACATCAAGCTTGCGAGTGTCGCCACAAGTGTCTCCGAGGCCGATAAACGCATGTTCCACGACAAGGTGGGGTTGTTCGCGGACGCGGCCGGCGACGTAGTTGGCTTCCGCGGTTCGCTCAACGAGAGCTACCTGGGTCTCGCGCCAGACGGCAATATCGAGTCGGTTGATGTCTGGCCGTCTTGGGAGGGAGGTCGAGATGCTCAGCGGGCCCGCAACGCCGGTACCCGCTTCGAACGACTGTGGCAGGGGCAGGTACCTGGCGTCAGGGTAGCCGGGTTGCCCGACGACATCCGCCGCGAACTGGAGCGCGTGGCGGTCGACGTTGACCTCGAGGCGCTGTTGCGTGACCTGGGGAAGAAACAGAACGCCCGGCTATCCGTCGGGGCTCCCGCTGTGGGTGGCATCGAGCTACGAGGGCATCAGATCGAAGCGTTTAATAGTTGGGTGGCAGAGGGGCACAGAGGCCTGCTTGCCCACGCCACGGGATCGGGCAAGACCATCACTGGCCTTTACTGCGCACAGAAGGCTCTAACAGATGGGCGAGTGCCGCTCATACTGGTGCCCTCGCAGCTTCTTTTAAAGCAGTGGGGCGACCAGGTCCGTGAGCTGTTGGGTGCGCGAGTTGTTCTCGTGGGTGGCGGCCATAACGAGTGGTCGCGCGGCGGGCTGCTGCGCGCCACCATCGAGTCCTCCCGCATCGAGCGGCCATACGCCATTGTGGCCGTCGCCAACACGGCCGTAAATCCGGCCTTCCGCTCGCAGGTTCGCCCGATGGCGCGCAAGCTGCTCGTGATCGCCGACGAGGCGCACCGCTTCGGCAGCCCGCAGTTCCGCACGATCCTTGACTGGCTCGATGCTCCTTGGCGACTTGGGCTCAGTGCGACGCCAGAGCGAGCCGGAGACGCCGACGGCACTGCGGCGGTATTCGACTACTTCGGCGGTATCATCCACCGCTACACCCTGAAAGACGCGCTGGATGATGGCGTGCTCGCTCCTTACGTCTACGACCCCTCGTGGGTCGGCCTGACAGAGGCCGAGCAGCAGCGCTGGGATTCGCTCACGGTTGAGATTCGCCGACGCTATGCCGTAGCAAAGGCTCCCGGTGCGAAGCCCCATACCGCCGACCAGCTTCGCATGAAACTCATAGAACGGGCGCGCATTGCCAAAGGCGCTGCCAACAAGATTTTAGTCGCCGCTGACCTGATCGCCCAGCACTACCGCCCCGATCAAAAGTGGCTGGTGTACTGCGACAATCAGTCACAGCTCGCGGACGTTCGCCAAGCCCTCGATCACCGAGGCATCCGCACCTGGGAGTATCACCGACAGATGCGCGGAGACCCCGATGCGACGCTTAAGCTGTTTGACGTCGCTGGCGGCATCGTTGTGGCCATCAAGTGTCTCGATGAGGGGGTGGACATCCCTTCAGCCACCCACGCGCTCATCCTGGCCAGCTCCCGCAACCCCCGTGAGTTCATCCAGCGTAGGGGCCGAGTGCTGCGCCGTTCCCCCCATAAGACGGTCGCTACGCTACTCGACGTCCTCGTGCTACCTGACACCCTCGATCAGAAGGACCCAACGTGGTCCTTGGTGGTCGGAGAGCTGGCACGGGCGCTCCAATTCGCGGGTTGGGGGATTGGGCAGGCGGCCACTTCAAGGTTGGAGGACAAATGGGTGTCAATGGGCCTGCCTCTGGTCGAGATTGACCAGTTACGACCCGCAGGTGTTGAAGCTGATGATGTTGACGAAGGAGATTCCACCGGTGACTGAGACACCAGAGGAGAGGGCCGACTTGGTGGCGACCGTTGAAGAGATCCGGGCGCGGGATTTCGCCAGCCTCGACCCGGTGCTGGTCGGCGAAATCCTGGCCGTCCAGCACCGGTTCGCAGAGGATCGTAGCGAAGCCCGGAAGCGGACGGATCAGATCATCAACCGGTGGGCCGCGCGCCAGCTGGCATCGGGGGCAGACTCCTGATGCTCACGCTCCAGGGCCTGGCGGTGCGCGACTTCGGCCCGTACCGGGGTCGGCAAGATATGGCTTTTTCCCGTGATCGAGGCGTCTACATCATCTACGGGCCCAACGGTCGGGGAAAGACGACCCTGCACAACGCCTTCCGCTACGCCCTTTATGGAGAGATCCTCGGCCGTCGCCGTGCCGAGGAGGCCCGGGACCTAGCCAATACAGAGGCGAAGAAACAGGTCGGCTACGGCTCCTTCGAGACCATCCTCGACTTTGAGTATGGCGGGGTTCAGCACCGGCTGACCCGCCGCTATGACGAGCGCAAGCAGCCACATGAGTTAGCACTCTTGGAACGGGCCGGTGTTCCACTGGCGCAAGACGACATGGAAAAGACTCTTCAAACTATTGCGCCGTACTCCGTCAGCCAGTTCTTCCTCTTCGACGGTGAACTCCTGCGCCAATACGAGAACCTTCTCGACAAGGACAGTGAGGAGGGTGAGGCCTTGGAGAAGTCCATCGAGCGAGTGCTCGGCATACCCATCGTCGGCAACGCCAGGGCCGACGTCGCCGAGCTGCACAAGTTTGCTGATCGGCAGCTCACTGAGCAGTACGCAACCTCCGACAAGACTAGGCGCACCGCGCTCTCCCTCAGGGAAGCCCAGGATGTTGCCGGTCGACAGCAGCAGGCTCGTGACGAGATCGTCGAGCGGATCGATATGGTTCAAGACCAGATCACAGACCTTGAGCTTCAGCTGCGTGAGCAGGAGAAGTCAGAGCGTATCCTCGGCGCCCTCGACAACCTACGACAGCGGCAGGCCAGCTTGGACCTTCGCGAGCGAGAAGCCATTGCCGGACTGGACGAGCTAACGGGCGGTCTGTGGAAGGCGGTGCTTTCCCGCTCGGCCGCCCAACGGCTCGCGGCCGTGGAAGCCGAGGTCGAGTCCGCTGAGGCCGACCTCCTTGCGGCATCCGCCGCCGTGCGCGACCTCGCGCACCTTCATGCCGAGACCAATTGTCCCGTGTGTCACCGCGATGTGCCGGAAAAGCTTCGAAGTCAGCTCACGTCTGAGCTGAAGGCCGCCGCCTCCGTCACTCATCACGCCGCGGTCGAAGCGCGGCTGTCAGAGGCTCGTCACCGGCGCAGGGTCCTGCAGGCACTCGCCAGCGAGGACGCCCGGCTGGTAGCCGAGCGGGACAAGGGACTTCGGTCCGTCCGGTTCGAGCAGCAGGAGGTCCGAGCAGACATCATCGGGCTGGAACAGGAACTCGCTGAGCTTGGCTCCGAGACTGCACTTCGAGACCTCACAGCTAAGCGCGTCGAGCGCCAGACGCAGCTCAACCGCGAGCGCGACCGATTGCAAGCTTGCGACAAGGAGCTGCACGACCAGTCACTCGTGATCGAAGAACTGAAGCGGCGTTTGCGTAAGGAGCAGGTCCAACCCGATCCAAGCATCGCTCTCAAGGAACAACTCACACACGCCCTCATGCAGCTATTCGCTGGCTCCATCGACGCCTACAGGGCAAAACTACGGAGGCGGGTAGAGGCACGCGCCTCCGAGATTTTCCGGCAGCTGGCGTCGGAGACAGACTATGTCGGGCTCCGGATCACCGACCGATATGGGCTTGAGATCATCGACTCAGATGGTGAGGTAGTCCGGCGATCCGCTGGCTACGAGCACCTTGTTGCTCTCTCGCTCATCGCAGCTCTCCAAGACAGCGCCGCTGTCCGTGGCCCTGTGATCATGGACTATCCGTTCGGCCGACTCGACACCGACAACACGGCACGCGTCGTCGCGGCGCTACCGCGGATGGCCCGCCAAGTGGTCCTACTTTCGTTCGACGGCGAGTTCGACCGCACCGAAGCGCTCAATGCCCTCGGTTCCAACCTGGTGGCCGAGTACGAGCTGGAACGCGTCACCTCCAAGCACACCCGCATCCAGCCTCGGAGGACGATCTAATGGCCGACCTCAAGAACATTGCGCTGACGGTCGAAGCAACCCAGATCCTCAATGAGCTGCGGCAGTCGCTCGGCATCACAGAGCAGATGGACCTGATCCGGCTCGGCTTCGCGTACGCCGTTCAGGAGGGTGCCGACCTCACCCGCGACCCCGGCACGCGTGGCGGCAGTAACTACGACAGCCCTGGCCTCGACAACGAAGGCCTCATGGCCGAAACGGTCAAGATCTATTATAGCGTCACGGAGGTGCGGGAGGAGCCGTACCGCGCCGTAGAGGCCTTGATGAACAAGGGCCTTCGGCTCCTCAAGGAGCACCTTCGCGACGGCGTTATCGGCACCCTCGGCGATCTTGTGGAGCGCGATCGGGACATCAGGTAACCGCTCACACGCTTTTCCCGAACTCGCCCGACGGATCTCTTACCAACCGCCTTGGTGGGGTTGGCGCCTCGGGCCTAGTGCGGGGCGGACTCGTCGAGCCTGAGTCGCATCACGACGCCCTCCACGATCCCCAGGGATTGACAGGGCGTATCGCGGGCGCTCTGCGGGTGCTCCGACGCGATGGAGGGGCCAGCTACCAGCCGACTGATCGGGATGTTGGCTCGATAGAGATGCCTCTATCTCGTCACGGCCATACTCGCCGTCCGGTCGAGTCGTGTGACGCTGCGAGGGGCCCTCTCGAACGGGGTCGAGCCGGTGGGCTGTGGATCTAAATAGGCGAGACGCACCCGCGCAACGTGTCAGGAGGCCAGCTTGACCAGCGGCGCGACAAGCGGCTGGGGATCGTCTCCGAATAGCAGCACGACTGTCTTATGACGCGCCCGGCTGAGGACGACATAGAGCAGCTTGGAGCCGGTGTCGAACGGCTCATACCGTTCTCTGCCGTAGAAGTCGTTGCTGCGCAGCACGACGATGGTGGCGTCGGCCTCCCGGCCTTTGGTCTGGTACAGGCCCATGAGCTGGACTGGCGCCGCCGGTTCACCGACGGCGTAGGAGAGTAGGCCGGCGCGGTGCTCGCCGATCGCGGCGGCGAGGTGCTCGATCGCATCCGCCGGGTCAGGGTGGCGGCGCAGGTGACGTGCGACCAACGGCTGCAGTAGCTGGGTGGCGTTGTGCCAGTGGTTTTCGCCTCGGGGTAGGCCAAGGGTGGTGTGCGCGGCGGCAGCGTGCTTGACGGCTTCTCCGATGTCATCGGCGAGCAGGGCCTCGCTGAGCTCGGTGAGGCGCCTGTTCAATGTGGCTGGCATGCTACGGCGGCCGAGGAACATCCATGCGAGGTCGGGAGCCTGTTTGCCGCGCACGGAGCTGGTGACGAACACCGCAAGCTGTTCCCGGACGCTCTGCCAATCGTCGGCCCCAGCGGCGAATCGGATCATTGCGTGCTGAGCCTCTAGCGCAGTGGCCAGGCATTCGGGCAGGCCGACGATCTCGTGGTCGATGCCGCGTTGGGTGAGCTGGTCGGATAGGCCGGTGGTCGCGTCGATGTGGTGGCTGAACACACCGACGGAGGTACCGTCCTCGCGGAGGCTTTGCACGACCTCGGCAACAACGTCGGCCTCTTTGTCAATCGGCAGGCCGGCGCGAACTTGCAGCCGGCCGCTGTCGAGGGCGGTGATGACCGCCTCGTGCTCGAACTCGCGGCGTCGGATGGCCGCTGCGGCGGCGGGCAGGATGTTGCTCGGGTCCCGGTGCGAGACGTCCGGTAGATCCAGACGGCGAGCGTCGGACAGCGCCATCGCGGCGTCCAGCCGCTCGGGACCGACACCGACCGCGCCGGGCAATGTGCTGTAGATGCACTGGTTCGGGTCACCCAGCAGCAGCAACCGTGCCTGGCCACGGACCGTCGTCAGTAGCTCAAACTGGCGGTCGTCGGTGTCCTGAAACTCGTCGCTGACGATGATCGACCAACGCGCCTGCAAATAGTCACGGACCGCAGGCACCGCACACAGGTCGAGCGCCCGGGGCATCATGTCCTGGTAACGGATAGCGTCGTCGACCCGGAAGAGCTTCGCCTCGGCATCGGTCAGCATCTGCGGGTCAGTCAAACCGATGACGGATCCCCAGCGAGTGAGCAACCGCCAAGCGAAGGCGTGAAACGTGGTGATTTCCACCCGCGACCCGTACGAGCCGAGCACGTCGGCCGTGCGATCTAAGATTTGCGCCACCGACGAGCGGGAGAATGACAAGAACAACGCCCGCGCGACCGGCAGCCGCTCTCGCCTGCGCGTCGCAGCCGTACGCTCACGGTCGGCGCGCTCCAAGTGCGCGCGTACTGCGGCGGCTGCAGTGGTGGTCTTGCCCGTGCCGGCGCCGCCACACACCAACAGGACTGGATCGTCGGCCTCGATGATCTCCTGCTGTTCCTCACCTGGTTCGTAAGTCATGGCAGTTCGATCAGCCCGGTGGCGGCGGGCGGCTTCGCGAGGGTGTCGAGGACCTTCTTCGCCAGCGGTGGCGTCTTCCCTCGGGGCATTGCCTCCACGAACGGCTGGTGCAGCCCGCCCTTACTCTTGAGCGCCTTTACGATCGCCTGCTCCAGGTCGTCGTCAGCGATCGAGCTGACGTTGATCCCGACCAACCCGTGCTCAGTCACCAGCCGCTCGAACGCGGTCCTCAGCCGGATGGTATCGACATCGCTCACCAGTGCCTGCTCGACCGAGCAGTGCTCGGGCAGACGGATAACGTGTTCGGCCAGCGCGGTCAGCTCAGCGATCAGAGCGGCGTCCCCGCCAGGCTTGTCATTGTCGAGGATCACCCGTACGTGGAAGCCGAGCGCGGCGGCGAGCCGTGCCAACTTCGGCAGTTCGTCCTTGCCGCCGTCGCCATTGGCGGGTGCGACCATCCGTACCCCGTACGCCGCTGGTGGCGCGATACCCGACCTGCGGAGTCGTCGGTCGGCGACAGCCGTGTAGCCCTCCAAGTCGTGCGGGCCCTCCAACAGCCCTACCGCGCGGGCGGTCATCGCCGGGAGTAGAAGCGGGTGCAGGTACCGGCGGGCGGCGCGCTCTTTGCGGTCGGTCGTCGCGGCCAGCTGGTGCGTTCGTCGCTCACCGTGGCTGCGGGTCAGCCGGATCATCTCCTCGGGCGCGAAGGCGCGAACCGTCTCAGGCCGGCGGGTCGACAGCCAGACCTGCCCGCTGGTGCGGCACAACCGGGAGGCCAGGTACTCGGCGGACGCGACGTCTAGGTCATCGCCGAAGTCGTCGCCGAGGACGATCGCCCCCGGTGCGGCTGCGGACACTACCGCCTCGGCTGCGGTCAGCACACCAGTCGTGGTCGAGCCGTGCGCGGTCACTGGGAGCGGACCGGCCGTGTCCAAGGTGAGTGTGGGGCGCATGGCCCGCAAGATCGCGCTAACGGATCCATCGTCGGTCGTGAACCCGATGTCGTCCGCCGGTACAGTGCTGTTCATTTCAAGCAGCTGCGCGGCCCCGGCCTGCAGGACTTCCTCGATGGTCTTACGGATCCCGCTGCTGTCGGCCAGCGCTTCGGTCGCACTATCCACGTCCGTGCCGAGCTTGGTCAGCGCTGTCAGTAGATTGGCCTCGTCGGCATCGGCCACCAACCGGCGGAATACCCCGTCCGGCCGCATCTGCAGCGGCGTACGCCGATCCAGCACGATCGGGGCCAACAGCTCCCGCTCGCTACGCGGCACCCGGTTACCGGTCTTTGGGTACTCCACCCAGTGCTCGGCGATTTCGGTTGCCGGGTCGAAACGAAGCCGGTAACACAACCGCAGACCCATCACTGCCTCATAGGCGTGATCTTCTTCTGCAGGCAGCCCTGTCTCCGAGTCGATCAACTCTAGCCAGTCCTCCAGTTCCTGCTCGACTGCCGTGCCGAGGTCCACGAGCGTCACCTCGACCGCAGTCAGCTCCTTGACATCCTCGTCGGCCGGCGGGAAGGGCCGGTACACGTCCAGGGGATCCGGCCTGGCCATGGTGCTCCGCGGCTCGAGCACCCGACGCAGCCCAGTGATCAGATCGGTTCGACCGGCGCGCGGCTCGCCGACCACCACCGCATGCTTTGCCGGGCGCACCACCATGTCCACGAACCCACGGAAGCGCTGCAGGCGAACCCTGACTACGCGCATAGCGATGCCCACCCCTCGATCACAACTGTGAGAACTACCGTCGATCTACGCTGGCGCGGCCGTCGGCACTGAGCCGGTTCGGCGAATCCCTGTTCACGGAAGCTACCGCCAATGCCCGCACCATCTTGCCGCACCGTCCACCTGTCGCGCTGCCGACTTTCGGTCGGGTGAGGTTGCCCTTCAGCCACCTGCGGAGTGAGGCGCCGGATTTGGCGACGGTGCCGCAGCCGCGGTTAACCGGTTAGCAGCCGAGGCGTTTCAGCGTCCCCTTGAAGGGGGCGTACAAGTAACGGCCCGGTCAACCGCTTGTGGCTGGCCCTCCCGGGACTGGGCGGTTGCACATCCGGGTGCTCAAGGGGTGCTCCGCCGCCGTGGACGGGCTCGGCGTCGTGTGGATTGTGTGACACTCGCGTCCAGTGGAATCGGGCGAGAACTGCCGATGCGTGGACTGATGGGACGCATAGGGACCGCGAAGTTTGATCGACGCTGGCTCTTAATCCGCGGGTTCGGGGTTCGAGTCCCTGGCGGCGCACCAACGAGCAAGACCCCGACGTGGCAGATCTCTGCCGGGCCGGGGTCTTTTTCGTCTCTCACGCACCCTCGACCATCCCGCGCGCCGCCGTCAGCCACCGCGAAAGCTACGCCGGTACGCCTGCGGGCTGGTGCCGGTGATTCGCTTGAAGCGGTCCCGAAAGGCGGTGGTGGAGCCGAACCCGACCTGCGTCGCCACCCGGTCGACGGGTTGGGCGGTGGTCTCCAGGAGGTGCTGCGCCCGGTGGACGCGGACCCGGTGCAGCCATCGCAGTGGCGTGGTCCCGGTCTGGTCGCGGAACCGCCGGTTCAACGTCCGGGTACTCATCCCGGCGTGGCGGGCGATGTCGGCGAGGGTCAGCTCACGCCGGGAGTTGTCGCGCATCCAGGCCAGCAGCGGTTCCAGGGTCGCCCCCTCGGGGGCCGGTGGTTCGTGCGTGATGAACTGCGCCTGTCCGCCCGCGCGTTCCAGCGGCATGACGGACAGCCTCCCCGTCTCGGCGGCGACGGCTGCGCCGTGGTCGCGGCGGACCAGATGCAGGCACAGGTCGAGCCCTGCGGCGGCGCCGGCGGAGGTCAGGAACTGGCCGTTGTCCACGTAGAGCACGTTGGGGTCGACCCGGACCCGCGGATGCCGAGCGGCGAGCTGGTCGGTGGCGACCCAGTGCGTGGCGGCACGGTGTCCGTCGAGCAGGCCGGTGGCGGCGAGGGTGAACGCGCCGCCGCAGATCGAGGCGATCCGGGCGCCGTTCGCGGCGGCCGCGCGCAGCGAGTCGAGGACCGCGGGAGGCGTCGCGGCGCCGGGGTCGGAGACACCCGGCACGATCACGGTGTCGGCGTCGGCGAGGACGTCCAGGCCCCACGGCACCGCGATGCTGAACGCGCCCGCGGTGACCGTCGGCGTGGCGGCGCAGACGAGGACGCGGTAGCCGGCGCTGCCGTCGGGCAGGCGGGTGCGCCCGAAGACCTCCATCGGGGTGGACAGGTCGAACGGGACGACGCTGTCGAGGGCGAGCACGGCCACCGTGTGCATGGCGAAATTCAACCAGTCAGGGCTGTGCGGTGACCGGTGGGCGCGTGCCGGCCGGGCGCCGCGCGACCCGGTCGTACAGGTCTCGGACCGACAGGCCGCCGGTGAAGCACCAGAGCGCGATCACCGGGTCGCAGAGCGCGCAGCCGAACGACGAGTCGTGCAGCGACGCGATGATCGGGGTGCCGTGCCTGTGGTGCAGCACGTCCCAGACCGTGTGCAGGAGCCATCCGACGCCGATGAAGGTGTACGAGGTGAGCCCGGCGTATCCCACCACCAGCAGCAGCGCGCAGAAGGCCAGCTCCCACAGCCCGAACCCGCCACCGCTGATGTAGGCGGCCCCGGCGCCGGTGACGACGAGGGCGTTCAGGCGCCGCCGGTGCGGCTCCGGCACGAGGGAGTTGAGCCCGACGTAGACCAGCCCGATCACCACAGGCATGACATAACGAAGCACGATCCAGCCCGTTCCCGTTGGCGGAAAAGCCTTTCGGAAGGAGCGTAGGAAGGCCCACCGCCGAGGACGAGAGGCGAAAATGCCAGGGTCCGCCTGATTCTCGCCACCCGTCCCCGGCGGGGGTCCCTCCCGGGCCGGCGAGCCTCAGTAGTCGATGGTGATGGCGGCGATCTGGCGGGTGCCGTTGGAGACGATGGCGGGGCCGGCGAAGCGGGAGCTGGCGTAGGTCAGTGCCGTCTTGTGGCCGGGACTGTTGAACCAGGCCTCGATCATCTGCTCGGGCGAGGAGTTGCCCGACGACGCGAACAGGACCTCGTGCCCGCAGTGCGTGAAGGTGCCCGCGTCCAGGTTCTGCTTCACGCAGGCCTCCGCGGCGTCCTGCTCGTTGGTGCGCATCTTGACCTCGGGCAGCCCGAGCGCGCGGCGTCGCTCGTTGAGCAGCACCAGGAGGCGTTGTTCGGCGGCGGACACACCGGCCGGCAGGGCGGCGGTCGACTTCCTGGCCGGCCTGCTCGGCGTCGGTGACGAGGTACGCGTCGGCGTCGCCGATCTGCTGGGGGTGGGGCTCGGGCGTGCGGCGCTCGGGGAGGGTACGGGCGCTGTGGGGGAGGGCGACTCGACAGCAGGTTCGCTCGGCTCGGGGGCGGCGTCGGTGACCTGCGCCGAGGGCTCGGCGGCTGCGGCGCTCGCCGGCTGTTTCGTCGGCCCGTCGGCGTAGGTGGTGAGGACGAGCCCGCCCCCTGCTACCAGGGCGACGGCCGCGACGGCGCCGACCAGGGTCTTGGGGAGCGACAGTGCCGTGAGGCGGGCCTTGGGCACCATCCCGGCCTTCGCGTACGCGCCTGCCGATGTGGCGCCCTGCGAGGAGGCGACGAGCTGGACCTGGTGGGAGACGTCCGACGCGAGGCGGGCCGGGACCGGCGTGAGCGCGAGGCCGGCGAGCAGCCGCTCGGCGGGAACCAGGTCCGAGGTGGTGTTCGGGCAGTACGTGCAGTCGCGGATGTGGCGTGCGAGCCGCTTGCGCCACACCGGCGCCGGTTGACCGTCCCAGTCGGCGGCCGTGTCGAGGAGGCCGGCGCAGCCGGGCCGGGCGATGAGGGCCCGCACCACCAGCCGAGCGGTGTCCAACTGCGCCTTCATCCGGGCCACGCGGACGGTCACGTGGTGCGGGTCGATCTGCAGCGCGTCGACCAGGTCGGCGCGGGACAGGTGACCGGCCTCGACCAGCCACCACAGGGAGAGCAGGTGGCGGTGGTCGTCGTCCAGCCAGCGCGTGGCCAGGACGACCTCCCGGCGCTGATCGGACAGGCGCAGCTGGGTCAGGGTCAGATCCTCGAAGTCCGAACCCGGGGCGACCATGTTGTCGATGTCCTCCGGCGGCGTCGGTGTGGTGTGCCGGTGCTGCCGGTAGGCGCGGACCTCGTTCATGGTGACGGCGACCAGCCAGGACCGGAAGAGCCGCGGATCGCGTACGCCCGCCAGCCCTCGTACGACGCTCAACATCGTGTTCTGCACGACGTCGTCGACGTCCGCGGATCGATTCAGTGCCCGTCCCACGATGTTGTACACCAGTGGCAGGTAGTGCGAGACCAACTCGTCAGTCGCGGCGTGGTCACCGCGGCGGGCCGCGTCCACCACCGCCGACAGGTCGGTTCTGTTCGGGTACGCGTGATAGGTCACGCTCACAACCTCGCCTTCACGGGACATCGTCGTACACCGTGGAGATGGGTTGCGGCCCGCTCAGGTCACACAAACTGAGCTGTCACCTGGTGCTGTTGAGGCGGACGATGGCGCCGTTGAGCGCGGTGGCGAAGAGCGTCCACGCGGCGTACGGGGCCAGCGCGGCACCCGCGACCGGGTCGACGCGGGAGGCGCGGCGGACGAGCGCGAAGTTCGAGGCGTTGAGGGCGGCGATCTCGGCCAGCGCGACGGTGGGCCTGCGGGCCTTGAAGAACAACGCGCTCCAGCCGAAGTTGAGAGCCAGGTTGAGCGCGTAGGCGCGGGTGAAGGCGGCGCGATCGGCACCGTCGGTGCGGTCCAGTACGCGGGCGCCGGCCACCGCGATCAACGCGTACAGCGGCGTCCACGCCAACGGGAACGCCACCGGCGGTGGCTGCCAGCTCGGCTTGCGCAGCCGCCGGTACCAGCCGTTGGAGGTGTCGTTCACCGCTGTCCCGGCGGCGGCCGTGACGGTGACCGCCGCCGCGGTCTTGACGAGGGTCGGTAGTCGCATGGTGTTCAGCTACCCGGCCGGCGGCGGATCAACCACGGGTGGTCGCCGGGGCTGGGCGAAGGCGGGCGACCGCAGGCACCCGCGATGCCTCAAGTAATGCTCAAATTACGTTGATCCCGGCCGATGCCGATGAAGATCCGCATACGCTCACCGGACTCGCGCAGGGCCCCGGACCTTCTCGCCACGCCAACCATCACCCGTGCTCAGACCCAGGATGCGCGAGCGTCATCCGTCCGTCCTATGTGGATCAGTGTGAACACGAAGGAGGGGATAATGCGACGCAGACAACGGCGCATCGCGTTTGTGGTGCTGCCCGCCCTGATGGCGGGCGTCCTCGTGTCGACCGGGCCAGCGGGTGCGGATCCCGCGGGTCCGACCGCCACGGCCGGCTCCGCGCCATCCCAGCTTGAGACCGTGGACCAGGTACGCCGCGTACACGTCAAGCTGGCCGGCGCCGACATGCTGGACAAGGTCGTCGCTGCCGGCTTCGACCTCGAACACGGCCTCCGGCGCGTGCCGACCGGCATCGAGGGCGAGGCGGTGGTCACCGCCGAGCAGATCACCGAACTGACGGCGATGGGCGTCGAGGTCCTCCGCGGTGGCGTCGGGTTCGGCTGGAGTGACGAGGCCGATGGCGGCATCGCGGGCGCTGCCGCGCGGGTGGCGCAACCGGCCAGCCACGAGGCGACGGTACGGATCGCCCGTGCCGACTGGTTCACCACCAAGGGCCAGGGCTTCCTCTACGTCGAGGCGCGCACCACGGAGGGGCAGCAGGCCGAACCGGTCGTCGAGATGCAGCTCGAGAACGACTCGGGCAGGGCCACGCCGTTCGGCTTCGCCCGGACGATGAGCCGCTTCGTCGACTCGGGGCAGTACATGTTCCACCGCAACCTGTTCAAGCTCGACGCGCGCCCGAACCAGATCCGGGTCACGAGCTCAACCGGCGGCGTCGCCACCGGCACGGTCTCCGACTGGCTTGAGGACGCTCCGCCGCCGCTGACGGCGAACCCGTCCTACAAGTCCGACTTCGTGGACGGCTACCGGCACCCGCAGCAGCTCTACAGCCGCGCGAAGGAGATCGCCCGCCAGTACCCGGACATCGCCGAAATCGTCTACCTCCCGAACCAGACCAACGGCTACCAGCGCAAGGCGCAGGCCACGATCGGCGGTACGGGTCAGTCGGCAGTCGTGGTCAGCTCGGCGGCGTGGGGCCACGAGGGTGGCAACGACGTCACTGTCGAGTTCGTGGACCGGCCGGGGGCGGACCTCCCGCTCACCGTGGAGGTCGCGGGCAAGGCGGTCCGCGTCCTGCTCGGCACCGACGCCTCCGGCGCTCCGGCGAGTACGGCCACCCAGGTCGCGGACGCGCTGATGACCCGGTCCCAGGGCCTCATCGACCGGGCGCACCCGTACCGCACCAACGCGGGCACCGGCATCGTCGCGGCGACGGCCGGCCCGGTCGCGTTGACCGACTTCCTCGACCAGAAGCGCGTCGGCGCACCGGACGGTGAGGTGCCGCGGGGCCCGGTCACCATCCCCGTCCTGCGGATCGGCAAGCACCGTGACGGCAGCAAGCCCGGCGTTCTCATCCAGGCGCAGGACCACGCCCGCGAGTGGGTGCCGGCGACGACCAGCCTGGAGTCGGCCGAGCGCCTGGTGTACAACTACCGGTCCGACCGGGAGACGAAGAAGATCGTCGAGAACACCGACGTCTTCCTCATCCTCTCCAACAACCCCGACGGGGCGAACTACAGCTTCTACAACTTCGCCTCCCAGCGGAAGAACATGACGAACCACTGCCCGAACGCGACCGCCGACCCGGGGCAGCGGAACTCCTGGGGCGTCGACCTGAACCGGAACTACCGGGTCGGGTCGGGCCACGACGGCTACGCCGGAGGGTCGACCAACTGCGTCAGCGGCACCTACCAGGGGCCGGAGGAGCTGTCCGAGCCGGAGTCGAAGAACATCATCTGGCTGGTCGAGAAGTACTCGAACATCAAGTTCATGATGTCCGTGCACTCCAACGGCGGGCAGCTGTTCTGGCAGCCCGGTGCGTACATCGCGGACGGGCGGATCACCACGCCGCGTCCGCCGCTGGGCGACGAGGCGTTCTACTGGCAGTCGGCGTCCCGGATCCTGTCGCAGGTCAAGGCGCACCGGGAGACGGTCGTCACGCCGGAGAACGTCGGCGGCTCGTCCGACGTCCTCTACTCCTCCGCGGGCAACGTGCGCGAGGACCTGTACTACACCTACGGGATCTACGCGTTCGGCTGGGAGGTCGGTGGCTCCGTCTACAACCCGGCCACCGGCGACTGGCAGGGCGGCTCGTTCCAGCCGGAGTGGGTGGGGAACCCCGAGCTGGTCAGCGGCCACGCCGAGACGATGGAGTACGCCAACGGGATCATGGAGATGTTCCGGGTCGCGGCGGACTGGGGCCGGGATCGGAAGAACCCGACGTCCGAGCTCGTTCCCGGCGCCGGGACGTACCGCGGGCCGGTCGACGTGCGCTTCGAGACGAGCGAGCCGGCCACCATCTACTACACGACCGACGGCAGCCGACCGACGCTCCAGTCGCCGCGCTACGCGGCCACCGAGTTCCGGGAGCCGGGGCAGGTGTTCCACGTGACCGAGACGACGACGTTCCGCTGGTTCTCGGTGGACAGCGCCGGCAACATCGAGAAGAACTACGACCCCACGAAGAACGACAGGCGCAACAACTACCGTACGGCGACCATCAAGATCGCCAAGAGGTAGTCCGCATACCGTGATCGTCGCCCCGCCGGTCGGTGTCACCCGCACCGGCGGGGCGGCGGTCAACAGGGCCCGCGCGGGCGTCGGCGGCGCGGATAGGTGCGCGTCCGGTGGGTATGCGGCCCGCATGCCCGCGAGCGAGGATTCGGCAGCCGAACCGGGCCCACCACCGCACCGGCCTTCTCGCGCCGACCGGGCGTTCGCCGCACTGCGGGAGCGGGCGCGCGAGGCGTGGCGCGTACGAGCCTGGCGTTTCCGGCTCTACGGGCTGCTCGCCGTGCAGGCCGCCGTCGCGGCGGGGCTCGCGTGGTTCGTCGTGTACCGGTTCCTCGGCAATCCGTCGCCGGTCTTCGCGCCCACCACTGCGGTCGGCATCGCGGCCGCCGCGATGGGCTCCCGCCTGCGGCGCACCATCGAGTTGCTGGTCGGGGTGGTGCTCGGGCTCGCCGTGGGTGACACGCTCATGCCGCTGTTCGGCATCGGCCCGTGGCAGACCGGTGGGGTCGTCCTGCTGGCGATCATCGTGGCCATCCTGCTCAAGGGTGGCGGGTCGCTGCTCACCCAGGCCGGCGGTACGGCGGTGCTCATCGCCACCCTCGAACCACCGGTCCGTGACCTGTCCATCCCCCGGTTCGTGGACGCCACGGTCGGAGGGCTGATCGGGTTGGCGGTCAGCCTGCTGCTGGTGCCCATCCATCCGCGGCGGACACTGCACCGACTGGCCGAGCCCGTGGTCGGCCCCGCGGTGGTCGCCATGCACCATGTGGCGGCGGCGCTGCGCGTGCGTGATCTCGGGCAGGCGGAGCAGGCCCTGCGCGAGCTGCGGAACATCGGCCCGCAGATCATCGCGTTACGGGACGGGCTGCAGGCCGCCGGGGAGGTGGTTCGACTCGCGCCGCTGCGCTGGCATGAACGCGACTCGTTCGCCATTCACGCGGAGTCGGTCCGGCATCTGGAACGCAGCCTGCACAGTTGCCGATCTCTGGCGAGGCGGCTCACGACGGCGCTCAAGGACGACGAGCCGCTGCCGGAGGAGCTCTCGGCCGCCATCGACCTGCTGGCCGACAGCGCGCAGGACCTACGCGGCGCGATCATCGCCCGAGAGGAGCCACGGGAGCCGCGCGAGCGGATCCTGGAGGCGGTCGAGCTGGTCGGACGCGCGCAGGGCCTGTCCGCCCGCGACCCCACCCGCCTGCACAGTCACCGTCTGGGCTACTCCGGGATGATCGCCGTGGGCGAGTTCCGGACCATCGCCCATGACCTGCTCATCGCCAGCGGCCTGGACCCCGAGGAGGGTGCGGCGCTGGTGCGCCTGGCGATAGGCCGGGGCCAGCACGACTGACCGCAGGGTCGGCCGGTCAGCTGGACGTCCGCTTGGGCAGCAGCAGCTCCTCGTGATCGAGTTCGCGTTCCAGGACGCGCAGTTCCTCGTCGGGCAGCCGACCGCTGTCCCGCCAGCGCACGAGTTCCTCCCGCTGGGCGTCGATCGCCGTCCGGCGGACCTGGAGCGCCGTCTCGTACTCCGGTGAGGTCGGTATCTCGGACGACTCGCTCTGTTCGAGCAGGTCGAGCCGCCCGCGGTAGCGCGCCAGGCGGGCCAGCAACTGGGTGCGGGTGGTGTTGACGGCCACCGCGCTGTCCGGGTCCTCGACGGCGACCTCGTCCAGGCGGGCCAGGGCGGCCTCGACCGCCGCCGAGCGGGCCTCGTTGCGGACGCGGGCCTGGTCGGTCTCGTTGGCGCGTAGCCCGAGCCTGCGCACGAGCGGCGCGAACGTCAGGCCCTGCCCGACGAGTGTGACCAGGACGACCACGAAGGTGCAGAACAGCAGCAGGTCGCGGTCGGGGAAGGGGGCGCCGCTGTGGGTGGTCAACGGCAGGGTGAAGATCGCGGCCAGGCTGATGACACCACGGGTGCCCGACCAGCTCAGCGCGGTCACCTCGCGCGGGGACAGCCGTTGGGCGTTGCGGTCGGCGCGGGCGATCTGGCGGGCGCTGCTGCCGGGCTCGTCGGGGTCGTCCTGCTCGGAGACGCCGCCCAGCCGGGTGTGCAGCGACCGGGGGAGGGACTGGGTCAGCACCAGCCAGGCGGGGCGCAGCAGCAGCACCACGCCGACCGACACCGCGACGGCGATGACGATTGTCGACGTGTCGTACTGGCGCAGGCCCTTCACGACCTCGGGGAGCTGCTGGCCGATCAGCAGGAAGACGAAGCCTTCGAGGAGGAAGTCGACCAGCCGCCACACGGCGCTGGTCTGCAACCGGGCGGCCCCGGAGCCGAGCTGGGGCGTCTGGTGGCCGACGATCAGCCCGGCGATCACCACGGCGAGCACCCCGGAGACGTGCAGCTCCTCGCCCAGCAGGTAGGCCACGAACGGTGTCGCGAGCGAGATGGCGTTGGACATCAACGGGTCGGTGGTGAGCGGTCGGGCCAGCCGGACCAGCCAGGCGACGGCGGCGCCCACTGCGATTCCGCCGATCGCCGCCAGCAGGAACTTCGCCACGGCTCCCGGGAACGAGAACTCGCCACCCACGGCCGCGGCCACCGCGACGCTGAGCATCGTCAGGGCGGTGGCGTCGTTCAGCAGCCCCTCGCCCTGGATGATCGTGACCATCTTCGGCGGCAGGTTGACCCGGCGGCCCACCGCGAGGGCGGCCACCGGGTCGGGCGGCGCGATGGCGGCGCCGACCGCGATCCCGGCGGCGAGTGTCGCGCCGGCGACGAACAGGTGGAACCCGATGCCGACGAGGACTCCGGTGAGGAGCACCAGCAGCACGGACAGGCTGACCACGATGCGCAGGTTGCGGCGGATGTCCAGCAGCGAGGAGTCCAGTGCGGCGCTGTAGAGCAACGGCGGCAGCACGACCATGAGCACGAGGTCGGGATCCAGCTCGATGTTGGGGCCGGGGAGCA
This sequence comes from Micromonospora sp. DT63, assembly GCF_049841615.1. NCBI lineage: Bacteria > Bacillati > Actinomycetota > Actinomycetes > Micromonosporales > Micromonosporaceae > Micromonospora > Micromonospora sp. DT63. The sequence continues at coordinate 138,723 of NZ_JBNCKQ010000004.1, read as the reverse complement.
GCGCGTACGCGATGCCGATGAGCGGCAGCAGCGCGGCCGCCGGCAGGCCGGTGTGGGCCGCGACCCATCGCACGGCGACGATGACCGCGACGGCGGCGAGCACGAACAGCAACATCGAGTGCGTGCTCACCTGATGACGTCCCCTTCAGCGGCGCGGAGCGGATTTCGGCGGTCGACTGCGGGCTCGTGACCGAGCGACCGGTCGTATCTGTCCGGCCGCGCCCGTGGATGCCGTGCGGACAGCGCAGCACGCAGCGGTAACGAGTTTACCCGCTTGATCAACGGAACCGCCTGGTCGACGAATGGGTGGGGCCCCGCCCGGCCCGGAGCCGCCGCCACTGGTGCAGCCCATCGGCTCACATCTATAGTTGCCGAAATCACCAGATCATGGCCGTGGTCCCTGCGGCCGGATCGTCGAAGCGCTTCGACGATCCGTCGTTCAGGCCCGTCAACCGGGTGTCGAGCCTGGCCACGCCGGTCGGTCTCGGCGTCCTTCGTGACGTCGCTCGTACGACATGAGGAGAAACCGCATGCGGAACAGGCGCCTTCGGCGCGGGATCACCGCGCTCGCGCTCGCACTGCTCGTCCTACCGGCCGTTCCCGGCACGGCGCACGCCGAACCCACCTACCCGTTCCGAGATCCCCACCTGCCCGTGCAGGCCCGGGTCGACGACCTGCTCGGCCGGCTCACCCTGGACGAGAAGATCTCGTGGCTGCACCAGTACCAGCCGGCGGTTCCCCGGCTGGGCATCGGCCTGTTCAAGACCGGCACCGAGGCGCTGCACGGGGTCGCCTGGTCCACCGACATCGACAACAACGGCGCGGTCGTGAAGGCTCGCGGCACGTCCTTCCCGCAGCCGGTGGGCATGGCGAGCACCTGGGACACCGACCTGATCCAGCGGGTCGGCTCGGCCGTTGGCGACGAGGCGCGCGGCTACCACGCGCAGAACCCGCGGGTCTGGGGCCTGAACCTCTGGGCGCCGGTGGTCAACCTGCTCCGCGACCCTCGGTGGGGCCGGAACGAGGAGGGCTACTCCGAGGATCCGCTGCTCACGGCGAAGATCTCCACCGCGTACGGCTCGGGGATGACCGGCGGGGACCCGGACCACCTCAAGAGCGCACCGACCCTGAAGCACTACCTGGCCTACAACAACGAGGTCCGGCGCGACGTCACCTCGTCGAACGTGCCCCCACGGGTGCTCAACGAGTACGACCGCGCGGCCTTCCGGCCGGCCATCGCCGCCGACGCGGCGACCGGGGTGATGGCCTCGTACAACCTGGTCAACGGCCGTCCCGCCACGGTTGACCCGGATCTGGCGACTGTGGTGCGCGGCTGGACCGACCAGCCGCTGATGAATGTCACCGACGCCTGGGCGCCGAACAACCTGGTCGCCTCGCAGGGCTACTACGCCACCCAGCCCGAGGCGAACGCCGCGATCATCAAGGCCGGCGTCAACAGCTTCATCACCGACGACACGAACGCCCAGCCGACGGTCACCGCCATCAAGCAGGCCCTCGCCTCCGGCCTGCTCACCGAGGCGGACATCGACGCCCGGATCTCCGAGACCCTGAACGTCCGGTTCCGCCTCGGTGAGTTCGACCCGGGAGGCGGCCGGTACGGCGACATCACCCCGGACGTCATCAACAGCCCCGAGCACCAGCGGCTGGCGCGGCAGGCCGCCGGTGCGGCGATGGTGCTGCTGAAGAACTCCCGACAGGCCCTTCCGCTCAACCCGTCCCGGACCCGCAAGGTGGCAGTGCTCGGCCCGCTGGCCGGCACCCTCTACTCCGACTGGTACGGCGCCGACCTGCCGTACGAGGTGACCGCGCTCGACGGCATCCGCGAGCGGCTGGGCGGCTCCGCCAGCGTCAGCGGGCTCGACGGCGCCGACCGGATCGCCCTGAAGGACCCGGCGACCGGCCGGTACGTCACGGCCACCGGCACCACCGACGCCGACCCGGTCGCCGCGACCGGCGCCACCGCCTCGCTCGCCGCCCAGTTCGACGCGGTGGACTGGGGCCAGGGTGTGGTGACGCTGCGCAACGCCGCCAACGGCCGCTACCTCGGCTACAACTGGGGGCCCTTCATCACCCGCGACGAACAGCCGAACGGCTGGTACGTCCAGCAGCAGTTCACGCTGGAGCCGCAGGCCGACGGTACCGTCGCGCTGCGCTACACCGGCTACGAGACGACCGAGAGCTGGTTCGGCGCCAACACGTACGTCACGGTCGGCGACGGCGGCGCCCTCACGCTCGGCGCGTCCACCGCGGCGGACGCGACCCACTTCGCCCGCGAGGTGGTCAGCAGTGGAGTCGACCGCGCCGTCGCGGCGGCCAAGGCGGCCGACACCGCCGTCCTGGTCGTCGGCAGCAACCCGTTCATCAACGGGCGCGAGGCGCACGACCGGACCTCGACGGCGTTGAGCGCCGGCCAGGAAGCGCTGGTCAAGGCGGTGACCAAGGCCAACCCGCACACCGTGCTGGTGCTCCAGACCAGCTACCCGGTCACCATCGGCTGGGAGCAGGAGCACGTTCCGGCGATCGTCTGGACCACCCACGCGGGCGCCGAGACCGGGCACGCCGTCGCCGACGTCCTGTTCGGCGACCGCAACCCGTCCGGCAAGCTCACCCAGACCTGGTACCGCTCCGACCGGCAACTACCGCCGGACCTGCTGGAGTACGACATCATCTCGTCCGGGCAGACCTACCTCTACAGCACCGCGAAGCCGCTCTACCCGTTCGGCCACGGGCTGTCGTACACCCGGTTCCGGTACGGCCAGCCCCGCACCGACGCCCGCTCGGTCGCGGCCGACGGCACGATCTCGGTGAGCGTCGACGTGACAAACACCGGCAGCCGAGCCGGGTCCGAGGTCGTCCAGCTCTACACCCACCAGCGCACCTCCCGGGTGAAGACCCCGATCCGGGCGCTCAAGGCGTTCCAGCGGGTGCAGCTCGCACCCGGGCAGACCCGGGCCGTGACGCTCCGGCTGCCCGTCGAAGACCTGGCGAACTGGGACGTCACCCGCAGCCGGTGGGTGGTCGAGTCGTCCACGTACGACCTGCTGGTCGGCACGAACGCGGACGACATCCGGGCCCGGACGGCGGTCGCGGTGCGCGGTGCGACGATCCCGGCCCGGGACCTCTCCCGGACCACCCGGGCCGAGAACTTCGACAGGTACGCGGGGGTCCGGCTCGTCGACGAGACGAAGGCGCGGGGTACGGCCGTCGGCGCCACCGCCGCCGGTCAGTGGATCGCCTTCGCCGGTTCCGCGCTGCGCCCCGGCGCCCACACCTTCACGGCGAGGGTCGCCAGGGCGGCGGTGGGCGCCGGCACGATCCAGGTCCGGCTGGGTTCGCCCACCGGCCGGCTGCTCGGCACGGCCACCGTGCCCGGCACCGGCGACGACTACCGGTACGTGAGCGTCAGCGCCGAGGTGGCCCGGACCGCCGGCACCCACGACGTGTACCTGGTGTTCGACTCCGCGCTGCGGCTGGCGGACTTCTCCCTCAGGTGACGCGTCGGCTCGGGCCGGGGTGCCGTTCGCCCCGGCCCGAGCCGTCCCGGACCGTGCTGCCTCGGTGGAAGCGCCAGGCCTGCGAATTCATCGGATGATCCGTTATGGCGATGGGGGTCAGCCGGCCCCTTTGACCTATTTAGAAGGCATTTACGCATAGACGGGTTACAATCTCGTATTGCAGTCGTCACACGTGTGACTTACGCTCCCGGAGAGAGTTCGTAGCGATTGGCAAAAGAGTGCGGCCGGGCGGCAGGTGCCCCCGCCGGTCCTAAGTGGCGTCGCTGTTCCCTGCTCGTCGCTCGATACACGCCTCAGGCACCACGTCGACGACCAGGAAGGACAGCACGTGAGAACAGCCGCATCCACCACCCGAACGGCATTGATCGCGGCGGCGATGCTCATCGCCGCCACGGTGCCCGCCGTGATGTCACAGCAGCGCCCGGCCGCGGCCGCCGTTCAGGAGACCTACTACGTCGCCCCGGACGGGAACGACAGCAACGCGGGGACCCTCCAGTCGCCGTTCAAGACGGTGCAACGCGCACGCGACGCCGTCCGCAGTGTTAACGCGAACATGACCGGCGACATCACCGTGTACCTGCGCGGCGGCAGATACCCGGTCACCAGCACCATCGAGTTCGGCGCCAGCGACTCCGGCACCAACGGGTTCCGGATCAGTTACGCCGCCTATCCCGGCGAGACGCCGGTCCTCGACGGCGGCGTCCAGGTGACCGGGTGGACCCAGCACAGCGGCAACATCTGGAAGGCGCCGCTGGATCGCAGCACCAAGCTGCGCACGCTCTACGTCAACGACAAGCGGGCGCAGATGGCGACCAAGACCGTCAGTTCGGCGGGGTGCTACGGGACGTACAACGTCACCGCCGGTCAGGCGTCCTGGGCGTGGGAGTCGGGCTCGCAGTGCGACGGCGCGAAGTACAGCCAGAGCGACTTCCCCGCCATCCCCCGCAACCAGGACGACATCGAGATCGAGACGGGCACGACCTGGACCACCGCCATCGTGGGGGTCCGCCAGGTGACCACGGACGGCGCGAACCGGGTCGCCCTGTTCCAGCAGCCGGGCGCGGCCATCGCGCAGGGCGCGTTCAACGGCAACGCCCAGGTCGGCGGCAGCCACAAACTCATGAACGCGTACGAGTTCCTCGACGCCCCCGGCGAGTTCTACTTCGACAAGGGCACGAAGACGGTCTACTACTACAAGGCCAGCGCCGACAACATGTCGACCGCCGCGGTCTACGCGCCGAACAACGTCGCCACCCTGCTGCGGGTCGCCGGCGCCTCGACGAGCAGCCACGCGCGCAACATCACGTTCTCCGGCCTGACCGTGGAGCACTCCGACTGGAACCTGTTCAACGTCGCCGGCTCGTCCTTCAAGCAGGCGCAGCAGGGCAACCTCGGCGCCCAGGTGTACGCCAAGGGCAACTTCCACGTCTACTACTACCGCAACGTGGACGTCACGCCCGGCATCGTCCAGGTGCAGAACGCCGACGGGATCCTCCTGCAACGCAACCGGATCCAGCACACCGGCGCCGACGGCATCAGCATGGTCAACGACGTGCAGAACTCGCAGTTGATCGGCAACTACACCAATGACGTCGCCGGCTCCGCCATCGACGTCGGCCATCCGCAGCACGTCTACATCGGAGACGGCACGTCGAGCAACCGGGAGAAGTACCTCCCGCAGGTCGAGGGGCTGCCGAAGAACATCGAGATCAAGAACAACTATCTGTACGACAGCGCGGTCCTGTTCAACGGGCACAGCCCCATCTCGGCGTACTTCGTCGACACCCTCACGATCCAGCGCAACCGGATCGAGAAGGCCCCCTGGTCGGGCATCACGATGGGCTGGGGCTGGTGGAACTTCGACGGGTCGTCGGGCTCGATCGCGCCCAACCGGCCGACCACGACGGCGCGGAACAACACCATCAGCTACAACCACATCATCGACACGGTCCAGCGCCTCAGCGACACGGCGCCGATCTACACGCTGGGCAGCCAGCCCGGGACCACGATCACCAACAACTACCTCCAGGGCGTGCCCTCGGGCCACAAGTACGGACTGCACCCGGATGAGGGGTCGGCGTACATCACCTTCCGGGACAACGTCCTGAGCATCGACAAGAACGTCACCTGGATGATCAATTCCGACGACTTCGGTCGGAAGCACGATCTGAGCATCACGCAGATCTACGGCCCGATCAACAAGGTGTCGAACAAGAACCTGCCGAACAGCACGGTCGCCGACATCCTCGTCTCCTCCGACTACGTCTGGCCGGCGGCGGCGTACACCATCGCGGCCAACTCCGGCCTGGAGGACGCCTACCGGGACATCATTCCGGCGAGCAACTTCTCCGCACCGAACTATGTGCTGCCGGCCAGCACGTTCGTCACCAGCGCCACGGCGTCGATCCCGATCCGGAGCACCGGCGACGCCACCAAGTCGGTCTGGCTGGCTCCGTACGGCACGACCACCTTCACCGCCGGGCCGACGATGACCAGGGCTTCCGGCACCGCCACGTCGATCGCCGTGCCGACGAGTCAGGGCGAGTACCGGCTCTACGTCGTCGACGCACAGGGCAACCGGTCGGCCGAATCGACGTCGATCGTCCGGCAGCAGAGCGGGGGCGGCAGCCAGCAGGGCGGGCAGCTCGTGGGCGGCCAGTCCGGCCGTTGCGTCGAGGTCCCCAACTCGTCCACCACCAACGGCACCCAGGTGCAGCTGTGGGACTGCGGCGGGGGCGCGAACCAGCGGTGGACCGCCACCGCCAGCAAGCAGCTGATGGTGTACGGCAACAAGTGCCTGGACGCTTCCGGGGCCGGCACGGCCAACGGCACCCAGGTCATCATCTGGGACTGCCACGGCGGGCTCAACCAGCAGTGGAACGTCAACGCCAACGGCACCATCACGAACGGCCAATCCGGGCTCTGCCTGGATGCCAACGGCGCCGCCAGCGCCAACGGCACGAAGATCATCCTCTGGTCGTGCAACGGTGGCCCGAACCAGCAGTGGAGCCTGCGGAGCTGACCGACCGACAGCGCCCGGGGCCGGGCCGATGACGGCCCGGCCCCGGGCTGTCCGCATCTCCGCCCACACCTCGTCCGGCCAGCATGTGCTACCGGACAACAAGTGGGTAATGGTGGGTGATGAAGACAACCTGGAAGCCGCACGAGAAGCACGGCGGCCTGTCGGAGAAGGACAAGCGTGAGTTGCCGGAGAGCGTTTTCGCGTTCCCCGACAAGCGCAAGGAGCCGATGACCGACGCGAGTCACGTCCGTAACGCCGTCGCCCGCTTCGATCAGGTGCAGGGTGTCACTGACAAGGAGCGCGACCTGGCGTTCCAGAACATCCTCGCCGCCGCGAAGCACTACGGCGTTGACGTCGCGGAGACGAACTGGCGCCAACTCGGCAAACTGCCGCACACGCCGAACCCCGCGCACTGAACGCACCGCGTCCGGCCCCGGGGACGGGTCGCAGGGCCGGGTCGAGGGCGTGTTAGCGTGCTCGTCGTTGTCAGCGGGCGCCGCTAGCTCAACTGGCAGAGCAGCGGACTCTTAATCCGCGGGTTCGGGGTTCGAGTCCCTGGCGGCGCACCAACGATCAAGGCCCTGACCTGGTGGTTCACACCGGGCCGGGGCCTTTTTCGCGTATGGGGGCGGTGGGCGGTCGCCCGAGGAACCGGACCATCTCCCGCGTGGCAGGCACTGGCAAGCTCATGCCGCTTGATCACGCGCTCAGTTCGAGTACCAGGGACGGAGGCGCAGCTGATGATGGTGTTCGCTGCCTTGACCGATGCTCCGTGGGTTCTGGAACATCACCGGCCGAGTCACCGAGCTCTTCGATGGCAGCGATTACCGCATTCGGTTGAGCGCTTCGGTCAATGATGCCGCTACGTCAGGCTGAGAGAAGTCCTAGACCATCAACAGTCCGTCCGAACTGGTGAGGGTAAGTCGCCCGTACAGCATGATCGGTAGTTGTCTATTGTTCTTGAAGCGGCGATCCGGACCTCCCGACTTGTTGGTGTACTGCCAGGTCGTTCCGACGCATTGAGCGTCGGCCGGTGGAGCTTCCGACTCAATGAAGCGCTGTGGCTGCGCATGGGCATTTTCTGCGGCATAGGGGAGGCGGGCGTACCGTCTGCCGTGGCGGACGATCAGCCGGTCCGGAAGAAAGTAGATAGAGTGTTCTTTACCGTGCAGGCTTCTTGGGCTTACAGGGAGGGTGACGTTCCCTTGCCCATGATCGCGGCTCCTTACTTGTGGCCGCCCGTGCTTTGACGCCCAGATCCTCATCGATGGGCTGCGAGCCCTCCACGGGTCGGACCGTCTCTAGCCGCAGGCCCCGCTTAAGATCGGAAAGTCGCCAACGCTCGTTCCTGTCGGTAACCGGACTGAAGTCCCCAGTCGGTTAAGGGTGGCCGCCTGGATGGCTGGAACTGCCGATCCGAGTTGTCGATTTTGCCTTGAGGACTGCGGCGCTACCTTCGTCGGGCCGTGGTGAAGCCTTGGGGGCAATGATGGGATACCGCTTTAATGCACCACCGAACTGGCCGGCTCCGCCTGTTGGATGGATCCCGCCATCGGGCTGGAAGCCGGATCCCGCGTGGGGCCCTCCTCCGTCCGGGTGGCAATTATGGATCCCCGACTCGTCAGCTCCGGCCGAGGCAGCGCCCGTTGCGGTCGCTCGGCAGGTTGCTGTGGCCCCCGTCGTCGTCTCCCAGCAGCGCAGCGAAAGTCCCGAGATTCCCCTGTTCGGTGCGCGTGGCAAGGCACGCGAACTCGCTGTGGAAAATGAGCATCTTCGCCGCGAGTTGGACCAGGTGAGGGTGGAGCTGACGGGTCTGCGGGCAGAGATGTCACGGCTTGGCATGCTGTCTGCGATCGAGCTTGAGCAGCATCGGGCTCGACTTGGCCGTGAGGTCGCCGACCAGGCTGCGAAGGGTGAAGCGCAAAAGGCCGAACTCGATCGGCACTTGCGCGGTCTCCGGCAGCAGATTGTGGTCACCGAGGAGACTGCGCTACTCCAGGAGGCAGGTGTCTATCAGTACCGGCACCCCCTGTCGGACGCGGTCGCCTACCAGAGCCAGCTAAGCCGCCTTCAGGAGCGGATCAAGGCGATGACCAGGAAGGACGGAGGCGCTGTCAAGGCCGCCACCGGGTGGACGGTCAACGGCTCGGCTGCCGAGGGTCGGGCTATGATTCGGGATTTTTCCAAGCTCATGCTTCGTGCCTACAACGCCGAGGCGGACAACCTGGTACGAGGGTTGAAGCCGTACAAGCTCGCCTCGGCCGTCGAGCGGCTGGGGAAGGTAGCTGCGACCATCGCCAAGCTCGGCAAGACGATGGACATTCGTATTGCCGAGGGGTACCACCGGCTGCGGGTGGAGGAGCTTGAACTCACCGCCGACTACCAGGAGAAGCTGGCTGAGGAGAAGGACAGAGAACGCGAGGAGAAGGCTCGGCTCCGCGAAGAGCGACGTGCTCAGCAGGAGATCGAGCGCGAACGCGCTCGGCTGGACAAGGAACGTCAGCACTACGCCAATGCCATGACGGTCCTTCAGGCTAAGGGTGATATCGATGGGGCAGCCCAGATGCAGGATCGGTTGAGCCAGATTGACACTGCGCTCCAGGATGTCGACCGGCGGGCCGCGAACGTCAGGGCTGGCTACGTGTATGTGATCTCCAACCTCGGTGCGTTTGGCGAGAAGATGGTCAAGGTCGGCATGACCCGTCGCTTGGATCCGCTGGACCGGGTGCGCGAACTCAGTGACGCCTCGGTGCCCTTCAACTTTGACGTCCACGCCCTGTTCTTCTCCGAGGACGCTGTCGGCATCGAGGCGCAGATGCACGCTCGTTTGGCCGACCGACGTGTCAACCTGGTCAACCACCGCCGCGAGTTTTTCTACGCCACTCCGGAAGAGGCCAAGCTGCACCTGCTGAAGTTGGCTGGCAGCCTACTGCAGTACGAGGAGATCCCCGAGGCACTGGAATACCGGCAGAGCCTCACCCATGCGCAGAAGCAACCAGCCGCAGCCACATGACAGGCCAAGGCCTTGGATGGCGGGTACCGCCAAGCTGGCGGGGTCCAACGGATCACTGTGCACACGGCGCTCTGCAACTGTTATGGGTATCCGTCGCCGATGGACCAGCCCGGGTGGACTGTTCGCCATCCGGCCAGGTGGTCCACGACAAGACCAGAGCGAACTCGCCGACCACACTGTCACGCACGTGTACCGCCTCGACAGGGGTTTGGTGGCGGAGATGGGGATCCGGGAGTGACATGACGTGCTCCCATGCCGCCGCTGGCTACGACCCCACCGTCCGCGGCGATTGGAGCCGAGGAGGCATCGTGGTCGCCGAACGTCGCGTACCCGTAGAGCACCTGACGGTGGCGGCCACCAGTACGAATATGACTATCTTATCGACCTCAATCGATTGACTTGAGATAGACAACAAGTAATGTGTTCGTGGGTTCGGTCCGTCCCGGACTGATCGGCGGCAGGAGTTTCTGATGGGTGTGCAACGACGGCGCAAGCCGCGCCGGGCCACGGTGATCGGTGTGGCCGGATCTCTCGTGGCGGGGCTGCTGACCACCCAGGCCGTCGCCGGCCCGGCGAAGGCCGCCGCCGACCTCACCCTGGCCGTGGACGTGGCCGCCGCCCGCCACAAGATCAGCCCCGACATCTACGGCATGAACGGCGGCGACCCGTCGCTCGTCGCTGAACTCGGCACGCCGGTGGCCCGCTGGGGCGGTAATGCGACCAGCCGCTACAACTTCAAGAACCACACCTACAACACGGGCAGCGACTGGTACTTCGAGAACATCGTGGCCGGGCCCGACAACACGGTCGAGGCGTTCGTCCAGCGAAACCGGGACCACGGGACCAAGCAGGTGGTCGCCGTGCCGTTGATCGGATGGGTGGCGAAGGACTCGCCCTCGTCACACCCGTTCGCCTGCGGCTTCCCGGCCACCCGCTTCCCGGAGCAGGACTCGTTCGACCAGTGGGACCCCAACTGCGGCAACGGCCGGCACGCCGACGCGAACCTGACCGGTGCGCTCCCCACGGACACCTCGATCCCGGCCGACGCGTCGTTCGCCGGCGAGATGGTGTCGCATCTGGTGACCCAGTTCGGTCCGGCGTCACGCGGCGGCGTGTCGATCTACGAACTCGACAACGAGCCGGTGCTGTGGAACTCCACCCACCGCGACGTGCATCCCGACCCGGTGAGCTACGACGAGCTGGGCGGCAAGGGCACGGCGACCGCCGCGGCCATCAAGGCCACCGACCCGCGCGCCGCGGTGCTCGGCCCCTCCGGCTGGGGTTACTGCGAATGGGTGGCGTCCGGCGTGGACGGGTGCGCGCCGGGGGCCGACGCGGCCGCGCACGGCGGGCTCAACCTGTCCCAGTGGTACCTGAAGAACATGAAGGACTTCAGCGACGCCCACGGCGGGAAGCGCTTCCTCGACTACTTCGATCAGCACTACTATCCGCAGATCAGCGGCGGCAAGGACCCGGATTCCAACGCGCTGCGGCTGCGGTCCACCCGGTCGCTGTGGGATCCGACGTACGTCGACGAGTCGTGGATCGGCCCCGGCGGGGTGAACGCGCCGCCGTTGCAGTTCATCCGCCAGATGAAGGCATGGGTCGCGCAGTACTACCCCGGCACCAAGGTCGCCATCACCGAGTACAACTGGGGCGCGCTGGACGACATCAACGGCGCCCTCGCGCAGGCCGACGTCCTCGGCATCTTCGGGCGCGAGGGTCTGGACCTGGCCACCATCTGGGGCGAACCCAAACCGACCGACCCCGGCGCGTACGCGTTCCGGATGTACCGGAACTACGACGGAGCCGGGAGCAGGTTCGGTGACGTGAGCGTGTCGGCGGTCAGCGGCGATCAGGGTCAGCTCGCGGTCTACGCCGCGCAACGCTCGTCCGACAAGGCGCTCACCGTGCTGGTGGTCAACAAGACGGGCGGCGATCTGACCTCCCGGTTGGCGCTCGCCGGATTCCGCGGCGGCGACAAGGCGCAGCGGTTCACCTACAGCCCGGCCGACCTCACCTCGATCGTCCGGGGTGCGGATGTCCGGGTGGCCCGGGGCGGCGTCAGCGCAACGTACCCGGCGAACTCCGTGACGCTGCTCGTCCTGCCGCAGCGTCGGCCCTGAGCGTCCACGGGCGACCTCGAACGTGATCGGGTGCGGCGGGTGACGGCCAGCGTCATGCTCGCCGAACTCACGGGCAGCCCGGATACGATCCTCGTCTGCGTTCGGGGAAACTCCGGCTCGGGCAAGAGCAGCATCGCCCGCGAGTTACGACGCCGGCACGGCCGGGGCTGCGCCCTGGTCGAGCAGGACTACCTGCGCCGCATCGTCCTGCGCGAACGGGACAGGCCTGGCGGTGCGGCACCGGCGTTGATCGGGCAGACCGTTCGGTTCGCCCTCGACCACGGGTATCACGTCGTGGTGGAGGGCATCATGCACAGCAGCCGCTATCGCAGCATGCTGACCTCGCTGCGGGACGGCCACCGAGGGCGGTCGCTGTTCTGCTACCTCGACGTGTCCCTGGCCGAGACCCTGCGCCGGCACCTCACCCGCCCGCAGGCCACGGAGTTCACCGCCGAGCAGATGAGCGGCTGGTACGTCGCCCGTGACGTCCTGGGCTGGCCCGACGAACTTGTCCTGCCCGAGACCACCGGACTGGACGATGCCGTCGAGGCCATCGCGACCGCCGCCGGGCTGCCCCAGATCGGCCGTGACGACGACCAGCTCCCGAACGTGCCGCTCCCGTAGCGCAGCTCAGTTGGCCACCGGTGGCCGCCCGCCATCCGGCAGGTTGAGTGCCCACCTGTGGCAGCATCGACGGTGTTGAGCGAGGGTGAACCGTTCTACAGGAGTGCGTATGGCGCTGGGTCCCGTACTGGTGATCGGTCTTGATCCGGCGCGGATCCCGGGCTGGGACCCGGAGCCGGTGGTCGCGGCGATAGCCCGCGGTCAGGCCCGTTTCGCGGAGCACGGCGTCGAGGCCGACATGTGCCTGGTGGCGCCGGACGACGACCCTGAGACCGCGATCGTCGAGGCGCTGACCCGCCGGGACTTCGCCTGTGTGGTGGTCGGCGGCGGCATCCGCAAGCACGAGCCGTTGCTCCCGCTCTTCGAGAGGGTGGTCAACCTTGTCCGGCAGCACGCTCCCGGCGCCGCGATCGCCTTCAACAGCACCCCGGAGGACACTGTCGACGCCGCGCTGCGGTGGCTGCCCGGCGACGTGAGCGGACGCCACGACGGCTGAGGCCGTAAGCCTCGCCAGCAGGCGGCGACCGGGATGGTCCGCGACGCCTCGGGTCAGCACGCGGGCAACGCCGAGGGAATAGGTCGGCGGGGTGACATGGATCGCTCCCATGATCAGTCGAGAGACATGGTTGCCTCGGGCTACCGTGTCGTCGGTCAAATGATCAGCGTGAGCGGCTGGCATCCCGGCCGAGTCACGGGCACCGGGTCAGACCCCCTGAAGGAGGTTCCATGGCACGCACCCGCATCGCCGGGACGCTCGCCGCCGTCCTCGTCCTGCCGGCCCTCTCCGTCGTCGTCGCGGCGTCACCGGCAGTGGCGGAACCCGCCGCGTCGAAGGCCGCCCAGCCGAGCGACATGCGTGAGCTCACCCGCAAGGACTTCACGCTCGACGGGCGGCCCATCGCGACGCCGCCGCGCTACCAGCCGCGCACCCAGGCCCGCCGGCAGGCGCAGAAGGCGACCGTCGAGACGCCGGCGGTCGGTACGGTCCGGCAGTGGCTCGGCCTCGACGACGTCGAGGGCACCGTCTACCGCAAGGACTACACGCTGCGGGCCGTCGGTGAGCACATCGAGGTCTGGGTCGCCAACGACCTGGCATTCCCGGCCGGCGACTGCCGCGCCCAGGTGCCGTCCTCGACGCAGATCACCGACACGCAGGTGCAGCACCTCGTCGACGAGTTCGACAACAACATGTACCCGAAAGAGACGAACGCCTTCAGCACCCCGCCGGACCGCGACGGCACGAACGCCCAGATCGGGCCGGACGCCGACGGCAACGGCGGTGTCTACACGGGTGCGGGCGACAAGACCGTCACCCTCGTGGACAACGTGCGCGACGACAACTACTACACGTTCCCGGCCGCGCCGACCTACGTCGCCGGCTTCTTCTCGGCGCAGTTCAACGAGCTGCTCGACCGGAACGTGATGACCGTCGACGCGTTCGACTGGCTGCACCGGATGACGGCGAACCCGCCGGACGAGCCCACCGACGACCTGTGCACCAGTCGTGGCGCGCGGCCGAACAGCTACGAGGGCACGTTCGCCCACGAGTGGCAGCACCTCGCGCACTACTACACCGACCCGTTCGAGGGTAACTGGATCAACGAGGGTCTCTCCGACTTCGCCATGTCGCTGACCGGTTACAGCAACTCGAAGGCCACCGTCTTCGACCGGGGAGCGGACAGCCACCTCTACTGCTACCAGGGTTTCGGCACCGTCCAGACGCCGTACAACACCAACCCTCGCGAGTGCGGCGGGCCGGAGAACTCCCTGACCCTGTGGGACGAGAGTCCCGACCCGAACGCGGTGCTCGCCGACTACGGCAGCGCGTACTCGATGATGATGTTCCTGTACGACCGCTACGGCGCGGCCTTCATGTCCCGGCTGCACCGCGACGGCGAGCGGCAGGGCATCGCGAGTCTCGACGCCGAGCTGGAGACCGTCGGCGTGCACGACGTCTACCAGGTCGTCCACGACTTCCAGTCGATGACCCTGCTGGACAAGCTCGTCGGCGAGTCGAAGCTGGGCATCACCCTCGGCGTCGCCAAGAGCCGGGTCACCACGCCGAGCCTGCGCTCCACCGTCAACCTCGCCAGCGCGGCGGCCAACGGCACGCCGGGTGTCGCGCCGAACGGCGCCGACTATGTGCAACTCGGCGCCGCGAAGGGCAAGGTGCTCAGCGGTCGGGATCTGCGTTCGGTGAAGTTCCAGGGCGCGAAGACCCTGCCGGCGCTTCCGCTGGCGTGGACGAGCACCACTTCGGACCCGGACCGTCCGGGCAACGCCGTGCTGTTCTCCGGCAACGCCAACAGCCTCGACTCGGCGGCGGTCACCTCCGTCGAGGTGCCGACCGCGGACCCGACGCTGCGGTTCCTCGCCAAGTACGGCGCGGAGCTCGGCTTCGACTACGGCTACGTGACCGTGTCGACCGACGGCGGCGCCACGTACACGGCGATCCCCGGTGACCACACGGTCGAGGGCCCGCTGGGGCCGGCGCTCAACGGCACGACCGACGGATTCGAGGCACGCTCGTACGACCTGTCGTCGTACGCCGGCAAGACCGTGCTGCTCGGCTTCCGCTACGTCAGCGACGGCGGCGTCAACGAGGGCGGCCTGCTGCTCGACGACATCACCCTCGGCGGGAAGACGATAAGTGACGGCGCCAGCCTGACGCCGTTCGACTCGCCCACCGAGATCCGGCCGACCCAGGTCAAGAACTGGAACCTGCGGCTCATCGGCATCGACGAGAAGCACTCCATCGCCTGGCAGTTCGAGTCCAACGGCAAGTCCGAGGTCACGATCGGCAAGGTGCAGTTGGCCGTGCTGGACGCGTTCCCCAAGGTCGTCGCCGTGGTGGCGTACGACGAGCCGACCGAGCAGGTGACGCAGTACGCGCCGTACCAACTCACCGTCAACGGCGTCGTACAGCCCGGAGGGGTCGGCTCGCTGAGCTGATCTCCGCCCCGATCGCGGGGGCACCTGCCGTCCTGGCCGACGGCGGGTGCCCCCGCGTCGCTCTTCCCGCAATCGGGACCATCAGTGCTGTGCGGTGGCGTACGGGGAAGTCGGGCACGTTCAGGTCAGGCCGACCTGAAGGACGCGAGAACGTCGAGGTAGTGCGGGTTGGTCATGACGCCCAGCACGTTGCCGAAAGGGTCCACCACCGCCGCGGTGACAAACCCGGCGTCCCCGTGCGACGTGATCGGCTGGTATTCCGTGGCGCCCATCGCGAGGAGTCGGTCCACGGTGGCGTCGAGGTCGTCCACGTGCCAGTGCATGACAGCGCCACCGGGGCCGGTCGCCGAGCCGGCTGGCGCGTACCTGCGGTCGATGATGCCCAGCTCCGCCTGGTAGTCGCCGACGCGGAACTCCGTGTAGGCGGGACGCCCGTCCGGACCGGGCCGCGAGAAGTAGGCCTCCTGGCCCAGGAATCGGGCGTACCAGTCAGTGGCCGCCGCCACGTCGTCCGCCCAGATGTTCAGGGTGGCGAATCCGCGCAGGCTCACCTGGTGTCCTCTCGTCGATGTCGTCCGGTGGTCACGCTATCGGCGAGCACCGACAGCTTCGTCTCCCGACACGGAGACGGCCAGCCGTGTAGCGCGCGGTATGCCGGGTAGTCGCCGCCGTCAGTCCGACGAACGGCGGGAGCCAACGTGGAGACGACGTACCCGGGTGTGGAGGAGCACGGCCTGATCGGTGACCTGCAGACCGCCGCGCTGATCAGCAAGGACGGCACGATCGACTGGTTCTGCGCGCCGCGCTTCGACTCGCCGAGCATCTTCGCCGCCCTGCTGGACCGTGGAAAAGGTGGCCATTTCCAGCTGTCTCCCGACGGTGTCGAGTATTCGAGCAAACAGCTCTACCTACCCGGCACGCCGATCCTGATCACCCGTTTCCACAGCGCCGACGGGGTCGGGGAGCTGTTGGACTTCATGCCCGTCACGGGCGAGCAGGCCACCGACCGGCACCGGTTGATCCGGCTGGTGCGGATGGTCCGGGGGACCATGCGCTTCCGCTTCGACTGCCGGCCGCGGTTCAACTACGCACGAGATCCGTACGAGCTGGAGGTCCACCCGGAGGGCGACGTCTTCCGCAGCTCGACCCTCTCCCTCACCATGACCCCCTTCATGAACGCGGAGGGCCTCGTCGACAGGCGGACGATCCAGCGCGACGCCGAGGGCGTCTGCTTCTCCAACGTGCTGCACGCGGGCGACATCGGTGGCGTCGTCCTGGAGACGGCCTGCCCACACGCACCCCGGGCCCTCAGCACCGCCGAGGCGTGCGAACTGCTCGCCGAGACCAGGGACTACTGGCGTCGGTGGGTCGCCCGTTCGTCCTACACCGGTCGCTGGCGGGAGATGGTCGACAGGTCGGCGATGACGCTCAAGCTCATGACGTACGCCCCGACGGGCGCCCTGGTCGCCGCCCCGACGGCGGGGTTGCCGGAGCAGATCGGCGGACCACGGAACTGGGACTACCGCTACACGTGGATCCGCGACGCCTCGTTCTCGGTGCACGCGCTGCTCAGCATCGGTTTCACCGAGGAGGCCCAGACGTATCTGTCCTGGCTCGAAGCGCGCATCCGGGACGCCCACGACGGCGACTCGCCTCTGCAGATCATGTACCGCGTCGACGGCTCGCCGGACCTTTCCGAGGAGGTGTTGGGCCACCTGGAGGGGTACCGCCGCTCGGCGCCGGTACGGATCGGCAACGGCGCGGCGGGCCAGGTGCAACTGGACATCTACGGCGAGGCGCTCAACTCGCTGCATCTCGCCGACCAGAGCGGGCTGATGACGTCGTACGACGGGTGGCGCAAGACGGCCGGCCTGATGGACTGGCTCTGCGACAACTGGAACCAGCCCGAGGACGGCATCTGGGAGACCCGCTCCGGGCGGCAGGACTTCACCTACGGGCGGATGATGTGCTGGCTCGCGTTCGACCGCGCGATCCGCATCGCCCACGCACGTGGGCGTCCCGCGAGCATCACCCGCTGGGCGGACGAACGCAACGCCGTCTACGAGCAGGTCGTCGCTCGGGGATTCCATCCGGAACGACAGGCCTTCGTGCAGCACTACCGCACCGACATCACCGACGCCTCGCTGCTCGCGATGCCCGGGGTGGGCTTCATCGCGCCGAACGATCCGATGTGGCTGTCGACGTTGCGGGCGATCGACAACGAGCTGGTCTCGGACAGCCTCGTCTACCGCTACGACCCGAAGGCGTCGCCCGACGGGCTCGCCGGCTCCGAGGGCACCTTCAGCATGTGCACCTTCTGGTACGTCCAGGCCCTCGCCCAGTCCGGTCGGCTCGACGACGCCCGGCTGACGTTCGAGAAGATGCTGACGTACAGCACGCCGCTGGGGCTCTACTCGGAGGAGATCGCGCCCACCGGTGAACAGATCGGCAACTTCCCGCAGGCGTTCAGTCACCTCTCGCTGATCAGCACGGCCCATCACCTCGACGCCCTGCTCGACCGGGAGGCGTGACCGCGGGCGTACGCGTCAGAAGAGGGTGAGTGGTTCGACAGGTATCGGTTCGGGCAGTGCGTCGAGCCCCGGCACGCGCGCCCGTACCTCGTCGTGGAAGCGGCGGGCGAGTGCCGGCGCGTCGGCGTTGTCCGGCGTGTGGATGAACACGGTGGGGAAGCGACCCTCGCGCAGCCAGTCGGCGGCGACCTCGACCCAGCGCTGCCATCCCTGCACCGTCCGGGCGCTGTCGTCGCGGCCCAGGTAACGGACGATCGGGCGGTCGGTCAGCGCGACCGACCGCAGCGGCACCCGTGGCTTCTTGGTCCAGGCGTCGCGTTCCGCGTCGCTGGTCGGCGGACTGGCGAAGAACGCGGTGGTGTCGAAGGGGATCCATTCGGCCGAGGCGGCGGTGAGGGTCTCCTCGAGCCGCCGGATCGCGTGCGGGTCGGTGAAGAACGCCGGGTGGCGAACCTCCACGGCGTACCGGTGGGAGCCCGGGAGCTGGCCGAGGAACCGGTCGAGGGCGGGCACGTCGGCGGGTGAGAACGACCCCGGCAGCTGGATCCAGAGCGCGTGGGCGCGGGGACCGAGGGGCTCGATCGCGTCCAGAAAGGCGCGCAGCGGGTCGCCGACGTCGGTGAGCCGGCGTTCGTGCGTGACGACCTTGGGGAGTTTGAGGACGAACCGGAAGCGGGGATCGGTCTGCGCCGCCCAGGACGTCACGGTGTCCCGAGCCGGCGTCGCGTAGAACGTCGTGTTTCCCTCGACGGCGTCGCACCAGCTCGCGTAGTGCCGCAGGCGCTCTCCGGACGGCAGCGAGTGACCCGGCCACGACCGGTGGGTCCACATCGCGCATCCCACGTGCAGACGCATGACCGCCCCTCCTTCGCTGTGCAGCCGGGCTCACCGTATACGGGCCGGCGCGACGGGCCGGGCCGACGGTGCGGCGGGTAGCGTGCGGCGCCATGCGCGTGCTGTTCGCCAGTCTTGCGTCCGTCGGTCACACCTACCCGTTGATCCCGTTGGCCATCGCCGCCCGCGAGGCCGGTCATGACGTTCACTTCGCCGTTGGCGAGGCGGTGCACGCGCCGCTCGCCGCGAACGGCCTACGGCCGTTCCGCCCCGGCGACGTCTTCTACGAGGCGTACGCCGAGGATCTGGAACCGGAGCTGGCGCGTCTTCGACCCGACCTGGTGGTGCACGAGTGGGGTATGCCGGGAGCCGCCGTCGCCGCCCATCGGGCCGGCATCCCGGGCCTGTGGCACGGGTTCGGTCGTCTGTTTCCCCACGGCATCGGCCTCGAACTGCCCACCGCGAACGCCGAGGTCGCCGGCCGCCCGCATCTCGACATCTGGCCGCCCTCCCTGCAGGACGAGACGTTCCTCGCCACCGAGCGTCGGATCGAGCTGCGGCCGGTCGCCTTCTCGACGCCGGCCCCGCTGCCCCCGGCGGTGCGACACCGGACAAACCGGCCTCTGATCTACCTGTCCCTCGGCACCGCGTTCGGCACGCCGGAGCTGCTCCGGACGGCCATCGCCGGTCTGGCGACGCTGGATGCGCAGGTGGTGGTCGCCGCGGGTCGCGTGCCCCCGGAAGAGCTTGGCGACATCCCCGACCGGGTCACCGTGCACCGCTGGGTGCCGCAGGCGGAGCTGCTGCCGCTCGTGGACGTGGTGGTGCACCACGGCGGCAGTGGCACCACCCTCGGCGCGCTCGCGGCAGGCGTGCCGCAGGTGCTCATTCCGCAGGGCGCCATCCAGTTCGCCGATGCCGAGGCGCTCAGCGCCGCCGGTGTCGCCCTGCGGCTCCTACCGGGTGAGGTGGATGCGGAGGCGGTCGCCGAGCAGACCCGACGTCTGCTCGCGCCGCACGCCGCGCAGCGCGCGGCGGTCCGTGACGTCGCCGAGGAGATCGCGCGGATGCCCGCACCGGCGTCCGTCGCCCAGCGCCTTCCGGAGTTCGTCGAGTGAGCACGACAGTGCGTCAACTCGTGGTTGACGACGAGAGATCGTCAACCTATGGTTGACGCATGACCGAACCTTTCCAGATGAACGACCAAGTCAAGCTCGACGACCTGATCCAGGCGATCAAGAAGGCGCACACCGACGCGCTCGACCAGCTCACCGACGCGGTGATCGCCGCCGACCACCTCGGCGAGGTCGCCGACCACCTGATCGGGCACTTCGTCGATCAGGCCCGGCGCTCGGGCGCCTCGTGGACCGACATCGGCCGCAGCATGGGGGTCAGCAAGCAGGCCGCGCAGAAGCGCTTCGTGGCGAAGGGCTCCACCGAGGCCGCGGCGCTCGACCCCAACGCCGGCTTCGCCAGGTTCACCCCCCGGGCCCGCAACGTGGTGGTGGCCTCGCAGGAGGAGGCCCGTGCCAGCGGTAACGCCGAGATCGGCCCCGAGCACCTGGTGCTGGGCCTGCTGGCCGAGCCGGAGGGCCTTGCCGCCAGGGTGATGGCCGGTCGGGGCGCCACCCCCGAGGCGGTGCGGGAGGCGGTCGGTGCCGTCCTCCCACCGCGCGCGGAGCAGGTTCCGGAGCTCATCCCGTACGACGCGCGCGGCAAGAAGGCGTTGGAGCTGACCTTCCGGGAGGCGCTGCGCCTCGGGCACAACTACATCGGCACCGAGCACATCCTGCTCGCCCTGCTGGAGCAGGAGGACGGCGCTGGCGTGCTCACCAACCTCGGCCTGGACAAGGCGGCGGTCGAGGGCGACCTGTCCGCCGCCCTCGCCGCCGCCGTCGGAAAGAAGTGAGTACCCGGGATCAGGACACCTCGGGGAAGCCGTAGCGCAGGGCGTGCTCCGGATCGGCCGGGTCGATCTGGCGTACGCCCGCGTCGGCGAGCCGCTTGTTGACCTCGTCGAGCTGCTCGCGGACCAGTCGGGCCTCCTCCTCGGTGACCCGGCCCCGGTGCGGCTTGCCGGCGTGCTCCAGCGTGCCGTAGTCGATCTTTTCGGCGCTCTTGCGGGCCTTGGGCGGGCGGACCCGCTCGGCAGTCTTCAGCAACTGCGCCATCGGGACGTCGGTGGCCATCGCGTCGAACTCGCTGGCGGTCAGGACCACCCGTCGTGGCTCGCCGCCGCCGTGCCGGTCGTGGATCTCCACCACCGCCACGTCCAGCGCGGCGTCGTCGATGCTCTCCACCTCGCCCGGGGTGGCGTCGAGCTGCACGGGCCCGGCGACCAGGTCCGGGTGCTCCAGGACGACGACACGAACCACCTCGTCGTCCTGCTGCAGAACGGTGCCGGTGAAGTCGGAGACGTGGATCGTCTTCTTGCCCATGCGCGGAGCTTCTCCTGTCGTAGGCCGGGGTGCCGGACCTGGAAGAAATTACCCGACAGGTGTGCGAATGCCGGCGCTGGTCCTCCTGCGGTGTGTCGTCCCCAACCAGCGTCAGAGGCCGCCTTCGGTGCTGGCCGGGCCGTTGCGGCGGGTCAGCGCGTGTTGAGGCCGTGCCGGCTGGAGCTGCCGGCCGGCAGTCTGTTCAGCTTGGCCCAGGACAGGGTGTCCGTCGTGCGGGTCACCCGGTAGCGCGGTTGGGCCGGAAGGGGTCCGGCGACCTCCGCTGCCCGCCAGAGTCGCGTGGGGTCCTGGTGGAAGCGGTCGTTCGGCTGAATCGGCATGACCATACCGTCCCAAACAAAGGTGTCCATGTATGGAAATACCTATGACGGTCGATCTCGCCACCCGGTTCCCGCATCTCGGGCAGCACCATGTCCGACGCATTCACGGGCCCGGTCACCCGGTCCCGACGGGAAGGCCCGCCCGCGCGGGCCGCTGCGCGTACGGTGATCCACGACGTGTCCGGCGACGGGAGGTAGGCATGCTCGACCGGCGGCTCCAGCTGCACCTGGCCTCGTGGCTCGGCCAGTGGCCGGCCGGCCCGGGGCTGCACGTGGTCGCCTCGCATCGTCGCCTCAGGCCGGCCTGGGACGGGCGGCTGCGACCGGCCCTCGCCGTCGACACCGGTCGGAGCGCGGTGCTCTCCGTCGCGCCGGACCGGGTGGCGGCGATCCGGGCGTTGGTCGAGCGCGCTCCGGAGCGCATGCTCGCGGCACTGCCGGAAGCCGTCGGCCTGCCCGCCTTCTGCGTGCACGACGGTCCGTTCCGGTGGAGTCTGTCTCCCGCGCCGCTGCCCGACGTGGGGGAGTGGACCGAGTCGACAGCCCCCGGCCTGCCGCCCTGGCTGCGGCTTTTCGACCGGCAGGTGCTCGTGGTCCGCGACGCGGACGGCGCCTATCTCGCCGGAGCCGGGATAAAACGCCACGACGCGTACGGGCACGAACTGGCCATCGGCACCGCGCCTGCGGCTCGGGGCCGGGGCCTCGCCCGTCGGCTGGTGGCGCAGGCGGCGCGGCGGGTCCTGGACGAGGGGGCGGTGCCGACGTACCTGCACGAGAAGGACAATCACGCCTCCGCCCGGGTGGCCGAGGCGGCGGGCTTCCCGGACCGGGGTTGGCGGGCGTACGGGGTCTATCCGCGCTGAGGCGGGGCGGTCGCCGGGCGCCGGTCCCAGTGCGCGGACCGTGGATCCCGGGCCGGATCCACGGTCCGCAACCTGCCCCCAGGCCCCGGTTCTCGGGCGATCGGCCGCGTCGGTGGACGGGTCGATCCGATGTCGATCACGCTACGTATCGAATGTGCCCGGTGCAAGGTGCGAGCTGTCGGGTCGGAGTGTCGAATAACGGACTTGACCTGCGGCGGAGCCGCGCGTTGGGTGTGAACCGGTCAGTGACGCAGCGTGCGGATGAGGTCGAGCACCTGTCGGGTCACCGGGCGGAGCACCCGCAGCCGCGACAACGCGACCAGCCGGTCGATCAGCGGCACCACACCGTCGATCAACTGCCGGGTCTTGACCTGACCGGGCGACCGGTCGTGCACCCAGTAGAGGACGACGCCCATGTACGCCAGCCAGAGCAGCTCGGGCAGTGCGGGGCGCAACTCCGCGTCGACCTTGGCGGTCGAGCCGGTCAGCACTTCGGCGAACAGCTCGATCGCCGCCTGCCGGGGGCCGGACGACTCGGCCGAGAAGGGGCTGAGCGGAGAGGTCGGCTCGGCCGCGGTCTTGAAGAAGGTCGCCGCGAACGCGTGCGACGGCGTCAGCACGTCGATGCCGGCGTGCAGCACCCCGGCCAGCCGGTCGCCGAACGTCACCTCCCGGTCGAGCACCGGTTGGGCCTTCGCCCGGTGCTCGACCTGGGACTGGGCGTAGAACTCCTGGATCAGGTGGTCCTTCGAGCCGAAGTAGTAGTAGGCGTTGCCCACCGCGACGCCGGCCTCCTGCGCGATCGCCCGCATCGTGGTCTGGGCGTAGCCGCGCTCGCGGAACAGCCGCATCGCGGTGTCCCGGATCAGCTGCCGGGTCTGCTCGCCCCGGGCGGTCGCAGGTTCACCCGCAGTGGTCGTCGGCGCCTGTTGCTCGGTCATCGGGGTCACGGTATCCCGCCGGCTCGTCGGTCGACTCGGCCCACGGATCGCGGACCCGTTCCCGGATCGCGGAGGCGGTCGCCACCACCTGCCGGGCCAGCGGCAGCAGATGCGGCCGGGACAGCCGTTCGGCCGCCGACCGGTGGTTGGCCAACGCCCAGAGGCAGGCGAACCAGGCGCCGTCGCCCGCGTACACCTCGCCGGTGTCGGCCACGACGGTCAGGTCACGCAGGGTCGCGTCGTGGTCCAGGCCGGGGAAGCGCCGCCGGGCCTCGGTCGAGCCGGCCGGCACGAACTCCAGGGGTACGAGTTGGGCGCGGGACGCGAGCCACCGGCGGGCGGCCCGGCAGATCGGGCAGTTCGCGTCGAACAGGACGGTGAACCCCCGGTCCCCACCGCCCCCGAACGCGGTGGGATCCGAGGGCCCGCCGACCGGTGCGGCGGTCATCGGGTCGCGGGGTTGGTCCCCGGCCCGTCGGCGCCGGGCTGTGCCGCGCGGGGCTGTGCGGCGCCCGGCTGTGGTCCCACCGGCTGTGGTCCCACCGGTTGGGGTCCCGTCGGGTAGGGCCCGACCGGCTGTGCGCCGACCGGGTAGGGCCCGCTCGGGTGTGCGCTGTGCGGTGCGGGTGGCATGGGGAGCCGGCCGATCGGTGCGATGGGCGGGTGCGTGGCGAGCTGGCGGAGACGGCTGCGGCGGTAGCGGCCCAGTGCGAAGACGTTGAAGAAGTGCAGCGCGCCGAGCACCAGCAGCACCAGGCCGATCTTGAGGGACAGCTCCTCCATGGCCTGACTGGTGGTGAGCACCGGGTCGGGGTGCTTCATGGCCACCGTGACGTAGCCGAGGTTGAGCAGGTAGAAGCCGACCACCAGGAGGCTGTTGACCGCTCGGGCGAGTCGTTCGTCGGCGAACACCTCCTCCAGGAAGACCTGCCCGTTGCGGGACAGCGCTCGAGCCACCCAGATGGTCAGGCCGACGCTGACCGCCAGGTAGATCACGTACATCCAGACCTTGATGTCCATGTGGACGCCTTCCTTGAACGTGTTCAACTACCGACGACTTCAGCCTAGATCGGGCATTGAACATGTTCAAGAAGAGGCGACAGGTGACTGTGGACACTGTGGCGCAGCGCTGAGAGCCGCCCGGTCGAGCCCTGGAGCCCGACCGGACGGCGTCGAGACTCAGTGCGCCAGACCCAGGGCCTCGGCCGCCGCGCGGCCGTTGGCGTGGCTCGCGCCGTAGGTGGTGACGAAGGCGCGTACGCCCGCTGGGCGCCACTGTGCCGGCCAGCCCATCTCCACCACGGTCACCGGGTGCTGGGCCGCCAGGTCGGCGATCAGTTCCGGGCCGCCGGGCAGCCGGTGCAGGTGTCGTCCGACAAGCACGATCGGACGCTCGCCGGCCAGCCCGCGCAGCGTGGCCGGGTCGGTCTCGCTGGCGATCACCCGGATCTCCCGAGTGCCGTCGAGGTGCGGGCCGAGGCCCCACGGCACCCGTCCCTCGGCGATGGTGGACTCGGTGTGCAACTGCACCACCAGCGGCTCGTCCAGGCCGGTGAGCGCCCCGTGCACCCGCACCGCCCGGCGTGCCACCGCGTACCCCAGATCGGGGTCGGCGGCGGTCGGTGACGCGCCGGCGGCCCGGGTCCAGGCGGCGAGTGCGGCGGCGCGGCCGGCCGCCTCCTCGACCCGGGCGATCGGCAGCCGACCGTCGGCGGTCGCCTCGGCGATCTCGGCGGCCACCCGCTCGACGAGCGCGGCGTCGACCTTCGCGCCGATGCAGAGCAGGTCGGCGCCGGCCGACAGGGCCCGGACCGCGGCCGGTCCGACGCCCCCGGCGGCCACCGCGGCGCCCTTCATCTCCAGCGCGTCGGTGATCACCGTGCCGGTGAAGCCGTACTCGGTGCGCAGCAGGTCGACCAGGACGGCCCGGCTGAAGGTGGCCGGGTCGTCTCCGGTCAGCGCCGGCACCCGGATGTGCGCGGTCATCACGGCACGCGCCCCGGCCGCGACGACCGCGGCGAACGGCGGCAGGTCCCGCTGGCGGAGCACCTCCAGCGGTACGTCCACGGTGGGCAGCTCGTGGTGGGAGTCGGCGATGGTGGCGCCGTGGCCGGGGAAGTGCTTGGCGCAGGCCGCGACGCCTGCGGACTGCAGGCCGCTCACGGCGGCGGCCGAGTGGGCGGCCACCCGGACGGGGTCGGCGCCGAAGGAGCGGGTGCCGATCACGGGGTTGTCGTCGGCGGTGTTCACGTCGACGGTGGGTGCGAGGTTGACGGTGATGCCGAGCGCGGCCAGTTCGGCGCCGATCGACTGGTAGACCCGTCGGGTCAGCTCCACGTCGTCGACCGCGCCGAGCGCGGCGTTGCCCGGGTACGGGCTGCCGGTGGCGTGCGCCAGCCGCGTCACGTCGCCACCCTCCTCGTCGATGGCGATCAGCACGTCGGCCCGGCCGGCGCGCAGCGCCGCGGTGCCCGCCGCCACCTGCGCGGGGTCGTGCACGTTCGTGCCGAACAGCGTGTGCCCGGCCAGCCCGTCGGCCACGAGGTCGACCGCCCAGTCCGGCGGGACCGGTCCCGGGTACGCGGCGAGCAACGTGCCCAGCGCGAGCCGACGCAGTCCTGGATCGAGCCCCACGTGATCTCCCCCTTCGGTCCTTCGGGCACGAGCGTCGTACCCGCGGTGGTCGTCGCCCTGCCGGGTCGGCCGAGCGCTCTGCCTCCGGGTGGCCGTTACGCTACGGCTACCCGTTCGCAGGTCGGTTTACAGTTAGCAAAGTTTACTAAAACTAGAGGACGTGGCATGAGTGCGACCCGGCTGCCCGGCACCCCCCGCCTGTTGCGGGCGCTCAACGACCGCGCGGCGTTGGAACTGCTGCTGGAGCGTGGGCCGCTCACCCGGGCCCGGCTCGGTGAGCTGACCGGGCTGTCCAAGGTCACCGCCTCGCAACTCGTCGAGCGGCTGGAGGAGCGCGGCCTGGTCAGCCGGGTCGGCGAGCAGGCCGGCGGGCGGGGGCCGAACGCCCAGCTCTACGCGGTGCGTCCGAACAGCGCCCACGTCGTCGGCGTGGACGTCGGGCCGGACCGCGTGGTGGCCGCCTGCGCCGACATCACCGGTGCCGTCATCGGCCGCGTGGAGCAGTCGACACGGGACACCGACGATCCGGTGGGCGTGGTGCACAACGCAGTGGTGCAGGCCGCCAGCAGCGCCCAGGCTCA
The DNA here is from genome assembly GCF_049841615.1 of Micromonospora sp. DT63. Taxonomy (NCBI): domain Bacteria; kingdom Bacillati; phylum Actinomycetota; class Actinomycetes; order Micromonosporales; family Micromonosporaceae; genus Micromonospora; species Micromonospora sp. DT63. The sequence goes on along the minus strand of NZ_JBNCKQ010000004.1, from coordinate 112,287 downwards.
GCTCAGCAGCGTCCGCCGGATCGTGCTCGGCACGCCGGGCCTGGTCGACCCGCACACCGGCGACATCACCTTCGCGTTCAACCTGCCGCGCTGGCACAGCGGCCTGCTCGCCGCGCTGCGCGACGACCTGCACACGCCTGTGGTCTTCGAGAACGACGTCAACCTGGCCGCGGTGGCCGAGGCGCAGTCCGGCGCCGCGCAGGGCGTGGCCGACTTCGTCCTCGTCTGGGTGGGTGCCGGCGTCGGCCTGGCGATCATGCTGGGTGGCCGCCTGCACCACGGCAGCAGCGGCGCGGCCGGTGAGATCGGCTACCTGCCGGTGCCCGGAGCGCCGATCCCGCGCGACGTCTCGCGGCGTGCCAAGCCGGCCTTCCAGCAGGTGATCGGCGGCGACTCGGTACGCGCGGTGGCCCGCGAGCACGGCTACCCGGCCAGCGACGCCGCCGAGGCCGTCCGCGCGGCCGTCGCCGGTGGCGCCGCGGGCGGCCCGATGCTCGACGAGCTGGCCCGTCGGCTCGCGCTCGGCGTGGCAAGCACCTGTGTGGTGCTCGACCCGCCGTTGGTCGTGCTGGCCGGTGAGGTCGGCCAGGCCGGCGGGACGGCACTCGCCGACCGGGTGCAACGGGAGGTCGCGGCGATCACCCTGGTCCGGCCGCGGGTGGTGCCCACCGGCCTCACCGAGGAGCCGATCCTGCGCGGCGCGCTGCGCACCGCCCTGGACGCCGTCCGCGACGAGGTGTTCGGCTCCACCGTCGGCTGAGCCCGCTGGGGCGGTCATGTGAAGGAATATTTCACCGGTGGCAGCGACGCTGCAACCCGTTGCCGGGCCAGGCTGCCAAGCCGCCCACGGCGGGCGGCCCGGGTGGACCTCAGATCAGGTCGCGGCGACGGAAGGTGGCGAACGCCGCCATGGTCAAGCCACCGGTGATCACGAGCAGCACCACCAGCGACGGGCCCCAGGTCAGGCTGTAGAAGCCCGAGCAGGAGCCGGTGCCGGAGCTGCTTGTGCAGAGCTGATTGTCCCAGAAACGCACCTCGCCGTTGAGCCACGCCACGATGTGGCTGGAGAGCATCCACCGGTCCGGCCGCCGGGCGTCGACGATCTCCAGCACCAGCCGGGCGCCCAGCTCCCACACCACGGCGTACGCGGCGGCCACGCCGAGCGCCGCGGAGGTGTGCCGGCCCAGCGTCGCGATGGCGAAGCCCAGGGCCGTGGCCAGCAGCACCAGCACCAGGCCGCGTCCGTGGATCGCGCCCAGCGAACGCCAGAAGTCGCCGCTCAACTGGCCGGCCAGCCCGGCGGTCTGCCCGATCACCCAGAAGGTCGCCAGGTAGACCAGAGAGGCCGCCACCGCCAGCGCCAACACCGTGCCGAGTAGGGTGCCCAGCTTCGCGCCGAGCACCGTCAGCCGGCGCGGTCGCCACAGCAGCAGGTTCACCACACCGCCAGAGTTCAGATCGGCCCCGATGTACGAGGCGCCGACCAGGAACCCGAACAGCACCAGGAAAGCGATGAGGAAGTAGAGCAGCGGGCGGGCCTGCTGTTCGAAGCTGAACACCCCGGGCAGATAGTCGGCCGCGATCGGCAACCGGTCCTGCCGGATGGGGTCCACCTCCGAGCAGTCGGCCGGGAGGTACTCGTCGGTGTAGCCGGGCGGAAGCGTGCCGTTCTGCCGGGCCAGGCACGCTTGGTGAGTGTCCTCCATGCGCTGCAGCGTCTCGGCGGCCTGCGCCCGCGCAGAGCTGAGCTCGGCGGAGGTTGGCTTGTGCGAGCCCGCCAGTGTGGTCGCCGCCGTGACGGCGAACGCCAGCGCCAGCAGGACGACCATGAGCTGCACGAAGCGGCGCGCGGACAGCCGCTCCAACTCGGCCCGGACCAGGTTCACGCGTCCACTCCCCGTACGTCGAGATCGATCACGGCGTCGTCGGCGCCGGACGGCCGCGCCCAGTCGTCGACCTGGCGCGGGACCGACGGATGCTCGCCGCCGCCGGTCAGCTCCAGAAAGACGCTCTCCAGATCGGGCCGGATCGGCGTCAGCTCGCTCACCCACAGCCCCTGCTCGCCCAGCACCCGGCTGATGACCGTCGGATCGGTCGCCCCGCTCACCACCAGCGCGTCACCCTCGACGGCAGCCGTCAGCTCCGCCGCACCCAGCAGCTCGGCGGCGCGGACCGGCTCGGCAACCCGGACCAGGAACTCGTGCCGGTCGTGACCCGCCAGCACCTCGTCCACCCGGCCGGCCGCCACCCGCCGCCCGCGCGAGATGATCGTGACGTGGTCGCAGATCAGCTGGATCTCGCCCAGGATGTGGCTGGACACCAGCACGGTCACCCCGGCCGCCGCGAGCGACCGCATCAGGTCGCGCATCTCGCGGATGCCGGCCGGGTCGAGACCGTTCGCCGGCTCGTCCAGGATGAGCAGCCGCGGATCCTTCAGCAGCGCGGACGCCACCGCGAGGCGCTGCTTCATGCCCAGCGAGTAACCCTTCACCCGCTCGTCGCCGCGGTCGCGCAGACCCACCAGCTCCAGCGCCTCGTCCACCCGGGAGATCGACACCCCACCGGCGCGCGCCAGCAGCCGTAGTGTGCGGCGCCCGGTGAAGTTGCCGAAGAACTGCGGACTCTCCACGATCGCGCCGACCCGGCCGGCCACCCGGGGCAGCAGCTCCGGCGACGGCTCGCCCAACACCGTCATCCGCCCGCCGTCGGCCCGGACCAGCCCGAGCAGGGCGCGCAGCGTGGTCGTCTTGCCGGAGCCGTTGGGCCCCAGAAAGCCGTGGATCTGCCCGGCCTCGACCAGCAGGTCGAACCCGTCGACCGCCACCCGTGGGCCGTGGCGCACGCTGCGGAAGGTCTTGCGTAGACCCTCGATCTCGATGACCGCGCTCATCCGCGCGACTCCACACGTCGATCGGGCATCTGTCGTCCTCCGGCTGTGGTGATCAACGACACGGTGCCTCACCCTATGGCGGGGGCGCCGCCCATGGGGGGCACCCCGACGCTGCGTGGTTGGATGGTCGGGTGACTGGTGACCTGATCCCCGGCGCTGCCGGCGCCGCGCCTGCCGCCGCTCCCGTGGACCCGGATCTGGTGGTCAGCCTCGACAGCGTCGGCGTACGCCGCTCCGGCACCGCCCTGCTGCAGGACCTGACCTGGCGGGTCGAGCTGGACGAGCGCTGGGTGGTGCTCGGCCCCAACGGCGCGGGCAAGACCACCCTGCTCAACCTGGCCGCCGGCCGGCTACACCCCACCACCGGCGTCGCGCACGTGCTCGGTGAGCGGATCGGCCGCACCGACGTCAACGAACTGCGTACCCGCATCGGGCTCTCCACCGCCGCGCTCGCCGAGCGGGTCCCCGCCGACGAGCAGGTCAGCGACGTGGTGGTGACCGCCGCCTGGTCGGTGGTCGGCCGCTGGCGGGAGAGCTACGACCGCGGTGACGAGGCCCGGGCGCGGGCGTTGCTCAGCCAGCTCGGTGTCGGCAACCTCGCCGAGCGCCGCTACGGCACGCTCTCCGAGGGCGAACGCAAGCGCGTCCAGATCGCCCGGGCACTGATGACCGACCCGGAGCTGCTGCTGCTCGACGAGCCCACCGCCGGGCTCGACCTGGGTGGCCGCGAGGACCTGGTCACCCGGCTGGCCGAGCTGGCGTACGACCCGGACGCCCCCGCCATGGTGCTCGTCACCCACCACGTGGAGGAGATCCCGCCCGGGTTCACCCACGCGCTGCTGCTGCGCGAGGGCGCCGTCGTCGCCCAGGGTCTGCTCGCCGAGACGGTGACCGGCGACAACCTCTCCAAGACCTTCGGTCTGCCGCTGGTGGTCGAGCGGTCCGGCGACCGCTACACCGCGCGCGCCGCCTGAGCGGGTGACCGTGTCGCAGACCCGGGTGGTGGTGGTCGGCAGCGCCAACATGGACCTGGTCGCGATGGCGCCGTCGCTGCCCCGGCCGGGCGAGACCATGCTCGGCACCGACTTCGTGATGGTGCCCGGTGGCAAGGGCGCCAACCAGGCCATCGCCGCGGTCCGGGCCGGCGCCTCCTGCGCCTTCCTCGGCGCGATCGGCTCCGACGCGTTCGGCGTGACGCTCCGGGCCCGGATCACGGCGGCCGGCGTGGACACCGGCCACCTTCGGGTGGTCTACGGCGCCTCCGGTGTGGCGCTCGTGATGGTCAACGCGCAGGGGGAGAACGCCATCCTGGTAACCCCCGGCGCGAACGACGCGCTGGTCGGCCTCACCGACGAGGAACTGGCGACGGTGCGCGGGGCGGACGTCCTGGTCGCCCAGCTGGAGATCCCGGTGCAGACGGTGACCGCCGCCGCGCTGGCCGCCCAGGCCGCCGGCACCCGGGTGATCCTCAACGCCGCACCGGCCCGGGACCTCCCACCGGAGCTGCTTCAGGCGGTGGACCTGCTGGTCGTCAACGAGGGCGAGGCGCAGGCGTTCACCGGTCGCGGCCGGGAGGAGCCCCGCGCGCTGCTCGACCTGGTGCCCCGCGCCGTGCTCACCCTCGGCGACGCGGGTGCCTGGTACGTCGATCGGGACGGCGCCGAGGTGCACGTGCCCGCCGTCGGAGTCGACGTGGTCGACTCCACGGCGGCCGGTGACGCGTTCACTGCCGCGCTGGCGGTCGGCTGGGGCGAGGGGCGGGACGTCGTCGACGCCGTGCGCTGGGCGGCGGCGGCCGGCGCGGCCTGCGTACGCAAGCTCGGCGCCTCGGTGGCCCTGCCGCACCGTGCCGAGATCGACGCGCTGTACGCGCCCGGCTGACCCGTCGTCGGGCACCGCGACGTCGGTACGCCCGACCACGTCACGCCGGCCGGCCGGCGCCCGTGCGGAAGGCCCGCCGGTACGCCGACGGTGACGTCAGCATGATCCGTCCGAAGTGGTGGCGGAAGGTGACCGGGGTGTCGAAGCCCACCGCGCCGGCGATCTGCTCGATCGGGGCTTCGGTCTCCTCCAGCAGCGCCAGACTGGCCCGGACCCGCTGGTCGATGAGCCACCGGATCGGGCTGGTCCCGGTGGCTCGGGTGAAGTGCCGCAGGTAGGTGCGCGGTGACATGTGTGCCCGCGCGGCGAGCCGGGCGATGCTCAACGGCTCGGTGAGGTGCGCGAGCGCCCAGTCGATGCTGGCGGCGATCCGGTCGTCGTCCGGATCGGCGGTCACCGGCGCCTCGACGAACTGGGCCTGTCCGCCGTCGCGGTGCGGAGGGATCACCAACCGGCGGGCGACCGCGTTGGCGATCGCCGCCCCGTGGTCACGCCGCACCACGTGCACGCTGAGATCGAGGCCGGCGGCGCTGCCGGCGCTGGTGAGCAGGTCGCCGTCATCGAGGTAGAGCACGTCCGGGTCCACCTCGACGCGCGGGTACCGCCGTGCCAGCAGCTCCGCGTACCGCCAGTGGGTGGTGGCCCGCCGCCCGTCCAGCAGGCCGGCGCCGGCCAGCGCGAACGCGCCCGAGCAGATCGACATGATCCGGGCGCCGCGTGCGTGTGCCGTTCGCAGCGCCGCCACCAGGGCGGGCGACGGGTCGGCTGTCACGTCCGGCACGCCGGGCACGATCACCGTCCGCGCCGCCGCCAGCTCCGCCAGGCCGTACGGGGTGTGCAGGCTGACTCCGCCGACGACCGGGACCGGCCCGGGCTTCTCGGCGCAGATCACCAGGTCGTACCAGTCGACGTCGAACTCGGGGCGCGGCAGCCCGAACACCTCGGTGACGATGCCGGTCTCGAACACCGACATCCCCGGGTACGCGAGCACGGCGACGCGGTGAGCGGCCGGCCGTCGCGGCGTTGGCAGCGGGCGCGGGCGCGTCTCCACCGCACTGTTCGGCATGGCGGGATGTTAGCGCAGGACGTCGTTCCCGCCACTCGTCCCGGCCGCCCGGTGCGGCCACGATCAGTGTCATGACCTTTGCTTTCGCTGTCCCGCCGGCCGCTCCGGACGTCGCAGTCGCCCACTTTTCCGCCCGACTCAGCGTCCAGACCGATGTGAGTGACGTGCACGCCGACCTGGCGGCCCGTACCCCCGGGCTGGTGGTGGTCGACTCCCGGGGCGTGGCCGGCTGGGCGCAGGGGCACCTGCCGGGAGCGGTGCACCTGCCCACCGCCGAGATCGCCGCCCGGGCGCCCGACCTGATCCCCGCCGGCACGGCGGTGGTCACCTACTGCTGGGGGCCGGGCTGCAACGGCGCGACCCGGGCGGCGCTGGAGTTCGCCCGGCTCGGTGTTCCGGTCAAGGAGATGCTCGGTGGGTTCGAGTACTGGGTACGGGAGGGACTGCCGGTGGAGACGGAGACCGGGCTGACCCGACGTCCCGTCGACGAGCTGACCGCACCAAGGGGGACGATCACCTGCGACTGCTGACCCGGCCACCGACCAGCGGCCGGCGCGTGGGTCTCAGCCGGCAGGCTCGTCGCTGAGCTTCTCGCCGCGTCGCCGCAGCATGCCGAGACCGGGGATGCCCGCCACGGCGAGCTTGAGATCACGGGTGACGTCCAACAGGTCGTGCAGGTCGGGCCCGACCCGGTCCAGCGTCGCCAGGATCGGCAGGATGTCGGCGGTCAGGTGCTCCTTGAGCTTGGGCAACTCGTCGATCAGGTGGATCGCCGCGGTGATCTCCTCGTGGCTCAGCTCCTCGACGAACCGACCGGTCATCGGCGCGGCCCGCCGCAGCGCCGGCTCGTACGCCGCCAGCAGCTCCGCCGCCGTGGTCGCCGCCTGCGCGGCGGTGCCCACGGTGACCGCGGCGCTGCCGGCCACCGCCTCGGCCTCGGTGACCACAGTGCCGGCGAGGTGCGCGACCTTCTCGGCCTCGGTGACCACCACGGCGGCGGCCGTCGCCACCTCGCTGGCGGTGTCGATGGCGGTGGTCGCGGCGGCGCTGATCACCGCCACCTCGCGGACCGCCGCCTCGGCGTCGGTGAGCACCGCGTCGGTCCGGTCCAGGGTCGTCTCGATCCGGTCCACCACGCCGTTGATCCTGGCCAGCAGCGCTTCCACCCCGTCGAGCACCGCGAACGCGCGGGCGGGCACGGCGGCGAACGAGGCCGCCGAGCCGAGCGCCTGATCGAGGGCGGAGCGGGTCAGGCCGACCACGGCGCCTGGTGTGGGGAGGGGAATCGCCATGGGAACAAGTGTGCGTCGGCCCCGCCACAACCGCTCGCGGGCGATCACCGGTGCGGTCCGCGGCGGTAGGGTGCCGGCATGTCGGCCGCCTCGCCGCACCACCCTCCGAGCACCCGCGCGGCCGTCCTGCTCGCCGTGCTCGCGGCGGTGGCCGCCGCGCTCGGCACGGCGGTGCTGGTCCGCGCGGACGCCGGCCTCTCCGTGCGGCAGGTCACCGTCGACGGCGTGCCGATGACCGAGGTACGCGCCGGCCCGCCGACACCGGACGCGCGGCGGCCCGGCGTGGTGATCGCGCACGGGTTCGCCGGTTCGGGGCGGCTGATGCGCCCGATCGCCGACACCGTGGCCCGCCGAGGAGCGGTAGCCCTGCTGTTCGACTTCGCCGGGCACGGCGCCAACGCGGCCCGACTCGGCCCCGACATGTCACCCGCGACGCTCGCCGCCGACCTGGACGCCGCGGTCGCACATCTGCGCGCCCAGCCGGATGTGGACCCGACCCAGATCATGCTGGTGGGTCACTCGATGGGCGCGGGCGCGGTGACCCGGTACGCGGCCGCGCATCCGGAGATCGCCCGGACCGTGGCGATCTCACTGCCCGGCTCCGGCGAACTGCCGCCGGGTCGCCCGGCGGAGTTGTTGCTCATCGTCGGCGGCGCGGAGTTTCCCGCGTTCCGGCGCGCGGCCGACGACGCGGTGCGGCGCGGGGCGGCGGTCGGCCGGCGGCCAGTGGTGGTGGTGCCCGGGGTGGAGCACATCTCGGTGCTCTTCGCGCCCCGCACCCACGAGGAGATCGCCGGCTGGCTGCCCAGCGTCGACGGGAGCGCGTCGCCCCGACCGCTGGTCCGGCTCGCCGGGGCGGCGCTGCTGGTGTTCGCGTTCGCCATCGGCGTCGTCCCGTTGGCTGCCCTGCTCCTGGGCCGGCGGGCCGGCGCAGGAACGGCGTCGGCCGCCGGCCGGCCGCCGCTGCGTGGTCTCGTCCTGCTCGGGCTGGCCGTCCTCGCGGGCGGTCTCGCGGCGGCGGCGGCCGCCGTCCTGCCGACCAACCGTCTCCCGCTCGCGGTCGGCGGATACGTCACGGGCTTCCTGCTGGTCAGCGGGTTGCTGGTGAGCGGTGGCCAACGCTGGCTGCCCGCCGCGACGCGAGCGCCCGGCGTGGCCGTGGACGAGACCGCTCGTCGTACGCCGGCACGGACCACAGTCGCCGCGCTGGCGCTGACGGCGTACGCCGTCCTCGCCGTGGGGCTGCCGATCCACCTCGGGCTGACCTCGGCGCTGCCGGTCGGCGCCCGCTGGTGGTTGCTCCCGGTGGTGCTGGGCGCGTGCCTGCTGTTCCTGCTGGGCGTCGAGCAGGTCGCGGCCGGCCGGACCTGGCGTCGTCTGCTTGTCGTCGCGGTCACCGTGCTCGTGCTGAGCACGTCGGCGGTGGTCGGCCTGGCACCCGGGTTCGTGCTGCTGGTGGTGCCGTTGTTCGCCGTGCTGCTCGGCTGGCACGTGCTGTGGGCGGCGGTGCTGCGCCGGTACGCGACCCCGCGCTGGCTGCCGGCGCTCGTGGGCGCCGCCCTGCTGGGCTGGCCGATCGCCACCACCCTGCCCCTGGCCTGACGGCTCCGCCGTCGAGTTGAGGCCCGGCCGGGGGTCTAGCGGCCGGCGCGGGCGACCCGCAGCGCCCACCAGATCAGTGGGACCTGCATAGGCACCCGGCCGTAGGCGACGGCCCGTTTCGACGGCCGCCGGTGCCGCCAGTCCACAGCCATCTTCACGTTGGCCGGCAGCACGGCGACGAACAGCGCTGCGGCGGCCCGACCGCCGGCTTGCCGGGTCGCGGGGTGCGCCACCGCCGCCGCCACCGCCAGCTCGGCGACCCCGCTGGCGTACGTCCAGAGCCGGGCCGGCCCGGGCAGCGCGCGCGGCACGATCGGGTCGTAGAAACTGGGGCGCAGCAGGTGGGTGACGCCGGCCGTGGCGAGCAGCCCGGCGAGCGCGACGGCCTCGCCACGTCGGGTGGTCATCGATGGTCCCCCTGCTGTTCGACGGCGCGCTGCACGGCCCGGTAGATCTGCCCGAACCGTAGCGCGTCCGGCGTGCGCAGCAGCATGTGCTCCTGACCGTGGTGCTGCACCCACAGCTCGTGCACGTGGCTGCCGCGCTCGTACGAGCGGTCCAGCCAGCCGAGGGGAATCTCCAGGAACGGGGCCAGCGCCAGCGCCCCCACCGCGCAGGCGGCCAGGATGATCAGCGCCAGTTGCCAGTTGCCCCGATCCTGTGCCGACCAGGCCAGCGAGACCACGCAGACCAGCGCGACGAGGGGCGGCAGCGACAGCAGCAGGACCAGCACACCGCGACCCAGCACCCGGCCGCGTACGGCGAGGGTCTTCTGCCCTCGTTCGTGCCAGACGAACGTTACGTCGGGCAGGGCGATCACCTGACCGCCGGCCCGGATCGACTCGGAGGTCACCTGCACCGCGTCGTCCCGGTAATAGAGGGTCATCACTAAGCCTAACCACCGGCAGGCAACTCGCGCGCCTCGGCGGCGGCCGCGACAGTTCCGTCAGCGGTCGACGGAACTGCCCCAGATCGGCGAACGGCGAGGGGGCTAGCGGCGCGCGGTGGGCCGGGCGGCTGGCTGGGTGTGCTCCATCGCGCGCTGCACCGCCCGGTAGATCTGCCCGAAGCGCAGGGCGTCGCCGGTGTGCAGCAACCGCACCGGCTGCCCGCGCCAGCGGGCCCAGATCTCCATCTGCCGGCTGCCCCTGGCGTACGAGCGGTCCAGGTATTCGAAGAGGAAGTCGGCGACCGGGCCGACGGCCAGCCCGACCAGCACCGAGGCGCCGACGATGGCGATGGTCACGGTGGGGGAGCGGTGCAGCCAGACGGCCAGGCCGATGCCGAGCACGGCCGCGACAAGTGGGCCGGCCAGCGCGGCGCCGAGCGCGCCTCGCCCGACCAGCACCCGCCAGGAGCGGCTGCCCCGGCGGTGCCAGACCATGGTGATCTCGGCCAGCGAGTAGCTGCGGCCGTCGACCTGGACGGCGGTGGAGGTGACCTGCACCGACCTGTCGTCGTAATACGTGATCATGGCTGGACTCCCGCCCGAGGGGCTGACACACACTACTTACCCCAACGAGCCGGGTCGTAAGGTTGGCACGCGACTTCGACGAGGAAGTGAGGGCAGCGTGGGCGAGTTCGTTCGGCTGGAGACCACTGACGGCATCGGCACCATCCGGCTGGAGCGGCCGCCGATGAACGCGCTCAACACCCAGGTGCAGGAGGAGTTGCGCGCCGCCGCCACGGCGGCCACCGCCGACCCCGAGGTCCGCGCCGTCATCGTGTACGGCGGGGAGAAGGTCTTCGCCGCCGGGGCGGACATCAAGCAGATGGCCGACATGTCCTACGTGGACATGGCTGACCGGGCGGCTGCCCTTTCCAGCGCGCTCGGCGCGATCGCCCGCATCCCCAAGCCGGTGGTCGCCGCGATCACCGGCTACGCCCTGGGCGGGGGCTGCGAGCTGGCGCTGGCCTGCGACTGGCGGGTCGTGGCCGAGGACGCCAAGCTCGGCCAGCCGGAGATCAGGCTCGGCATCATCCCCGGTGCGGGCGGCACCCAGCGGCTGGCCCGCCTGGTCGGGCCGGCACGCGCGAAGGATCTGATCATGTCCGGGCGGATGGTGGACGCGCAGGAGGCGCTGCGGATCGGCCTGGCCGACCGGGTCGCCCCGGCTGCCGAGGTGTACGACGCGGCGGTCGCGCTCGTCACGCCGTACCTCAATGGGCCGGTGCAGGCGCTGCGCGCGGCGAAGCTGGCTGTCGACGGCGGCCTGGACATGGACCTGAACTCCGGCCTGGCCTGGGAGAGTCAGCTCTTCGCGGCGCTGTTCGCGACCGACGACCGGCGCGAGGGCATGGCGGCGTTCGTCGAGAAGCGCAAGCCGGACTTCACCGGCCGCTGACGGTCAGGGCCTGTTTTATAAGAACTGGCCGGCCTGCGGCGGGCCCGGACGACGACCGACGGCGTTGCGGTTTCGTCCGGATACAACACCGGTATCCGGACGAAACCGCGCCTTGCCGGATCGCCGCCCGGACTCCGCCTCGGCTCGACCGCCCTTATAAAACAGGCCCTTAGCTGAGAACGGTTCACATTGTTCCTACCGGCCAGTAGCGTGGGGCCTCGGTCATGAGGAACGAAGGGGAGCGGCGAATGACGGAGCGGATCGAGGGTCACGGCGGAGAACTGGCCCTCGCGGCACTACGCGCCCACGGCGTACGGGAGATGTTCACGCTGTCCGGCGGGCACGTCTTCCCGCTGTACGACGCCGCGCACAAGGCCGACTTCCCGATCTACGACGTCCGGCACGAGCAGTCCGCGGTCTTCGCCGCCGAGGCGGTGGCCAAGCTCCAGCGCCGTCCCGGCCTCGCCGTGCTCACCGCCGGGCCGGGAGTCACCAACGGCATCTCGGGCATGACCAGCGCCTTCTTCAACGCGTCCCCGGTGCTGGTGCTCGGTGGCCGGGCACCAGCGTTCCGCTGGGGATCGGGCAGCCTCCAGGAGATGGACCACCTGCCGCTGGTCGCCCCGGTCACCAAGCACGCCGAGACGGTGTTCAGCACCGACGACATCCCGCGTGCGGTGGGCGCGGCCCTCACCGCCGCGCTCACCCCGCACCGCGGACCGGTCTTCCTGGACTTCCCGCTGGAGACCGTCTTCTCGGTCGCCGACGCCGACCTGCCCGCGCCGTCCGGCGTCGACCCCGTCGAGCCGGACCCGGACGAGGTCAGCCGGGCCGCGACGCTGATCGCCGGTGCGCAGCGGCCGGTCATCATCGCCGGCTCGGACGTGTACGCGGGCGACGCGGTGGCCGCCCTGCGCGAGGCGGCCGAGGCGTTGCAGGTGCCGGTCTTCACCAACGGCATGGGCCGCGGCTCCCTGCCCCCGGAGCATCCCCTCGCCTTCGCCAAGGCCCGCCGCGCCGCGCTCTCCGGCGCCGACGTCGTTGTGGTGGTCGGCACGCCGCTGGACTTCCGGCTCAGCTTCGGGGACTTCGGCGACGCCAAGGTGGTGCACATCGTCGACGCGCCAAGCCAGCGCGCCACGCACGTGCAGCCGGCCGTGGCCCCGGCCGGCGACCTGCGCCTGATCCTCTCCGCGCTGGCCGACCACGCCGGTGACCGGGCCGACCACACCGACTGGATCGCCGACCTGCGGGTCGCCGAGGACGCGGCGAAGGCCCGGGACGCCGCCGAGATGGCCGCCGAGACCGACCCGATCCGGCCGGCCCGCATCTACGGCGAACTGCGCCGGGCCCTCGCCCCGGACGCGATCACCATCGGTGACGGCGGCGACTTCGTCTCGTACGCCGGTCGGTACCTGGAGCCGTCGCAGCCCGGCACCTGGCTGGACCCGGGCCCGTACGGCTGCCTGGGCACCGGAATGGGCTACGCGATGGGCGCCCGGGTCAGCCACCCGGACCGGCAGATCTGCGTGCTGATGGGCGATGGCGCGGCCGGCTTCTCGCTGATGGACGTCGAGTCGCTGGTCCGCCAGAAGCTGCCGGTGGTGATCGTCGTCGGCAACAACGGCATCTGGGGGCTGGAGAAGCACCCGATGAAGGCCATGTACGGCTACGACGTCGCCGCCGACCTCCAGCCCGAGCTGCGCTACGACACGGTGGTCAGCGCGCTCGGCGGCGCCGGGGAGACGGTCGCCAAGGCCGCCGACCTGGGCCCGGCCCTCAAGCGGGCGTTCGACGCCGGAGTGCCGTACCTGGTGAACGTGCTCACCGACCCGACCGACGCGTACCCCCGGTCGTCGAACCTGGCCTGAGTCGCACCCGCCGCCGCCGTCGCCCCTCGCGGGCGGCGGCGGCGCGGCGTCTTCCCGCAGCTAAATAGGCGGAATGTCAGCGTCGGTCGTCGTAACGTCAGCGCGGGATCGGCGGGATGTCAGCCCTGTCGCCCATGGTGGTGTCATCACCCGCAGACGACAGGAGTTGCGATGGACCACGCGATCCGCGCCGAGGGTCTGGTGCGGCGTTTCGGCGCCACCACCGCCCTCGCCGGAGTTGACCTGGCGGTCCCGACCGGGACGGTCTTCGGTCTGCTCGGGCCGAACGGCGCCGGCAAGACCACTGCGGTACGGGTGCTCGCCACCCTGCTGCGCGCCGACGAGGGACATGCCACCGTGGGCGGCTTCGACGTGGTCCGCGACGCCCACCGCGTGCGTCAGCTGATCGGCCTCACCGGCCAGTACGCCTCGGTCGACGAGACCCTGACCGGCGCGGAGAACCTGCTGCTGATCGGGCGGTTGCTCGGCCTGCGCCGGGCCGACGCCAAGCAGCGGGGCCGGCAACTGCTCGACGACTTCGGGCTGAGCGACGCCGCCGACCGGGCCGTGAAGACGTTCTCCGGCGGGATGCGGCGGCGACTGGACCTCGCCGCCAGCCTGGTCGGTAGGCCGCAGGTGCTGTTCCTCGACGAGCCGACCACCGGCCTGGACCCGCGCAGCCGCAACGACCTGTGGGACGTCGTCCGTACCTTGGTCGCGGACGGGGTGACGGTGCTGCTCACCACCCAGTATCTGGAGGAGGCCGACCAGCTCGCCGGCGAGATCGCCGTGGTCGACCACGGGCGGGTGATCGCCCAGGGGACGCCGGAGGAGCTGAAGGCGAAGACCGGCGGGCAGACCCTCACCGTGCGTCCGGTCGACCTCAGCGACCTGGGCACCGTGGTCGCCATCGCCGGCGAGGTGGCCGGCGTGACCCCCGAGGTCGCACAGACCGCGGTCACCGTCGCGGTGAACGACCCGCGCGTACTGCCCGTCATGGTGAGCCGCCTCGACGCGGCCGAGATCCCGGTCGCCGAGCTGGCGCTGCGCGGCGCGAGCCTGGACGAGGTCTTCCTCTCCCTCACCGGCCACCGGGCCGAGGACGCCCCGGCCGACACCGACCTGGAAAGGACCCCGGCATGACCTCCGTGACGCTCAGTCCCGCGCTCGCCCCGGCCCGGCGACTCGGAGTCGCCGCCGGGCTGCGGCACACCTTCACGCTGGCCTGGCGCAGCCTCGTGCAGATCAAACACAACCCGATGGAGCTGCTCGACCTCAGCATCCAGCCGGTGATGTTCGTGCTGCTGTTCACCTACGTCTTCGGCACGGCCATCGCCGGCTCGTCCGGCGAGTACCTCACCTTCATGCTGCCCGGCATCATGGTGCAGAACGCGCTCTTCGCCACGATGACGACGGGGTTCGGGCTGAACAACGACCTCACCAAGGGCGTCTTCGACCGGCTGCGGGCGCTGCCCATCGCCCGGTGGGCGCCGCTGGCCGGCCGGATCCTCGCCGACACCGTCAAGCAGGCGTGGTCGATCGCGCTGCTGCTCGGCGTCGGGTCGATCCTCGGCTTCCGGGTCGGCAACGGCGTGCTCGGCGTGGTGGGGGCGTTCGCGCTGCTGCTGGCGTTCACGCTGGCCGCGTCCTGGATCTCGGTGCTCGTCGGGGTGCTGGTGAGTGAACCGGACAAGGTGCAGATCTTCGGCTTCATGGTGATCTTCCCGCTGACCTTCACCAGCAACATCTTCGTCCCGACCGACCGGATGCCCGGCTGGTTGCAGAACTGGGTGGAGGTCAACCCGGTGACAGTGGTGGCCGACGCGCTGCGGGGCCTGCTGGTCGGTGGGCCGGTGGCCGGGCCGGTGCTCCAGACGCTGCTGTGGGGCGCCGGCATCGCGGTGATCTTCGCGCCGCTGGCCGTACGCGGCCTCAGGCGTCGGGTCTGAGGGGCGTACCGGCCGAGCTGGTGCTCACACCTCCGGCCGGTCACCCTCACGGGGCGGCTCACCGTCGCGGCGGCGCAGGTCGTCCTCACGCCGGCGCAGGTCCTCCTCCCAGCGGCGGAAGAGCTCCTGGTCCTGTTGGCGGGTGCGGTCCTGCACGGAGCGCAGGAACTCCGGGTCGTCGTCGGGAGCGAGCGGGCGGCGCGGCTGCCGGTCGGTGGAGCCGTTGCCGGAGGGCCACGCCGTGCGGGTCGCGGTGCCGGGCTCCCGGCCGGCGATGAACCAGGCGATCGACCCGACCAGGGGGAAGAACAGGATGATCAGCACCCAGGCGATCCGGGGAAGGGCGCGGATCTGGCCCTCCTCGGCGGAGAGGCAACTGATCAGCGCGCAGACGGCGAGGACGATCTGCGCCAGGAAGAGGAGAACGTACAGCCGGGCCATGCACCCATCATGGCGCACCGCGTCCCGTCACCACAGTCCGCGAACCGTCACCAGCACGCCGAGCAGTGCGAGCCCGACGGTGCCCAGCGCGACCAGCGGCAACGTCCGGCCGCCGGTGCGGGCGGCCCCGGTGCCGGTGCCGCGGGGCCAGCAGAGCACGAGCACGCCGCCCCAGAACAGGACGGCCGCACCGGCGACCACCGCTCCGAACGGGCCGCCGTTGGACGCCAACCGGACGGCGAGCGCGGTCACCACGGTCAGCGTCAGCAGGGTGCGTCGCCAGGCCAGCCGGGTCCGCTCCGGTTGCAGCCCGGGATCGCGTCCGGCGCTCACCGTCCGCCGATCGCGCGCGCCAGCACCGCGATGACCAGCAGCACCGCGCCGGCGCCCACGGCGAGGGCGAGGACGGCGGGGAAGCGGGAGGCGGGCAGCTCCTGACCGAGCCGGATGGCCCGTTCGGTACGCGCCCAGTGGTCCACGGCGCGGATCGCGACGGCGCCGCCGAGCAGCAGCAGCGCGACAGCGATGACCTCCCGCAGGTGGCTCATCGGCAGCTGCGGCAGGAACTGCGCGGCGGCCAGCCCGCCACCGACCAGCGCCAGGCTGGTGCGCAGCCAGGCCAGGAAGGTCCGCTCGTTGGCCAGCGAGAACCGGTAGTCGGGCGTCTCACCGACGGCCCGCGCCTCGGCCGGGTCGAACCACCGCCTGATCACCTCCCACATGCTGGGAGATTATCCGCTTCCCCCGGGTCTTAGCCTGAGCAGGTGACGGATCTTGATGTGACCACGCTGCGCACCGCCTACGACAACCAGCTCCGCCCGGAGATCCCCGACCCGGTTCCGGCCGGGGTGACCGTGGAGCGGGACGGGCCGCTGGTCCGGATCATCGGGCTCGACGCCGGGGGGTTCCTCACCTACCGCGACCTGGGCGGGTTGACCGGCGACGCGCTGGACGAGCTGATCGCCCGGCAGGTGGCGCTGTTCCGCGAGCGCGGCCAGTCGGTCGAGTGGAAGCTCAACGGGCACGACGAACCGGCGGACCTGGCGGATCGGCTGCGCGCCGCCGGCTTCGTGCCGGAGGACCGGGAGACCGTCGTGGTCGGGCCGGTCGCGCCGCTGGCCGCCGCGCTGCCCGTCGTCCCCGAGGGGGTACGCCTTCGTGAGGTGAGCGCCCGCGTCGACCTGGAGCGGATCGCCGCCATGGAGGAGGAGGTCTGGCAGGAGGACCGCTCCCACCTCGTGTGGGGTCTGGCCAAGGAGATCGACGCCGACCCGCACTCGATCACCGTGGTGGTGGCGGAGGTGGACGACACGGTGGTCAGCGCCGGCTGGGTGCGCTTCCCGGCGAACACCGGCTTCGCCACCCTGTGGGGTGGCTCGACCCTGGCGCAGTGGCGGCACCGGGGCATCTACCGGGCGCTGGTCACCTACCGGGCCCGGCTGGCCGACCAGCGGGGCCGGACGCTGCTGCAGGTCGACTGTTCCGAGGACAGCCGGCCGATCCTGGAGCGACTCGGCCTCGTCCCGGTCACCACCACCACCCCGTACGTCTACACTCCGTGATCATGGAACAGCGGTTGACGGACGAGGAGCGCCTGACCCTCAAGACGGGTGCCTTCGGCGCGGTCTTCCTGGTCTCGAACGCCGATCCGGGGATGCTGGGCGTGATCCGGGAGAGCGTCGCCGCCTCCGGCGCGTTGGCCGACGCCAGTGGGGTGGTCAAGGAGGCGCTGACCACCGGTCCGCTGCCCCGGCTGCCCCGGGACTCCCAGCTGGAGATCGAGTCGGTGGTGTTGCCGGCGCTCGGCCGGGCGGTGCGGATCCTGCGGGAGAAGTCGCCGGCCGACGTCGAGGCGTACCGCTCGGTGGTGTTGACCGCGGCGGACCGGGTGGCCCGCGCGCACGACGGGGTGGCCCCGGCGGAGGCCGCCGCCATCGACCAGATCCGGGGTGCGCTGGCCGAGCCGGCCTGACCGCACGAGGTGCCGGTGAGCTGTGTCACTCTGAGTGCCCGGTGGTCGCAACCTACTGGCAGGTAACATTGCGCCGTGGGCAACTGCACAGCAGCCCGCGGTTGACCTGGCGTCGACCGACGCGCGAGGCTGCGGCCCAACCGGGCGAGCCAATCGCAACACCACACAGGAGGGTCGTCGAAGCGCGATGAACATCGTCGTACTCGTCAAGCAGGTGCCTGATTCGGGCGCGGACCGCAACCTGCGCAATGACGACAACACCGTCGACCGCGGTTCGGCGAACAACGTGATCAACGAGATGGACGAGTACGCCATCGAGGAGGCGCTGAAGATCAAGGAGGCGCACGGTGGCGAGGTCACCATCCTGACGATGGGTCCGGACCGGGCGACCGAGTCGATCCGTAAGGCGCTCTCCATGGGCCCGGACAAGGCCGTGCACGTCGTGGACGACGCTCTGCACGGTTCCTGCGCCGTGGCCACCTCGAAGGTGCTCGCCGCCGCCCTCGGTCAGCTCAACGCCGACCTGGTGATCTGCGGCGCCGAGTCCACCGACGGCCGGGTCCAGGTCATGCCGCACATGATCGCCGAGCGGCTCGGCGTCGCGGCGCTCACCGGCGCCCGCAAGCTCACCGTCGACGGCGCCACGCTGACCGTCGAGCGGCAGACCGAGGAGGGCTACGAGGTCGTCACCGCCTCCACCCCGGCCGTGGTCTCCGTGTGGGACACCATCAACGAGCCGCGCTACCCCTCGTTCAAGGGCATCATGGCGGCCAAGAAGAAGCCGGTGCAGACGTTCTCCCTGGCCGACCTCGGCGTCGCGCCGACCGAGGTGGGCTTCGACGGTGCGACAAGCGCCGTCGTCGAGCACACCAAGCGCCCGCCGCGCTCCGGCGGCGCCAAGATCACCGATGAGGGCGAGGGCGGCGTCAAGCTGGTCGAGTTCCTCGCCACCGAGAAGTTCGTGTGAGAGGGGGGTTCTGACATGTCTGAGGTTCTCGTCGTCGTCGAAGCCACCAAGGAATTCGGCGTCAAGAAGGTCACCCTGGAGATGCTCACCCTCGCGCGTGAGCTGGGCACCCCGAGCGCCGTGGTGCTCGGTGGCGCCGGCGCGGCCGAGGCGCTGAGCGCCAAGCTGGGCGAGTACGGCGCGGAGAAGATCTACGCCGCCGAGGGTGACGAGATCGACGGCTACCTGGTGGCCCCCAAGGCGACCGTGCTGGCCGAGCTGGTCAACCGGGTGCAGCCGGCCGCCGTGCTGCTGGCCTCGGCCCAGGAGGGCAAGGAGATCGCCGCCCGCCTCGCCGTCAAGCTGGACAACGGCATCCTGACCGACGTGGTCGGCCTGGCCGCCGACGGCACCGCCACCCAGGTCGCCTTCGCCGGCTCCACGATCGTCAAGTCCAAGGTCACCAAGGGTCTGCCGCTGGTCACCGTCCGGCCCAACTCGGTCACCCCGGCCCCGGCCGCCGCGAGCCCGGCGATCGAGCAGCTGACCGTGTCGGTCACCGACACCGACAAGCTGGCCAAGGTCGTCGAGCGGGTCGCCGAGCAGAAGGGCTCCCGCCCCGAGCTGACCGAGGCCGGCGTCGTCGTCTCCGGTGGCCGGGGTGTCGGCAACGCCGACAACTTCAAGCTGGTCGAGGAGCTGGCCGACCTGCTCGGCGGCGCCGTCGGCGCGTCCCGTGCGGCCGTCGACTCCGGCTTCTACCCGCACCAGTTCCAGGTGGGCCAGACCGGCAAGACGGTCTCCCCGCAGCTCTACGTCGCGCTCGGCATCTCCGGCGCCATCCAGCACCGGGCCGGCATGCAGACCTCGAAGACGATCGTCGCCGTCAACAAGGACGGCGAGGCACCGATCTTCGAGTTGGCCGACTTCGGCGTGGTGGGCGACCTGTTCAAGATCGTCCCGCAGGCCGCCGAGGAGATCCGCAAGCGTAAGTGACAGTGCAGGAACCGAAAAGTGGCCGCCCGTCGCCGGGCGGCCACTTTTTCGTGGAGAGCTGATCAGCGGGCCGGGGAGCTGAGCCGGCCCGCTGATCAGCCCGTCAGGGTGCCTCTCAACAGGCTGTCGCCGGAGTGGCGGGTGTTGTTGTCGTACTTCTCAGCGGAGACGTCGACCACCGAGTAGCTCTTGAGGTCGACATTCGGTGGCAGGGGCAGCAGAGCGTCCGAGTCGACACCGAGGGTGCCGATCGAGAACATCTCCATGTTCGTCGGGTTGATGAGCCAGACCTCGTAGTACCCCGGCACGCGCGGGAGATTCGCCACATGCAGATGTAGTTGGCCGCTCTGCAGAACCCGCGCGTCACCCTGGGCGGACTTCGGCGTCGAACCGAAGGCGGCCAGGGGCGCGCTGGCCAGCACCGCGGGCGTCGGAGCGGGCGCCGGATCGTCCGGACGCAGCACCGAGACGGTGCCCACCACGCCGATCGCCGCCGCCGCGACGGCGGTCACCGCGGTGGCCGCCCAGCGCGACCAACCGGCACGTCGACGGGACCGTGACCGGCCGCCCGGTCCGGGGCCCGCGACATCCGGCGCCGCAGGCGCGGTCGGCGAGCCGCCCGGCCGCTGCCCGATCGTCGCCTGCTCGGCGGCCTGCTGCCGGCGGGCCTCGGTCAGCGACGGTACGGCCTCGGCCGCCCTGATCTCGGCGGCGATGCCCCGCCAGATGTGCTCCGGCGGGTCTGGCAGGTCACCGAGGCCCTGCGTCTCCACGCCGAGCCCGGCCACCTGCCGCAGAGCCGTCAGCTCCGCGCGGCAGTGCGCGCAGGTGTCGAGGTGGGTGCTCTCCCCGTTGTCCGCGTCGCTCTCACCGAGCGCCAGAAAAACCAGCCGCTCGTGCTCCAGGTGCTGCACCGTCCACCTCCCATCTGCGTTTCAAGCTCGCCATGCCGCGCCGGATGTGACTCTTCACGGTGCCCAGCGGCACCCCGGTCACCGTGGCTATCTGCTGGTGTGTCAGGTCGTCGTAGAAGGCCAGCTCCAGCATGCGTCGCTGGTCGTCGGGCAGGCGTGCCAGCTCGTCCGCGATGACCAGCCGGTCCACCACCCGGTCCGGGTCCGGTGTCGACTGCGCCGGCTCGGGCAACTGCCGGACCGTCTCCACCACGCGGGTCTCCCGCGCCGTGGCCCGCATCCGGTCGATCACCTTGCGCCGCCCGATGCCGAGTAGCCAGCCGATCAACGACCCCTTGGCCGGATCGAAGGTGTCCCTTCCCAGCCAGGCGGCCACGAACGTCGCCTGCGTCACATCCTCGGCGTCGGCGCGGTTGGCCAGCATGGAGGTGGCCAGGTGGAGGACGGCGCGGCCGTAGCGGTCGTACGCCTCGCGCAGCGCCACCTCGTCGCCGGACCGAAACCGGGGCGCGAGGTCGTCCACCGGTGGGTCCGGTTGTTGTGGTAGCGCCGTCATCAGGCGTCCCGCCTTCGATGGGGCATACCCGACTGTAGCTGCCACAGTCCCCGCCCCACTTTCCCGGTCGATGTCATCTCACCAGCTCTTCGTCCGTCGGACCCGATCCGGATGCGGTGGTGGCCGGAAAAAGAAATCGCGTCGAGGGCGCATCCAGCCGTCGCGGAGCCGGCGTAACCCGTTCTGCAAGCCAGGCCTGACGAATCAGCACCAATCACCAGGAGGCAGACATGCAGCTCTCGTACTTCCGTCGGGTCGCCGCGGGCGGCGCCGTCGCCGCGTTGGCCTTCGCCGGCGTCGCCGCGTTCACCGCCAGCCCCGCGTACGCCGCCACGTCGAAGGTCTCCGTCGTGCACGGCATCCCGGACACCCCTGTCGACGTCTACGTCAACGGCAAGAAGACGCTCAACAACTTCAAGCCCGGTGACGTGGCCGGCCCGCTGAACCTGGCCGAGGGCGAGTACGACATCGCCCTCACCAAGCCGGGCGAGCCGGTCGGCAGCGCGATCCTCAAGGTCGACAACGCCGAGGTGCCGGGTGGGGCGAACATCAGCCTCGCCGCCCACCTCGACGCCGCCGGCAAGCCGAAGATCACGCCGTTCGTGAACGACGTCTCGAAGGTCGACGCCGGTAAGGCCCGGCTGATCGTCCGGCACACCGCCGCCGCCCCGGCGGTCGACGTGCGTGCCGGTGGCACCCCGGTCTTCAAGGGCCTGACCAACCCGAAGGAGGCCAAGGCCGACGTCGACGCCGGCACGGTGAAGGCGGACGTGGTGCTGGCCGGCACCGACACCGTGGCCATCGGCCCGGCGGACCTCAACCTCAAGGAGGGCACCGCCACGATCGTCTACGCGATCGGCTCGGCCGAGGACAAGAACCTCGACGTGGTGGCCCAGACGATCACCGGCCTGCACTCCGCCCCGGGCGGCGTGCCGAGCGGTGACGGTGGCCAGGCGGGTACCGGCGTGCAGACCTGGTGGTACGCGCTGGCCGGTGCCGGCGTACTCCTGCTGCTCGGTGGTGGGGTGCGGATGGCGACCGCGCGGACCGGTCGCAAGTGACGGTGCGCAACCGCGGCGCGCTGGCGGCCCTGGCCGCCGGCGTTGCCGCGCTCACCGTCGCCACCCTGGTGGCGTGCAACTCCCAGCCGGCCGGGAACGTCGGCGCCGAGGAGGCGAGCACGCTTGCCGCCAGCGCGACCCCCTCGGCCGCCGACGCCGACCCGTCGGTGCCGGTGGCGGCCGGTGAGCTGCCGGCCGGCGCCGGGATCGTCCCTCCGGTCCGGCTGGTGATCCCCGGGATCGACGTCACGGCCACTGTCAACGCGGTAGGCATCAACGAGCGGACCAACGAGTTCGAGGTGCCGCCCAGCGTCGATCAGATCGGCTGGTACCGCTACGGCCCCGGCCTGGAGGCGGACGCCGGTTCGGTGGTCATCGCCGGTCACGTGGACAGCGCCAAGCAGGGCAAGGGGGCGTTCTTCCGGCTGCGCGAGCTGGACCAGGGCGACACCCTGACCGCGACCGGCAGCGACGGCAAGGCGCGCGAGTACCGGGTCGTCGCCCGGGAGGAGTACGCCAAGACCAAGATCCCGCTGGAGCGGTACTTCGCCCGCGACGGCAAGCCGCGACTGACGCTGATCACCTGCGGCGGGCCGTTCGACGCCAAGGCCCGCAAGTACCGCGACAACATCGTCGTCACGGCGGTGCCCGAGTGACCGGGCGGTCGTGACGGTGCCGGGGTGGGGGAATCCCACCCCGGCGCCGTCGCATGGAGCCCACTCCGCCCTCCGGTCCCGGACAACCCGGCCGTACGCTGAACGGTGATGGCTTACCTGGATCACGCGGCGACGACTCCGATGCTCGACGAGGCACTGGAGGCGTACGTCGCTACCGCCCGCGAGGTCGGCAACGCGTCCTCACTGCACGCGGCGGGTCGTCGTGCCCGTCGCCGGGTCGAGGAGTCGCGCGAGCGGGTGGCCGCGGTGCTGGGCGCCCGGCCGTCCGAGGTGATCTTCACCGGTGGCGGCACGGAGAGCGACAACCTCGCGGTCAAGGGCATCTTCTGGGCCCGCCGGGGCGCCGGCCCCGACCGCCGACGGGTGATCTCCAGCGCCGTCGAGCACCACGCCGTGCTGGATTCGGTCGACTGGCTCATCGAGCACGAGAGAGCCGAGGTCGGCTGGCTGCCGGTGGACTCCGCCGGTCGTCTCGACCCGGAGACCCTGCGTGCCGAGCTGACCGCGCATGCCGACCGGGTGGCAGTGGTCACCGCCATGTGGGCCAACAACGAGGTCGGCACCGTACAGCCGGTGGCCGAGCTGGCCGCCGTCGCCGCCGAGCACGGCGTGCCCTTCCACACCGACGCCATCCAGGCCGTCGGTCAGGTGCCCGTCGACTTCGCCGCCAGCGGGGCCGCCGCGCTCACCGTCACCGGGCACAAGCTGGGCGGCCCGATCGGGGTGGGCGCGCTGCTGCTCGGCCGGGACGTCGCGGCCGTCCCGCTGCTGCACGGTGGCGGCCAGGAACGCGACGTCCGTTCCGGCACGCTGGACACCGCGGGCATCGTCGCCTTCGCGGTCGCCGTCGAGACGGCAGTGAAGGGCCAGCAGGAGTACGCGGCCCGGGTCGCCGCGCTCCGCGACGATCTGATCGAGCGGGTCCGTCGGGCGGTGCCCGAGGTGGTCTACAACGGTGATCCGACCGACCGGCTGCCCGGCAACGCGCACTTCTCCTTCCCGGGCTGCGAGGGCGACGCCCTGCTGCTCCTGCTGGACGCCCAGGGCATCGCCTGCTCAACGGGTTCGGCCTGCTCGGCGGGAGTGGCCCAGCCCTCGCACGTCCTGCTGGCGATGGGCGCCGACGACGACCGCGCCCGTTCCTCGCTGCGTTTCACCCTCGGCCACACCAGCACCCAGGCCGAGATCGACGCCCTCGTCGCAGCCCTCCCGGCAGCAGTGGAACGAGCCCGCCGAGCAGCAGCCCCCCGCACCCTCCGCTAACCCCCTGGTGCAGGCCCGGGCGGCTAGCCCCCGTTGATCATGAAGTTGTTGCCGCGACACGCCGATCGGCAGGACAACAACTTCATGATCGACGCGCTGGGGCGTGGGCGCAGGCCGGTGGGGGTGGGGGTTGGGTGGGCTGGTGGTTAGGGTTGGTGGGGGAGGGGATTGCTGGTGAGAGTTCTGGCGGCGATGTCGGGCGGGGTTGACTCGGCCGTGGCGGCGGCGCGGGCGGTGGCGGCCGGGCATGACGTGACAGGCGTGCACCTGGCGCTGGCCCGCAACCCGCAGACGTACCGGACCGGGGCGCGCGGCTGCTGCACCCTGGAGGACTCCCGGGACGCCCGCCGGGCCGCCGACGTGATCGGCATCCCGTTCTACGTGTGGGACATGGCCGACCGTTTCCACGAGGACGTGGTCGACGACTTCGTGGCCGAGTACGCCGCGGGTCGTACGCCGAATCCGTGCCTGCGCTGCAACGAGAAGATCAAGTTCGCGGCGGTGCTGGACCGGGCGGTGGCCCTGGGCTTCGACGCGGTGGTCACCGGCCACCACGCCCGGCTCGGCCCGGACGGGCTGCTGCGCCGCAGCGTCGACGTGGCCAAGGACCAGTCGTACGTGCTGGCGGTCCTCACCCGCGAGCAGCTGGACCGGTCGATGTTCCCGCTCGGCGACTCGACGAAGGCGCAGGTTCGCGCGGAGGCCGCCGAGCGCGGCCTGGCGGTGGCCGACAAGCCGGACTCCCACGACATCTGCTTCATCGCCGACGGCGACACCCGCGGCTTCCTCGCCGGCCGGCTCGGCGAGGCGCCCGGCGACGTCGTCGACGCGAGCACCGGCGCGGTGGTCGGCAGTCACACCGGCGCGTACGCCTACACCGTGGGGCAGCGTCGCGGCCTGCACCTGGACCGGCCCGCCCCCGACGGCCGGCCGCGCTACGTGCTCTCCATCACGCCCAAGACCAACACGGTCACCGTCGGTCCGGCCGAGGCGCTGGAGGTCTCCCAGGTGCGGGCCACCCGCCCGGTGTGGACCGGTGGCCCCCGTCCGGCCGCGCCGCTCGAGTGCGAGGTGCAGTTGCGCGCGCACGGTGACGTGGTGCCGGCGACCGTCGACGTCGACGGCGACACGCTGCACGCCGAGCTGCGTCGGCCGGTCCGCGGTGTGGCCGCCGGGCAGGCCGTGGTGGCGTACCGACCGGACCCGGCCGGCGACATCGTCCTCGGCTCCGCGACCATCACCGGCTGACCGGGCCCTCGGCGCGTGGTCGCCGAGCGGCCGGCGCGGCCAGCGGGATAGCCTTCGGCCGTGACAGATCAGGCGTGGCCCTGGCCGGCCGGCGCGGCGACCGGTATCGGTTCGTTGCCCGGCACCGACATCGCCGAGGCCCAGCGGGTCGTCCTCGGTGAGCTTCCCGAGCTGCCGCACCTGCCCGAGCTGCCCGCACGTGGCCCGGGCGCCGACCTGATCGGCCGCAGCGCCGGGCTGCTGGTCGAGCTGCCCGTCGAGCTGTACACCGGGCGTTGGCGGGTCGCCCCCCGCCCCGGCCGTGACCTGCGCCGGGCCCGGGACCTGATGGAACGCGACCTGGACCAGCTCGCCGAGCAGGCCGAGGGGTACGCCGGCCCGATCAAGGTGCAGGCCGCCGGCCCACTCACCCTGGCCGCTTCGCTGGAACTGCCGATCGGCGGCCGGCTGCTGCGTGACACCGGCGCGGTCCGCGACCTCACCGGCTCCCTCGCCGAAGGGCTGCGCGGGCACGTCGCGGCGGTCGCCCGACGGCTGCCCGGGGCGTCGGTGCTGCTGCAACTGGACGAGCCGTCGCTGCCGACCGTGCTGGCCGGGCGGGTGCCCACCGAGAGCGGGCTGGGCGCGTACCGGGCGGTGGAGTCAGCCGACGCGGCCGCTCTGCTGCGCACTGTCGTCGACGCGGTGGGCGTACCCACCGTGGTGCACTGCTGCGCCCCGCAGGTGCCGCTGGAGCTGATCCGTTCCACCGGCGCCGTCGCGGTCGCCCTCGACCTCGACCTGGTCACCGACCTGGACCCGCTGGGCGAGGCCATCGACGCGGGCCTCGGACTGCTGGCCGGCGCCGCACCGACCCGACCGCCGTCGGCCGGTGGCGCACCGACCTCCGCGCAGGTCGCCGACCGGGTACGCCAGATCTGGGACCGCCTCGGCTTTCCCCGTCGGCAGCTCGCCGAGCAGGTGGTCGTCACCCCGGCGTGCGGCCTGGCCGGAGCCACCCCCCAGTACGCCCGGGCGGTACTCGCGGCCTGCCGGGACGCCGGCCGCCGGTTCACCGAGGAGTGACGTTTTCCTGTCGTACCCCGTGGGCAGGATGACGGTCATGATTGGACAGCTACGTTCAGTGGTGATCGACTGCCCCGATCCGCGGGCGCTGGCCGCGTTCTACTCCGAGCTGCTCGGCATCGCCCTGTTCGAGGCCGAGGGCGAGGCCGATGACGAGTGGGTGGTGCTGGGCGGCCCGCCCGGGCACCAGCCCCGCCTGGCGTTCCAGCGGGCACTCAACCTGCGGCCGCCGGCCTGGCCGGACCCGGAGCGCCCCCAGCAGTT
Source organism: Micromonospora sp. DT63 (assembly GCF_049841615.1). Taxonomy (NCBI): domain Bacteria; kingdom Bacillati; phylum Actinomycetota; class Actinomycetes; order Micromonosporales; family Micromonosporaceae; genus Micromonospora; species Micromonospora sp. DT63. The sequence continues at coordinate 85,988 of NZ_JBNCKQ010000004.1, read as the reverse complement.
CCACCTCGACGTGACGGTGGACGACATCGAGAGCGCCGAGAAGGCGGCGCTCGCGCTCGGTGCCCGGCGGCTGCCCGGCGAGGGCGAGGGCTTCCGGGTCTACGCCGACCCGGCCGGCCACCCGTTCTGCCTCTGCTGGGACTGAACATGGCGTGGGTTGCGGCGGCCCGGCATCATGGCCGCCGTGATCCACTCCTCTCCGTCGCGCGCCTCCGGTTCGCTCTTCGGCCTCGCCTACGGCGACGCCCTGGGCAAGCCCACCGAGTTCCTGACCGTCGCCGAGATCCAACGCCGCTACGGCCCGACCGGCCCGCGTGAGCTGACCGGCGAGCCGGCGCTGGTCACCGACGACACCCAGATGGCGCTGGCGGTGGGTTGGGCGCTGCACGAGGCGCCGTCGCTCACTCCGCAGGCGGTGGAGCCGCTGCTGCGACAGCGTTTCGTGGCCTGGTCGGTCAGCCCCGACAACAACCGCGCCCCCGGGATGACCTGCCTACGCGCCTGCGCCGACCTGGGCCGAGGGTTGCCCTGGCAGGAGGCGACGATCGCCGACTCCAAGGGCTGCGGCGCCAACATGCGCGTGACGCCGGTAGGGATGCTGGACACCGACCTCGACACACTGGCCGGACTGGCCCAGTTGCAGGCCGGCCTCACCCACGGCCACCCGACCGGGTTGGCCGCCAGCGACCTCACCGCGTACGCCGTCTTCGCCCTGCGTGAGGGCGTCACGCTCGCGGAGCTTCCCGCGACTCTCACCGAGCGGGCGCGGTCCCAGCGCCGCGTCTACCACGGCGAGTGGCTGGGCGATCTCTGGCGGCGCCCCGGGGTCGACACGCCGGAGGAGTTCATCGCTCGCGGCTGGGACGAGTGCCTGGCGGCGCTGCGCCGACTGACCGTCGCCCTCGCCGAGCCGGACGACGGCGGCGACCCGTGCCGGGCAACGGGGGAGGGCTGGGTGGCCGAGGAGGCACTGGCCACCGCGCTGTTCTGCGCCGTACGCCACGCTGACGACCCGGTCGCCGCGCTGGCCCGGGGCGCGGCCACCGCCGGCGACTCCGATTCGATCGCCGCCCTGGCCGGCGCCTTCGTGGGCGCGGCCACCGGGATGGCGGCCTGGCCGCCCGGATGGGCCGACCGCATCGAGTACGCCGATCAACTCGCCACCCTCGGCGCGGCCTGGGACTGACGCCCCCGTGCCCCGGTCGGGGTGGGGTGATCGACTCGGGCTCCTTGAAGTCGGGGTGTTGCTGGCGGGCGGACACCCCGGGTTCCTGGAATCCGAGTCGATCATGGGTGCGGGGCCGGGGTGGCCTGCGGCCGGGGTGGCCGGTGGCCCGTGGCCCGGTGTCAGCTGGTGGGTAGGTGGCGCAGGCTGCGGACCTTGCGCCACAGGTCGGCGTCACAACGGCCGGCGCGGTCGGCGAAGTCGGCCGAGCCGATCCGGATCGGCTCGGTCAGACTCAGGTAGCTGTCGTGCTCGGCGCCGGGATCCCAGTCCCGGGTGGGAATCCGGACGTGGTCGTCCCGGTCGCTCTTGTCCTGACTGGTGATCTTCAGAACATCGGCGCCCCGGGAGTCGGCACGCAGCACCAGGCAGGGCCGCACCTTCGAGCCGCTGCCGTCGACGTACGGCACGTCGGCCCACCAGATCTCGCCGGCCGCCGGAGTGCCGGCCGCCCGATCGGTGTCGCGGGAGCGCGGCGTGGTGGACGGCCGATCGGTGCCGCGTGGCCTCGGCGGCGCGGGACGACGACCACCCGTGCGGGTCGGGGCGCCGCGGCCAGGTCGGCCGGCCGAGCGTCGGCTGTTTGCCCGGTGCCGCCAACTGTTCCACGCCCAGCCGGCGGCCACCGCCAGCAGGATCGCCGCCGCCCAGAGCAACGCCCGGGTCATCGCCACCTCCGCGTCAGGGCGGCACGCCGGCCGCTTCGTTCGGCGATCCTCGCACGTCACCGCCCCTGCCGCCCGTCGACGACACCGCCGCCCGCGCCGCCCGGACCCCTTCCCGCCCGCGGGCCGACCGCGCACACCGGCCGAATCCTCCCGCCGACGGCCGCGCCGCCCGGACCTTCGCGCCTACGGGCCGACCGCCCGCACTGCCCGGACCCTCCCCACTGCTCGCACCGCCCGAACCCCTCCCGTCGCCGGCACCGCCGCACGCGCCGCCGGGACACTCCCGCCCGCGGGCCTCCCGCCCGCGCCCGGCCGGGCCCTCCCGACTGCTGGCCTCCCGCCCGCGCCGGCCGGCCGGGCCCTCTCGACTGCGGGCCGACGGCCTGCGCCGCCCGTGATCCACTCCACATCGCCGAGGTGGGGGCATCAGGGCGCTCGGACACCCCCAGGTCGGCGACCTGGAGTCGATCAACGGCCGGCGCAGGCCGGCGTCGATCGCCGTTCGGCGACGGGTGGGGCGTCGCCGCGCCCCGGGGGCGTGGCCGGGTTGGGCGGGGCGTCGCCGGGTTGGGCGTCGCCGGGCCGCGCGGGGTGGTACCGGTGGCGCAGGTGGGCGTCGGATTGTCACCCCGGACCGATACCGTGCCTTAGTAGCGTGATCAGGGAGGTCGCAGGCGTGTCCGAAGGTGGCGGGGTGTCCGAGGAGCAGATCGGTCAACAGGTCAGCCCGGCTCAGGAGGCGGCGGCCGGCGCGGAGCCGACGCCGCAGGCGCGGGAGCGGCACGCCACGCTGAGCCGTGAGCTGACCGAGCATCAGTACCGCTACTACGTGCTGGACTCGCCGATCGTCACCGATGCCGAGTTCGACAAGCAGTTGCGTGAGCTGGAGGCGTTGGAGGAGGAGTTCCCGGCGCTGCGGACGCCGGATTCGCCGACCCAGCGGGTGGGCGGCACGTTCTCCACCGACTTCACGCCGGTCACGCACGCCGAGCGGATGCTCTCGCTCGACAACGCCTTCGCCGACGAGGAGTTGGCGGCCTGGGCCGAGCGGGTCGAGCGGGACGCGGGCGGGCCGGTTCCCTACCTCTGCGAGTTGAAGGTCGACGGTCTGGCGATCAACCTGACCTACGAGGCCGGTCGACTGGTCCGGGCGGCCACCCGTGGCGACGGCCGCACCGGCGAGGACGTCACCGCCAATGTGCGCAGCATTCGGGACGTGCCCAGCCAGCTCGCGCCGTCCGCCGAGTTCCCGACGGTGCCCGAGCTGCTGGAGGTCCGGGGCGAGATCTACTTCCCGGTGGCCGGGTTCGCCGACCTCAACGCGAGCCTGGTCGAGCAGGGGCGGGCGCCGTTCGCCAACCCGCGTAACGCCGCCGCCGGCAGTCTGCGGCAGAAGGACCCCCGGGTGACCGCCTCCCGACCGTTGCGTCTCGTCGTGCACGGCATCGGCGCCCGCCGAGGGTTCCAGCCCACCGCGCAGTCGGAGTCGTACGCGGCGCTGAAGGCGTGGGGGCTGCCGACGAGTGACAGGTGGCGGGTGGTCCCGGATCTGTCCGGCGTGGCGGAGTACATCGCCTACTACGCCGAGCACCGGCACGACGTCGAGCATGAGATCGACGGTGTGGTGGTCAAGGTCGACCCGGTCTCCATCCAGGGTCGCCTGGGCTCGACCAGCCGTGCACCCCGCTGGGCGATCGCCTTCAAGTACCCGCCGGAGGAGGTGACCACCAAGCTGCTCGACATCGACGTCAACGTGGGGCGCACGGGTCGGGTCACCCCGTTCGCCGTCCTCGAACCGGTGCGGGTGGCCGGTTCCACCGTCGCGCTCGCCACCCTGCACAACGCCCGCGAGGTCGAGCGCAAGGGTGTGCTGATCGGCGACACAGTGGTGCTGCGCAAGGCCGGCGACGTGATTCCCGAGGTGCTCGGCCCGGTGGTCGATCTGCGGCCCGCCGACGCCCGCCCGTTCGTCATGCCGACCACCTGCCCGGCCTGCGGCACCCCGCTCGCGCCGTCCAAGGAGGGCGACGTCGACATCCGGTGCCCGAACACCCGCAGTTGCCCGGCCCAGCTCCGCGAGCGGGTGTTCCACCTCGCCGGTCGTGGCGCGTTCGACATCGAGGTTCTGGGCTACAAGGGCGCGGCGGCGCTGCTGGACGCGGAGATCATCGCCGACGAGGGTGACCTCTTCCAGCTCGACGCCGACCAGCTGTCCCGGTCACCGTTCTTCGTCAACAAGGACGGCAGCCTCGGCAGCAACGCGGTCAAGCTGCTCGACAATCTGGCCGTCGCCCGGGAACGCGACCTGTGGCGGGTGCTGGTGGCGCTCTCCATCCGGCACGTCGGCCCCACCGCCGCCCAGGCGTTGGCCCGGCACTTCCGCTCGATGGAGGCCATCGACGCCGCCAGCGAGGAGGAACTGTCCTCGGTCGACGGGGTCGGGCCGACCATCGCGGCCAGCATCCGGGAGTGGTTCGCCGTGGACTGGCACCGCGAGGTGGTCCGCAAGTGGGCCGAGGCGGGCGTACGGATGGCCGAGGAGGCCGTGGACGAGGGCCCGCGCCCGCTCGAAGGGTTGACGGTCGTGGTGACGGGCACCCTCGCGGGCTTCTCGCGCGACCAGGCCGCCGAGGCCGTGCAGACCAGGGGCGGCAAGGTCAGCGGGTCGGTCTCCAAGAAGACGAGTTTCGTCGTCGTGGGGGACAACCCGGGTTCCAAGGCCGACAAGGCGGCCAGCCTCAAGGTGCCGGTGCTCGACGAGGACGGGTTCCGGGTGCTGTTGGACGACGGTCCGGACGCCGCTCGGGAGGTCGCCCGGGTGGAGGGCTGACCGCGGCGACCTGCCGACGCGGCGGCCCGTCGCGTATACCAACTTAATTACGACTACGACCGATTCGTGACTGTCATACCGGGAAACCCGGGGCCGAGGGCGTTTCATTGGTTCACGGCGTGCTCATCGGCACGTCGACAGTTCCTCGGGAGGTGTGATGGAGGTCGCCGACCCGCGCAACTCCGTCCCACCTGGGCGGGTGACGCCGTTCACCGCCTTCGTCGTCGGCATCCTGGTGGTCGCGGCGGTGACCGCCACGGGTCCACTGACGACGCTCCCCGACGAGCTGCCCCACCTACCTGTGGCGTTCTGGACGATGGCCGCCCTCGCGGTGGTCTGCGACGCGCGCCCGTTCGTCCCGCCGGGGCGACGGCAGACCTCGGCGGTCTTCCCGTCCACCTGTTTCACCTTCGCGATCCTGCTCGGTTGGGGGCTCGGCCCGGCGGTGGCGGTGCAGGCCGTGGGGGTGATCGTCTCTGGTTGGCGGATGCGCCACGCCGCGTGGCGGACCGCGTTCAACGTCGGCCAGTACGCCTGCGCCCTCGCCGCCGCGTACGGCGTCATCCACCTCGGGCCGGGCACCGTCTTCGACGGCGGTCGCCTGCACGGCACCGACGTGGCAGCCGTCGGAGGGGCGACGTTGGCCTGGTTCGTCGTGAACTACGGCCTGGTGAGCTGGGCGGTACGACTGCGCTTCGGCGGCCGCTGGTGGCCCACCGTCCGTCAGGGCGTCGGTTTCGAACTGCTCTCCACCGGCTCGCTGCTGCTGCTCGCCCCGGTGCTGGTCGCGGCCGCCCGTCTCAGCGCGGCGCTGATCCCGCTGGTCCTGGTGCCGCTCTTCGCCGTGTACCGGATGGCCCGGCTGACCGTCGAGCAGCAGCACCTCGCCGCCGCCGACCCGCTGACCGGCCTGCCCAACCGCAAGGCGTTGCTGGCCGAAGTGGCCGAGCAGGTGCACCTGCACGCCGAGCGGACCGCCCGCGGCGAGCCCGGCGGGCACCTGGCGCTGCTGCTCATCGACCTGGACCGCTTCAAGAACGTCAACGACGCGCTCGGGCACGCGGTGGGCGACCGGCTGCTGGTCGAGGTCAGCGCCCGGCTCACCGACGTGGAGCCTCGGCCGCAGATGATCGCCCGGCTGGGTGGGGACGAGTTCGCCATCGTGATGACCGGGCTGACCGACGCCAGCCAGGCGCGTGAGATGGCCGACCGGGTGGTCGGGGCGCTGGCCGAGCCGGTGCCGTTGGACGGGTTGCCGTTGGACGTCGGCGGCTCCATCGGGATCGCCCTCTTCCCGGAGCACGGCGAGGACTTCGCCACGCTGATGCGGCACGCCGACGTGGCGATGTACGACGCGAAGCACCGCAACGACACGGTCGCCGTGTACGCCCCGGAGTCGGACCACAACTCGGCCGAGCGGCTCGGTCTGCTCGCCGACCTCCGCCGGGTACTGGAATCCGGCCCGTCGGCACCCGAGCCGGGTGAGCCCGAGCGGACGGCAGACGTACCCCTCGCCGTGGAGGCCGAGGTGCGCGGCGGTGACGGTGCGGCGCTGCCCACCCCGGCGGCGGCCAAGGCCGCGCCGCATCCGGGCGGTGCGCCGGTGCTCGGCCCGGCGTCGCCGGCGGGCGTGCGCTGGTGGGGCCGCCGGCGACGGTCCGGCGCCGAGCTGCTGCACGACGACGAGCTGATCAACCGGATCGCCACCGCCGCCGACCCGATCCGGGGCCGCAACAGCCGCGCGACGATCCCCGGCACCCGTTCCGGCCCGTTCCGGGATCGGCACGCCGGTGGCCAGGGGCGGCGGTCGCCCAACGGCGGCGCGGTGCCACCGCCGGGCCGGGACCGTCGGGGGCGCGACGGCGGGTCGGCTCCCGAGGTGCAGGCGACCGAGTCGACCGGGTGGGTGCGCGACGGCGGCGAGCCGGTCGACGACGCCGGTGAGATCACCATGTACTACCAACCGCAGATCGCCATCGCGACCGGCGAGGTCGTCGGCGTCGAGGCCCTGCTGCGCTGGCGGCACCCGCGCCGGGGCATGGTCGACCCGGAGGAGCTGATCCGGGTCGCCGAGCAGAGCGCGGTGATGCGGCTGCTCACCCGGCGAGTGGTGGACGACGTGGTGGAGCAGCTCGCCAAGTGGTCGGCGGCCGGCATCGGGTTGCGTGCGGCGCTGAACGTCAGCGTGCGGGATCTGCACACCGGCGAGATCGCCGACCAGATCGCCGACCGGCTGGCCAGCTACGGGGTGCCGGCCGAGCGGCTGCAACTGGAAATCACCGAGGGTGCCCTGATGGCGGATCCGCGCCGGGTGTTGGCCACCATCTCCCGGCTGCACCGCATCGGGGTGGCCATCGCGCTGGACGACTTCGGCACCGGCTACTCGTCCCTGCAACATCTGCGCCGGCTTCCGCTGTCCGAGGTGAAGGTGGACCGGTCGTTCGTGCTTGGCATGGCCGACGACGCCGACGACGCGGCGATCGTCCGGTCGATGATCGAGTTGGCGGGCGCGCTGGGCCTGCGGGTGGTCGCCGAGGGCGTGGAGGACGAGCGGACCTGGCGGATGTTGTACGCCGCCGGCTGCGACGCCGCCCAGGGCTGGTTCTACGCCCGGCCGATGCCAGCCGAGGAGCTGGTCACCTGGCTGGCCCGCTACCGGCCGGTCCGCCCGACGGGTGGCCCCGAGCCGGAGGCCGGCCGCCGGTCGACCCGCTGACCCACCCGAGCAGCCGGCGGAGGGGGCGGAACAATAGACTCGCTCCGGTCACCGCGCGTCACGCCGCACGCGTCGCGCGCCGGCACACCGCCCGACCAGCAGGACATCAGAAGGGGGCACGGATGGCCGCCATCTCCCGCGAGGAGGTCGCGCACCTGGCACGCCTGTCGCGGCTCGCCGTCACCGAGGAGGAGCTGGACACCTTCGCCGGCCAGCTCGACGTGATCCTCCAGGCGGTCGCCCAGGTCGGCGAGGTCGCCGCCGCGGACATCCCGCCGACCTCGCACTCGGTGCCGCTGACCAACATCTTCCGCGAGGACGTCGTCACGCCGTGCCTGACTCCGCAGGAGGCGCTGTCGGGTGCGCCGGACGTCGAGGACCAGCGGTTCCGCGTCCCGCGCATCCTGACCGAGGACGTGGCCTCATGAGCGGACGTGCACGGGCGACTGGCGTCGCGGAGCGAAGCGGAGGGACGGCATGAGCGACCTGACCAGAATGACCGCGACGGAGATCGCCGCGCTGGTCGCCGGCGGCGAGACCTCCGCCGTCGAGGTGACCCGGGCGCACCTGGACCGGATCGCCGCAGTCGACGAGCAGGTGCACGCCTTCCTGCACGTCGACACCGACGGCGCGCTCGCCGCGGCCCGCGACGTGGACGAGCGCCGCGCCGCCGGCGAGGTGCTGGGCCCCCTGGCCGGAGTGCCGGTCGCGGTGAAGGACGTGCTCGCCACCCGTGGCGTGCCGACCACCGTGGGGTCGAAGATCCTGGAGGGCTGGCGCCCGCCGTACGACGCGACGATCGTCCAGCGGCTGCGCGAGGCCGGCACGGTGATGCTCGGCAAGACGAACATGGACGAGTTCGCCATGGGCTCCTCCACGGAGTACTCGGCGTACGGCCCGACGCACAACCCGTGGGACCTGAGCCGGATCCCGGGCGGCTCGGGCGGTGGCAGCGCTGCCGCGCTGGCCGCGTACGAGGCACCGCTGGCGATCGGCTCGGACACCGGCGGCTCGATCCGCCAGCCCGGCGCGGTCACCGGCACCGTCGGCGCGAAGCCCACCTACGGCGGCACCTCCCGCTACGGGCTGGTCGCGTTCTCGTCGTCGCTGGACACCCCCGGCCCGTGCGCCCGCAACGTGCTCGACGCGGCCCTGCTGCACCAGGTGATCGCCGGGCACGACCCGCGTGACTCGACCTCCATCCCGCAGCCGGTGCCGGACGTGGTGGCGGCGGCGAAGCTGGGCGCGACCGGCGACCTGACCGGTGTGCGGCTCGGCATCGTCAGCGAATTCATCGGCGAGGGCGCCGAGCCGGGCGTGATGGCGGCGTTCCGCGAGTCGGTGGACGCGCTGACCAAGATGGGCGCCGAGGTCGTCGAGGTCTCCTGCCCGACGTTCGCGTACGCGCTGCCGGCGTACTACCTGATCGCCCCGAGCGAGTGCTCCTCCAACCTGGCCCGGTTCGACGGCGTCCGGTTCGGCCTGCGGGTCGGCGACGACGGCAACCGGTCGCTGGAGGAGGTCATGTCGCTGACCCGGGAGGCCGGTTTCGGTCCCGAGGTCAAGCGCCGCATCATGGTCGGCACGTACGCGTTGTCGTCGGGCTACTACGACGCGTACTACGGGCAGGCGCAGAAGGTCCGTACGCTGATCACCAGGGACTTCACCGCCGCGTTCGAGCGGGTCGACGCGTTGATCTCGCCGACCACCCCGTTCACGGCCTTCCCGATCGGCGCCCGCACCGCCGACCCGTACCAGATGTACCTGGCCGACCTGTTCACCATCCCGACCAACCTGTACGGCGGGCCGGGCATCTCGGTGCCCTGCGGCCTCTCCGAGGGGCTGCCCGTCGGCCTGCAGGTGATGGCCCCGACGATGGCCGACGACCGGATGTACCGGGTCGCCGCCGCGCTGGAGTCCGCGGTCGGCACGTTCACCCCACCGGCACTGTGAGGCAGGAGCCCAGATGACGACGACGCTTCCCGCGTACGACGAGGTCGTCGCGCGCTACGAACCGGTGATCGGCCTGGAGACCCACGTCGAGTTGGGCACGAACACCAAGATGTGGTGCGGCTGCCCGACGGATTTCGGTGGCGAGCCGAACACCCGGGTCTGCCCGGTGTGCCTGGGTCTGCCGGGGTCGCTGCCGGTGGCCAACAAGGCGGCCATCGAGGCGATCATCCGGATCGGCCTGGCGTTGAACTGCTCGATCGCCGAGTGGTGCCGGTTCGCCCGCAAGAACTACTTCTACCCGGACATGCCGAAGAACTTCCAGATCAGCCAGTACGACGAGCCGATCTGCGTCGACGGCTACCTGGACGTCGAGGTGAACGGCGAGACGGTACGCATCGAGATCGAGCGGGTGCACCTGGAGGAGGACACCGGCAAGACGCTGCACGTCGGTGGCGCGACCGGCCGCATCCACGGTGCGACCGAGTCGCTCGTCGACTACAACCGGGCCGGCATCCCGCTGGTCGAGATCGTCACGAAGCCGGTGACGGGCATCGGTGCGCTCGCCCCCGAGGTGGCCAAGGCGTACGTCACCGAGCTGCGCGACGTGATCCGTACGCTCGGCGTCTCGGACGTGCGGATGGAGGAGGGTTCGCTGCGCTGTGACGTGAACACCTCGCTCAACCTGCCGGGCCAGGAGTGGGGCACCCGCACCGAGACCAAGAACGTGAACTCGCTGCGGTCGGTGGAGCGGGCGGTCCGTTCGGAGATGCTGCGGCAGGCGTCGGTGCTGGACGCGGGCGGCCGGATCACCCAGGAGACCCGGCACTTCCACGAGGACACCGGCGACACCACGCCGGGGCGCTCGAAGGAGACGGCCACCGACTACCGGTACTTCCCGGAGCCGGACCTGGTGCCTGTCGCACCGGACCCGGCCTGGGTCGCCGAGCTGAAGGCCGCCCTGCCGGAGCTGCCCCGGGTGCACCGGCGTCGGCTCCAGGAGCAGTGGGGCCTGTCCGACCTGGACATGCAGTCGGTGCTCAACGCCGGCGCGGTCGAGCTGATCGAGGCCACCGTGGCCGCTGGCACCACCCCGGCGGCGGCCCGCAAGTGGTGGCTGGGCGAGCTGTCCCGGCGGGCCAACGAGAGCGGCGTGGAGCTGGCCGACATCGGTGCCACCCCCGCTCAGGTCGCCGAGTTGCAGGGTCTGGTCGACGCGGGAAAGCTCAACGACAAGATGGCCCGTACGGTGCTGGAGGGCGTGGTCGACGGTGAGGGCTCGCCTACCGAGATCATGACCAGCCGTGGCTTGGAGGTCGTGTCGGACACCGGCGCGCTCACCGCCGCCGTGGACGAGGCGATCGCCGCGAACCCCGGCATCGCCGACAAGATCCGTAGCGGCAAGGTCGCGGCGGCCGGCGCTCTCGTCGGCGCGGTCATGAAGACCACCCGTGGTCAGGCCGACGCGAAGACCGTCCGTGAGTTGATCCTGGAGCGCCTCGGCGTCCAGGGCTGATCCGCAGGGACGAACACCGCTGGCGCAGTGAGCGCCGGCGGTGTTCGTCGTGCACCCCGCCACCCCTCGTGTGGGCGTCAACGGCGACGCCCGGATGGAGCCACCGTGAACCAGCACGACCTCGATGTCCTCGACGAGATCCAGCGGCGGGTGCTCTGGCTCGCCACCCGGATCGTGGACGCCGCCAACCACGATCGGGCCACCGGCGACGGCGTGAAGGTCGGCGGCCACCAGGCGTCCAGCGCGTCCCTCGTCACGGCGATGACCGCGCTGTGGTTCGCGCACCTGGACGCCGAGGACCGTGTCGCCGTCAAGCCGCACGCCTCGCCGGTGTTCCACGCGATCCAGTACCTGCTGGGCAACCTGGACCGCTCGTACCTGCCCCGGCTGCGGGCCCGGGGCGGCCTCCAGTCGTACCCGTCGCGCACCAAGGACCCCGACGAGGTCGACTTCTCCACCGGCTCGGTGGGCCTGGGCGCGGCGGCGCCGCTGTTCGCCGCCGCCACCCGCCGGTACGTCGACGCGCACTTCGGCGCCCGGCCGCACTCCCGGTTCGTGGCGCTGATCGGCGACGCCGAGCTGGACGAGGGCAACATCTGGGAGGCCGTCGCCGATCCGGCCACCACCGGGCTGGGCAACGTGATGTGGCTCGTCGACTTCAACAGGCAGTCGCTGGACCGGGTGGTGCCCGGCATCCGGATCAAGCAGTGGCGGGGTCAGTTCGAGGCGGCCGGCTGGCACGTCGTGGAGGTCAAGTACGGCCGCCGGCTCGCCGAGGCGTACGCCCGGCCGGGTGGCGGGGCGCTGCGCGACTGGATCGACGCGATGCCCAACGAGCAGTACCAGTCGCTGTTCGGGTTGACCGGCCCGGCCCTGCGCAAGCAGTTCCTGGACGGTGCGCCGGCCGAGGTGGGCGCGTTCGTGGCGGGCATCGACGACGAGGAGCTGCGCCCGCTCGTCACCGACCTGGGTGGGCACGACCTGTCCGCGATGCTCGACGCGTACGCCCAGTGCGACGCGGTCACCGGCCGGCCCAGCGTCGTCTTCGCGTACACCGTGAAGGGTTGGGGGTTGCCCATCGCCGGCAATCCGCGCAACCACTCGGCGCTGCTCAGCACCGAGCAGGTCGACGCGCTGCGGGCCGCGCAGGGCCTGACCGCCGAGACCGAGTGGGACCGCCTCGACCCGGCGTCACCGGCCGGCATCCAGGCCGGCGCCCGCCGCGAGGCGCTGTCCCGCGCGCCGCGCGAGCGCGCGCTGGGGGTCACCGTTCCAGAGAGCACGGGAGTACGCGCCAACAAGCCGATCTCCACGCAGGAGGTCTTCGGTCGGGTGCTGGTGGACCTGGCGCGGGACCGGGAGGTCGGCCGCTACCTGGTGACCACCGCCCCGGACGTGGCCACCTCCACCAATCTTGCCGGGTTCATCAACAAGACCGGGGTGTTCGCCCCCACCGAGCAGCGTTCCTGGACCGAGGACCGGATGCTGCGCTGGACCGAGAGCCCGTCCGGGCAGCACATCGAGTTGGGCATCTCGGAGATGAACCTGTTCCTGCTGCTGGGTCAGCTCGGCCTGTCGTGGGACCTGTCGGGGCAGCCGCTGCTGCCGGTCGGCACCGTCTACGACCCGTTCGTGCTGCGCGGCCTGGACGCGTTCCTCTACGGCACGTACTCCGGTTCCCGGTTCGTGGTGGCCGGCACCCCGTCGGGCATCACCCTCGCCCCCGAGGGCGGCGCACACCAGTCCACCATCACCGCCTCCGTCGGCCTGGAACTGCCCGGGGTGACGTTCCTCGAACCGGCGTACGCGGGCAGCCTCGACTGGCTGCTCTGCGACGCGCTCGGACAGATCGCCGGCGGGGTGACCCCGGCCGCGACGGCAGCGCCGACCGAGGACGGGGCGTACTACTTCCGGCTGAGCACCCGCCCACTGGACCAGGCGCCGTTCGAGGCGGCCCGGGCCCGGCTCGGCGACGCGGTGCTGCGCCGCCAGGTGGTCGCCGGGGCGTACCGGCTGGTCGACGCGCACCAGGCGTACCCGCACCTGGCCGACGCCCCGGTGGTGCAGCTGGCCGCCTCCGGCGCGGTGCTGCCGGAGGTGCTGGCCGCCGCCGCGGAGCTGGCCGAGGAGGGCGTCGCCGCGCACGTGGTCGACGTGACGAGTCTCGACCGGCTCTACCGGGCCTGGCAGCGCACCCTGCGTCAGGGCGTACGGACCGCGACCGTGCCCAGCGTGCCGGGCGCCCTGCGGTCCGCGTTCGCCGACCGGGTGCCGGTGGTGACCGTGCACGACGCGGCGTCGCACGCGATGGCCTGGCTCGGGTCGGCGCTCGGCGCCCCGGCGGTGCCGCTCGGGGTGGACGAGTTCGGCCAGTCCGGCAGTGTGGCCGACCTGTACGAGCTGCACGACCTGATGCCGGGCAGCATCGTCAACGCCGCCCTGGCCGCGCTCGCCCTCCGCTGACGCGCCCCGTCCGCCCCGGCCCGCGCTCAGCGGGTCGGGGTGGGGGTGACCGACGCGGGAGTGCCGGCGTTCGGGTCCTGCACGATGTGGCGTTCCAGGTTGACCTGGGCCTGGCCGGTGCCGCCGACGGTGATGTCGTCGTACGCCTGGAGCATCTTCTGCGGGTCGAAGTAGAGCACTGTCATGGACAGCGGGGTCGGCTTCTCACCCTCCAGCCCGCGCAGCCCGGCCCCGCCGGTCGAGCCCTCCACGAACAGGGTGGTGGGCTGCTGGCCGGGGGCCTGCGGCAGCTTGGAGACCTGCCGGGCGTGGGTGTGCCCGGCGAGCACCAGCGGGCAGGTGCCGGCGAGCGGCCCGGCGGACGCCGGGTCGTGCACCAGCGCGATGTTGACCGGCCGGGGCGAGCTGCGCACCGTCGCGGCGAGCTGCGTACCGACGCCGATCACCTGGTCGGCCACCTCCTGGGTCAGCCCGCTGCCGGCCGGTGAGGTGTTCTTGTCCGGGGTGAAGCGCGGGTCGCCGATACCGGCGATGGTCAGCCCGGCGACGGTGGTGGTGGAGTTGTTCAGCACTATCGCGTTCGGCTGGCGGGCCACCGCCGCGGCGGTCTTGCCCGAGTCGTGGTTGCCGCGGATGAACACGTACGGCTTCTTGAGCAGGCTGATCGAGCCGACGAAGGACGCCTCCGGCTCGCTGCCCCAGTCGGTGATGTCCCCGGTGTCGATGACCACGTCGATGCCGAACTGCTCCACCACCGTGCGGATCAGCTGCCAGCCGGTCGGGTTGAGGTGCATGTCGGAGACGTGCAGGACCCGGGTGGTGCCGGGCGCCGGCTCCAGCACCGGCAGCGCCGACACGGTCGTGTAGAGCTGGCTGACGTTGCCGACGATGCGTTGCAGCTGCTCGGCGTACTTGGTGTAGTCGTTGGCGATGCGGCGTGCGTCGCCGACGATGGCGGGGGCGTTGACCAGCAGGCCCTCGTAGCGCGGCTCCTCGATCGCCTGGGGGCGCAGGGTCGCCGCGGCCGTGCCGAGGCTGCCGGCGGTGACCAGCAGCGCCAATCCGCCCGCCCAGGCGGTACGCCGCACATCGCGGAAGATCAACCCGGCCAGGATGAGGGTGACCAGCACCGCCGAGGCGAGGGTCCGCAGGCCCAGCCGCATCACCCCCGAGCGGACGTCCTCCACGGCGCTCTGGCTGGCTCGGCTGATGCTCGCCGGGTCGTCGAGCAGCGCCTCGGTGCGTCCCTGGTCCAGCGCGCCCAGCCGCACGGTGAGGTGGGTCGGCCCGCTGTGGCTGTCCAGCAGCAGGGCGCCGAGCGGTGGCACGTCGATCGTCGTCCCGCCCTCGCTGGCCGGGGAGAGGGTGAGGTTGGCCCGGAACGGGCCGATGTCGGTGTTCACCCGCCCACCGGCCAGCACCCCGAGCACGGCGCCGGCCAGGGCCACCACGAGCACCGCGAGGATCACACCCGTGCGCCGCACCGGCCCGCCGGGCCTACCGATCCGCCGGCGCGACGGGCGCGACGGCTCGCCACCGGTCACCGGGTCACCCCGGCCCTCGGCGTCGTCGTGCTGCTCGTCGCGTTGCCCGTCCATGCTGAGATTCTGACCTGCCCGTCGGAAGATCTTGGCAAACCCGCGCGGAAGGTGACGCAGGTCAGCTGCGACCGCCGTCGCCGCCGGCGAAGACCACCCGCAGGAGGCGGTCGTCGTCGGCCGCCGGGTCACCCCGCCCGTCGTGGTTGGAGGTGCTCACCCAGAGCGAACCGTCCGGTGCGGCGGCCACCGCGCGCAGCCGACCGTACCGGTTGGTGAGCAGCTCGCTGGGCTGCCCGAGCAGCGTGCCGGTGTCGGTCAGCTCCATCACCCAGAGTCGCTTGCCGCGCAGGCAGCCGGTGACCAGCAGCCGGTCCGTCGCCGCGAGCCCGGAGCAGGACGCGTCGGCCGTCGCCCACTGCGTGATCGGGTCGGTGAACCGCTTGTCGCCGGCCCGCCCCTCGACGTCCGGCCACCCGTAGTTGCCGCCCTTGGTGATCTGGTTGATCTCGTCCCAGGTGTTCTGGCCGAACTCCACGGCGTACATCCGCTTGGCGTCGTCCCAGGCGAAGCCCTGCACGTTGCGGTGACCCAGCGACCAGACCGGGGAGCCGGGGTACGGGTTGCCCGGCGCGGGCTTGCCGTCGGCGGTGATCCGCAGGATCTTGCCGCCGAGGCTCTTCGTGTCCTGTGCGTTGGGGCGCTCGCCCGCGTCACCCGTGCTGACGTAGAGCTGCCCGTCCGGGCCGAAGCCCAACCCGCCACCGTTGTGCACGTTCGCCTTCGGGATGCCGGTGAGGATCGCTGTGGGTTGGCCGCCGAGTTGCAGGCGGGCGACCCGGTTGTCCTGCTCGGCGGTGTAGTAGACGAAGACCGTCCGGTCCCGGGCGTAGCCGGGGGAGACGGCGATGCCGAGCAGGCCACCCTCGCCCGCCGCCGCCACGTCGCTGATCGTCTGCACGACCCGCACCCGCAGCCCGTCCGGGCCGGACTCGGGACCGACCTGGAGGATCCGGCCGCTGTCCCGTTCGGTGACCAGCGCGCCGCCGTCGGGCAGGAACGCGATGGCCCACGGCACCCGCAGCCCCTTGGCCAGGACGGTTGTCACCGCCTGCTGGCCCGCGCCGCCGGCGCTCGCCGGCGCCGACGGGGTCGGCAGGTTGGGCGGCTCGCCCGCCGGGTCGGGCTCCGGCTCGCCGAAGCTGCAACCCGTGGCGAGCAGCAGCGCCGCGCAGGACGCCGCGAGGACCACCCGGAGGCGGCGGACGCGAGAATACGGGAGACGGGCTCTCACCCGGCCCAGGGTAGCCCGCCGGACGGCCCGGCCGGGCCCGACGGATGGGCCCCGGCTCGTGCCGCGACCGCTCAGCGGGCCCGCACGGCCAGCAGCGCCGTGTCGTCCTCGCGGTGCTGGATCGAGGCGAGGAGCAGGTCACACAGGTCGTCGAGGGGGACGGTGTCGGTGCCGGTCAACCGGTGCACCAGCTCGGCGAGCCCGTCGTCGATGGACCGGTCCCGACGCTCGATCAGCCCGTCGGTGTAGAGCAGCAGCGTGTCGCCGGTGGCCAGGCTTGTCGAGTGGCTGGTCCGCGGCGTCGGCCGGGCCAGGCCCAGCAACGGCTCCGGCGTCGCTTCGAGGACCTCCACCGCACCGCCGGCCCGCACCACCAGGGCCGGCGGGTGCCCGGCGTTGCACCAGGTCACCGCACGGACGCCGGAGCGCGGGTCACAGATGCGCACCAGCGTCGCGGTGGCCGCGATGGGCAGCCGCAGCCCCCGGATGGCGCTGTCCAGGTGGCTCATCAACGCCCCGACCGCGTCCGGCCGGCCGAACGCGTTGCCACGCACCAGGTTGCGCAGCTGGCCCATGGTCGCCGCCGCCTCGATGTCGTGCCCCGCCACGTCCCCGATCGCCGCGATCAGGTCACCGTCGGGTTGCACGAAGGCGTCGTACCAGTCGCCGCCCACCTCCACCCGGTCGGCCGCCGGCTGGTAGCGGGCCGCCAGCTCCAACTCCGTCACGACCGGCAGCCGCGGCAGCATGCTGTGTTGCAGCACCTCGGCGACGTGCCGCTGCTCGCCGTACATCGAGCTGTTGCCGACGGACTGCCCGGCCCGGCGGCCGATGTCCACGGCGGTGAGCAGGTCGCGGTCGTCGAACTGCTGACGGTCGGCGGCGTTGACCAGCGTGATCGCGCCCAGCACGGTGCCTCCGACGGCGCGCACCGGCACGCTGAGGTAGGAGGCGATGCCCAGCCGCTCGGCGATCGCCGACATCTCCGGATCGGTGGTGCCCCGCGCCACGTCGTCCAGCGACGCCACGCCGCCGAGCCGCGGCTGGCCGGTGCGCAGCACCGCCCGGATGATGGAATCCTGGCTCAGCCCCGTACGCAGCAGTTCGGCGAAGCGGTCGACGTCCGGCGCCCGGGCCGGATCACGGTGCACCGCGACCACCTCCCGGGGCTGTCCCGATGGCCCGACCAGCGTGAGCAGGCACCAGTCGGCGAGCAGCGGCACCATGGTGGCGGCGAGCCGGCGCAGCAACGTGCCCACGTCCAGCGTGCCGGCGAGCGTCTCGCTCACACCGGCCAGCAGCTCCAGCCGCTGGTGTGCCCGGACGACCCGCCGACGCGCCTCCTGCGCGCCGTCGAGCGCGATCCGCAGTCGCAGCTCCGACGAGCAGGCGGCGGCGAGGTCGGCGAGCGTCCGCAGCTGCCCGGCGGTCCACGCCCGGGGCTTGTTGTCGATGGCGCACAGCGAGCCGAGCACCCGGCCGGAGAGGTCGGTCAACGGCATCCCGGCGTACGCGACGACGCCGAGGTCGTCGATGGCCAGGTTGTCGCGTACGCGGGGGTAGAGCCGGGCGTCCGGCAACACCATCGGCACCTCGATGTCCACCACGTGCTGGCAGAACGAGTGGCTCAACGGGGTCTGCCGCCGCTGCGACCACGGCTCGGGCAGACCCACCGCGCCCGGGAAGAACTGTTGGTCGGCGGAGACCAGGGAGACCAGCGCGACCGGGACCTCCAGCAGGTCACTGACCAGTCGGGCGAACCTGTCGAACGCCTCGTCAGGTGCGGCCTCCAGACCGGTGTCGGCCAGCGCGCGCAGCCGCGCCGCGTCGCCGAGCGCCGGGGGTGGGGCGGTCGAACGTCGCGCGCTGGCGGGGGAGCCGTCGGTCATCGAGCACCTGTCTGCCGGGGCGGAGGCCGACCGGCCCTCCGATCCTTGGTTATACCTCGTCAGGGCCGGGACCGAACATCGGTGTGCCGAGTCTCGCCCGCGTCGACGCTGCGCGCCATCCCCCGGGACGCCGGATCACCGCCGTGCCCGCACCGGCCGTCGCGCCGGAGGCTATCGTCGGCGGACGTGAAGGTATGGATCCCGCATCAGGCCGGCCTGAACCTCGTCGGCGAGCTGCCCCCGGACGTGACTGTGGAGGTCGCCGAACACGCCGACCGGTTGCCGTCCGACCCGGCCGACGTCCGTTTCTGGGTGCCGCCGTTCCTGAGCGGGTCGGACGCGACCGCGCTGTTGCACGAACTCCCCGATCTGGAGGCGGTGCAGCTGCTCTCCGCCGGGGCGGACGCCTGGGTCGGCCGGATGCCCGAGGGGGTCACCCTCTGCGACGCCCGAGGGGTGCACGACCCGTCCACGGCCGAGTGGGTGGTCACCGCGATCCTCGCCCAGCTGCGGGCCTTCGGAGCCTTCGCCCGCGCGCAGGCGCAGCGGCGGTGGGCGTACGACGGCAACGCGCCGACCGACGAGCTGACCGGCAAGCGGGTGCTGATCATCGGGGCCGGCTCGATCGGCACGGCGGTGCGGGACCGGCTCGCGCCGTTCGAGGTGAGCTTCACCCTGGTCGCCCGGACGGCCCGGCCCGAGCAGGGCGTGCACGCCGTCGCGGAGCTGCCCCGGCTGCTGCCCGACGCCGACGTGGTGGTCGTGCTGGTGCCGCTCACCGACCAGACCCGTGGCCTGATCGACGAGGACTTCCTGGCGGCGATGCCGGACGGGGCGCTGCTCGTCAACGCGGCGCGCGGCCCGGTGGCCCGTACCGAGGCGCTCGTCGCCGAACTGGCCACCGGTCGGATCTCGGCCGCGCTGGACGTCACCGACCCGGAGCCGCTTCCCGCCGACTCTCCGCTGTGGACGATGCCGAACGTGCTGCTCACCCCGCACGTGGCGGGCTCGGTGCGCGGGCTGCTGCCGCGCGCGTACCGGCTGGTCGGCGACCAGGTACGGCGGTTCGCCGCCGGTCAGCCGCTGATCAACACGGTGGTCGACGGCTACTGATCGGGCCGCGCGGCACGGGTCGGGCTCACGGGCCGGGTGTTTCGGCGGCCCCGTCCGGCAGCGTCTGGCCGGTGGCCGAGACCAGTCGGGGCAGGTCGGTGCCGCGGACTGCCGGTAGGAGGACCTGCTGGCCGTCGTCGAGGCGGGCGACGGCACGCCCGCGCGCGTCGGTGGCCAGCTCGACGACCCGGTCCCAGCCGATCCGACGTTGCCCGAACAGCGCCCGCAGGCGCAGTTCCCGGGCGTCGGCGTCGGTGCCGGCCCGCCAGGCCCACACGCCGACGGCGAGGGGGACGAGCAGCACCGGCAGCAGGTACGCCCGGGCGTTGGCCAGCGGCAGGGCGCCGACGAAGGCGATGACGGCGGCGGCCAGGACGGCTTGGTTGTAGCGGAAGCGGACCGTGTCGGGCGTACTCACCCCGCGATGATCCCACCCCTGGTCGGCGCGGGTCGCGGCGGGCGGCGCCACGGGGCCCGGACGCCGTACAGTGACACAGGTCACTGCTTCGCGCCGGTGATCGACGCGTAACCAATCTGGTCGCCGGTCGTTTCCCTCTGTTGGGCAGCGGACCCGCAACGTCCGCCGCCTCGCACCGCCGCACCGCCCCGTGCCCCCTCACGAAGGCGACCGCCGTGCTCCTCGCGTACCCGTTCCGTGTTCTCGTCCCCCGCCGGGCGGCCCCGGAGGTCGCCGTGTCCACGGCCGTGGCGCTGCTCGTCTTCGCCGGGGCCGCCGATCTGGTCCCGACCCCGGTGGTGATCGCGCTGTCCGGCGGCGCGGGCGCCACGCTCGCCGGCGTACGACTCTCCCGGCTCGCCGGCCACCGATCCGGCGACCCGCCGTCCACCGACCCCTCGTGGCGGACGGCAGCTGTGCTGCTCGACGCGGCGGTGGTGGCGGCCGGCTGCGTGGCCGCCGCGTTGCCGCTGGTCGACGCCGGGCACCGCGCTGCCGCGCTGCTCGGATCGCTGACCGTGGCGGTCCTGTCCGTGGCCGGGCTGCGTCGGCTCCCCGTCCGGCCGCCGCGCGCGGCGCGGCTGCGAGGGCTGGTCGAGGCGACCGGCCCGACTGTCGGTCTGACCCTCGCCGGCTGGTTGCTGCTGCCCCCCGACACTCTGCCGGCGCCGGCCCGACTGGTGGCGGCGCTGGCGCTCGGAGTGTTGGGCATGGCCGCGCTTCACACGTTCACCGGGTCTTCTCGGCGCTCGGGCGACGCGATCTGCCGGGGCGGCGTCCTGCTCACCCTGGTCGGGCTGGCGCTGCTGACGGTCCTGCCACCCGCGCCGACGGGCCGGGCGGCGCTGCTCGCGGTGCCGCCGCTGGTGCTCGGGATGCTGCTGACCGCGCTGGGCGCGAGGTCCGCGGTGGCGACGGCCAGCGCGCAGCCGGTGACCGGGCCGCCCGCCGTGACCTGGCCACGGGTGGTGCTCCCGGCGTCGGTGCTGCTGCTCGCGGCGGGGCTGCACCTGGGATCCGGCCGCACTCCGGACCGGACGAGTGTGCTGCTCGCCCTGGCGGCGGTGCCACCACTGGTCCTGCGGGAGCTGCTGCGCGGCGGCGACGCGGGCGCCGGGGGGCGGCCCGCCGCACACCGCCGACGCCCCGATCGCACGGTCCGACAGCATCGGGCGGCGCAACCGCCCTGGCCGGGTACGACCGAGGGCGCGTCCACGCACGACCTGAGCCCCGACGCCACGCCGTGGTCGTCCGAGCCGGGCGCGACCGCCGGCGTCGACGGCGCCTGGCTTTCCGACGGTGGTGCCGCCGCGATGAACGGTGGTGCCGCCGCGACGAGCGGCGTCGACGAGGCGTGGCCCGACGTGGGTGTCGCCTGGTCGACGTTCGACCACCGGTCCGGTTCGGCCGGGGACCGGGCGGCGCTGCTGGACGCCCTCGCCGCCATCGGCGACGTGCCCGCGCCGACCGGCGCGCTGCTGCTGGTGGAGCTGCACGGCGTGGACGGGCTCGGCCCGGTCGCGCGGGAGGACGTGCTGGCCGAGGCGGTCCGGCGGGCTCGCGCGGTCGTCGGGCCCGACGACCTGGTGACCGGCTGCACCGGCACCGGCTTCGCGGTGGTCACCCCCGCCGGGCCGGTGCTGGCGTACGCGCTGGGCACCCGGCTGCTGACCGCGCTGACTCCGCCCTACCAACCGGCCGGGTCGGTGCTGCGCGTGCAGGCGAGCATCGGGCTGGCCGAGGTCGGTGGGGCGGGGCCTGCCGACGTGCTCCGTCAGGCCGAGCTGGCCCGGCGGCGTGCGGTGCAGCTCGGCCGGGACCGGGTCGAGTGGTACGACGCGTTCCTGGAGGAGCAGTTGGTGCGCCGGCTCGACCTGGAACGTGAGCTGCCCGGCGCGGTGGCGCGGGGGGAGCTGGACCTGGTCTACCAGCCGGTGCTCGACCTGACCGACCGGCAGCCGGTGGGCGCCGAGGCGCTTCTGCGCTGGCGCAGCCCGGTGCTGGGCACGGTGCTTCCGGCCGAGTTGCTGCCGGTCGCCGAGGATCTGGATCTGGTCGGTGAGTTCGAATGGTGGGTGCTGGACCGGGCCTGCCGACAGTTGGCCGACTGGTCGGCGGGCCCCCGTGAGCTGTGGATGGCGATCAACGTGACCACGCGGGAGTTGACCATTCCCGACTTCGTGCAGCGCACCGCCGCGGTGCTGGCCGCGTACGGGGTGTCGCCGGAGCGGTTGGTGGTGGAGGTGGCCGAGCCGCAGATCGGCACCGACCTGTCGACAGTGGTGGCCCGGCTGGCGGGGCTCCGGTCGCTGGGTGTCCGCACCGCGCTCGACGACTTCCGGGCCGAGCACGCGTCACTGGCGCAGCTGCGCCGCCTGCCGATCGACCTGCTGAAGGTGGGCCCCGAGCTGGTGGGGGCACAGCCGGCGGGCCAGCCGCCGTTGATCGACGTGGTGGTCAGCGTGGGCGAGCGGTTGGGTGTGGAGATCGTCGCCGAGGAGTTGGAGTCACCGGCCCAGGTCGAGGGGGCGCGTCGGGCCGGCTGCCGCTACGGGCAGGGCTTCGCGCTGGCCCGTCCGGCCACCGCCGAGCGGGTCGAGGCGTACTTCGAGGAGTTCCCCTCGGCGTCCCGCTGAGGCACTGAACCGGTTCACTTGCCGCGTGGCGGTGCGGTGCTGCCGCGCGGGGTCAGCTGCGGGCTCTCGTCCTGCACGCGCGTCGCCGGTTGCCCCCCGATGACGGCCAGCAGGTGGCGGGCGGCGTGCGCGCCGTACGCCGGGATGTCGCGGCCCAGCGCCGTCAGGGGCGGGTGCACCAGCCGGCACAGGGGCGAGTCGTCCCACGCCACGATGGACAGGTCGTCCGGCACGGTGAGGCCCATCTCCTGGGCGACCGAGAGCCCGGCGACGGCCATCACGTCGTTGTCGTAGATGACCGCCGTGGGCCGCGCGGCGGAGCTGAGCAGTCGGCGGGTGACCCGGCCACCCTCCTCACCTGTGTAGTCGGAGAAGACGGTGACCGCCTCGGTCAGGCCGAGGCGCTGGCACACCGCCGCGAAGGCGTCGGTACGGATCTCGGTGTGGCGCAGGTCGGGCAGGCCGCCGACCCGGGCGATGCGGTGGTGCCCGAGCGCCACCAGGTACTCCACCGCCTCGGTCAGCGCGACCGCGTCGTCGGACCAGAGGCTGGCCAGCTCGCCGGTGCCGCCGGGCCCGCCGATCACCACGGCCGGCAGTTGGAGCTGTTGCAGGGCGGCGATGCGGCGGTCGTCGGTGCGCAGGTCGCAGACGAGCACCCCGTCCACCCGGCGCTCGCCCCACCAGCGCCGGTACACCGCGATCTCGGCGTCGTGGTCGGCCACCACCTGGAGGGTCAGCGCGTACGAGCGGGCCGAGAGTTCGGCCTCCACGCCACTGATCAGCGCCATGAAGAACGGCTCGACGCCCAGCGTCCGGGCGGGCCGGCACAGGGCCAGGCCGACGGCGCCGGCGGTGGCGGCGGAGAGCGCCCGCGCGGCGCTGCTCGGGCTGAACCCGATCTCGGTAGCGATGGCGAGAATGCGTGCCCGGGTGGCCGCCGAGACCCCGGGCTGCCCGTTCAGCGCGTACGACACGGCACCCTTGGACACGCCCGCGCGACGGGCGACGTCGGCGATTGTCGGCCGCTTCACCGGCGTGCTCCTCTACCGCTCGGGGCTCGTCAACCGGTCTTTGACAGCCCGGAAGTCGAATCGTACGGTGGCTGAGCTTATCCGGTTCAGTCCACGTTCTCTCGACCACGAAGGTCACGAAGGTGCGGTGAAGTCTTGAGTCGACAGGCACTCCACGACGGCTGGACCCTGCGGGCGGCACCCGGAGCGCAGGTGCCGGCGGAGATCGCCGGTCGGTCCGTGCCGGCGACCGTCCCCGGGTGCGTGCACACCGACCTGCTCGACGCCGGACTGATCGCCGATCCATACCTCGACGACAACGAGCTGTCCCTGGCCTGGATCGGGCGTACCGACTGGCACTACCGGACGACCTTCGGGGCTCCGGCCGGCGACCACGACCGGGTCGACCTGGTCTGCGCCGGCCTGGACACCGTCGCCACCATCAGCGTCAACGGGGTCGAGGTCGGCCGTACCGAGAACATGCACCGCGGCCACCGGTTCGACGTCTCCTCGTCGCTGCGCGACGGCGACAACGACCTGGCCGTCGCGTTCGGATCGGCCTACCGCTACGCCGAGGCGCAGCGCGACCGCCTCGGCGACCGCCCCAACGCGTATCCGGAGCCCTTCCAGTTCGTCCGCAAGATGGCCTGCAACTTCGGCTGGGACTGGGGGCCGACGCTGGTGACCGCCGGCATCTGGCAGGACATCGCCCTGCACGCCTGGTCAACGGCCCGGCTGGCAGGCGTCCGCCCGCTGGTCACCCTCGGCGGCGGCGACGGCCGGGTCGACGTGCACGTCGAGGTCGAGCGGGTCGCGGACGTCCCGCTGACCGTCCGCGCCACAGTCGCCGACGCCCATGCCGAGGTGGTCGTTCCGGCCGGGCAGCGCACGGCCGTGCTGACCCTCACCGTCCGCGAGCCCGCGCTGTGGTGGCCACGAGGGTACGGCGAACAGAGCCGTCACCTGCTGGAGGTGACCCTGCACGCGCCCGACGGGGACACCCTGGACGGCTGGTCGCGGCGGATCGGCTTCCGCTCGGTGCGGCTGGACACCACCCCCGACGAACACGGCACCCCGTTCGTGCTGTCGGTCAACGACGTTCCGGTCTTCGTCCGGGGCGTCAACTGGATCCCCGACGACGCGTTCCCCACCCGGATCACGCGCGATCGGCTGGCCGGGCGGTTCGACCAGGCGATCGGGGCCAACGTCAACCTGCTGCGCGTCTGGGGCGGCGGCCGGTACGAGTCGGAGGACTTCTACGAGCTCGCCGACGAACGCGGTCTGCTCGTCCAGCAGGACTTCCTCTTCGCCTGCGCCGCGTACCCCGAGGAGGAGCCGTTCGCCAGCGAGGTCGCCGCCGAGGCCGCCGAGCAGGTGACCCGGCTGACGCCGCACCCGTCGCTGGTCCTGTGGACCGGCAACAACGAGAACATCTGGGGCTGGCACGACTGGGACTGGCAGGAACCCCTCGCCGGCCGCACCTGGGGCCGGGGCTACTACCTCGACGTCCTGCCCCGCATCGTCGGCGAACTGGACCCGACCCGCCCGTACTGGCCGGGCAGCCCCTGGTCGGGCACCGACGCCGTCCACCCCAACGACCCGGCGCACGGCACCACCCACATCTGGGACGTGTGGAACACCGACGACTACACGAAATACCGGGAGTACGTCCCGCGCTTCGTCGCCGAGTTCGGCTACCAGGCCCCACCGGCGTACGCGACGCTGCGCCGGTCGATCTCCGACGAGCCGCTCGCGCATGACTCACCCGGGATGGCGCACCACCAGAAGGCCGCCAACGGCGACGCCAAGCTCCAGCGGGGCCTGGACGCGCACCTGCCCGCCCCGGCCGACTTCGACGACTGGCACTACCTGACGCAGCTCAACCAGGCGCGGGCCATCCAGCTCGGGGTGGAGCACTTCCGCTCCCACCGCGACGTCTGCGCCGGCACGATCGTCTGGCAGCTCAACGACTGCTGGCCGGTCACCTCCTGGTCGGCCGTCGACGGCGACGGTCGCCGCAAACCCCTGTGGTACGCGCTGCGCCACGCGTACGCCGACCGGCTGTTGACAGTGCAGCCCCGCGACGGTGGGCTGGCCCTGGTGGCGGTGAACGAGACAGCCGAGGCATGGACCGCGCCGGCCACGGTCACCCGCACCACCCTCGCCGGGGAGCCGAGGGCGAAGACCTCGGTCGACCTCGACGTCCCGGCGTACTCCTCGGTGGTGCTGTCGCTGCCGGCGGAGCTGGCGCGGCCGGACGAGAGCCGCCGTGAGCTGCTGGTCGCGGAGGCTGGCGACGCCGTGGAGCGGGCGCTGTGGTTCTTCGCCGAGGACCGGGACGTCGAATGGCCGGCGGCGGCGTGGGACGCGACCGTCGAGCCGGTCGAGGGCGGTCAGCGGGTCCGGGTGACGGCGCGCACGGTGCTGCGCGACCTGACCCTCTTCCCGGATCGGCTGGATGCCTTAGCCACAGTGGACAGCGCCCTGGTCACCCTGCTGCCCGGCGAGTCGACGACGTTCACGGTGAGCGCGGGCGCGTCACTGGACGGGGCGGCCCTGACCCGTCGGCCGGTGCTGCGCTGCGTGAACGACATCGAGCGGAGCTAGGAGACCGTTACCGGCCGACCGGCCCGGAGGCTGGTGCGGTGGTAAGCGTCATACCTGTGAGTCATATCTATGACTCACAGGTATGACGCTCGTCGGCGCGTGTGCCGTCCGGCCACCGCCTTGGCCGCTAGTTGAAGATTTCTTCAAGTGATAAAGTCTTCGTGTCGACCGGGGAGGGGTGTTCATGTCGGTGCCGCTGTACCAGGCGAAGGCCGAGCTCTTTCGCACCCTCGGGCATCCGGTGCGCATCCGGGTGCTGGAGCTGCTCCAGGACGGCCCGAAACCGGTCCGCGACCTGCTCGCCATGATCGAGGTCGAGGCATCGAATCTCTCCCAGCAGCTCGCCGTGCTGCGGCGGGCCGGAATGGTCACCTCACACCGCGACGGCCCCCTCGTCATGTACGAGCTCAGCACCCCCGACGTCGCCGACCTGCTGGCCGCCGGTCGACGCATCCTCGGCTCGGTCCTGACCGACCGGGACTCCCTCCTCGACGAGTTGCGCGCCACGAGCGGCGACCGGTGAGCGTCGCCATCCGGGCGACCCGTGAGCGGATCCTCGGGCTGCTGCCCGGCCGGGCCGACTGGGCGGCCGTCCACCGTTCACCGCGCCGCGACCTGCTGGCCGGGCTCACCGTGGCGGTGGTGGCGCTGCCACTGGCGTTGGCGTTCGGCGTCACCTCGGGGCTCGGCGCCCAGGCCGGTCTGATCACCGCCGTGATCGCCGGCGCGGTGGCCGCCGTCTTCGGCGGCTCCAACCTCCAGGTCTCCGGGCCGACCGGGGCGATGACCGTGGTGCTGGTGCCGGTGGTGCAGCAGTTCGGAGCCACCGGCGTGCTCATGGTCGGGGCGATGGCCGGCCTGGTGCTGATCGCGCTCGCCGTGGCCCGCCTGGGCCGGTACGTCCGCTACCTGCCCACCCCGGTGCTGGAGGGCTTCACCGCCGGCATCGCCGTGGTCATCGCCCTGCAACAGGTGCCCGCCGCGCTCGGCGTCACCGACGCGCACGGGGAGAAGGTCTGGGCCGTCGCCGCCGACGCGGTAGCCCGTTTCGTCGTACACCCGCGGCCGGCGGCGCTCGCGGTGGCCCTCGCCGTCGCGGCGCTGATGCTGCTGGGCGCCCGGTGGCGGCCGGGCCTGCCGTTCTCCCTGCTCGGCGTGGCGGCCGCCACCGTCCTCGCCGAGGTCGCGCCGCTCGACCTGGTCCGGATCGGTGCGCTGCCGCAGGGCCTACCAGCGCCCTCACTCGGCTTCCTCGACCTCGGCGCGCTCGGCGTGCTGCTGCCCAGCGCGCTCGCCGTCGCCGCGCTCGCCGCCCTGGAGAGCCTGCTCTCCGCCACCGTCGCCGACGGCATGACCGTCGGCGAGCGGCACGACCCGGACCGGGAACTCTTCGGTCAGGGGCTGGCCAACCTCGCCGCCCCGCTCTTCGGCGGCATTCCGGCGACCGCCGCCATCGCCCGTACGGCGGTCAACGTCCGCGCCGGGGCGGCCTCGAAGCTGGCGGCCCTCACCCACGCCGTCGCCCTCGCCGCCATCGTGCTGGCCGCCGCGCCGTTGGTCGGCCGGATCCCGCTCGCCGCCCTGGCCGGGGTCCTGCTGGCCACCACGGTCCGCATGGTGGAGGCTGGTTCGTTGTGGGCGCTGGCCCGCGCCACCCGGGGCGACGCGATAGTGCTGGTACTCACCTTCGCCGTCACGGTGATCTGGGACCTCGTCACCGCCGTGGCGGTCGGCGTCGGCGTCGCCGTGGTGCTGGCCCTGCGCGCGGTAGCCCGCAGCGCCCGGCTGGAACAGGTGCCCCTCGACCCCGGTGAACACAGCGACGAGGAGTACGCGCTGCTCACCGAACACATCGTCGCGTACCGGCTGGACGGGCCGCTCTTCTTCGCCGCGGCCCACACCTTCCTGCTCGAACTCTCCGAGGTCGCCGACGTTCGCGTGGTCATCCTCCGGATGTCCCGCGTGACCACCATGGACGCCACCGGCGCGCACGTCCTCGGTGACGCGATCCGACGGCTGCGCGGACGCGGCATCGCCGTCCTGCTCTCCGGCATCACACCCGCCCACGACCAGGTGCTCACCACCCTGGGGGTGGCTGACGAGCTGCGCCGCGAAGGGCTGGTCTTCACCGACACGCCGGCCGCGATCCGGCACGCCCGTGCGGCCGCGCTCTCCGTGGCGATCGGCCCGACCGGCTGATATCGGGGCATCCGGGTCGACGGGATGCCCCGATATCGCCGACGTCGCGTGGTCGCGGCCTGTTGTCTACTCCGGGACGCGGCGGTAGGCGCCGTCGCTGGCCGAGGTGGCCATCGAGGCGTACGCGCGCAGCGCCGCCGACACCGGCCGCTGCCGGTCCACGGGGGTGTACGGCTTGTCGCGCTTCTCCTCGGCCACCCGTCGCGCCTCCAGCTCGTCGGCGGGCACGTTCAGCTCGATGGACCGGCCCGGGATGTCGATGACGATCTCGTCGCCCTCGCGGACCAGGGCGATCAGCCCGCCGGAGGCGGCCTCGGGGGAGGCGTGCCCGATGGAGAGGCCGGACGTGCCGCCGGAGAAGCGGCCGTCGGTGAGCAGCGCGCAGGAGCGGCCCAGCCCACGACCCTTGAGGAACGAGGTGGGGTAGAGCATCTCCTGCATGCCGGGGCCACCCTTGGGGCCCTCGTAGCGGATCACCACGACGTCGCCGGCGACGACCTCCTTGGCGAGGATCGCGGTCACCGCGTCGTCCTGCGACTCGTAGACCTTCGCCGGGCCGCGGAAGGTCAGACAGTCGTCCGGCACGCCTGCGGTCTTCACGACGCAGCCCTCCGGGGCCAGGTTGCCGTGCAGGATGGCGAGGCCGCCGTCCGCGGAGTACGCGTGCTCGCGGTCGCGGATGCAGCCCTCGGCCGCGTCGGTGTCGAGCGTCGACCAGCGGTTGGTGGTGGAGAAGGGCTCGACGGTGCGGACCCCTCCCGGTGCCGCGTGGAACAGCTCGACAGCCGTCGGCGTCGGCGAGCCGCCGCGCACGTCCCAGTCGGAGAGCCACTGCGCCAGCGAGGGGGAGTGCACGGCGTGCACGTTCCGGTTGAGCTGCCCGGCCCGGTCCAGCTCGCCGAGGATCGCCGGGATGCCACCGGCCCGGTGCACGTCCTCCATGTGGTACTTCGGGGAGTTCGGGGCGACCTTGGCCAGGCACGGGACCCGCCGGGAGATGGCGTCGATGTCGGCGACGCCGAAGTCCAGCTCCGCCTCGCGGGCGGCGGCCAGCAGGTGCAGCACGGTGTTGGTGGAGCCGCCCATCGCCACGTCCAGGGCGACCGCGTTCTCGAAGGCGGCCTTGGAGGCGACCGTGCGGGGGAGCACCGAGTCGTCGTCGCCGTCGTACCACCGCTTGGCGATGTCCACGACGGTGCGGCCGGCCTCGACGAAGAGCGACCGGCGCGCGGCGTGGGTGGCCAGCGTCGAACCGTTGCCGGGCAGGGCGAGCCCGATCGCCTCGGTGAGGCAGTTCATCGAGTTGGCGGTGAACATCCCGGAGCAGGAGCCGCAGGTGGGGCAGGCGGAGCGTTCGATCTCGCCGAGCTGGTCGTCGGTGACCGCCTCGTTCGACGACGCGATCATCGCGTCGATCAGGTCGATCTTGCTGTGCACGACGCCCTCGATCGCCGTCGTCTTACCGGCCTCCATCGGGCCGCCGGAGACGAAGACGGTCGGGATGTTGAGGCGCAGCGCGGCCAGCAGCATGCCCGGGGTGATCTTGTCGCAGTTCGAGATGCAGACCAGGGCGTCCGCGCAGTGCGCGTTGACCATGTACTCCACCGCGTCGGCGATCAACTCCCGGCTGGGCAGGGAGTAGAGCATGCCGCCGTGGCCCATCGCGATGCCGTCGTCGACAGCGATCGTGTTGAACTCCCGCCCGACGCCGCCGGCCTCGGCCACCGCGTCGGCGACCAGACCGCCCATGTCCTTCAGGTGGACGTGACCCGGCACGAACTGGGTGAAACTGTTCGCGATGGCGACGATCGGCTTTCCGAAATCGTCGTCGGTCATCCCGGTGGCCCGCCAGAGGGCCCGGGCGCCGGCCATCGTCCGACCGTGTGTGGAAGTCCTCGATCGCAGCTCAGGCATGCGTACCAGCATGACACCGCCGCCGCGTCAGGCATCCGGTGTATCCGCCGTGTCCCAACAGATGCACATCCGGTCTCCCACGGCGTGCGCTCATCCGGCACTCTTGATGGCGTGCATCTCCCCCCGGGCATGGTCGCCGTCGCGGCGTTGAGCGGTCTGGTCGCAGGCGCGGCCACCGTGCTGCTGACCATTGTCGCGCGGAGGCGCAGCGGGCCGCGCCGGCCGGCGCACCTGCTGCTCGCGGCCGCCGCCGGGACGTCCCTGGCCAGTCTGTTGGTCGGTCTGGTGGCCGTGCTCTCCACCAACGAGCACTGGGCCCACGAGCAGAGTCAGCGCACCGGCTGGGCCACCGTGGCGGCGATCGGCACGGCGGTGAGCGGGCTGGCCTTCGCGGCCGGGCTGCTCCGGCTGCCGGGGGTCGCCGCCACCGCCGCGGGGACCGCCCGGCTCGCCCTGGACGGTCTGACCATGGCGGCGGCGCTGTGGTTCGTCGGCTGGGTGCTCTTCTCCGAGCCGACCCGGCTGCTCGGCGCCGCCACGCCGATGGCCTGCCCGGCGATCCTGGTGGCGACGGTGAGCGCTGCGCTCGGCGCCGGCCTCGCCGTGATCGTCGTCTTCCGGGCGGCCGCCCCGCGTCAGCGGCTGGCCGTGCTCACGGCCGGGATCAGCGCGGTGAGCTGCGGCGGGCTGGGCCTCAGCGCCGGGCTCTGCCAGGCGGGGCCGACCATGGCGCTCGCCGGCGCCGCGGTGCTGGCGGCCGGCCTGCTGACCACCGCGCTCGCCGTCCACCAGGCCGACCGGCCCGGGCACGTCGAGCTGGACCTGATCGGTCGCGACGGCGAGTACGCCATCGCCCCGATGCTGGCCATGGCGGCCTCGGCGATGTACCACCTCCTGCAGGACGGGCGGTTCACGGCGCCCGCCATCGTCGCCGGCAGCGTCGAGGGCTTCGCCCTGGTGGCCCGGCAGTACCTCACCCTCAAGGACGTCCGGGACTACGCCGGCCGGCTGGCCGAGCGGGAGGCGCACTTCCGCGAGCTGGCGCACACCGACCCGCTGACGTCGCTGGCCAACCGGCGGGGGCTGCTGCGCGCGCTGCACGACGGCGCGGCGGCGGGCACCCCGTGCGTGCTGCTCGGTCTGGATCTGGACGGCTTCAAGAACGTCAACGACATGCGCGGCCACGACGTGGGCGACGCCGTGTTGGCCGAGGTGGGCCGCCGGCTGCGCGGCAACCTGCGCCCGGGTGACGTGGCGGCCCGGCTCGGCGGCGACGAGTTCGCCGTGCTCATGCCGGCCCCGCCCACCGAGGCGGACCGGGTGGCCGAGCGGCTGCTCGGCGTGCTCAACCGGCCGTACGACCAGCCGGAAGGCCCGGTCTTTCTGTCCGTGAGCATCGGCGTGGCCGGGTGGGCCGGCGAACCCGACGTGGAGCTGCTGCTGCGCCACGCCGACCTGGCGCTGCGCTACGCCAAGCAGCGGGGCAAGAACCGGATCGAGCGTTACGACGCCGCGTACGACCAGTTGCTGCGCCGCCGCACCACGCTGGAGCACGAGCTGCGGGGCGCGATCGAGCGCGACGAGCTGCGGTTGGCCTTCCAGCCGGTGGCGTCGCTGCCGTCGGTGCGGCCGGTCGGCGCCGAGGCGCTGCTGCGCTGGCACCACCCCGAGCTGGGCAACATCCGCCCGGACGAGTTCATCCCGCTCGCCGAGGAGTGCGGGATGATCGCCACGCTCGGCGCCTGGGTGCTGCACCAGGCCTGCTACCAGCTCTCCCGTTGGCTGAGCGACGGGCACGACGTCTGGGTCTCGGTGAACGTCTCGCCGCGCGAGCTGCACGCCCCGGAGTACGTGGTCCAGGTCGCCGAGGCCCTGCGCGCCCACCATGTGCCGCCGCAGCGGCTGGTGCTGGAGGTCACCGAGCACGCGGTCGCCACCGACCTGGACGAGCTGATCCGGCGACTGACCGCGCTGCGGCTGACCGGCGTACGGATCGCGCTGGACGACTTCGGCGCCGGCTACTCGTCCCTGGGGCAGCTGCGCCGGCTGCCGATCGACATCCTGAAGATCGACCACAGCCTGGTGGCCGAGCACGAGCCGGTCCGCCCGGTGGGCCAGGACGGTCCGGCGTTCGCGCCCATGGTCGACATCGTGATGCGGCTGGGCCACCAGTTGGGCCTGGAGGTCATCGCCGAGGGGGTCACCACGCCTACCGAGCTGGCCGCGGTGGTCGCCGCGGGCTGCCGGTTCGGGCAGGGCGCGCTGTTCGGCTGGGGAGTGCCGGCCGAGCACCTGGAGGCGATGCTGGAGGCGGCCACCTCGCCGGGTGCGCGGCCCGCTCCGCTGCCCGCTCCGCGCCGGGTTTCCGGCGGGTCCGGCCAGGTCATGCCGTCTGGTGACGGCGCGGCGTCGGCCGACTCGCCGCCCTCCGTTAACCAACATGTGGGATCAGTTGACTCATCGCGTGAGATGCGTCAGGCTTAGCCGCATGTCGTCGTACCGGTCGCTGCGAGTACTTACCTGAGCGCACTCTCCCTCATCGAGAGTGCGCTGGCCCCGTGCATCTGCACGAGGGCCGTTTTTATTGCCGTCGGAACCTGTCGCGACGGGCCCATGCCCGCCTCGCATCGCTGAACAAGCCCCAGCCACTCCAGCCGAAGGCCAGAACCGCCATGACGAGACCCACGCCCGAGACCCTCGCCCACACCGCCCGGCGGGCCCGCGCGACCGCCGACCCGGCCGGCACCGTCGACCCCGCCGCCGCGCGCGCCGCGGCCACCCCGGCTGTCCCGGCCGTACGGACAGCCGCGCCGGCCCAGGTCTCCGGCGCCGGCTCGCTGGTGCGGTCCCTGGAGGCGCTCGGCGTCGACGTCGTCTTCGGCATCCCGGGCGGCGCGATCCTGCCGGCGTACGACCCGCTCTACGACTCCACCGTCCGGCACATCCTGGTCCGCCACGAGCAGGGCGCCGGGCACGCGGCGACCGGGTACGCGCAGGCCACCGGCAAGGTCGGCGTCTGCATGGCGACCTCCGGTCCGGGCGCGACCAACCTGGTCACGCCGATCGCCGACGCGTACATGGACTCGGTGGCGATGGTGGCGATCACCGGTCAGGTGGCCCGCCCGTCGATCGGCACCGACGCCTTCCAGGAGGCGGACATCCAGGGCATCACGCTGCCGATCACGAAGCACAACTTCCTCGTGCAGACCGCCGAGGAGATCCCGCAGGTGCTGGCCGAGGCGTTCCACCTGGCCAGCACGGGCCGGCCCGGCCCGGTGCTTGTCGACATCCCCAAGGACGTGCTCCAGGCGTCGACCACCTTCTCCTGGCCGCCCACCCTGGACCTGCCCGGCTACCGGCCCACGCTGCACCCGCACGGCAAGCAGATCCGGGAGGCGGCGCGGCTGATGGCCGCGGCCCGGCGGCCGGTGCTCTACGTCGGCGGCGGGGTGCTCAAGGCCGGTGCCACCGACGGGCTGCGCCGGCTGGCCGAGCTGACCGGAATCCCGGTCGTCACCACGCTGATGGCGCTCGGCGCGTTCCCCGACTCGCATCAGCAGCACCTGGGCATGCCCGGCATGCACGGCACGGTCGCCGCGGTCTACGGCCTGCAGAAGGCGGATCTGATCGTCGCGCTGGGCGCACGCTTCGACGACCGGGTCACCGGTAAGCTGGACTCGTTCGCCCCGGACGCGGCGGTCGTGCACGCGGACATCGACCCCGCCGAGATCGGCAAGAACCGGCACGTGGACGTGCCGATCGTCGGTGACGCCAAGCACGTCATCGACGAGCTGATCGCCGCCGTCACCGCCGAGCGGTCGGCGGGGCACACGGCCGACCTCGGTGACTGGTGGACGCAGCTGGACGACCTGCGCAACCGTTACCCGCTGGGCTACGACGAGCCGGTCGACGGGACCCTGTCCCCGCAGTACGTGATCAAGCGGCTGGGCGAGATCGTCGGCCCGGACGCGATCTTCGTGGCCGGGGTGGGCCAGCACCAGATGTGGGCGTCGCAGTTCATCTCCTACGAGAAGCCGTACACCTGGTTGAATTCCGGCGGCCTCGGCACGATGGGCTACGCGGTTCCGGCGGCGATGGGCGCCAAGGTCGGCAAGCCGGACACGGTGGTCTGGGCGGTGGACGGGGACGGCTGCTTCCAGATGACCAACCAGGAGTTGGCCACCTGCGCGTTGGAGGGCATCCCGGTCAAGATCGCCGTCATCAACAACGGCAATCTCGGCATGGTCCGCCAGTGGCAGACGCTCTTCTACAACGAGCGCTACTCCAACACCGAGCTCGGCACCCACAAGCACCGCATCCCGGACTTCGTCAAGCTCGCCGAGGCCCTGGGCTGCGTCGGGCTGCGGTGCGAGAGCGCGGCTGACGTGGACAAGACCATCGCCGCCGCGATGGAGATCAACGATGCGCCAGTGGTGATCGACTTCGTGGTCGGCAAGGACGCGATGGTCTGGCCGATGGTCGCCGCCGGCACCAGCAACGACGAGATCATGTTCGCCCGTGGCGTCCGCCCGGTCTTCGACGAGGATGACATCTGACCATGAGTGAGCGAAGCGAACGAATCATCAAGCTCAGTGCTGCGCATGGCCATGCCATGACCGAGCGAAGCGAGGCCATGGCATGACGATGCACACGCTGTCCGTGCTGGTGGAGAACAAGCCCGGCGTGCTCGCCCGGGTCTCCGGCCTGTTCTCCCGGCGCGGGTTCAACATCGACAGCCTCGCCGTCGGCGAGACCGAGAACCCGGACGTCTCCCGGATCACCATCGTGGTCAACGCGGAGTCGTCCCCGTTGGAGCAGGTCACCAAGCAGCTGAACAAGCTGGTCAACGTGCTCAAGATCGTTGAGCTGGATCCGCAGGTCTCGGTTGCCCGCGAGCTGCTGCTGGTGAAGGTCCGTGCCGACCGGTCCGCGCGGTCGCAGGTGCTGGAGACCGTCAACCTGTTCCGCGCCCGGGTGGTCGACGTCGCACCGGACACCCTGACCATCGAGGCAACCGGCACACCGGACAAGCTCGACGCGCTGCTGCGCGACCTCGAGTCCTTCGGCATCAAGGAAATGGTCCAGTCCGGGCTGGTGGCGATCGGGCGCGGCTCGCGTTCGATCACCGCCGGCCCCGCGCTGCGCGCCGCCTGACCCATCCGCACAGACCACGACGGGCACTCAGGCCGTCGTACGAAAGGGAAGTTCTCATGAGCGTTGAGGTGTACTACGACGACGATGCCGACCTCGGCCTGATCCAGGCCAAGAAGGTCGCGGTGATCGGCTACGGCAGCCAGGGGCACGCCCACGCGCTGTCGCTGCGCGACTCCGGCGTCGACGTGGTGATCGGTCTGCCGGAGGGCTCGAAGAGCCGCCCGAAGGCCGAGGAGCAGGGCCTGCGGGTGCTCACGCCGGCAGAGGCCTCGGCCGAGGCGGACGTGATCATGGTGCTCGCGCCGGACACCGCCCAGCGCAAGATCTACGCCGAGTCGATCGAGCCGCACCTGGCTCCGGGCAAGGCGATCTTCTTCGGCCACGGCTTCAACATCCGGTACGGCCTGATCAAGCCGCCGGCCGAGGTGGACGTGGCGATGGTCGCGCCCAAGGGCCCCGGCCACCTGGTCCGCCGCCAGTACAGCGACGGCAAGGGCGTGCCCTGTCTCGTCGCCGTCGAGCAGGACGCCAGCGGCAACGCGCTCGCGCTCGCCCTCGCGTACGCCAAGGGGATCGGCGGCACCCGGGCCGGCGCGATCAGGACCACCTTCACCGAGGAGACCGAGACCGACCTCTTCGGCGAGCAGGCGGTGCTCTGCGGCGGCGCCTCGGCGCTGGTGCAGACCGGTTTCGAGGTGCTCACCGAGGCGGGCTACGCCCCGGAGGTCGCGTACTTCGAGTGCCTGCACGAGCTGAAGCTGATCGTCGACCTCATGTACGAGGGCGGCATCGCGAAGATGCGTTACAGCATCTCCGACACCGCCGAGTACGGCGACCTGTCCCGGGGCTCGCGCATCATCGACTCCCGGGTCAAGGACGAGATGCGCAAGATCCTGGGTGAGATCCAGTCGGGCGAGTTCGCCCGCGAGTGGGTCGCCGAGGACGAGGCCGGCAGGCCGAACTTCACCAAGTGGCAGGCCGAGGGTGCGGCGCACCCGATCGAGGAGACCGGCCGGAAGCTGCGCGGGATGATGAGCTGGGTCGACCGTCCGATCACCGAGACCGCCTGACCGTCCGGCCAGACGAGTCTCCGACGGCCCCGGGCCCGCGCTCTCCCCAGCGCGACCCGGGGCCGTCGACGATGCGCCTCCGCCGGTGGCGGCCCCGGCACGTCCTCGGGTGCAGTGTCGCCGGTGAGCCGTATACCTGGCAGGCATATTCATACCTCTGCGGTATGTCGCCCACCACAGTGGTGAGCCCCACCCCCCGCGCACGGCGCGCGACGACGGTTTCGCGGTGGTGAACGGGTGATGTCCATCGCTCGACCGCGCGTGTGAGGGCACTCACCCCGAAGACCGGAACACGCCGGCCAGCGTGGCCCCTACGATCGCGGGTAGGTGCGCTGAGCCGGCACCTGACGGCCACGGCACGGATCAGCGCGGGGCGCAGTGCGGCGCCCCGCCGCCCGGGCCGATCGCAAACACGACCTCTACGAGGACCGATGAATCCTGTCGTACTGATCGCCGAAGAACTCGCCCCCGCCGCCATCGAGGTGCTCGCTCACGACTTCGACGTCCGTCACGTCGACGGCACCGACCGTCCGGCCCTGCTCTCGGCGCTCTCCGAGGCCGACGCCGTCATCGTGCGCAGCGCGACCCAGATCGACGCCGAGGCGGTCGCCGCCGCGCCGCGACTCAAGGTGGTCGCCCGGGCCGGCGTCGGTCTGGACAACGTCGAGGTGCCGGCCGCCACCGCGCGGGGCGTCATGGTCGTCAACGCGCCCACCTCCAACATCGTCTCCGCCGCCGAGCAGGCAGTCGCACTGCTGCTCGCCGTGGCCCGCAACACCGCGAGCGCCAGCTCAGCGCTCAAGGCGGGGGAGTGGAAGCGGTCGAAGTACACAGGTGTCGAGGTGCAGGGCAAGACCGTCGGCGTGGTCGGGCTCGGTCGTATCGGGGTGCTCTTCGCGCAGCGGATCGCCGCCTTCGGCACCCGGCTGATCGCGTACGACCCGTACATCCAGCCGGCCCGTGCGGCGCAGCTCGGCGTCCGCCTGGTCGGATTGGACGAGCTGCTGCGCGAGAGCGACTTCATCTCCATCCACCTGCCGAAGACCCCTGAGACGGTGGGCCTGATCGGTGAGAAGGAGCTGGCGATCGTCAAGCCCGGCGTCCGCATCGTGAACGCCGCCCGCGGTGGCCTGGTGGACGAGCAGGCGCTCGCCAACGCCATCGCCGAGGGTCGGGTCGCCGGCGCCGGCGTCGACGTGTACTCCAAGGAGCCGTGCACCTCCTCGCCGCTGTTCGCCTTCGACAACGTGGTGGCCACCCCGCACCTGGGCGCCTCGACGCACGAGGCGCAGGACAAGGCGGGCCTCGCGGTGGCCAAGAGCGTGAAGCTGGCGTTGCAGGGCGAGTTCGTCCCCGACGCGGTGAACGTCCAGGCCGGCGGCGTGGTCGCCGAGGACGTCCGCCCGCTGCTCCCGCTGGCCGAGAAGCTGGGCCGCGCGTTCACCGCCGTCGCCGGTGGGGTCGCCGCAAGCGTCGCCGTGGAGGTGCGCGGCGAGATCGTGGGCCACGACGTGTCGGTGCTCAAGCTCGCCGCGACGAAGGGCCTGTTCAGCTCCGTCGTCGAGGAGCAGGTCACCTACGTCAACGCCCCGCATCTGGCCGCCGAGCGCGGCGTCGAGGTCACGCTGGAGAGCCTGGCCGAGACGGCCGACCAGCCCACCCTCGTGACGGTGCGCGGCGCTCTGCCGGACGGCCGGACGGTCAGCGTCTCCGGCACGGTCACCCACTCCGGCGCCCGCGACGTCCCCCGGCTGACCGAGGTGGACGGTTTCGACGTGGAGATCGCCGCGGAGGGCATCCTGCTCTTCCTGCGCTACGCCGACCGGCCGGGCGTCGTCGGCACCGTCGGCACCCTGCTCGGCGAGTCGGGCATCAACATCGCCGCGATGCAGGTGGCCCGGCGTGAGGCGGGCGGCGAGACCCTGATGACGCTCACCGTCGACCAGGCGCTCGGCGCG
This sequence comes from Micromonospora sp. DT63, assembly GCF_049841615.1. Lineage (NCBI taxonomy): Bacteria > Bacillati > Actinomycetota > Actinomycetes > Micromonosporales > Micromonosporaceae > Micromonospora > Micromonospora sp. DT63. The sequence continues at coordinate 47,778 of NZ_JBNCKQ010000004.1, read as the reverse complement.
GACCTGCTCACCTCGGCGGCCGACTCGATCGGCGCGACCGCCGCCAGCGCGGCGGACCTGCGCGACGAGTAGTCGGCGGTCACGCCACCGGCCGCGCACGATCGGCCGCGACGGCACAGACGGCAGCACCACGGGGGGCCCGGCGACGCGCCGGGCCCCTCTGTCGTACCCCCGGGTGCGGGGGATGCCCAGCCCTCGGGGTGTCACGCGGCCGGGATGCCCGGCCCACCCCGCCTCGGGTCAGTGGGGCAGCCGGGCCGGGGGCGGGTAGACCGAGCCGTCCTGCGGGTCGAAGAGCATCAACCCGTGCTCCCCGGCCAGTCGCTCGATGTCCAGCAGCACCTGGTCCGCGCAGGTCGGGTGCAGGTTCAGCTCGACGTGGTCGTGGGCGGCGTGCAGCGGCGCCACGGCCCACGGGCTGTCCGGGCCGGGGTGTCGGTCCGGATAGGACGCCGTGATCGCCCGGTAGAAGCCGACGACGCGCGGGTCCGGGTAACGGTCCACGTGCCGCCCCTGCCGGCAACCGTCGACAGCTGCCCGCACGTCCTCGGGCGTCGCCCCGTCCTCCAGGGCCCACACACTCAGATCGAAACTCACGGCGGACAGCGTGCCATCCGTCGTTCACCATGTCGAAACTGCCTCGCCGCAGGCCAATCGCCGACCCGCCACGCACCGGTCGGGAGAGTCCGCTGTGGAGACTCTTGCGTCGAGTTGCGTCGATTCGCTAGCGTACGACTGCGGTTACTGGCCGCAGGTCGCGACGCCGGCCCGTCTTCGGGTGGCGCGGCCGACGTCCGGCCCGACCGGTCCGCACCCCTCGATTGTGCGAGCCACGCGCACTCGTCGCTGACCGGCCCCCACGGCCGTTGCCGAGGCCGTGGGGGCCGATCGCAGCGGCCCGACCGTGCCGGACGGCCGAGGTGCAACCGCTATCCCCGACCGCCCGAGCGCGGGTCACGGCCGCAGCCCCGTGGGGAGCCGGGGCTCGTGTGCGACGGGGTTCAGCGCCGGTGGGCGAAGAGCGCGCGATAGTCGGAGCCGCCCCGGAACCACGCCAGGCCGGTGGGCCCGGCGGCGTACAGCGCGGTGGCGTACGCGTCGGCGACCGTTAGGTCCGGGCCGACGACAGTCGCGGCGACGAGCTGGTTGGCCGGCTCGCCGGTGTGCGGGTCGACCACGTGCCCCTGGCGCCCGGTCACTCCCGAGGTGCCGACGGCCCCGGCGGTCATCTCCAGCACCAGCGGTGCGCGCTCGGGTGCCGTCGGGTGGTGCACCGCCACCCGCCACGGTCCGCCGTGCGGCGCCCGGCCGCGGACCACCAGGTCGGCGCCGGTGAGTACTGCATAGTCGTGGATGCCCGCGGCGCGCAGCCGGGCGGCGGCACGTTCCACTGCCCAGCCGCCCAGCAGGCCGCCCGGGTCGAAGCCGCCGGGCACCGCCCAGGCGTCGAACCAGCCGTCGGTGGCGGCCCGCATGGCCGTGCAGCGGTCCACCAGGTCGGCCAGCGGCGGGTACGACTCCGGGGTGATCTCCCCCCGCCGCAGCATGGAGACCAGGCTCTCCGGGCGGTTCGGGCCGTAGGTCAGGTCGATGGCGCGCAGCTCCGCGACGCTGTCCCGCAGCGCCTCGCCGACGCCTCGACGGCCGAGCCGGGCGGGAGCGTTGAGCAGCAGGGTGTATTCGGCGGTGGCGGTGCGTACGGTGTGCTGCACGGCGATCCGGCCGTCGGCCGCGGCGGTCGGGTCGATCCGGTGCCGGCGCTGGCCGAGTCGCAGGTCCGGCCGGCGGTTCCGGAACGCCGAAGGATCCGGCCAGCGGGTCCGCGGCTGCTCGTCGATGCGCATGGCACCTGCCCCCTCGCAGTTGACGTCGCGTCGTCACGACCACCGTTCGCGGGACCCCTGACCCGCTGCCCCCACCGTAGGCAGCGCAGATGATCGCCCCATGAGTCCCAGCTGAGAGGGTGCTGTGTATCCGCCGGTCCCAGATATTGGAAGGATCGTACCGGGTTGCGGGACACCGACGTACCGTTGCCGGGACAGGGCAGTCGAGCGTGGGGAGTACGGGCGTGGCGCGGATCGCGGTGGTGGCCGGGGACGGCATCGGGCCCGAGGTGGTCGCGCAGGCTCGGAAGGTCCTCGACGCGGTGCTCCCCGGCGTGCAGGCCACCGAGTACGACCTCGGCGCCGCCCGCTGGCATCGTACCGGTGAGGTGCTGCCCGACTCGGTGCTGACCGAGCTGGCCGGGCACGACGCGATCCTGCTCGGCGCGGTGGGTGACCCCACGGTTCCGCCTGGTGTCCTGGAACGCGGCCTGCTGCTCAAGCTCCGGTTCGCCTTCGACCAGTACGTCAACCTGCGCCCGTCGCGGCTCTGGCCCGGCGTCGCCGGGCCGCTGGGCAACGTGAAGCCCGGCGAGGTCGACCTGGTGGTGGTGCGCGAGGGCACCGAGGGGCTCTACGCCGGCGCCGGCGGCACCCTGCACCGCGACACGCCCGCCGAGGTCGCCACCGAGGAGAGCCTCAACACCCGACACGGCGTGGAGCGGGTCATCCGTGACGCGTTCGCCCGTGCCGACCGCCGGGAGCGGCGCAAGGTCACCCTGGTGCACAAGACCAACGTGCTGACCCACGCCGGGTCGCTGTGGGCGCGGGCCTTCGAGGCGGTCGCCGCCGAGCACCCGGACGTCACGACGGAGTACCAGCACGTCGACGCGGCCGCGATGTTCCTGGTGACCCAGCCGCAGCGCTACGACGTGGTGGTCACCGACAACCTGTTCGGCGACATCCTCACCGACATCGCCGCCGCGGTCACCGGCGGGATCGGGCTGGCCGCCAGCGGGTGCATCAACCCCGAGGGCGCGTACCCCTCGATGTTCGAGCCGGTGCACGGCTCCGCGCCGGACATCGCCGGGCAGGGCGTCGCCGACCCGGTGGCCGCGGTGCTGTCGGTCGCGTTGCTGCTGGAGCAGCTCGGGCACGCCGAGGCGGCGACGCGGGTCAACGCGGCGGTCGCCGCCGAGCTGGCCGGCCGCACTCCGGGGGCGGCACTGCGCACCGCCGAGGTCGGCGACCGGCTCGCCACCCACGCCGTAGCCTGACCGCTGCGACCCGCCAGGGTCAGCGGCGGCATCCGCCTGTCCGGGCAGTCCACCCGGTCCCGAGCGGCCCTACCTTCTGAACGACCGTTCGGGGTAAGTTTCTGGCACAACCATGTCGGTGTGCGATCCCGCATGCCGTTGTTCCCCAGGGAGGTCAGCGCTATGAGCGGTGGTGACAAGCTCGACTTCGAGATCCGTCCGAATCCCGCGCCGGTATCCGCCGCCGACCGGGCCGCCCTGCTGGCCAACCCGGGGTTCGGCCGCGTCTTCACCGACCACATGGTCACCGTGCGGTACGCCGACGGCAAGGGCTGGTACGACGCCCGGGTGGAGGCGCGTGGCCCGATCCCGATGGACCCGGCCAGCGCGGTGCTGCACTACGCGCAGGAGATCTTCGAGGGGTTGAAGGCGTACCGGACCGCCGACGGCGGCGTGACGATGTTCCGGCCGGACGCCAACGCGGCCCGGTTCGTCGAGTCGGCGCAGCGGATGGCGATGCCGGAGCTGCCGCCCGAGGTGTTCGTCGACTCGCTGCACAAGCTGATCGAGATCGACCGGGAGTGGATCCCCACCGGCGAGGACGGCAGCCTCTACCTGCGGCCGTTCATGTTCGCCAGCGAGGTCTTCCTCGGCGTCCGCCCGGCCAACGAATACCTGTACATGGTGATCGCCTCGCCGGTGGGGGCGTACTTCACCGGTGGCGTCAAGCCGGTCACGGTCTGGGTCTCCCCGGATTACACCCGCGCGGCGCCCGGAGGCACTGGCGCGGCCAAGTGTGGCGGCAACTACGCCACGTCGCTGGCGGCCCAGGCGGAGGCCATCGAGGCCGGCTGCGATCAGGTGGTCTTCCTCGACGCGGTGGAGCGCCGTTTCGTCGAGGAACTGGGCGGCATGAACGTCTTCTTCGTCTACGACGACGACTCGGTGGTCACCCCGCCGCTGAACGGCACGATCCTTCCCGGCATCACCCGGGAGGCGATCATGACGCTGGCCGGCAAGGCCGGGCACTCTGTCGAGGAGCGGCCGGTCTCGTTCGCCGACTGGCAGGCCGACGCGGCCAGCGGCCGGCTGCGCGAGGTCTTCGCCTGCGGCACCGCCGCGGTGATCACCCCGATCGGTCAGGTGAAGTTCCCCGACGGTGAATTCCTGATCGGTGGCGGCGAGCCCGGCCGGGTCAGCATGTCGCTGCGGCAGCAGCTGGTCGACATCCAGCGCGGCAAGGCCGCCGACCCGCACGGCTGGGTGCGCAAGGTCCTCTGACGACCGGCGCTGACCGGCCCGTGCGAACGGGCCGGTCAGCGCGGCGGGTCAGATCTCGTCGAGCAGGTGGTCGCGCAGGGCCGCGAGCTGCTCGTCGGTCACCCCGGCGTGGCGCAGGTACGCCTCGATCGAGCCGTGGCCCGCGCGCAGCTCGTCCAGGAACATCTGCATGGCCTCGGCGGGCGAGGCCAGGAACGGCGCGGGCACCGCCGCCGCGTTCGGCATGGTCTCGGCCAACCAGGCGCTGAACCGGGCCGACGCCTCCGTGCTCAGCGCGTAGTCGGCGGTGATGTCGGCGTCGTCGACGCCCAGGACGGCGAGGGTGAGGGCGCAGACGATGCCGGTGCGGTCCTTGCCGGCCACGCAGTGCACCACGACCGGGGCGTTCGCGGAATCGGCGATCAGTCCGATCGCCTCGGCCAGCCCCGCGGTGCCGGTCTGGGCCAGGTCGGCGTACCGGTCGGCGAGGTAGCGGGCCAGGTCGGTGCCCTTCTCGTGCGGTGTACCCGACCAGTCCTCGTGCTCCGGGTGGATGTTGCGGTAGGTCAGCCCCTGGTACGCGGGCACCCGACCGTCGCGCTCCACCTCGGTGGGGCGGCGCAGGTCGATGACGGTGCGGATGCCGATCGCGGCGAACGCGTCCCGGTCCTGCTCGTCGAGGCGGTGCAGGGAGTCGGAGCGGTAGAGGCGGCCTCGGCGCACGGTGCGGCCGTCGTGGCTGAGGTAGCCGCCGACGTCGCGGAAGTTGAAGGTGGCGGGCAGCGGGATGTGTCGTTTGTCCTCGGTGGCGTCCACGTTCACACGGTAACGGCCGGTGGGCTCGCGTCCCACCGGCCGTTGAGCCCGATCGTTCAGCGTGCGGTGCCCGGCGGGAGAGCGCCGTACGTCTCGTCGTAGTAACCGCCCAGCTGGTCCCGGTACGTCGGGTCGCTGTGGCTGGTCTCGTCGTACTCCGGGGCGGCCTTGATCTGGTCCCGGGTGCGATCCACGGAGACGGTGCGCTGGTCGTGGTCGACCTGGTTGACGGTGCCGGCGGGCAGCATCACCTTCTTGCCGAAGATCCACGGCCCGGTGTCCACGACCAGGTAGCTGCCGCCGACCTCGTGACTGGCGCTGTCGATCTTGCCGACTCCGCCGTCGGTGGCCTCGACCTTGTAGCCGACCAGGTCGGCGTCGGCCACTCCGGCCGCGTCCCGGTAGCGCCAGGGGTCGAAGGTGCCGGTCGGTGCGCCGCCCGCGACGGCGCCCTGGTCACCGCCGTGCAGCGGGTCGGGCCCGGCGTGGGCGGCGTGCGGGTCGATCCTGTCCATGCCGTTAACTCCTGACTGTCGCCGATCGTCTCGGCGTCGCTGGGTGCGTCCCCGCAGGAGCTACCCGGCGGCGGGGTCCCGGAAACGGCGACCGGCAGGCGTGCGGGGTGTCAGGCCAGAGCTGCCCGGGTGTCGTCTTCCGGCGGGTCAGGCGTCGCGACACCGAACGTGCCGTCCCGAGATGTGGATAGTTTCTCCCACGAACGGGGGCGAGTGGCAGAGTAGCGAGCGTGACCAGCACCGCCCTGATTATTGCGACCTAGCGCGCCGGCTCTCCCTCCGCCGAGCGCGCAGACCTCCCGCATCCGCGGGGGGTCTTTTTGTTGCTCCGAGAAAGGATCCTGATGACGTTCCAGGTCTTCGACACGACATTGCGCGACGGCGCCCAGCGCGAGGGGCTCACCTACTCGGTGGTCGACAAGCTGGCGGTGGCCCGACTGCTCGACGAGTTCGGTGTCGGCTTCATCGAGGGCGGCTGGCCGGGCGCGGTGCCCAAGGACACCGAGTTCTTCCGCCGGGCCCGCACCGAACTGGACCTGCGGCACGCCGTCCTGGTCGCGTTCGGCGCCACCCGCAAGGCCGGTGTGGCGGTCGCCGACGACCCCCAGGTGCGCGCCCTGCTGGACGCGCAGACCCCGGCCGTCGCGCTGGTCGCCAAGGCCGACATCCGCCACGTCGAGCGTGCGCTGCGCACCACCGGCGCGGAGAACCTGGCGATGATCCACGACACCGTCAGCCACCTTGTCCGCGAGGGCCGCCGGGTGTTCGTCGACGGCGAGCACTTCTTCGACGGCTACCGCCACGACCCGGCGTACGGCGCGTCAGTGGTGCAGACCGCGCTCGCCGCGGGCGCCGAGCGGATGGTCCTCTGCGACACCAACGGCGGCATGCTGCCGTCCCAGGTGACCGCCGCGATCGTCGACCTGACCAACCGGCTCGGCGTCGACCCGGCGCTGTTCGGCATCCACGCGCAGAATGACACCGCCTGCGCCGTGGCCAACACGATCGCGGCCGTCGAGGCCGGCGTCCGTCACGTGCAGGGCACCGCCAACGGGTACGGCGAGCGCCCCGGCAACGCCGACATCTTCGCTGTCGTCGCCAACCTCCAGCTCAAGCTCGGCATGCCCGTCCTACCGGAGGGCTGCCTGGCGCAGATGGTGCGGGTCTCGCACGCCATCGCCGAGATCGCCAACATCGCCCCCGACACCCACCAGGCGTACGCCGGGGCCGCCGCCTTCGCCCACAAGGCCGGGCTGCACGCGAGCGCGATCAAGGTCGACCCGTTGCTCTACAACCACGTGGACCCGTCGGTGGTGGGCAACGACATGCGGATCCTGGTGACCGAGATGGCCGGTCGGGCCAGCGTCGAGCTCAAGAGCCGTGAGCTCGGCCTGGACCTGACCGACCGTCCGGAGGCGCTGACCCGGGTCACCAAGCGGGTCAAGGAGTTGGAGGCCGACGGTTGGTCCTTCGAGGCGGCGGACGCCTCCTTCGAGCTGCTGGTCCGCTCCGAGCTGCCCGAGGGCGGCCCGGCCCGGCCGTTCACCCTGGAGTCGTACCGGGTGTTGGTCGAGCACCGCGAGGACGGCGCGGTCGTCTCCGAGGCGACCGTGAAGATCCGGGTACGCGGCGAGCGGGTGATCGCCACCGCGGAGGGCAACGGCCCGGTCAACGCCCTCGACGAGGCGCTGCGGGTGGGCCTGGCGCGGCACTATCCGCGGCTGCGCGAGTTCGAGCTGGCCGACTACAAGGTGCGCATCCTGGAGGGCAGCCACGGTACCGGCGCCGTCACCCGGGTGCTCCTGGAGACGGCCGACGACACCGGCCGCGACTGGACGACTGTGGGCGTGCACCCCAACGTGGTCGAGGCCAGCTGGCACGCCCTGGTCGACGCCCTCACCTACGGCCTCGCCCCCGCCTCCGCCAAGGCCCCAACCTCCTGACCTCCGCGATCTTGCACTTTGTGTCGCCGTTCTGCGGCTTGTGCCCCGAATGTCGGGGCAGAAAGTGCAAGATCGCGGGGGTTCAGGCCGCGGGCAGGCGGAGGGTGGCCAGGACGGGGCGGTGGTCGCTGCCGCCCAGGCCGAACACTTCCACCTTGTTGGCGGCGATGCGGCGGTCGACGAGCACGTGGTCGATCGTGACCGGGGGGATGAGGTCGCCGTCGTACGGCCCCCACGTGCCGGTCAGGCCCGTGCCGGTGGCGTCCGCGGCGTCGACGTAGCCGGTGCGCAGCAGCGCGCGCAGCGGCCCGTGGTCCAGTGTGGAGTTGAAGTCTCCGGCGAGGATCCGCAGGCCACCACCGGGGGTGGCCGGTGGTTGGGCGATCAGGTCGGCACGCCAGGCGCCGACCTGTCCAGCGCGGACGGCGCCGCGGGGTGGGCCGACTCGACCCGGACCGGGGGCCCACCGGGGACGGCGAGCGTCCCGTACGCCTGGGTGAATCCCCAGCCACCGCGGTTGTTGCGGATGCCGACGTCGCTGATCGGCCACCGCGAGTAGAGCGCGGAACCGGGCGTGCCCACCTGCGCGTTGAGCTGCCGGTACGGCAGCAGCCGGTCGAGGCCGACGCGGTCCAGGCCGGCCTGCGCCTCAGGTGTGAACTCCTGCACGGTGAGCACGTCGACCCGGTGCTGCCGGACCAGCTCGACGAGTGCCCCCGGGTCGGCGGCCCCGACGAGCAGGTTGGCCGTGAGCAGCCGGATCGTCGGGCCGGTCGCCGCCGGCTGTGGGGCGGCCAGCGCCCGGGGGGCTACCACGCCGACAAGTGCCACCGCGGCCAGGGCCGCGACCGCCGCCGGCCACCAGCGCCGCAGGGCGACGGTGAGGCCGAGGGCCAGCACGCTGAACGCGGCGACGTACGGGGTGAAGGCGAGCGCCTGCACCAGTGGCCCCCGGTCCAGCCCCGCCAGTCGTACGGCGGCCCAGGCGGCAGTGGGCCCGACCGCCACCCAGCAGAGCGCCGTGCCGATCGACGCCCGGCGGCGGGTCGGCGTGAGCGCAGTGTCGACGATCATGGCGGTCAGCGTAGCGGTGGCGGGTCCCCGCCATTTGTGTGAATGGTTGACACGTTCATCTTTCACAATTATCTGACGGCTGCACGACAGGCCGATAATGCGAGATCAACTATTGACCTCCCGCTTTTTGCGGTGCTACGTTCCATCTGGTTAAACGACGCAACGCTGAGTAGTAACAGCAGCTCAGGCCGGATGCAGATCAACGAGAAATCAGCTTTCCCGACTGCGGGCGAGCGAGCTTCAACCGCTTCTCGTGTCGTCGTCGATCCCATTATTGGCAGTCATCCGTCCCGCCCCGCGGGTCGGCCGAATTCGCACGGTCACACAAGGGGGACCTGTCATGAGAACATTCTTCCGACGTAAGGCGGCGGCGGTCACGCTCGCTGTCCTGGCGCTCACCCTGGCTGGTGGGGGGATCGCCGTCGCCCAGCCGTCGGCGAAGACGCCGCAGGCGTCCGTCCAGCCGGCGGCGCGCGGCACCAACGCCCAACCACCGGTCACGGCCGAGTCGGCCCGCAAGGCCAAGGCCGCGCTGAAGGCCAACACCACGCTCGTCGCCTCCACCACAATCGTCGTCGTCAACTCCAACGGCACCAAGGCGCGCGGCACCGGCACGGTCATCAAGTACGGCACCGGGCAGTACGAGGTGCAGTTCGGCCAGGTCGTCACGGCTGGTGTCTTCGTGGTCACCGTCGGTCGCGCCGACGCCTGCTGCATTCCGCCGGCCGGCGAGATCTCGGTGGCGCCCCGGCTCAGCACGCCGAACGCGGTCTTCGTGCAGACCCGCAACTCGGCGGGCACCCCGACCGACCTGGGCTTCCACCTGGTCGTCCACCTGCCCTGACCGATTCGAACGTCCGGCCCCCGCAGTCGACTGCGGGGGCCGTGTCGTGTCCGGGGGTTCCTCGTCGCCGCCGGCCGGCTCCTGCCTCGTCGGGGTGGTCATGCCCGTGCGAGCGAGTCCTCCCGGTTGTTCCCCGTCCGGGCGGCTCCTGCTCATTCAGGACACAACGGACCCGTCCGGCGCTCACAATCCGACGTTTGCCGAGGCCCCCGCCCGGGAAGCAAGCACCGTGACGGACATCTCGGACACCCTGGCCAGCCTGCCCACCTCGGTCGATCCCGAGCCGACCGGCGCCGAGCTGGAACAGACCCTCTTCGAGGTCAAACGCGTGATCGTCGGGCAGGATCGGCTCGTCGAACGTCTGCTCACCGCACTCATCGCCAACGGGCACTGCCTTCTGGAGGGCGTGCCCGGCGTGGCCAAGACCCTTGCGGCGCAGACCCTCGCCACAGTGGTCGGCGGGACCTTCTCCCGGATCCAGTTCACCCCGGACCTGGTCCCCTCCGACATCGTCGGCACCCGGATCTACCGGGCCTCCAAGGAGACCTTCGACATCGAGCTGGGCCCGATCATGGCCAACCTGGTGCTCGCCGATGAGATCAACCGCGCGCCGGCCAAGGTCCAGTCGGCGCTGCTGGAGGCGATGGCCGAACGGCAGGTCTCCATCGGCGGGCGCAGCTGGCCGGTGCCGACGCCGTTCCTGGTGCTGGCCACGCAGAACCCGATCGAGTCCGAGGGGGTCTACCAGCTCCCCGAGGCGCAGCGCGACAGGTTCCTCATGAAGGTCGTCGTCGACTATCCCAGCGACGCCGACGAGCTGGCCATCCTCTACCGGATGAGCACCGACCGGCCCCGGGCCCGCCAGGTGCTCGACCCGCAACGCCTGCGACTGCTCCAGGAGCACGCCGAGCGGGTCTTCGTCCACCACGCCCTGGCCGAGTACGTCGTCCGGCTCATCCTCGCCACCCGCGACCCGGGCCGGTTCGGGCTGGCCGAACTCGCGCCGCTGCTGGCGTACGGCGCCAGCCCACGGGCGACGCTCGGCCTGGTCGCCGCCGCCCGCGCGCAGGCGCTGCTGCGGGGACGCGAGTACGTGCTGCCCGAGGACGTCCGGGAACTGGCGGTGGACGTCCTGTCCCACCGGCTGGTGCTCTCCTTCGACGCCGTGGCCGACGGGGTCTCGGCCGAGAGCCTGGTCCGGCGGCTCGTGGAGGCGGTGCCGCCGCCCCGGGTGGCCACCGGGCACCCTCAGCACGCCCCCGACCTGGCGGCGGCGTGAGACGCGCCGGCCGTACGTCGGTGGCCACCCCGCCCGACCCGAGCCTGGCCGAGCTGACCCCCGACCAGCGGCTGCGCCGACTGGAACTGACAGTCACCCGCCGGCTCAACGGTCTGCTGCACGGCCAGTACCGTGGCCTGCTCCCGGGGCCGGGCAGCGAACCCGCCGGCAGCCGCGAGTACCGGCCGGGGGAGGACGAGGTCCGCCGGATGGACTGGGCGGTGACCGCCCGGACCGCCGTGCCGCACGTCCGACAGGTCGACGCCGACCGGGAACTCACCACCTGGCTGCTCGTCGACGCCAGCGCCAGCATGGAGTTCGGCACCGCCGCGCTGGACAAGCGGGAGCTGGCGGTGGCGGCCGTGGCGGCGGTGGGCTTCCTGACCGCCGGCATCGGCAACCGGCTGGGCGCCCAGGTACTGCGCGCCGACGGGGTACGACGCTTTCCCGCCCGCAGCGGGCGTACCCATCTGCTCGGTCTGCTCCGCGCGCTGCTGACCGCGCCGCGCGCGACCGAGCCCGGCGACCGGTCCCGGTCGCGGCCGGAGACCCCGCAGCCGGCCGCGGCGGCGGAGTTGGCGGACGGGCTCGACGCGGTGCACCGGGTCGCCAACCAGCGCGGGCTGGTCGTGGTGGTCTCCGATTTCCTCGACGGCCTGCCCGACGACCCCGAGGAGCCGCCACCCTGGGAGCGGACCCTGCGTCGGCTGTCCGCCCGCCACCAGGTGCTGGCGATCGAGGTGACCGATCCGCGCGAGCTGGAACTGCCCGACGTCGGGCTGATCACGCTCGTCGACCCGGAGACCGGCCGCCGCCGCGAGGTGTGCACATCGGACCGCCGCCTGCGGGAGCGGTACGCCGCGGCCGCCGCCGCCCAGCGTGAGCAGGTCCGCCAGGCGCTGCGCCGGAGCGCGGCCACGCACCTGGCGCTGCGCACCGACCGGGACTTCAGCGCCGACATCGTCCGGCACGTGCACGCCCAGCGGCGGATGGCCGCCGCACCGGCCGGAGCCGTCCGGGGAGGTGCCGCGTGACCTGGGAGTCCCCGTTGCGACTCTGGCTGCTGATCGGCGTGCTCGCGCTGGTCGGCGCGTACCTGGTGATGCAGCGCAGACGCAGCCGGTACGCCGTCCGCTTCACCAACCTGCGGCTGCTGGACCGGGTGGCGCCCGTTCGTCCGGCCTGGCGCCGGCACGTCCCGGCCGGGCTGTTCCTGGCCATGCTGGCGCTGCTCGTGGTCGGTTTCGCCAGGCCCACCGCCGAGGTCCGGGTCCCCCGGGAACGCGCCACGGTGATGGTCGCCGTCGACGTGTCCACCTCCATGCTCGCCACCGACGTGGAGCCGGACCGGCTGGCGGCGGCCAAACAGGCGGCCCGACGTTTCGTCGAGGGCCTGCCCGACGAGTTCAACGTGGGGCTTGTCGCGTTCGCCGGCAGCGCCGCCGTCCTGGTGCCGCCCGGCACCGACCGGGACGCCCTGGACGAGGGCATCGGTCGTCTCGCCGAGGGGGTGACCGGGGTGCAGGGCACCGCGATCGGTGAGGCCATCAACACCTCGCTCGGCGCGGTCAAGAGCCTGGACAGCGAGGCCGCGAAGGAGCCACCGCCGGCCCGGATCATCCTGCTCTCCGACGGGGCCAACACCTCCGGGATGGACCCGATGGAGGCGGCGGGAGAGGCGGTCGCGGCGAAGGTGCCGGTGCACGCGATCTCCTTCGGCACGCCGTCCGGCTTCGTGGACCGGGGCGGACGGCCGATCCAGGTGCCGGTCGACGGGCAGACCCTCAAGGCCGTCGCCGACGAGACCGGCGGAATGTTCCACGAGGCCAGCACCAGCGACGAGTTGCGCGCGGTCTACGACGACATCGGCAGCTCGGTCGGCTACCGCACCGAACGCCAGGACGTCTCGGCCCGGTTCATCGGCCTCGGGCTGGTGTTCGCGATGGGCGCCGCCGCCGGCTCGATGCGCTGGTTCTCCCGACTGCCCTGATCCACAGCGCCGACGTCGACCGTGAGGAGTACGCATGGCAGTGCAGACCGGACTGGGCGAACCGCGCGGTCCCTGGTTCATCTCGCCGGAGCTCGACCCGGACGGGCGCGGGTGGTGGGACGCGCCCGGCTCGGGGCGGGACCCCGGCGGGCGGCGCCCCGGCCGGCTGCTCGCCGCGTTGGCGGTCATCGCGGTGTCGGCCGTCTCGGGCGCCCTGGCCGGCGGTGTGGTGGCCAGTCGGGACGGCACGGGATCGTCCGCGGCGTCCGCCGCACCGGTGCCGGCGGAGCTGGTCACCGCCGCCGAGCGGACCGTGCCCGGTGTGGTGTCGGTGCTCGCCGGTGGCGCGAACGGCGCGTCCGCGACCGGTTCCGGGTTCGCCATCGACGACCAGCAGCACCTGGTCACCAACGACCACATCCTGGCCAAGGGCGGTGGTGGACCGGTCACGGTGGAGCTGCCCGACGGCCGCCGGTACGAGGCCGAGGTGGTCGGCCGGGAGCCGCGCAGCGACCTGGCGGTGCTGAAGGTGCCGCCGTCGGCCGGCCTCGCCCCGTTGCCGCTGGCCAAGCCGGGTGCCACCCGGGTCGGTGAGCCGGTGCTGGCGGTGGGCTCACCGCTGGGGCTGTCGGGGACGGTCACCGCGGGCATCGTCAGCGCGCTGGACCGCCAGGTGCGGTTGGGCAACAGCCGGCACCGCGCGGTGCAGACCGACGCGTCGATCAACCCCGGCAACTCGGGCGGGCCGCTGGTCAACGCCCGAGGCGAGGTGGTCGGGGTGAACACCGCGATCGCCACGATCGACGGCAACGGGTCGATCGGCATCGGCTTCGCCATTCCGATCGACCAGGTGCAGCAGACCGCCGACACGATCATCGGCAAGGGCGGCTGAGCTGCTCGTACGGCCCATCGGGCCGCCTCCAGTGTCGGATATCCGGCCACACGTCATCGGGCCATGGAAATATGACGCTCGGTATGGATACTGGCGGAGGTGGAGCGTCCTCTTCTCACGGTCCTCCTGCTGGTGGGCCTGATCATCGGATGTGCGGTGGGGTCGGCGTACGCCCGGGCGCGACGCGGGTGGACCGACTACCAGACCGCGAAGAAATCGGTGCCCGGCGCTCGCCGGGGCGCGTGGTTGCTGATCCGCGGGGTCGCGGTGAAGGCCGCCGTGATCGGGCTGCTGCTGTTCGGCGCCGTGGCGTACGCCGCGGTCGGCTCGCACGACGAGACCGCCGGTCCGGCGCCGAGCCCGTCCACGACGCAGAGTGAGCCTCCGCGCCGGTGACCCGGGGCGGGCCGCAGCCGGCTAGCCTCGGGGCGTGGACGACGGACTGCGGGTGACCGATCGGTGGGTCGTCCCCGCCGGGGAGCTGCGGGAGCGCTTCTCCCGCTCGTCCGGCCCCGGCGGGCAGGGCGTGAACACCGCCGACTCGCGGGTCGAGCTGAGCTACGACCTGGCCAACTCTCCGTCGGTGCCCGACTGGATCCGGTCGCGGGCGCTGGAACGACTCGCCAACCGGCTGGTGGACGGCGTGCTCACGATCGCGGCCAGCGAGCACCGGGCGCAGCTCGCCAACCGGGAGGCGGCCCGCGAGCGGCTGGTCGCGCTGTTGCGCGAGGCGGCCGCGCCGCCCCCGCCGCCGCGTCGGGCGACCAAGCCGTCCCGGGGTGCCAAGGAGCGCCGGCTGGCCGAGAAGAAGCGCCAGTCGCAGCGCAAGCGCGACCGCCGCGTCGACGGCGACTAGTCCATCGTCACCGAGCTGTGTGAGTGACCTCTCCGACTGGCGAGTGACAGAATCTGGAATCTGTCAGCCGAAGTGTGTATGGTCGGCATGTCACCCCAGGAGAGGAACACCCCATGGACCCCCGCACCCTCGGCACCACCGGCCCCACCGTCTCCGCGCTCGGACTCGGCCTGATGGGCATGTCGGATCTCTACGGCCCCGCCGACGAGGCCGAGAGCATCGCCACCATCCACGCTGCCCTGGACGCCGGCATCACCCTGCTCGACACGGGCGACTTCTACGGCATGGGCCACAACGAGATGCTGCTGCGCGACGCGCTGCGCGGCCGCAACCGGGACAACGCGGTGATCAGCGTGAAGTTCGGCGCTCTGCGCGACGTCGACGGCGGTTGGAACGGCAACGACGTCCGACCCGTCGCGATCAAGAACTTCCTGGCGTACACGCTGCGCCGGCTCGGCACCGACCACGTCGACATCTACCGCCCCGCCCGGCTCAACCCCGACGTGCCGGTGGAGGACGTCGTGGGCACCCTGGCCGAGCTGGTCAAGGCGGGTCATGTCCGGCACATCGGCCTGTCCGAGGTCAGCGCCGACACGCTGCGCCGGGCGCACGCCGTGCACCCCATCAGCGACCTCCAGATCGAGTACTCGTTGATCTCCCGCGCCCCCGAGGCCGAGATCCTGCCGACCGCACGTGAGCTGGGCGTCGGGATCACCGCGTACGGAGTGCTCTCCCGAGGGCTGATCAGCGGCCACTGGACGCCGCAGCGGGAGACCGCCGGCACCGACTTCCGCAGCCACCTGCCGCGCTTCGCCGGCGCGAACCTGGACCGCAACCTCGCCCTCGTGGACGCGCTGCGCGCCATCGCCGAGGCGCGGGGCGTCACCGTGGCGCAGATCGCCATCGCCTGGGTGCTCGCCCGGGGCGAGACCGTCGTACCCCTGATCGGCGCCCGCCGTCGGGACCGGCTCACCGAGGCCCTCGGCGCCGTCGCGATCACGCTGACCGAGACGGACCTGGCCGCCATCGAGGCCGCCGTCCCCGCCGACGCGGTGGCCGGCAGCCGGTACGACGAGGCGCAGATGGCGTTCCTGGACAGCGAGCGGTCATGACAACCCGGTCGTGGGGGGGGGGGGGGGGGGGGGGGGGGGGGGGGCGGGGGGGGGGGGGGGGGGGCGGGGGGGGGGGGGGGGGGGGGGGGGGGGGGGGGGGGGGGGGACG